>JBEBVV010000005.1:0-173327 GCA_040392545.1 Pseudochrobactrum asaccharolyticum | reverse complement strand
AATTTCGGGGTGTTCAACTGGGGCAGTGTGGCGGTTGATCCGAAACGTCAGGTGATGTTCGGCATGCCGACCTATCTGGCTTTCACCTCGCGCCTTGTGCCTGCAGATCAGATCCCGCCGAAAGGTGAGGATGAAAAAGCCAGTGAACAAGGGCTAAACCGCAATGACGGCGCCCCTTATGGTGTGTTTATGGGGCCATTCCTGTCGCCGCTTGGCATTCCGTGCCAGTCCCCGCCATGGGGCTATGTGGCCGGTGTTGATCTGCGTACCGGCAAAATTGCCTATAAACATAAAAACGGCACGGTTGAGGATATGGCACCAGTGCCAATTCCGCTGAAACTCGGCGTGCCGGGCATCGGCGGCCCGATGATCACCGCAGGCGGCGTTGCCTTCCTCGGTGCGGCGGTTGATGATTATCTCCGCGCCTATGATCTCACCACCGGCAAGCAGCTCTGGCAGACACGCCTGCCCGCTGGCGGTCAGTCCACACCTATGAGCTATAGCGGCAAAGACGGCAAACAATATGTGCTCATCGTTGCCGGTGGCCATGGTTCTGTCGGCACCAAAGCCGGTGATTATGTGATGGCCTATAAGCTGCCATAAGCACAATCAGCACAATCAGCACAATCAGCACACAAAAAAGGGCGGAAACTTCCGCCCTTTTTTACGTCACGCGGTTTTACAGCGTGTCTTGGGAAATTCAGATTTTACAAATCGTCGAACGGGTGAGAAAACGCACCTCACGGCCATTATCCAGCGAAAACATCCCGCCGCGCCCCGGCACCACATCAATAATCAGATCGGTATGTTTCCATGCCTCATATTGCAGGCGACTGATATAAAACGGTGCACCGCCAATCTCACCCAGCAGCACATCCTGATCGCCGATCAGAAAATCACCCTGCGCATAGCACATCGGCGATGAACCATCACAGCAACCACCGGACTGGTGAAACATCACCGGCCCGTATTCCGCCTGCAATTCAGCAATCAGTTTGAGGGCATCCGGCGTCGCGCTGACTTTATCAAGCAGCGGGGGCTCTGCCTTGTTCAGCGTATCCGTCATGATGCCCTCCTTTAAAGCGGAGAGAATGATCCAGCATTTCTCCGGTTTACTGATTTATTTGGTCATATCCATCACGATACGGCCTTCGATTTCACCTTTGCGCATCTTGTCAAAAATCGCATTGATATTCTCCAGCCGGTCAGTGCTGATCGTCGCCTTCACTTTACCATCAGCGGCAAAATCAATCGACTCCTGCAAGTCCAGCCTTGTACCGACAATAGAACCGCGCAAGGTCACACCATTCAGCACCATATTGAAAATAGACACCGGAAATTCACCGGCAGGCAGACCGTTGAACGCAATCGTGCCGCCGCGTGACATCATCCCCAGCGCCTGCTGGAAAGCTTTCGGGGAAACCGCCGTCACCAGCGCGCCCTGCGCACCGCCATCAGTCAGTTTCTTCACTTCCGCTGCCGGATCATTGCTGGTTTTGGCATTAACAGTTGCAACAGCCCCAAGCCGTCGTGCCAGATCAAGCTTGGCATCATCAATATCGACGGCCACAACATTCAGCCCCATGGCCTTGGCATATTGCACAGCCATATGACCAAGCCCGCCAATACCGGAAATCACCATCCAGTCACCCGGTTTGGTATCGGTGACTTTCAGCCCTTTATAGACCGTTACACCCGCGCAAAGCACAGGCGCAATTTCATTAAATTCGATATTCTTCGGCAAATGACCAACGAAATTCGGATCAGCCACCACATATTCAGCAAAACCGCCATTCACCGAATAGCCGGTATTTTCCTGTGCCTCGCAAAGCGTTTCCCAACCGCCAAGACAATGGCGGCAATAGCCGCAGGCCGTATAAAGCCACGGAATACCAACGCGGTCGCCTTCCTTGACATGTTTGACACCGGCACCGACAGCGGAGACAAAGCCCACACCTTCATGCCCCGGAATGAACGGCGGGTTCGGCTTGACCGGCCAGTCGCCTTCCGCTGCATGCAAATCCGTGTGGCAGACACCGGATGCCTGAATAGCAACCTGAATTTGCCCGGGGCCCGGCACTGGCACCGGTACTTCATCAATTGTCAGGGGTTTTCCGAATTCCCGCACCACGGCGGCTTTCATCGTCTTTGCCATAACAGTCTCCTTTTGCGGAAAAGAGATCGCTCCTTTCCGCTTCATTTATGAAGTCAGTCTTCAGTCAAGAGATGCGGTGATCCGGCAGTGCCGGATCACCTTGCAGATAGTTAGAAGAAGCCCAGTTTCTTAGGGCTGTAGCTCACCAGCATATTTTTTGTCTGCTGGTAATGGTCGAGCATTTTCAGGTGGTTTTCACGGCCGATACCGGATTGTTTGTAACCGCCAAAGGCCGCATGTGCCGGATAGGCATGGTAGCAATTTGTCCAGACGCGGCCTGCCTGAATGCCGCGTCCAAAGCGATATGCGCGGTTGCCGTTACGCGTCCACACACCGGAGCCAAGGCCGTAAAGTGTATCATTGGCAATCGACAGTGCTTCTTCATCCGTCTTGAATGTTGCGACGGAGACCACCGGTCCGAAGATTTCCTCCTGAAAAATCCGCATCTTATTATTGCCTTTGAAGACTGTCGGCTTCACATAGAAACCACCGGCCAGATCGCCGCCGAGCTGGTTACGCTCACCACCTGCCAGCACTTGCGCACCTTCCTGACGGCCGATATCCAGATAGCTGAGGATTTTTTCCAGCTGTTCCTGCGAAGCCTGTGCACCGATCATGGTTGCCGGATCAAGCGGGTCACCCTGCACAATCGCATTCACCCGTTTCAGAGCTTTTTCCATGAATTGATCGTAGATTTTCTCATGGATCAGCGCACGGCTCGGGCAGGTACACACTTCGCCCTGATTGAGGGCAAACATCACAAAGCCTTCAATCGCCTTATCAAGATAATCATCATCTTCCGCCGTCACATCTTCAAAGAAGATATTCGGTGATTTGCCGCCCAGTTCCAGTGTCACCGGAATGAGATTCTGGCTGGCATATTGCATGATCAGGCGGCCGGTGGTGGTTTCACCGGTAAAGGCGATTTTAGCAATACGCGGGCTGGAGGCCAGAGGCTTACCGGCTTCAAGGCCGAAACCATTGACAATATTCAGCACACCGGCAGGCAGCAGATCACCGATCAGTTCTGCCAGCACTAGAATAGACGCCGGTGTCTGTTCAGCCGGTTTCAGCACCACGCAGTTACCGGCAGCCAGTGCCGGTGCCAGTTTCCACACAGCCATCAGGATCGGGAAGTTCCACGGAATAATCTGCCCGACCACACCCAGCGGTTCATGGAAATGATAGGCAACCGTATCATGATCAATCTCGGAAATACCGCCTTCCTGCGCGCGGATAGCACCGGCAAAATAGCGGAAATGGTCAATGGCCAGCGGCATATCAGCATTGGTGGTTTCACGGATCGGCTTGCCGTTATCCCATGTTTCTGCCTCGGCCAGCAGTGCCAGATTATCCTGCATACGGTCGGCAATTTTATTGAGAATCAGCGCACGTTCTGCGGCACTGGTGCGTCCCCAAGCCTCTTTGGCAGCATGGGCCGCATCCAGTGCCAGTTCCACATCGGCTGCATCGGAACGGGCCACTTCACAAAGAACCTGCCCGTTAACCGGTGAAATATTTTCAAAATAACGTCCGGATTTCGGCTCCACCCATTTGCCGCCGATGAAATTGCCGTAGCGTTTGGCAAATTTCGGATGAACTGTCCGGCTTACTTCAACCTTGTTCATAGTCTCTCTCCCTGTCATCACTGCGCATCTGTTTCCAAAAACCGTGATGTAGTTTTCAGGATGCGCCTCCCGTACCGGCACAGATCTCTCCTCAGATACAGAGGCCGGATTTCATGAATAATCTTGCCTGAATTCTCCTGCTTGTCATGAGACGAACGGAGGCCGCACAACAAACAGTTGCCGGCAATGTCGCAAGAATGAGACAGTTTCGAAGACAGAGTAAAATGGGCCGCATCTTCATGCAGGGCAGAAATTGCGGGTCTGTCAGCGCCCGATTTGCAACCGGTTCAGCTTGCGATGCAAAGTTGCACGGCTCATGCCCAGTATTTTTGCCGCCAGCGAAACCTTGCCTTCTGCACGGGCAAGCGCGCGGACAATCACGCCGCGTTCAGCTTCGGCCATATCCGTTGCCTGCTCGGTCAGATTTCCGAAGAAATCTGCCGCCGGTACGGGATCTTTCAAACCATCTTCGCTAAGCCCCAGCGCAATCCGCGCCGAACGGCTGGCGCCGATCACCATATCATCACGGTCGATCGCCAGAAGCGCGCCGCTATTATGTTCGGCCACCGGTGCCAGAACGATACGGGCTTTCTGAAAATGATAGCGGAAATAATCTGTTTCGATTTTACGCGCGGCATCATTAACCGCAGCAAAGATCAGGCCGGCATAGGCCTCTGTCAGATCAGAACGGCAGGAAGATACATCAAGCACCGCAACCAGACGTCCCAAATGATCATGGATGGGGGCGACCGAACAGGAAAGCCCCGCATTTCTGGCATGAAAATGCTGATCCCGATGGATCGTCACTGCCCGCTGTTCAACAATACAGGTGCCGATACCATTGGTGCCTTCACAGGCCTCGCTCCAGATTGCCCCTGTCCACAGCCCCCAATGGCGGAATGTGTCATCATCAGCAACCGCACCGCGCCGCTCCACCGGCACACCATTGCTGTCAGCCAGCAAGACGCAGCAGCCGATACCTCCGACAGATGAAAATAACCGGTCAAGCACCGGCTGCGCCAGATGGGTAAGCGCGCCATTATATTCGCGCACCTCGCGCAATTCCTGCTCGGTGACGGTTTGCGGCCTGCCCGCATCCTGCGGCTTCAGCCCATGCAGACGAACAGAACGCCGCCATGAGGCGACAAGCGCAGACCGCGCCGCGCCATTGCCGCCAATAGCCGATTGAACACGTTCCGCATGAGCGGAAAAACCTGTCTGTTCCGCATATGCGGATATATCGCCTGACCCGATGTCCATCCCATGCTCCTCCCAGAGCATTCTGCCTGCCCGCCCTGATGAGCGGACAAGATGATATGACAATGCCGACACTGCGCAAGTGGCAGCCATAGGGAGCGGGAAAAGCCTGATTCTACCGGTCATGCTGTCGCAATTTCCGGCTCAGACAGCCTCATGCAAAGCCTGTTTCCAGGCGTTTTTCTGCAATCCGGCAATCATCCGGAACGGCGCAATGAATAGAATTGAATGCGGCACATTCCGGCTTCGGCTCAACACACTCCGCAGCCTCATTCAAAGTCTGTGCGGGAATGATAGTCCAGTTTTAAGCTGCTGTGAAGAACAACAATCCGCGATCAACTCAGCCGGACATGCCAAGTTTAGGCACAGGCATAGCCATCTGCCTGTGCAAAGCCCCGTTATTGCCGGAAAATTCAGGCACCCTGATAGCCGGTTTCGGCCTTCATAAAGGTATCAAGTGCTGCAATTTCGCTGTCACTCATGCGCAGGCCGAGCTTGCTGCGGCGCCAAACAATATCTTCTGCGGTCAGCGCCCATTCCTGCACCATCATATAGCGCACTTCCGCCTCATAAAGATCGGCACCGAAATGCTGGCCGAGATCTTTATAGGCCGCGGAATTGCCCAGAACCCACTGGGCACGCGTGCCATACATGCGGAACAGACGCGCCGCATGCGCCGGTGTCAGATAAGGATAATGGGCGCTGAGCTTTGCGCTCATCCGGCCAAAATCCTGCACCGGAAAATCACCGCCCGGCAAAGGTGCCTTATCTGTCCATGGCGCGCCTTTTTTGCCCAGATAGTGCTCGATCTTCTGCAGCATATGTTCGGACAAGCGGCGATAGGTGGTGATTTTACCGCCGAAAATATTGATCAGCGGTGCTTTGCCTTCTCCGGCATCATCTTTCAGCACGTAATCGCGGGTTGCTTCCTGTGCCTTATCCGCACCGTCATCATAGAGCGGACGCACACCGGAATAAGCCCAGACAATATCCTCACGGCGCACAGGCTCCCGGAAATATTCACTCGCCGCAGCGCACAGATAGTCTGTTTCAGCAGAGGTGATTTCAACTTTCGCCGGATCACCGTGATAATCCTGATCCGTGGTACCGATCAGCGTGAAATCATTTTCATAAGGAATGGCAAAAATAATGCGACCATCATTATTCTGGAAGAAATAAGAGCGGTCACCGTCAAATTTTTTGCGCACGATAATATGGCTGCCCTGCACAAGACGCACATTATGCACCTCGGCCAAACCTTCCATACCGGCAAGAACACGATCCACCCACGGCCCTGCGGCATTGACCAGCAGGCGTGATGTCACTTCGCTGGTTTGATTGGTGCGCAGATCGGTGAGTGTAATATGCCAGACATCACCGGCGCGTCTGGCACTGGTCACCTTGGTGCGGGTGCGGATATCCGCGCCGCGCTCTTTGGCATCCATGGCATTGAGTGCCACAAAACGCGCATCATCAACCCACGCATCGGAATATTCAAACGCCTTGGTAAACAGGTCTTTGAGCGGTGCAGCCGCCTTGTCGGTTTTCATATTCAGCGTGCGCGTTGCAGGCAGCAATTTACGCCCGCCAATATGATCATAGAGAAACAGCCCCAGCCGCAACAACCATGCCGGACGCACACCACCTGGATGATAAGGCAGGATAAAGCGCATCGGCTTGACCAAATGCGGTGCATTGGCCCAGATCACCTCGCGCTCCATCAGCGCTTCACGCACCAGACGAAACTCATAATGTTCCAGATAGCGCAAACCGCCGTGAATGAGCTTGGTTGCCCGTGAAGAGGTGCCGCTGGCAAGATCTTTCATTTCAGCCAGGCCCGCGCGATAACCGCGCCCTGCCGCATCACGCGCAATGCCGCAACCGTTAATGCCGCCGCCAATAATGAAAATATCGAAATCCGTATTTGCAACCACGCCGCAAACTCCGCCGAAAAGCCATGCCTGTAAATTATTCAGATGCTTGAAGCATGATAAATTAACATGGCTGTGACACCGCAAAAATGGTGCACCGGAATCGCCTTGCAATGCGGAAGCGGTCACCATACGAAAGTAATATAATAAAAAACGAAACTAAATCGAGCGAAAAAACGAAACTTCACACAAATAGAATGCGGCATAGTTTCTTGTGATGCAAATGCTGTACTGAGGCACTGTCTGCCGGAATGATACACATGCTCCTTTACCCGCAAGGAGGCAAAGGCACGTCTATGCATCGCATTTTCAGCGCAGGACAGGCCAGCTCTCATGACAGGCTGCGCTTACAGTTTCATCGCTTCGATCAGTTTCACATCATGATCGGCGCAGATTTGGCGCAAGGCAGGCTCAGGACACTGATCGGTAATGAAAGTATCAACCTGCGATAAATGCCCCATCCGCACCGGAGCACTGCGTTCCATCTTGGTGGAATCCGCCACCAAAATGACATGACGCGCATTGGCAATAATCGCCTGCGCCACCTTCACTTCCCGATAGTCAAAGTCCAGCAAGGCCCCGTCCGCATCAATGGCCGAGACGCCGATAATCGCATAATCCACCTTGAACTGACGGATAAAATCGACCGCCGCTTCACCGACAATACCGCCATCGCTGGCACGCACAACACCACCGGCAATGATCACTTCCAGCCCCGAATAGACACGCAAACGGCTGGCGACATTGATATTATTGGTGATGACCATCAATTGGCTATGGGACAGCAAGTGCTGGCTGACAGCCTCTGTGGTGGTGCCGATATTGATAAAAAGTGAAGCGCCTTCCGGTATCAGGGCAGCCGCAGCCTTGCCGATCGCCTGTTTTTCAGACGCCGCAATCTGCCTGCGTGCTTCATATTCCAGATTTTCAACGCCGGAGGGAAACAGCGCTCCGCCATGGGTGCGCGTGAGCAATTGTGCGCGGCACAAATCATTGAGATCTTTACGGATTGTCTGCGGGCTGACCTGAAACTGTTCCGCCAGATCATCCACCAGAACCTGACCTTTGAGTTTGGCCAGCTCAAGAATGGCACGATGACGCGGAGAATGCTGCATGAAAATCTGCCCGATGCTCACAAGAAAACAATGGCTTTCAGGATAGCTAATCATTGGCTGAACACAAGCAGATGAAAGCGATATTCAGTTAAGTTTATTCTATACGACAATAATTTCACAAATAAATGCGGGTTGATATGCGTGGTAAAAGCATAAGCCTGCATGACAGGCATGGTTTATCAGGTAATTTGCAAACGAAACATATCGCGCTCAAACGCAATCAGAATGCTGATTGCGCGTGTTTTCAGTGCGCCTACCCGCAAGGGTTTAATGCCCTCATTCGGAACAGATATGCTTCCGGTTCTGCCCCGTCTGATCCTTCGCGAATGCGTATTCACACAGGCAGGTAGCTTGTTTCACTTATAGCTCCCGCACCATTTCCCGTTGCTATAGCCGCCTCAGAATCCGGCATCTGTGCCATGCCGGTTTTATCCAGATATAAGGTCAGCGCACTGACCAGATGATAGAGAATGGATGCCGGTACATGGCCGGATCGTGGCGCACCTGTGCCATCAATCTGATCAATCCACAGGCCTTGTTGTGCCGGATATAAATGCCAGCGAAACAGCGTCTCAATCCGGTTTTCGATCTCCGGTTTCAGATCAATATTATGATGACCATCCAGCATAAGCGCCGCTTTAATGGCCTCGCATTGCTGCCAGCTGCGGCTGCCGCTATCAAGCGGCCTGCCTGTCCGAAAAACTGCATTGCAGATCAGACCGGTTGCGCGGTTTGTGCCTGAAGCCAGTGCATGGCTGTAACAGCGAAAGGCCATATGGCGGGAACGCACGCAGCCGGAACGCTGCGCATAATCACTCAATAATGCCGCCCATTCAAAGGCATGACCGGGCTGCGTATAATCGCCTTGCGCACCGCCTGCCCGCTGCCAGTTCCGGTCAAAAAACTCCCCGATACACCAATGATCAGGATCAAAGAAAATATGGTGACACAATTCGGCGATCTCTGCCGCACGGTGTAAAAAAGCTGCATCACCGCTCACTTCATGCCATGCCAGACAAGCCTCAAAATAATGCATATGTGCGTTGCTGGTCAGCACTGCTGCAGCATTATGCCCGTCACTCTCCGTTTCAAAAAAGCCGCCATGAGGATGCGCCATTTCCTTGTCAAGAAAGGCAAATGTCTCCTGCGCCAGTTGTAAAGCATGGTTATGGCCAGCCGCTTTGGCATAGGCCAGCGCCAGCAACATGCAGGCCTGATCATAAAAATTATGCCCCTGTTCCGCCACAGTGCCGTCAGCATGTAAAGACTGCACCCAACCGCCTTTCGGGCTGCGCCCTCTGGCCTGCATGAAGGCCAGTCCGTGAGCGATCAACGGCAATGCCTCTTGGCCCGTCCATCCGACAGCATGGCCTTTGGCAAAAGCATAGATTTGCCGCGCCATCGTGCGTGACCGGCGCATGCCTTGCAAAGGTTTTCCGCACAAAGACAGGCGCTCATGAAAACCGCCATTATGATAATCAACGCCATTGGCAGCCCAAAAAGGCAGGGCTTTCTCAAACAACCAGTTCCGCACCTGCCCGCTCAGATCGGTCTGCGGCTGCAAGGTCGGTTCATAATATAATTCTCTGCGATTTTGCGTTTTTAACTGCCCGATCACCGCCTGCATATGATGCGCCTGCTCCAGCGGGGCGATAAATGTGGCATCCGCAGTTGCAATCACCGCCATATCCGAAAGACCGGACACCGCAAGCAACCCGTTTTCACTGCGCAAATAGCTGTTGCGGCAATTCTCGGCAATCACATCGCCGCTGATACTATTACCGCTGCTATCCTGTTCGCCATGGCTCTGCTGTAAATGTAGCAAGGACTGCCATGAGCCGAGATCACTCCAGCGAAATGATGCCGGTACCAGCGCAATATTACGCAGCTTTTCCATAATCGCATGGTCGAAAGACATGGCAGGCATTGCCGCATAAGCGTTTTCCGGCAGCGTGATCTCTGTGCCAACTTCAGTTCCGGCTCTGCCTATAGCAGCCGCTCTTTGGGCGGTTTGCCAGATATCCGGCGCATGATCCAGAAAAGCGCTGCGTAATATGCCTGCACGCGCCAGAAAAATACCGGAATTCCAAAAGAAACAACCCTGACGGATAAATTGCAGTGCCGTTTCATAATCCGGTTTTTCAACAAAGCGGCGGATAGCAAAAGCCCCGTCTTCTGAAGTGCCCGCTTCAATATAGCCATAGCCTGTTTCAGGCCGTTCCGGTAACAGGCCGAACGTGACAACCGCACCCTGCATAGCGGCGGATATCCCCTGTCTCACACTATGCCAGAACTCCCCCGCCGTTGATATTGCGTGATCCGCCGGACATAACAGCAGCAATGCATCTTCATGTTCCTGCAAAGCTGAGGCCGCAGCCACGGCAACCACACCGGCGGTATTGCGCGCCATTGGTTCAAGAAATATTTGCGGCGCACGCGCATCCAAACTGTCACAAGCAGCAATAGCTTGCCTGATATGTGACCGATGCTGTGCGGCACCAATAATACTGATCCGGTTCATCAGGCCGGATTGCGCCTGCAAGCGCTCCAGCGTATCAGTCAACAAGCTCTTTTCACCATGCAGGTTATGAAACTGCTTAGGCCTGTCCGCCCGCGACAAAGGCCACAAGCGCGTGCCGCTGCCGCCACACATCACAAAACTTAAAAACGGCAGAGCAGAATGCGTCTCTGCTTTGAATTCCGGTTCTGTCTGATCATATGCCATAGCCGACGCCCCCGCTAAGCTATTAACACCCCTGTATTGATACGCTGTCTTTCGGCCAGTGCTCTGTATTGAAAGTCTGCACAACATCTTCCAGCGCCGTGAGCATTGTCTGTAAACGCTCCGGCGATACCGGACTTTCCGCCACCATCACCAGTTCCGGCTTATTCGAAGATGCTCTGATCAGCCCCCATGTGCCGTCAGCCACCGTGATACGTGCACCATTAATCGTCAGAAGCCCTGTTATTTGCTGGCCGCAAAAACGCTCTCCCCCCTGCAAAAGCCGTTGAAAATATGCAGTGATACGCTTGGTGACATCATATTTAAGCCGGTCACAACAAGGGAAATTAAGGGTCGGAGAGGCAAAACTCTGCGGCAATTGCCGGTGTAAATCCGCCAGTGTCTGTTGCGGATGTGCCGCGAGCATCTCACATACAGCGATTGCCGTTGCCAGCCCGTCATCATAGCCTAATCCCAATGGCGGGCACAGGAAAACATGACCGGATTTTTCAAATCCGGCCAGCCCACCGCATTCCCCCAAACGGTGCTTGATATAGGAATGTCCGGTTTTCCAATATTCAACCATGGCACCTCGTGCCTGCAAGACCGGATCGCTTGCAAAGAGACTGCTGGATTTCACATCAACGATAAAATGTGCGCCATCATGCCGTGCTGCAAATTCACGCGCCAGCAATAAGCCGATACGGTCGGCAAAAAGCACATTGCCTTCATTATCAACCACGCCGCAACGGTCACCATCGCCGTCAAAACCGAAGGCCAGATCGGCGCCATAATGCCTGACCGCCGCAATCATCGCTTGTTGCATCGGTGCGGCCTCCGGATCAGGATTATAGTGCGGAAAATTCCAGTCCGGTGTGCAATCCACCTCAATAATGTCACAGCCGATACGGCGCAGAATTTGCGGTGCAAAGACACTCGCCGTGCCATTACCGCAGACAACCGCCACTTTAAGACGGCGTTTCAGAAAATGCCCTCTTGTCAAAGCGGCGGAATAAAGCCGCTCCACATTATCCGCGAAATGATAGCTGCCGCCGTCAGCTAGCTGTGCCTTTTGCTCCAGTACAATGGTTTTCAGCTCGGCCATTTCCGTATTGGCAAAAGTATAGGGGCGCTCGCACCCCATTTTAATACCCGTCCAGCCATTTTCATTATGGGATGCTGTGACCATGGCAACGGACTGAATATTCAGCACAAATTGTGCAAAATAGGCCATTGGCGACAAAGCCAGCCCGATATCACAAACCTGGGCACCGCCACAGATCAGCCCCTTGATCAAAGCGGTTTTGACCTCAAAGGAATAGCTGCGCAAATCATGCCCGACAATAATCGCCGGATCGGCACCGCGCTGACGCAACATATGCGCCAGCCCTGCCCCGACCGCCGTAATCCCCGCAAGATTAATCTCCGGTGCTCTGTCTGATCCGCTGAAACCATACCACCAGCGCGCATCATATTCCCGGAACCCTTGCGGACAAATCAGCGGCGTCTTTTCCAAAGAGGAATCATCATCGCCTGAAATATCATTAATCAGGTGATTTGCCTGAAACTGCTTTCGCATCACATATGACTGCATATCAGCTCCTGAAAAGAATCAAAGAACATGCATGCTGTGAACGGATGTCACTCCGCACAGATAAAAATCATCTGAAAACTGCTCGCTATTGATAGCCCGAGCATAAGCCCGAATTTTCTCGTTTGCCAAGCAGATTTTCATCAAAAACCGGAAAATACAAAAGATTCTTATCTGAAAATTTAGCAACTAAATAATTGATTACATTGATTTATTTATAATTTTATAAATTCTGTCTTTACATATATATGTTCGTCTCAACCCGTTTTCCGACTGCTTAGCCGGCTCTTTCAAAGGCTCTGCTTTTCCCCATGAAAACCGGAAAAAACATATAATAAACAATTGTTTTGATTTTTTTGCATAATTCGCTTGCAGAGAACAAAATGCAGCGCTATAAGCCGCCTCACGGTCAACGGAGCGTAGCGCAGCCTGGTAGCGCACCTGATTTGGGATCAGGGGGTCGGAGGTTCGAATCCTCTCGCTCCGACCATTCTTTCTCTTATAATTACTATATATTACAGCGCTTTATCAGTGCTTATCTGTGATCACATCAGAATCACAAATCTTACCTTTCCCCGCTTTCTGCGAATATTTTCCCTTCTCTTTTCAAGTCATTCCGGCATGCATAATATGTGCAGTGGCTGGCTGTCAGTCATTTCCCGTTATTAACCTACAATTAACTACGCAAACAAACATTGCCGGTTAAATCCCGTTTACACCACATTTTGCCGACGTTTTTGGCGTTATGCTCCCCGTATGACTGTTATGCCGTTTTGCAGACGAATTATGCCGCACAACGGAAATATCTGTTTTGTCTGAGAGATACCGCCATGAAAAAATTTATTCTTATCCTTGCTGTTTTTCTTGCCGGCTGTGCCTCAGCTCCGAAATCCGTCAACAATGCCTGCGCGGTTTTTGACCAGCGCGACGGCTGGGTTACCAATTGGCACAAGGATGCAAAAAAAGCAGAGCGGGATTTCGGCGTACCGATCCCGATTATGATGGCGACCATCTATACCGAATCCAGCTTCCAGCCCTATGCACGCCCGCCACGCACCAAATTGCTCGGCTTTATTCCGTGGAAACGCCAGTCCACAGCCTATGGCTATTCACAGGCGCTGGACGGCACCTGGACACGTTATATGCGTGAAACCGGCCGCTTTGGTGCAAGCCGCACCAATTTCGGCGATGCCATCCATTTTGTCGGCTGGTATCACAAGCAGAGCAATGTCAAAAACGGCATTTCGCTCAATGATCCGTATAATCTTTATCTGGCTTATTATTCCGGCCATGGCGGCTATGCAAAAGGCAGTTGGCGCGGCAACCAGATGGTGCAGCGCGCTGCCCGCAAGGCAACCAATATATCGCAGCGTTATGCAGCACAGTTGCGCAATTGCGGGCGGATGTAACCCCTTAAATCAAGCGCTCAGCCGCCATAGGCGATGAAATAAGGATTGGCAAAATCATCATCATGCTGCTGACCGCGTTTGCCATAGGTCAGCGGCACATTCTCAAGGGTCAGGGTCTTGCCGCCTGCAGCGCGCAACACCGCATCCCCTGCCGCCGTGTCCCATTCCATCGTGCGGCTGAAACGCGGATAAACATCCGCCTGTCCGGCTGCAAGCAGGCAGAACTTCAGCGATGAGCCGACATTGACACAGGATGCAATGGCCTGCTCCCGCAGATAGGCATCGGTTTCCGGTGTATTATGAGAGCGGCTGGCCACGGCCACTTTTTCTTCCGCACAATCGCGCACCCGCAAGGGCTGCGCCGCCTGCAATGTGAAATCACCCTGCAAATCTGCCTGATATTGCCATGCGCCTGCCGCTGAGCCGCAATATAGACGCCCGCTCACCGGCGCATAAACAACACCTGATACCGGTGCGCCGTCCTCAATCAAAGCAATATTGACGGTAAAATCACCGTTGCGCAGTACAAATTCCTTGGTGCCATCCAATGGATCAACCAGAAAAAACCGGTTGCCGGTTTGGCTCGGCGCAGCACCGGCAGCCATTTCCTCCTCCGCAATCACTGCAATATCCGGCAGGAATGCACGCAAATGTTTAAGAATAATCGCTTCTGCCACATGGTCAGCCTCGCTGACAGGGGAGGCATCCGGCTTGAGGGTAACCGTGCAACCGGCTTCATAAAACCGCATAATTGCCTGTCCCGCCTCAAAAGCAGCACGCTGCATCACCGCCATTAACGCAGCCGTGGCCAATGATGTTTCTCCGTTTTGCATTATGCCATCCCTCGCACCTGACTGTGCGTTCTATAGAGCATATCATACAAAACTGTGAGCGGTTTTGCCGGAAATTCTCTTGTAACAAAATCAAAGACTGTGCCTGCGCAACAGCATCATCTGCCCGATGCCTGACAGTTATGCGGGCTGAACTCAGATCGACCAGCCTTCATCCACATAGCTTTGCAATATACCGCGCTGATTGAGATATTTTTCAACATGATCAGCCAGATCATCCACACTGCCACTCTGCCCCTGCAAATGTAATTCCGGGGCTTCAGGGCGCTCATAAGGCGCATCAAGCCCGGTAAAATCATGAATCTCACCGGCGCGGGCTTTGGCATAAAGCCCTTTCACATCTCTGGCCTCACAAATCTCCAGCGGCGTATCGACAAAGATTTCCGCAAACTCGTCATCTCCGGCAAGCCTGCGTGCCAAAGCGCGGTCCTGCGCCAAAGGCGCAATGACACAAACCAGCACGATCAGCCCCGCATCCAGCATCAGCCGTGCAGTTTCCGCCACACGGCGGATATTCTCACTGCGCTCAGCGGCGGTAAAACCGAGATCGCTGTTCAGGCCATGGCGCAGATTATCCCCGTCGAGAATGAATGTATGTTTTCCCGCCTGATGCAGGCGTTGTTCCAGTACGTTGGCAATTGCCGATTTGCCGGAGCCGGATAGCCCTGTGAACCACAATAGCGCCGGTTTTTGATATTTCTGCGCGGCATGATCTGCCGCTGTAATTTTTGCCGCCTGCAGATGAATATGCGAGGCTTTGCGCAACGAATGGTCGATCAGACCGGCGGCAACGGTTGCATTGGTCAGCCGGTCAATCAGAATGAAAGAACCGGTGGCGCGGTTTTCCCCGTAAGGATCAAAAGCCAGCGGTGCGGCAAGTTGCAAGGCCACCTGCCCGATCTCATTGAGATGCAAGTGTTCTGCGGGCTGATGCTCGAATTGCCGCTCACTGTCTTCAATCTCGATACGGTAATTCAGTGTTGTCACCGTTGCACTGACCTGATCGGTCTGGCTGCGCAGCCAATATTGCCTGCCTGCCGTCAGCGGCTCCTGCCCGAACCAGACCAGACGGGCGGCCAGCCGGTCACTCACCTGCGGCCGTGCTTGTGGATGCGCCAGCATATCACCGCGGGAAATGTCGCGCTCCTCTTCCAGCACCAGCGTTACCGCCTGCCCTGTCTGCGCCGTTTCAAGCTCGCCATCCGCCGTGATAATATAGCGGATCACCGCCTCCGTGCCGGAGCGCGCCACCACAACGCGATCACCGACACGGAGGCTGCCTGAGGCAACAGTACCCGCAAAACCACGAAAATCCGCATGAGGGCGGCTGACATATTGCACAGGAAAGCGAAAATCCGGCTCTGTTTCAGCCACATTGTCTGCCGCCACATTTTCCAGCCATTCCAGCAATACCGGCCCTTTATACCAGCGCATATTCTGCGACAGCGTGCTGACATTATCGCCAAGACGTGCCGAGAGCGGAATAGCCTGAATAGTGCTGAAGCCAAGCGCTCCGGCAAAGGCCTGATAATCCTGCACAATCCGGTTAAAAACCGTCTCATCATAACCGGCCAGATCAATCTTGTTCACCGCCAGCACAATATGGCGGATGCCCAAAAGCGCGGCGATAAAACTATGACGGCGCGTCTGTTCCAAAAGGCCTTTGCGGGCATCAACCAGCACAATAGCCAGATCAGCGGTGGAAGCGCCGGTCACCATATTGCGCGTATATTGCAAATGCCCCGGCGTGTCCGCCACGATGAAGCGGCGCTTGGGCGTTGCAAAAAACCGGTAGGCCACATCAATGGTGATCCCCTGCTCGCGTTCGGCCTCCAACCCGTCCACCAGGAGCGCAAAATCAATCGCGTCACCTGCAGTGCCGTGATTGCGGCTGTCGCGATGCAATTGCGATATCTGATCTTCAAACAGGCTTCTTGCCTCATAAAGCAGCCGCCCGATCAGGGTGGATTTACCGTCATCAACCGAGCCGCAGGTCAGAAAACGCAAGTGCGAACGCGTCTCCTGCGCCTGCAAATAGCCGGTGATTGCCGCGCTGTTATTCTGCGGCCCGGTATCCCCAGCCTGCGCATCCGTTCGGGAAAGTGTGTCAGTCATCAGAAATATCCTTCCCGCTTTTTCTTCTCCATGGAACCGGCCTCATCCGTATCAATCAGCCGCCCCTGCCGCTCGGACGTGCGCGTCAGCAGCATTTCTTCCAATATTTGCGGCAGGGTCTGTGCCTGCGATTCAATCGCAGCGGTCAGCGGATAACAGCCAAGGGTGCGGAAGCGCACCATACGGGTTTCGATCTTTTCACCCGCGCGCAATTGCAGCCGGTCATCATCGGCCAGTATCAGCATATGATCGCGCTCAACCACCGGACGGGGAGCTGCATAATATAGCGGCACAATCGGGATATTTTCCTGATAAATATAGTGCCAGATGTCCGCCTCCGTCCAATTGGAGAGCGGGAACACACGGATCGATTCACCCGATCTGATCCGCGTATTATAAATATTCCACATTTCCGGACGCTGATTTTTCGGATCCCAGCCATGTGCCGCATTGCGAAACGAAAACACCCGTTCCTTGGCGCGGGATTTCTCCTCATCACGCCGCGCACCGCCAAAGGCAGCATCAAAGCCATATTGATCCAGCGCCTGTTTCAAGGCTTGCGTTTTCATCACATCCGTATGCACATTGGAGCCGTGAATAAACGGATTAATCCCGGCCTCCACGCCCTCACGATTGATATGCACCAGCAGATCAAGCTTGAAAGCCTTGGCCTGCGCATCGCGAAAAGCGATCATCTCCTTAAACTTCCATGTCGTATCCACATGGAGAAACGGAAAGGGCGGCGGCGCCGGATAAAATGCCTTGCGCGCCAGATGCAACATGACGGATGAATCCTTGCCCACGGAATAGAGCATCACCGGCTTGGCAAAACTGGCCGCCACCTCGCGGAAAATATGGATGGCCTCCGCCTCCAGCCGCTGCAAATGGGTTAAAGGCCGGATTGTCCGGTCTGTGTCACTTGCCGGATAGTCTGAGGGAAGCGGCACAAGATCCGCGAAATGCAGTGCAAGGCTCATGCTGTTTTCCATATTCTGGCCGGTCGCGCAGGTTTAAAAATAAAGTGCTGACCCGGAGCTGAAATCCTCTCCATCCTGCCGGATGCCGATAGCGGTGAGAAAGGATGAAATCTTGAAGTTTGGCGGTGAATGTCATTTTCATTGCGCCGTTACGGCACAGCATGGAATGCTGTTCTCACCCGCAGAAAACCTGCTTTTTCACCTTATTTTACTGTGATTTTGGCTTGCACAGGCTCCGCAGTCCGGCATAACCTGCACCGGAAAACATGACGGGGATGACAAATGGATAAGACAGCTTGTGTGATTGCCGGTGCAGGCGTTGTGGGGCTGGCAATTGCCCGCGAAATGGCCTTGCGCGGTTTTGAAACACTGGTTCTGGAAGCCGAACATATGATCGGTACGCAGACTTCATCGCGCAATTCCGAAGTCATCCATGCAGGAATTTATTACGAGCCGGACAGTCTGAAGGCGCAGTTTTGTATTGAGGGCAAGAAGCGGCTTTATGCCTATGCGCAGGCGCAGGGCATTGCCCATAAACGCTGCGGCAAGCTGATTGTTGCCACATCTGAAAGCCAGCATAGCGCGCTGGATAAAATCGTAACACGGGCCCAAGCCTGTGGTGTGCATGATTTGCAACGTCTGAGCGCGGCTGAGGTGCAGGCGCTGGAACCTTCCATCCGCGCGACGGCTGCCTTATTCTCCCCCTCCACCGGCATTATTGACAGTCACAGCCTGATGCTCAACCTGCAGGGGGATGCGGAAAATAACGGTGCGGCCATTGCCTTTAACACGGAAATTCTGCGCGTCGAACACAATACAGACGGGTTTGCCATCACCACCCGCGACCGTGAAAGCGGTGAGGAATTCACGCTTCTGGCAGAGCGTTTTATCAATGCCGCAGGTCTTGGCGCACAGGCGATCGCCTCGACCATCAACGGGCTGGCGGCAGATTTTGTGCCGGAGCTTTACCTCGCCAAGGGCAATTATTTCTCTGCACTCGGCAAAAACCCGTTCTCGCATCTGATTTATCCGGTACCGGAAGACGGGGGCTTAGGCGTTCATCTGACGCTTGATCTCAACGGTCAGATGCGTTTCGGCCCTGATGTGGAATGGTTTGAGCGCGGTGCCTCACCCGTCAATCCCGATTATTCGGTTGATCCACTGCGGGGCGACAGTTTTTACGCAGCTATCCGCACCTATTGGCCGGAACTGCCGGATGGTGCCTTGCAGGCCACCTATAGCGGCCTGCGCCCGAAGCTCAGCGGCAAAGGGGAAACACCGGCTGACTTCAATATTTCCGGCCCGCAGCAGCATGGTATTGAAAGGCTAGTTAATCTGTTCGGCATTGAAAGTCCGGGGCTGACCTCCAGCCTGGCCATTGCAGCCTATGTCAGCACACTCATCAAATAAATAAGGCATAAACACCTCGCGGTATTTATGCCTTGCGTCCAGAAAATAACCGTCAGCCGGACGGGAGATCCGGCACACCGGTATTTGCGGATTATTTTTTAGCCTGTTTTGCAGCAGCTTTCTTGGTGGAATGCTTGGCTGTTTTATGGGCTGTTGCCTTTTTGGCTTTAACAGTCTTATGGGCAGCAGCTTTGTGCGTCACAGTCTTCTGTGCATGAACAGTAGCAGGAGCATGTGCGGCAGGAGCAGCCTGTGCAGCGACAGGAGCGATCATACCAAGAGCAGCAAGAGCGATAATAAAGCGTTTCATAATGAGTGACCTTTGAGCTGCAGACACCGGCATCCCGCTGAAACGGCTCAGCACGATCAATGCCGGTGGATCTGGTGCAATCCATTGATTGCGCAACAGGAATATCGCTCAGTCAATCTGAATGGCACATGAACAAGTTTTATAAATATGGGAAATATATTGAGAGGCGAAATATTTTTATCGCCCGAATGAAACAGATTACCGGCAGGCTCCGCAGCTTTTCTTATCAGCCGCCGTGCCTGCCGGTTTCAATAGGCTGCCGCCCTCTGTTGCAAGGCAGATCAGCAACAAGCCTCACTCATGCATCCGGTATGTAATTGAGGATCGGCCCCAACCAGCGCTCGACCTCGGCCACCGGCATGTTTTTACGTGCAGCATAGTCTTCCACCTGATCGCGCTCGACTTTCGCTACGCCGAAATAATAGCTCTCCGGATGCGAGAGATAGAGACCGGAAACCGAAGAACCCGGCCACATGGCATAGCTCTCGGTCAGTTCCACACCTGTGGTTGCCGTAGCATCCAGCAGGCGGAACAGAGTGGTCTTTTCCGTATGGTCAGGCTGCGCCGGATAGCCCGGTGCCGGACGGATACCCGCATAAGGCTCACCCACCAGCTGATCCGGTGTGAAAGTCTCATCTGCCCCATAGCCCCAAAATTCCTTGCGCACACGCTCATGCATGGCTTCGGCAAAAGCTTCTGCAAAACGGTCAGCCAGCGCTTTCACAAGGATAGAGGAATAATCATCATTGGCACGTTCAAAACGCTCGGCAATCGCCACTTCCTCAATTCCGGCGGTCACCACAAAGCCGCCGATATAATCGGCCTTGCCGCTGTCTTTCGGTGCGACAAAGTCAGACAATGCCACATTCGGACGGCCATCCCGTTTTGAGAGCTGCTGGCGCAGCGTAAAGAATGTGTCCATATGCTCCTGACGGCTTTCGTCTCTATAGAGATGAATATCATCCCCCACCACATTGGCCGGCCAGAAGCCGATCACCGCACGTGGCGCGAACCATTTCTCGTCAATGATCTTTTTCAGCATGGCTTGCGCATCATCATAGAGCTGACGTGCGGCAGGGCCCTGTTTTTCATCATCAAGAATGGCAGGGAACCGGCCTTTCAGCTCCCAAGTCTGGAAGAATGGTGTCCAGTCAATATAGCGTGCCAGTTCTGCCAGATCATAGGTTTCAAAGACCTTGGTGCCGAGGAAAGACGGCTTTGGCGGGGTATAATTTGCCCAGTCCAGCTTCTCACCATTTTCACGGGCACGGGCCAGCGGCAGGCGTTTCTTCTCTGCCTCACTGCGCTCATGGGCAGCGGTTACCTTGGCATATTCCGCGCGGATATCGGCAACATAGCCGTCTTTCTGCTCCGGCGATAACAGTTGTGACACAACACCAACCGCACGGCTGGCATCCAGCACATAAACGGTCTGGCCACGCTGATATTTCGGATGGATTTTCACGGCCGTATGCACACGGCTGGTCGTTGCACCACCGATCAGCAAGGGCAGATCAAAACCTTCACGCTCCATTTCGGAGGCCACATGCACCATTTCATCCAGTGATGGTGTGATAAGGCCGGACAGGCCAATAATATCCACCTTCTCATCGCGTGCCACCTGCAAAATCTTTGCCGCAGGCACCATCACACCGAGATCGATGATTTCATAATTGTTGCAGGCCAGCACAACACCGACAATATTCTTGCCGATATCATGCACATCGCCTTTCACGGTTGCCATGAGGATTTTACCGGCACTCTGGCGCTCTCCGCCGCCATTCTGTGCCTTCTCCTCTTCCATATAGGGCAACAAAACCGCCACGGCCTGTTTCATCACACGGGCGGATTTCACCACCTGCGGCAGGAACATTTTACCTGAACCAAACAGATCCCCCACCACATTCATACCGGCCATCAGCGGGCCTTCAATCACATGCAGCGGACGCTCGGCGCTCTGACGTGCCTCTTCCGTATCAGCCTCAATATATTCGGTAATGCCGTTGACCAGCGCATGTTCAATACGCTTCTCAACACTCCATTCACGCCAGCTTAAATCTTTCTCTTTGGCTTCCTTACCGGCAGTTCCGCGATAGCGCTCGGCAATTTCCAGCAGGCGTTCGGTCGCATCTTCGCGCCGGTTCAGCACCACATCTTCACAGGCTTCACGCAATTCCGGGTCAATGGATTCATAAACCGCCAACTGCCCTGCATTGACGATTCCCATATCCATGCCGACCTGAATGGCATGATACAGGAACACCGCATGCATCGCCTCGCGCACCGGCTCATTGCCACGGAACGAAAAGGACAGGTTGGAAACACCGCCGGAAATATGCACATGCGGCAGGGTTTCAATGATTTCTTTGGTCGCCTCGATGAAATCATTACCGTAATTATTATGCTCTTCGATCCCGGTTGCAACGGCAAACACGTTCGGATCGAAGATGATATCTTCCGGCGGGAAACCGACCTCTTCGGTCAGGATTTTATAGGCGCGGGTACAAATCTCGACCTTGCGCTGTTTGGTATCCGCCTGCCCCGCCTCATCAAAAGCCATCACCACAACGGCGGCACCATAAGCACGCACCAGTTTGGCATGATGAATAAAGGCTTCCTCGCCCTCTTTCAGCGAGATGGAATTGACCAACGGCTTGCCCTGCACGCATTTCAGTCCGGCCTCGATCACATCCCATTTGGAACTGTCAATCATCACCGGCACACGGGCAATATCCGGCTCGGCAGCCAGAAGATTGAGATAGTCAACCATGACTTTCTGGCTGTCGATCAGGCCTTCATCCATATTGATGTCGATGATCTGTGCGCCATTATTCACCTGATCGCGGGCAACATCGAGCGCCGTGGTATAATCACCGGCGGTAATCAGCTTGCGGAATTTTGCCGAGCCGGTGACATTGGTACGCTCGCCGACATTCACAAACGGAATATCTTTGGTCAGTGTAAAAGGCTCAAGACCACTCAGGCGCATCAATGGTGCCAGTTTCACGACTTTACGCGGTTCATATTTGCCCGTGGCCTCGGCAATGGCCGTAATATGTTCCGGCGTGGAACCGCAACAACCGCCCACCACATTGACCAGCCCCTCACGGGCAAAGCCTTCCATCTGCGCGGCCATCACATCCGGCGTTTCATCATAACGACCGAATTCATTCGGCAGACCGGCATTCGGATAGGCGCAGACAAAAGTATCAGCAACACCCGAAAGCTCTGCAAGATGCGCACGCATGGCATTGGCACCGAGCGCACAGTTCAGACCGATGGTGAACGGGCGGGCATGGCGCAGCGAATACCAGAAAGCCGTCGGCGTCTGGCCGGACAATGTGCGGCCGGAAAGATCAGTAATGGTGCCGGAAATCATCAGCGGCAGGCGGATGCCTTTTTCCGCAAACACCTGCTCACAGGCAAAAACCGCAGCTTTGGCATTGAGCGTATCAAAAATGGTTTCGATCAGAATAATATCCGATCCGCCATCCACCAGACCATTGATCTGCTCGGCATAGGCGATGCGCAGATCATCAAATGTCACGGCGCGATAGCCCGGATTATTGACATCCGGCGACAAAGAGGCAGTGCGGTTTGTCGGCCCCAAAGCACCGGCCACAAAGCGGCGGCGGCCATCTTTTTGTTGCGCACGCAAGGCAGCGCGGCGGGCAAGACGCGCACCGTCACGGTTCAGCTCATAAACCGCAGCCTCCATGCTGTAATCGGCCTGCGCAATGGAAGTGGAAGAGAATGTATTAGTTTCCAGAATATCCGCACCAGCCATAGCATAGGCATAATGAATGTCTTCAATCGCCTGCGGCTGGGTCAAAGTGAGAAGGTCGTTATTGCCCTGCAAATGACACTCACAAGCAGCGAAGCGTTCACCACGGAAATGTTCTTCATGAAAGCCCAGCCCCTGAATCTGCGTGCCCATGGCACCGTCAAGAACAAGGATGCGTTCACGCGCCGCCTTTTGCAAAGCGGCCAGCACTTCCGACCCGTCCGGCTTATTTGCTACGGGGCCAAACAGATCATCCAAAGAAGTGCTCATTTTATATCCTGCCAATTATGCTCAAGGAGCCGATTTGATGACATAAGCATATCTTTATGTCAAACTTTTTGCCTGCGGTATTTTGGGGCACAGGCCTCACCAAATCTACCTATGCCGTTATGATTTGTGAAATCATGTTGCACAAATTCACCGCAGTTTCCTGGTTTTCTGAAAGCCACAAGTCATGCAGCGTTCATATTGGAAATTGTAGCCTGTCATTCCCGAAAGCATTTTCGCTGCCAAAACTGCAAAGCAATTTTGTGCAAGGTAAATGCAACAATAAATTTATGCGCCCTGATCTGAGGAGACAAATAGATGAGAAAGCTGATTTCTTATTTCACGGCGGCGTTGACCGCCATTACCATGGGTGTCCTGTCATTTGGTACAGCTGCACAGGCGCAGCCTGCGGCTGCGGCACGCAATGCAATTTTGCTGGATGTGAACACCGCATCGGACTTGCGCCAGAATGTGCAATATTATCCTGAGCGCCGTTCAGGCAACTGGAACCGCCATGGCCACGGCCCGCGCTGGGATCAGCGCCGCCCGCAATATCGCCCGCATTACCGGCCTTATCACAGACCCTATTACCGGCCGCATTATCAGCAACAATACCGCTATTACCGTCCGGCACCGCCGCGCCATTATCGTCCTGCGCCGGTTTACCGTTCCGGCCATCAAACCCATATCAACTGGTGCTATAACCGTTACCGCTCTTACCGCGCATCGGACAATACATTCCAGCCGAATTATGGTCCGCGCCGCCAGTGCTACTCCCCTTATATCTGAGCGGGAAATGGCTGAACCAAAAACGCCGCCTCGAAAAGGCGGCGTTTTTTATTTAAATTCTTTAATCAAACTCTTCAGGTTAACTCTGGCAGAGCCGTTATTTGACATAGACCGTAATGGAACCCGCCACCAGACAAATGGCCACCGCAATCAGCGCGCCATAAACACGTGGCTTGTCGAGCAAAACAGCAAATGCAGAGAACCAGGCAACAATAGCCGCACCCAGAGCGAACAAAAAGCCCGGCTTGCTATAAACCACCAGATGAACAGTCATCAGCGCACCGATAATTACAGCGCCGAAAACGATCATCATGCCCATGGCATATTTTTCATAATCGTCCATATGCATTTCCTATAAACAGGCCGGAACAACCGGCCTTTGAGCAGCTTGTCTCAACTTCATGTCAGGCAAGATGTAAACTATGCCTGACCAGTCATTCTCTCAATTGCAGACAATCACTATTTCAGTGAATCTTCAACCGCTGATCATGACCTGTCACTGCAATATCACCGCTTTTCAGCACATTATATCAGGCAATTGTTGATGTAAAATCGGCAGAGAAGCGCAATTCGCGCAATGGCCGCACGGCCTGCGTGGTTGCATCATAGGTCGGATGCGCCTTGAACGCCGCCAGCGCGGCCTCATCGCGGAATTCACCATACACCACCAGATCAATCCGGTCACACATCGGATCAACCTTGCTATTGGCCACAACTTCAAAACATTCCGAATGAGGAATCGTCGCCAATGCACGCAATCGGCGGCATATATCCTCCACGTCCTGATCTTCCTTGACGCTGAAAAACACAATATGCCGTATCACGAGATTTTCCTAAACTGCTGATCAAAACCATTGATCCGGTAAAACCGGCCGAACCAGATGTAGCATGAATATGGCTGTCTATCACACGGCAGACGGAAAAGTCACCTTCAATTCAAAGTGAAAATCCGCCGCTGAAAGCTGACGGGAAAATGTTTTAAGCCGCTTCGCGGTCGGCTTCTGTGCCCGGTGCCAGACTGACTTCCAGCCCGTTCAGTTCCGCTGTCATAATAATCTGACAGGACAAGCGCGAATTATCCTCGACATGGAATGTCTGATCAAGCTGATCCAGTTCTTCATCCTGCGGCGCATAAAGCTTTTCCGCCCATTCCGGCGCTACATAGACATGGCATGTACCGCAGGCGCAGGCACCGCCGCATTCCGCCTTGATATTCAGCCCCCAGTCACGGATCACTTCCATCACACGAAAGCCTTCCAGGGCCTCAAGCGTATGCCGCTCGCCCTTTTGATCGGTTACATGAATGAGAAGTGTATCAGAACTCAAAACGATGCCTTTTGAACAGCGCAGACTTGGGATATAGACTGGTAGATAATGTTTTCAGCACATAAAACAAGCATTATTCCTGTTTCGCCGCCTGTCAGCGACGAATTGGCAGAAGCGCTCATCTTGTTGGCCGCAGCGGAGAATGCGCTTTATCCCGCCACACACCGCCGCCAGCTATAGCCCGGCATATGCTGTTCTGCGCCTGCAATGCCACCGGCAACCGGCTGATAATAAAGACCGCTATCATGCAATTCGCCGGAAAGAAGGCGTTGCAATGTCCGCGCATCGCTGATCTGCAAAGCATCAAAACCGGCACGCAACATGGCGCTGACCTGATCAATATGCACAGCACCCGTTGCCCTGATCTCACCGGCAAATCCGTAATGCGAACGCAGACGTGCCGCTTTGGAAAAAGACCGGCCATCATTAAAGGCCGGAAAATCCAGTTCAATCACATCAATATGCGGCAGGTCATCCAGCAATGCATCCAAGGTTTCACCGGCCTCGACACGCACACCAATGCGGATATTGCTATTGTGCAGACGCGCAGCGCTGATCTGCGGCCACAACTGCAACGGCACAATCACCGCACTATGTTCCGCAATATCTTCAACACTCTCAACAGGCGTAAAAATATCTGTGCGCACGCCGGTGCGTGTCCAAAGCACCGGCAATTCTGCCTGTTCTGTCATGCGTCTGCCCCTTTTGTGCTGATTGGCGCAAGATGCTGTTCAAGCCCGCTCAGATGAATACCGCATTCGGTTTTGCCCGAACCTGACCAGCGCCCTGCCCGCTGGTCCTCATCCTCCGTGACCGGCCGCGTGCAGGGCATGCAGCCGATGGAGCGATAGCCCTGCGCCACCAGCGGATGCGGTGGCAGATGATGCGCTTCACGATAGGTTTCCAGTTGCTGTGCGCTCCAGCGGCTCAAAGGATTGATACGCACATGCTGGCCCACAGCTTCAAAAACCGGCAAATCATGTCGTGTTGCCGCCTGAAACTGCTTGCGCCCCGTAAACCATGCCTGAAAGGGTGCAATGCCCTGTGCCAGCGGCTGGGTTTTGCGCAGATCACAGCAGCGGTCTTTATCGCTTAAACATAAAGCACCCAGCGGATCATGGGTTTTCAAAGCCGCAGCATCGGGCAACAGGTCACGGACATCCGTTAGCCCCAATTCCTGCAGCAGTTGTGCCTGATAGCGCAATGTTGCGGGAAAATGCTTGTTGGTCTGCAAAAACAGGATCGGCAGCGACGGCCGCACTTGCGCAATCAGATGCAGCAAAACCGCAGAATCACTGCCAAAGGATGAAACCGCCGCCAGTCCCGCGCCAAATTCCTGTATCGCCGCCGCAATGATTGCTGCCGCATCGGCAGTGCCATGAAGCCGGTTCAGGTGCTGCACTCTGGCTGCGACCGGTTCGTGCAGGTCAGGCAGCATGGAGCGCCTCGCCATAAAGTGCGGTTTTAAACGGCTGCGCACCCAGACGGCGATAGGTTTGCAGAAAACTTTCCTGCGGCGTGTTGCGCAAATCCAGATAGGTATTCACCACAGTTTCAATGGCATCCACCACAGTTTCCGACGAAAAACCACGACCGGTAATATCACCGATCGAGGTCTGCTCATCCCCCGAACCACCCAGCGTGATCTGATAAAGCTCCTCGCCTTTTTTCTCCACGCCGAGAATACCGATATGGCCGACATGATGATGACCGCAGGCATTGATGCAGCCGGAAATTTTGATCTTCAGATCACCGATTTCTTCCTGACGTGCCTGCGAACCGAAACGCTCGGAAATACGCTGCGCCACAGGAATAGAGCGGGCATTGGCCAGAGCGCAATAATCCAGCCCCGGACAGGCGATAATATCGGTAATCAGCCCCGCATTGGCTGTGGCAAGCCCTGCCCGCTGCAATTGCGCATGAAGCACAAGCAAATCGGCCAGCGCCACATGCGGCAGTACCAGATTTTGCTCATGGCTGACGCGGATTTCACTTTGTGAAAAACGCTCAGCCAGCTCCGCCACAATATCCATCTGATCGGCAGATGCATCGCCCGGAATTTCACCAATAGCTTTGAGCGAGATTGTCACCACACCATAATCAGGATGTTTATGCGGCGTTACATTACGGGAAAACCATGAAGCAAAAGCCGCATCATTGTGCCGCGCCGCAGCCACAAGCCCATGCCCCTCTGCCCGTTCCTGCAATCGGGGGGCTGCGAAATAGGCGTTGATGGCGGCAATATCAGCGTCAGGCAGCTTCAACTCACCGTCTTTGATCGCCTGCCATTCAGCCTCAATCTGGGCCTGCAAATCCTCCAGCCCAGTTTCATGCACGAGGATTTTGATACGCGCTTTATATTTATTATCGCGGCGGCCATGAAGATTATAGACCCGCACAATGGCGGTAATATAGGACAGCAAATCGGCTTCGGGGAGAAAATCCCGTATCTTTTTGGCGATCATTGGCGTGCGCCCCTGCCCGCCGCCAATATAAACCGCAAAGCCGCGCTGTCCCTGGATATTCTCTTTCAGATGCAGCCCGATATCATGCACCTGAATGGCTGCGCGGTCAGCTTCAGCGCCTGTCACCGCAATTTTGAACTTGCGTGGCAGATAGGAAAATTCCGGATGCAATGACGACCATTGCCGCAAAATCTCGGCATAGGGGCGCGGATCCGCCACTTCATCCCGTGCCGCACCGGCAAAATGATCGGCTGTGACATTGCGGATGCAGTTGCCCGATGTCTGGATGGCATGCATTTCCACCTCGGCCAGTTCTTCCAGAATGGCGGGAATATCGGTGAGTTTCGGCCAGTTGAACTGCAAATTCTGCCGCGTTGTAAAATGCCCGTAACCACGATCATAGACGCGGGCAATATGCGCCAGTTTACGCATCTGACGGGACGACAAAGTGCCGTAAGGGATGGCAATGCGCAGCATATAGGCATGGAGTTGCAGATAAACGCCGTTCATCAGCCGCAGCGGTTTGAAATGTTCTTCACTCAACTCGCCACTTAAACGGCGTGCCACCTGATCACGGAACTGCGCCACCCGCGCAAAGACAAAATCGCGGTCAAATTCATCATAGCGATACATGCAGGCAGCCTCCCGATCCGCGCAAATCCAATGGTTTTTCGCAGGCTATCCGGCCACAGAATGCAGCCGTACCACCGGCGTGATTGTGGGGCCGGACAAGCGGATGCGTTCACGCAACCGCACCGGAAACAGCTGATCGCCACGTTCTTCAACATCGACCAGATTAATGTCCACCACTTCATCAAAACGGCTGGCCTGTTTGCCTGCAGCTTCCAGCGCCGCCACAGCTTCAGGATGGCGTGCCAGCAAGGCACCGCGAATGGAATTTGCCCAATGGCCGTCAGCAGCAAGCCACACAGAAACACCGTCGCTCAGACGATTGGCACTCAAAACCTTGACCGTCATTATGCTTTCTCCTTTTCGCCGGCATGCAGCCTGTGCTGCACCGGCGTTGCAAATTGTTGCTGCGCAAGCGGGCGTGCTTCATCGAGCGAAGCACCGGCAACCGCATCGCCGATAATCACCATCACCGGCCCCTGCAGCTCTTTATGATGTTCCAGATGTGCCAGATCTTTTAAAAGGCCGTGCAGCATTGTGCGCTCTGCCCGTCCGGCATTTTCCACCACGGCCACGGCTGTATCCTCATGCAGCCCCGCCGCCATCAGCCGCTGCGCCACCGAAGCGGCAACACTTGCCCCCATATAAACGGCAATGGTCGCCCCGCTTAAACTCAGCCGCGCCCAGTCCGGCAGCACATCGCCCGCCATATCGTGACCAGTGGTAAAAATCAGCGAGGAGGCAATGCCGCGCAATGTCAGCGGCAGATGCATATCGGCAGCAGCAGCAAGCGCCGAGGTAATGCCCGGCACCACTTCAAACGCAATATTGGCAGCACGTAACGCAGCCATTTCTTCCCCTGCACGGCCGAAAATCAGCGGATCGCCAGATTTAAGCCGCACCACACGCCTGCCCTGCTGTGCCAAAGTAACCAGCAGCGCATTGATCTCGCTTTGTGTTTTGGAATGACAGCCTTTGCGTTTACCCACAGCAATGCGCTCGGCATCCCGTCTGCCCATCGCCACCACGCTCTGCGGTACCAGCGCATCATAAAGGATAATATCGGCCTGCATCAGCACGCGTTGCGCCCGCAGGGTCAAAAGGTCTTCCGCGCCCGGCCCCGCACCAACCAACCAGACATATCCGGCGGCTATATCCGTCTCGGCCAGCGCATCATCTGCCAGTTCCTGTGCAGCTTTCAGATCACCGCGCTCAACGGCCTGCGCCACCGCACCGTTAAAAAACCGGTGCCAAAACCGCCGCCGCGCACTGCCTTTTGCCAAAATGCGTTCGGCTTTTTCGCGGTAATCTGCGGCCAGTTGCGCCAGAATGCCAAGGCGGGGTGAGAGGGCGGCGCTGATCTCGCGGCGCAATTTCTGCGCCAGAACCGGCCCTGCGCCTTCCGTGCCAATGGCAATCGCAACCGGTGCATAGGCCACCAAAGCCGGTGTCAGAAAATCACACAGATATGGCCTGTCGACCACATTCACCGGAATATTGCGTGCTCTGATTTGCGCGGCAATGACAGCATCCCGTTCCGCATCACCACTGGCAACAAAAGCCAGTTTCACACTTGTGAAATCATTGTCCTGCAAAGCGCCGGTGCGCAAATGATAGCCGCCATCCAGCACAAACTGCACCAGATCAGGCTCCGGTGCATCCCCTTCCGGCACCACAATGCGGATCTGCGCTGTGGTTTGCGCAACAAGGCGTGCTTTATTCAGCGCTTCCGCAGCACCGCCGACAATCAGCACTGCCGCGCTGTCCACGCGGAAGAAAGCCGGAAAAGCCGTTAATCTGGTTTGCTGCGCCTGCACAATCGGCACCTTTCACAAGGGTTAAAAGATTGTGCTGAGTATCTCCCATTCTGCCAAAACAGATAAGAAACAGGCTTGTCTGCGGATGACAGACACCGCATCGCTTTTCCGTGTTTTGCAAATTTCGTGAAATTTAGTTCCGGAAGCTCACAGCCGCCGGTATATGCACCGGCCAACGGCGCGGCAGCACCGCGATGAGATCAAGCCGCAAACACAGCCTGGCATGATCGGGCTGGCGCGCCAGCCAGTGATCAGCCGCCGCCTCAATGCGTTGTAAATTGCTGCTGTTTACGGCTTCCATTGCCGCTTCAACGGAGCTGCGTGCTTTTACCTCAACGATCAGCACCAGCCTGCCGCGTCTGGCGATCAGATCAATCTCGCCAAAACGGGTTTTATAACGCCGCTCGACAATGCGGAAACCTTTGAGCATCAGGGCAAAAGCCGCCAGACGCTCCGCCCATATTCCGCGAGAAAATGCCTGTTGCTTCTTCTCACGGAATGCCCCCATTATTTTTGCGCCTTTAACGCCATCAGGCGCTGATAAAGTTCGCCTTTGGATTTTCCGGTCATACGCGAAGCCTCACCCGCTGCTTTGGAAGGGGAAAGCTCCTGTGCAAGCGATGTCAGCAGCGCGTCAATATCCTGCTCGGTCACCGGCGCTGTATTTTGCAAAGGCGCACCCACAAGCAGCACCACCTCTCCGCGAATACGGTCTTCACCGTCATATTGCTCGCACAACGCACCCAAAGTCGCGGTTGAAAATGTCTCATAGGCTTTGGTCAATTCACGGCACAAAGCGGCAGGACGGTCAGCACCAAAAACCGCAGCCATATCCTGCAATGTATCAGCCGCACGATTGGGCGATTCAAAAAAGATCAGTGTCGTATCAATGGTCTTATAGGTTTCCAGCTTGTTGCGGCGCTGCCCCTGTTTGGGTGGCAGAAAACCGCAAAACATGAAACTGTCCGTCGGCAGGCCGGAGGCCATCAAAGCCGCCATTACCGCAGAAGCACCGGGCACCGGCACCACTTTATAACCGGCATTGCGGGCTTCCTCGACCAGACGATAACCCGGATCGGACACCAGCGGCGTACCGGCATCGGACACAAGTGCTACGCTTTTGCCCGCAGCCAGTGCTTCCAGAATTTTCGGCCCTGCCTCAGCGGCATTATGTTCATGATAGGCAAACGGACGGCGGGAAATCGCAAAACGATTGAGCAATACGCGGGTCACGCGCGTATCCTCACAGGCCAGCATATCAACGGAAGCCAGCACTTCCAGCGCGCGCAGGGTTATATCGCCGAGATTACCAATCGGCGTGGCGACAATATAAAGCGCAGGTTCGACCGGACGGGCACGAAAGCTCTTCTCGCCCACCACATAGCTGCGTGCATCCTGTAAATTGTCTTCCACACTCTATCCTTCATTTAAGCATGATTTTATCCGAAAACCGGTTGCCACTTTTCGGAATCATGCTCCTGTTCAAGCAGTAAGTTCAGCGACCAGCGTATTGAGCAGCAAAGCACCATCCGGCGTTGCCCGCAAGAAGCGCTCATCGCGCAGTTCCAGCAGGCCCTGTCCCAAAAGCTGCTCCAGCCGTTGCGGGTTCAAACCATGGCCGGTCAGTTTTTGATAGCGGTTGAGGTCAACGCCCTCTTTCAGCCGCAAGCCCATCATCAGGAATTCATCGCCTTCCTGTTCCGGTGTCAGATATTCTTCTTCAACAATACCGTGCCCCTGCGCCTCAACCTTGTCGAGCCAGGTTTCAGGGTGTTTTTCGGTAATGGTAACCGTGCGCATCGCATTTTCACGGAAGCGCCCATGGGCACCGGGGCCGATGCCGACATATTCGCCATAGCGCCAATAGACCAGATTATGCTGGGACTCACGCCCCTTCACCGCATGATTGGAAATCTCATAGGCAGGCAGACCCAACTCCGCCGTCACGCGCTGCGTTTCTTCATAAAGCGCTGCGGCATGGTCCGGCTCCGGCGTGGTCAGCTTGCCTGCCTTCCAGAGATTATAGAATTGTGTGCCTTCTTCAATTGTCAGCTGATAAAGCGACAAATGATCAGCAGCCAATGCGACCGCCTCACGCAGTTCCGCATTCCAGGCGGCAATGGTCTGGTCAGGACGGGCATAGATCAGATCAAAGGACAGACGCGGGAAAATTTCGCGTGCCAAACCGATTGCCACTTTGGCCTCATCCACGGAATGCAACCGTCCGAGCCGCTTCAGATCACGGTCATTCAGCGCCTGCACACCGAGCGACACACGATTGACACCGGCGGCACGATAGCCGCGAAAACGGTCGGCTTCCACACTGGTCGGATTGGCTTCCAATGTGACCTCGATATTCTCGGCCACAGACCAATATTTGGCGATACCGTCCAGCAAAGCGCCGACAGTCTGCGGCTGCATCAGCGACGGCGTGCCGCCGCCAAGGAAAATACTGGTGACCGTGCGCGGCCCTGTACGCTCGCGCAAAGTCGCCATTTCAGCCAGAAAGCTCTGCGCAAAGCGCGGCTGATCCACCGGCTGATGGCGCACATGCGAGTTGAAATCGCAATAAGGGCATTTGGCCATGCAAAACGGCCAGTGCAGATAAATACCGAAAGCATGATCCCCGTCTGCCTGCAAAACAGGCAGCGGGCTTGCTGCGGCCAAAGTGCCTGAAGGGAAACTACCGGCAGTTCCGGCCGCAAACAGGGATTGCATCAGTTCACACCTGCTTCAGAGCTGACGCCGAGCTTCGCTTCAGCAAAAAGCTTGAATGCCCGTGCGCGGTGCGACAAGGCATGCTGATCACCCGGCTTCCAGCCATGTTTTTCCGTCGCAATCATTTCGCCGAAAGTCTTGTCATAGCCATCCGGCAGGAACAAAGGGTCAAAACCGAAACCGTCGGAACCGCGCGGGCTGACCACCTGACCTTCCACTTCACCACGGAAATATTCCGCATGACCATCCGGCCAGCACAGGCAGATCACCGAGACGAAACGCGCTTTGCGCTGTTCCGGCTGCACTGCGCCTTTGGCTTCCAGCTTGTCCAAAACCTTACCCATAGCCATAACAAAATCACGGCTGCCATCCGGCAGTTCTGCCCAATTGGCAGTGTAAACGCCCGGATCACCGTCCAGCGCATCCACCATCATGCCGGAATCATCGGAAAGCGCCGGAAGGCCGGTTGCTTCCGCTGCGGCAAAGGCCTTGATATAGGCATTTTCTTCAAAAGTCGTACCGGTTTCATCCGGCTCCGGCAGACCGAGCTCACCGGCAGACTGGGTTTCAAAACCAAACGGCCCGATCAGATCTGCAATCTCTCTCAGCTTGCCTGCATTGTGACTTGCAACAACCAGCCGACCTTTTTCCAGCGCTCTCATAGTGTGTTCCATTATCCGGTTTTCGTCCATAATTTCGGTTCTGCGAATTCCAGTGAATTACCGGAAGGATCGCGGATGTAAAGCGAGCGCGCACCGTTCGGCCAGTCAAATTCCTGCTCAATACCGATGCCGTGCTGCACAAAATGCTGCCGCCATGCGGCAATTTCCGCACGGCTGGCGGCAAAGCACATATGCCCTGCGCCTGTTGTGCCATGTACCGGCACCGGTAAAGCACCTTCAGGTGCCGGTTTTACGGTTTCCTGCGCATTAAAAAGCAACACAACACCCGCACCGCAGCGAAAAAATGCATTACGCTGATTATAGGGCAATGCCAGTTCCAGCCCCAGAATGTTCTGATAGAACGGTACCGCTTCTTCTATATCGCGCACATAAAGTGCTGTTTCCAGTATTTGCTGCGGTTGCAACTGCTGCGTCTGCATGATGAATATCCTTTCGATAATCACAATCAGAAAAATGACCCGTCTTCCTTATAACAGGAAGCGGATCATTTCCGCTCACAGTTCAGTGAATTATCCAATTATTGAATTGGATAATTCAGAGCAAACCGCAAAACCGGATCAGGCCACAGCCATTTTCTGCAGATCAACGAGACGCTTGATACCATTGCGTGCCAGCACCATCAAAGCGGCAAATTCCTCATCGGAAAACGGTTCGCCCTCGGCAGTGCCCTGCACTTCAACAATACCGGCGCGACCGGTCATGACAAAATTGGCATCGGTCTGCGCAGATGAATCTTCCGGATAATCCAGATCAAGCACCGGTACGCCTTCATAAATACCGCAGGAAATAGCGGCCACATGATCTTTGAGAACCTTGTCCACCTTGATCATCTGGCGGGCTTCCATCCAGCGCAGGCAATCATGCAGCGCAACCCAGCCACCGGTGATCGCTGCGGTGCGGGTGCCGCCATCAGCCTGAATAACGTCACAGTCCACAGTGATCTGATATTCACCAAGCGCCTGCATATCAACAACGGCACGCAAAGAGCGGCCGATAAGGCGCTGGATTTCCTGTGTGCGGCCGCCCTGTTTGCCGCTGGCGGCTTCACGGCGCATACGGTCACCGGTCGAACGTGGCAGCATGCCATATTCCGCTGTGACCCAGCCTTTGCCGCTATTGCGCATCCAGCCCGGCACTTTTTCTTCAAGGCTGGCGGTACAAAGCACATGCGTATCCCCGAACTTGACGAGGCAAGAGCCTTCCGCATGTTTGGAAATGCCGCGTTCAAAAGACACTGCACGCATTTCGTCCGGAGCGCGTTTGGATGGACGCATGGATTTTCCTTTTAAAACAAGGCTGCGCATTAGGATAATCACAGCCTGACAATAATCTGATAACGCCTCTGCAAGGCACTTATCCTGCTTCTAGAGCAGTTTCAGGAAAAGTGGAACCGGTTTTCCGTCCTAAACTGCGTCAAGCAAAGAGACAGAGTGGTTTTAAATAAACCACTCTGTACTGAACAGGCCAAATTTAAAGGAAAAACGTAACATTCACCTGTAAACAACACCCCTTACCCTTTGCCCCTGCTTATCAATAGCCTATATATTGCTTAGCAACGGAGCAAACGAACGAATGATCAGATCAGAGCGTGCTGAAAATCTGCATGCCCCTTTACAGGTGCTGGATCAGCGCTCGCGCGATATTTTCCAGCGCATTGTTGAAAGCTATCTGAATGACGGTGAGCCGGTCGGCTCCCGCAACTTGTCACGTTTGCTGCCATTATCTCTGTCTCCGGCCACCATCCGCAATGTGATGAGTGATCTGGAACATCTGGGGCTGGTTTATTCACCGCATATTTCTGCCGGTCGTATGCCGACCCAATTGGGCTTGCGGTTTTTTGTCGATGCTTTCATGGAAGTGAGCGATCTGCCCGCCGCAGAGCGCAACAGTATTGAGCATCAGGTTCGTGCCGCAGGACATAATAATTCCGTCGAACATGTGCTGACCGAGGCAAGCCAGATCCTTTCCGGCCTGTCACGCGGTGCCGGTCTGGTACTGGCCACCAAAGCCGAAGGTGCGCTGAAACATATTGAATTTGTGCGCCTTGATCCGACACGCGCTTTGGCGGTGATGGTTACCCAAAGCGGCGATGTGGAAAACCGCATTATTGACCTGCCTGCCGGTGTCACTGCATCGCAGCTGATTGAGGCCTCGAATTTTCTCAACAGCCATATTCACGGCAAGACACTCGTAGAAGCACGAAGCCAGATTGAAAGCCTGCGGGAAGAAACGCGTCAGGCGCTCGACACCCTGTCCCAGCATCTGGTGGAACAGGGGCTCGCTGTGTGGAGCGGTGCCGCCAATGACCAGCAAACACGGCTGATCGTGCGCGGGCGCTCCAATCTTCTGGAGAATATTTCCGCGCAGGATGATCTGGAACGGCTGCGGCTGTTATTTGATGATCTTGAAACCAAGGAAGGCATGATCCAACTGCTTGATCTTGCCGAAGCCGGTTCCGGTGTGCGGATTTTTATCGGTTCGGAAAACAAATTATTTTCCCTGTCCGGCTCGTCGCTGGTGGTTGCCCCTTACCGCGATTCAGAACAACGGGTGGTTGGCGCATTGGGCGTTATCGGCCCGACAAGGCTCAATTATGCCCGCATCGTACCGATGGTGGATTATACCGCCTCGCTGGTTTCACGCCTGCTGCGGGGATGAAACCGGAATAATCCGGTTATTTTACCGGCAGAACAGATGGTGGTCTTGATTTTCAGGACACAAACCTCGATATCCCAAACAATATGATTCAAGACGGAAGAGAAGAATGGCTGACGAAAACAAAAACAGCGAAACCCCGGATCTTGGCCAGCGCGATCTGAATAATCCGCGTGACCGTGATGCTCTGAAGCGTGCCGCTGATGATTTTCTGAAAGCGCGCAAGGATGAAGCCGTTGCCGAGGCTGCGGAAGATGATGCAGCCGCGGAAGATGCTGTGAACCCGCTGGCTGAATTGCAGGTTGAAAACAATGCGCTGAAAGACCAGCTGCTGCGTCTGGCTGCGGATATGGAAAATCTGCGTAAGCGCACCGCCCGTGAAATTCAGGACGCACGCACTTATGCGACCACGAATTTTGCCCGCGACATGCTTTCGGTTTCCGACAATCTGCGCCGCGCGCTGGATGCTATCCCTGCGGATGCACTGGTTGATGATACAGGCTTCAAGGCATTGGCCGAAGGCGTGGAAATGACAGAACGCGCCATGCTCAATGCATTGGAACGCCACGGCGTTACCAAATTGTCGCCGGAAGGTCAGAAATTCGACCCGAATTTCCATCAGGCCATGTTTGAAGTGCCAAATCCTGAAGTGCCGAATAATACAGTGGTTCAGGTTGTGCAGACCGGCTATGCCATTGGCGACCGCGTTCTGCGTCCGGCGATGGTCGGCGTTTCCCGCGGCGGCCCGAAAGCCGAATAAGCGGATAAAATATGCCTTACCGGCCGTAAGGCATGATCAACGACATAAAAAACGGGCGCAGATTAATCTCTGCGTCCGCTTTTTATTGAGCAAAATCTGATCAATATGCATAAAGATGCATGAAGACTGCCGGGCGGAGCCGGTATGAAGCAGGTCGGGATACCTGCGGAAGCGGAGGAAAAACATGACACTTATCGATGTTCTCGACTACGGGGGTGTCTTTGTTTTTGCAGCAACCGGCGCGCTGGCCGCATCGCGCTGTCGTCTGGATATTATCGGTTTTATCTTTCTCGCCAATATGACTGCCGTCGGCGGCGGTACGGTGCGCGATCTGGTATTGGGCAATACACCGGTGAACTGGGTGCGCGAGCCGCTTTATCTGCTGATCGGCACGGCAGCCGCCATCATTGTTTATTTTACCGCGCATCGTGTTGAATCACGCTATCGCATTCTGCTGTGGCTTGATGCTGTGGGTATGGCGACATTCTGCGTGATGGGGGCTGAAAAAGCCCTGCAACTGGGCTTCAATGCATGGGTTTCCATTGTTGCCGGTGTTTTCACTGCAACGCTGGGCGGTGTGATGCGCGATATTATGTCCGGCCAGCCATCGGTGCTGATGCGCCGTGAAATCTATATTTCTGCCGCTCTCGCCGGTGCCTGCTGTTTTGTGGCACTTGATGCGGCAGGGGCTCCGGCGCTGTCATCGGTGCTCAGCGGTGCGGGGCTTGCCTTTTTAATCCGCGGCGGAGCGCTACAATATGGCTGGATGCTGCCTGCCCATAAAGCACGGCGCGGACGCACGGAAGAAGAACTGAAACGCGACGGTATTGTGCGCGATGAATAAAAAGAGAGCGTCATGCTCCCTGAAACGGCCTCCCGACATCTGAAATCATGATCGGGAGGCATATCAACCGGTTTTAAATTATGCTTTCAAAAGACCGCGCTGAGCAGCAATATCGTTCAGATTATTCTGCGGACGCGGGCCGATCTGCTGAATGACAATACCGGCGGCAAGCGAGCCGATCTTGCCGCATTCTTCCAGATTATAGCCATTGGTATAGCCATAGAGGAAACCGGCAGCATAGAGATCACCGGCACCGGTTGTATCCACCAGCGCATCAATCTCGATAGCATCCACCTGCACGGTTTCATTGCCACGCATGATCACCGAGCCCAGTTCCGAGCGGGTCACAGCGGCCAGTTTGCAATCGGCGCGCAGGGCTTCAAGCGCGGTTTCAAAAGATGCAGTCTGATAAAGCGACTTCACCTCTGCCTCATTGGCAAACACAATATCAACGGTGCCTGAGCGCATTAATTCAAGAAATTCGTCGCGGTAACGGTCAACGCAGAAAGGATCAGACAAGGTCATCGCCACTTCGCGGCCGTGCTCATGAGCAATTTTTGCCGCCAGCACAATGGCTTCCTTGGCGCGTGGCGGATCCCACAAATAGCCTTCAAAATAGGTAACCTGTGCGTCACTGACCTTGGAGCTTTCAATATCTTCAATGCTCAGTTCCACACAGGCACCAAGATAGGTATTCATCGAACGCTCGCCGTCCGGTGTCACAAAAATCATGGAACGGGCGGTCGGCGCACCATCCTGCAAAGGCGGCGTGTCAAAAGCCACACCCTGCCCGCGAATATCATGGGCATAGACCTTGCCAAGATGGTCCATCGCCACTTTGCCGAAATAAGCGGAACGCCCGCCAAGACTGGCAACGCCTGCCGCCGTATTGCCTGCACTGCCGCCGGAGGCCTCAATAGCCGGCCCCATACGGTCGTAAAGCAGTTCCGCCCGCTCACCGTCGATCAGGTTCATGGCACCTTTGATAATGCCGTTCGCAACCAGAAAATCATCTTCCGTACGGGAAATAATATCGACAATCGCATTACCGATACACAATACATCATATTTGGCGACAGAAATGGTCTTCACTCCCATGTAAATCTCGCGGAGGCAGCATAATCATGCGACCGGCATCATTGCCGCCAACAGCTTTAATCGCTGCAAGATATTTTTTCCAGAGTTGAGCGCAGATTTGATCACTGTAAACTCTGCCACCTTGCCGTCTGCATTGCGGCTGCCTATCTAAAATTCACCGGCCTAAACCGGTGCACCGATCAAGCAACGGAGCCTGAATGATCCTTTCTGCCGCCCTTACAGCCCTGTACCGCCTGCCCACACCGGAATTCCGTTCTGTTTTGTGGAAGTCGCTCGGGCTGACATTTCTGGTGCTGATTGCTTTATGGGCTTTGCTGCGGCAGGCCTTTTTCTGGCTGGCATGGCCGTGGTTTGAAACCGTATTGCCCGCAATGCCGGACTGGACAAGCTGGCTCGGCCTGTTTGCAGCCATTGCGGCGGGGCTTATTCTGGCATTGCTCTTGGCTTTTCTGATCGCACCGGTGACAGCCCTTGTTGCAGGCTTATTTCTCGATGATGTGGCAGAGATTATCGAGCGTGAGGATTACAGCAATGATCCCGCAGGCACGCCGATGCCTGTCATGCGTTCTGTTATTTATTCCCTCAAATTCCTGCTGATTGTGCTTCTCGGCAATGTGCTGGCACTTTTGATGCTACTGATACCGGGCGTTAATCTGATCGCCTTTTTCATCGTCAATGGCTATTTACTGGGGCGGGAATTTTTTGAATTTGCCGCTATGCGCTATCGCGGTGAAGCCGGTGCCAAAGCTTTTCGCGCACAGCATCGCATCACCATATTCATGGCCGGTCTGGTGATTGCTGCTTTTATGGCTGTGCCACTGGTAAATTTGCTGACACCGCTCTTTGCGGCTGCCATGATGGTGCATCTGCATAAAGCGCTGAGCGACAAGAAACCGTCTCATCCGCTCCCTGCCCCACTGTAAGACCAATCAGGTTCCGAGGTTTCATGCGCATTGCCTGTCTGCATACTGCCGCATTGCGCCAGATAATCGCGCGGAGTTAATCTTCAAGACGCACCAATGGTGCGGGGATCGCATTGGTTTTCTGCGCGGATTTACAAATATCGGCAATGACGCAGTTTTTGCAATCCGGCGTGCGGGCTTTGCAAACATAGCGGCCATGCAGGATCAGCCAGTGATGGGCATGCATCATAAATTCTGCCGGAATGATCTTCACCAGCTTGGCCTCAACCTCATCCGGTGTCTTATAAGGCGCCAGACCGATGCGGTTGCCTATGCGCAGAATATGCGTATCCACCGCCATTGTCGGCTGGCCGAATGCCATATTCAGCACCACATTGGCGGTTTTACGCCCGACACCGGGCAGCGTTATCAGCGCATCGCGGTTACCCGGAACCTCACCGCCATAATGATCAATCAGCGCTTTGGAAAGCAGAATGACATTCTTGGCTTTATTGCGCCACAGACCGATTGTGCGGATATAATCCCCCACAGTCTCTTCACCCAGATCCAGCATTTTCTGCGGCGTATCGGCAATGGCAAACAAAGCCCGTGTTGCTTTATTGACGCCTGCATCGGTCGCCTGTGCCGACAGCACCACTGCAACAAGCAATGTGAAAACATTCACATGCTCAAGCTCGCCCTTCGGCTCCGGCCGCTGCACAGAAAAACGCCGGAAAATCTCATGGATTTCTGCCGGCGTATAAAGCGTGCCGCTCACACGGCGCTGGGATTTTGCGGTTGAATTGATCTGGTTGTTCTGCATGGCATTTATATAGTAAGCTAAAATCAATAAGCCTATCTGCAAGCTTGCCGCAGCCGGTATTTTAAGCCGCCCCAGATATTTGTTTCAGGCGCGAAAACCATGCGGATAACAGAGATATTGCCATGAATGCACCTTACCATCCGGACGGTGCTGATCCGGACGCTTTCGGCGCACAGTTTTTTAGCGCAACATTACTGCCCTACCGCTCGTTAAGCGCGCGCGGCTTTCAGATTCTGATTTTAAGCCTGCTGCTGCTCTGGGCCTGTATCGGCATGGTCTTTATGCAAATCGGTGCATGGCCAGTTATCGGGCTGTTTGGTCTGGATATTGCCCTGATTTATCTCGCCTTTCGTGTCAATTATTATGCCGCGCGGCAGCGCGAGGAAATCTCGGTTTCCCGCGAACAGGTGCAGATCAGAAAAATCTCGGCTTCCGGCCGAATTCGTGCCTATCGCTTTAATCCTTTCCGGACACGGTTTCACATTACCCGCAAAGATGATATCGGCATTACCCAGATGCAGCTGAGCAGCGATGGCAAAATACTGGAAATCGGCAGTTTTTTACCGCCGGATGACCGCGAAAATTTCGCAACGGCTTTTACCAATGCTCTGAGCCGCAGCCGCCACTGACCAGTGCGGCTATATCCTTCCTCTAACACCGGATTTTTTATGATTACGATTATCGGTTCGATTAATTTTGACCTCATCGCCCGCAGCCCCAAACTGCCTGAACCCGGTGAAACCCTGACCGGACGGGAATTCAGCACCGCAGCAGGCGGCAAGGGCGCCAATCAGGCACTGGCCGCAGCACGCGCCGGTGTGCCGGTGCGTATGGTCGGAGCGGTCGGCAATGATGCTTTTGCCGCGCAGGCTGTGGCGCTGCTGCGTGCAGACGGCGTTGATCTGTCGCGCGTTGCCACACGCGGACCGGCAACCGGCATTGCCCTGATCACCGTGGAAGACAGCGGTGAAAATACGATTATCGTTATTCCGGGCGCCAATGGTCTGGTGACAGAAGATGATGTGAATGTGGCGGATCTCGATGGCGGCTATCTCTTGTTGCAGATGGAAATTCCGCTGTCTGCACTGGAAAAAGCCATTGCCATGTCTGAAACCAGCGAAACCACCTGCATTCTCAATATCGCCCCGTGGCGGGATGATGCGGCAAGCCTGCTGCCGCGCGCTGATATTATTATCGCCAATGAAACCGAATTTGACCTTGCCAGTGTTCAGCTGGAACTTTCCGGTGCCGACCGTCAGGAAAGAATGATCGACTTTGCCGAGCATTACGGCCGCACAGTGATTGTGACCCTCGGTGCGCAGGGCGTTATGGTTGCAACACCAGACGAGCATTACAGCCTGCCTGCCATGCAGATCAAACCGGTCGATACTGTGGGTGCCGGTGATACATTCTGCGGTTATCTCGCTGCCGGTCTCGACAGTGGTTTGACCTTGCGTGAAGCCTGTGAGCGTGCTGCCAAGGCTGCCTCGCTTGCCTGCCTTAAGACCGGTGCACAGCCTTCCATTCCTTATGCGGCAGATGTTGCCTGATAAAAAAAGCCGGACTATCAGCCATGATAGTCCGGCTTTCCCAATATGACTTTGCGGATCAGAGCGTTGCGATACGCTCGGTCAGCAAGGTGAAAAAGCCTTCATGATCAACATCGCGCATGACGAGCGCGTTTTTCGGACGCTTGGTCACGCCCCACCAGTCAATCACCGACATGCCAAGACATAGCGGGGATGCAGTTTCAATTTCCACATTGCAATGACGACCGGAATAAAGCTCCGGCTTCAGAAGATAGGCGATGACGTTCGGGTCATGCAGCGGGCCGCCATCCGTGCCGTATTTTTCCTCATCAAAGCGCTCGAAAAATTCCAGCATCGCCACGCAGGCATCGCCTACCTTGTTGCCAAGCGCACGGAAAGCCTCAATGCGCTTTGCCGTTGTCAGCGCTTTATGCGTGACATCCAGCGGCATCATCACAATCGGCACACCGGCTTCATAAACCACTTTGGCAGCTTCCGGATCGACATAAAAATTAAACTCGGCAGTCGGCGTAATATTACCGCCTTCAAAGAAACCGCCGCCCATCAGCACGATTTCCTGAATGCGGGAGGCAATCTCCGGCGCCTTGTTTAAGGCCAGCGCAATATTGGTCAAAGGGCCGAGAGCGCAAAGCGTGACACTGCCTTTTTCTTCGCGCAACACTGTTTCAACGATGAAATCCACACCATGTTGCGGCTGCAACTGCATCACCGGTTCCGCCAGATCGGGGCCATCCAATCCTGTGCGGCCATGCACTTCTTCGGCAGTGACCAGCGGGCGGATCAGCGGCTTGCAGGCACCGGCATAGATTTTTGTCTGCGGCTTTCCGGCCAGTTCGGCAATTTTCAGCGCGTTATTCTGGGTGAGCGGCAAAGGCACATTACCGGCAACGGCCACAATACCCAGCACATCCAGTTCAGGGCTTGCCAGTGCCAGCAAAATCGCCAGAGCATCATCCTGCCCCGGATCTGTATCAATAATAATTTTGCGGGCCATGCCTGCCTGTCCTTTCATTTTAAATATGCCGTTCCATGCGAAATTCGCTGCAATTCTGATGCGGCACTATAAATAATGTGAAAATATTTTCAGCCCCCAATCTTGCGCAAATATGCGCTTTGCGAAAAACGCAGCCGTGCACATAATTGCAAAGGCACTTGAAGTGGCGCTTTTGCCAAGCCATATAAAGTTTAAGGAAAATGCCGTTACGGGTTTTCCCGCAAATTACCGGTCGCTTTACAAGGACTGAACAATGACCAGAATTACACCTTTTTCCAGCCCGCTGCTGCTGGGCTTCGATACGATGGAAAAGACGCTGGAACGCATCGCCAAATCCGGTGACGGCTATCCGCCTTATAATATCGAAAGATTGCGCAGCCCGTCATCAGATCAGGAGCAGCCGCTTCCGGAAAAACTGCGCATAACCCTTGCTGTTGCCGGTTTCTCTGATGATGACCTTGAAGTGACCACCGAAGATAACCAGCTGGTGATCCGCGGACGCCAAACAGACGAAACCGAACGGGAATATCTGCATCGCGGCATTGCCGCACGCCAGTTCCAGCGTGTTTTTGTGCTGGCTGACGGGATGCGCGTTATCGGTGCGGAACTGAAAAACGGTTTATTGTCGATTGATCTCGACAGGCCGGAACCGGAGCGCCTTGTCAAACGTATTAATATAAGTGTGAAAGAATAAGCGTCCGGAAATTTTCCGCAGTCCCATGAAAAGCGGGGCAAACGGAACTCAAGATGATTATAAAAGAACTTTAAGAAGTTCGCTGTTATAATCAGCATCGTAATTGCAGCATTATCTGCGGATAGAATGCAATTACATCTGCTCTCGACAGGCGGCGTCACTTTTGAGCCGTCAAGACAGGAGGCCTAAAATGACTGCTGACAAACACATCTTCACAGAATTTGAATTTGCCCATCTCGGCGAAGGTGAAATCGCTTATTTGCGCAAAGTCCGCTCCGATGACCTCTCCCGTCGTTTTCCGGCTCTGCCGCCTATGGCTCCGGGCATGGAACTCTGGGCACTCTTCGGCGCAAGCGGCACACCGATCATGCTGTCCGACATGCGCGCCACAGCATTGGCTGGCGCACAGGAGCATGAACTGCACACAGTCATGCTGCATTAAGCGCATGCGCCCGGTCAGGTGCATTGCTTCAGGCGCATTGCTCTGAGATCGCCACATCGCAGGATGTGTGCCCTGAACTTCAATGTTCCATCACCCGCCTGATCCGTCAGGCGGGTTTAATTTTATAACCCGCGATGCGGCACATGATGGAACAATTCCGCCATATTATGATGCAGATGTTGCCGTACATCCTGAAAGGGTAACCAGAACAACCGGAACAGGATTGGCTCACCGCCATCTGACGGGTGCATTTCATAATGCTCCCAGCTTTCCGGATACTGTCCTTCAAAATCTATATGATAATAGTAACGGCGCATTACAGATCTGCCGCTCTTTTTCAGTGTGGCATCCAGTGACCCCAAAAAATGCAGCTCTTTGTCTGTGACAAGGCCGGTCTCTTCATATAATTCACGGCCAGCAGCAATAAGCGGCTCTTCCCCCGGCTCAATCGTTCCACCCGGTATCTGCAAACCAATATGGGGTGACGCAGGCTCCTCAAAGACCAAAAGCCCCTGAGGACTGGTGACATAAATCATTGCTTTCAAAATAAGCATGTCCGTGTCCTGATATTTTTAATAATCCGGTGTGTGCATTTGCCTGCAAGCTGTTTTCTTTTTACGAATGCACTTTAAAAATATTAAGTTTTAAAATAAACAATGCCGCGCTGCTGGTGGCAGACGCGGCATTGTTTTAGTCAGTCCAGCCCGCTTTAACTGCGGGTATCTGCTTTTCAGGCAGCATTGGAGGCAGGCGGCGCAATCAAAAATGAATGCAATGCCTGCGCATCAACAGTACCGCGCAGCTTGGCCACCATATCCGGATCGCGCAACAGACGCGCAATACGGGACAGCGCCTTCAAATGATCCGCGCCTGCATTTTCCGGTGCAAGCAGCAGGAAAACCAGATCAACCGGCTGATCATCCAGAGCTTCAAAATCCACCGGCTGCTCAAGACGTGCGAATACGCCGGTAATTTTGGTAATATTCGGCAATTTGCCATGCGGTATCGCGATGCCGTTGCCGACACCGGTCGATCCCAGTCGTTCACGCTGGGTCACAGTTTCAAAAACTTCACGTTCGGGAAGACCTGTGAGTTCGGCAGCCTTCTCAGCCAAGATCTGCAATAATTGCTTCTTGGAGCTTGCCTTCAGCGAAGGGATAATCGCCCCTGGCTGAACCAGATCGCTAAGATCCATTTTCTCCATTCCTTCTCTCATGCGGAGTATTAATCTCCGTAACCGGGAGGTGCAGTGATCTACTGCCCATTCAACAGATACTCAAGTCAAATTCGCGATTCTACGCACAGTTTTCACGCACAAAATGCACAACACATTGATTTCACTCACAAATAAAAATCAAAAAAGTGTACAAAACACAAGCCTCAACTGGCCGTATATATAAGTTTCCAAGCAGACTACACCAGTCACGCCGGAATTCCTATCATAAGATAGCGTGAAGAAATCATACAAAAGGCATAAAAAACGAAACACATAAAAACTTACATATATTAGCGCAATATTTTCATGAAAATTCAATTAGTTAAACTAAAAATCCTGCATAAAACTGCAGTCAGCAGCGCCCCTGCCTTATTTTTCAAGCGGCATATAAAAAACAGCGCCGCATATGCCGGATTGCATATGCGGCGCTGAAATAATCAGAGCAGTTACGCACAAAAGCGCTTTATAATCTTATGACTGACGCGCCGCACGGGACGGGTCAATCCAGCCGATATTACCGTCAGGACGGCGATAGACAATATTCACCTCTTCGCTGCCTGCATTGCGGAATACGAGCACCGGATGTTCGGTCAGATCCAGTTCCACCACAGCGCTGGCTACGCTGAGCGTGCGCAGGGAAACCGAAGATTCGGCGACAACCGTTGGTGCATAATCATCCGGCAGATCTTCATCCTCATCGGGTGCCGGTGCCACCACACTATAGGCGATGTCCTGATAATTATTGCGGGCGGATTGTACAAGCGAACGGGATTTGAGGCGGCGCATATAGCGGCGCAAACGCGTATCCAGTTTTTCAGCTGCAGCATCAAACGAAAACTGCGGATCCTGCGCTTCGGCGGAAGACTGCAAAGTCGCTCCGGTATCCAGATGTAACGTGCAATCCGTATTAAAACGGGATCCTGATTTGACGACTGTAATTGTGCCGGAATAGCCACCTTCATAATATTTGCCAACAGCATCACGGACACGATCTTCAATCCGGGCGCGGAAAGCATCACCAATGTCCATATGTTTACCTGAAACGCGGAGATTCATATGGCAGTACCTCGCTGTCTATATTCGAACACGTCAATCTAATCACAAGCTGACGCGTTGCGCAAAGCGAAGACGCATAAAATAAAATAAACTTTGCAAGAGACGAAAGAATAGCGGGCAGGCTCTTTGATTGCCACAATCAGTGCCTATATAAGCGCATCCGCAATTTATCGCTATATCAGCGCCGCCAAGTGCCTGTCAGCCGCACCGACCGGAAAAACGCACCGCGCACGGCGTTGCCGCTTACGCGCGAATCTACAATAAAATCAAAAAGATTCGCATTGTCAGAGCGTAAATTGATCGCCGAGATAAAGACGGCGCACATCCGGATTATCGACAATCTCTTTCGGCCGCCCGTGGGTCAGCACCTGACCGGCATGGATGATATAGGCGCGGTCAATCAGGCCGAGCGTCTCACGCACATTATGATCGGTAATCAGCACACCGATACCACGACTGGTCAGATGACGCACCAATTGCTGAATATCGGCAACCGCAATCGGGTCTACACCGGCAAAAGGTTCATCCAGCAGCATGAAATTCGGCCGCGATGCCAAAGCACGGGCAATTTCAAGACGCCTGCGCTCACCGCCCGACAGGGAAATGGCCTGCGCCTTGCGCAAATGGGTAATATGAAACTCTTCCAGCAGCGCATCCAGCTCAATGGCGCGTTTCTTGCGGTCTTTCTCAACCACCTCCAGAACCGCCTTGATATTGTCCTCGACCGACAGGCCGCGGAAAATCGAAGCTTCCTGCGGGAGATAGCCGATGCCCAGACGCGAACGGCGATACATCGGCATGGATGTGACGTCAAAGCCGTCAATTTCAATCGTGCCGCTATCCACCGGTACCAGCCCTGTCACCATATAAAAACAGGTGGTTTTACCGGCACCATTCGGCCCCAGAATGCCCACAGCCTCGCCCGATCGCACACCGAAAGACACGCCGTTAACAACCTGACGGCCGCGATAGCTCTTGCTGATATTGCGCGCAACCAGCGTACCCTTGAGACGGGAAATCGCCTGCGGCGGACGCTCGCCGTCAACGGCCGGCTGTGCCTGCAAATCAGCCGCCATCTCAGCGGCCGCTTCATTCAATTCGGATTCAGCTTGGGCGTTTGAAGAAGACAATGGCGCTCCAGACAGGTTATTCAAAGCATTTCCGGTTTATTCTTTACCGTAGGAAATGCTCTATCCCTTTGTTTTTACGCATATCTTATCCGAAAATCGCTTCACATTTCCGGGATACGCTTCAATGCCTGCTTGCCTGACGGAAGCGCGGCACCTTAGATTCACTTTAATGCAGCGCAATTTACGATACTGCCAATGCCTGTAAACTGCTGCAGTTCATTCAATTATCACATTGTCGCGCTCAGATAATGTCATCCCGGCGCAGCCAGTGTAAAAAGCTTACTCGCTTTTCGGCGAAAGAATAATCGAAACGCGACCCGACTGCCCCTTGCAGCTTTCAAGAAAAGCTTTGCCGGTCTGGGTATTGGCGGTCAGCTTGCAGCCGCTTGCAATATTATCGCCGTCAGACAGCACAACTTTCTGGCCGGTCAGTACCATGGTCTGCGATTTTGCATCATAAGTGCCCGCATCACCGGTGGCGACCTGTGTTCCCGATTTCAGATAGACTTTGCCGTCCACTTCGATCTTGTCAATGCCACCGGCATTCAGACCCGAACCGCTCAAGCCCCCGATACCGCCTTTGGCTTTATCGTCGCCGCCTTTATTTTTGCCGGTATGCACCTGCATACGCCCTGCGCGCAGGATAATATCGCCCTGTTTGACCGAGACATTTCCGGTGAGGATAATCAGGCCTTCTTTGTCGCGGACTTCCATTTTACCAGCATCAATGGCAACCGGATCCTTACTGTCAGACAGTTTCAAACCGTTGAGGGTTGTGCCTTCCTGTGCGGAGGCACCGGCAAGGCTCAGCGGCAAAGCCAGCAAAGCACCGAGGATGGCAACGGAACAGCGGCGTAGCACAGCTGCGCGCCGGTCGGACCTGCCAGTAACTGTATCGCCTGAGGCTTCCATAAGCCCGCTGCACGCCCATTGCCGCATCATTTCCATTCCCTCGAAAAACTTACCTGTTATAAATCGCAAGATGAGCCGTAAAACAATATGCTTCTGCTCATTTTAGCCGATCAGCGCCTTATTGCCTGCAAAAATATAAAATATCCGTCGTGAAGGCTATAACAGGGATATTACTTTTTAGTGTAAACGGTCAGTTCATCTGCCTTACAGCCAAACTGCAATACAAAACCGGCAGTCCGTCAGCTGCCTTTTTTCGCAGGTGCTGCATCTGTGGTTTCAACAGGTTCAATTGTCAGCTGAACATTGTTTTCAAAAACCAGCACTTTGCCGTTTTCCTGAATTTTCATCATATCGGCGCGGATATGTGCATTTTCCGTGCGGATATCGACCGGCTTATCCGTGGTCATCTCACCATTGGCCATATTCACGCTTGCCGAGCCGAGTTTGGCTTCCATACCGCCGGTGGTTTTGACAGTAAAAGCATCATCAAACTGCAAATGCTCATTCACACTGTCATAAACACCGGAAACCGCATTGATCACGGCGCTGTCTTTATCGCCCACCGGCAATTGCGCTTTAATGCCTTCCAGCGTGATCACGCCGCTCTTTTTGGCATCCTGCACCGCGCGGGATGCCACCATCGAATAAGGACGGTTATCCTTGGTATAGCCATTGAGCTGCGGGCTGGTCATAACCAGCTTGCCGCTTTCCGACGGATCAAGTTGCACCTTGACCGTCGATGCAGGGGCTGCCAGAAATGTAAACCATGAAAAGACCGCAGTAATAGCCAGAGCTGCAACAGGCAGGGCAATTTTCAGAACACGCACGCGCATACTATGACGCTGCGCGGCATGAAATACAGCGCTGCTTTTCTGCGATGCTCCGAAAACCATTTTGTGGTCTGACACAGTCCAAAACTCCTCAAACCGGCAAATTTGCCAGCTGCCTACACCTAAGGTATTAATATTTATAATTGAAATGCACGACTAAAATAAACCGCGCGCTCAACTCGCTTATCATTGTGGTATAAATGGGATGAAATCCGATCCAAAACAAGTTCAGAAGCGCAAGTGCAAGCCTCCGGAGGGATCAGCCCAGATCACATTTAAATGAAACACCGGCCTGTTTGCATCCTGTTGCAGGACAGCCGATGATTTGTTTCAACACTTGAAACCGGATACCGGAACGGTTTTTATTGTGTTTTTTGCAATCCGCCCCTCTTGATTTATCCCGGTTCCGACCGGAAATTCCCTCCCTGAAACGGCCTGAAAAACGGACACACTTCATGACTTATATTGCCGATGCAGTTCTTGAACGCCGCCGCATCCGCCGCAAGCTTACTTTCTGGCGTGTGATCGCCCTGCTGCTTGTAGCCGCAATCACATTAACTGCAGCGCTTTATGTTAACGGTGCCAAGCCGTCGCGCAATATACCGCATATTGCGAAAATTTCGATCACCGGCACCATTTATAACAATGAAGAACTTTTGAAACGTCTCAAAGATGTCGCAGAGAGCGATATGGTGAAAGGCGTCATTCTGGATATCAGTTCTCCGGGCGGCACCACCACCGGCGGCGAAGTGATTTATGATTCTGTGCGCAAGATTGCGGCCAAGAAGCCGGTTGTGGCGCAGGTCGGCACTCTGGCCGCTTCCGCGGGCTATATGATCGCCATCGCATCCGATCATATTGTGGCGCATAAAACATCGATGATCGGCTCAATCGGCGTGCTGTTTCAATATCCGGATATCAGCGGTCTTCTCGACAAGATCGGCGTGAAATTTGAAACCATCAAATCCAGCCCGCTCAAAGCCGAACCGAATTTCTTCTCGCCCGCCAGTGAAGAAGCCAAGGCTATGATCGATAATACAGTCAAGGATACATATGACTGGTTTGTCGGCCTTGTGAAAGAACGCCGCCCGATGATTCCTGCCGATAAATTGCCGGCTCTGACCAATGGTTCCGTTTATACCGGCCGTCAGGCTTTGCAGCATCAGCTGATTGATGCGCTGGGTGATCAGGAAACCTCGCTCAAATGGTTGCAGGGCAAAGGTCTGAATAAAGATCTTCCTGTGGTCGAGTGGAAAGCCGAAACATCGCCTTACAATGACCTTCTGTCTTCTGCCGCCATGAAATTACTGTTACGCAACATGGGCTTGTCGGATCAGGGCGCTTTGCTGATCGACGAGCAGATCAGCCAGCGTATCTTTCTTGACGGGATGCTTTCAGTTTGGCACGGTAGCAGCGAGAACAAGACAGAAAACTGACGTAATCGCCGGAGGAAGAAAGCTTAATAGCTTTTTTTAAAGCTTTACGTTATGAAACATAAAGAGCCTGACCGTATTATTGCTGATTATCTGCGTTCTTCAGAAAAGCATCCTGATAATCACAATCTGAGAGCATGTATTTTAATATTGCAGAGAGGTCGAACGCAGTGATTAAATCTGAACTCGTGCAGATCATCGCCAGCCGCAATCCGCATCTTTTCCAGCGTGACGTGGAAAATATTGTCAGCGCGGTTTTTGATGAGATTACTGAAGCTCTGGCAGACGGCAACCGCGTGGAATTACGCGGTTTCGGTGCTTTCTCGGTAAAAAACCGGCCTGCACGCAACGGGCGCAACCCGCGCACCGGCGAGTCGGTTGATGTTGAAGAAAAATGGGTACCGTTTTTCAAAACCGGTAAAGAACTGCGCGACCGTTTAAACAACGGTAATAGCTGACCGCCGGATATTCCGCCGCACCGGTATCATGCCGGTGCGCTCAGAACAGGCTCTTTCAACCATCAGGCAACAATCCATGCCTGATGGGCATGACTGATAGTTTGTGATTTTATAAAACAGATAACGGATATTTTGCATGACCAGCCGTTTCCTGACACTCATCATCGCGGTGCCGCTTGCGGTGATTTTAATTGTGCTTTCGGTGGCAAACCGTGGCGCAGTCAGTGTGACGCTTGATCCTTTCAATCCGGGCAATCCGGCGCTGACCTATTCAGCACCGCTTTTTATCTGGGTTCTCGGCGCATTTCTGTCCGGCATACTGATCGGCGGTCTGCTGATCTGGTTCACGCAAGGCCGCCATCGCAAACTTGCCCGCAAACGCAAGGCCGAGGCAGAAGCATTGCTGAACCGCGCCAAACAGGCTGAAGCCAAAAATCTGCCGTCGGCTTCCTCTTTGTCCCTGACATAACAACCTGCCAATATCTGCGCATAGATTTACATCTGCGCAGCGGTTTCCCTTCAAAATCATCCTCAGGCAGCGCTCGCCGTTTCTGCCGCAATGACTGCGCGTTATAAATTCAAACGCGGGAATGCCTGATGCTTTTTAAAATCCGGCACTGAGGTGATCAGTTTTTTTCATCAAGTTGCACAGTATCGGCGCTTGTGTCCGGCCGTCCGGCATGGGAACAATTCATCATAGACTTGCAAAAACCAATGCTTGCCTGCCGCAGGAGACGACAGGCAAGACATTATAAAAATAAGGCCTGATGACCCGATGATCCATATTTCTGCTGCTGATGTTGATGCCCTGATGACCTGGCCGGAGCTTGTCGATGCCCTCGACAGCGCTTTCCGCAATGGTATGATCCAGCCTGTGCGTCACCATCATCCGGTCGAGCGCCCTGAAGGCACCGCTTCCATGTTGCTTCTGATGCCTGCATGGTCGGATTTTCACAAGCTAAGCGATCCGTTGCAGGGCTATATGGGTGTAAAAATCGTCACGGTTTCTCCCGATAACGGCCTGATCAACAAACCGGCTGTTATGGGTGTTTACCTGTTGCTGGATGGTGTCACCGGCGAGCCGAAAGCCCTGATTGACGGCCAGAGCCTGACCCGCTGGCGCACGGCTGCGGCTTCCGCCCTTGCTGCACGCTATCTCGCCCGTGAAGATGCATCCCGCCTCGTGATCATGGGTGCGGGTGCCGTCTCCTCCAATCTGGCCCGCGCCCATAGTTCCGTGCGTCCGATCAATGATATTGCCCTTTGCGTGCGCAATCCGCAGCGTGCGGAAGCCACAATCAAAGAGCTGCGCGATGAAGGCTATAATGCCTATATTGCCGAAGATCATACGGCGGCTATCGAGCAGGCCGATATTGTGGCCGCCGGAACATTGGCAACAGAACCATTGATTCACGGGAAACATTTGCGCCCCGGCACTCATATTGATCTCGTCGGCGCTTTCACACCGGATATGCGCGAAAGTGATGATGAAGCCGTGCTGCGCTCACGGGTCTTTGTGGATACCAAAGCAGGCGCACTCAAAGAAGGCGGCGATATTACCCAGCCGCTGCGCGACGGTATTATTCAGGAGAGCCATGTGCTGGGCGATTTGTTTGATCTGGCACGCGGTCAGGTTAAAGGCCGTGAGAGCGATCAGGACATTACCCTGTTCAAATCAGTCGGTGCCGCCATGGAAGATCTGGCCGCCGGTATTATGGTTTTTGAAAAAAGCCGCCGTCAGGCAGGTTAAGTTTTAAAGCCGGATTTTGCCCTGAAAAGCCTGAAACAGCAGCGCTTTTCAGGGCAAAGATGCATTTATAAGACATTTCCATTTAAATTCAGCTTTCCCAAAACGCTGCCATGCTCTACGAAACAGCGAGCATTCAACCGTCAGACAGTGCCGTTTGATGGTATCATGCCCCCAATATCTAACAGTTTCCGGAGCAAACAGGGTGAAACCGCCAAAAGGAAAAGCCGCAAAATCTCACAGTGGTTCATCAGCACGGGCTGCCGGTAAAGCGGCGCCGCAAGCGCGTGATAACCGCAAAACCGCAGCGGCGGCACCTTCACAAGGGTTTAAGAAACCACGCCCGAAATTTGCAAAATCAGAGCAGAATTTTGCCGCTTCTGAAAAATCCGCATCCAATGCCGCCGCTGTTAAAAAACCGGTTGCAGAACCGGCTGTCGCCAGCCGTCCGCTTCTGAAACTGACCGGCGAACGGCCACAGCAAAATCTGCCGGTCATTCTTGAAACCAGCCCGAGCGAAGATTATGCCCTGCTCGACAGCGGCAACAGCCTCAAACTGGAACAATACGGCCCTTACCGCATCATCCGTCCTGAAGCGCAGGCAATCTGGCAACCTGCATGGCCGCAGAGTGAATGGGACAAGGCCGATGCAGTCTTTACCGGCAATACCGATGAAGAAGGCATGGGGCGCTGGCATTTCCCGAAAGAAAATTTAAGCGAAACCTGGCCGATGATGCTGCAGGATGTGCGCTTTTTCGGCCGTTTCACCTCCTTCCGTCATGTCGGTGTGTTTCCCGAACAGGCCGCGCACTGGGCTTTCATGGCGCAACAGGTGCGCGATGCCCGCAAAAAACAGGTGAACCGCTCCGTGCGTGTTCTCAACCTGTTTGGCTATACCGGCGTTGCCTCGCTGATTGCTGCCCATGCGGGTGCGGAAGTCACCCATGTGGATGCCTCCAAAAAGGCGATTAACTGGGCACGGGAAAATCAGACACTCGCCGGTCTTGATGACAAGCCGATCCGCTGGATTTGCGAGGATGCCACCAAATTTGTGGCGCGCGAAGAACGCCGCGGCAATACATATGACATTATCCTGCTTGATCCGCCTGCCTATGGCCGCGGGCCGAATGGCGAGGTCTGGCAGCTTTTTGATAATCTGCCGCAAATGGTGGATATGTGCCGTGCCATTCTTTCGCCCGATGCTTTAAGTGTGGTGCTAACGGCCTATTCGATCCGCGCCTCTTTCTTTGCCATTCATGAACTGATGCGTGACCGTTTTACCGGACGCGGCGGATTGATTGAATCCGGCGAACTGATCCTGCGCGAACGCTCCGCCGAACGTGCTCTTTCCACCTCCATGTTTTCCCGCTGGATTGCCTGACCATGACCCAGAATAATGATTTTTCCCGCAAAGACACACCGCGCACCGGAACGGTGAAAGAGGTCACCAGCCTGACTAATCCGATCGTTAAGGATCTGCGCTCTTTGTCGATGAAGAAATATCGCGACCAGCAGGGCGTATTTCTGGCCGAGGGTCTGAAACTGGTCATTGACGCGATTGATCAGGGCTGGCGCATCCGCACACTGGTGTTTTCCAAGGCAGGCAAAGGCAATCCGCTGGTGGAAAAAGTGGCGGCCCGTACCAAAGCAGGCGGCGGTCTGGTGCTGGAGGCTTCAGAAAAAGTCATTGCAGCGATTACCCGCAAGGATAATCCGCAAATGGTGGCCGGTGTGTTTGACCAGCGCTTTGAAGCGCTTGAACATCTGCGCCCGCAAGGCAATGACACCTATATCGCCCTTGACCGTGTGCGCGATCCCGGCAATCTCGGCACCATCATCCGCACGGCTGATGCGGTGGGTGCCAAAGGCATTATCCTGATCGGTGATTGCACGGATCCTTATTCTCTGGAAACCGTGCGCGCCACGATGGGCTCGGTTTTTGCCGTGCCGCTCTACCGTGCCCGCCATGAGGAATTTATCAACTGGCGTAAATCCTATAAGGGTGTTCTGGTTGGCACGCATCTCAAAGGCGCGGTCGATTACCGTAGCATTTCTTATAACAAACAGCCGGTTATGCTGATGATGGGCAATGAGCAACAGGGTCTGCCTGATGATCTGGCCGGAATTTGCAGCCATCTGGCGCGTATTCCGCAGGCAGGCCGTGCGGATTCGCTCAATCTTGCTATTGCCACCGGCATTATGCTTTATGAAATCCGGCGTGACGCCCTTGTTCTGGATGAACGGTAAAGCATATCCGCGCCGCAAAGCCGGATCATGCGAACACAGATAATCTGCGCAGGAGTTTAAACCTTCATGTCTCAACGTGCCGCGCTGTGGTCAGTTCTGATCATTGTTTTTGCAGTCGCATCCGACCAGCTTGTCAAATTTCTGGTGGAAAGCGGCATGGACTACAATCAGCAGATTGATCTCCTGCCGTTTCTGGCACTGTTCCGCACCCATAATGAAGGTATCGCTTTCTCCATGCTGTCATGGCTGCATGATGGCGGGCTGATTGCCATGACCGTTGCCGTTATCGGTTTTGTCGCCTATCTGTGGTGGACAACCGCGCCGCAACGCATCATCAGCCGTCTCGGTTTTGCGCTGATTATCGGCGGCGCTGTCGGCAATCTGATCGACCGCAGCATGCTCGGCTATGTTGTCGATTATATCCTGTTTCATCTGCCGAGCTGGTCTTTTGCGGTTTTCAACCTGGCGGATGTCTATATTACCATCGGCGCCGGTCTGATTATTCTTGATGAAATCCTGCATTGGAAACGCGCCCGTTCAGCAAGCTGAAACCCGCCATTTTCCGCAATAAACCCGATCCGTAACCTTACCCTACAGGTGTCACATGGCTGACGCAGTCGACCTATATATGAGCGCTTATTCGGCAATGGTGCCAAATAAGCGCATTCAAATACAGACGAAACTGGCGGAGGGTGTATCTTGCCACAGACTCTTGGAATTTTTTCACAGAACGCGCATGATGCACGCATGAAACAGACAGCTCCTGACGCGCTTGATTTGGGCGTAATCTTATCAGACGCCGCGCTAACGCCGCTCAATGGCCAGATCCTCGGTCGCATGGGCAGCCTTATCGTGCGTATCGCCAATAATTCGGAGACCATCCGGATTGCGCAGAAACTGCGCTATGATGTGTTTTATACGGAGCTCGGCGCACAAAAATCCGAAACAACACTGATCGAAGAGCGCGATGCGGATCATTATGATGCGATCTGCGACCATCTTGTGGTCTATGATACCGCACTTGCCGGCGGTGAGGCTGAACAGCTTGTCGGCACATACCGTTTGATGCGCAGCGATATGATTTCGGCCGGCCGCACATTTTATTCCGCCGGTGAATATGAGATCAGCAAACTCACCGCGCGCAAACCGGAACTGCAATTTCTGGAACTCGGCCGCTCCTGCGTGAAACCGGAATACCGCTCCAAACGCACGGTGGAATTGCTGTGGCAGGGCATCTGGTCCTATTGCCGCCAGCATAAGATTGAAGTGATGTTCGGCTGCGCTTCCTTCCACGGCACTGTGCCGGAAGCCCATGCCCTCGCGCTCTCGTTCCTCCAGCATAATTGCCGTGCGGATGCGGAATGGGATGTGCGTGCGCTGGAACAGCATTACCGCTCAATGGATATGGTGCCGCCGGAAGCGGTTAATCCGAAAGTGGCGCTGTTTTCCATGCCACCGCTGATCAAAGGCTATCTGCGTCTCGGCGCAATGATTGGTGACGGTGCAGTGGTTGACCATCAGTTTGGCACAACCGATGTGCTGATCATTCTGCCGGTCAGCCGGATTTCCAGCCGCTACATCAATTATTACGGCGCGGAAGCTAACCGTTTTGTGTGATTGAGACTATGCCTATGTGCCCGTCCATGCGCGTGGCACACTCATTTCTGAGCTTATAAAAATCCCGCTGAAACTGATTTCAGCGGGATTTTTTTATCAGGCCTGACTGAGTTTTTTCAGCTGATACAAAGCTTCCAGCGCCTCACGCGGTGTCAGATCATCGGGATTAAGCTCACGCACGGCATTGAACAAAGCACTGTCCTGTGCGGGTTTTGCGACCTCACGTGGCTTGTTGACGATTGCAAAAAGCGGCAGATCATCAATGATCTTCTCAGCCTTGCCGGAAGTTTCGCCCTCTTCCAGCCGATGCAGCACATCACGCGCCCGCTCAACCACCGCATCAGGCAGACCGGCCAGACGTGCCACCTGCACACCATAGGAGCGATCAGCAGCGCCTTTAGCCACCTCATGCAGAAACACGACATCGCCTTCCCATTCTTTCACCCGCATGGTGACATTGGCAAGACGCGCCAGCTTCTCCGACAATGCCGTCATTTCATGGAAATGCGTGGCAAATAATGCGCGGCAGCGGTTTTTCTCATGCAGATATTCCACACTCGCCCAGGCAATTGACAAGCCATCAAAAGTTGCGGTGCCGCGGCCGATCTCATCGAGAATAACCAAAGAGCGCTCACCGGCAAGATTGAGGATAGCAGCCGTTTCCACCATCTCCACCATGAATGTGGAGCGGCCGCGCGCCAGATCATCCGATGCACCAACACGGCTGAACAACCGGTCGACAATACCGATATGAGCAGACGTCGCCGGAACATAAGACCCCATCTGGGCGAGGATTGCGATCAGCGCATTCTGGCGCAGGAAGGTCGATTTACCGCCCATATTCGGGCCGGTCAAAAGCCAGATTGCGCCGAATTTCTGCGCCCCTTCCGGTGACAAATCGCAATCATTGGCCACGAAAGGATTGGAGGCCTGCTTTTTCAACGCCTGTTCCACCACCGGGTGGCGGCCACCTTCAATGGCAAAATTCAGGCTATTATCAACTTTCGGGCGGCAATAGCCCTGCTCATCTGCCAGCACACCAAGCGCTGCGGATACATCCAGCACACCAAGGGCGCTGGCACCGGCACGGACAGCATCGGCATTTTCAACCGTATGGCGGATCAGATCATCAAAGATCGCCAGCTCAATCGACAGTGCGCGGTCTGCCGCATTGGCGATTTTTGTTTCCAGTTCCGCCAGTTCCGTGGTGGTGAAACGCATGGCGCTGGCCATGGTCTGACGATGGATAAAGCGGGCTTTGGCCTCATCCGTATCGGTCAGCGCACCGGCCGTATTGGCGGTTACCTCAATGAAATAACCCAGCACATTATTATGCTTGATCTTGAGCGATTTAACGCCGGTTTCTTCCATATAATTAGCCTGAAGACCGGCAATGACGCGGCGCGACTGATCGCGAAGAGCGCGCATTTCATCCAGTTCGGCATGGAAGCCCGCACGGATAAAACCGCCATCGCGTTTCAAAAGCGGCAGCTCTTCCGCCAAAGTCTGATCCAGCAATTGCGCATAATCTTCCGGCAAAGCGGCGATGGCCTGACAGGCTAACGCCAGCTCTTCAGGCAATTGCTTATCCTGAAACAATTGGCGCACCAGATGCGCGGCCTGAAAACCGGCCTGCAATGCCCCAAGATCACGCGGGCCGCCGCGCCCGACAGCCAGACGTGACAAAGCACGCGGCATATCCGGCACACCACGCAAAGCGGCACGCAAGCCCTGCACCAAGGATGGTTCGGCGAGAAACAGCGCCACGGAGTCCTGCCGTGCCGCAATCTGCACCGGATCAGTCAGCGGCGCTGTCAGACGCTCGGCCAATAAGCGCGCACCGGCACCGGTGACCGTGCGGTCAACAGCCTTGAGCAGCGAGCCTTCACGATTGCCGGAAAGTGTGCGCATCAGTTCCAGATTGGCGCGGGTTGCCGGATCAATAAACAGCGATGAACCATCCGTCTCGCGCTCAGGGCGCATCAAAGGCGGACGTTCGGCAATCTGGGTTTTCTCTAAGTATGCAATAGCACCGGAAATCGCGGAAAGCTCTGTGCGGTTGAACTCACCGAAACCATCCAGTGTCGCCACACCGTAATAGCGCTTGATACGCTCTTCCGCCGTCGCGCTTTCAAACAGGCTCGGATGCTGCGGCATGACAATGCGCCCCAGCAAATCCAGTGTCGGGCGGATATGCGGATCCTGAAAAGCTGTTTCCGGTACGATCAACTCGCTTGGATCAACGCGCATAATATCGGCATAGAGTTTTTCAGCCACGGTTTCCGTCATACGGAACTGACCGGTGGAAATATCAATCCATGCCAGTGCCAGACGGCCCTCCTCACCGTTACGCACACGGCCAAGGATCATCAGATAATTGGCCCGTGCCGGATCAAGCAGTTTTTCTTCCGTGATTGTACCCGGTGTCACCAGACGGATCACATCACGCTTGACCACAGATTTGGAGCCGCGCTTTTTCGCCTCTGCCGGATCTTCCACCTGCTCGCAAACAGCAACGCGAAAGCCCTTGCCGATAAGGCGCTGCAAATAATCATCCGCAGTATGCACCGGCACACCGCACATCGGAATATCTTCACCCAGATGTTTGCCGCGTTTGGTCAGCGTAATGCCGAGGGCTTCCGACGCTTCAATCGCATCATTGAAAAACAGCTCGTAAAAATCGCCCATACGATAGAACAAAAGACTGTCCGGATAGGCAGCCTTGATCTCGATATATTGTTCCATCATCGGTGTGGGGCGTGCAGCAAGCCCTGCATCATAGGTGCTCTGCGGCTCGTCAGCCAGCTGCGATTTTTCTTGGCTCGTCATGGGGAATACACGCGTTCCTGAAATCAATTTTCAAAATTTAACCCGTACCTTAAAGTGTCAGACAAACTTATGTGAAGCAGGCAGTTGCTTATATCCCCGCTAATTTCTCGCTATTTGCCAAATTTTTCGAATATTACCTTTAAAGATCGCAATCTTTTCACATGTTGCGATATTCATTTCAGCAAACATGGTATAAACAGACTGCCCTGACGCATTTCACAGGCAGCCGGATTACCCTGACCGCCATGATAATGTAACCGAACAAAGAAACCAGAGCGGGTTCTGTCATCCGGTACGGATGGTTCCGCTTTGCCGTTCTACACGCATAACCGACCGGAGGGGTCAATGACTGTCGACAAGACCGCAGCCACATCTGCCCAGAAACCTGCAGCAGCATCTGGAAAAGGCGCATCGCTGACGGAACAGGAAGCGCTGGATTTTCATGCAAAAGGGCGCCCGGGCAAGCTGGAAATTACACCAACCAAGCCGATGGCGACGCAGCGCGATCTCTCCCTCGCTTATTCTCCGGGCGTTGCCGTGCCGGTAAAAGCCATCGCCGATGATCCGGCCAAGGCTTATGATTATACATCCAAAGGCAATATGGTAGCCGTGATTACCAATGGTACGGCCATTCTCGGCATGGGCAATCTCGGCGCACTGGCTTCCAAACCGGTGATGGAAGGCAAATCAGTGCTGTTCAAGCGCTTTGCCGATGTGGATTCCATTGATCTGGAAGTCGACACCACCGATGTGGACGAGTTTATCAATTCCGTGCGCTATCTGGGCCCAAGCTTCGGCGGCATCAATCTGGAAGATATCAAAGCACCGGAATGTTTTGTGATTGAAAGCCGCCTGCGCGAGCTGATGAGCATTCCGGTTTTCCACGATGACCAGCATGGCACAGCCATTATTGCCGCTGCGGGCATGATCAACGCCCTGCATCTGACAGGGCGCGACCTCAAGACCACCAAAATGGTGTGCAACGGTGCCGGTGCTGCCGGTATTGCCTGTATCGAACTTGCAAAAGCCATGGGCTTTGCCTCGGAAAATGTAACGCTTTGCGATACCAAAGGCGTGGTCTGGCAGGGACGTACCGAAGGTATGAACCAGTGGAAATCCGCCCATGCGGTTAAGACCGACAAGCGCACATTGGCGCAAGCGATGGAAGGCGCGGATATTTTCTTCGGCGTTTCTGCCAAAGGTGCCCTGACCGCCGATATGGTGCGCTCGATGGCGGATAATCCGATCATCTTCGCGATGGCCAATCCTGATCCGGAAATCACACCGGAAGAAGTGGCCGCCATCCGCTCCGATGCGATTGTTGCCACCGGCCGTTCGGATTATCCGAACCAGGTCAATAATGTTCTCGGCTTCCCGTATATTTTCCGCGGTGCACTGGATGTACGCGCCACCACCATCAATGATGCGATGAAGGTTGCCGCAGCCAATGCTCTGGCCGAGCTTGCCCGCGCCGATGTGCCGGATGATGTAGCCGCCGCCTATCAAGGCAACCGCCCGCGCTTTGGCTCGAATTATATTATTCCGGTGCCGTTTGACCCGCGCCTGCTCTCCACTATTCCGGTTGCGGTTGCCAAAGCGGCGATGGAAAGCGGTGTTGCCGGCAAGCCGATTGAAGATCTTGATGCCTATGCGCGTGCGCTTTCTGCCCGCCGCGATCCGATCGCCTCAACCATGTCCGGCATTTATGACCGCATCCGCCGTCATACCAAGCGCGTGATTTTTGCCGAAGGTGAAGAACCGCAGGTCATCCGCGCTGCGGTTTCCTTTGCAACGCAGGGGCTTGGCAAGGCAATCCTGCTTGGCCGCGAAGACCGCATTCTCGAAATCGCCGCCCAGACAGGCATTGATCTTGACAAGCTCGGCATTGAAATCACCAATGCGCGCCTGTCAAAGCGCACCTCGGAATATGCCGATCATCTTTATGAAAAGCTGCAACGCAAAGGTTATCTGTTCCGCGATTGCCAGCGCATGATCAATAATGACCGCAACCATTTTGCCGCCTGTATGGTGGCGATGGGCGATGCGGACGGCATGGTCACCGGTGTGACCCGCAATTATGCCACCAGTATTGAGGATGTGCGCCGCGTGATTGATGTGAAACCGGGGCACCGCATGATCGGCATTTCGCTGGCTCTGTGCCGTGGCCGCACGGTTTTCATCGCCGATACAGCCATGCATGAACAGCCGAATGCAGAAGAACTGGCCGATATTGCCGTTGAAGCCGCCAATGTGGCACGGCGCATGGGCTATGTGCCGCGTGTTGCCATGCTGGCTTATTCCACATTCGGGCATATGTCCGGCGCACGGTCTGAAAATATTCAGGAAGCCATCCGGATTCTGGAACAGCGCCATGTGGATTTTGAGTTTGACGGTGAAATGAGTGCCGATGTGGCGCTCAATACCAGCCTGATGGACTCCTATCCTTTCACCCGCCTGACAGCGCCTGCCAATGTGCTGGTGATGCCGGATTATCATGCGGCCTCCATTGCAGCCAATATGCTGCAGGAGCTGGGTGGCGCCACATTAATTGGCCCGCTGCTCACCGGTCTCGACAAGGCTGTGCAGATTGTGCCGCTCAGCGCCAAGGATTCAGACATTACCAATATGGCGGCCTTTACCGCCTATTCGGCAACCAATTAATGCGCCTGCCGCATTGATTGCATCAAGACTAAGCAAGGCCGGAACCGGTGTTTTACCCGCGTTCCGGCCTTTTTCTTTATCCCGAATGGAAGACTTATCATTGCGTTCGGGCATAAACCATGCTCAGTTTTTAACAGTGCAATTCTGATATTACGGAAGCGAAAGTCATGCGCCAGTCCGATCTTCATCTTGACCGCCTCATTGACAGACAGGCACTGGCAACAGCCCTGCACGCCGCAGCGCAGGACAGCAGCTCCAAAGATCAGATGCGCAATCAGGTTCTCAAAACCCTCAAAACCGCATGGAAAGACGGCAAATCCGCCGCCGAAACCATGTTGCTGAATGACGGTCGCGGTATTCTCTGTGCCAGACGTATCAGCGCGGTGATGGATTGCCTGATCACCACACTTTATGAATTTACGGTTGAGAATATCTATCCTTCCGTCAATCCGTCCAAGGCCGAACACTTGTCGATTATCGCAGTGGGCGGTTACGGGCGCGGCGGTCTGGCACCGGGTTCCGATATCGACCTGTTGTTTCTGCTGCCCTATAAGCAAACCCCGTGGGGCGAGCAGGTGGTGGAATATATGCTCTATATGCTCTGGGATATGGGGCTGAAAGTCGGGCATTCCACGCGCAATATTGATGATGCAATCCGCCTTGCCCGCGAGGATATGACAATCCGCACCTCGCTTCTGGAAGCGCGTTTTCTCACCGGCAGCCGCGATCTTTACCTAGAACTCACCACCCGTTTTGATCAGGAAATTGTCGCCAATAGCGGTGCGGAATTTGTGCAGGCCAAGCTGATTGAGCGCGATATACGCCACAAAAAAGCGGGCTCCACCCGCTATCTGGTCGAACCCAATGTCAAAGAGAGCAAAGGCGGGCAGCGTGATCTGCAAACCCTGTTCTGGATTGCCAAATATATTTACCGCGTCCATTCCACGGAAGAAATGATCAAACGCGGTGTTTTCTCCCGTACCGAAGCGAGACTTTTCAGCAAGGCCGATGATTTTCTCTGGGCGGTGCGCTGCCATATGCATTTTCTGTGCGGCAAAGCTGAAGAACGCTTGTCCTTTGATATTCAGCGCGAGATTGCCACCCGCCTCGGCTATACGGATCATCCGGGGCAGACAGCGGTTGAGCGCTTTATGAAACATTATTTTCTGGTGGCAAAAGATGTCGGCGATCTGACCCGCATCATCAGTGCGGCACTGGAGGAAGAACAGTTCAAGGAAACGCCGGGCACCGGCCAGATTTATTCCACGCTGACGCGCAAAAAGCGCAAGATTTCAGGCAGTACGGATTTTATTCTCGATCATAACCGCATCAATATAGCCGATGAGGACGTGTTTCAGCGCGATCCGGTTAATCTGATCCGGCTGTTCTATCTGGCCGATAAACACGGGCTGCAATATCACCCCCATGTTATTCAGCGGGTCAGCCGTTCGCTGAAACTGATCAAAAGCGATGTGCGCAATGATAAGGAAGCCAACCGGCTGTTTCTGGAAATTGTTGCCTCGCCGCGCGCACCGGAACGCACGTTGCGCCGCATGAATGAATCCGGTGTTCTGGGGCAGTTCATTCCGGATTTCGGCAAAATCGTCGCGATGATGCAGTTCAATATGTATCATCATTATACGGTGGATGAGCATTTGCTGCGCTGCATCGCCATCATGTCCGAGATTGAACATGAGACACTGAAAAACGAGCATCCGCTTGCCCATAGCCTGCTGCCAACCTTAAAAAACGACCGGCATCTGCTTTATGTCACTCTGCTGCTGCATGATATTGCCAAAGGCAGACCGGAAGATCACTCTACAGCCGGAGCCAAAATCGCTCGCAAATTATGCCCGCGTTTCGGGCTGACCCCTTCAGAGACAGAACTGGTGGCGTGGCTGGTGCAGGAACATCTGACCATGAGCAAGGTTGCGCAATCGCGCGATCTTAATGACCGTAAAACCATTGCCGATTTTGCTGCGATTGTGCAGACCACCGAGCGGCTGAAGCTGCTGCTGCTGATCACTATCTGCGATATTAAAGCTGTCGGCCCCGGTGTGTGGAACGGCTGGAAAGGCCAGTTATTGCGCACGCTTTATCATGAGACGGAACTGCTTCTCACCGGCGGGTTTTCGGAAGTGAGCCAAACAGAGCGCAGCAATCAGGCACGCCGCCAACTGGCAGAGCAGCTCAGCGACTGGCCCGATGATCAACGGGAGAAATTGCTGGCGCTGCATTATGATAATTACATGCTCACCGTGCCGCATGAAGACCAGAAGCGCCATGCCGATTTTATCCGTGCCAGCGATGAGGCCGGCAAAATCCTTAATATTCTGGCACGGCCGCATGAGTTTGAAGCGGTGACGGAACTGACAATCCTGTCGCCCGATCACCCGCGCCTGTTGTCCATCATTGCCGGTGCCTGCTCTGCAACCGGTGCCAATATTGTCGATGCGCAGATTTTCACCACTGCCGACGGGCGCGCTTTGGATACGATCCTTATCAGCCGTGAATTTGATACCAATGATGACGAAATGCGCCGCGCCACACGGATCGGCCAATTGATTGAAGATGTGCTGGCAGGTACCGCGCATTTGCCGGACGTGCTGGCACGGCGGGCAAAATCACGCCGCTCGGCGCGTGCTTTCCATGTGACGCCGCGCGTTAATATCAACAACACCTTGTCGGAAAAATTCACGGTGGTTGAGGTCAAAGGTCTCGACCGCACCGGCCTGTTGTCGGAGATCACCAATGCGATTTCCGATCTCTCCCTCAATATTGCTTCAGCGCATATCACCACTTTCGGCGAGAAAGTGATTGATACTTTCTATGTCACAGGGCTCGACGGGCAAAAAGTCACCGGTACAAGCAAACAGGCAACCATTCAGAAACGTCTGCTCGGCTTGTTTGACAAGAACGGGAATGATAGCAAAGCGGCCGACACCAAAAACGGCGATCAGAAGAAACTGCGCGAGACCACAGTTTAAGCCATTTTCTGCATTCATAAAGCGGAGCGCCTGTTGTCATCCGGGCGCTCACGACAAATAGGCAGAGCATAGCCATAGCGTAAATTTTAACCGGACATGCTGTATCGGTTAGTCTGCCTATCCTGCACTGCCAGTTACTTCATGCGAACGAGATAAATTCATGAGCCTGCTGAAAAAATTCGCAACCGTTGCCTCCGGCACGCTGATGAGCCGTATCTTCGGCTTTACGCGGGAAATGCTGATGGCAGCCTTTCTCGGCACCGGTCCGGTTGCGGATGCTTTCAACACGGCATTCCGCTTTCCCAATACTTTCCGCCGCTTATTTGCGGAAGGGGCGTTTAACGCGGCTTTCGTACCGCTTTTTGCCAAGGAAATTGAAAATAACGGTATGGATGGTGCAAAACGCTTTTCGGAAGAAGTGTTCGGCGTCCTGTTCACCATTCTGCTGGGCTTAACCATTGCCATGGAACTTTCCATGCCGTTTCTGGTCAGCACGGTGATCGCACCGGGTTTTACCAGCGATCCGGTAAAATTTGAAAATACCGTCAATCTGGCCATTATCATGTTTCCCTATCTCGCCTGCATGTCACTGGCGGCGATGATGGGCGGTATGCTCAACAGTCTGCACCGCTATTTTGCAGCGGCCATTGCACCGGTTTTCCTGAATTTTATCCTGATCGGCGCACTGATCCTTGCATGGATGCAAAATTATGATCCGCTGCAGATCGGCTATGCGCTGTCCTGGGGGGTGATGGCGGCAGGTGTGGTGCAGCTTGCTATTGTCTGGTTTGCCGTGCGCCGCGCAGGTATTAAAATCGGCTTCCGCCGTCCGAAACTGACGCCCAATGTACGCCGCCTGCTGGTGCTGGCACTGCCCGCAGCCATTACCGGCGGCATTACCCAGATTAATCTGCTGATCAACACCAATATCGCCTCAGGTGAGGATGGCGCGGTTTCTTCCCTTGTTTATGCCGACCGTTTTTACCAATTACCGCTCGGCGTGGTTGGCATTGCCGTTGCCACTGTCTTGCTGCCGGAATTGTCGCGTGCTTTACGTGCCGGCAATATGAAGGAAGCCGGTAATCTTCAAAACCACTCGGTTGAATTCACACTGTTTCTGACCCTGCCTGCCGCTGCCGCCCTGCTGGTCTTTTCCGAACCATTGGTGCGCTTGCTCTTTGAGCGGGGCAAATTCGGGCCTGAATCCACCCTGATTGTTTCGCAAATTTTGGCAATTTACGGCATTGGCCTGCCTGCCTTTGTGCTGATCAAAGCCTTTATTCCGGGTTTTTTTGCCCGCGAAGATACCCGCACACCGATGATCTTTGCCGGTCTTTCGGTGGTGGTGAATGTGTCGCTCGCTTTGACCTTATTCCCGCGTCTTGGCCCTTCCGGCATTGCCACGGCAGAAATTACCGCCGGATGGGTCAATGCCCTGTTGCTGCTTGCCGTGCTGATCCGGCGTAAACACTGGGACTATGATGCCGGTCTCATCAGCCGCATTCCACGCCTGATTATTGCCGCTGCGGTGATGGCTGCGATTTTGTGGTATGCGGCCGGATATTTTGAAGCCTATTTAAGCCGTCAGGCCGGACTGGCCGTGCAGGCAACAACCCTCGGCCTGATGGTGATCGCCAGTATGATCATTTATTTTGCTGTGGTTTTTGCCATTGGCGGCGCCAGCCTGTCAGCAGTGAAAAACAATGTGCGTGGCCGCAAAAAAGCCACTGCCAAAACTGATATTTCCGCTTGATTGCCGGGCTTTGCTCTGGCAGTAATACCGCATCCGGAAACTGGACCTAACCGCCCTGTTTCCGGATATTTTTTAGCCCGGGATCGGCAGCATGCGTCCAAACCACATATGCCGGTCTTCAAAGCAACCCCAGAGCATTCTGATTATCACTATATGAAAGCACGATAATCACGCTCGCCCAGCTCTCCACCAGCTTCAGGGACTTTCTTGATGAACACCTTCAAAGAACGCATCTTTTCCGGCGCACAACCGACCGGTAATCTCCATCTTGGCAATTATCTCGGCGCGTTGAAACGCTGGGTTGAATTGCAGGATAACCATGACTGCATCTATTGCGTTGTGGATATGCATGCGCTGACAATCAATCCGGATCCTGCGGAATTGCTCAATTCCACGCGCGAAATTACCGCCGCATATCTGGCCGCCGGTCTTGATCCGAAAAAGAGCATTGTCTTCAATCAGAGCCGCGTTATGCAGCATGCGGAACTGGCATGGGTGTTCAACTGTATTGCCCGTATCGGCTGGATGAACCGTATGACACAGTTCAAGGACAAAGCCGGTAAAGACCGCGAAAATGCCTCGCTGGGTCTGCTTGCTTATCCGAGCCTGATGGCTGCCGATATTCTGCTTTACCGTGCCACCCATGTGCCGGTGGGCGATGATCAGAAGCAGCATCTTGAACTGACCCGCGACATTGCGCAGAAATTCAACAATGACTATTCCGACCGCATTGCCTCGCTCGGCATCGGTGTGGATATGGCTGTCGGCGATGAAACCGTTTCCGGCTTTTTCCCGATGACCGAACCGATGATTTCCGGTCCTGCCATGCGCATCATGTCGCTGCGTGACGGCACCAAGAAAATGTCGAAATCCGATCCGTCCGATCTGTCGCGTATCAACCTGATTGATGATGCGGAAACCATCACCAAGAAAATCCGCAAGGCCAAGACCGATGCTGATGCTATTCCGTCGGAAGTGGAAGGTCTGGAAGGCCGTGCCGAAGCCGACAATCTGATCGGTATTTATGCCGCCCTCTCCGGTGCGGATAAAGCAGACGTCCTGCGCGATTTCGGCGGCAAGCAATTCTCGGAATTCAAGGCTTCGCTGGCCGATCTCGCCGTATCACACCTGTCACCGATCACGCAGGAAATGCGCCGTCTGGTCAATGATCCGGACTATATTGACAGTGTCTTGCGTGACGGCGGCGAACGCGCCGGTGTGATTGCCGAAGAAACCATGCGCAATGTGCGCGATATTATCGGCTTCCTTCAGAAGTAAAAATTGAAAAGGCAGGGAAAAATCCCTGCCTTTTTCTTTCACATGGCGTCAAAAGTCAGTGTTGAGACGGCTTGCCTGTCAAAAACATCCGTCTTGTAATCGCCGAAAATTTTGATCTGCGTAAATCCGGCCTCACGCAGTGCCAGTTCCAGCTCGAACATGCCCCACCAGCGCAAGGAAAACAGCTCCATCTCTGTGGTGACCAATTGCGTATCACGCCACAATTCATAACGCAGCTGCGATGTGGTCATCTGGCGGACGTAATCCGTCGCCATAGGCATTTCCTGTAACGTCAAAAGATCATCACCGTCTTGCCAGAAACGTGCACGCGGGCTTTGATCCATAAAACCATCGACGGTTGAAATATCCAGCAGCAATTTTCCACCCTTAGCCAATGCCTGTTTGCAACGGCGCAGAAAGCTCATTGCATCAACCGGATCGGTCATCAGCTGGAATGAACCGGCGGATAACACAATGGCCGCGAATTTTTGCGCATAATGGAATGTCGTGAAACCTTGCAGGCTCAGCCCTGCCTCCACGCCATAATGCGTGCAATTGGCTTTGCACAAAGCAAGCATTTCGGCAGACAGATCAAATCCGCTGATACTATGCCCCGCCTGTGCCAGCGGCACCAGCATGCGGCCATTGCCGGTTGCAGGTTCCAGAACCGGCCCTGCCACATTTTTCAGGCGCTCAAGATAAAATTCCACATCACCGAAAGAACAGCCGACAGGCTTGTCCAGCTCATAAACGCGCGACGCCAGTTTTCCGTAAGTCTTAGTCATAATTTACTATGTCCGGTTTGCAGCAGATACAGGCCGGAATGCATCATCGGCCTTTTGAAAATCTGCCATCCACGAAGAATTATTCCGTTACACAATAAAGTGAAACGGCAATCGGGACGGATACGATAGCAATTCCCTTCAGAACATAATTACGCAGTAAATACAACAGGATTTCCGGTTGATCGCGGCTGCGCTTGCTCTTTACGGCATTTTATCCGCCTGCAAATTGCAAAAAACCGCATTATTTTCTGCGCAATCTGCTGTGTTTTTCGTCCCGTCACAGAATTGCCATCTTGCAGTCAGGGCTGTTGAGTGGCAAATTCCCGCTCATGGTTTCAAAACGTCTTAGCCGGGAAACCGGCCACCGCCGCAAATTTCTCGTCTCCATTGATGAAACGCCTGAATGCGGGCGCGCCGTCGCTTATGCATCCCGCCGCGCCAGAAATACCAGTGGCGCACTGGTCTTGCTGTTTGTGATTGATCCGTCCGATTTTCAGCAATTCCTCGGTGTCGGCAATATTATGCGTGCCGAAGCACAGGAACGCGCACAGACCGCGCTTAACAAATATGCCGCGCAGCTGCGTGAGCAATATGGCATTGAGCCGGAATTGATTATCCGTGAAGGCCAGACGCTTGAAGAAATTCACGGCCTGATTGAAGAAGATCAGGATATTGCCATTCTGGTTCTTGCTGCCGGTTCCGGCAAAGAAGGGCCCGGCCCTTTGGTGCAGTCTATCTCCGGCCGTGGCGCACCGTTCCCGATTCCGGTAACAGTCATTCCATCAGATCTTTCCGATGACGACATTGATGCGGTGGCCTGAAAGGCCTATATAAGAGCACAACACGGCCTTACCCTGCCGCATATATCAGCCCATAAAACACGGGAGCATTTCGATGTTCATCCAGACTGAAGCCACGCCCAATCCGGCAACCCTGAAATTCCTGCCGGGCAAGGTTGTCATGCCGGAAGGCACTGCTGATTTCCGCGATGCGGAAAGCGCAGCCAATACATCACCGCTCGCCGCCAAGCTTTTCGCTGTGCCGGGCGTCACCGGTGTTTTCTTCGGCTATGATTTTATTACCGTCAGCAAAGACGGCGCGGAATGGCAGCATCTCAAGCCAGCCATTCTCGGCACCATCATGGAACATATGATGTCCGGCGCACCGGTGATGGCTTCGGAACAGTCCAAAGGCCATGATCACAGCGAAGGTGAGTTCTTCGATGATGCGGATGTGGAAATTGTCGAAACCATCAAGGAACTGATTGAAACCCGTGTGCGCCCTGCTGTGGCACAGGACGGCGGCGACATCACCTTCCGCGGTTTTGAACATGGTGTGGTTTATCTGCATATGAAAGGCGCCTGCTCGGGCTGCCCTTCTTCAACCGCAACGCTGAAACACGGTATCCAGAACCTGCTCAAGCATTTCGTTCCGGAAGTGTTGCAGGTTGAAGCGATCTGACACTTTGCAGTGATGTCATTTTACAGGGCGGTTCTCATAAGAGCCGCCCTGTTTGTTTTTCAATCCCGATACCGGCCAGATGTCGGCCCGATACTGGCCAGATACTGGCCCGATACCAGCTTTGACGCTGTTACAGCACCACCACTTTGGCACCGACAGACGAACGGTCATAGAGATCCATAATATCCTGATTGATCAGGCGGATACAGCCGGAAGATACATTCTTGCCGATTGACCACCATTCCGGTGTGCCGTGCAGACGATAGCCGCTGTCGCGCCCGCCTTTATAGAGATACAGAGCACGGGCACCGAGCGGATTATTCAGCCCCGGCTGCATACCGCCGGCATATTTGGCCAGTTCAGGCTGACGCTTGATCATCGGTGCCGGCGGGGTCCATGTCGGCCATTCGCGCTTCATGGCAACTTTGGCATTGCCCTTCCACTGAAAGCCCTCACGGCCGACACCAATGCCATAGCGCATGGCTTTGCCGTCCGGTTCAACATGATATAAAAATTTGTTCTGCGTATCGACGATAATGGTGCCCGGCGCTTCAGACGTATCATATTTCACCATCTGGCGGCGATATTGCGCTGGAATTTTTTCCGATGGCACAGCAGGCAGCACATAAGATGCATCCGTAATGCTGGAATAAGATGCGGCACTTGTCTGAAACGGTGCTGTTGTTGAACATCCGGCCAAAGCCAGTGTCAGCACAACTCCGGCAAGAGAGAGAGATTTTCTGGAAACCATGTTGCCCCGCAGGAAAGTGATCTGATGATACCTATTGATAAGTGAAGACTACTGAAGCAAGATTAATCAAACATTAACCATAAATATCTTTTAGCATTGCTTTGTCCAAGCAAATTTAAAACCTATAGTGTCACGATAAACTATATGCCGATCTTCTCCCCTTTCGATAAACATCCGCTCAGTGATGGCAGACAGTCTGAAACTGCACTCATGGTGCGCCGCGGCGTGCAGCGCCTGTGCCTTGACCTGAATATTATGGTGCTGCCGGAAATTTCACTGCGTTCCGGCAGGCGGGCAGATCTTGTAGGACTGACACGCAAAGGGGAAATTTGGATTATTGAAATCAAATCCTCTGTTGAGGACTGGAAAGCCGATCAAAAATGGCCTGAATACCGCAATTTCTGTGACCGGCTGTTTTTTGCCACCCATAGCGCAGTGCCGCAGGACATCTTTCCGCAGGATTGCGGTTTCATAGTTTCAGACGGTTATGGCGGCGCGATCATCAGGGAAGCGCCCGAGCATAAACTCGCAGCGGCAACGCGCAAAGCCTTAACATTGCAACTGGCGCGAACCGGTGCCAACAGGCTGACCTATGCCGAAATGGCAGGCGTTATTTTGCCTGAGCATGATGCCGGTTGAGCCCCTCATCCGGCAAAATCCATTAAAACATAAATAAATATCAGCACCTCAAAGGTGCATTATCGCAAAAATCAGCGCGGCGCACGCTTGGCCAGAATACGCTGCAATGTACGGCGATGCATATTGAGGCGGCGAGCCGTTTCTGAAACATTGCGTTCGCACATTTCATAAACCCGCTGAATATGTTCCCAGCGCACACGGTCTGCCGACATCGGATTTTCCGGCGGAGCAATTTTTTCGCCGTCACGGCGTGTCAGCGCCGCAAAAACCTCATCCGCATCCGCAGGTTTGGAAAGATAATCTATCGCACCGATTTTAACCGCATTCACCGCCGTGGCAATATTGCCATAGCCGGTCAGCACGATGGAGCGTGTATCTTCACGCTTTGCGCGGATTGCCTCGATAATGTCGAGACCATTGCCGTCGCCAAGGCGCATATCCACCACCGCATAGGCCGGTGCAGCCTGCTTCACCGCAGCAATGCCTTCCTCAACGGATTCGGCAGTTGTCACTGAAAAACCACGGCTTTCCATAGCACGCGCAAGCCGTTGCAAAAACGGTTTGTCGTCATCAACCAGAAGAAGCGAAGGATCACTGCCGATGGCAAGGTGATCATCCTGACTCATATCATCCATCAGGTATTCCTTACTCGTCTTTTGTCTTCTACTTATTGCTGTGCCTGCGGCAAAAAGTCAAATATGCAATGTAACTATTCATGGAAAACGTCTAAATTCGCTGCATTTCACGCAAATTTGACTCAAAAAAACCACGTTTCCGACCATCAGAGCGCGGGCAAAAACGAATCTTTTCCGGTATAGCGGCATGCAAACACAGGCAAAGAATCGCTCTCACCCAACCAGCGCCTGACGCGGCCAGACAATGGTGATTTCCGCACCGCTTTGTCCCGGTTCCGGCCGGTTGTGAAAACTGATCTGCGCACCGGAACGCTCCAGCAAGGTCTTGGCAATAAACAGGCCAAGCCCCAGACCGCCGCCATTATGCTCATCGCTGCGGCGCGACATGTAAGGCTCCCCGATCCGGTCCAACATATCCAGAGAGAAGCCCTTGCCGTCATCGCGGATGGTGATGCGCACGGAACTTTCGTCCCAGCCCCAGATCACCTGCGTTTCATCTTGCGCAAAATCGACTGCATTTTCAATGAGATTGCCCAGACCATAGATCACGCCCGGATTGCGGCGCACCACCGGTTCGGCCACGCCCGATTTTGCATCAGATGTTTTTTCAACCTCGATCTGAATACCGAAATTGCGATGCGGGGCAATCACCTCCTCAATCAGCGAGGATAGCGCCAGTTTCGACATATGTTCCTCACCTTCCGAAGACAGGCTGGTGAGACGCTGCAAAATCTCGCGGCAACGCTGCGCCTGCGAGGAGAGGAGCTGAATATCCTCTGCATAGCGGTCATCATTTTTCAACGCGCGCTGCATTTCCTTGACCACCAGCGTAATGGTTGCCAGTGGCGTACCAAGCTCATGGGCGGCGGCGGCGGCCAGACCATCCAGCGCCGATAAATGCTGCTCGCGCTGCAAAACCAGTTCGGTCGCGGTCAAAGCATCACCCAGAAGACGCGCTTCTTCCGCAATGCGATAAACATAAAGCCCGCTGAAAATCAGTGTGGAAGCAATGGCACACCACACGCCCAGCACAAACATCAGCGGCAGTTCCAGTGTTACGCCGCTATACCATGGCAAAGGCAAATGCCATATGACGAGCAGACTGGCGCAGATAATTGCCATCGTGCCGAGCAGCAAAATACTGCGCACAGAAAGCGCCGTTGCGGCAATGATGACCGGAACCACCAGCAGCACCGCAAAGGGATTTTGCAAACCGCCCGTCAAATAGAGCAGGCCGGCCAGCTGTAAAATATCGAAGCCAAGCACCAGCAATGCGGCACGCAGATCAAGCCGGTGATTGAGATTATAGCGAAAAGCAAGAAACAGATTGAGCCAGGCTGAAACGGCAATCAGCGCAAAGCAGATACCGAGCGGAAAGACAAAATTCAGCGACAGGGAAACAAACATGACGGCGGCGGTCTGGCCGGTAATGGCAAACCAGCGCACACGCACCAAGGTTGTTAAACGCAGGCGGCGGGACTGCGACGAAGCCCGGTTAATCAATTCACCATTCGCCATTCAGTCTTTCCCCGTAAATTATCACGCATAAAATGCCTTATGCGGCAAAATCACGGCACACGCAAGTTAATCTGCGCCATCCTGCCGCAGGGTAATTCTCCCCAAACGCTCCCGTCATATTTTGGTTATGGCGAGTCGAAAATGGCGCTCTGCGAGAACCGGAGCGGAGCGTACTATTAGTACGTGAGCACCGGAAGCGCAGAAGAGTGCCATTTGCAGGCCGTCAGAGCCGAAATATTCAAGTCCCGCGTGGTTTGGCGCGCCGCGTTGGATCCGCCTCTGCGGGATTTTCCGGCCAGACATGACGCGGATAGCGGCCGCGCATATCGGTGCGCACATCGGCCCATGAGCCTTTCCAAAAATTTGGCAGATCGCGGGTGATCTGGATCGGCCGATGTGCCGGAGACAGTAATTCCAACAAGAGCGGCACTGTATCGCGGGCAATGGACGGATGTGTGGTCAGGCCAAAAAGCTCCTGCACCCGCACGGCAATCACCGGCTCATCCCCTTCATAATTAATCGCAATATTGGAGCCCGTCGGCACCGTAAAATGCGTTGGTGCCAGCGTATCAATCTGCCGTTGCAGATCAAATGGTACGAGAGAGCGCAATCCGTTCATCAGCGCCGTTTGGCTGATTTTATCCAACCGCGCTTCACCGGTTAAAAACGGCAGCAGCCAGTCTTCCAGCGCTTCCAGAAGATGCTCATCATCCATCACCGGCCAGGGTTCCCCAAGGCCGCGATAGAGCCAGCCAAGGCGGCGGCGCAGTGTTAAGGACGATTTGTCCCAAGGCAGAATATCCAGCCCGTATTGGCGTACAGCCAGAATGACACCCAAATCAGCCGCCTCACCCGATGGTGCGGCCAGATTTTTCTCCGACAGGGTAATCGCCCCCAGCCGCACAGCCTCGCGGGCACGCAAAGCCTTGCGCTCAGGGTCATAAATGACCTGCTGGCCACCTTCGATCCGGCTTGCCAAACTCTCGCGGATATCCTCTTCACTGACCTCGGCGGCAGAAAGAATACGCTGCGCCCCTGCCCGTCCGGTCAGATCGGCAACGACCAGCCATTGTGCACGGGACAGATGCTGGCTGGCATCCAGTTCCCCGCCGCGGCCATTGGCCAGAATAAACTGCCCGCCATTGCCCCGCGCTTTGGCCACACGATCAGGATAGGCATCCAACAGCAGGCGACCGGCATGGGCTTCGTCTTTGCTTTGCGCATTGGTTGCCGGTAAATCTTTAATCAGAGACCGCGCCAGTCCGCGTGCTTTTTGCGCGCGCGCTCCACGGTCGCGGCGGAAACGGGAAAGCCGCGCATCAAGGTCAACATCATTGCCGCCAAGGCCGCGCTCGGTCATCAAAACGGCAAGTTCCGCCGCCTGCAATGCTTCTCCGCGATTGGCCGCTTCTGCCACCATATGCGCAAGGCGCACCGGCAAAGCCAGTTTTCTGATTTCATCGCCGGATGCTGTCAGCCGTCCGTCATCATCCAATGCGCCAAGCCGTTTCAGCAATGTGGCGGCTTCTTTCAGGCTGGCTGCTGAAGGCTGATCAAGCAAGCGCAAATCGCTGACATTTTGCACACCCCATGCGGCACAATCGAGCAGCAGTGCCGACAGGTCAGCTTCCAGAATTTCCGGCGTGGTAAAACGTGGCAGTGAAGATGTTTGTCCCTCATGCCACAGCCGGATGGCAATGCCGGATTGGGTTCGCCCCGCACGTCCTGCCCGCTGCGTAATTGCCGCCTGCGATGCACGCACGGTTTCCAGACGTGTCAGACCGGTTGCCGGTTCAAAACGCGGCTGACGGGACAACCCGCTGTCAATCACCACCCGCACGCCGTCAATGGTGATTGAGGTTTCGGCAATCGAGGTTGCCAGCACCACTTTGCGCTTGCCATCCGGTGCCGGTTTGATCGCCTGATCCTGATCACGCCCGTCCATTGCGCCATAGAGCGGGCAGAGCAGCACATGCTCCCCCACACGCCCTTCCAATGCACGGAAAGTGCGCTCAATTTCGCCCTGACCGGGCAGAAAACACAGCAAACTGCCCTGTTCATCAGCCAGAACCGCGCGGATTGTCCGTGCCATAGCATCTTCAATCCGCTCATCGGCTTTGCGTTCCTGATAGCGGATTTCCACCGGAAAACTGCGGCCTTCACTTTCTATCACAGGCGCATCATCGAGCAATTCCGCCACCCGCGCACCGTCAAGCGTTGCCGACATCACCAGAATTTTGAGATCAGGACGCAAAGCACCCTGCACATCCAATGCCAGCGCCAAACCAAAATCCGCATCAAGGCTGCGCTCATGAAATTCATCAAACAGCACCGCGCTGATGCCCGATAATTCCGGATCATCAAGGATCATGCGGGCAAACACACCTTCCGTCACCACCAGAATTTGCGTCTGCGCATTAAAACGACTGTCGAGGCGCATCCGGTAACCGACAGTTTTGCCGACCTCCTCGCCCAGCAGCCGTGCCATTTGCGTGGCCGCAGCGCGTGCGGCCAGCCTGCGCGGTTCCAGCACAATAATCCGCTTCGTCCCACGCCAGTCTGCCTGCAACAGATGCAGCGGCACCAAAGTCGTCTTACCCGCACCGGGCGGCGCAACCAGAACGGCAGAGCCACCGGCCTGCAAGGCATGATCCAGTTGTGGCAGCGCCTCTCGGACAGGCAAAAGCGGAAGGGAGGAAACGGGCTGCTGAGGCAAAGACACTGCACCTGATAAATGATTCTGATTTTCGTGAATTATAAACAGCCATGAGGTGCTTTGCTATTCTCGGAGCGCAGATACAGCACATCAATTGACATACTCCCCCATAGTATATATTTTTACCACCATATTGAACGGTAGAAAACCATGCCTCACTCACCGGAAGCCAAAAAACGCGTCATGACCCGCCTGCGCCGCATCAAAGGACAGGCGGAAGCGCTTGAACGTGCCGTTGAAGAAGGCACAGAATGCGGTGCGCTTTTACAGCAGCTTGCCGCTATGCGCGGTGCCGCCACCGGCCTGATGGCGGAAGTGCTGGAAAGCCATTTGCGGGAAACATTCCAGCCGCCGCAAGCCGCGCTGACACCGGCTGATATGGATACAGAAATCGACCAGCTTATGCGGATTATCCGCTCTTATTTGAAATAAAAACACGGATTAAAGAGGAACAAAGCCATGAAATCGCGTGCAGCCGTTGCCTGGGAGGCCAATAAGCCGCTCACTATTGAAACAATCGAAATCGGCGGACCGAAAGCCGGTGAAGTCCTCGTCGAGGTTATGGCAACCGGCGTGTGCCACACCGATGCCTACACGCTGTCCGGCCTTGATTCCGAAGGCAAATTTCCCGCTATTCTCGGCCATGAAGGCGCAGGCATTGTGCGCGAAGTCGGTGCAGGTGTTACCACGCTGAAACCGGGTGACCATGTGATCCCGCTTTACACGCCGGAATGCCGCTCATGCAAAACCTGCCTGTCGCAGCGCTCCAATCTTTGCACCTCGATCCGCGCCACACAGGGTCAGGGGCTGATGCCGGATCGCACCACACGCTTCTCCTGTGACGGTGGTGAAATCTTCCATTATATGGGCTGCTCAACCTTCTCGAACTTCACTGTTCTGCCGGAAATCGCACTGGCCAAAGTGCGTGAAGACGCGCCTTTCGACAAGATTTGCTATATCGGCTGCGGTGTCACCACCGGCATCGGCGCTGTGATTTACACAGCCAAAGTGCGTCCGGGTTCCAATGTTGTAGTGTTCGGCCTTGGCGGTATCGGCCTCAATGTTATTCAGGGCGCGCGTATGGTTGGTGCCGATAAGATTATCGGCGTTGATATCAACCCGTCCAAAGTGGAAATGGCGAAGAAATTCGGCATGACCGACTTCATCAATCCACGCGAAATCGGCAATGATAAAGTGGTGCAGGCCATTCAGGATCTGACAGACGGCGGTGCCGACTATTCCTTTGACGCAACCGGCAATACGGATGTGATGCGTCAGGCACTGGAATGCTGCCACCGCGGCTGGGGTGAAAGCATCATTATCGGCGTGGCTGAAGCCGGCAAGGAAATCGCCACCCGTCCGTTCCAGCTGGTCACCGGCCGCATCTGGAAAGGCACTGCCTTTGGCGGCGCACGCGGCCGCACCGATGTGCCGAAAATCGTTGACTGGTATATGGAAGGCAAGATCAATATTGACGATCTGATCACCCATAAAATGCCGCTCGACGAGATCAACTCCGCTTTTGATCTGATGCATGAGGGCAAATCCATCCGCTCCGTGGTCACCTTCTGATGGTGCAGTTTGTTTCCCTGTGGCATGAGATCGACGCGCTGACACCCCGTGCGCTTTACGCAATGCTGAAACTGCGTATGGAGGTGTTTATCGTTGAGCAGAATTGTGCTTTTGCGGAAATCGACGGCAAGGATATCGGCGCGTTTCATTTGCGCATTCTTGATGGTGAGGAACTCGCAGCAACATTGCGGGTTCTGCCACCGCAAGGCGATGTGCCGGTGAAAATCGGTCGCGTTGTGGTGGCGCCCAATTATCGCGGGCACAAACTCGGCCAGCGCCTGATGCAGGAAGCCGTTGATTTTGCAAGAAAACGCTTTCCCGGTCAGGCGATTGAGCTGGGCGGGCAGAGCCATTTGCAAAAATTCTACGGCTCATTTGGCTTTGTTGCGATTTCAGAGGAATATCTGGAAGATAATATTCCGCATATTGATATGCGTCTGGAACCGGAGATGATCTGATGCCCCTGCTTCTGCGCCGCCATATGCCTTTCTATATTGCTGCGGCAAGCGGCGCGGTGGCTTTTCTGGCCTGTTTCTTTCTGGCGGTATCACCGGCTCCGGTGATTGCCGCCAATTGTTTCTTCATCCTCTATCTGCTGTTATCGCTGGCAATCCTGCCGGGCTTGAGTGCTGCGCATCTGAAAAAACATGCCGAGCGCAGTGATGAACCTGTATGGCTGATTTTTCTCGTGACTTTTGCCACGGTGATTGCCGCCATTACCTCGCTGTTCATTCTCATCAACCAGCAGGAACAGCATAATCTGTTCACCCTCATTGCCACTTTGGCGGCAGTGCCGCTCGGCTGGTTCACCATTCATATGATGACCGCGCTGCATTATGCGCATGTCTATTGGCAGACAGAGCCTGCCACACAAACCGGCAGCAAATCATCCCGCAAATATCAAGGCGGCTTTGAATTTCCGGGCACACCGGAGCCGTCCGGCATTGATTTTGTGTATTTTGCCTATGTGATTGGTATGACCGCACAAACATCGGATACCAGTGTCACCACACCGGCCATGCGCAAAGTTACCCTGCTGCACAGCATTGTCTCCTATTTCTTCAATACCGTACTTGTAGCCGCGGCCGTAAATGTCGCCGTTGCTCTGGGGAGTTAAATTCATGGAAACCCTCTCAAAAGCCAAAGCCTTTGGCGGCACACAAGGTGTCTATCGCCATAAAAGCGAAGCCTGCCAATGCGACATGACCTTTGCACTGTTTCTGCCACCGCAAGCGGAACAAGGCCCTGTGCCGGTTCTCTGGTATCTCTCCGGTCTGACCTGCACCCATCAGAATGTGATGGATAAAGGCGAATATCGCCGTCTTGCAGCCGAGCTTGGCATTGCCATTCTCTGTCCGGATACCAGCCCGCGTGGGGCTGATGTGCCGGACGAGCCGGATAACTGGCAATTCGGCAAAGGGGCAGGCTTTTATCTCGATGCCATACAAGCGCCTTTTGCCAAAAATTACCGGATGTACAGCTATATTACGGAAGAACTGAGCGAACTGGTGGCAAAGGAATTTCCGCTGGATATGTCCCGTCAGGCGATCACCGGCCATTCCATGGGCGGCCATGGTGCCATTACCATTGCCCTAAAAAATCCGGAACGCTTTAAATCCGTCTCTGCTTTTGCGCCGATTGCCCAGCCTTCAACGGCCGGATGGTCAAAGCCCGCCTTTGAAAAATATCTCGGCTCCGATCAGAGCGCATGGCGTGCCTATGATACGACCAGCCTGATTGAAGACGGCCACCGGATTGAAAACCTGCTGATTGATCAGGGAACGGCAGACAGTTTTCTCGATGACGGTTTGCGCCCGTGGTTGTTGCAGGACGCCTGTGCCGCAGCCGGTATTCCGCTGACATTGAATATGCGCGAAGGCTATGATCATTCCTATTATTTCATCTCAAGTTTTATGGATGAACATTTGCGCTGGCACGCCGCCCGTCTGTGATATTGCGGCCTATATTAGGGCAGCATTATCCGTGAGGGCGGTGAGCACGCAGCGCTTCAAAAATCCTGTACTGGCGTGCATTCGGCACGCCCGCAGAAATTTTCAATTCATAACCTGCTCATAATCTGCGCCTGTACCCGCTGCCCTTTTTCCAAACAGAATGGCGCAGTCTCGGCTACAGGCGCAAATTATAAGAGAAACATGGTAATTACGCCGATTTTTCACCTCAAAATTTGGTAAATCTGCCCGCAGCGACTATATTAAAACTATTATTTCAGCCTGATTCGTTTCAGCCCTTTCCGGCAAATTCCGGTGCGCCAAAACCAATAATCAGACCAGATTTTTTACCGCAGGGCATAAGCCTTACGGCAACGCTAACGAAAGTCTTTCATGAGCGAGACCACTGAAAATCCTCACGGTGAGAACCTTTCCGCAGATATGAATGCGACTAATCCTGAATATGGCGCGGATTCCATCCGCGTTCTGAAAGGGCTTGATGCGGTGCGCAAGCGCCCGGGCATGTATATCGGTGATACGGATGACGGTTCCGGCCTGCATCACATGGTTTACGAGGTGGTGGACAACGCGATTGACGAAGCGCTGGCCGGCCATGCAACACTGGTAACTGTGACCCTGAATTCTGACGGCTCCTGCACCGTGACCGATAATGGTCGCGGTATTCCGACAGATATTCACAAGGAAGAAGGTGTTTCTGCCGCTGAGGTTATTATGACCCAGCTCCATGCGGGCGGTAAATTCGACCAGAATTCCTATAAGGTTTCCGGCGGTCTGCACGGTGTGGGCGTTTCCGTGGTGAATGCGCTTTCCATCTGGCTGAAGCTTAAAATCCGTCGTGCCGGTAAAATCCATGAAATGAGCTTTACCCATGGTGTAGCCGATGCCCCGCTGGTGGTAACCGGCGATGCAGGCAGTGAAACCGGTACGGAAGTCAGCTTCCTGCCATCGCCTGACACTTTCACCATGGTGAATTTTGATTATGAAACGCTGGAACGCCGCCTGCGCGAACTGGCTTTCCTCAATTCCGGTGTGCGCATCAAATTGTCTGACAAGCGCCATGCGGATGTGGTTGAGCAGATTCTGCATTATGACGGCGGTTTGCAGGAATTCGTCAAATATCTCGACCAGTCGAAGAAATCGATGCTGGAAGATCCGATTTACATCTCCAGTGAAAAAGACGGCATGACGGTTGAAGTCGCCATGTGGTGGAACGACACCTATCATGAGCGCGTACTGTGCTTCACCAATAATATTCCGCAGCGCGATGGCGGTACGCATCTGGCCGGTTTCCGCGGCGCGCTGACCCGTCAGATGACCGGCTATGCGGAAAGCTCCGGCATTGCCAAAAAGGAAAAGGTCAATCTGACCGGTGATGATTGCCGTGAGGGCCTCACGGCTGTGCTTTCCGTGAAAGTGCCGGATCCGAAATTCTCATCCCAGACCAAAGACAAGCTGGTCTCCTCGGAAGTGCGTCCAGTTGTGGAAAGCCTCGTCAATGAAGCGCTGGCCACATGGCTGGAAGAGCATCCGTCGGAAGCCAAAATTCTGATGTCCAAGGTTGTGGAAGCGGCAGCCGCACGTGAAGCTGCGCGTAAAGCCCGTGACCTCACCCGCCGTAAAGGTGCGCTCGACATCACCTCTCTGCCGGGCAAGCTGGCTGACTGTCAGGAACGCGATCCTGCCAAATCCGAAATCTTCATCGTTGAGGGTGACTCCGCCGGTGGTTCTGCAAAAGGTGGACGCTCGCGTCAAAATCAGGCCATTCTGCCGCTGCGCGGTAAGATCCTCAATGTGGAACGCGCCCGTTTTGACCGTATGCTCTCCTCCGACCAGATCGGCACGCTGATCACCGCGCTCGGCACCTCGATCGGTAAAGATGAGACCAGCGGTTTCAATCCGGAAAAACTGCGCTACCACAAAATCATCATCATGACCGATGCTGACGTCGACGGCGCGCATATCCGTACCTTGCTGCTCACTTTCTTCTTCCGCCAGATGCCGGAACTGATCGAGCGCGGCCATATTTATATTGCCCAGCCGCCGCTCTATAAAGTGACACGCGGCAAGAGCTCGCAATATATCAAAAATGAAGCAGCCTTTGAGGATTACCTGATTGATTCAGGCCTTGAAGAAGCCGCTCTGCAACTCGGCAATGGTGAAGTCCGCGCCGGTGCCGATCTGCTGTCGATCATCAATGATGCCCGCAATTTGCGCACCCTGCTCAATGGTCTGCATACCCGCTATGACCGTGCAGTTGTAGAACAGGCGGTTATTGCCGGTGCCATGAATGTGGAAGCCTCCAACAATCCGGCCAAGGCGCAGGAACTGGCCGATGCGGTTGCCAAGCGGCTTGATCTGATTGCAGAGGATATGGAACGCGGCTGGACCGGTTTCTATTCACCTGAAGAAGGTTTCCGCTTTGAACGTATGCTGCGCGGTGTGAAAGACACAGCCGTGCTGGATATGGCGCTGCTCGGTTCTGCCGATGCCCGTCAGCTCGACCGTTTCAGTGAAAAACTGCATGAACTCTATGCCACACCACCGGTGCTGCGCCGCAAGGACAAGAGCGAAACCGTTTCCGGTGCAATCCAGTTGCTGGAAGCCATTTTTGCCACCGGCCGCAAGGGTCTGTCGCTGCAGCGCTATAAAGGTCTGGGCGAGATGAATGCCGAGCAGCTGTGGGAAACCACGCTTGATCCGAATGCCCGCTCGCTGTTGCAGGTTAAGGTCACGGACGGCACCAGCGCCGATGCACTGTTCTCACGTCTGATGGGTGATGAAGTGGAGCCGCGCCGCGAGTTCATTCAGGACAATGCGCTGAGCGTTGCCAATCTGGACGTCTGATCCGTCCGGCACTGACATTTTCAAAGCCGCGGGCCTGTCCCGCGGCTTTTTTTATCGGGTGATATGAAGCGGTTGAATAATCAGCCCGTCCTCTGTCTGCGCCCGATACACATCCACCCCATAAAGCGTGCGGATCATCTCCGGCTGCAAAACTGCCTCCGGCGTACCGTCTGCAATCAATTGCCCGTCTTTCACCAGCAAAAGGCGCGAGCACCAGCGGGCAGCAAGCCCCAGATCATGCATGGTGCATAAAATACTGCGACCCTTGGCAGCCAGATCGCGGAATGTCTGCATCAGCCCGATCTGATGCGCCGGATCAAGCCCTGCCACCGGTTCATCGGCCAATATCAGTGGCGTATCCTGCACAAGTGCACGCGCAATCAGCACTCTTGCCTGCTCGCCGCCGGAAATTTGCCGCGCAGGCTTATCGCGCAAATGCGTAATTTCCAGTGTCGCCATGGCTTCCTGCACCTGCAAGCGATCCTGCATGGTCAATCCCGCCAGTCGCGGCAGACGGGCAAAACGGCCAAGCTCCACCAATGCTTCCACACGCATATTCCAGCTGATCTCACGATCCTGCGCAATATAAGACAGGATTTTCGCTCTTTCGCGGCTTGGCAATTGCACCGTTTCTTTGCCAGCCAACAGCACTTTGCCCTGATAAGGTATTTGCGCCAGCACGGCACGCAACAGAGTGGATTTGCCTGCGCCATTGGGGCCGATCAGGCCGACAAATTCCCCCTGCCCGATGGCAAATGAAACCTGATCCAGAATGCGGCGCTTCTGGCGGTAAACAGACAGATCTTGCACGCATAACAGGCTCACAATTCTGCTCCTTTGCGCAATTTCCACACCAGATGCAGGAAAAACGGTGCGCCGATCAGTGCTGTCAGCACGCCGAGTTTCAGGTCTTTCTCCGGCAGGATAACCCGCACAAAAATATCTGCGGCCAGCAGCATCACCGCACCGCCAAGTGCTGAGAGCGGTAACAGGCGCGACGGACGCGACCCCGCCAACGGGCGCAAAATATGCGGCACAATCAGTCCGATAAAACCAATCGCCCCTGCCACAGCCGTTGCGGCGCCAACACTCAGGGCCGTGCCTGCAATTACCAGAAATTGCGTTTTGCGCAGCTCCGTCCCCATGCTGACCGCCGTTTCCTGCCCCAAAGTCAGCGCATCCAGCGCACGGGCCGTAAGCAGTAAACACAGCCAGCCAAGCCCCATAAAAGGCAGTGCCAGCCAGACATGCACCATTGAACGGTCATTCAGGGAACCAAGCATCCAGAACACAATTTCCATCAGCGCAAAAGGATTGGGCGCAAGGCTGAGCGCCAGCGATGTTAAAGCCCCCGCAAAGGCAGAGACAGCAACACCGGCCAGAATAACCGTGATGGTTGAACCGCTGCCGCCTGCCAGAAATTGCACCAATACCACCGCCAGAAAAGCAAAAGCCAAAGCCAGCAGCGGCAGGCTGAGCGGAAACCACAAAGACAGGCCGCTATAAAGCGCCAGAACTGCGCCCAGCGATGCCGATGAACTGACACCCAGCAGCCCCGGTTCAGCCAGAGGATTACGCAAATAGCCCTGCAAAACCGCACCGGACAAGCCCAATGTCAGCCCGATCATAGCCGCCAGCAAGGCACGGGGAAGACGCAATTGCTGCATAATCAGCACTGTATCGCTGTCGCCTTTGCCAAGCAGACCGGACAGTCCCTGCACCAGCCCGACAGAAGATGGCCCCGTGAACAGGGACAAAACAAAGAATGCGAGCAACAGCACAGCCAGCACGCATAAAATGCCATAATAGCGCCTGTTCTGATCCATCATTGCTCTTCGCCTGCTGTATGCGAACCATCTTGTGCGGTCATGTTAAGTTGCGCGTCACGCAGAATTTTCACAGCTTCCAGCGTATAGACAGAGCCGCAGGACCAATACCGTCCGGGCACAGAAATTTTATGCATGCCCCGCCCCGCCTGCCCGCGACCTTGCTCTTTGGTCAGCGCCTCCATCACCGGATGGTGGTAATTCTGATAGGCCAGCGCCGGTTTTGCATAAAATTCCGGCTCAATCACCATATCCGGCTGCAAACGAATGAGATCTTCCAGCGAGACACGCCCTCCGCCAAGTTTTTTATCCTTAGCCCCCAGATTGATTATCCCCACATGCCGCATTGTCTCATCTGCCAATGTACCGGTGCCGGATGTATAGCCATTCGGCTCATAAAGCAGCGCGGTCACAGGGGCTGCTCCGTGCTGCGAAGCTGCCAATGTCTGATCAATTTCAGCAATCTGGGCATCCGCCTGTGGCTTCCTGCCAAGCACTTTACCCATTTGCGCAATCTGATGGCGAATATCCGCAAAATCCTGCGCATAGCCAAAACGCTCAACGGCAATGCCCGCCTGTTCCAATGCGGCGAGCTTGTCCGGCGCCGTATAGACCGAGGCCAGCACCAGATCCGGTTTCAGCGCCAATATTTCCTCAAGCCCCGAATGGTTCAGATGATATTTCTCCGCCTGTTGCGCCACCGGTGAAGAGACCGGATCGGCAGCAACATGGCTGACAGAAAGCATTTGTGCCGGATCAGCCAGCGACAGCGCCAGAATATCCGTGCAGAGATTGAGCGATACTACCTTTCGGGGCATAGGCTGCGCCTGAAACGCCGATAGCCAGAAGCATAAAAGGCAGGCCGCAAAAACGGCCTGCCTTTCAAGAAAACCAATCAGGGCGTGGTGGCGCACCATGCTCAGAAAGACGCTTTAAGACCGGCAAACACACCGCGTCCCGGTGTATTATAGCCATAGACTTCCTGATATTTTTTATCGAACAGATTTTCGATACGGGCAAAACCTTCCAGCTTGTCGGTAAATTTATAGCTGCCACCGATATTGACGACAGTGTAGGAAGATAATGGCACGGTGACAGGAGACCACGATGCGTCGAATGAAGAATCTTTCATATTCCCGTTAAAAACAGCTTCACCGAAGATCTGCGCACGGTTTTCATAGAATGTATATGCTGCATTTACAGAACCGGCATGTCGCGGCACACGCACTAGATCTACATTATCATCCCGCTTAACTGACGTATAAGTATATGTAGCTCCCGCCGTAAGGCCATCGAACAGTTTAAGCGTAGCCATTAGCTCAACACCATGAGTACGCGTTATCCCTGGCATATTGATGAGTGTATTACCTTCACGGACGATCTTATCCCGAAAGCGGTTATTAAAATACGTTACATCCAGAAGCAGCCCGCCATCGAGCAAACTCTTTTCAACACCAATATCCCAACCTAAATTACGCTCTGGCTTCAAATCTGGATTGCCAAGGAAATTAGGCCCCGCTAAAATACCAAACTGCTCAATAAAATCAGGATTTCGCACACCAGTACCGACAGAACTGTGTAAGCGCATATCTGTATCAGGAACCGTCCATGCAGCACTCACAGAATACGTCGTTGCATCTTTAAACTCATCATTCAGATCATGACGCAATGCGAGGTTTAAATAAAATTGCTCCCAGAATTCACCATTATACTGACCAACAAAGCCATAGCTGTCGCGCTCATAATCATTTGTTGTTGAAAATTTTTCGCGCTTCCACTCAACCCCGCCAGTAACCGTATGATGCGCATCTGCAAAACCAGGCGTATCGAACACGTAACTTGCCTGATAAGAGCCCGTATAGCGACGCCCCTCAGTTTCATAAGTACTCAGAATATCCGCATCTAAATAATAGGGTGCAATACTTTTATATTTAAGAGAGTTTCCGGTAAATCGTAGTTTTTGCGTTAATGCATCATCTGCTAATGCAGTCCATGTCAAACCAATAGAACCAAGAAAATTTTTAGTTTCAGCCTCACTATTCAACGAAAATCGTGGATCAGGATTTGTATTGTCATCAAAATCTGTTCGATTTTTCATATAACGCAAGGTCGCGTCAAGCTTGGCAGTATCGGACAGATCAACATTGATCTTACCATTCAAAGTCAGGTTGCTATCGCCATCCTTTTCATCACCGATATCGGAAATATTAAAACCTTTTGTTCGACGATACGATGCCGAAAGTGCCATATCATAATTTTCAGCACCGCCCTGCAACAACACACCGCCGAGCCATGAGTTCTGGCTGCCGCCCTCTGTTGTGCCGCTGATTTCGAAACCGTCACGCTTGCCGCCTTTGGTGATAATATTCACAACACCAGCTGCAGCCCCAGCTCCCCAAAAGGCACTTTGCGGACCGCGCAGAATTTCAATGCGCTCAATATCTTCTGCTTGAATGGCGCCGAAATCAAAAGCCCCGCCCTCTGCACTGCTAACCTCAACACCATCCACCATCACCAGAAGATGATTAGCTTCAGCACCGCGCACACGGATATTGGTCATACCGCCTTTTGTGCCGGAGCGGGAAACGGAAAAGCCCGGCACTAAGCGCAAAGCATCGGCCAGATAGCGCACCTGATAGGCTTCCAGTTGCTTGCCGGTGATCACTGTCACGGCACGGCCGGTTTTACCTTCTTCAATCGGTGTGCGACCGGCGGTAACAACGATCTCTTTCAGTTGCACCGGTTCCTGTTTTTTCTCTTCAGCCCAAGTGGTGCCGGAGCTGAAAACAGCCAGAGCCGTGCCCAATGCCAATACGGATTTTTTAGTCTGCAATGCGTTGCGTGTCATGGTGTCCCGCCACAAGCAGACAAAGCGGCCTGTTATGCGAGGCGGCCTTGTCTTGTTTATTATACAAACCGCAGCTGAGACTAAGTTTAAAAACAGCAATCCGCATACGGCAACATTTTATCAATGCCACCGTCACGGACGTCCGCGCCTGCATACCCCTCGTATACCGGCTGGTGACCGGAAAAGGCAGGTCTCCTGACTTGCGGGTCATCACGGGCGCTCCGCCTTCCCGTCTTTACAGACAGTGGCTTACCGGAGGCCGCTCACCGGATACAGTTGCGGGGGCAGTCACGGATTAAACACCGTGTTCCCTTTTCATTTACCGGACAGATCACAGTTGCCGGCAAAACCTTTTCCATCAAAAGCGATAACAATGCGTCACTTACCGGTCAATTCCAATAGAAAGACGCCACGCATTTTTCATGCGTGGCGTGATAGTTGTGCCGCAGTTTTTAAGCTTAGAGCGCCATGTGCCAGACTTGGCACATGGCGCTCTAAAATTTTAAAATTATGCTCTATGCTCACAAAGCGCAAATATCATCATAAAGTTTCTGCGGGATCGTCACTGTGCCATTGGCCAGACTGCGCTCCCGTGCCTCATAGCGGCGCTGTGACGGCAGACGCGCGCCCTGATTGGCAATCGCTAAGAACATTTTCTCTGCCCGCCCCATATGCTCCGCCATGGCAGCCCCAAGGAAACTCTCCGGATTAAAGGCAATCACAATCTCTCCGTGACGCGGTGCAGCACCACGACCATTGTCCCATGCCTGCGATTCAAGGCTCAGCATATCGCCGATCAGCGGCCCCGCCAGCAATTCCACCATTGCCGATAAAGCCGACCCTTTATAACCGCCAAATGTGAGCATTGCGCCTTCCAGCGCGGTTTGTGCATCTGTTGTCGGCACACCGTCTTTATCAACTGCCCAGCCTTCAGGGATCGGCTTGCCTGCACGGCGGTAAAGTTCAATCTCGCCGCGTGCCGTGGCACTGGTGGCAAAGTCAAACACAAACGGATAATGACCGGCACGCGGCCAGCCAAATGCAATCGGATTGGTACCGAATACGCCGGTTTTGCCGCCTGCAGGTGCAACCCATGCATGGCTCGGCACCATCGTCAGGGCAACCAGCCCCTGTTCGGCCAGCATTTCCACTTCCGGCCACAAGGCCGAAAAATGCACACAATGATTGATCGCCATTGCGGCAATGCCAAGCTTGCGGGTTTTCTCCACCAGCAAAGGCAGACCTTTTTCCAGCGCCAATAATGAATAGCCGCCTTTGGCATCCACCGCGACAATACCGCCTGCACGGTCTTCCACTTCCGGCACCGCATCCAGCACCACAGCACCGGCTTTAATGGTCTGCGCACAGCTCAAAACACGATAAAGCCCGTGTGAATCACACTCATCCCGCTGGCAGCTTTGCAACAAACGCGCATTGGCCTTTGCATGATCGTGCGAAAGACCGAGCCTGATAAAGGTCGTTTCCGCGAGATCATAAGCCTCATCCAGCGTGATTGTGATTGTTGCACTCATAATACGGCATCCTCCCTGCGCATAAGCTCCGTCCGAAAACAGAGTAATATATCAGAGACCTAGCCCAGCCATTCCCAAACAGCAAGCCGTATCCACTTCTCAAAAAACAAAAAACCCGCTCAAAGAGCGGGTTCTTCAAAATGCACTTACGAGCGGGAAAATTTACGATCGCCGCCTTCACGCGGTTTGCGCGGGCCTTTCGGCTTATCGCCATAAGGCTTGCCTTCACCGCCCTTAAAGCGGGATTTGCCCTTTGGCGCGCCCCAGCCCGGCTTGTCATCACCACCGCGCTTGTCAAAACGCGGACGATCTGAACGCGGAGCGCGGCTTTCCTGTTCCGGCGCCGAAGATGTGCGGATGACCAGACCTTTTTCACCGGTACCCTGTTCTTCAACAGTGGCGAAATATTCTTTAGCTTTTTCGCTGTTGATCTCGAAACGGGTTTCGTTTTCGAGAATACGGATTGCACCGACATCAGCCTTGGAAATATGACCGGCCTTGCAGATCAGCGGCAGAACCCATTTCGGATCGGCACGGTGCTTGCGACCTGCCGACAGAGTGAACCATGCACCGCCATTGAAATTGGAACGGTCTTCACGCGGGCCACGCTCTGAGCGCTCGCCACGTTCACCGCGTTCACGCGCCGGTGCACCAAGTGCGCGTACCGGACCTTCAGAAACATCTTCCGGTGCCGGACGGCTTTCAATTTCACGGCGCAAATAAGCGGCGGCGATCTGTTCAGGCGTGAAACGTGCCTGCAATTCGCGCATCAAATCCTGAATATCTTCAGGGATTTCATCGCTGAGACGTTCACTATTGAGGATAACCTCACGAACTTTTTCCTGAACCGCATTAATGGTCGGCGCAGCAATGCTCTTGGCATCAAGGCGTGCCATTTGCAGCAGACGCTCAGCCGAGCGGCGGCGGGAGAACGGCACCACCAGAATACAGGTGCCCTTGCGGCCTGCACGGCCGGTACGGCCGGAACGGTGCAACAATGTTTCACCATTATTCGGCAGATCGGCATGAATAACCAGATCAAGATTTGGCAGATCAATACCACGTGCAGCAACGTCTGTTGCCACGCAAACGCGGGCACGGCCATCGCGCATGGATTGCAGCGCATTGGTACGCTCGGCCTGCGACAGCTCACCCGACAGCGCCACAACCGAGAAACCGCGATTGCTCAGACGGCTTGCCAGATGTTTGACACCTTCACGGGTTGAAGCAAAGATGATGGTGTTGACATTATCATAATAGAGCAGCGTGTTGATGATCGCGTTTTCGCGCTCATGCGGCGGTACGATCATGGCCTGATAGGTAATATCAGCGTGTTTTTCATGGGACGCGGTTGCGGTAATACGCAGGGCATCTTTCTGGAAACGCTTCGCCAGTTGCGCAATCGACTTGGAAACCGTTGCCGAGAACATCAGTGTGCGGCGATCTTCCGGTGCTTCACCGAGAATGAATTCCAGATCTTCACGGAAACCGAGATCAAGCATTTCATCGGCTTCATCAAGCACAACGGCACGCAGATCAGACATGTTCAGCGCATGACGGGTAATATGATCACGCAGACGACCCGGTGTACCAACAACAATATGGGCACCGCGTTCCAGATTACGGCGTTCGGTGCGGATATCCATACCACCAACGCAAGTAGTGATACGGGCACCGGTTGGCGCGTAGAGCCATTCCAGTTCACGGGCAACCTGTAAAGCCAGTTCGCGTGTCGGCGCAATGATCAGAGCTAATGGTGCACGCGGGGCTTCAAGACGATCGCCCGCTTCCAGCAGATCCGGTGCCATGGCAATACCAAAGGCAACAGTTTTACCGGAACCGGTCTGAGCAGAAACCAGCAGATCGCGGCCGTCATTATCCGACGTCAGCATTGCATCCTGAACGGAGGTGAGTTCCTCATAGCCACGAGCTTTGAGCGCACCGGCAAGGGCAGGTGCAATAGTAGAAGGCAAGGTCATGAATGACTTTCAGCAATGGCTCACCCACGCATCAACTGGCCCCGACATTATTTGTTCTGACTTCTCAGAGCAAATGTCCCATCCCTGGCTTCATGCATGAATAAACGGCAAAAACCGCATAGCCATGCTTTCACACATCCGTGACCGGTAACGTAAATAAGCAAACAACAATAAGTGATGATGCTGCGCTACGTAAAGGCGAATGACATGAAGGTCAATCTGCAATAGCTGATTGTTTCCATCAATTACATGCAGAAGACCTGTCATCCGCTTTTTAAGGCGCTTATGTTGCAAAACCGAAATTCTGCAACATGTTCTGGTGCCTCTTAATGCATTAACCGCATAAGATCAATGCGCCTCATCCCAGTTTTGCGCAGCTCTGGCATCCACCTGCAATGGCACAGCCATCGAAACAGCAGGCATTGCCGCATTGACCATCACCTCACGCACCACTGCAATGGTGCGTTCAACCTGCGCATCCTCAACCTCGAAGATCAGTTCGTCATGCACCTGCAACAGCATTTGTGCATCCAGTTTTGCCTGATGCAATGCCGGTTCCATACGGATCATCGCACGGCGGATAATATCCGCAGCCGAGCCCTGAATAGGCGCATTAATCGCCGCACGCTCGTTAAAAGCCCGCACCTGCGGATTGCTGGCTTTGATCTCCGGATAATGGATACGGCGGCCAAAAATCGTTTCGACATAACCGTTTTCACGCGCAGTTGCCTTGGTCGCTTCCATATAATCCTTGATACCGGGGAAGCGCTCAAAATAAGTGCGGATATAAGAGCCCGCTTCTTCGCGTGAAATCGACAACTGATTGGCCAGACCAAAGGCCGAAATACCATAAATAATCCCGAAATTGATCGCTTTGGCACGGCGACGCACTTCAGACGGCATGCCTTCCACCGGCACGCCGAACATTTCAGAAGCCGTCATCGCATGAATATCAATGCCGTCGTCAAAAGCCTGTTTAAGCTGTGCAATGTCAGCCACATGCGCCAGCACGCGCAATTCAATCTGGCTGTAATCGGCAGAGATCAGCTTTTTACCCTGCGGTGCCACAAAGGCTGTGCGGATTTTGCGCCCCTCAGCGGTACGCACCGGAATATTTTGCAGGTTCGGTTCTGACGAAGACAAACGTCCTGTGGTCGTCACCGCCATGGAATAGGATGTATGCACCCGTTTCGTCTGCGAGTGAATATAGCCGGGCAACGCATCCGTATAGGTGGATTTAAGCTTGGTGAGCTGGCGCCAATCAACAATCTTGCGCGGCAATTCATGACCCTCCGCCGCCAGATCTTCCAGCACCTGCGCAGAGGTCGACCACTGACCGGTCTTGGTTTTTGAACCGCCCGGCAGACCGAGTTTGCCAAACAGAATATCACCGAGCTGTTTCGGCGAGGCGATATTCATCTTCTCACCGGCAAGCGTATAAATCTCATCTTCAATGGCCGCAGCTGACTGCGCCAGATCCCCGGACAGGCGGGAGAGAATTTGCCGGTCAACACTGATACCGCGCTCTTCCATCCGTGCCAGCACTTCAACCAGCGGGCGTTCCATCCGCTCATAGACCGAGGCCATAGCTTCAGCCGCAAGGCGCGGTTTCAAAACCTGCCACAGGCGCAGCGTCACATCGGCATCTTCCGCACCATAGGCAATGGCACGATCCAGCGGCACCATATCAAATGTCACTGCCGATTTGCCGGTGCCGGCAACTTCCTTATAAGGAATTGTTGTATGGCCAAGCCAGCGCTCCGCCAGCGCATCCATGCCATGGGTGCCGGTGCCTGCATCCAGCGCATAGGACAGCAGCATCGTATCATCAAAACGCGCAACATCTATTCCAAGCCGATGCATGACCAGCCAGTCATATTTCATATTCTGCGCAATGATCAGTACCGACGGATTTTCCAGCAAGCGCTTCAGCTCGGCAAGCGCAACATCAAAAGCGATCTGCCCGTCGATCAGCCCGCCACCCAAAAGATCGCCCTGACCGGATTTATGGGTCAGCGGTACATAGCAGGCTTTACCCGCCGCCAGTGCCAGCGAGAAACCAACCAGTTCCGCCTGCATCGGATCAAGCGAGGTGGTTTCCGTATCAAAAGCCACAAAGCCCTGCTCAATCGCCTGATCAACCCAGTCTTTCAGCGCAGCCGCATCAGTAATGCCGATATAAGCCGCATGATCAATCTTCGCCGCAAGCGCTTGCGCTTTACGGGCTTCAACCAGCGCCTGCGGACGCATTAATCCATCATCGGCGTCACCGGCAGATGCAGCACTTTCAGCCTTTGCCTGCACTGCATTGTCCGTGCTGTTTTTGGCATTGTCTGTGCCACGGTCGAGATCAGGGCCACGGGCTTCAGCCCCCCATTCCGTTTCAACGGTGGATGGCTCAATTTCTGCCGCAACCGTATCTGTTGCCTCGGCCACACGCCGTGTCAGCGAGGTGAGTTCCATCGCTTTGAGGAAGGCAATCAGCTTCGGCCCGTTCTGTGGCTCCAGATGCAGACCTTCAAGATCAACATCCAGCGGCACATCATTTTTCAGTGTCACAAGCTGGCGGGCAATGCGGGTCTGATCGGCAAAAGCAATAATATTCTCGCGGCGTTTATTCTGTTTAATTTCAGAAGCACGCGCCAGCAATGTATCGAGATCGCCGAATTCTTCCAGCAATTGCGCGGCGGTTTTAGGTCCGATGCCCGGAATACCCGGCACATTATCGGTTGAATCGCCGGTCAGCGATTGCAGATCAATCATTTTTTCCGGCGGCACGCCCCATTTCTCAATCACTTCAGGAATCGAGATCTGCTTATCCTTCATGCCGTCATACATCGAGACCTGATTGGTCACGAGCTGCATCAGGTCTTTATCGGACGATACGATCGTGACCGTAGCACCGGCCTCTTCCGCAAGACGGGCATAGGTGGCGATAATATCATCCGCCTCGAAACCTTCCTTCTCAATACAAGGCAGGTTGAAGGCCTGTGTTGCCTGACGGATCAGACCGAATTGCGGAACCAAATCCTCCGGCGGCGCGCTACGGTTGGCCTTATAGTCCGGATAAAGCTCTTTGCGGAATGTCTGCGATGAATAGTCGAAAATCACCGCAAAATGGGTCGGCACAATGCCGACATCCGTATTGCGTGCATCTTTCAGAAGCTTCCACAGCATATTGCAAAAACCGGATACCGCACCGACCGGCAAACCATCAGATTTGCGGGTAAGCGGCGGCAATGCGTGATAAGCGCGGAAAATATAGCCGGAGCCGTCGACGAGGAAGAGATGATCACCTTTTTTCATGGCTCAAGATGTAATGCATGAGCGTGAAAAAGGAAATCTCGGATCGGCAAAAAGCGGATACAGCCTGCATTAATGCCCGCATTTTTATCAGTACCTTCCGGCATGGTATTTTCATACACTGCGAAGACCCCGAATAATGGCTCTCCAGAGAGTGGGATCGGGAGCGGGAGCGGGGCTGCAACTCAATAAGCAATAACTTTTTTGTGACTGCAATGCCTGTTTTCAGCCCTTGTATTGCCACTTTTTCTGGCCACATTACAGCCATCGACAAGATTGTCGGTTTCCGTTTTTCGGCACGTCCCCCGCCGGAAAACCGGGGTGGTAGCCTCCCCCCCCCTCTGGCTGCCACCATTTATTACAAGGCCGTTACGGTTCCCCTCACCGTAACGGCTTTCATTTTACCTGATTATGCTTCGCAAGTTTTATCTGCGGCACATCTTCCCTGTACAGGTTCCGAGGATATAAGTTACAACCAGCCTGAATATCCGGAACATGCAAATGCTTTCCGAGTCGACGCATGCTTAATCATGAGGGTAACATGTCCGCACTTGAACCTGTACTGAAACAGCTTGATCAGAATCTCGATAAGAGTGTTGACCACCTGTTTGATCTTCTGCGCATCAAATCCATTTCAACCGATCCGGCTTTCAAGGCCGAGTGCCGCAAAGCAGCGGAGTGGCTGGTGGATGATCTGAAGAGCATTGGCTTTGAGGCCAGCGTGCGCGACACACCGGGTCATCCGATGGTTGTTGCCCATCATGAAGGCCCTTCAGCCGATGCACCGCATGTGCTGTTTTACGGCCATTATGACGTGCAGCCGGTTGATCCGCTCAATCTGTGGGAAAATGATCCGTTTACCCCGACCGTCAAAGAGATCGAACCGGGCCGCAAAATCCTGACCGGTCGCGGTACATCCGACGACAAAGGCCAGTTGATGACTTTTGTTGAAGCCTGTCGCGCTTACAAAGCCGTACATGGCCAATTGCCGGTTAAAGTAACCATTCTCTTTGAAGGTGAAGAAGAATCCGGTTCGCCATCGCTCAAGCCGTTCCTCGACAGCCATAAGGAAGAACTCAAAGCCGATGTGGCTCTGGTTTGCGACACGTCCATGTGGAACCGTGACACACCGGCGATCTGCGTTGGCCTGCGTGGTCTGGTGGGTGAGCAGATCACCATTAAAGCCGCAGACCGCGACCTGCATTCCGGTTTCTTCGGTGGTGCGGCTGCAAATCCGCTGCATGTCTTGTCGAAAATTCTTGCCGATCTTCACGATGAAAACGGCCGCGTCACAGTTGAAGATTTTTATGAAGGCGTGGAAGAAACCCCAAGCCAGATTCTCAAATCTTGGGAAGGCCTTGGCCGTACGCCTGAAAACTTCCTTGGCCCGATCGGCCTTTCTGTACCATCGGGCGAAAAAGGCCGCAGCGTTTTGGAACAAACATGGGCGCGCCCGACAGCCGAAGTCAACGGCATGATCGGCGGCTATACAGGTGAAGGTTTCAAGACGGTTATTGCCGCTGAAGCTTCGGCCAAAGTCTCCTTCCGCCTCGTTCATAAGCAGGATCCGGCTAAGATCCGCGCCAGCTTCCGCAAATTCGTGGAAGACCGTCTGCCTGCCGATTGCCGCGTGGAATTCCACCCGCATGGCGGCTCACCTGCAATCCAGCTTTCCTATGATTCACCATTGGTGACACAGGCCAAGCAGGCTTTGTCAGATGAATGGCCAAATCCGGCTGTGCTGATCGCCATGGGCGGTTCTATTCCTATCGTCGGTGACTTCGATAAATTCCTCGGTATGGATTCCCTGCTGGTCGGTTTCGGCCTTGAGGATGACCGCATCCATTCCCCGAATGAAAAATATGAGCTGTCCTCCTTCCATAAAGGCCAGCGCTCTTGGGCTCGAATTTTGGCAGCTCTCGCTGCCAAGTGAGGCCCACATTCTGACGGCTCTTTCTCAGAAATAAGATACGGAACTTTCAATGACCACTATCCGCGTTCACAAAAACGATCTGCCTAATCTTGATAATTATCAGGTGGATTCCGTCGCCATTGATACGGAAACGCTGGGGCTCAATCCCCTGCGTGACCGTCTGTGCGTTGTGCAGATTTCTCCGGGTGACGGCAGCGCGGATATTATCCAGATCGAGCGGGGGCAGAAAAAAGCCCCTAATCTGGTGAAACTGCTCAAAGACCGCTCGATCACCAAAATTTTCCATTTCGGCCGTTTTGATCTGGCTGTTCTGGCACATACATTCGGCGTGATGCCGCAGCCGGTTTTCTGCACCAAAATTGCCTCCAAACTGACCCGTACCTATACGGATCGTCATGGTCTGAAAGAAATCTGCTCGGAACTGCTGGATGTTTCCATTTCCAAACAGCAGCAATCTTCAGACTGGGCAGCGGAAAACCTCACACAGGCCCAGCTTGAATATGCGGCATCGGATGTTCTCTATCTGCATCGCCTGAAAAAGGTTCTGGAATATCGCCTGACACGCGATGGCCGCGAAAAACAGGCTGAAGCCTGCTTCAAATTCCTGCCAAGCCGCTCGGAACTTGATCTGATGGGCTGGGATGAGCAGGATATTTTCGCCCACGCTTAAAAAATTAAAGCCCGCGTTTAACGCGGGCTTTTTTATAGTGCTCAGGCTTGCGCCGTTACCACAGGCTTGCGGTCGATCACTGCCCATTGCGGGCGCGCAAACAGGAAGCGTCCGTAACCGGTTTTCTCAATGAGGCAGTAAAGAATGACCGGCAGGATCACGCCCGCAGCCGTTGTCAGAACTGAAATTGTACCAATATCCGAGATTACACCGGTTTTGAGCAACACTGTACGGGTGGCTGCCATCGGCAGGAAGAATGCCAGATAAACAACAATGGAATGGGCACCGAGATAGCTCAGCGCCCGATGCACCTTATTGGCTCTGCTCAAACAGGCCAGCAGCGACGACATGCTGATAATCGCCAAAGCACCGAGAAAGCCGAGAAACAGCGAAATAAGCGGCAATTCACTATAGCCGCCTAAAGCGCCGGCCTGCCATGCCTGCTCGCTCAGCAGTGACTGGCCAAATTCCGGCACCGGCGTAAACACCATCTGATATTCCACAAAAGCCCAGAGCAGCAGGCCGATAACGGCTATAATTTTGTTGCGTGCCACCCAATCGGCCAGCCGGAAAATCTGTGGTGCCAATGCATAACCGGCATAAAAATAGACAAAACGCGCGCAAAATTCATCAATCATAATCCAGCCGGTATGGATCGGCAGAATTTCCAGAATGGCCAGCATGATCAGCACCAGCCAATTCGGCACCTCACGCATGAAGCGGGTCGCCAGAAAAAATACCGGCAGCAGATAGATGAACCATAAAGTACCGAACGGCTCGATAAAGGCCATAAGATAGGCGCTGATAACCGCCTCTATACCACCCTCACCCATTATGGCCGGCGCTTTGAACAGGAACTGGATTGTCAGCCACAGCACGTAAAAATACAGGAAATGCACGATTTTGCGGTCGAGATAGCGCCGCCATGGCCGGTCAATCACTGCGCTCAGAAACAGGCCGGAAATCAGAAAGAAGTCCGGCATACGGAACGGCTTGGCAAAAGCAACAACGACATGCATCCAGCCGGTTTTACCGGCGGCCTCTTCAACGCCCAGAGTGGAATGCATCATCACAACAAAAATGATGCAGATACCTTTGGCAATATCAACCCAGTCAATCCGTTTGGTCACGCATATACCTGTCTGAACTTGTGATCTGTGTTCTTTACAATGAAAATCCGCAAAACCGGAACAGTATTTTCACTCCGCCGCCGGACTTCATGCAATTAAGCATAACCTTGAATAGAAAGCGGAATTTTACATTTTGCTGTTTTGACCTCTGCCTCAAACTCCGGCAGCAGTAATCTCCTGTTAGCAAAACTTTACTGCTCTTTAAACTGCCTCAATTACCGTGCAAAGCACAGTCAAAGCATCTGTCCGGCAATGCAACAGCGTTCCGGCATGTATTTGTTCAGAATTTTCAGCGGGTATATCAACACATATGGCTTCCAGAGATTCAAAAGACCGGCGCATAGAACCGTCATTCGGAAAGCCAGAAACGCCTGCCAGTAAAGACGAGATGCGCTTTGATGAAAGCGACCGTGTGAATGGCAGCACGTCTAAAAAACGCGCCCCGCGTTCTGAAGGCAAATCCCGTGGCAAAAAGAGCCGCAGAGAGCCTTCATCCGGCCCATTCCGCTGGCTGCGCCGTCTGTTTTACTGGTCTTTTGTGCTGATGTTGTGGGGCGGTATCGCCGCCATTGGTCTGGTGATTTATGTTGCCATGCAAATGCCGCCGACCAGCGACTGGACCATTCCCGACCGTCCGCCCAATGTTAAAATCCTTGATGTTAACGGTAAGCTGATCGCCAATCGCGGCACGACCGGCGGCGAAGAAGTCAATTTACGCGAAATGTCGCCTTATATTCCGCAGGCTGTGATCGCCATTGAAGACCGGCGTTTCTACTCCCATTATGGTGTGGATCCGATCGGCCTTGGCCGTGCGGTTTTCACCAATATTACCAAAGGGCGTGCAGCGCAGGGCGGCTCGACCATTACCCAGCAGCTTGCCAAAAACCTGTTCCTTTCGCCCGACAGAACGCTGGAGCGTAAATTACAGGAAGTGATGCTCGCTTTGTGGCTGGAGCATACTTATACCAAAGACCAGATTCTGGAGATGTATCTCAACCGTGTTTATCTCGGTTCCGGCGCTTATGGTGTGGATGCCGCCGCACGGCGTTATTTTGATAAATCCGCCAAAGATGTAAACCTCACCGAAGCGGCAACACTGGCCGGTCTTTTGAAAGCACCGTCCCGCCTGTCCCCTGCCCGCGATCCCAAGGCCGCCAATGACCGTGCCAAGCTGGTACTGGCCGCTATGCGCGATCAGGGCATGATTGACATGAAAGAGCAGGCCATTGCCGAGAGCGAGCCGCCGACACGCGCCGCAGCCTATTGGTCCGGCTCTGAAAATTATGTGGCCGATGCGGTTATCGCCGAGCTGCCACAACTGATCGGTGAGACCAAAGAAGATATTACCATCCAGACCACTGTTGATCTGACCTTGCAAAAGATCGGTGAAGAGGCGATCCGTGATCTGATCTCACAAAATGGCAAGAAAATGGATGTCAGTCAGGGTGCTCTGGTTTCCATTGACGGCACCGGTGCCGTACGCGCCATGATCGGCGGCTATGATTATGCCAACAGCCAGTTTGACCGCGCAACAGAAGCACGCCGTCAGCCGGGCTCAACCTTCAAGCCATTTGTCTATCTGGCAGCGCTTGAACAGGGGCGTACACCGGATTCCGTACGCAATGACGCGCCGGTGCGCATCGGCAAATGGACGCCGAGCAATTATAACGGCAAATATTTCGGCGAAGTGACACTGGCCACGGCTCTGTCGCATTCTCTCAATTCCGTTGCGGCACAGCTGGTCATGGAGGTTGGCCCGCAAGCTGTGGTCGATACGGCCCATCGTTTCGGCATCAAATCGGCACTCACACCCAATGCCTCGCTGGCGCTTGGCACATCCGAGGTCACGCTGATGGAGCTGACCGATGCTTTTGTGCCTTTTGCCAATGGCGGCTACCGCGCACCGGTGCATATGATCACCCGTATTACCGGCGGCGATGACAAGGTGCTTTATGATTATCCGGCCGTGCCGCAGGAACGCATCGTGACCGAGCAGGTGCTGGGCATGATGAATGCCATGCTGCGCCGCACGGTAGATGACGGCACGGCAAAGCGTGCTAAATTCGGCAACTGGCCGGCAGCAGGCAAAACCGGCACCAGCCAGAACTCACGCGATGCCTGGTTTATCGGCTATACGGCCAATCTGACGACCGGTGTGTGGTTTGGTAATGATGACGGCAAACCGACCAAAAAAATCACTGGCGGCGGCCTGCCTGCTATGGCGTGGAAAACCTTTATGACAGCCGCGCATAAAGGTGTGCCGATTGCCGACCTGATCAGCACCTATGAAATTCAGAATGTGCTGCCGGGCGGCAGCGATGAATTACCGGATGCATCCGCCAGTATCGGCCAACAACCACTATCGGAAAATAGCGGCTATCCTGCCTTGCCGGAAAATGATGAAACCTATTGGCCTCCGGCACCCGGCGCCCCGCGCCAGCCTAGCGGTGCGCAATTGCCATCGCAGCAAGGCCAGACAGTACAGTCACCGACACCGGTTCAGGAGCCTGTGAATAATGGTGCAACACCCGCACCGCTGCCGCAGGAAAATTCCGGCTATCCAACAGCCCTGCCGGAGAATTCCGGCTATCCGACAACATTGCCCGACAATGCGGGCTATCCGTCACAACAACCCGCCACACAGGGCACTATAGCACCGCCGCCGGTTGCCGGTGATCCCGCCTATGAAGGACCGCGCCCGCAAGGCGATGTCGGCGGCCAGCCGGTGCGCAAAAACACCACTTTGCTGGATGTGATTATGGGTACAGGAGAATAATTACAGTGTTTTCTGCATCGGGAAGGTCAGCATGCCCAGCCTTCCCGTTTTAGCATCACCATCCAGCATATAACCAAGCTTTTCATAAAATTGCTTAGCTGTGCGTGTACTGGTCAGGCGGCATTTCATTGCCGCAGATTTGCGCCGCATCATCTGTTGTTGCCGCGCGGAGTTTCATTCACGCCGCCCTGAGTGTACTGCGCACGGATTTGTGCCAGCCATTGATCTTGCGTTTGCGAACAGGCGGCTCCATTTGCGGCTCAAAACGCTGCTGCTGTTGCCAGTCGCGGGCAAAAGCCTGCATATCGCCCCAGAGACCGGCTTTCATACCTGCAAGCCATGCCGCTCCCAGTGCAGTGGTTTCCAGAATAACCGGACGATCCACCGGCGCATTGAGAATATCCGCCAGATTTTGCATCGTCCAATCGGAAGCCACCATGCCGCCATCCACCCGCAGCACCACATCGCTTACATCACTTTTCCAGTCTTTATGCATGGCTTCCAGCAGATCATGCGCCTGAAAAGCCACCGATTCCAACGCCGCTTTTGCAATTTCCGCAGGGCCTGAATTACGGGTCAGACCATAGATGGCACCACGCGCCTCGGCATCCCAATGCGGCGCACCCAAACCCACGAAAGCAGGAACCAGATAGACATCCTGTGTCTCATCAGCTTTCAGTGCCAGTTCGCCGGATTCCGCGGCATTTTTGATAATCTTCAAACCATCGCGCAACCATTGCACTGCTGCACCGGCCACAAAAATCGAGCCTTCCAGCGCATAAGTCACTTCGCCATTGAGACGGTAGGCAATCGTGGTCAGCAAACGGTTGCGTGATAAAACCTTATCCTTGCCGGTATTGAGCAAAGCAAAACAGCCGGTACCGAAAGTGGCTTTCAACATACCTTTGGCAAAACAGGCCTGCCCGATCATCGCCGCATGCTGATCACCAGCCACGCCGAGGATCGGAATTTCCGCGCCCAGAATTGTGGCATCCGTTATGCCAAAATCATCGGCGCAATCTTTGACCTCCGGCAACATGGCACGAGGAATATTGAACAATTTCAGCAGTTCATCATCCCAGTCATTCTTGGCAATATTAAACAGCAATGTGCGGGAAGCATTGGTGGCATCGGTTGCGTGAACCTTGCCGCCGGTCAGCCGCCAGATCAGAAAACTGTCGATTGTGCCGAACAGCAACTCGCCTTTTGCAGCCTTTTTACGCGCACCGGATACCTTGTTTAAAATCCATGCCAGCTTGGTTGCGGAAAAATACGGATCAAGCAGCAGGCCGGTTTTGCGGCGGATACGCGGCTCAATGCCCTGTTTTTTAAGTTTGAGACACTCTTTCTGCGTGCGGCGATCCTGCCAGACAATAGCATTATAGACCGGCTTGCCTGTGGCCTTGTCCCAGACCACCACAGTTTCACGCTGATTGGTAATACCAATCGCTGCCACATCACGCATTTCGGCTCCTGCATTGATCACCGCTTGCTTGCAGGTGGTGACAACGCTCTGCCAGATTTCTTCCGGATCATGCTCAACCCAGCCGGATTTCGGATAATGTTGTGTGAACTCTTTCTGATCCAGACCGGCGATCTTGTGTTTTTCATCGAAACAGATGGCTCTGCTGGAGGTCGTGCCCTGATCAATTGCCAAAATCAGTTTCGACATAAATATCTCCGATTCTCAAAATTACATTTTGAAATTATGCAGTTAGAGCATTTCCAGTTCAGGCTGAACCGCTGAAATCACTCTTGTTTTTTGTTCTATACAGTATCCGGCGCAGAACCGGTTTTCACTTTTGCCGGAAATGCCTGAATGATTCAGTGCCAAATTTAAACTCGCCTTGCAAATTTTAAAATCTATAGTGATAGTGTCCACTTAAATTTCATGAAAAAGGCCCGATGAAATGACCGACATGCCTAAAAAAACCATCGTATTGACCGGTGCAAGCCGCGGTATCGGCCATGCAACCGTGAAGCGTTTTTCGCGTGCAGGCTGGCGTGTCATTACCTGCTCACGGCAGGATTTCTCGGAAAACTGCCCGTGGCCAGCAGGACCTGAAGATCATATCAAGGTGGATCTGGCGGATCCGGAAGATATCGGCCGCGCTATTTCAGAAATCCGCCGCCGTCTGGAAGATAATGGTGGTCAGCTTCATGCTCTGGTCAATAATGCCGGTATTTCGCCAAAGGGTGCCGGTGGCCGCCGTCTCAATTCCATTGAAACGCAAATGGCTACATGGCGTGATGTGTTTCAGGTCAATTTCTTCGCACCGATCATGCTGGCACGCGGTCTTTTCAAAGAGCTGGAAGCGGCACAAGGCTCGGTGGTGAATGTCACCTCCATTGCCGGCAGCCGCGTGCATCCTTTTGCAGGCACCGCCTATGCCACATCCAAGGCAGCGCTTGCAGGCCTGACCCGTGAAATGGCCTCGGATTTCGGCCCCCATGGTATCCGTGTCAATGCGATTGCACCGGGCGAGATTGAAACCTCAATCCTGTCTCCGGGCACTGAAAAGCTGGTGGAACAAATGCCGCTGCGCCGTCTCGGTCAAACCTCGGAAGTGGCGGAAACCATCTATTTCCTCTGCACGGATGCCTCTTCCTATGTGACCGGCTCGGAAATCCACATCAATGGCGGCCAGCACGTCTGACCCCTGCATATTCAAGGATACAGGTATGATCCTCTCCTGCGGAGAAGCGCTGATTGATATGCTGCCGCGCGAGACACGCGACGGTGCAACCGGTTTTGTGCCCCATGCGGGCGGCTCGGTTTTCAATACGGCTGTCGCTATTGGCAGGTTGGGCGCAAAGGCCGGATTTTTCTCCGGCCTGTCATCGGATTTTTTCGGGCAGATTTTGCGCGACACACTGGAGAAATCCCGTGTGGATACAAAATTTTGCACCATGACAGACCAGCCGACAACGCTTGCTTTTGTGCGCCTCAATCATGGTCAGGCGAGCTATAATTTCTACGATGAGAACACCGCCGGACGTTTACTCAATGAAGCGCAATTGCCGGTTTTGAGCGATGATATCCGCGCCCTGATGTTTGGCGGTATCAGCCTCATTCCCGACCCTTGCGGCAGTACCTATGAAACATTGCTGCGCCGTGAAGCGCCGTATCGTGTGACCATGCTTGACCCGAATATCCGGCCGAATTTCATCCCCGACAAAGGGAAACATCTGGCGCGGATGAAGCGGATGATTGCGCTGGCCGATATTGTCAAAATATCGGATGAAGATTTGCAATGGTTTGATGAAGGCACAGATCACGACGGAATTGCCGCAAGCTGGCTGGCAAAACCGGACCAGACCGGCCCGAAAATCCTGATCATCACCAAAGGAGCGCAAGGTGCTGATGCTTATGCGGCCAGCGGTAAAGTCAGCGTTAATGGTGAAAAAGTAACTGTTGCCGATACGGTCGGCGCCGGTGATACGGTCAATGCCGGTGTGCTGGTGAGCCTTGAGCAACAAGGGCTGCTGCACAAAAAGGCGCTTGCAGCAATTTCACAGGAGCAACTCACCAAGGCCGTTGCTTTCGGCATCAAAGCGGCAGCGATTACTGTCTCGCGTGCCGGTGCCAATCCGCCATGGGATTATGAGATGAAGTCGTAAAAAAAATGGCCTCAGTAATGAGGCCATTTTTTTAAACCCGCACTTCTTTGGCGACACGGTCTTCACCGCCGAAAAATTCGATATAGCGTTTCACCGCTTCCGGATCGCCGGTGGCTTTGGACGGGTTATCCGACAATTTCACCGCCGGACGGCCATTGGCATCAATCACTTTACATACCAGTGAAATCGCATCCAGACCGGACACATGTTTCGGTGCGCAACCATTGAAATCATTGGTGAGGTTGGTACCCCAGCCGAAGCTCATGCGCACACGGCCTTCAAAATGGCGATAGGTTTCCTCAATCGTATCCACATCCAGCGCATCGGAGAAAATCAACAATTTCTCACGCGGATCTTTGCCTTTGGATTTCCACCATTCGATAATCCGCTCGCCGCCTTCAACCGGCGGTGAACTGTCGGGGCGGAAGCCTGTCCAGTCGGCGACCCAATCCGGTGCCTGACGCAAGAAAGCCGTGGTGCCGAATGCATCGGGCAGTACGATCAGCAAATTGCCGCCATAATAGCGGTTCCAGTCCTGCAATACGCGGTAAGGTGCCGAGCGCAATTCGTCATCCGTATCAGCCATAGCGGCAAGCACCATCGGCAATTCATGGGCATTGGTGCCGAGCGCTTCCAGATCGGTGTCCATCGCCAGAAGCACATTGCTGGTGCCGGTGAAAGCATCGCCGATACCTTCTTTCAGCGCTTCCACACACCAGCGCTGCCAAAGGAATGAATGGCGGCGACGGGTGCCGAAATCGGAAATTTTCAAATCCGGCAATTGGCGCAGACGGTCAACCTTGCCCCACATTTTAGCTTTGGCACGGGCATAAAGCACATCCAGCGCGAAAGGCCCGAGCGATTTCATAGCCGAGCGCGAACGCAATTCATTGATGATGGCCAGCGCCGGAATTTCCCACATTGTTGTGTGCGTCCAGGGCCCGTGAAAATGCAGTTCATATTGCCCGTCACGCCGTGTCAGCTCATATTCCGGCAGTTGGAATGTGCTGAGCCATTGCAGGAATTCCGGTGCGAAAATCTGCTTGCGGCCATAAAAAGTATTACCGGCCAGCCAGATCATTTCCTTTTTGGTCATGCGTAAAGAGCGGGCATGATCGAGCTGGGCACGCAGTTCACCTTCGTCAATCTCATCAGCAAGCCGCACTGTTTTGGAGCGGTTGATCAGCGAGAAAGTGGCATTAACCTGCGGATAAAGCCCCCAGATCATTTGCAACATCAAAAGCTTGTAGAAATCCGTATCCAGCAGGCTGCGGACAATCGGATCCAGCTTCCACGTATGGTTATAAACGCGCTGCGCAATATCTGTTCTGGTCATGCCAGATGTCCTTATCTGATCCGATGAGATTTATTCTCATCCTGAGCATCATTCTTGTCGGACAGACCATAAGCAGAATTCGGCAAAAATAAAGGGCGATGATCACTCACCGCCCTTTATTTGAACTTTCTGTAAAAGCTGGCCTATTTCAGTTCCAGCACGATCTCGTGCTCTCCCTGCATTTCCAGAACAATACCGGCATCGCGTTTTTTCACCGCTTTGCCATCCACGCTCAGATGATTGCGTCCGGTTTTATTGCGCACGATGATCTTATACAGCGCCTCACCATGGCGATAATCCAGCTCAAAACCATCCCAGTCAGACGGCAAGACCGGATTGAGGAACAGTTCATTATCGCGCTTGCTCAACCCCAGAATACCTTCTGTCGCCACACGGTAGAACCAGCCCGCAGAGCCGGTATACCATGTCCAGCCGCCCTGACCGCGGCGCGGTTCAACAGAGTAAATATCCGCCGCAATCACATAAGGCTCGACACGATAGGTCTCTGGATTTTCACCGTGATGCACCGGATTGATCAGCGAGAACAGCTTGTAAGCCTCATCACCACGGCCAAGTTTGGTCAGCGCCATGATCGCCCATGTCGCCCCATGGGTATATTGCCCGCCATTCTCGCGCACACCGCGCGGATAGCCTTTAATATAGCCCGGTTCATGGTCGGTCTTATCAAATGGCGGGGTGAACAGGCGCAATAAGCCGCCATCTTCATCCAGCAGATGTTTTTCAAGGGAAGCCATAGCTTGGGTCGCACGTTTCGGATCAGCAGCACCGGACAGCACCGCCCAGCTCTGGGCAATGGCATCAATCTGGCATTCATCACTTAAATGAGACCCAAGCGGTGCACCGTCATCGAAATAACCGCGACGATACCATTCACCGTCCCAGCCATGCTCCTCCAGCGCCTTATTCAGGGCATCGAGATATTTCTGCATGACTTCCGCACGGCTCGTATCGCCACGCGCCAAGCTCAGCGGAATAAACTGTTGCAGCGTATAGCTTAAGAACCAGCCGAGCCAGACGCTCTCGCCCTTACCTGCAATGCCGACGAGATTCATGCCGTCATTCCAGTCGCCGCCAAGGATCAGCGGCAGGCCATGCTGACCTGTGCGCTGCATGGCCAGTTCCAGCCCCTTCACGCAATGCTCATAGACTGTTGCTGTCTTATCGGCGGTTTCCGGCTGGTAGAATGCATCATGCTCACCCTCTTCCAAAGCGCGGCCTTGCAGATAAGCAATCTCCTCATCAAGCACTGCCAGATCACCGGTGACCTGCGTATAGAGCGTTGCCGCATAAGACAGCCACACCACATCATCAGAGATCAGCGTGCGCACGCCTGCTCCGGTGACCGGCAGCCACCAATGCTGCACATCACCTTCACCAAACTGACGACCGGCAACATTGAGCAATTGTGTGCGGGCCAGTTGCGGATCAAGCATCAGCAATGACAATGTGTCCTGTAACTGATCGCGGAAACCATAGGCACCGCTGGCCTGATAGAAAGCCGCGCGCGCCAGAATACGCGAAGCCATGCTCTGATAAGGCAGCCAGCGATTGACCATCAGATCGAAAGAACGATCCGGCGTTTTCACCTGCACGGGTGCCGTGAAATCCTGCCAGTGCTGCTTGATCTGTGCCAGTGCCGCGTCCACATCCAGACCACGGCAAGTGGTGATCAAGTCCTGTACCGTTTCTTCATCCTGCGCATTACCGAGCATCAAGAGAATATCTTTGCTCTCGCCGGCATTCAGTTCCAGATCATAGCTCAATGCCGCACAAGGATCGCGCCCTGCCTCAACTGTTCCGGACAGGGCTTTGCCCTGCATCACGCAATCCGGCTCGGTCACGGAACCGGTCTCACCGATAAATTCCTGACGGTCGGCAGTCACCGAATCCGGCACAATACCGGCAGCCATAAAGGCAATCTGACCGGTTTTATCCGTATGATAAGGGTTGCGGGCTAACAGAGCACCCGTTTCTGCATCATATTTCGGCACGATATAAGCGGCGTTTTTGGTGCGGACATTGCCCAGCACCCATTCCGCATAATTATAGAGCCGCAAGCGGCGGCCGGTCTGGCCATGATTGACAAGACGCAGACGGCTGATGCGCACAGGCTTGTGCGGATCGACCAGCATTGTCAACGCGCAGGACAGATCACCATGACGGGCGGTGAAAATGCTGAAACCCTGACCGTGGCGTGCCTCATAGGTCACGCTTGCATCACGCACCACATTGGCCGCAGGCGAAAATACCTTGCCGCTGTCGCGATCGGCAATATAGAGCGCCTCACCCGGCAGATTGGAAACCGGATCATTCGACCACGGGGTCAGCTGATAATCGCGGCTGTTGCCGCTCCATGTGAAAGCCGAACCTTCCGCAGAGACATGGAAGCCGAAATCCGCATTAGCGATCACATTGATCCACGGATGCGGCGTGTTGCGCTCGCCATTCAGACGGACAACATAATCACCCGCTGCATCGAAACCGCCATAGCCGTTCCAGAACTCCAGACCATCACCGGATGGTGCAGCAATTTCCGGCATAATGCGCGGCGCAACACCCGGCAAACGGGCAGCCACTTTGGCATGATCACCGCTTTGCTGGGCGGCATCGGCCTCTGCGGCCAAGCGGCTGTCACGGCGGTTAAGGCGCGGATCAGCATTTTCCTGTTTACCGTCTTTGCGGCCTGCCAGATCAACCGACAGGTCCTGAATACGTTTGAGCTGCTCGGCCAGTGATCCGTTTTGTGCATGCATAACAATGCGTGCGGCAGCAAGCAGCGTATTATAGGAGTCTTCGCTCATCTGATCACGGCGCACCGTGAAAATATGTGGCTTCTGGCTCTGGTGCTGCGAACGCACACGGAAACTTTCCGTCAGCCATTCTACCGCGCGCTGGGTATCCTGTGCATAGGAAAATGCCCGTTCATTAACCACAACCACATCAACAATCAGGCCTTTTTCATGCCAGTATTCCTGTGCTTTCAGCACACCGCGCAGCACTTCCAGATCGGCTTCATTATCAATCCGCAGCACAAAAATCGGGTTGTCACCGGAAACTGACAATGGCCAGAGATCAGACTGCGCACCAAGACCGGCAGCAATCACTTCCGGCGGCTGGCGCAAAGCCCGGTCAGGATAAAGCAGATAGGCTGCGGTTTTCTGGAAATCAGTGGCTTCTGCCGGTTTGATCCCCACATGGTGCAGGCGCACCTGGCTACGGGTCCATGACAGCGTATATTCCCGCGCAAAGGCTTCAGGATAACGCAGGACTGCCGCTTTTTCTTCCAGATAAGAACGCGAACCGCCCGCCAGTGTCCAGAACACCAGCGACACTTTTTTATGTGCCGGAACGCGGACACGGGTACGCAAGGCGGCGATCGGATCAAGCACTGTACCCTGATGACCGGCAAATTTGGCATCCGTGTCAAAAGCCGCAGGATTGCGCAATGTGCGGCCACGGCCGATAAACACACGGCGGTCGGTTTCTGCTTCCGTCTCACGGAAACTGCCCGACAGATCCGTTACGAAATGCGCCACATGCACTTCCGTATCGGACGGTGCACGCTTGCGCCGCTTGGCATAAATCGTGGTACCGTCCGGTGCAATTTCCGTTTCCACAAACATCTTGGCAAAAGCCGGATGCGCATCATCCGTATCCGGATCATTCAGCACCAGTTCCGCATAAGATGTCACCTCGATCACCCGGTCACGCGCACTGGTATTGATAATATCAATCCGGCGGCCTTCACCATCGGCATCACTGGTAACAATGGTTTCAACCACGGTCTTGATATCACCGGAGGTCTTGTAAAACTCGGCTTTATCCTCGGTGAAAACCGTCTTGGTTTCAGTCTCCAGATGGCGGGACGGTTCGCCCGTTGCCGACCACCAGCGTCCGCTCTCCACATCGCGCAGGAACAGGAAGCTGCCCTGCATCCCTTCAGACGCATCGGGGCGGAAACGGGTAATCGCCAGATCATGCCAGCGGCTGTAACCGGAACCGGTTGCCGTCACCATCAGCGAATATTGACCATTTGACATCAGATGCACACTGCGCGGTGCCTTGAGCGGCTCTTCAATAATGCGCATCGGCGCTTCATCAAAGGCGCCGCTGTCCACACGCATCGGGTTTTCCGTTTTGGCATAAACCATCGGAATTTCACGCGGAGCTTTTTCCTGCAACAGCAATTCCGCAGCTTCGATCACCGGATCAGAATGGAAGCGGCTGCGCATACGGCCATCGAAAATCACATTATTGACCGCGATAATCGACATGCCGTGATGGTGGGCGTAATAGTTTTTTACCACAGCGCATTTTTCGCCCTCACGCACACGCGACGGGGTGAAATCAACGGCATCATGGAAACCATAGCGCCCCAAAGCGCCCAGTTTCTGCAGGACCTTCAGATTGGTCACGGCCTCTGCCGGACGATATTGCGAGGCCAGCAGGCTCGCATAAGGCGCAATCACCGCATTACGCGACAGGCCGCGCTGCAATCCCAGTTTCGGCACGCCGAAATTGGAATATTGATAATTCATCTGCGGATCGCGGGCATTATAGGCCGCTTCCGAAATCCCCCACGGCAAATCACGCGAGGTGGCATATTCAATCTGCCGCTGCACAACCAGCTTGTTGGTCTGATCAAGAAGCGAGCCAAGCGGCTCATTCATCACCAATGGCGGCATCAGATATTCAAACATCGAGCCTGACCAGGACAGCAAAGCCCCCTTCCAGCCGACCGGCACCAGCAGACGGCCGAGCTTGAACCAATGTTCTACCGGCACATCGCCCTTGGCAATGGCAAACAGGCTGGCAAGACGGGCTTCGGAAGCCAGAAGATCGTAGCAGCTTTCATCCAGCTCGTTTTCCTGCACACGGAAACCGATAGACAGTAAACGGCGTTCCTTGCGTTCCAGAAAGCCGAATTCCATATCAAAGGCCAGCTGGCGGGCACGGCGGCCAAGATCCTGCAACTGTGCGCGCAGATCTTCGGCATTATGCTCGCCAATGGCATCATCCGTATGGGCTTTGCAGGTGGCAACCAGAATGCGCGCCCATTCCAGCGCTTCCTGCGATTGCAGGGTTTCCAGCTCGTCATCCAGTTCCTGCGCCAGCTTTTCAATATCCTTGGCAAACAGCGAAATATTGATGGTGCGGAAAGAAGCGGTTTCCGGTTCTTCGCGGAAAGACCGCACGGCACGACGGAAATTGGCAATCCGCTCTTCAAGACGGCGGCGCAACGGGCGCAAAATACGCCGGTCATCAGGAATGGCGGCAATTGCCTCTTCCAGAATATCATTGACGTCGAGAATACCTTCGAAATCACCCTGCAAATAGACCGATGGTGCCTGCGCCCATTCTTCCAGCGCCGAAGACAATGTCACCAGATGACCGGCCAGATTACCGCTGTCCACGGCTGATACATAAAGCGGCTGCAATGGTTTCAGCGTATCGGTTTCATACCAGTTATAAAGATGACCGCGGAATTTCTCCATCTTCTCCAAAGTATTCAGCGTCTGCCCGATACGGGTCAGCGTATCGCTGAAACTGATCCAGCCGAAATCACGGGCGGAAATAACGGAGAGGAAATAGACACCGATATTGGTCGGCGAGGTACGCATGGCAACAATGCCGACCGGATCTTCCTGATAATTATCCGGCGGCAGATGATTGCCATCTTCATTGGTGAAGGTTTCGAAATAGCGCCATGTGCGGCGGGCATAGCGGCGCAGATCGCCTTTATCGCTGGAGCGAACCTCCAGCATATCCTGCGGCTTGGCCGAGCGGCTGACCGCCCATGCAATCCATGGCGAGGCAACCCAGATCACGGCAAAAGGTGCTGCAATCAGTGCAGCCTTGCTGCCTGCAAGCACCGGCAGTACAAAGGCCAGCACACCGATCAGCAAAGACGGCCACATCAGGCGAACATAGAAATCCAGCGTATCATGGGACGATTTCATCTGCGCGGCGGCACGCCATGCCAGAAGATAGCGGCGCGACACAAACAGACGATAGAGTGTGCGGATAATCGCATCGCCCATCAAAGTCGCACTATGTGCAATAAAGCTCAAGCGCAGTGCCATATCCGCTAAAGCCAATGTCACATCGGTCAGCACAGACTGCGCATGGCCTTTCAGCGAATAATCCATATTCACCGGAATGAGATTGGTGACGATGCCGAAGATCATCGGCACAAACATCGACAAAATCAGGAACAGCTGCCAGATCGTGGCCACGCCCAGCGGCAACAGACACCAGCCGGCAAAAGATGCGAGCACCCACATGATCGGATTGAGCGAACGGCGTAAGTTATCGACCATTTTCCAGCGGGTGACATTGCTGACACCTTTGCGTGTTGAAAACAGGAATGGCAGCAACTGCCAGTCACCGCGTGCCCAGCGGTGATGACGGGAAATATCCACATTATAGCCGGTCGGGTAATCTTCCACGACCTCGACATCGCTGGCCAGTGCACAGCGTGCATAACCGCCTTCGAGCAGATCGTGGCTGAGAACCGTATTTTCCTCGATCTTGCCCTGCATCACCTTTTCAAAGGCATCAATATCGTAGAGGCCCTTACCGGTGAATGTGCCTTCGCCCAGCAAATCCTGATAAACATCGGAAACCGCAAAGACATAAGGGTCGATACCGCGATTGGCGGAGAAAACGCGCTGCAGGAAAGACGCCTCGTCACCGGTGGTCAGGGACGGGGTAACACGCGGCTGCAAAATACCGTAACCGCTGACAATGCGGCCGGTTTTCTCATCAAAAACCGGATGGTTGAGCGGATGAGACAGCTTGCCCACCAGATTGGTCACCGATTGCGGTGTCAGGCGGGTGTCGGAATCCAGCGTCATCACATAGCGTACATCACGCGGCAGCGGCACATCGGGCGCAAAGAAACTCGTATCATGATCGCCGCGTAAAAGCAGGTTCAGCTCATGCAGCTTGCCACGCTTGCGCTCCCAGCCCATCCAACAACCCTGCGACGGATTGTAAAGACGGCGGCGATGCAGGAAATAGAACCGCGGCTGGCCGTCCGGCGCATAATGCGCATTAAGCTTTGCCACTTCCTCGCGGGCATAATCAAGCACTTCCATATCGGCGGGTGACACTTCAACCGCACTGTCTGTCCAGTCGCTGACAATGGCAAAATAGACTTCACCGCGCGGATTGGTCAGATAATGCACTTCCAGATTGCGGATATGCTCATCCACGCTGTCGCGCGAATTGATCAATGTCGGCACGGCAACCAGTGTCCGCGCATCGTCCGGCAGACCATCGCGATATTCATAACCGACAAGCCGGTTCGGCTGTACAAACCACGGCACCAAAGCATTGAACAGGCCGAGCGAGGCCTCATAGGCCGGAAACAGCGCCAGAATTGTGAACAGCAACTGTTCACTTTCGCCGAAACCAATGCGCCCCATGCCGATATAAATCAGCACCAAAAGACCGATTGTCATTGCCCAGACCGGCGCTGCAATGCCCCACAGGCCAAGACCGCGATAGAACCGCAACAGCCGCACAGATAACGGTGCTTTATAGCTGCAAACCTGCTCCAGTTCGGTGCGGGCATTACCGCTCAAATAATAAGCAATGGCGCCGCTTTGCTCACGCTCGGTTACTCTGCCCTCACGGGCGGATTTTTCCCGCGCCAGTTTGAGTGCCGTATTGGTCACCTCAATTTCTGTCAGGCCGGAATTGCGGGCGATTTTTTCAATCGTTACGCGATAGCTGTTGCGCGATGCGAAATCGAGCGATTCAAAATCGCTGTTCTCGCGCAAAATCGCATCCATAATGCTGACCGTTTCAACCCATGAGGTCCAGTCCACATCATCAATGGCTTTGAGTGAGCGGATAATATTACCCATGGTCATGCCGCCGGTGGACTGGCGGGCATGCTCCTCAACAATCACATCTTCCGCATCACGGCCATCTGCTTCCAGCTGCTCTTCCAGCCAGTCCAGCGCCATGCCGCTGCCGGTCGAGGCACTGCGCAGGCGATACAACAGATGCGTGGCAAAAGTCCCGTCTTTGGCCGGTTCGCTATATTCGGCAAGAATGGCTTCCACATCTTGAGGTGTAGCGGCAACGGCAATCCTGTCGGCCACGCGGTTGGCGAAATTGCGCATCGCACGGGCGCGCTCAACACGCAGCGCCAAGCGACGGGCATTCTCCACCAGCATGAAGCGGATAACCGATGGCAGCGCCCATAATTCACCAATCCGCAATGGCTCCACACTCTGGAAACCATCGACCATTGCCTTCAGGCTTTTCAGCGAGAAATTACTGTCGCTATGGGCAACATAAAGCCATGCAAAAGCAAAAATCCGCGGCAGCCCCTGCGGTGCTCCGGCGGCCTGCGGCACGATCTCCTGCGCGCCCTGCATTGCACTGATATTGGCAGCGAGCGGTAATTGACGCAGGAATTTATCCGGCAGATCGCGGCGCGTCTGCTGCATGCTTTTATCGACAACATAATAATTATCGAGCAGCCACTGGGCGGCGGGCGTGATCGTTTCACCATTGCGCGATGCCGCATCGGAAGAGCGATAGGCGTGAAGGATCAGCCCAGCATTTTCCGCAAGCCGTTTGTTGAAATCAAATTTTTCATAATCCGGCAGCCGCACCGCTTCATTGCGCGCCAGCGCTCCGGCCAGTGCCTGCAATTCCTCAGGTGTTTTATAATGCCCCCTGATTGGCAAAGGCAGTACCGGCAAAAGGCGGTCTGTGACAGGGCGGGAAAACAACGACGAAAGTGAGAAAGACAAAGCCGGCATATGCCTTTTACAGCCTTTTATAAGATTTAAGTTCCGGTACGGTTTGTATAACGTCTTCAAATCCGCAAACACATATTTCAGAAGCATTTTCAGGTTTTCATTCAAACCGGAAAAGTCGTTCTGTCTCTTTGTGTTGACGCAGTTTCAGGCGGAAAACCGTTTTCCGCTTTGCTGAGACTGCTTCACTGGTGTCCAACAGTTATGACCAAATTACGTCCGCAGAAAATGCCTTGGTCGAATTTGGCAAAATCGCAAAGCACAAATCATGGCTGATTTTAACTTTACGTTATAAAAATCAATAGGCTGGCTGCCCTGACCCTGCACCGTGCAGTACCCCGCAGCGCCCTTGCCGCATATCAATTACTTATCGCGACACATCAACTTGTTATAATCTGCTCAAAAACCGCAGAATTATAAGCTTTTCCTGTGCCCTTACAGACAAGGTGCCCGTAAACAGCCCCTAATAAGGATACAATGTTACAGAGCGAGAAAAGTTGCCTGCGCCTAGTTTAAACGGATTAAATTATTTTGAAAGCCACTCGGTGAAAAGAGAAAAACCGCCGCAAACCTGTCTAATTTCCGGCGGTTCAGAGAATCATTTCACGAAGATTTTCAGTGCTTAACCAGCTGGTGCAAAGACCCGCCAATATTTTGGCCTGAAGGCCAGCCTGCTGCCATTGGCAGGCTCATATTCGGCCGGAATTTCAATCTCCACACTTTCACGATTGCCGCCGATTTCAAGCTCCACCCGCCGCTTGGCACCCACGCGCCGTGTCGCGGTCACAACACCGGCAATACAGCCGCCACAGCCATCCACCAGTTCCACATCATGCGGGCGGAAATACAAAACCGCGTCACCAACGATCTGCGGAGCAGTTGCATCAAGCCGCAACCCCAATGTGCGGTCGGCAAGCCAGATATCCCCCTGATCAACACGGACATTCAGACGACTGGATTCTCCGATAAAACCATAGACAAAGGCCGAGTTCGGATGATCATAAATCTCATCCGGCGTGCCAACCTGTTCAATACGCCCCTGGCTCATCACCACCACGCGATCCGCCAGTTCCAGCGCCTCATCCTGATCATGGGTTACAAAAACCGTGGTATGGCCGGTGCTGTCATGGATCTCACGCAGCCATTTGCGCAATTCTTTGCGCACCTGTGCGTCCAGTGCGCCAAAAGGCTCATCAAGCAGCAGCACATTCGGCTCAATGGCCATCGCACGCGCCAAGGCAACACGCTGACGCTGACCGCCGGAAAGCTGCGCCGGATAGCGGTTTTCCAAGCCTTGCAACTGCACCAGATTGAGAAGATCGACAGCGCGCTTGTGAATATCTGCCTTGGACGGCCGTGTTGCACGCGGGCGCACTTTCAGCCCGAAGCCGACATTCTGTGCCAGTGTCATATGCCGGAACAGCGCATAATGCTGAAACACAAAACCAACATTGCGCTCCTGCACAGTCTTGGCCGAGGCATCCTCCTGCCCGAAATAAACCGTGCCTTCTGTCGGGCTTTCCAGCCCTGCGATCAGCCGCAGCAAAGTGGTTTTTCCCGATCCGGAAGGCCCAAGCAAAGCAATCAGTTCGCCTGAAATAATATCAAGCGAAACGTTGTGCAGCGCCGGAAACTGCTCAAACTCCTTGCGCACATCAACAACGCGGACTTCCATTCTTCATCCTTTCAGGCACCCTCATGCCAAACTGCAATCCCGATCTGTCCGGAGGTCTGTTTTGCACCAGCCTCCCTCAGGCGCAAAACGCCCGTCACATATTTATTTCTCATGCGCAAAGCGCATTGCATTTATTTTATCTCATGCGCAAAGCGCATTTCAGGCCAGTATTTCTCATGTGCGCAGCACATTTCAGGTCAGTGTTTCTCATGCGCAAAACGCATTTCGAGGAGCGTCTTGAACAACAGCGTTATCAGCGCCAGACCGGCCAGAAGCGAGGCCACGGCAAAGGCTGCCACGATATTTTCGCTATACATCATCTCCACATGCAAAGGCATGGTTGTCGTCAACCCGCGTATGCGGCCGGACACCACCGCCACCGCCCCGAATTCCCCCATAGCACGGGCATTACACAGCAAAATACCATATAACAGCCCCCAGCGGATATTGGGCAAAGTCACATAGAGAAATGTTTTCCAGCCACTGGCGCCAAGCGATAAAGCTGCCTCTTCATCACCCTTGCCCTGCTCCTGCATCAGCGGGATCAACTCACGCGCCACAAAGGGAAACGTCACAAAAACCGTGGCCAGCACAATACCGGGCAGCGCAAATAAGATCTGGATATTATGCGACAGCAGCCACGGCCCGAGCACACTATTCCCGCCAAACAGCAGCACAAAAACCAGCCCCGAAATCACCGGTGACACGGAAAACGGCAGATCAATCAATGTGATCAGAAATGTCTTGCCGCGAAATTCAAATTTGGCAATCGCCCATGCGGCGGCAATGCCAAAAGCAGTGTTCAGCGGCACGGCAATGGCTGCCACCAGCAAAGTCAGGCGGATAGCCGACAGCGCATCCGGATCAACCAGCGCCGCCCAATAATCGGCAATACCTTTGCTGAAACCCTGCGTAAAAATCACCACCAGCGGCAGGCCGACAAACAGCACCATGAAGAACACGCTCAGCGTAATCAGCAATGCGCGGGTCAGCGGGCTTTCCGTTACCGCAGAACGGTTATGCGTCAAAGATGCAAATCTGCGCGATGAAAGTTTACCGGCGCTAGCTGCCATAACCATATCTCCTGCGTGACCATGTCTGCACCAGATTAATCAGCAGCAGCATGGCAAAAGAAATCAGCAACATCACCGTGGCCAGCACAGTGGCACCCGAATAATCAAAACCTTCCAGCCGGATGAAGATCAGAAGCGGCGCAATCTCCGTGGAATAAGGCCGGTTACCGGCAATGAAAATCACCGAGCCATATTCCCCGACCGCACGGGCAAAGGCCATGGCAAAACCGGTCAGAACCGCCGGTTGCAGCCCCGGCAACAGCACCTGAAAAATCGTCTGAAAGCGGCTGGCGCCCAATGTTGCCGCCACTTCCTCCTGTTCACGGCTGATCTCCTCGATCACCGGCTGCACCGTGCGCACCACAAATGGCAGGCCGATAAACACCAGCGCCACCACAATACCGGCCTGCGTGAAAGCAATGCGGATATCAAGCGGCATCAGCCATGAGCCGATCCAGCCTTTCGGTGCATAAAGCGCGGTCAGTGCAATACCGGCCACCGCTGTGGGCAGGGCAAAAGGCAGATCAACCATAGCATCCAGCAAACGCCGTCCGGGGAAACGGTAGCGCACCAAGACCCATGCCAGCAGCACACCGAAAACCACATTGATCAGCGCCGCAATCAGCGCGCTGACAAAACTGACGCGCAAAGCGCTGACCATGCGTGCATCACTTGCCAATTGCCAGAACCGCACCGGCCCAACAGATGCCGCATAAAGCATCAATACCATGAGCGGGATCAGGATCAGCAAAGACAGATAGGTAATGCTGATGCCCATTGTCAGCCCGAAACCCGGCAATATCGAAGGTTTGCGCCATCGTACAAACAAAGACGGCCTGTGCCGTTTTATCCCTGATGGCTTTGCCGCCGTGCCGTCACTGCTTACATATGGCTCTGTCATAGATCATCCGTGGCTGTACGGTCAGATTTCATCCGCTGGCCTGTGCCAGCGGATGCCGGTTCTGTTACAGACTGCAATTATTGCGCAGGCTTGTAAATCTGGTCAAATGTGCCGCCATCACCAAAATGCGCCGGTTGCGCCTTTGCCCAGCCGCCAAAGACCGGATCATCAATCGTGATGAGCTTCACCTCTTTCAGCCAGCTGCGCTCGGCTTCCGGCACCAGTTCCGGCTTGAACGGCCGGTAATAATGCTTGGCCGCAATCCGCTGCCCCTCTTCCGAATAGAGATAATCGAGATAGGCTTCAGCCAGTTTGCGTGTACCGCGGGCATCAACATTCTTGTCCACCACGGCAACCGGTGGTTCGGCGAGGATGGATTGCGGCGGCACAACAATATCAAACGCATCTGCGCCAAATTCCGCCACCGACAAATAAGCCTCATTCTCCCATGCCAGCAGCACATCACCCAGACCACGCTGTACAAAACTGGTGGTCGCGCCGCGCGCACCGGTATCAAGCACCGGCACATGCGCGAAGAGATCGCTTATATAGGCTTTGATTTTGGTTTCATCGCCGCCATATTGCTGATGCGCCCAGGCCCAGGCCGCCAGATAATTCCACCTTGCACCACCGGATGTTTTCGGGTTCGGCGTAATCACTTCCACGCCGTCTTTTACCAGATCACCCCAGTCTTTGATGCCTTTCGGATTACCCTTGCGGGTCAAAAACACAATTGTGGATGTGTAGGGCGCTGAATTATTGGGAAATTTCTGTCGCCAGTCGGCATTGATCTTGCCGGTTTTTTCAACAATGGCATCAATATCGCTTTGCAGTGCCAGCGTCACAACATCGGCGGGAATACCGTCAATGACAGACCGCGCCTGCGCACCGGAACCGCCATGCGATGCACGCAGCGTCACCGCCTCACCGGTTTCAGCTTTCCAGTGTTTTGCGAAGGCATCATTATAATCCTTATAGAGCTCACGCGTCGGATCATAGGAAACATTCAGCAATGTTTGCGCGGCAACAGCCTGCAAGGGTACAGACAAAGCTGACGCAACTGCCAATAGGGCAACGGCAGAAATGGTCTTTCGCAACTGCATTATTATGGCCTCCGTTTTATGTTCACAAAACAAGTTAACAGAGCCGGAACAGAGAAGGATGCTACAGGAACCTCAATACTCCGCCCTCACGGAAATAATTTTCTCTCACAAATATATAGTAAAATAAAAATCCGGTTTTGCCAAAGGCAGTTCACCTCAAAAGCCCGTTAAAACGCCACACCCATGCGGGAACCACGCAGACTGCATTTATAACGTACCTCATAATAAGGATCGACAACCAGCGTCACATCGCGGGTTTCGCAGCGTTTGCCGGTGGATTTCAGATATTCTTCCGCCACATCGCGGAACACCACGGGCGGTGTGGCATTAAGCCCTGATCCGGTGGAGAAACCTTTGACAAAATTCTGCGTGACAGAGCCCGCCGTGCCCGGCCCGATCAGCAAACGGCTTTCCTTCTGATTATCAACAATACGGTAATTAACGCCGCTCGTACCGACAAATTCAACCGAAGGCTGCCCCTGATATTTGGACTGCACATAATTCACACCCGCACAGCCGCTAAGAACAAAAGCAGTTATAAGACCGGTTGCCACCAATGGGCGGCGCACTATGTTCCTGAAAAAACTTTCAGGGATAATCTGATGTAATATCCTTGTCTGACGGATGCGGTTATCCATATTCAATAATACTTTCATGAACTATCTTATTTCCGCCTGATACTGTTTTTATGAATAAAATCAGGAAAGAAAGCTGCGGGAATCACATATGATCCCCCGCATATCCTTCCCGCATTTTATCTCTGTTTTACCGGAATAAACCAAAAGGATAAACTGATGCTGAAAACATTGACCGCAACATTCGGCACCCCGCTTGCCGCAGCTCTTTTGCTCTCCGGTATGGCAGGCATTGCACAAGCACAAAATCAGGCACAAGCTCCTGCTGCAGAGGAAATGCCGCCGCTCACCAAAGTGACCTATATTTGTGAGCGTAATGTGGAATTACCGGTTATTTATGTAAACGGCCTGAAAAATGATGAATCCATGGCTGTTCTTTCCATTGAAGGCAAGCTGGTGCCGATGCGTGAATGGCCTGCCGCTTCCGGCGCGCGCTATGTGGCTCTGGACGAGCAGGACAGCTATCGCTGGCATAGTAAGGGGGATGAAGGCACATTGTCCTTTCTTGAAGCCGATGACAGCGCCAAGGAACAGATATTGCTGAGCAGCTGTGTGGATAAAAGCAAAGCGGAAAAGCAGGATTAAAGCGTAAATTTGCGCTATTCATTGCCGGAGCGGGCTGCTATTTGTCCCCTCAGGACGCATCCTGATGATTGCACCGCAATTTTCAGGGCAAAATGCGTATCAATAACGACACAGAGCATTTTCAGGTGCCGATTTTAAAGGTCGGGCCGCAACGGAGATGCTCTGTATGATCCGCTCCCTTACAGGAAAGATGTGAGATGAAGCCAGTATTTCTGCAAATTCAGTGCAGCCCCGGCAAAACCTATGATGTCGCCAAGGTGCTTTATGAGCGTGAGATCGCCTCGGAACTCTATTCCACCAGCGGGGAATATGATCTGCTGGCCAAAATCTACATTCAGGAAGGCGATGATATCGGCAAATTCATCAATGAGAATGTGCTGAATATTCCTTATATTGTGCGCTCTCTGACCACACTGACTTTCAAGGCTTTCTGATCAGCCTGCATAGTTTTACAAGATAACAGGGCATTGCCGGTCATACAGAACGGCAATGCCCTTTGTTTTTTGCCTTTTGCAAAAGCGGCGCGCTTTAAAGCACAATCATTGCCCGCAGATTTGCGGAATTTTTTCACCCCGCATGTTGGGCGGAAAATTTGCACCCCGCACTTTGGGCGGAAAATTTTCCATGTGAGGCAATTTGTACTTTGCACCGTACGCGCGGGTACTGTAAGACATATTCAACAAGATAAAGCGCCGTTTCTGCAATTTCCGGAAAGAAGACCGGTGCAGCGCGACGATGCATAAGGGAATATGATCATGCCAGCCTATCGCTCAAGAACTTCCACCCATGGCCGCAATATGGCGGGTGCGCGCGGCCTTTGGCGCGCCACAGGCATGAAAGACGGCGATTTCGGCAAGCCGATTATTGCTGTGGTCAATTCCTTCACCCAATTTGTGCCGGGTCACGTCCATCTGAAAGATCTCGGCCAGATGGTTGCCCGCGAGATTGAAAAAGCGGGCGGTGTTGCCAAGGAATTCAACACGATTGCGGTTGATGACGGTATCGCCATGGGGCATGACGGCATGCTCTATTCGCTGCCCTCCCGCGAGATCATCGCCGACTCGGTGGAATATATGGTCAATGCCCATTGCGCGGATGCGATGGTGTGCATTTCCAATTGTGACAAGATCACACCGGGCATGCTGATGGCCTCGCTGCGCCTTAATATTCCTGTGGTCTTTGTTTCCGGCGGCCCGATGGAAGCCGGTAAGGTTGTCTGGCAGGACAAGGAAAAGAAGCTTGATCTGGTCGATGCCATGGTCGCCGCTGCCGATGATCATTATACCGATGAACAGGTTGATGCCATTGAGCGCTCCGCCTGCCCGACCTGTGGCTCCTGCTCCGGCATGTTCACCGCCAATTCCATGAACTGCCTGACCGAAGCCCTCGGCCTGTCCCTGCCGGGCAATGGTTCGACATTGGCCACCCATGCGGCACGCAAAGAACTGTTTCTTGAAGCAGGCCGTCTGGTTGTCGACCTCTGCAAGCGTTATTACGAAGGCAATGATGACAGCGTTCTGCCACGCTCCATTGCCAGTTTTGAAGCTTTTGAAAACGCGATGACACTGGATATCGCCATGGGCGGCTCCACCAATACTGTGCTGCATCTTCTGGCGGCAGCGCATGAAGCGGAGATGGATTTCACCATGTCCGATATTGATCGCCTGTCGCGCAAAGTGCCGGTTCTGTGCAAGGTGGCACCGGCCGTGCCGGATGTGCATATGGAAGATGTTCACCGCGCTGGCGGCATTATGGGTATTCTCGGCGAGCTGGATCGCGCAGGCCTGCTCAATACCGATGTCGGCTCCATCCATGCCGGTACGCTGAAAAACGCGCTGGAAAAATGGGACATCAAACGCACTGCCGATGAAAAAGTGCATGAATTCTTCCGCGCGGCACCGGGTGGTATTCCGACACAGGTAGCATTCAGCCAGAACCGTCATTTTGACAATGTGGATGCAGACCGCGAAAAAGGCGTTATCCGCACCAAAGCCCATGCTTTCAGTCAGGATGGCGGCTTGGCCGTGCTCTATGGCAATCTGGCAGAAGACGGCTGCATTGTTAAAACCGCTGGCGTGGATGACAGCATCCTGACCTTCTCCGGCCCTGCCCGTATTTTTGAAAGTCAGGACAGTGCGGTTCTCGGCATTCTCAACGGCAAGATCAAAGAAGGCGATATTGTTCTGATCCGCTATGAAGGCCCGCGCGGCGGTCCGGGTATGCAGGAAATGCTCTATCCGACCAGCTATCTGAAGTCGAAAGGTCTGGGCAAAGCCTGTGCGCTGATCACCGACGGCCGCTTCTCCGGCGGTTCCTCCGGTCTTTCCATCGGCCATGTTTCGCCGGAAGCGGCTGAAGGCGGCCTGATCGGTCTGGTTGAGGAAGGCGATATCATCGATATCGACATTCCGAACCGCAAAATCCATCTGGCTGTTGATAATGCTGTGCTGGCAACCCGACGCGCAGAGATGGAAGCCAAAGGCAGTACCGCATGGAAACCGGCTGAAACCCGCAAGCGCAAAATCTCGACAGCGCTTCGTGCCTATGCCGCCATGGCCACCAGCGCCGCTAAAGGCGCTGTAAGACACGTGCCTGAGTGATTTTAAAATCATGATTGATGAGGGTTCCTGGAACCCTCATTTTTTTACAATCACTCGTGACTTGGTGTGAGAAACAATGAATTTCAAATCAGTGTTATTGGTGGCTGCATCAACATATATCTTGTCAGGCGTAACGGTTCACAGCGAAGAACTGACCAAGCAAGATTATTTAGCAATGCCCGCCAAAGCCTTGAAAAATTTTCAATGCGCAATTCTGCTCACCAATACAGGCAGCGTATTGAAACCGTCTCCTGCCGTCAGCATCTTAGCGTCAAGTTTTACTCAAAAAGGCTATTATCTCGGCAAACAATATTTTGAGGCACTCGACAGCGATAAGATCACAATCATAGATCTGACATTGGATATACCCTCTGAATTTATATATAGCACCACATCAATCACGACCTCTGATGCCTCTAGTCGTCAGCAGGAGATTGCTTTCAACCTTGGGCGTATTTCAGTCAACGCCGCCGGTGACCTCGCCGAAAAAATGGAACTTACCTTCCCTATAGACAAAAATACTGATCTGGCGCAGATCAGACAGAAAGCAAAAGCGCTCATAGATGAATATTGTGATTATGACGCTCTGGGCATGCCGCCCAAAATGCTTGAGAAACTGCGCAGCGATTTAGACTAAGCCGGCATACAAACAGACGTTTCGGCACTATCCGACTTTTACTGCCACCGGCGCTGTAAAAACCGCTGCAAAACTGCAAACAAAAAAAGCTTCGCATGATGCGAAGCCCTTTTTATTTCTGCTCACAACGACATTACTGCGCCAGTGCCTTCTCAACTTCCGGCATAAATTGCTTTGCCAGACTTTCATCGCTCAAAGGGCCGACAAATTTATAAGCAATTTTGCCTTGTGCGTTGATGATGAAGGTTTCCGGCACGCCGTAAACGCCCCATTCAATCCCCGCACGGCCGGAATTATCCGTGCCGACAGCGCTGTAAGGATTGCCGAGATTTTGTAAAAAGTCACGTGCCTGTTCCGGCTTGTCTTTGTAATTCAGCCCCACAAGGCGCACACGTTTATCCTGCGCCAGTTTCATCAATTGCGGGTGCTCCTCACGGCACGGCACGCACCATGATGCCCAGACATTCACCAATGTCACCTGACCGGTCAGGTCAGCAGCCTTCAGCCCCGGCACCTGCGCACCGTCCGGCAGGACCAGCCCTGCCAGTTCCGGCAGGTCGGTCTGCGGTGCCTGCTGCCCGATCAAGGCAGAAGGAATTTCCTGCGCATTATGGCCGCTCATCAATTGCCATGTGAATACACCGGCAAGGGCTGCAAAAATGATCAGGGGCAGCAATGCAACCACAACAGTTTTCTTTTTAGGCGGCAAATCATTGCCGCCGGTTGTTTTAACCGGATGGGTCATGATTAATCTGCCTTTTGTGAGCGGCGGCGTATGCCCTGTTTTTCAAGCCGTGCAAGCTCTGCCCGCAACCGGTTTTGGGTGAGCAAAATCCACGCCACAGCCGCCCCGATAGCGGCTGCAGAAAGACCATAAGAAATCAGCACATAACTCATATGTGTCATAGGGCTTCTCCCGCTTTGCGGTGTTCACGCTCGGCATTGCGTGCTGCGATCTTGCGCATGGCTGCAATACGGCGACTGAAAATCTCGTTACGCATCGCCATCAGATGCAGCGTGAAGAACAGCAATGTCATGGCCAGCGCCATAATCAGTAACGGATAAAGCATGCTTGGCGGCATGGCTGGCCCCTCCATGCGCAGCACAGATGCGGGCTGATGCAATGTATTCCACCAGTCCACCGAGAATTTAATGATCGGAATATTGATAAAGCCCACCAGCGTCAGCACCGCTGCGGCGCGCGCAGCTTTTGCCTGATCTTCCATAGCGCGGGTCAGCGCGATAATGCCGAGATACATCAAAAACAGGATGAAAACCGAGGTCAGACGCGCATCCCACACCCACCATGTGCCCCACATCGGCTTGCCCCAAAGCGAGCCGGTGATCAGCGCCAAAGCGGTAAACATGGCGCCCAGCGGTGCGGCGGCCTTGGCGGAAACATCGGCCAGCGGATGCCGCCAGACCAGCGTGCCAAGCGCTGCAATTGTCATCACCGTATAGCACATCATCGACAGCCACGCGAAAGGCACATGGATGAACATGATTTTGACCGTGAGACCTTGCTGATAATCCTCCGGCGCGAACCATACCATATACAGCCCTGCCAGCAGCGAAAGCGCCGTCAGCCCTGCAAGCCATGGCAGGATTTTGCCGCTCAAATCCAGAAATCTCGTCGGATTAGCCAGATCAAGCAGCGCCTGAAAACGGCGCGGCGGAGCTTTGGATAAGGCTTTCTCAGTTGATCGTTCAGTCATGGATACCCGGATATAGTTGCAAGCTTAAGCTATTCTTAGAGCAGCCCGACAAGAGACTGCACCTCATTCAGCATATGGGTTTAATCGGTCGAAATTTTCAATGCGAAACCTGCGGCCAATGGTCCGATAATGGCTGCAATCAACGTATTCGCCGCCAGCATCAGCAAAGGTGAGAGAAAAGCGGCATTTTCCGTCACCGAACCATAGGATGCCGACACACCGAAAATCAGCACCGGAATGGTCAGCGGCAGGATCATCACCGAGACCAGCAAGCCGCCGCGCGGCATGGAAACGGCCAGTGCCGCGCCCAGTGCGCCGATAAAAATCACCGCAGGTGTGCCGATCAGCAATGTCAGCGTTGTCGCCGCGATCGCCAGCGGCTCCATATTCATAATCAGCCCCAGAAACGGCGCGGCAATCACCAGCGGCAAGACGGTTGCCACCCAATGCGACAGGCATTTCACAATCACTGTCAGGGTCAGAAAATGACGCTCCCGCGCCATGATCATCACATCCAGTGAGCCGTCTTCCCGATCCGCCTGAAACAACCGGTCAAGGCCAAGCAATACTGCCAAAAGTGCGCCGAGCCACAGCATTGCAGGGCCTATCCGTGCCAGAAGTTTCAAATCCGGCCCCACGGCAAAAGGCACCACCGCTGCCACAGCCAGATAGAATAATATGCCGGTTAAAGCACCGCCGCCCGCACGGATTGCAATGCGCAGATCACGCCAGAAGAGTGCTTTCATCATATCCAGTCCTGCATAGCTGCATCATGATCGTCCGGCCGGTAATCCTCAAGCCGCAAATGCTGCACGGTCGCCGCCTCTCCCTGCTCCAGCCCGAGCGCAATATGGGTCACAGCCACAATCATACCGCCTGAAGCCAGATGATTGCGCATCACACCGGCAAACATTCCCTGCGCATGTGTGTCCAGACCTGAAGTCGGCTCATCAAGCAACCATAAAGGGCGGTGCGAACAGAGCAGCGTGGCAATGGTGACACGGCGCTTCTGCCCCGTGGACAGATAGCCATAAGGCAGATGATCAATATTGCTAAGACCGACCATATCCAGCGCTTCATCAATATCAAGCAGCGGGTTCCCGTGAAAATCCTGCCAGAATTTCAAATTCTCATAAACACTCAGCGCGGGCTTCATACCATTGAGTGTGCTTAAATAATGGCTGTGCGCGGCAACAGGTTCAGCCCCGCCCGCTGTTTCCAGCCAGACCGCCCCTTCCGATGCCGGCAAAAGACCGGCGATGATTCGCAATAATGTTGATTTTCCTGCACCATTCGGGCCGGTGATGATCAGAGCCTGTCCGCTTTGCACTGTTGCGCACAGAGAGTTGAACAGCGGATTAGCACCCCGTTCACCGCCCAGATTTTCCGCAACAAGCCGCATATGGCCTCCGATCACACGATTTTTTACATAATTGTGAAGTTTTCACTATCAGGTGGCACAGAAAAACAAGCCGCAACATTTCGCCGCAACAGTATAATTTTGCTGTTGAAGAGTCTGGAACAGTTTTAAAAAACTGACTATATGAGAGCTACCATGCCAGCGGTCGGCGTGGAAACCATTTTTGGCCGATCTCTAAAGCCTGATGTTTGTTTAAGCGCAGGCCTCGGGACGGACAGCGGAAATGACTGCACCCGCACCTAAGCGCGTCCTTGAAACGCAGCAGAGGCGTTCGTCCTGGTTTTCCGGCCAGTAAGCATGAAGGACGAACATCGTGTCGCACATCGATAGTTTCAAATGCCGTAAGACGCTTACCGTCGACGGCAAAGACTATGTTTATTACAGCCTGACCGAAGCTGAAAAAAACGGTCTGACTGGCGTATCCAAACTCCCTTTTTCGATGAAGGTTCTGCTTGAAAACCTTCTGCGCTTTGAAGATGACCGCAGCGTCAAAAAAGCCGATATTGAAAATGTTGCCAAATGGCTTGCAGACCGCGGTCAGGCCGGAGCAGAAATCGCCTATCGCCCAGCACGCGTGCTGATGCAGGACTTTACCGGCGTTCCTGCCGTTGTTGACCTTGCAGCCATGCGCGATGCCATGGTTGCCCTTGGCGGCGATGCAGAAAAAATCAACCCGCTGGTTCCGGTTGACCTCGTAATCGACCACTCGGTTATCGTTGACGAATTCGGCAATCCGCAGGCTTTCAAAAACAACGTTGATCTCGAATATCAGCGCAATGGTGAGCGTTACCGCTTCCTGAAATGGGGCCAGCAGGCATTCCAGAATTTCCGCGTTGTTCCTCCGGGCACAGGTATCTGCCATCAGGTTAACCTTGAATATCTGGCACAGGGTGTCTGGACCAAGGAAGAAGACGGCGTAACCACCGCTTATCCTGACACTTGCGTAGGGACTGACTCACACACCACTATGGTCAATGGTCTCGGCGTTCTCGGCTGGGGTGTTGGCGGTATTGAAGCGGAAGCCTCAATGCTCGGTCAGCCTGTTTCCATGCTGCTGCCGGAAGTGATCGGTTTCCGCCTGACCGGTAAGGTCAAAGAAGGCGTAACGGCAACCGACCTCGTGCTGACAGTTACCCAGATGCTGCGCAAAAAAGGCGTGGTTGGTAAATTTGTTGAATTCTTCGGTTCGGGTCTCGACAATATGACCCTCGCAGACCGCGCAACAATTGCCAATATGGGCCCTGAATATGGTGCGACCTGTGGTTTCTTCCCGATCGACAAAGAAACCCTCAACTATATGAACACAACCGGCCGTGACGAACATCGTCTCAAACTGGTTGAAGCCTATTCCCGCGCACAGGGCATGTGGCGTGAAGCCGGCAGCGAAGACCCTGTTTTCACCGATGTTCTGGAACTGGATATGGGCGATGTTGTTCCGTCCATGGCTGGTCCTAAGCGCCCTGAAGGCCGCATTCCGCTGGAAGGCATTGCTTCCGGTTTCGCGACCGCTCTGGAAAACGAATATAAGAAGACAACCGGCCAGACCACCCGCTATGCTGTTGAAGGCGAAGATTTCGACCTCGGCCATGGCGATGTTGTGATTGCTGCAATCACCTCCTGCACCAACACCTCGAATCCGAGCGTGCTGATTGCTGCCGGTCTTCTTGCCCGCAATGCTGTTGCCAAGGGCCTGAAAACCAAGCCTTGGGTTAAAACATCGCTGGCACCCGGCTCTCAGGTTGTTGCTGCCTATCTTGAATCTGCAGGTCTGCAGAAAGATCTCGATGCTCTGGGCTTCAATCTGGTTGGCTTCGGCTGCACCACCTGTATCGGTAACTCCGGCCCGCTGCCTGCTCCGATTTCCAAGACCATCAATGAAAAAGGTCTGATCGGCGCTGCAGTTCTCTCCGGTAACCGTAACTTTGAAGGCCGCGTATCGCCTGATGTTCAGGCCAACTATCTGGCTTCCCCGCCACTGGTTGTTGCCCATGCTCTGGCCGGTACTGTCACCAAGGATCTGACCACAGAACCGCTTGGCGAAGACAAAGACGGCAATCCGGTATACTTGCGCGATATCTGGCCTTCCTCTGCGGAAATTCAGGACTTCATCGCCAAGAATGTTACCCGTAAGATCTTCTCAGAAAAATATGCCGATGTGTTCAAAGGTGACGAAAACTGGCAGGCCGTTCAGGTACCAGCTGGCAAGACCTATGCATGGGACGATAACTCGACCTATGTGCAGAACCCGCCATATTTCGTAGGCATGAGCAAATCAGCCGGTGAAATCTCCGACATTAAGGGCGCCCGCGTGCTCGGCCTGTTCGGCGACAAGATCACCACTGACCACATTTCTCCTGCCGGTTCGATCAAGGCGCAGTCCCCTGCCGGTAAATATCTGCTCGACCACGGTGTGGCTGTGGCAGACTTCAACCAGTATGGTACACGCCGCGGTAACCACGAAGTGATGATGCGCGGTACTTTCGCCAATATCCGTATCCGCAACCATATGCTGGGTGAAAACGGCCGCGAAGGCGGTTACACAATTCACTATCCAAGCAAGGAAGAAACCTCGATCTATGATGCAGCAATGCAATATAAGGCTGAGGGTGTTCCACTGGTTGTGTTTGCCGGTGTTGAATATGGTAACGGCTCGTCCCGTGACTGGGCTGCAAAGGGCACCAATCTGCTCGGCGTTAAGGCCGTGATTGCACAGTCCTTCGAACGTATTCACCGTTCCAACCTTGTTGGTATGGGCATTGTGCCATTTGTGTTTGAAGACGGCACAAGCTGGCAGTCCCTCGGCCTCAAAGGCGATGAAGTGGTGACCATTGAAGGTCTGGCAGACATTCGTCCGCGCCAGAAGACCAATGCCACTGTCACTTTCGCTGACGGCACTGTGAAACAGGTACCGCTGATCTGCCGTATCGATACGCTGGATGAGCTGGACTATATGAAGAATGGCGGCATTTTGCAGACCGTTCTGCGTGATCTTGCCAAAGCCTGAGCTGCTTAAAATTAAAAACGAGAATAAAACGCCGCTGAAAATTTCAGCGGCGTTTTGCTATAAAAGACACAGCTGCAATTTATCAGTGTAAAATTATCATTTAAATTAAGGCATTGTTAATTATGACAGATGCCACGCATTAATATTAAAATTATCACTTAAGAACCAAGGAGACGATCATGGTTCTTAAATCAAATAAATATTTCGCGCTTATTTTATCTACAACGATATTATATTCTCAACCAAGTATATTATATGCGGCTGATTATACCTGGAGAGGCCAGAACAGTACAGATTGGGATGATATAACTAGCTGGTATCCTAGTGGTAGTATTCCTACGACAGGAGACAATGTAAAATTCACAAGTTATTTGGCATATGATTTAATACTAAAAACAAACGAAACTATAGATAATGTAATATTTAATGGAAATTACGAAGGGGACAGACCTACATTCATAATTGATGGCGGGAAACTAGACGTCAATAATAATCTAACCTTTATCAAAGCGCAAGCAGGTGCCTATTTTACGGTTCGAGAAGCCGGAATTCTAAATATAACCGGTGATTTTGTATCCGGTATTGAAAACGGTACTTCTCGCATAGTGATACAATCCGGTGGACGTATTACGCAAAATTCGAAGCGTTTTTTCACACTAGCACAATCATCATTAACAGAAACAGAAATGACGCTGGACGGGCGTAACACCGCAGTTACGACTGGCGAAACAACATTAGGTCTTGAAGGCAGCTTAATTTCAACAATATCGAATGGAGCAAGTTTTTCGGCTGAAAATTTAATTTTAGCGAAAATCGATGGCTCATATGCCAATCTAACCGTCTCCGACAATGATAGCCTTATTAATTCAAAAGGGAATATAGTTATTGGGGAAGGTGGCACAGCAACAATTACCGTAACGGATGAAGCCACTTTAAACGCAAAACAAAAAATTATAATTGCCAAAGACGAACGCTCTGTAGGGATCCTGAATATTGGAAAATATAATGGCTCTCAAACATCAGGCAATGTTTATGCTTCAGAAATTGAATTTGGAGAAGGCAAAGGCACCTTAAATTTCAACCATACCAATCACGATTTTATTCTTGACAGCCCCATCACTGGCTACGGAATTGTCAATTTCAATAACGGAAGCACAACATTATTAAAAAATATTTCTCTATTGACGACATCAAATATCAATAGTGGATCAACTTTAATAGCAGGAACTTCATCGAATGCTATTAAAATATCAGGAGCCATAAATATTGATAAAAACGGGCTTTTGACTGGTTTCACCGAGACAGGAAACATTAAAAACTCAGGATATATTTCTCCTGGCTTTGAAAATAATTTTTTTGGAATGAATATAACTGGAAATTATACTGGCTCATCAGGCAGCAACATTATTCTCGATACAGCATTAAGCGGTGACAATTCACCAACAGATAAACTCACCATAACCGGCAATGCTACCGGTAATTCCGCGATTACAATCCGAAACCAGGGCGGTACAGGTGCTGCAACCGTTAATGGCATTCAAATTATTCAAGTCAACGGTCAATCCGATGCTGTATTTTCCTTAGGGAATCCAGATTACAAAACAGCCGACGATAAAGACGCAATTATAGGCGGCGCATATGCCTATACGCTTGATAAAGGTCTGCCGACTGCGGATGACGGTAACTGGTATTTACGCAGTTCTATGGTTCCCGCCCCTCCGGGACCACCATCTCCTCCCGGCCCTCCGGTTCCTCCGGGTCCACCATCCCCCCCCGGCCCTCCGGTTCCTCCGGGACCGCCTGTACCACCGGGGCCACCAGTACCTCCCGGTCCTCCGGTTCCTCCGGGGCCACCTGTGCCGCCAGGACCACCCGTACCACCAGGTCCGCCTGTTCCTCCGGGGCCGGATCCGCGCTATCAACCGGGTGTTCCGCTCTACAATAATAATGTCGAGAATATGAGAAGCCTCAACCAGACGCTGATGTCATCACTCTATACCCGTGCGGGCAACCGTTATTGGAGCGGTGCGGGAGCCTATCATATTGCACAAGGCGATGGTCCGGGGCTCGGTTATCAGCCGCCCGAAGCCGGTACAGCCATGACAGATTGGGGGTTATTCTGGGCGCGGACGGAAGCAGGACATGAGCGCTATAATGCGCAAAACTCAACAATCGCCAATAAATACCGGCAAAATTACTGGCTCATTCAGGCAGGTCTCGACAGCCAGCTTAATGAAACAGAAAACGGGCGTCTGATCGGCAGCGGCTGGTTGCATTACATCAATGCGAAAAGCAAAAGCTCTTCAGACTATGGTGACGGTGACATCAAATCGCAGGCCTATGGTCTTGGCGGTGCCCTGACATGGTATGGTGATAACGGCTTCTATGCGGATGCTCAGGCTCAGGTCAGCTGGTATAAAACTGATCTCTATTCAGACCTGACCAAACGCGACCATATTACCGATCATAATAATACCGGTTACGGCTTCGGCATCGAACTGGGTAAGCGTATTCAGTATAATGAATATTGGTCTTTCACACCGCAGGCGCAACTGACCTATTCCGGCCTGAATCTGAAAGATTATACCGACTTCTACGGCGCGACGGTTCATCATTCCAATGAAAATGATGTTTTAGGGCGCCTCGGCCTTGCAACAAATTATGAAAATGCATGGCAGGATGCCGGTGGGTTTACCCGCAAACTTGACCTTTACGGCATGATCGGTGTGCAGCAAAATTTCACCGGAGATTCCAATCTCATCCTTGTCTCCGGCACACCTTTCTATACCGGCGGTCAGGCACGCACACAGCTGCAACTGACACTCGGTTCCACCTATAGCTGGAATGACGGCAAATATGCTTTGTTCGGCACGGTGGAAACCAGCGGTGCAACCAAGAAAATGAGCGATAATTACAGCATTTCCGGCAATGTCGGATTCAAGGTTCGCTGGTAACACGCAAATAAAAAGGGCGGCTCTACAGCCGCCCTTTCCAATTCAAAAATTCAGTTCCGTGAATTAGTCACGATTGCCGAGGAACTGCAACAGGAACATGAACATATTGATGAAGTCGAGATACAGACGCAGTGCGCCCATAACGATCTTACGACCCATCGCATCTGAACTGTCTCCTTCGTAGTACATTTCCTTGATGGACTGGGTGTCATAAGCGGTCAGACCGGCAAAGATCAGAACACCAAGAACCGAGATTGCAAACTGCAATGCAGAAGAACCAAGGAAAATATTGACGATCGAAGCAAGGATCAGACCGAACAGGCCCATGATCAGGAACGAACCCATTGCCGACAGGTCACGCTTGGTGGTGTAGCCGTAGAGCGACAGGGCACCAAAAGAAGCTGCGGTTACAAAGAAGGTCTGCACGATGCTGGCCGATGTATAGATCAGGAAGATCGAAGACAGCGACAGACCAACCAGAGCAGCATAGACCCAGAAAGTCAGCTGAGCAGTTGCAACATTCATACGTTCAATACGGAAGCTGAGGAAGAATACAGCTCCCAGAGGGGCAAGCATAATCACCCAGCGCAGCGGGGATGTGTAAATAGCTGCACCAAGTGCGGTAAGCATTTTACCATTGGCAATCTGGCCGACAGCAACAGACGGATCAGTGGTCACAGCAAGAGCTGCAAAAGCATAAGCAACCAGACCGGTCACAGCCAGACCGATCGCCATCATATTGTAAACGCCAAGCATGTAGGAGCGCAGCCCCTGATCGATGCTCGCGTCTGCGCGCGCGCCGATCGGGCTCTGCGCCTGTACATTACGAAAATCTACCATAATATTCCTCTAGCTCTGTTCCGTCCGGTGTCAGGGACGCTCCAGGGGCGCTCCCCAGGCGCCGCTGGCGGAACCCCAGCATGCCTGCCTGATATAATGGTTATTTTACATGTTCAAAACAAGACTAAACACGCCCGAAAAGGCAAAAAGCTGATATTTTTGAATCTTTTGCGCCGTTTCTTTGCTCTTAAAAACCAAAAATACGCAGATTTTTTGCCCTCACAACTCGCGCAAAACCGTGCTCGCCTTCTGCCCAAGCACCCGCCATGTTCCGGCCAACCCGAAGCCGACAGTCAAAACCAGCGCCGTCAGCACAGTAAAAAAGGCCACATCCGGCAGCATCCGCATCTGCAAATTCATCAGCTTCACCACCACAAACCATGCAGCAAGCCCGCCTGCCCCAAGGGCAAAAATGGCCGTAGCAAAGCCAAGCAAGGCATATTCATAGACAAAGGCACGGATCAGCGTCAGCCGTGTTGCGCCCAGAGTTTTCAGCACCACCGCATCATGCTGTCTGGCGCGATTGCCCGCTGCCAAAGCACCGGCCAGCACCAAAATGGCAGCAAGCAGACCGACCGATGCCGCCCAGCGGATGGCTGTTGCCAGTTGACCGATCAGATCATTGGCCACTTCAATCGCATCTTTAACCCGCACAGAGGTAACGGCAGGAAAGGCCTGCGTGACGTTGCGCAATATCGCGGCTTCCTGCTCCGGTGAGGCTTGCGGATCGGTCAATGTGGCCAGCCATGAATGCGGTGCACCGGCAAAAGTGTTTGGCGAAAACACCATAACAAAATTGATCGCCAGTGTTTCCCATTGCACCTGACGGAAATTGGCAATCTTCGCAGTGATATTGCGGCCAAGCACATTGACCGTTACCGTATCACCGATGTTCAGCCCGAGCTCTTCGGCTTCTTTAGCGGCAAAAGACACTAGCGGCTCACCGCTATACTCCGCAGGCCACCATTCACCTTGTGACAGGGTGGAATTTTCCGGCAGATTTTTGGCATAAGTAATACCGCGATCACCGCGCAGTACCCATGCGCCTTGTGGCGGCACATTGAGTTTATCAACATCCGTACCGTTCAAAGCCACAATGCGCCCGCGCAACATGGCGGCACTCACCACCTTGCCCTCAGGCGCGGTTTTCGCCAGCAATGCGCGGAAGCCTTCAATTTCCGTGTTCTGAATATCAACGAAAAAGAAATTCGGTGCATGGGCAGGCAGGCTCTGGGTGATCTGACGGCGCAGATTGCCATCCACCAAAGCCAGCGCCACCACCAAAGTCAGGCCAAGGCCGAGCGATAATACAACGGATGGCGTCAAGGCACCCGGACGATGAATATTGCCAATTGCCAGCCGTAAAGCAGGCGATTTAAACCGCGACGCTTTGCGCGCAAAAAGAAATTGCGGTGCTTTGCGTGCCAGCACCCTCAAGCCAAAAGAGACACCGCGCAAAATGATGAAAGCCGCTACGGCACCGACAATGAAAACACCGGCAATACGCTGATCTTCGACGAAAAACAGCACCAGCCCGATCAGAAGCAACAGCAGAAATCCGGCAGCAGCCAGATAAAGCAGCGGTGGCCTTCCGCTCTGATCAAACCCTTTTTGGCGGAACAAAGCCGTTGCCGGAATTGTCCGCGCCCGCCCCAAAGGCAGCAATGCAAAAATCAGTGTGGTGATCACGCCAAAGGCCGTCGCCAATGCCAAAGCCTGCGGATAAAGCTTCAGTTCCGCACTGACCGGCAGATAGGAAGACAGGCCATAAACGGCGGCGGCACTCAAGCCCAGCGACAGAAGCAGCCCCGCCGCGATACCAACCAGCGCGATAAAACATATCTGGCAGAGATAAATCAGCACCACAAAATCAGCCGATGCGCCCAGCGATTTAAAGGTCGCAATGACCGGCCTTTTACCGTCAAGAAAACTGCGCACAGCATTGGCCACACCAACACCGCCAATAATCAGCGATGTCAGGCCGACAAGGGTGAGGAATTGCGAAAAGCGCTCAATATTGGCTGACAGTGCCGGTGCAGCATTGGTGCGGTTACGGATATTCCAACCCGCTTCCGGAAAGTCCTTTTCTGCCGTCTTTTCAAGAGCAGCAAGCCGTGTGTCCTGCGAACCGGTCTGTGCGCTGACCGGCAAGGCGATCTTGTACATATAATTGACCAGACTGCCGGGCTGAATCAGGCCAGAGGCGCGCAAAGCCTCATCCGAGGTCAGAAAACGCGGTGCCAGTGCCATACCGGCACTCAGCATATCCGGCTCGCTTTCGATAATTGCCCGCAAGGTGAATTTTGCCGTGCCGAGCATGATCTGATCGCCAATCTGCAAATTCAGGCGATCCAGCAAAAGCTGCGGTACGGCTGCACCATAGGCACCATCTTTCAAGGCAAAACGCTCACTGGCGGGTAAATCCGGCTGCAATTTCAATGTGCCATAGAGCGGATAGGCGCTATCCACGGCTTTCACTTCAACCAGCGCCTGATCAGAGCCGTCCGGCAGGCGCACCATTGAACGCATGGTGATATTTTCAGACACAGTGCCCTGAGCGTTCAGAAATTGCCGTTCCGCTTCATTCACCTCACGCTGATTGAGCATGAAGCTGACATCACCACCGAGAATAGCCTGCCCTTCGGTTGCCAGACCATCGGCAATGGAACGGGCAACCGAATTGACACCGCCGATTGCCGCCACGCCCAGCGCAATACAGCCGAGAAAAATATAAAAGCCGGTCAAGCCCCCGCGCATTTCACGTAAAGCAAAACCCAGCGCCAGCGAAAAAGATGATGTCGCCCTGCTCATTGCGCGGCTTCCGCCTGCGCAGTTTCTTCGGCTCCGGCAACAGCTTCTGTGTGAATTTGGCCGGAACGCACTTTAATCTCACGGCCGCAACGGGCAGCCAGCGCCGGATCATGGGTCACCAGCACCATTGTCAGCCCGTATTCCTGCTGTTTGGCAAAAAGCAGATCCGCAATCTGGCGGCCGGTTTCCGTATCAAGATTACCCGTCGGCTCATCGGCGATCAGAATGGCAGGCTCCGGCGCCAGCGCACGGGCAATGGCCACACGCTGCTGCTCACCACCGGACAGGCTGGCCGGATAATGCGACAGGCGAGCCCCAAGCCCTACGGCCTGCAACGCCTGCTCCGCCACGGCAAAAGCATCTGAGCGACCTGCCAGCTCCAGCGGCACAGCCACGTTTTCCAGTGCCGTCATATTGGGAATCAAGTGAAAAGACTGAAAAACAATGCCGATATTGCGGCCGCGAAAGGCTGCCGCCTGATCCTCGCTCATCCGGTCAATGCGCTCGCCGCTGATCTGCACTTTACCGCTGTCAACTTTTTCCAGCCCTGCCAGCACCATCAGCAAAGTGGATTTGCCGGAGCCGGAAGGCCCGACAATACCAACCGATTCACCGCTGCGTATTTTCAGGGAAATATCATTGAGCACATGAACACGGGCCGCATTGCTGCCCAGTGTCAGATCAATATTTTCGAGTATAATACCGGATTGCAAAGCCTGCTTTGTCACGTCATTTTCCTGATAAATGGCGGAAAGATATTGTTCCTATCTGGGGTCACACAGGCAGAATGTACAGGGCTGCGGGCTAAATTGTGTCAGGTCAATTATAAATCAGGCTCTTGTATGCCCCGCCGAATTCGCCATATGCATTTCACAGAGATCAGACAGGATTGAAAACCAATGACGCTGCGCTTCATTCATCTTGCAAATCACCTTACCGGTATAGCCCTGCTGCTGGGGCTTTCCCTGACGGCACCGGCTTTGGCACAAGCGCAAAATGCAGGCACAGAGACAGTGCAGATTGTCGGCTTTGGTGACAGCCTGATGGCCGGATATCAACTGGCGCAGACAGATGGTTTTACCGCGCAATTACAGGCAGCGCTGAGCGAAGCCGGTTATAAAACCGTGGTCGCCAATGCCGGTGTTTCCGGCGATACCACCAGCGGCGGACTGGCGCGGCTCGACTGGTCAGTGCCCGATGAAACGCAACTGGTTATTCTGGAGCTCGGTGCCAATGATGCCCTGCGCGGCATTTCCCCTGAACTGACAGAGAAAAATCTCGACCAGATGCTGGCACGTTTGCAGACACGCGGCATTCCTGTTTTGCTGGCTGGCATGATCGCCCCGCCGAATATGGGCGGCGATTATGCGGCAAAATTCAATCCGCTTTATCAAAAGCTCGCAGATAAATATCAGGTCAGGCTCTATCCGTTTTTTCTCGAAGGCGTTGCTGCGAACAAAAAACTGCAACTGGAAGATGGCATGCACCCCAATCCGCAAGGGGTGAAGGTGATGGTGCATAATATTCTGCCGGATGTGAAGGCGATGCTGGACAGAGAATCAATTGATCTGAACTGAGGCCGGACTGTCTTTTTGCCCACAAACGGATTCATCTTCCTGACACAATCAGTATGTTATTTCTCGATTGTGAAATACATGACTTGGTAAAACCGTCAGGATTTTAAAGCAAACAGAAAACTCTGTCAGTTACGGCAACAAAGCCCTTGTGCAACAGGCAGATCAGTGTTTCGCTATAAATCGGGCCATAGAGTTTCCCCGTTTCAGGGTGCTGTATGGCCATTGCAGATCAGACCGCGAATCAATGGTGCTGATTTTGCAGGATCGCATTTTTGAGACCCATCCTGTTTGAGGAGGATGCTATGCCGCGCCTTTTCACTGCCCTTGAAATCTCCCGCGATGCCGCACTTTCCCTGTCTCTGTTACGCGGCGGGCTTATAGGCCCCAAAGGTTCAGTACGCTGGATTGATCCGGAAAATTATCACATCACATTGCGTTTTATCGGTGATGTTGAAGGCCATGTGGCCGATGAGATTGTTCACGCGCTGGATCGCATCGACCGCGAGAGTTTTACCCTGCAGCTTGCCGGTGTGGATGTTTTCGGCAGCAAAAAACCGCATAGTATTTATGCAGGCGTTACCCCTTCGCCGGAACTGCTGGCACTGCAAGCAGAAATGGAACGCATTTGCCAGCGGCTGCGTTTGCCGCCTGATCCGCGCAAATTTACGCCCCATGTTACACTGGCACGGTTGAAGGGCCTGCCGGATATGCAGCTTGCCCGCTATCTTTCCGAGCGGGGCAATTTCACCACATTGCCGTTCAATGTCTCGCGCTTTGTGCTGATGTCCTCCAAGGAATCCACCGGCGGCGGCCCTTATGTGACAGAAGAAGTCTGGCCGTTGCGCAAGCCCCGCCAGCATATGGCTCATGAGCAAAATGACAACAGTACCTATCTGCGGCATGGTTTTCAGGCCGGTGCTTCAGGCTGAACACTATCAATAAAATTGCCGCACAAAACCTGCTGACGGTCTTATGCGGCCTCACTTAAAACCAAAATCAACAAGCCATGTGCCAGACTTGATACACGGCGCCCCGGCACTTTAAAATCATGCTCTAAATCCGCGCCCTGTTATCAGGCATGTGATCCAGCCTGTCCGCCAGAGCCTCAGCGGCCTCGCGGATCATGTGATAGACCTGCTCGAATTCAGAAGGATGGCCATAATAAGGGTCGGGAATTTCCACTCCGTGATCGGCATTCTGGCTGTCCAGACCATCCCTTGCGATAGCGGTAAACAGTCCGGTTTTAGCCGGTGAGCCGAAGGGCGCCAGACGGTTGATCGTCATCAGATTATTCTGATCCATCGCCAATATCAGGTCAAAACGGTAAAAATCGCTGTTTTCCAGCTTACGGCAACGCTGACGGGATATATCCACATGATGCCTGGCAGCAATCGCCACAGAGCGGTGATCCGGCATTTCTCCGATATGATAACCATTGGTTCCCGCAGAATCGACAATAAATGCCCTGTACGGATAACGCTGCTTGAGAACAGAGCGCATAACACCCTCGGCAAGCGGCGAACGGCGAACGGCAGATATTACCAAGACAAATAAAAAGTATTGAGAATGGCTGCTGCATAAAATTCCCCAGGCACCGCGCATGTAAAAACCGGCATTTTCTTGCGGTCATGCCAAAGTTTTCAGACAATCTTTTAATTTATATAGGTATGATCCTGAACGGAAACTGTACGAATCTCAAAATTTGATAATTTATTTCCAGAAAATGATAATGCATTTTACGGCAGATACAGAGCGAATAAAGATTGTCTTGTTAAAAACAGTTTTGTGCCATCAAATCTGTTCTATATAGCTTAATTAGAATATCGAAAATGAGGTCTCCTATGGCACGCATATTGCTGACACCGGATGCGGTTCATGTCGCACTCGCTTCTCTGGCCGGCTGGGACGTCTCGGCAGACGGCACCGCAATCAGCCGCAGTTTCAAATTTCAGGATTTCAATGCCGCTTTCGCCTTTATGACGCGCATTGCCATGGCCGCAGAAAAACTCGACCATCATCCTGAATGGTTCAATGTCTATAATAAAGTCGACATCACCCTGACCACGCATTCCGCCAAGGGGCTGACAGAGCTGGATATGCATATGGCGCAACTGATCAGCGATTATGCGGCGCAGGGCTGATCTTGCAATTATCCCCTGCCCGCACCATTTTTCCCCCAAAAGGGTTTTAAAGGGTTCGCTATGGATGATGTAAAAATCGGTGAAATTCTGCAGCCCGGCTCCGAGCAGGAGCAGCAAAGCCGCGCGCAGCGCGTGCGCAGGAATTTCTGGAAAACACTGCAAAAAGCCGCAGGCCGCATCCCGTTCACGGAAGAACTGGTTGCCGCTTATTATTGCGCGCTTGATCCGCGCACGCCTGTCCGCGTGCGGGCAACCCTGCTTGCCGCATTGGCTTATTTTGTACTGCCGTTTGATTTTATCCCGGATTTGCTGGTCGGTATCGGCTTTACCGATGATATTGCGGTGCTGATGGCCGCACTTGCTGCCGTACGCAGTCATATTACGCCAGCGCATTTTGCCGCTGCGCGCCAATCCTTAAGCCAGAATGCAGAACCGGATAAAGGCACTGCACAGAACTGAAAACAGCCGCCGCCTGACCGGTCACTTTGTCTTGTGCACTTAAGAATACAGAATCAAAGGCTTTGCAGACAAACTATCGCCTTTTTCATGGTGCTGAAGTCGCCATGAAGGGCAGATGAGTGAGAATTTTTGCATATTCCGCAGGAAAACGTCTCATTTGTTCCAAAACTTCACGGTTTGGTAACCCAGATTAAGTCAAATTAAGACAAACAAACGGGACGTGCTTTGCAAGAGCGTGTTTCCCGGATTTTGAGTTTGAAGCAAACGAAAGAGAACCGGTAGGACCTATGCTTGGAAAATCGATCGTCGCGGCTTCTGTGTTCATGATTGGAATGGCAGGTAGCGCACTTGCCCAAACCCCGAGCCAGATCAGCCAATTCAACGCCTGGGGCGCTTACAGCTATAAGTCGGGCAACGGTAAAGTATGCTATGTTCTGTCCGTTCCGACCCAGAAGCAGCCTGCATCGGTTGATCACGGAGATAATTTCTTCCTCGTCAGCCAGAAGCCGGGCCAGAATGTATCTTTTGAACCGCAATTCATGGCCGGTTATGAACTGCAGGCCAATTCCAAAGTTACCGTAACCATCGGTAATGCGCGTTTCACTATGTTCACCAATGGTAAATCCGGCTGGATGGAAAATGCAGCGGAAGAACCAAAGCTGATTGCTGCCATGCGCGGCGGTTCAGACATGGTTATCAATGCGGCCTCTAAACGCGGTACAAAAACCACTTATACCTATTCCCTCAAAGGCATTTCAGCAGCCCTCGCTGCTATCCAGAAATGCCGCTAAAGCGGGCAGGTCAAAAAATGCCGCTGACGCGAGCAGGCAAGAAGCGCCGCTAAAGCAGCAAATGGCCTCAAATATGCAAAAGCCGGATTTATATCCGGCTTTTTTGCATCCAGCGCGACAATATCCCCGCCTGCTTCCTCTTGATAAAAGCGTGACGCAGCGCCATTTCCGTGATATGAGGCCGCACTTCAGGGTATTTTTGCGATATTCAGCGCGAAAGCCCCTTTCTTAATCATGCAACAGTGTCGCTTTATCAGGCAGTTCTCGAACAGGACTTTTGTCCTTCTGATGTGGCCGTGCAATTGTGAGCCTTAAGTAAAACCGATGTCTATTTCTTACGACCTTACCACGCCTCAGACCCGTGATGCTCTGGCAGCCAATGCCCGTGCAATGTTGGCACCAAAGCCAAGCCTGATCGGGCTTTCCCGTGAGGAGTTGGGTGAGGCCTTGCTGGAAGTCGGCATTCCGGCGAAACAGATCAAAATGCGCGTGGCGCAGCTCTGGCACTGGCTCTATGTGCGCGGTGTGTCGGACTTTGCCGATATGGCCAATATTTCCAAAGACCTGCGCAGCACGCTGACCCAGCATTTTACCATTGCCCGTCCGGAAGTTGTGGAAGAGCAGATTTCCACCGACGGCACGCGCAAATGGCTGTTCCGTTTTCCGCCGCGCGGTGCAGGCCGTCCGGTTGAGATTGAGTGTGTTTACATTCCGGAAGAAGGCCGCGGTACTCTGTGTATCTCCTCTCAGGTCGGTTGCACCCTTACCTGCTCTTTCTGCCATACCGGCACGCAGAAGCTGGTGCGCAATCTGACCTCGGAAGAAATTCTCTCGCAGCTTCTTACCGCTCGTGACCGGCTCGGCGATTTCCCTGAGACCAACACACCGGATGGTGCGATTGTGCCTGCTGAAGGGCGTAAGATCACCAATATTGTGATGATGGGCATGGGTGAGCCGCTCTATAATTTCGACAATGTGAAAAAGGCATTGCTGATTGCCTCGGATGGCGATGGTCTTTCCCTGTCAAAGCGCCGTATCACCTTGTCCACCTCCGGCGTTGTGCCGGAAATTTACCGCACCGGTGAAGAAATCGGTGTGATGCTGGCAATCTCGCTCCATGCGGTGCGCGATGATCTGCGTGACATGCTGGTGCCGATCAACAAGAAATATCCGCTGGAAGAGCTGATCAAGGCCTGCCGTGCCTATCCCGGCCTGTCCAATGCCAAGCGCATTACCTTTGAATATGTGATGCTCAAAGATGTGAATGACAGTCTGGAAGATGCCAAGCGGCTGGTGCAACTGCTCAAAGGTATTCCGGCCAAGATCAATCTTATTCCGTTCAACCCGTGGCCGGGCACCAATTACCAGTGCTCGGACTGGGAGCAGATTGAGCGTTTTGCCGATTATGTGAATGCTGCGGGCTATGCCTCACCGATCCGCACACCGCGCGGACGCGATATTCTTGCGGCCTGCGGTCAGTTGAAATCGGAATCCGAGCGCATGCGCAAAACCGATCGTCTGGCGCTGGAAGCCATGATGATCGCCAATCACGGCGAAGACTGAGACCGGTTCTTGTGATGGACAAAATCCTGTACTTTATCGGCCGGTTCATCGTCATTGTTATTGGCTATGTCTGCGCTGCGCTGATTGCAGGATTTTTTCTGAACGTGATGATTTTGGCCGTCGTCGGCAGATTACCGGCCCTCATCAATCCCGACTATATCAATAGCTGGCTTGCCAATCTGCTAAACGAATTCTGGCCGGTTTTTCTGCTTGCAACGCCCTATATGGCGGCGGTGATCGGCTATATCGCCTTCTGGCCCTCACTCGCCCTTATCGCTGCCGGTGAATATTTCGGCAAAAGTGACAGCCTGTTTTATACGGTCGGCGGTATGCTTGCCGGTCTTTTGCTGTTTGCCTATGGTTTTCAGCCCGATGTGCAAAATGCCGATGAAGCCTTGATGCTGATGAGCTGTGCCGCCGCCGGTGTGGCCGGCGGTTTCACCTATTGGCTGGTTGCCGGACGCCTCAACGCCCGATCACGACAAGAACCGCAAATCCGCTGATCCCTCAAGAGAGGGCAGGATCACTTGCCCTCGGCCAGCAGGATTTTCAGCGCAAAAACCGAAAACACACCGGCAAAAACATAATCCACCCAGCGTGTGACCGTCGGGTTTTTCTTTAACAGCCCTGCAAATTTATCCGCAGCCAAAATCATCGGCACCACCACCGGCAAAGCCAGCGGGATGAAGGAAAGGCCGAGGAAAAACAGCTTGCCCGGCGCATGCGGATCATGGGCAGAGACGAATTGCGGCAGGAATGTCATGTTAAACAGGATGATTTTCGGGTTCAGCAGATTGATACCCAGCCCTGTCGCCCAGTTCTGAAACAAAGTGTGTTTCTTTCCGCTGCCCTTTTCAGGCGAAAAGGCCGAGCCTTTACGGATTGCCTGTACCGCCAGCCAGACCAGATAGCCTGCACCAACCACTTTCAACACCCAGAATGCACTTGGTGAAGCGATAATCAGCGCTGAAAGGCCGATTGCCACCATTGTTGTATGCACAACAATGCCGCTGGACGCCCCCGCAAGGCAAGCAAAACCGGCGGCACGGCCTTCCGACAAGGCGCGGCCGACAAACAGGGTCATATCAGGCCCCGGTGTAATGGAGAGAATAAAGGTCGCAATAGCGAACTGCACCAGTACCGGCCAGTCCGGTATAAAAGTCAGAGAACTGAAAAATGACATGGATGCGCCCCGAAGCTGCTGAGTTTGGCCAAACTAACGCAGAAATTCCTATCAAGGAACCGGATTTACATGCGGACCTCGAAATTTTAACAATCTCACGGCTCCGGCATTAAGACGGCTTGCTTCACTTTATTCAGATGATAAAAGAAAAGTCAGACTATAGTCTTCTGCATAGCGGAAACCATCTCATAAGCCATACCGGCGCTGGACTGGACACAGAAAATGAACAATTGGAAAGACGTTAAAAAAGTCGTGCTCGCTTATTCGGGCGGTCTCGATACTTCTATCATTCTGAAATGGCTGCAAACCGAGCTCGGTGCTGAGGTTGTAACTTTCACCGCTGATCTTGGTCAGGGTGAAGAACTGGAACCGGCACGCAAAAAAGCTGAAATGCTCGGCATCAAAGAAATCTTCGTTGAAGATGTCCGTGAAGAATTCGTCCGCGATTTCGTTTTCCCGATGTTCCGTGCCAATGCTGTTTATGAAGGCGTTTATCTGCTCGGTACTTCGATTGCCCGCCCATTAATCTCCAAGCATCTCATTGAGATTGCTGAAAAGACCGGCGCTGATGCAATTGCCCATGGTGCAACCGGCAAGGGTAATGATCAGGTTCGTTTTGAACTCTCCGCTTATGCGCTCAATCCGGATATCAAGATCATCGCTCCTTGGCGCGACTGGTCGTTCAAGAGCCGTACAGACCTGCTTGATTTTGCTGAAAAGCACCAGATCCCTGTGGCCAAAGACAAGATGGGCGAAGCTCCGTTCTCGGTTGACGCCAATCTGCTGCATTCTTCCTCGGAAGGTAAAGTGCTGGAAGATCCGGCTGTTGAAGCACCTGAATATGTGCATATGCGCACAATTTCGCCGGAAGCTGCACCGGACAAGCCAACCATCATCAAAATCGGCTTTGAACGCGGTGATGCGGTTTCGATCAATGGCGTGCGCCTGTCGCCTGCGACCTTGCTTGCCAAGCTCAATGATTATGGCCGCGACAATGGTATCGGCCGTCTTGACCTCGTTGAAAACCGTTTCGTGGGCATGAAATCCCGCGGCGTTTATGAAACACCGGGCGGCACGATCCTGCTGGCAGCACACCGCGCGATTGAAAGCATTACGCTGGATCGCGGTGCAGCCCATCTTAAAGATGAGCTGATGCCACGTTATGCAGAACTGATCTATTACGGCTTCTGGTTCTCCCCGGAACGTGAAATGCTGCAGGCTGCTATCGACCACAGCCAGCGTCATGTGGAAGGTGAAGTGACACTCAAGCTCTATAAGGGCAATGTGATTGTGACCGGCCGTGAGAGCGATAAGTCGCTTTATTCCGACAAGCTGGTGACATTTGAAGATGATCACGGCGCTTATGACCAGAAAGATGCTGCGGGCTTTATCAAGCTCAATGCACTGCGTCTGCGCACATTGGCTGCCCGCAATCGCGGCTAATCAAGCCAATCAGATACTGACACTGCAAAACAGCCGGAGCAATCCGGCTGTTTTTTTATAACGCCTTCTAAAGAGCGCGGCGTGGATTTTGGTTATGCGCAAACGAAAATGGTAATTTTCGAGCACCGGATCACAGAAAATTGCTATTTGCAGACCACCAGAGCCGAAATTAATTCACCGCAAGGAAGACGGCACTGTAGTGGAGTGCCGCACCTGTAACGACAAAGCCGTGCCAAATGGCATTTTGAAAGCGCAGGCGCTCCCAAACATGGAAGATGACGCCCAGCGAATAGATGATACCGCCGGCAGCGATCAGCACGACAACCGGCATTGATAAGAACTGCAACAACTGGTCATAGATCAGCACACCGCTCCAGCCGAGTGCCAGATAAAGCAGGATAGCCAGCCGGTCAAAACGGCCGGGCAGCAGCAATTTCAGGGCAATACCACAGGCGGCGATCAGCCAGACGAAAGCCAAATGCCAGCCTGCCCCCTCACCCATTTTCATAATAAAAGGCGTATAGGTTCCGGCAATCAGCACATAAATCATGGAATGATCAAAACGGCGCAGAAACTGTTTCACCGGTGAAACCGGCCAGATATTATAAATCGCAGAAATTGTCAGCGCGGTCACAAGGCTCAGCACATAAATCAGCGCGGAAATATAAATCACCGGCGAAATCTGTCCGGCGAAATACCAGAGCATCACAGCCGCACCGCCAATGGCCAGCGCCACGCCGATAATATGGACGATACCATCTGCCCATAATTCCGCCTTGTCATAAAGCCGCGCAACGGAGGCTTCAGCTTTTTGTAAAATCTGGCTCATATCAGACCGTCTGCCTTCTGTTCGAAAATGCGCAGATATAACCGGCTCGCCGGATCATATTTGCGGGGATGCGAGCAATCTCAAAATTCTGAACGAAGCGCATATCCACTCCGGATCCTATGCTTGGTAAAAGGAGTATGCGTCAGAATGATTATGGATTCATGACGACAAAATGACCGAGCTGTAAAATCATCTGTCTGAAATACCGGCAATAAAAAAACCGCCTGTTCCGGTAAGGATCAGGCGGTTGATAGAAAATCCTGCGTTTTAAAATCAGCGCTGGGTCATTTCACGTTTTTTGAAATGAACACGAGATGTTTTGCCCGCTGCATCCGCTTTTGCCACAGATTGTGTGATCATCGGATCGGTCTGCGCCACATTGGTTGCCTCACCACTCACGGCCTGCGTTGCAGCTGTTGCAGCGGCACTGGTTTTTCCTGGCTCAATAAAGGCGGTGCGCACGGAATTCGGGCCGGTACGCAGACCGGTTTCTTCCAAAAGACCTTTGCGCTTGGCATCATAATAATAGCCGCGGGCATAGAATTTAACGGCCTGCGTTTCATTGCCGCCTGCCACTTTATAGGCACCGGCAAGATATTTCACCGCATAACGCAGATTGGTATTGGCATTGAGCAGACCCTGCGGGCTGCCCTGATACCCCATGCCGCGTGCTGTGGCATGGCTGATCTGCATCAGGCCGAAATAAGGCCCGTTGCGCGCTGCCGGATTATAACGGCTTTCACGCTGTACCACACGATGCACCAGACGTTCCGGCACCTGATAGGCAGCAGCATATTGGCCGATAAGATTGTGCAATTGCGGCTTGCTTTCAGCAGCAATTTCGGCGCGGGCTTCAACCAGATGATTGGCCGTACCGGATTTGGTCACGCCACTATATTTCACTTCGCCCGGCTCATTATGCGAGGCAACAGGCAGTGACGGCGTTGCCGTGGCAATCAAAGCTTCCGTGGCAGTCTGGCGGAACATCGGCAATGGCACAGCCACCGGTAAAACCGGATCCGCTGCATCCGTGACAGCCATAGCCAGCATTTGCGGCTCGGCACCATTTTCAGCCTTGCTGTCAGCAGCATAGGCGGAAGCGGCAACCACGGCCCCCTTGGCACTGCCATCCGGATTAGGATCGGCTGCAACGGCAACAGAAGCAGGCGTATTTCTAACGGCATCAGCGGCCACAGTCGCATCTGTCTGCGGTGTCACTGTTCCGGCAAGTTTAGGATCGCTGGTGGTGTTGCAGGCTGTCAGTGCGACAGCACCGGAAAGCAGAAGCGCAGAACGAAGTGCCAGAGAGATCATCCGCATCAGGCACCCGTTTCATTATTAAGACGATTTTCCAACTCGACCAGATCTTCCGGCACCGGCAGACCGCTGGCTCTCATCGCATTGAGCTTTTCACGAATGGTTTCAGCCAGTTCGCGTTTGTCTTCCGGCTGGTTGACCATCTGCTCAAACAGCAAAGCGATTTCCGCCTTGATCTCTTCGAATGCCATCGGGCGATCCTTTTTGTTGTCTCCGTTTGCGGAACAGAAAAATGTCCCCTGTCAAACGTAAGCAACGTTACAAAACTAGCATCTTGCTGCCGTGCTCGCTGGCAAGCCAGAATTTGTAACGCTCATGCAGTAAAAATCGTCACAGAATCCCGAAGATTGAGGATTCCGTCTCATGGTTGACACAATATTTACAGGGATTCCGCCGGTGAGACCAGCCGTAAAATTCACAAAAGCCTCACAGGTCAGACAACTTTTGTTGTCAAATGTCCGATAGCGTCAACACCGCCTTCCAGAACATCGCCCCGCGCAACGGCACCCACACCGGCAGGCGTACCGGTAAAAATCAGATCACCGGCCTGCAATTCATAAAGCGTGGAGAGAATGGCAATGGTTTCCGGTACCGACCAGATCAACTGGTTAATATCGCCCTGCTGCACGGTTTTGCCATTGATTTTCAACCAGACAGACCCCTGCTCCGGATGACCGATGCGGCTGGCAGGCACCAGCGCCGAACATGGCGCGGACTGTTCAAAAGCCTTGGCGGTTTCCCACGGACGGCCAAGTTTTTTCGCCTCTGCCTGCATATCACGCCGTGTCATGTCCAGCCCCACGGCATAGCCGTAAATATGGTCATTGGCCTCAGCCGCCGGAATGTTTTTGCCGCCCTTTTGCAGCGCGACAACCAGCTCAATCTCATGATGCACATCATTCGACAATGGCGGATAAGGGAAATTGCCGCCGTCTGTGACCAGATTATCCGGATTTTTCTGGAAGAAAAACGGCGGATCACGATCAGGATCATGCCCCATTTCCCGTGCATGGTCTGCATAATTGCGCCCGACACAATAAATACGGCGGACAGGAAAACGCTGATCACTCCCTTCAATCGGCAATGTAACCGGCGGGTGTGCGGCAAAAATCAGCTTATCGGACATGGGATTCTCTTAAATTATCAGGGTCTGAATGTAACCAGAACCTACAGGAAAGTTTCAATCCTGCAAGATAAACTCTGCCGGAAATGATTGTTCCACCACGGTTTGCGCATTGGGAATATCATTGGCCAGCGCCCGCGCCCGGGCTGCTTCATATTCTGCGCCATGATCCAGCCAACGCTGAATAAGCCTTTGCTCCAGAAGATCAAAAGGCACCTGCAAGGCGACAGTCACATCAAAATAACGGCGTAAATCACGCCATGCCGGCTGATCGAGCAGCAGATAATTGCCCTCGACCAGCACAATCCGGTGCTGCTCTGTAACCAATGCGGCACCGGCACGCGCCAGATCCATAGCACGGTCAAAAACAGGAATGGCAATAGCACCGCTATCGGTTTTCAGCCGCAACAACAGCACTTTAAAACCTTCAGCATCAAAGGTGTGTGGTGCCCCTTTGCGTGGCCTGTCGCCGCGCATATCAAGAATGGCATTATCATAATGAAAACCGTCCATCGGTACGACAATGGCCGGATGGTCAGCGGATATTGCATTAATCTCATCGCAAAGCGCTGCCGCCAATGTTGATTTGCCCGCCGCTGGCGCACCGGCAATAGCAACAATCAGGCGGCTGTGTTCTGCTGCCCGCGCGATGATCTCTGCCACCAGTGCTGCACGCTCAATCCGTTCCGGTTCTGTCATCACGCCGCCAGCATCTCATCCGTTGGTGTAAGAGCGCCGGTCATCAGCGCCACTGCATCAGACATGGAACAGTGGCGCGGATCAATCACTGCCAGCCTTCTGCCAAGCCGGTGCACATGTACACGATCCGCCACCTCAAACACATGAGGCATATTATGCGAAATCAGCACAATCGGCAGGCCGCGCGCTTTCACTTCCTGAATAAGATCCAGCACGCGGCGGGATTCCTTCACCCCGAGCGCTGCCGTCGGCTCATCCATGATCACCACTTTGGAGCCGAAAGCAGCGGCACGCGCCACGGCAACGCCCTGTCGCTGGCCACCGGAGAGTGTTTCCACTGCCTGCGAAATATTCTGAATGGTCATCAGTCCAAGTTCTGAGAGCTTATCGCGGGCAATCTGCTCCATTTTCTTATGGTCAAGCTGCCGGAACAGGCTGCCCATCAGGCCGGGTTTGCGCAATTCACGCCCGAGAAACATATTATTGGCGATCGACAAAGCAGGCGACAGCGCCAGATTTTGGTAGACCGTTTCAATACCGGCCTCACGCGCGGCAATCGGCGAGCGGAAACTCACCGGCTTGCCGTCGAGAAATATCTGCCCCTCATCGGGCTGCACCGCACCGGACAGCGCCTTGATCAATGAGGATTTTCCGGCACCATTATCACCGATAACGGCCAGCACCTCCCCCGGATAGAGGTCGAAATCCGCGTGATCCAGCGCCGTGACACGACCATAGCGTTTGACAAGGCCCTGTGCCGATAGAACCGGCTGAACTGACTGTTTCATGCCGCAGCCTTTCTGATCCACTGGTCAATTGCAACCGCAACAATAATCAGGACACCGATGAGCAGATAGGTCCATTGCGGATCAGTTCCCCACAAGCGTAATCCCAGCGAGAACACGCCCACAATCAACGCGCCGAACATGGTGCCAAGAATGGAACCGCGCCCGCCGAACAGGGAAATCCCGCCGATCACTACAGCGGTGATGGATTCAATATTGGCAAATTGTCCTGCCGTTGGTGACACGGAACCAAGACGCCCGATCATCGCCCAGCCACCCAAAGCGCAGATCAAACCGGCGATGATATAGACCGACATCAGCACCGGTTTAACGCGCACACCGGAAAGCTGTGCGGCTTCCGGATCATCACCGATCGCATAAACATGCCGTCCCCATGCCGTATGATTGAGCACATACCAGAGCAGCAGCACCAGCAGCACCATAGCAATCACGCCATAGGTGAAGACCGCACCGCCAAGGCGGATATTCGTGCCGAAAAACTGCAAAATCGGTGCTTTTTCAGTAATTTCCTGTGCTCGGATGGTTTCATTGGCGGAATAGAGAAAATTAGTCGCCAGCACGATCTGCCACATGCCGAGCGTGACAATAAAAGGCGGCAATTTCCAATAGGCTACAAACCAACCGTTGAAAAACCCGCAAAGTGCACCGACCGCAAAACCGCAGAGAATGGAAAGCTCCGCAGGCAAACCATAGCGGAAAGTGAACTGCCCCATAATCACCGAGGACAGAACCATGATCGCACCGACAGAAAGATCAATCCCCGCGGTTAAAATGACCAATGTCTGCGCACAGGCAATAATGCCGGTAATCGCCACCTGCTGCAAAATCAGCGTCAGCGCAAAAGCAGAGAAGAATTTGGAACCGACCAGCACCGCAAAAATGGCAACCGACAAAACCAGTACAATCAGCGGTACCGCAGCAGGATTGTGGTGCAGAATGGTGCGCAACCTGTAAATCAGGCCGCGATCTTCCGTTTCAAAACTGGCGACACCGGCAGCACTGTTGACCAGACCTTTCTCAAAGTCCTGCACTGTGCGGCCTGTTTGCGTTCGGGAATTTTGCGGTGTTTCGGTCATCGGCATTTCCGGTTGCGGCAATTTGAAAAACACAGGCTAAAACAGACCGGCATCAAGCGATACCGGCCTGTATTTCATATGCAGAGGGACAGTCTCAGCCCCAGCACTTTGCCAGACCTTCCTTGGTATCGATGGAAGGCACGCCTTCAACCGGCTGATCTGTCACCAGCATCACGCCGGTATCGACAAAGGTCTTGCCATCCGTCGGCTTCGGTTTTTCACCGGTATCGGCAAATTTCTTGATCGCTTCGATGCCAAGTGTCGCCATCTGCATCGGATATTGCTGTGCCGTGGCGCCGATCACGCCGTCAGCCACGTTTTTTACACCCGGACAACCGCCGTCAATGGAAACGATCATCACATCCTTTTCACGTCCCACGGCTTTCAGCGCTTCATAGGCACCGGCAGCAGCAGGTTCGTTAATGGTGTGCACCACATTGATATTCGGCTCTTTCTGCAGAAGATTTTCCATGGCGCGGCGTCCGCCTTCTTCATTGCCGTCGGTCAGATCACGACCGGCAATGCGCGGATCATCCTCATCGCCCAGCACATCCTTGTTTTTCGGATCAATGCCGAAGCCGGTGGCGAAGCCCTGATCGCGCAAAACATCAACACTCGGCTGCATGGCGGTGAGGTTCAGAAAAGCAACCTTGGCATCCTTGGCCTTATCGCCAAGACGGCCTGCTGCCCATTTGCCGACCAGTTCACCGGCGAGGAAATTATCCGTTGCAAAAGTTGCATCCGCCGCATCCGCCGGTTCCAGCGGTGTATCCAGCGCAATCACCAGCATACCGGCATCCCGTGCCTGCTTGAGCACCGGCACAATGCCTTTGGTGTCGGACGCTGTGATCAGAATACCCTTGGCGCCATCAGCAATGCAGGTTTCCACCGCAGCGATCTGGCTTTCCGTATCGCCGTCAATCTTGCCGGCATAGGATTTAAGATTGATCCCGAGTTCTTTGGATTTGGCAACCGCGCCCTCTTTGATCTTCACGAAAAACGGATTGGTATCCGTCTTGGTGATCACGCAGGCCGTTACATCGGCAGCCTGTGCGCTGATGCCCGCAACGCCCAATGTGAGAGCCGCAAATGCAGAAGTGAGAATAATTTTCTTCATGAACTCCTCCCAGAGTCATATAACCGGTAAATCCGTTCCACAGCCGGCACAGTGCCGGAAAAATGCATGCATTATTCAACGTCATCGGGCAGCCGGTGCTTCCGCGCTGCAGCTTTCTGAAGATAAAAATTTATTACCCTTCAGGAAAAACAAGCCTTCTCATGGAAACACGTGTATTCAGACCTGTCAATTAATAAATCCACTTGATTTATTAATCTGCTATGCCAGTTTTAAACAGCAACAGCCCTTAATCTTTAGCGGCTGCCGCCTGACATCTGAACACCTCTGTTCCTCACAGGACAATCTATGCAATATCCGCAAGGCGCCCCTTTTGACACTGAAACCACCAGTCGCGGTTCCGACCAGACGGGCGTGCGCGCCTATAATGAGCGGCTGATCCTCTCTGTCGTGCGCCGTCATGGTGCCATGCCGCGAGCGGAGATTGCCAGAATTACCGGCCTTTCCGCCCAGACGGTTTCCGTGATTATCCGCAATCTTGAGCAGGACGGATTATTGCTGAGCGGCGAAAAGCAACGCGGCCGTGTCGGCCAGCCCAGCCAGCCGATGATGCTCAATCCGGATGGTGTATTTTCCTTCGGGCTGAAAATCGGCCGCCGCAGCGCCGAGCTGGTTCTGGTCGATTTTACCGGCACGATCCGCGCCAGCCTGCACCGGACCTACCGCTGGCCGGTACCGGCGGATATTCTGCGTTTTACCCGCAACGGCATCAGTCAGTTTACAGCCGGACTTTCGCCCGCACAGCAAAGCTGCATTGCAGGTCTGGGCATTGCCATGCCGTTTGAACTGTGGAACTGGGTGGAGGAAGTCGGCGCACCGCCTGCCGATCTGCAAGCCTGGAAAAGCACCGATATTTGTGAAGAACTGAGCCGCGATCTGCCCTTTCCTGTCCTGATCCAGAATGATGCCACTGCCGCCTGCGGCGCAGAGCTGACTTTCGGCACGGGGCCGGATTATGCCGATTATGTGTATTTTTTCATCGGCTCCTTTATCGGCGGTGGTGTTGTGCTCAATAAGACGCTTTATGCCGGGCGCAGCGGCAATGCCGGTGCGCTCGGTTCCATGCCGATGGGCAACGGGCAGGTACGCACCGCCGGTCAGATCAATCGTCCTGCACAGTTGATTGATACGGCTTCGCTTTTCATTCTGGAGCGCAGCCTTGAGCAGCAACAGATTGACACCACAGCTTTATGGGCAGCCCCCAAAGGCTGGGATATTTTCAGCCCCGTGATTGATGAATGGATCAGGCTGACCGCGCGCAGCCTTGCCCATGCGATTTCATCGGCGGCTTGTGTGATTGATTTTCCCGCCGCGATTATTGACGGCTGGATGCCGGAAACATTACGTGCTCAAATCGTTACCGCAACGCGCGATGCAATGGCGCAGCTTAATTTGCAGGGAATCATCCCGCCCATGATCGAAGAAGGCACTGTCGGCGTTCACGCCAAAGCGCTGGGCGCAGCGCGCCTGCCGATTTTCAGCCGCTATCTCTTTGATCAAAATGTACTTTTCAAACACATACAGTAAAACCGGCTTAATAAAATTGAACAAAAATGCAGTTTTTGCCCGTAATATTTGACTGTAGCTTCACAGCTCTGCCTTTAATATATGCGTAAAGGGAACCTGTTTCTCTTCTTCGCATTATATCTTGCGTCAGCCTTCAGCGTCAGGACACAGCCAGACCATGACATTTACAACCGTCAGCACCACGCCTTTTACCGATCAGAAACCCGGCACATCGGGTCTGCGTAAAAAGGTAACCGTCTTTGCTCAGGATCATTATGCGGAGAATTTCATCCAGTCGGTCTTTGACAGTCTGGAAGGATTTCAGGGCAAAACACTGGTGCTTGGCGGTGACGGGCGCTATCTCAACCGTAAGGTCATTCAGAGCGTCATCAAGATTGCCGCCGCCAATGGTTTCGGCCGTATTCTGGTCGGGCAAGGCGGTATTACCTCAACACCTGCCGCATCCAATCTGATCCGCCAGAACAAAGCTTTTGGCGGTCTCATTCTCTCTGCCAGCCATAATGCAGGCGGACCGCAGGGCGATTTCGGCATCAAATTCAATATCAGCAATGGCGGCCCCGCACCGGAAAAGCTGACGGAAGCGATTTTCGAACATTCCAAAACCATTACCCAATATAAAATCGCTGATTGCGCCGACATTGATATTGATACGCTTGGCACGCATCAGATCGGCGATACGGTGGTGGAAATCATTGATCCGGTGAAAGATTATGCGGCTTTGATGGAAAGCCTGTTTGATTTTGCCGCTATCCGCACTCTGCTGCAATCGGGCTTCACCATGCGTTTTGATGCCATGCATGCGGTGACCGGTCCCTATGCCCGCGAGATTTTTGAAAAACGCCTTGGTGCCAAATCCGGCAGTGTTTTCAACGCCGTGCCACTGGAAGATTTCGGCGGTCATCACCCTGATCCGAATATTGTTTATGCCCATACGCTTTATGAAGAACTGATGTCTGACACGGCTCCGGATTTCGGTGCCGCATCGGATGGTGACGGCGACCGCAATCTGATCCTCGGCAAAGGCATTTACATTGCCCCGTCCGATTCTCTGGCCGTGCTGGCCGCCAATGCGCATCTGGCTCCGGCCTATCGCAAAGGCATTGCCGGTATTGCCCGTTCCATGCCGACCAGCTGCGCCGCAGACCGTGTGGCTGCAAAACTGAATATCGGCATGCATGAAACCCCGACCGGCTGGAAATTCTTCGGCAATCTGCTTGATACCGGCCTTGTCACCATTTGCGGTGAGGAAAGTGCGGGAACCGGCTCTGACCATGTGCGCGAGAAAGACGGCCTTTGGGCGGTGCTGCTCTGGCTCAATATTCTGGCCGTGCGCAAACAATCTGTGGCCGAGATTATGAGCGAACACTGGCAGACCTATGGCCGCAATTATTATTCCCGTCACGATTATGAGGAAGTTACTTCGGACAGTGCCAATGCATTGATGGATGCCCTGCGTGCCAAACTGCCTGCACTGAAAGGCAAGACCGTACAGGGCATGGTGGTCGAAGCCGCTGATGATTTTGCCTATCATGATCCGGTTGATCATTCGGTCAGCAAACATCAGGGTATCCGCATTCTGTTTGAAGGCGGTTCCCGTCTGGTGGTGCGTCTGTCCGGCACCGGTACAGCAGGCGCAACAATCCGCATCTATCTGGAACGCTATGAGGCAGACAGCAGCAAGCATGATCTGGAAACCCAGAGCGCTTTGTCGGCGCTGATTGCTGCGGCAGCGGAACTCACTGAAATCACCCGGTTCACGGGGCGTGAGCACCCAAGCGTTATTACCTAATCTAACAAAAAGGCCTGCTTACATGATTGAAAGCAGGCCTTTTTCAATTTCATCATCTGTTATTCAAACACGATTTTGGGTGCCGAACGGGTCGAGCCACCACTCACCTGCGCCCAGACCTTCTCGGCAATCTCGCGATAAATCTGCGCATGCGGGCTATCCGGCTCTTTCACCGTAACCGGCATACCGGCATCCGACAATTCGCGGATTTGCATATGCAGCGGCACCGCACCGAGGAAAGGCACATTCAGCCGTTCCGCTTCGGCCTTCGCCCCGCCATGACCGAAAATATCATAGCGGTTGCCGGTATCCGGCGCGATGAAATAGCTCATATTCTCAACAATGCCGAGCAACGGTACATTGACCTTGGCAAACATATGCAGCCCTTTGCGGGCATCAATCAGCGCCAGATCCTGCGGCGTGGAAACAATCACCGCACCGGCCAGCGGCACCTGCTGCGCCATGGTCAGCTGCGCATCCCCCGTGCCCGGAGGCATATCCACCACCAGCACATCGAGATTACCCCATTCCACTTCCCGCATCATCTGGTTGAGCGCTGACATCACCATCGGCCCGCGCCAGATCATCGGCGTTTCTTCTTCCACCAGAAAGCCCATCGACATCACTTTGATGCCGTAATTGCTCATCGGCTTCATGATACGGCCATTGACCGTCTCCGGCCTGCCGGAAATACCGAGCAGGCGCGGCATGGAGGGCCCGTAAATATCGGCATCCAGAATGCCGACTTTCAGCCCCAGTGCCTGCAATCCCAGCGCAAAATTGACCGATGTGGTGGATTTACCCACCCCGCCTTTACCCGAAGCAACGGCAATAATCTTATCAATCCCCGGAATGCCCGGCTTTGCCTGTGGCGGTGGCGCTGCATGTGTATGGGTCCCCGGACGGGGCGCTGCGGGACGCGGTTGCGGTGCAGGCTGCGGGCGGCTTTGCGGGGCATCATCGCTGGTGCGGCCGCCTTTGCGCTCGGCAGTCAGCGTGACCAGCGCACCGGCAACACCCGGAATATCTTTCACCAGCTTTTCCGCCCGCAAGCGCAACGGCTCCATGGCCTGCGCGCGGTCTGCCGGAACAGTGATGGAAAAGAACACTTTATTATCGGCAATAAAAATATCCGAGACCAGATCAAGGCTGACAATATCACCCTCAAAATCCGGCCCCGTAACCTGCTTCAGTTGAGCCAGCACCACTTCTTTTGTGATCTGTGACATGCCTCATACCCCGTCAAATCTCGGCTCTTGCTGCCGCCGCAAAAGCCTGTATTTTTAATCTCTGTCTCTGCCTCATCTGCAAAACGGTTTCCGTTTCAAGAAAGACAAGCCTTAAGCTCTAAATGATTTTCAGAGGAAGAGAAAGCTCTCTTCGGTATCGGCCGCGCAAACCTCTGTGACATCTTACGACATGGCCGGATATTTCTGCGCAGCATCTTGCGTCCCCTCTTCAGCATTTGTCAGGCACGGCTCTTTCCTTCCGCGCAAAGCCGCGCTAGAAAAGCCGGAACAACAGAAAACAACAGTTGGGGATCATGGGCGCAGCACTGAAAAACAGGCATGTTCTGATACGCATTCTCTGCGTATTGGCGCTTGTTTTGCTGTCTTTTGCCCATAAGCCTGTTGTTGTCGGTGCACCGCTTTTGCAAATGACCGCCCAAAGCGGCACAGCGGCAGAGCCTGTTTTCATTCGTTATGAAACCCTGCCCGACGGCAGTATTATTTCCATCTGTGTTTCCGAAAACAGTGCGGATGCTGACGGCCATCACAGCAAACATAATATGATGGCAGATTGTGAAGCCTGCCGCATATCTGCAGGCTTTGTGCTGGTCACCCCGCCTGTAACCGGCGGGCCGGTTGTTGCCAAGGATCATCACAGCAGCGTCAGACGCAGCGCCATGGTGCTGCCGCGCTCCAATCTTTATCCGCCTGCGGCACCGCCGCACGCACCGCCTGCCCTTGCCTGACAGGCTGCGCCTTTGAAAACGGCGCAGGCATAATCAGCCATGCTTTGACGCAGATGGGTTTTCATCTTACCGGCACAGCATGATTTCCGACCTGATTTAGCCCTTACAGGCAAGGACTTACCCCATGAAAACGATCTTTACCGCGCTTTGCGCAACCACTCTTCTCATCTCCGGTGCCGGTCTGGCACAGGCGCATGTTTCACTTGAAGCACCGGAAGCACCGGCAGGCAGCGCCTATAAAGCGGTTCTTAAAATTCCGCATGGCTGTGAAGGTGCAGCCACCACGCAGGTCAATGTGAAATTGCCGGAAGGTTTTGTCGCCGCCCAGCCCCAGCTGAAAGCCGGCTGGGATATTGAAACCGTCAAATCCGACTATCATCACAGCTATAAAGTGTATGGCAAAGATGTGAAAAACGGCGTGACAGAAATCATCTGGAAAGGCGGCAAATTGCCGGGCGACTTCTATGATGAATTCGTGGTTGTCGGCAGGCTCGCTGATTTCGACAAGAACACCACGCTGTCCTTCCCGACAGTGCAAACCTGTGAAAACGGCAAAACTGAAAACTGGACAGATATTGCCGCAGAAGGCCAGAACCCGCATGATCTGAAAAACCCCGCACCGCAGCTTTTGGTGGTTGCCGTCTCAGGTCATTCTGCTCATGACGATCATTCCGGTCATGCAGCTCATGATAGCCATGACAGCCATGCGGCAGATGTCGTGACCCTCGGTGATCTGGAACTCACCAAAGCCTATAGTGTTGCCACCATCCCGAATGCCCGCGTGGCAGGCGGCTATGTGGTGATCACCAATAAAGGCAAGGAAGATGACCGTCTGATCGGCGGCCATACGGATGCTGCCGGTAAGGTTGAAATTCATGAAATGTCCATGAAGGACAATGTCATGAAAATGCGCAAGCTGAGCGAGCCTCTGGCTGTTCCTGCCGGTCAGACTGTGACACTGGCACCGACAGGTTTCCACATCATGTTCATGGATCTGGCAAAGCCGTTCAAAGAAGGTGAAACCGTGAATGTCGAGCTGGAATTTGAAAAGGCCGGCAAGGTTAATTTACCGTTTCACGTGAATCCGGCCAATCCGGCTGCCGATAAAGGCCATAGTCATCACTAAACCCGCTTTGCCAGAGCCTGCGACAAAACAGGCCTGAAAACAGAGCATAAAACAGACGGGCCGCAGGTTTTTACCCGCGGCCCGTCTGCTGATTCCACCTCTCGCATAAAATACATGATGTTTATACTCATCTTTACGTGAGGCGCGACGTCGCAGACATCTTTATTCCGGCCGCAGGCCTATGCAATCCGGCCATTTCAGTCTAATCAGAAAAATCTGTACAGTTTCATATAGATAGCCTGAATTTCCAGCAATCAAACTTGACAAAAATAGTCTGGAATTATTCTAAGTTATTGAAATAAGAATGCTTTTCTAAATTTGCTGCAAAAATTAGGTTTGACAATCCGCCTTTTTCCCCGGCATATTCCCCTCATTAAAGCGCCCTGAATTCTACTCAGCGGCACTTTTCAGAGAATTTAACCTTTGATGTTTGGGCCTTGAACCCGCTCTATTGGAGGACCTATGTTTGGTCAGGTATTACACCGCCCCAGGGCGGAACTTGTGTTGCGTCCGCAGCCGCGCCGCATTTTCATCTCTCTCTCGCGTCCGGTACTGGCGGGAGGTCGGCCATGAATATGCAGGTTCGCAACCTCTTCGACACTTCCACTCATTATTTTGAACGGCAGGCTGAAAAGCTGGTGCTGGAAGGTTATCGCCACTGGACATCCGGTTTTGAAACCGGATCGGTTATTCCGTGGGAAATGGCCTGGACAATTTACACGCAGGAGCTTGGCCTTGCCAAAGCCAAACGCGCGGTGACGGAATTGTCCCATTTCATCCGCACCCTGCATTTTTGTGCAGCTTGTCAGCTCAAGGCATTTCCCTATGGTTCCATGCATATCTGCCGTGAGGAATGCCTGCTGATGGGGCTGGTTTCAGCTTTGCAGAATGGTGATGACACAACCCGTGATGCCTGTCTCGATGCATTGGTCACCGGCAGCCGCATTCATGAAGTTAAACAGGCAGCTCAGGATTATGCGCAGACCATGGCCGAACTGGATCAGGTTCTGCTGCCTATCCCGCATTATGCCGTTGCCTGCGTCCTCTCCCCCGCAGGACATAAAACATTTCACTGATGTGAGAGCCACAAAGCTTTCATAACTTTACCAAGATTTCATCTCAGATATGCGGGCGAAGCCGCTCCTGATCCGAGGCAAAAAGGATACTCTCACAATGAACGCAAAAACTGAAAAGCGCTTAGGCATTATGGCAGCTTTCCTGCTCACAGCAGCTATGTTCATCGCTCCGAACCCGATTCAGCAACAGCAGAAATTCGATTTCCTCAGCCTGACTGAAGACGCCGTGAAAGATGCGTCCGGTCTGGTTGTCATGGCTCAAAACACCGTAACCGGTAAAGCTGTGCGCTGATCCGTGACGCGTACAGGCCAGCGCCTGTGTGTGACATAATCCGGAGCGGATATTTATTCTTCCGCCCGTTCCGGCAATTTTTAAAAAACGTTTTTATTATACATATTCAGCACGTCCTCCCGGACAGTCAAAAGCCGCGTTAAAGTACCAGTCTTTAACGCGGCTTCGTCATTTTCAGTAGCAACCTGTCAGGACTGCACAATAATCGGTGCTTTGCCCTGTACCCGATCATAAAGATCAACAATATCCTGATTCATCAGGCGTACACAGCCCGAAGACATAGCCTGCCCGATTGACCACCATTCCGGATTGCCGTGGATACGATAACCGGTATCCACACCGTCGCGGAAAATATAGAAAGCGCGCGCGCCCAAAGGATTGGTCGGTCCCGGCTCCTGACCATTGCGGTATTTTTCCAGTTCCGGCTGACGCTTGATCATTTCAGGCGGTGGTGTCCAGCGCGGCCATTTCTTTTTATATTGCACATTGGCGCGTCCCGACCATTCAAAGCCCGCACGTCCGACACCGATACCGTAGCGCATGGCCTCTCCGCCCGGCAGTACCAGATAGAGAAAACGCTCATTAAGACGCACAACAATCGTACCCGGTGCCTCACCGGTCGGATCCGGCACAATCTGACGGCGATATTGTTTCGGCACTTTTTCATAAGGAATAGCAGGCAATGTATAGCCGTTCTCATGAATTGCCGCATACATGACCTCATTGCTGGTCACGCCTTTATCGACACTGATCTGCGGGCGCATAACACTGCCCGTTGAAGACATATCAATATTCGGCTGGAAAGCCGACATATCCAGAGATTGCGAACAACCGCTCACACCGGCCAGACCAAAAACACCGGCGCCAGTCAGAAAAATGCGGCGGTTCAGTTTATCGCCCTGCTTTGCCATGATTAATCCGTACTTTCATAACCTGTTCAGGTGACAGATTGTGCGCCAGCATGGTTGAAAAATAATTAAACCGGCAGCTTCTTCATTTACCATAAGCGGGTAGTCTCATAAAAAACGACGATAAATATAAAAAACCGGCGCCAATCAGCGCCGGTTTCCTTAAACTCTTATTCAGACATCAGGCTTGAGACCCTGCATCGCAATACGAGCTAAAAATGCCCGCCCGCTCTGCACTTTGCCTTTTATACACCCGCAAAATAGCGGTGTTTCACCTCAATAGTCTTTTTCATAGAACACACCCATACCGGAATCACCATTGCTGCCCACCGAGCCTTTGGCCTTGAGGTTGCGGGTAATATCCAGATTGATTGTGCCCTTGGTGCCGTCCACGCCGCTGGCTTCCACACCGAGATAAATATTATCACGGATATAGCTGCCCGCACGCACGGCGGCATTGCCCTTACTGTCGGTCACCACATCAAGATCATCAAGGCCAACGCCCTGACGCAAGGCGCCCAGCAGATTGGCGTTTTTACCACCGGCAAGCTCTGCTGCTGCCGCTGCAAGCTGGGCAATCTGGAAAGCCGACAATTCAGAGATTGAGCGCTTGAAGATCAGGCGTGCCAGAACTTCATCCTGCGGCAGTTCCGGTTCGGAGGAGAATTTAATATCCGGATTATCCACCGTGCCTTGTACCGTGACCAGAACAGTAATGTCACCGCCGTCCGTGCGCGCCACAAAATACAATTGCGGGTTCATATCACCGATCAGCGTGACACGGCCTTCATCAAAGGTTACACGCTGGGTCAGAATATCCAGACGACCGCGCAACAATTCAAAGGCACCGACAGGCTTCACATTGGTCACCGGACCGGTCAGTCGTACCGCACCGCCCAGTTCCGTATCCAGCCCGCGACCGCGAACAAAAATCTGGTTCGGAGCCACCACGCGGATATCGAGCTGCGGCACAGTCGGACGCGATGTCGGCACAGGTGCCGTGCCTTTGGCGCGGGTTTCAACTTTTGCACGCTGCAGGGTCATCAGCACGGATGCCGGTGTATCCACATGGCGCACTTCAATATTGGAGCCGCCGCCGCCCATGCTTTCCGGCACAGTAATCTCGGCACGGTCAATCTCAATTTTACCGGCAATCAGCGGATCACGCATCAAGCCACCGGTAATGGTGAGCCCGCCATTGATCGTTGCCACAACCATGGAACCGTCAGCATAACGCGCTTTGTTGAAATTAATGCGCAGATCAGCAGGGAAGTTCTGGCTCGCATTGATGGATACAGTACCATCCGCGCTGATCGAGCCGCCGGTCGACAAAGCCGCACTGGCATTGCGCAAACGGATCGTCTGGCCGTCCATGCTGCCATTGATGGTAATATTATTGAGGCGGATATTGGTTTCCGGATCAACAAGCTGCGCGCCGCTGGTTGAGAACATGCCGCGGATTTGCGGATTGTCGAAACCACCGCTGACATTGGCTGTCAGTGCCAATGTTCCGCTTGCCTGCGCACCGCGATCAGCCAGAAAACGATTGGCAAGCGCCAGCGGAATCTGACCGGTTACATCAATACCCAGACCATTACCGGCCAGAGGCACGCGCCCCTGTGCGGTTACATTCAGGTTCTTCGGGCCGTCAACGGTCAGCGAGCTGATAGTGACAGCTTTATCGCCATAGCGACCGGCCGCTTTCAGCGTCAGCGGTGCAAGACCGTTTTCAGCCAAAGGTTTGGCGCTCAGGCTGCGGCCATTGAGGTTAAACTCGGCAGCAGGATTGGTCAGCGCACCGATGATCTTTGCCGTACCGGTCACATTACCGGCCAGATTCTGATCTTTCACCACGCCATTGAGCAGCGCCAGCGGCAGATTGGCCAGTTCCACATTCACATCCAGCGCACCGGCTGCCTTGTCCGAGCCGATCGGCACAAAACCGCTCACCCGTGTATCAAGACCATTGCCACCGGTAATGCGGCTGTCCACTTTCAGACGGTTCTGATTGGATGTGCCCTTGGCTGTCGCATTGAGCGCACCGATCCCCATTTCACGGGTCTGACGGGCAATCACATCGCGGGCAACAATGTCAAAGCTGACATCAGGCTGTGCCCGTGAACCGGTCACCTGTGCCTGACCATTGATCACACCGCCAAGCCCCAGTTCCGGCTGAATGCTGTTTGCCACATTCAGCGGCAGATTATCCAGCTTCACATCCAGATTGAAACGCTCGGCCAGAGCACCGTTAAGGCTCAGGCGGCCGCTGCCAACCTGCATAATAATATTATTGAAGGTAACATCGCTGCCCTTCAGCGCCAGCGAGGCCGGTTGCGCCAGTTTGGTCACCATTGTGCCCTGACGCAGCTCCGCATCGCTCAGCGACAGCAACAAGCCGCCATCCTGCGGCTCCAAAGCGCCGTCAACTTTAACTTTGGTGCCGATCTTCAGATCGGTTGCCGCCTGAAACACCGTTTTGCTGCCATTGGCCTGCGCAGTGGCATCGACACTGTTGATTTCCAGCGCACCGGCGCGGATTGTCTGCGCCTTTACAGTGCCGTCAACCACCGGAACATGGAACAGATCGGCCAGTTTCGCATCGATTGCCGCCTGTCCGACCTGATTACCTTCAATATTCAGATTGCGGATATCGGCTTTGATCACGGCATTCTGGCGATCATGATCATGGTTGAGTTCAATATCGGCATGGATGGCACCCGTTGCCTTGGCAAGAAACAGGGCTGCGGCTGTTGACACATCCGGCGCATCCACCTTGAGGCGGCCACCGAGCAGATTATTCTCCGCAATATCCAGATCACCACTCAAGCGAGTACCACCAGCGGCAAAATTAAGCGCGTTCAGGCGTTTGCCCTGTTCATCCAGCGCAATATTACCGGAGAGATCAACTTTCTCGCCGCCCAGCAAAGCACCGCCACTGAAACTGCCGTTCAGTGAAGAAGCGGTTTTCGGGTCGGAACTGTCCAGAATGGCATTGAAATCCAGAAGACCGTCATTGAGCTTGCGCCCTTCCAGCGAACCGGACGGCAAAGCGGCACGTGCAGCCAGTGCAATACGGCTGTCCTTGCCGCGCGCACTGCCTTTCAGCGACAGCGGGCCGGAGGCCTTGTCCGAAAGATCAGCAATATCGCCAAGCTCGACGCCGAAATCAAAATCCGCGTCTTTGCTGGAGAATGTACCATTAGCAGTGATGGCATTGGCATCATTGCCGATGCGGAACTGCCGTGCGCTAAAGCCGGACTGGTCACGCGCCACACCACCGCTCAAAGTGGAACGGCCATTGATAATCCGGTCGGCAATATCCGCACCGGTCTTGATATTTTCCGCAGTCCCGTCCAGCGTCAGATCAAAAGCACCGCTCAGGAATGCGAAAGTGCCTTTGGCTTTCAGATCAAGACTACCGGCAAGCGAACGGCCGGCAAGTGCGGAAAACGGCACCAGACTATCAGCTTTCAGTTCAACATCACCATTATAGATGAATTTATCAATCGCGCCTTTCAAGGCAGCACTCAGGCCATTGCCGGTGAGCTGCAATTTTTCAAGCTGCACCGGCGTGCCCGCACGCCAGTCGCCCAGCACGGCAAGATCAATACGCTCACCAAGGGCCGCAGCCACGTCCGGCTGGCGTGCCTGAATACCGGTCACATCACCGGTAATATTGAAACCGACATGACGGCTTGCGGCATCCTGCAGATTTTCCGCAGCACCGCCCATAGTCAGCACAGTCTGCTGCGCCGAGAAATCACCGGCCTGCAAACCTTCCACCTGTAACCGGCCACTCCAGTCGCCGGATGCACGGTCGCCGTAATCAAGCACCAGATGCGCAGAGGCAAGCGAGGTCTGCCCGCCGCTGACCGGCAGCAGCACGCGGCCTTTCTCCTGATCGGCAATCAAAGCATCCACATTGAGACGCGTCAGAAAGCCGTCCTGTGCTGTCTCGGCCTTGGCCTGCACTTTCATGGCCGCATTGGTGAGATTGAAATTATCCAGACGGAAACCGCCGCCATCCTTGATCAGACCATTGGCGTCAAGGCTGGAAGTTGCACCGAAAAAGTCGCGGAATTTCTCCGGCACCAGTGCCGCAATCGGCCCGTTCACATCCGCTTTGAAAAGACGTCCGGCAATTGTGCCGTCTGTATTGCGGTTCAGGGTCAGAAGTCCGGTCAGAATACGCTGCTTATCCGCATCCAGTTTCAGATCAATCTTCAGATCATCCAGCTGGCCTGCGCCATTCAGCACCAGTTCAACCGGCGGCTTACCGTCAATATTCAGAAGATTGGCAGCAATACCATTGGCAGGCTCGAACAGGCGCATGTCCAGATCAAGCTTCTGATCGGCATTGGCATAATTGGCCTTCAGCTTCATCGTGCCGCCCGGGCCATCCAGACGGGTCATGTCAAACAGCGATTCCAGCGAGCCGTCCTGAAGTGACAGGCTGCCTTTCAGCGCCACTTCGGAAGCCAGACCAAAAACCTGTTCGCCGAATTTCAGATGTTCAATATTCAGTTCACCCAGAAGAATTGCCAGCGGCAGTTCCGGCAGCGCAAAACCGCCTGCTTCCGGTGAAGGCAGGCTTTCATCCGGCAGCGGTGTGCGGATCAGTTCCACCTGCTTTGCCGACAGAGTATCTACACTCAGACGGCCGCGCAGCAGTGCCAGACGGCTCCAGACAAGCTGGGCATCATGAATGCGCAGCCACACGCCTTCACGGTCGGCAACAGTGATCGAACCGACTTTTGCCTCGGAAGACAGCACGCCTTCAATGCCGGAAATCGTGATTTTACGGTTCGGGCCGGACAGTTTTTCTTCAACAAAGGACAGGAAATAGGATTTTTCTTCCTCGGCCTCCTGCGCGGAGACGGTATTTTCCGTCTGCGTGCCGGTTGCTGCGGAAGGATTGCTCTGGCTCGTTGCAGGCGTGGTCACGCCATCTGCACCGGTTGGCAGCAGCGAGGCCCCGATATAAATACCGAGCGGCAAAATGATAAAAAAAGTGGCTACGAAAGCGAGAAAACGGTTCAAAACGCCTGTCCTATGCCGACATAAAATGCAAAACTTGAGTCACCCTTGCTGCGGTTCAGCGGTACGGCAACATCAAAACGAAGTGGACCAAGGCTGGTATCATAACGCAAGCCTGCCCCTGCTCCCAAACGCATATTCTCCGCAAAGTCCGGATAGGTTTCCTCCCCGACATAACCGCCGTCCACGAAGCCCACAACACCGATACTGTCGGTGACTTTGGTGCGCACCTCACCCGAAGCTTCCACCAGAGAGCGGCCGCCGATCACCACATCACCCGGCTTTTTCACGCCGATGCTGCGATAGGCATAACCGCGCACCGAGCCGCCACCGCCGGCGAAGAAGACTTTATCCGGCGGAATATCGCTGATGCCGCCGCCGACAATCGACCCGACTTTAACACGGCCTGCCAGCACAACGCGGTCATCTGCGCCGAAGCCGTAATAACCACGGCCTTCAGCTGTAAATTTGGTCGAGAAGCTGCCGCTCTTGATTTCATAAAACGGCTCAATCACGCCCTCGGCATAATAGCCGCCGGTGGCATTGGTCTTATTATTGCGCTTATCCAGCAAAACGCCGCCAAGCATGCCCACAGTAAAGAACTGGCGCTTGCCGTAATAATCATCCTCAAACTGCGCACGCGACATATTGGCGAAGATACGGCCGCTCAGATCTTCACTGAAGATATGCGTGAAACCGGCCTGACCGGTCAGCGATGTTTCCGTATAATTATCCAGAACTTCGCGCTTGGCATTCAGTGACGAGACAAAATCCGTATCCGGTGTAAAAACACCCGGCTTGCTGAAACTTGTGCCCAGCAAATAGCTGAAGTTCTTCGGATCATAGGAACTGTCCTGCGAGCCGCCGATGCCGCTGACCTTGGCATCAAAACGCAGACGTTCAGCCTTGCCGAACAGGTTGCGATGCATCCAGAAGGCTTCAACACCCGCACCGTCCAGCGTAGAATAATTGGCACCGACACCGAAGCGGCGCGGTTTGCGTTCCTGCACAACCAGATCCATTGGCAGCATACCGTCACGGTCGATTTCCTGCGCTTCCTGAATTGAGGTCGAACGGAACACATCCAGACGTGCCAAACGGCGGCGTGTGCGCTCCAGATCAGCCGGATCATATTGTTTGCCCGGCTTCAGATCTGCCATATAGGCCACAAATTCGGGATCCATGCGGGCTGTGCCCTGCACTTTCAGCTGGCCGTAATGCGCAAGACGACCCGGCTCAACGCGGATGTCAGCGCTCACCGTATTATTGGCGTGATCGGCCACAACCTCTTCATTGGTCACTTTGGCTTTGGCATAACCCTGCTGGCGCCATGCTTCAACAGCAAGGCGTTCCGCTTTCAGGATTGTGCCGGAGCGGGCAATTTCACCATCTTTGAAACCGGCCTTTTCAGGCGATTGCACCTGATCACGGCGCGCGACCACAGGTGGCGGTGCCATTTCATTGATGCTGGTGCGCGAAAACAGGAATTGCGGCCCCGGATCAACACTGATCACAACATTGGATGTATCCGGCAATTGCGTATCCGCAGGCAAGTTAGCAGCCTCATGGCCATCCACCTTGATGCTGATGGTGCCGCCATAACGCCCCTCGCTATAGAGCGCCATCAGGATACGCCGGTAATCACCGCGTGCCTTGGCAAGCAGACCACCGGAACCGGAAGCCGCTTTTTCTTCATCAGCAACAAGCCGCGATGCACCTTTAACCAAGGCCTCCACATCGGCCGCGCTACCGTCTTTATTGGTGCGGCTGGCCTGTGATGTGATCTCAACTTTATAATGTTTAGGCTCGGCAATGACATCATCGGCAGTTTCAGCCTTGTCCTTGCCCCATAACTTAATACCAAAGAGCTCAAAAGCATGCGCAGGCGCGGCCGCCGTGACAGGCAGCAACGCAGTGAGCAGCAGGAGGGTGCTGACTTTACGGATTGGAGCTCTCCTTAAACAATATTAACTGCATATCATCCCGATTTCACCGGTCAACATACATCTTTACGCAACACGCCCTCTCCACCCGTCAGGCCGCGTTCAATACTCATTTCAGAAAGGAATATTACCCTAAAGCTCACACTGTTTTTTTAAAATTTATACTTAATAGAATATTAATTTGTATTTTTCTTTACCTAAAGGATTACTTAAACTGTGCGTTACACGAAAGCAAAAATTAAAATTATCAGATATTAAGAACTGGCTTCTGTTTTATCGCGCAAAATCTAAAATACCTAACCATTTGAAATTTATGACTTATAGAGGCTCAACAACATTCAGGAGACGCAAAACGGTCACAGAGGCGGTAAAAAACGCACGAAATGCCCCGTCAGCCGCCATTAAAACCTCCCCCGCATAATCTGCCTGCAACAGAGACCGCCTGTTAAGATATTGCTGACACGGATCAATCCGCACCAATCTGCGGGTGAGAGGGATTCGTCCCTTTCCGCCTCACACAACCGCTATCCTGCCGGAGATAAAATGCGTGCCGTGAAAGACACGGCACGCATGACAAGTTTCACCTTTAGCCAAGATAAAGCCGCGCACAGCTTCAGCGGCGCCATCCTCCGCGGGCTGCCCCATGCGGGATCCCGTGTGGTATGCCATGGGACGGGCGAACCGGCCCTACGCCCCAGCGCGGGTTCCAGCGTTGCCCTCCCCCGTAATGCGGCCCGCGATAATGCGTATATGGTCGGTAGCCATGATAATAAGGCCGGTAAGGCGGACGATAATAAGGTCTGCTATAGCGATTATAATAAGGCGTATAAAACGGATCATCATAGGCAAAACCGGGCACAATATTCAGCCCCAGATAAAGCTGTGACTGGCGTGTCGCATAATCCGGTGCATAGGAGGCGGCATTGGCTCCGCTTAAATAGCGCCCGCTTGTCCAGCCAATACCCCAACTGCTCTGCACACGGCACCAGCCGTTACGGCAAACATCCACATGCACCGCAGCACCACGCGGCAGTGCAGCAATCCGTGCATATTGCACGCCCGGCCCCTGCCGCAGATTAACGGTCTGCGTCACCGAAACCACCTGCGCCTGTGCGCCGACCATGCCGGACACCAGAAAAGCACCGGCGTAAATGACCGTCTTTATTGTATATTTAAATTGCCCTGCATCATTCGGTATAAATTTAAAAAACAACATAAAAACACCTTTAGTTTCAAATATTTAGAATAAAAATCGACATCAGGGATGGTAGCTTTTAAATACTAACAATTATACAGCGCTCATTTTCATGGCATCAGAACAACAAAAAACGGCGCTGTTTGCACAACGCCGTTTTTCAGATTTTTAAAAAGCTGTGAGACGATCTCACACCTGCCGTTTACGGCAATGCGCGGGCTGCCTCAGGGCTGACTTCCATCATATTGATGGCCAGATGATGCATAATCCACAGCGAGCCGATCAGAACGATTGCCAGGATCAGTACGGTGAACAGCAGTGCCAGCAGCGTCCAACCGCCTTCCGATTTGGAATCCATATGCAGGAAGTAAATCAGATGCACAACCATCTGCACCGCACCGAAAACCATGATAATGGCAACAGTGACAGTCGTATCGAAATACTGGCCCATCACCACGCCGAAAGGAATGGCGGTGAGGATGACGGCAAGGATGAAACCAATCACATAATTCTTGGTTTCGCTGGCGGAAGCTGCGGTTTTATGTGCGGAACTCATGCCAGAACTCCCATCAGGTAAACAATCGTGAAGACGCCGATCCAGACAACATCAAGGAAGTGCCAGAACAGGCTGAGGCACATCAGGCGTGTCTGGTTGGCTTCGGTCAGACCGGAGCGCAGAACCTGCGCAACCAGCACCAGAATCCAGATCAGACCGGTCAGAATATGCAGACCATGGGTACCAACCAGTACAAAGAAGCCCGACAGGAACGCCGAACGGCCAGGACCGGCACCTTCTTCAATCATGTGATGGAACTCATAAAGCTCCATACCAAGGAAGGCGGCACCAAGCAGGAAGGTAACCAAAATCCAGCCAAGCACGGCTGATTGTTTTTTCTGTGCCATGGAAATCATAGCCAGACCATAGGTCAGGCTGGATACCAGCAGCAAAGCGGTTTCAACGGCGACGAATTGCAGATCAAACAATTCCCAGCCGGTTGGTCCGCCCGCGTAAGAACGCGAGAGGACAGCAAAAGTGGCGAACAGACCTGCGAAGATAACGCAGTCGCTCATCAGATAGATCCAGAAGCCGAGCAGTGTCGTGCCGCGGGAATCGTGATGTTCGTGATCATCCTCGTGATCAGCAGTGTGCGCTACAGCAGCACTCATGACTTAACTCCTGAAGACTGCAACTGAAGTGTGCGGGCATCTTCGATGCGCTTCACTTCTTCCGCAGTGACATAGTAGTCGCGGTTATTGTTGAAGGAATGAATGATGCTGATGGCGATGATCGACAGACCGGCAGCAATTGCGAGCCACCAGATGTGCCAGACACCGGCAAAACCAAGCACGATACAAACCATACCGATGAGGAAACCGGTACCGGTATTCCGTGGCATATGGATTGGTTTGAAATGATCGGTTTTGCGCTTCACGCCACGCTTTTTCATATCCCAATAAGCGTCAACATCTTCAACAACCGGTGTTTGCGCGAAATTGTAGAACGGAGCCGGTGAAGACAGCGACCATTCCAGCGTACGGCCGTTTTCCCATGTATCGCCATTATTGTCGCGCAGCTTTTCACGGTTATAGATCGAAACCATAACCATAAGAACCTGACAGACGATACCGACGAGGATGATAGCAGCACCGATGGCAGCCACGATCAGATAAATCTGCCATGCAGGATTTTCTGTGTGGTTGATACGGCGTGTCATACCCATGAAGCCGAGAATATAGAGCGGCATAAAGGCAAGGATGAAACCTGTCAGCCAGCACCAGAAAGCGCGCTTGCCCCAGCGTTCATCAAGACGGAAACCGAATGCTTTCGGGAACCAGTAGATGAAACCGGCAAAGCAGCCGAACAGAACACCGGAAATGATCACATTATGGAAGTGGGCGATCAGGAACACGGAGTTGTGCAGTACGAAGTCTGCAGGCGGGATCGCCAGCATAACACCGGTCATACCACCGACAACAAATGTACACATGAAGCCGACGGTCCACAGAACCGGCGTTTCCATACGCACGCGGCCTTTATACATTGTGAACAGCCAGTTGAAGACTTTCGCGCCGGTCGGGATCGAGATGATCATCGTTGCAACGCCGAAGAAAGCATTCACACTGGCGCCGCCGCCCATGGTGAAGAAGTGGTGCGCCCAGACAAGGAACGACAGCACAGTAATACAAACGGTTGCATAAACCATGGATGTATAACCGAACAGACGCTTGCCGGAGAAGGTTGCGATCACTTCGGAGAACACACCGAAGCAAGGCAGAACCAGAATATAAACTTCAGGGTGCCCCCAGATCCAGATGAGGTTGATATACATCATCGGATTGCCGCCGAAATCATTGGTGAAGAAATGCATACCAAGATAACGGTCGAGCATCAGAAGTGCCAATGTCACGGTCAGAACCGGGAACGCGGCAACAATCAGGATATTCGAGCAAAGGGCGGTCCATGTGAAAACCGGAACCTTCATCATTGTCATGCCAGGGGCACGCATTTTGATGATGGTGGCGATCAGGTTCACACCGGAGAGCAGCGTACCCATACCGGAAATCTGCAAGGCCCAGAGGTAATAATCCACGCCGACGCCAGGGCTGTATTCCAGACCGGAAAGCGGTGGATAGGCCAGCCAGCCGGTACGGGCAAATTCACCGACACCCAGCGAAATATTGACCAGAATAGCACCGGCAACGGTCAGCCAGAAGCTCAAAGAGTTCAGATAAGGGAAAGCAACGTCGCGTGCACCGATCTGCAAAGGTATCGCAAAGTTCATCAAACCGACGATAAACGGCATCGCCACGAAGAAGATCATGATCACGCCATGGGCGGTGAAGATCTGGTC
>JBEBVV010000004.1:0-273456 GCA_040392545.1 Pseudochrobactrum asaccharolyticum | reverse complement strand
GGCGGGTCAATTCTCGGTGGAAAAACCGGGTCAGTTCTTAGCGGCAATCAACAGTGCGTTTTGACGAGGAAACGGACGATGATATTCTTATGGAGCTAGGTATCCAGCCCGGTAGTTATACACGTCAACTGAGTTTAAATGCCTTCGATGAACCGGATGAAGATTTTTATGAACAAGATAGCGATGATGGAACCGATACAGGATACTCACTAGGTGGCTTCGCTCTAAATGAGACTGAGATTAACGGTTCTTATCATGCTGGAAGTGCTTTCGCTGGAAAGGCGTTCGCTACCCCTGATCCTATCAGTTACACTGCGGAAACAACAGTAAATAGTGCGGGCGATTTTCGTAAAGAGCTATCTTTACGACTCGACCAACTTGAAGCAGCCCTTCAGATAACGAAATTAGATCTTCCACCACGAAATCATAATCACCCGCCAGATCTCATTACAGATTCTTTGCTTTCGACTGCTGAATATAAATCAGTGATGCACGCGATAAGCGAGCTTCGACAAGAGATTCGCAATCCACAACCTGACCCTGTAAATCTTGAGGAACAGGCATCGGCATTACGCAAAGCAACCACTGCAATTATAAAATGGATTGCTCGCAAGGCAGACTTAGCAATCGACCAAACAATTATATATGGAGTTCCGATCGTAATAGGAGCGTATGCTATCGCAAATCCTAACGAAGTTCGTGACACGCTTTCTGCCGCAGCGCATGTCGCGGTTACTTGGGCTCAAATTCTCACCCCATAAGCACCATATGGATCAACCACAGCGCTGTAACACTTAGCATCTTCTAACATTAACTAAGTTGCTGATTTTATTGGAAAAAACAATAATGGCTGGGGCGCCTGGATTCGAACCAGGGAATGCCGGTACCAAAAACCGGTGCCTTACCGCTTGGCTACGCCCCAACAACAAATCACGGATAGATTCCGTCGCGGTTGATCCGGCTTATAGCCGCAAGAAATTCATTGTGCAATGCACTGAAATCAGATTTTTACAATTAAAACAAACCGTAGCATATAGATACACCCTATCCCCCGCATATTTGCACCAGCCTGATATTCTCGGAACCTATTCCCCACGCACATCAGTGCAGAATAAAGTGGTTTCAGCCGCTTTTGCCGTTTATAAATACCGCTATTACATTTCAATCTGCGGAGCCGGAATTTGCTGCTCTTTGTGCTGATTTTCATTCTGTGTTTCGTGCTGACAGGGCTCGTGCTCCTGTTTCTTGCGCGTTGCACAGCAGCAGATTTTCTTGCGGCCACCGTCTCCGCCCGCTCCAATCACAGCACATCTGCACGCCAGCTCGGCGGGCTGGCCTATATACCGGTTTTTATGATCGCAATCGCACTGGCAATCATGGCCGGTTTTATTCCACGCCAAACCGGTGGCGGGCTTATATCTGCCTGCCTGATTTTGTGGATTACCGGCTATCTGGATGACAGAAATGAGCTTTCGGTTCCTGTCCGTTTGCTGCTCCAGCTTGTCGCTGCAGCCTGTGCGCTTTACGGTTTTGGCAGCCATTACCGGCTGTTACCGGCTTTTCTGCCCTATCCGGTGGAATATATTTTACTGCTGATTGCGATACTCGGCAGCATCAATATCAGTAACTTCATGGACGGGCTGGACTGGCTCACCGTCAGTGGCGCGGGCATCCCCCTGCTCCTGCTCGGCCTGATTGCCGCTTATTTCTTGCAGGATGATGTCATCAGCATCATCGCTTTTGCCGTTAGTGGTGCGCTAGCCGGTTTTGCAATTTTCAATCATCCGCCAGCACGGATATTTTCAGGCGATTCCGGCAGCTTGCCGCTGGGGCTGATCAGTGCCTTTGCCCTGCTGCTTTTTGCCCGGCAAGCGGGGATTATTCCCGCACTCATTCTGCCGCTTTATTATATTGCCGATGCAAGCACGACGATTGTGCTGCGCTTGCGCAAAGGTGAGAATATTTTGCAGGCCCATTCCGCCCATGCCTATCAGATTGCCAGACGCTCCGGCATGTCGGTTTACAGGATCACCGGCAGCATTGCCCTGCTCAATCTGTCACTCGGCGCAATTGCCGCCATGGTGGTCAATCTGCAAAGCACGGAAAGCCATATTGCCGGACTGTGCCTTGCATTATTGCTGACAAGTTTACTGCTTATATATTTCCGCCGATCAGCCCACCTTCCGGCATAAATATTGCAGTTTCAACGGATAAAGCTGAACAGTAATTTTCGCGCATCCTCAACATCATTCCTGTCGATCAGCGCCTGCAACTCCTGTAAGCGCCGCGGTATTTCCGCCGCTTTAACATCGGTTTTCTCGGCACACAGAATCTTAGGATGCCTTGTGCGCAGTGCTTTATCAGGATCATAGAACAGCTCCTCATAAAGCTTTTCCCCGTCACGGATGCCGGTTATACGAATGGCGATATCACCGTCCGGATTATTCTCATCACGAATACGCAAGCCCGCCATTAAAATCATATTCTCGGCCAGATCGCGGATTTTAACCGGCTCCCCCATTTCAAGCAGTGCTGTATCGCCGCTGCCGGTTACGGCACCAGCCTGAATAATCAGTTCCGCTGCCTCCCGGATCGACATGAAATAGCGGGTCATCTGATCATCGGTCAGGGTTACAGGGCCGCCGGTAGCAATCTGCTCACGGAATAGAGGTACGACAGAACCATTCGACCCTAAAACATTGCCAAAACGCACACAGGAAAAGACCTGCCCACCGCCGTTTTTATGTGCCAATTCGCTGTAATAGCGCACCACCAGTTCAGCCCAGCGTTTGGTTGCGCCCATCACATTGGTCGGCCGCACCGCCTTATCCGATGAAATCAGCGTAAAGCGCGGCACTTGCCGGTTCAGCGCCGCATCGGCAACGGCTTTAGTGCCCATAATATTATTGAGCATACCTTCCACAGGGTTCATCTCAACCAGCGGCACATGCTTATAGGCTGCACAATGATAAATTGTATCAATATGATGCGCGGTTATCACCTCTTCCAGCAATTCCTGCCGCAAAACGGAACCCAGCACCGGCACAATTTCGCAGCGCGTCATCATTTTCAGCTTGCGCTCCAACTGATAGAGCGCAAATTCACTGACTTCGAACAAAACCAGCCTGCGCGGGTTCCAGTTAATAATGGTGCGGCACAATTCACTGCCAATGGAACCGCCCGCCCCCGTCACCATAATCGAGCGACCTTCGATCATGGATTGCAACATAGCTTCATCCGGCGGCACCGGCGAGCGGCCAAGCAGGTCATCAATCTCCACTTTACGCAAAGCACCAACCAGATATTTGCCGCGTGAAAGATCGGCAATCGGCGGCAAAATGCTGGTGCGGATTTTCAGGCGCCCGAGAATACCGATATAGGATTTGCGCTCTTCCTCCGGCATGAACGGATCGGAGATCACCACCTGACTGACACCGTAATTGCCGATCAGCTCCCCTATCGCATCCGGCGCATAAACGCGGGTGCCTGCAATATCCATGCCCTGCAAAGATCGTTCCCGATCAATAAAGCCAACCACAAACATATCGCTATGCGCCCGCAAGGCTGCTGCCAGTTGCTGGGCGGCCTCACCGGTGCCGATAATCAGCGCCACTTCACGCTTGGTAAGATTGGGCACATCATGCAGCAGCCACTTGGCCGTAAAGCGCGAGGCGGAGACGAGGATTGTCGCCAGCAGCCAATACATCAGCGGCACAGAACGCGGCACACCTGTACCGCCACTCATCTCGGTCAGAAACACCAGCGCAACCCATAACAGCGCTGCAACGGCTGTAGCCTGAAAAATCGACCAGATTGCCTTTTCCGGCAAATAGCGAATGACCGCACGATATAGCCCGTAGCGGATAAATACCGGTATCGCGACCAGCGGTGCGGTCAGCATCAGAAAAGCCTGCTTTATATTCGGCTCAAACAGCACACTATAACGCAGCACATAGGCCAGATAGACGGCCAGCAACAGGATCAGAATATCGACACAAAGTGTTATAAACTGTTTGGTTAAACGCGGTAGTTTTGAAAGTCGGGTCGAAAGCTCTGCAATTTGCATCCGGTCTCTTTCTGGCACGTTCTTTCCGGCAGAAAATTCCGCCATTTCAGTTCATGTTTACAGTCCGGTCTCTCAATGCGATCTATATAAGAAAAATATTTTATATTTTTAAAATCAGTCCATTAGCAATTCATATTTTATTACTATAATTACAATCTGCGTTACAGAAGCGGCACAAAATCCACGATTATCCGGTGCTGCCAGATCACAATTCAAAACATTAAAATCCGGCTCTGCCTCGCAGATTATCACCGCAAAGCCGGATTAAAATCCTGACATTTTTACAAGAGTTACGGATTTACCAGACTGTTATCCTGCACCCAGAGCCAGCTTGCCCCATCGGAATATGCAAGTTTTCCGCCTGTTGCAGCTTCCACAAAAATAACGGCTCCCGCACCATGGCTTTGCGCTGAGGGAAGTGACGCTGCAGGATAATTGCCAAGACGAACCGGCCCGTCCACATGCAAAGGCGCGGTCGGCCACACGGCACCGATCGCAACATTGCCACTGGCGCGATCCACCCGCATTGCCTGACGCCATTGCCCCGCATCATCTGCGACTTTGATGCTGAAATTATTTTCGCCTGAAAGCCCCATTTCCGCATAGCCTGTCCAGCCGCTCTGGAAAAGTAAAGTGGCTGCATTCTCACTCAGGTTTTTATTGATTTTCAATTGATGCCCTGCGCCATTATGGGTCAGTAAAACCGCATCGGATGCCACGGCAAGACGGTTATAGGCATCGGCTTGCGTGTTAATACCGGCCATAGGTTGCGGATTGAGCAGCATCTGCCACTGATTGCCGTCAAAGATAAGCAGCGCACTTTCATCGGCAATATGCATCATCCAGCCGCGCTGTGGCATGAAGAAAAACCATTCCCCATCCATGAAAGCGGCGAGATTACCCTCCTGCCCCTGCCATAAATCCGTGGCACCGGCAGCCACCAGATAGCGCTCACCGGCCTGCGCCGTTACCGGCGGCGAAGCATAATTTCGGCTTGAAACGGAGAGATGCAACAGCGCATCAAGATAACGCAGCGCTTCATTATGCGTGACGTGTTTCTGCGCCTGACTGGGCAAAATATAAGGCATTTTCAGATTAGGTGTCGTTTCCATATCGTGCTTTTCCCGCTGTTCCAGAACGGGAAAAGACTACGGAAAGAACAAAGGACGGGGATAGATTTATCCCCGTTATCAGCTGCCGCGATAGGTGGAATAAGCCCAGGGGCTGACCAGCAGCGGCACATGATAATTGGCTTTCTCATCCGCGATTGCAAAACGGATAGGGATCAGATCCAGAAAAGGCGGCTTGGACATATCCGCACTTTGCGAGTCAAAATATTCAGCCACATGAAACTGGATTTCATAAATGCCTGCACGCATATCTGCTTCGCCCAGCAAAGGCTCATCCGTACGGCCATCGAGATTGGTGGTTGTACGCTTCACCAGTTCCATCTCACCGCTGCCCTTCACCCGATAAAGCTCCAGACGCATAGCGGCTGCCGGTTTGCCATGCGCAGTATCAAGAACATGGGTTGAAAGTTTTGCCATAACCACACCTTTTCTGCTGCATATATTTTATATGGTGAACATATCCCCCAGCCGCAACGCAGCGATACGCGCAATCTGCCGCAGTGCCTCAGAAATTTCCTGCTCCGGTGTGTTTTGCAAGCGTTTTTCAAAATTGGCGAGAATGGAGGTTTTGTCATGCCCTTTGCCGTCAAAACCACGCACTGCGAGAATGAATGGAAAGTCGAAACGCTGCTTATAAGCATCATTCAAATGATGAAAGCGCTCATATTCCGCATCATTCAACCGGTCGAGCCCGGCGCCTTGCTGCTCACTGGTGGAAGCATGGGTAAGACCGCCTGCCCGCGCAGCCTTGCCTGCCAGATCGGGATGCGCACGGATCAGCACCAATTGTTTGGTTAAATCAGCATTTTCAACCGCCTGCACCATGGCCTGATGCAGAGCGGTAACGGAAACAAACGGCCTGTCCCCCGCCACAGCTTCTGCCACCCAAGGGGAATGCTCAAAAATACCGCCCAGAGCCGAAACAAATTCCGCTTCACTCAGCGAATTTAAATCCTGCAAATTCATCTCAACCCTGCTTCTTATGTCTGCTTTTGACGCTGACGCAATTTGATGATCGATTTCAGCACGGTTTCCGGCGTAGCAGGTGCATCGAGTTCCGGCGAAAACTGATGATCCGCAATCGAAGCAATCGCATCGCGAATTGCCAGCCAAACGGAAATGCCAAGCATCAAAGGCGGCTCGCCAATCGCTTTGGAGCGGAACACCGTTTCCTCACGGTTCGGCGCATTTTCCAATATCCGCACATTGAAAATTTCCGGCACATCGCGCGAGCCCGGAATTTTATAGGTCGAAGGCCCGGCGGTGCGTAACCGTCCGGCCTTATCCCACCATAATTCCTCGCACGTCACCCAGCCCATGCCTTGCACGAAGGCGCCTTCAATCTGGCCAAGATCAATTGCCGGATTGAGCGGAAAACCGACATCCTGCAAAATATCCGCCCGCAGACAGCGCGTTTCACCGGTCAGCGTATCCACCGCCACTTCGGCAACAGCCGCACCATAGGTGAAATAGAAAAACGGACGACCGCGCATTGTCTTGCCGTCCCAATGAATTTTCGGCGTTGCATAATGGGCGGCTTCCGAGAGCTGCACACGCTTTGCCCATGTGAGCTTGGCAAGCTCGCCGAAGGACATGGATTCATTGCCCGCATAGACACGGTTGCCACGGAAGACAATTTCACTCTCTTCCACCCCATAATGCTCTGCGGCAACGCCTGTCATACGGCTTTTAATCGCCGTTGCGGCTTTAAAAGCCGCCATACCGTTGAGATCAGAGCCGGTTGAAGCAGCCGTTGCAGAGGTATTCGGTACTTTGCCGGTCGCTGTCGCCGAGATACGCACCATGTCCAGATCGATCTGGAACACTTCGGCCACAACTTGCGCGACTTTGACAAACAGTCCCTGCCCCATTTCCGTGCCGCCATGGTTCAGAAAAACCGAGCCGTCCTGATAGACATGCACCAGCGCTCCGGCCTGATTGAGCGCCGTGAGATTGAAGGAAATGCCGAATTTCACCGGCATCATTGCCAGCCCGCGGCGGATCAGCGGATTGCCCGCATTATAGGCATCGATTTCCGCACGCCGTCTTTGCCAGTCGCTGCTGTTCAGAAGCGCTTCTGTCACCTGCACCAGCCGGTTATCCTCAACCTTCTGGCCGTAAGGCGTTTCATCGCCGGTTTCGTCACCATAATAATTGACGGCGCGCAGTTGATTAGGATCGAGTTTCAACTCACAGGCAATCGTATCGACAATTGTTTCAATGGCGATAATACCCTGCGGCCCGCCGAAACCGCGAAAGGCCGTATTGGATACGGTATTGGTTTTACAGGCATGGCCGATAAAATGCGCATGTTCAATGAAATAAGAATTATCTGCATGGGTCAGCGCACGGGCAATCACCGGCCCTGTGAGATCGGGCAGGTTTCCGGCGCGGGCAAGAAATTCAATATCCAGCCCTTTGATACGTCCGCGATTGTCCGTTCCTGCTCTCCAATGCACCACAAAATCATGGCGCTTGCCGGTGGCGATCATATCATCGCGGCGCTTGAGACGCATTTTACACGGGCGTCCGGTCTTGGCGGCAACCAGCGCTGCGCCGCAGGCAATAATCGTTGCCTGACTTTCCTTGCCGCCGAAACCGCCGCCCATTCGCCGCACCTGACATTCCACCGCATGGGCATGAAGCCCCAGCACATGTGCCACATGATGCTGCACTTCGCTCGGATGCTGGGTTGAGGAATGCACCAGCATATCGCCGTTTTCCTGCGGCCAGTTTTCACCGGGAATGGCATAGGCAATATGGGTTTCAAGGTAGAAATGATCCTGCCCGCCCATAGAAAGACGACCGGAAAACTGATGCTCCGCAGTGGCAATGGCGGTTTTGGCATCGCCCTGTTGCACCACCTGTTGCGGGATCACATAGCTCTTTTGCCTATGTGCTTCTTCCACATCCAGCACCGGCGGCAGTTCTTCAATATCCAGTTTCACCAGCTTGGCGGCCTTATAGGCAGCCTCAAAACTGGTGGCAGCAATCACCGCAATTGCCCGCCCCTGATGGTCGAGCAGTTCCTCGGCAAAAAGCGGCTCACCGGGCAGGCCCGGCGAAACATCATTGATACCTGGAATATCATGCACATCCCAGATACCGACCACACCGGCCTGCGCCAATGCAGCGCTGGCATCCATGCCTTTCAACCGGCCATGAGCAACCGGCGACAGGATAAAAGCGGCATGAAGCGTATCCGGCAATTCCGGCATATCATCAATATAAGTGGCACTACCCGCCACATGGCGGCTTGCGGAATCATGCACAACACCATGTCCGACAATGCTGCGCTCGACTTTTTCGATATTATCCGGCGTTGGAAAAGGCTGATTAAGTACGATCATAATGCCATCACCTCCACCACTTCACCGGCCAGATCATGGCGCAGACGCTCCACCAGATTCTGCGCCACCATCAGCCGGTATTCCGCACTGCCGCGCCAGTCACTTAAAGGATTAAGTTCTGTAGCAATGGCCTGCGCACAGGCAGCAACAGTATCGGCATTGAGTGCTTTACCAAGCAAAGCCTGTTCCGCGCTTTTCACCCGTTTGGGGATTGCCGCCATACCACCAAAAGCAAGACGCGCATCGGTTACAAGACCGTTGTCCCGTGTCACGCGGAATGCCCCGCAAACGGTGGAAATATCCTGATCATAGCGTTTGGAGATTTTATAAACGCGGTAATCCTGCCCCGCAGTCAGCTTCGGAAGCGTAACCGAGGCAATCACCTCATCGCCGCGCAATTCTGTTTTGCGATAATCGAGAAAGAAATCTTCCAGCGGCAATGCGCGGCTGCCATTGACACCGGCCAGTTCAATCTCTGCACCAAGGCCGATCAATGATGGTGGCCCATCCCCGATCGGGCTGGCCGTGCCGATATTACCGCCGATAGTGCCTTGATTGCGAATTTGCACAGAACCGAAACGGCGCAGCAAAACTGTGAGCGACGGATAGTGTTTGCCAATGGCACGCAGCACTTCCGCCCATGTGACCGCAGCGCCAAACCGGAAAGAGGTTGCATCCTCACGGATCGCCCGTAATTCGCGCACATGCGCTGTCGAAATCACCTCATCCCAGTCGCTGTGATAATCGGCCAGCGCCACGCCCAGATCAGTTCCCCCTGCCAGCAACAGGCTCTGCGGATATTGCACACGCAATTCCAGTAATTCTTTGAGTGTCTGCGGCTGATGATAGGTTGAGCCATGATAGCTGAAACCCGCTTGCGGGCTTATATCCTGCAAGGAACCGGAAAGCGGTTGTGCTACCGGTGCGCCGCCTTGCGCAATCACCTTGCGTGCTGCCTCAACAATCGGGCGGTAGCCGGTACAGCGGCAGAGATTGCCCGCTAATGTGTCATGGATTTGCTGATCATCAGCTTTCGCGCCGGTGCTTGCACAATCTGCCGCCAATCCGCTCAGCGACATCACAATGCCCGGTGTGCAGAAGCCGCATTGTGACGAGCCGTTTTCCGCCATGGCCGCCTGCACGGGATGGAGTTGTGTGGTTTTAAGCCCCTCAACCGTGACCAATGCTTTGCCGTCCAACTGCCCCATTGTCAGAATGCAGCTGTTAACCGTGCGGTAGCGAAACGCCCCGTCTTTATCATGTAGTTGTGTTTCATCAAACGCAGTGTCAGCCTGCGCAATCGCTGCCATGTCAGTGCCGATCAACACGGAGCACGCCCCGCAATCCCCCTCAGCACAGCCTTCCTTCGTTCCCTTGAGCCGCGCCTCCCCGCGCAACCATTCCAGAACCGTTGTATCTGGCCGGACCTGAACATCCTGCCGGTGACCATTCAGAAAGAAACGGATCATCTGTGTCATCAGACCAGATTGTTATGCCGCTGAATGGCCGTCAAGTAGGGCTGTGGCAAATGCGGCAAATTAGCATTAAGACCGGTTTCAAAGCGACATTGCCAGCCGGTTTTATGCCGCTTTTAAACTATAGAGGTCACAAGCCCCCTGACCGAATGGTCAGATTTTCCCCTCGGAAATGATGAAATTTTGCTGCGGAAAGTCATATTCTTCCAGATTATTGCCCGCGCCACCGCGATCCACCACCAGAAAATCCGACGTCTCATCCAGCGCCAAGAGCGGATGATGCCAGACATTGCGGTGATAATTGACGCCCTGATTGCCCCGCGCCAGAAAAGCCACCGGCGCCTGCGGAATACCGTTTTTATCTTCGGCAACCACCACCAGATAATCGCGCCCGTTCAGCGGCATAAAGGCCTGCGACCCCAGCGGATGCCGCTCAAGCATTTTAATCGTCAGCGGGAATTGCCAACATTGACTGCGGAAAATATTGATCAAAACATGAGCATTATCGCCAATCACATCGGCTTTTGCCAAAGCATGATGCCGCTCGGTCTTGTCCCAATTGATGTGCTTGATCTCGCCCAGACCCGCCTCGATAATATCGCCGAAAGGTGCGAAATTTTCCGGTGTCAAAGCCTGTACCGGCAGAGTGATCAGTTCCATGATTATTGCCCTGCCGGTTTGTGATGTTCATGCCAGTGACGGGCAATATCAATGCGTTTGGCAACCCAGACCTTGTCATGGGAGAGCACATAATCCAGAAAACGCTCCAGCGCCGCCGCACGTCCCGGCCGCCCGACAAGGCGGCAATGCAGGCCGACTGACATCATCTTCGGCGCACCTTCCCCGCCTTCGCGGTAAAGCACATCAAATGTATCTTTCAGATAGTTGAAAAACTGGTCACCGGCATTAAAGCCCTGCGGTGTGGCAAAGCGCATATCATTGCTGTCGAGCGTATAAGGCACAATCAGATGCGGGCCCTTCGGCCCTTCAATCCAGTAAGGCAGTTCATCGGCATAGGAATCGGCGGAATAGACAAAGCCGCCTTCTTCCATCACCAGCCGCAATGTATTGTCGGAAGGTTTGCCCTGATAAATACCATAAGGGCGCTCGCCGGTCAGTTCCGTGTGCAGGCGCACAGCTTCCTGAATATGGCGGCGTTCTTCCTCTTCCGTAAAATCCTTATATTCCAACCAGCGCAGACCATGACTGGCGATTTCCCAGCCCGCTTCTTTCATCGCCGCAACGGCTTCCGGATTACGTTCCATGGCCTTGGTCACACCATAGACCGTCACATCCATATTGCGCCTGGTGAACATGCGCCACAACCGCCAGAAACCGGCACGCGCTCCATATTCATAGATCGATTCCATATTCTGGTTGCGCTGCTGCGGCCAGCTTTGCGCACCGACAATTTCGGACAACAGACATTCGGAACCCGCATCTCCGTCGAGAATGCAGCTCTCGCCACCCTCTTCATAATTGACCACGAATTGCACCGCGATCTGCGCACCATCCGGCCAGCGCGGATCCGGCGTATGACGGCCATAACCGATAAATTCCCGATCACCACATTTTTGCATTGCCCGCTCCCCAAATCTGTTTTCCTGACTTGATAAAACAACGGGGGCTTTGTCAATCACAAATTGTCGACAATTTAATCGATAATTGTCAATTGAGATCATTCTGCTCCAGCAAGCCACTGAGAAACAGGACAAAAATCATAAAATCCTTTATAGAATGCAGGATTGATGATTTTGACTGCCTGAAAGCACCCGCATAATGTCGCTGAAATTTAATACGCAATTTGATCCCGCTTATGGTGAAGCGGTACAGATCGAACCGGATATTTTTCGCATCACGGTCAATAATGCCAATGCATTTACCGGCTTTGGCACCAATAGTTATATTATCGGCACAAAGCAGCTCGGCATTATTGATCCGGGACCTGAAGATGATGCCCATTATGCAACATTGCTGCGCGTCATTGCCGGCAGGCCGGTCACGCATATTTTCGTCAGCCATACCCATCGCGATCATTCACCGCTCAGCAGGAGACTGAAGGCGGAAACCGGTGCGATCATTGTGGCGCAGGGCCCGCATCATTCCGCCCGCCCGCTGTTCAGCGGAGAGAGCAATGCACTGGATGCCAGCGTGGACACGGATTTCAAACCGGATATTTGCGCTGAAGATGGCGAGACCTTCACCAATCAGGACTGGGCTGTTGAAGTCATTCACACACCCGGCCATATGGCAAATCATGCCTGTTTTGCCCTGACAGAGCGCGGTATTCTGTTTTCTGCCGATCATGTGATGGCTTGGGCAACCACGATTGTCGCGCCGCCGGACGGCTCGATGCGCGCTTATATGGCCTCGCTGGAAAAGCTTCTCCTGCGCAAAGACGTGCTTTATCTGCCCGGTCACGGCGCACCAATTGCCAAACCGCACCGCTTTTTACGCGGGCTAAGAGCCCATCGCAAAATCCGCGAACGCGCGATTCTGGAGCGGATTATGCAAGGAGATGAAACCATTGCGCAAATGGTTGCCGCCATTTACCGCGATACCGATCAGCGCCTGCATGGTGCTGCAGGGCTGTCAGTCTTTGCCCATCTGGAAGATTTGGTTGCGCAAGGGCTGGTGGTGACCGATGGTGATCCGATGCTCGACAGCCGTTTTCGTCCGGCCTGAATTTTATTCCTCCGGCGCATCCGGCACGGCATTGCGCATTTCCAGATCAAGCGCGTCGAAAAAAGCCTCAATCAAACCGGCATTAAAGCCAAGATCATAGCGCCCGTAGCGTGAGACGGCACGCATATCGACCGTGGTTTGCTCCGCCTCATCGCGCAGGCGCACCACCAGATCACTGCGCAAGCCTAAAATGAAAGTTTTGGCTGTGGCTTCAATGCTCACATCCATATCCTCACCAACCGTACCGGAAACACCGGACACGGCAAGACCCTGTTCTTTCAGCACTTTCAGAACCGCTTTGAGCACATGATCCTGCGCGCTGTCATATTGCCGGCCACTTACTTCCGGATAGGCTGAAATTTGCTGCAACATATCCGGCACCGCATCAATGGCGAGGCTGTTATGTACGGCCAGATCACTCAGGCCGAGCCTTTCCAGCCATTGCATGCGCTGATCCGGCCTGCCTGACGTCAGGCGATCCTGCTCATTGCTCATCACGGTATTAAACTGCACCGGCGTTTCAAGATCAGTGGAAATATCATGAATACGCGGCGTACCGGCAATCTGGCCAATCAATAGCGCAGGCGGGGTCAAAGCCAGCACAGCAATAAAGGCCGCCTTCAATGCGCTCCGCCCTCCGGCATCGCCGCTGCGCCACAGATTATAAAACGCCTTGGCGGCAAGCAGCAGCGCTATAACAGCAAAAAATACAGATAATGCCGCAATAAACACCAGATCAGGCTGTTCAATCAGGCCGAAGCGATGACAGGCAACGGCAACAACCAAAAGGCCAAGCCCGGTAAAAGCAAAGGCAGGCGCATATTTTGCCGACCGCGATGAACGGCGGCTCACCTGACGCCGGATGTAGTAATTATCAAGCATTACGCACCGTATCGCTGATCATAGCAGTCAAAAAAAACAGGCCTGTTTATCGCTCTGGCAAAACAACCTATCAGGATTTATGCAGGATTACAAAATGTTGCGACAGATAGAAAGAAGCGCTTTTCCGCCATGCAGAAAAGCTGTGCAAGACGCCTTTGCTGCTGTTAAATCCGGCAAGAAACAAAAACGGTAAAGAACTGTGATTAACGATAGATAAATGAGAAATATTTTTGTTTATCATGATATTATGACAAATCACCAAAATCAGATTGCAACAAATCCTTAAGCTGCACACAATCGGCTGCTGAAATTATTTGAAATACCATCCGGAGAAGCCCCCCATGAGGCAACCGCCCTCCTCCATATCAGAAGACCCTAAAGCCGCATCTGAGGAGAGCGCATCATTAGAGGCTGTTGAAGTAGAATTCGCGCTTGGCGCGCAGGATGTTCTGACGGACGGGTTTGACCTGTCCCTTGCCAAAGCGGCTGAAATTGTCGGCGGCGAAGTTCTGTTTAACATGCCCGCACTCGACACCACGGATGCCCAGCGCATCGGTGCTATTCTTGTCCCATCTGCCCATCAGGATCAGGTGGTTTTTGTTACCCTGCTCAATGACGGCATCACGCTGTCCCATGAGCCGCTTTCCGGCAATAATGTGCTGTTTGAAAGCCTCGGCCGCAATTATGCAGCCGTTATGGGTAAACTTAAAAACAGCTTCTGAAACGATAAACCGGCTGCAAACACCGTTTAAAAGGATTGCCGTCTCACTGCGCCGGTGTTGCAACCGGTTCTGGTGCAGGCGGATTTTTCTTTATATCTGAATGAGTTTTACCGGTTTTATGCGAAACAGATTCAGCCGGTGGTGCGCTTTCACTCACAACATTCGGCGCAGCGCGGGTCGGCATATCTTTCAGGTGGCGGAACTGCACGCCCTTTTTCTTCAAAGCCAGAATGCCCTCGGCCACACCGGCACCGGAGACCCGTTTAGGCTGATTGATATGCGAGATAATCACATCGCCGTCACGCGCCTGCGCAATACGTCGGGCAACTGTGGCGGCGGGCAATGATGCACCACGGTCACCATTCAGCGAATAGCCGGCGATTTTATAGCCCATGCCTTCGATCTGGCGCACGGCATCTGTCGAATAACGCGCCGTTGCATCCCGATACCATTGCGGCTGACTGCCAAAAATTTCCGTAATCTTATCCGCGCCGCCTTTGACTTCCGCTTCAATCGCAGCCGGTGTTCCGGCGGTCGGAATTCCATACATGGTTTTGAGAACCGTGATGGCAGGCACATGTTCTGCACCGTGATTTTCAATCTCAAACAGCTCGGGATGCGCTTTTAAAATCTCAATCGCTGCCTGATTGCGGCGCAGCCAGCGGGCAGTCACAAACAGGGTTGCAGGGATTTTCTCCTGTACCAGCACATCCAGAATCCGGTGGTCAATATCACCAGAACAGGCATCCAGAGTCAGTGCCACCTGTATCGGTGCGGATTGACCGGCAGAGGATTGTGCAGGGGCGACGCTGCCCAGATGCAGCTGCGGCTCGATGATCAGGTGGCGCTGTGAGACCTTAGATGACAACAATGCCTCATCCGCAGAGGTCGCGAAGGCCACTCCCGCACCAAGGCTCAAGGTCAATGCCAGCAGAGTGATTTTAACATCAGCCATTGTTACACCAGCGCGTCCTTCAATATAGCCCAAAGCATTTCCGGCAAAACTGCAAATGCGCCGGAGGAGACCATAAGGAAACCATCCGGCGCATTCTCTTTAATCTTCCAAACAGTTACAACCAACTGTTATTTCTACAATATAGCAGGCGTTATTTACCGGCAGCAATTGCAGCCTGAGCCGCAGCAAGGCGTGCAATCGGCACGCGGAACGGCGAGCAGGACACATAATCCAGACCGGTCTTTTCATAGAAACCGATCGATGCCGGATCACCGCCATGTTCACCGCAAACGCCGAGTTTGATATTCGGACGCTGCTTGCGGCCACGTTCTGCTGCAATCTGCACCAGCTCACCCACACCGTCAAAATCCACCGTTACAAACGGATCCTGCTCGATAATGCCAAGCGCCTGATATTGCGTGAGGAAAGATGAAGCATCATCACGCGACACGCCGAATGTGGTCTGTGTCAGGTCATTGGTACCGAAGGAGAAGAATTCAGCAGTCTCTGCCAATTCCCCAGCCCGCAGCGCCGCACGCGGCAGTTCCACCATTGTGCCGACCATATAATCGACCTGCACACCGCTTTCCGCGATGATCTGGGCTGCAACCTTATCAATACGGGCCTTCACGAAATCCAGCTCGGCCTTGATACCGACCAGCGGCACCATGATTTCCGGAATAACCGCTTCACCGGTTTTCTTGGCGGCGGCAATTGCAGCCTCAATGATCGCACGGGTCTGCATTTCCGCAATTTCCGGATAGGAAATTGCCAGGCGGCAACCGCGATGGCCAAGCATCGGGTTGAATTCATGCAGGCTTTCCGCACGTTCGCGCAGCTTGTCTGCATCAACGCCCATCACATTGGCAACTTCGGCAATTTCCTCAGCCGTATGCGGCAGGAACTCATGCAGCGGCGGATCGAGAAGACGGATTGTAACCGGCAGCCCCTGCATGATTTCAAACAATTCGGTAAAGTCAGCGCGCTGCATCGGCAGGAGCTTGTCCAACGCGACACGGCGGCCTTTTTCATCCGATGCCAAAATCATCTCACGCATAGCGAGAATACGCGGGCCTTCAAAGAACATATGCTCGGTACGGCACAGGCCGATCCCTTCCGCACCGAAAGAACGGGCGGCGCGGGCATCTGCCGGTGTTTCCGCATTGGTGCGCACTTTCATGCGGCGTGCCTCATCAGCCCATTGCATCAGCTGGCCGAAATCACCGGAAAGCTCCGGCTGCTGCATGGCAACACTGCCTTTCAGCACCTGCCCGCTACCACCGTCAATGGTGATGATATCGCCTTTTTTGAAAGTGCCGCCTGCGGTCAGCATGGTGCCGTTGCGGTAATCAATACGCAGCGAACCGGCGCCCGAGACGCAAGGCTTGCCCATACCGCGGGCAACAACTGCCGCATGGCTGGTCATACCGCCGCGCGAGGTCAGAATACCTTCTGCCGCATGCATACCGTGAATATCTTCAGGGCTGGTTTCAATACGCACCAGAATAGCCTTGCGGCCTTCGGATTTCAGCTGTTCCGCATCTTCCGACGAGAAGACGATCTCACCGGTTGCAGCACCGGGTGACGCAGGCAGACCGGCACCGATCACATGGCGTTCGGCCTTCGGATCAATGGTCGGATGCAGAAGCTGATCCAGCGAAGATGGCTCAATGCGATTGACCGCTTCCTGCTTGCTGATCAGGCCTTCAGCCACCATTTCAACGGCCATTTTCAGCGCAGCCTTGGCGGTGCGCTTGCCGTTACGGGTTTGCAGCATCCACAGCTTGCCACGTTCAATGGTGAATTCCAGATCCTGCATATCGCGGTAATGGCTTTCCAGACGATCAGCAATTTTCAGAAATTCAGCAAATGCTTCCGGCATGATTTTCTCAAGCGACGGACGCTCGGAACCGGCTTCGATGCGGGCTTCTTCAGTAATATTCTGCGGGGTGCGGATACCGGCCACCACATCTTCACCCTGCGCATTGACGAGGAACTCGCCATAGAGCTTGCGCTCGCCGGTGGAAGGGTTACGGGTAAAGGCCACACCGGTTGCCGATGTATCGCCCATATTACCGAACACCATGGCCTGCACATTCACGGCAGTGCCCCAGTTTTCCGGAATATTGTGCAAGCGGCGATAGGTGATGGCGCGCGCATTCATCCATGAAGAGAACACGGCGGAGATTGCACCCCAGAGCTGTGCTTCCGGCTCTTGCGGGAACGGCTCGCCCAGCTCTTCTTCAACCTTGGCTTTATAGCGGGCAATCACATCGCGCCAGTCATCGGCCGTCAGATCGGTATCGACATCAATGCCGAGATTTGCCTTGGCATCATCGAGAATTTCTTCAAAGAAGGCATGGTCAACGCCCAGCACCACATCCGAATACATCTGGATGAAACGGCGGTAGCTGTCATAGGCAAAGCGCTCGTCATTGGCTTCCGCTGCAATAGCCGCAACGGTTTCATCATTGAGGCCGAGATTGAGCACAGTATCCATCATACCCGGCATGGACGCACGCGAACCGGAACGCACCGACACCAAAAGCGGACGTTCGGCATCGCCAAGGCGGCGGCCGGTCAGCGCAGCAATATTTTCCAGCGCCTGAGCAACCTGATCTTTCAGCACATCCGGATAGGTACGGCCATGGTCATAATAATAGGTGCAGACATCGGTGGTAATGGTAAAGCCCGGAGGCACCGGCAGCCCGAGGCTGCTCATTTCAGCAAGGTTTGCACCTTTGCCACCGAGAAGATTACGATCACTTGCAGTGCCATCGGCCTTGCCGTCACCAAAGTGATAAACCCACTTATCCATTACCATCCTCCTGATCGTGACCGGTCAATCATCCGCTCACTGTTGATGTCGGGCACATGCGGGATCGCGCATCTGCAGGGCCGGTATCTGGCCCATATTAAACCTGTGCCGCATACATAACCCTGCTTTAAGCGATAGCCCCCCCTGAGGGCTACTGAAAAATGCAGAAAACCGGTAACAAAGCGCAACCTGTCTATTGTATTATTTGTTTAAATCGATTTTGCGGAAATTGATTCCGCACTCCCATCAAAGATAATGCGCAAATGACTGGATCAGATTAAGATTTTGCCGGACTTTCTGTCACTTAACGGAATCAGCTGATAAATTGATTCCATGCGACAAAACTGACCATCTGCCCGTATTTTTCTTATCGCCACACTTCCATGCCCTATCTTTAATCAGAGGAACATCATGCGCCAAACCGGAAAACTCGATTATATTGAAATGCCTGCCGGTGAAAATTCTTTAAGTCAGGTCAAAGAATTTTACACCAATGCCTTTGGCTGGAAATTCTTTGATTACGGCCCGGACTATGCCGCTTATTCGGAAGGTCTGGACGGTGGTTTCTATCAAGGTGACGAAACCAAAAATGCCAAACCGCTGCCGGTGCTTTATTCCGAATATCTGGAACAGACATTGCTCGATGTCGAAAAGGCAGGCGGCACCATCATCCGTCCGATTTTCAGCTTTCCCGGTGGCCGCCGTTTTCACTTCACCGATCCGTCCGGCAATGAGCTGGCAGTGTGGAGCGAATAAAATTCTGAAATCAGAATAGGTTATTACTGTTTTATAAGATTATGATTCCGGAGCAGGCAGATGGCAATATCTGCTCCGGCCTTTTTACAGATTATGCAGTCTCGCGCATGGCAGCAGCGGTTTGCAGGTCAACAGACACCAGCTGGCTCACGCCCTGCTCGGCCATAGTCACACCAAACAAACGATCCATACGCGCCATGGTGATCGGATTATGGGTAATGATCACAAAACGCGTTTGTGTTGAAGCCGCCATCTCATCCATCAGATTGCAATAGCGTTCCACATTATGATCGTCGAGCGGCGCATCCACTTCATCCAGCACGCAGATCGGTGCCGGATTGGTGAGAAACACCGCAAAGATCAGCGCCATGGCTGTCAGCGCCTGTTCACCGCCGGAAAGCAGGGTCATGGTCTGCGGCTTCTTACCCGGAGGACGCGCCAGAATTTCCAGCCCTGCATCCAGCGGATCTTCGGATTCAATCAATTGCAGCTCGGCTGTGCCGCCGCCGAACAAATGGGTAAACAAACGCTGGAACTGCTCATTGACCACATCAAAAGCTGCAAGCAGCCGTTCGCGCCCTTCCTTATTCAGGCTCTGAATGGCCTGACGCAATTTCTTGATCGCTTCCAGAACATCTTCGCGTTCATTAATGATCGCATCCTGACGCTCGGACAATTCGCGTTGTTCTTCCTCGGCACGCAGATTAACCGCGCCAAGGCGTTCCCGCTCAATCTTCAGCCGGTCGAGCTGACGATCCGTCTGATCCATATCCGGCAGCGCATCACCTGCATTCAGCCCCGTATGGCGGAAAGCCTCATGCGGTGCGCAGTTCAGCACCTCCGCAATCCGTGCCTCGGCATCTTTGCGGCGCTCTTCAGCGGCTGCCAGACGCTCTTCAGCGCGGGCACGCACTTCACGCGATGAGGCCAGTTCCTGAATAGCCAGTGTTGCACGTTTATCCAGTTTTGCCTGCTCCGTTTCGGCAATGCTCAGCCGGTCGGAGGTTTCCTTGCGCCGGATATCGGCCTCTTCCACAGCGCTTTGCAATTCGCGGCGGCGCTCTTCAATATCTGCCGGCGCCTCGGCCAGAGTTTCAGCCTCATCCGCGGCTTCCGCACGGCGCTCGCTCAAAGCCTCAATCTGGCGGCGGGCATTTTCCGCCCGCGCCTGCCAGCTTTTGCGTTCATGGCCAATCATTTCCAGACGGCGCATCCGGTTCTCAGCATCGCGGCGCAGATTATCATGCGCGGCGCGTGCCTCGGCCACAGCGGCACGGTCTGCCATGACCTGCGTGGTCAGAGAAGTCATCTGCAAATTGAGTTCTGCCAGATCGGGCAGATCATCCAGCCGGATCTGCGCCTCTTCAAGCTGGATGGTATTTTCTTCCAGACTATCGCTCAGACGTAACTTTGCTTCTTCCAGCGCCGCATATTTGCTGGATAATTGTCCGGCCACGCGCTCGGCCTCGGCCAGCGCATCACGCGCTTGCGCCAGAACACGCTGGGTACCGCGCCAATGATCACGCAGGCTGCGCTCCCGCTCCACGGCGTCACGCAATGTGGTTTCCGCCTGCCGCAAGGTATTTTCCGCCTGCGTCACACGGTTACGCGCTGCACCTCCTGCATTTTCCAGCTCAGACAGCCGGTTCTTTTGTGCCAGCCGCTGGGCACTTGCAGTGGGCGCATCGGAACGGGCGGTAAAACCATCCCAGCGCCACAGGCTGCCCTCACGGCTCACCAGCCGCTGGCCGCTCTGCAAGTGCAGCTGTAAATTTGCCCCCTCGCTGTCATCCACCAGCCCGATTTGTGACAATCGCGCCTGCAATGCAGGCGGGGCATCAACCACACTGCTCAGCGGTACCGCACCTTGCGGCAGGCTGCCAAAATCGCGGCTGTTCTGCTGGTCAATCTCGGTCCAGAAAACCGGTGCCTGCGGATTAACCGGTGCTTCAAGATCGTCGCCAAGGGCTGCCCCCAAAGCAGTTTCAAAACCTTTTTGCACCTGCATCTGCTCCACAACCGCAATATAGGTTGTGGACTGGCCACTGCTGAGAATGCTCGCCAAAGTGCGGGCTTCCGTTTCAATCCGGTTCAGCTCTTCCCGCGCCTGCGCCAAGGGTTGGCGGCGGCTGTTTTCTTGTTCCCGCGCCTGCTCAACCAGGTCTTCACAGGCAAGTGCCTGTTCTTCCGCCGCCTGCACTGCCTCTTCGGCCTGTATCACGAGTTGCGCTTTTTCTTCCCTGCCCGCCAGCACTTTCAGCTGGTTTTCCAGTTGCACAATATCCTGCTCGACATTGCGCAATTGTGCAGACAATTTCTCACGGCGCTCTGCGGTCTCGCGTACCAGACGCTCGCTTTGTGTGCGCTCGGCGGCGGCCTCCGCTCTGGCAGAGGTGATTTGCGCCAGATCCGCTTCATGATGCTGCAACTGCTCCTGCGCAGCACTCAGCAGCTCTTCCGCTTCAATCGCACGATCGCCGGAAGCCTCATTCTGCTCCTGCAAATCCTGCTCTTCATCATCCAGCCGCTCCAGCACACCGGCCTGCTCATGCAGCATCTGTTCTTCACGGGCAATATCGGCGCTCAATTGCTCAAGCCGTTTCAAAAGTTCGGAACGGCGCTGCGTCAAGCGGGCAGCCTCATCATCCAATTGCGATACCGCGATTGTCAGACGCTGCAATGCCGCCGCAGCCGAGGCCTGCTGCTCGCGCAGTTCCGGTAAATGCTGGGCACCGACTGCCTGCTCCTTGGCGGCAATCATCTGCGCCTGCGCCATCGCACCAACATGGGATGTTGCCGTTGCCAGCGCACTCTGCCCCTCGGCCTCATGCTGTTTAGCCTGCGACCAGCGCAGATGCAGCAAAATGGCTTCCGCTGCACGAATATCAGCGGACAAAGAGCGGAAACGATTGGCCTGCCGCGACTGGCGTTTCAGGCTTTCAATCTGGGTGCCAAGCTCACCCACCACATCCTCCAAACGCTCAAGATTGGTTTCAGCCGCACGCAGGCGCAATTCCGCCTCATGGCGGCGCGAATGCAGGCCGGAAATGCCGGCAGCCTCTTCCAAAAGCGCACGGCGTGCCTGCGGCTTGGCCTGAATAAGCTCACCAATGCGCCCCTGCCCGACCATCGACGGCGAACGCGCACCGGTGGACTGATCGGCAAACAGCAATTGCACATCTTTGGCACGGACTTCCTTGCCATTAATGCGATAGACCGAACCGGATTCACGCTCAATCCGGCGCGAAACCTGCAATTCATCAACATCATTATAGCTTGGCGGTGCAGAACGGTCGCTATTGTCGAGAAACAATGTCACTTCCGCACTGTTGCGTGCAGGACGGGTGCCGGAACCGGAAAAAATCACATCATCCATGCCGGAAGCGCGCATATTCTTATAGGAGTTTTCCCCCATAACCCAGCGCAGAGCTTCAACGAGATTGGATTTGCCGCAGCCATTGGGGCCGACAACACCGGTCAGTCCGCCTTCAATGACGAACTCCATCGGCTCAACAAAGGATTTGAACCCTAAAAGGCGCAGCTTGGTAAAACGCATCAGCACGCACCCCGCGCAAATTCACGAAAGAAACGGGTGCTGAGCATAAAATTGCGGAAGCCGGACACGGAATATTTTGAATATAAAAATGCAGCAGGCACAACCATGCGCCCGCTGCATGAAGATGCATCAGGTTCAGAGCATAGAGTCGATAACTGCCGACATCTGATCAACCGAAAGAGCTCCGGAATATTTCTGGCCATTGATAAAGAATGTTGGCGTTGCATTCACACCGAATTCAGCGCCGCGATCACGAACAGCATTCACATCATCGAGAAGCTGCTGGTTCGTCAAGCAGGCATTGAAGGACTCCTGTGTAAAACCGGCCAATTTGGAGATTTGCAGCAATGCAGCCTGCGCATCATCGGCTGCTGCCCACTGCATCTGCTGTTTGAACAGCACATCCACCATCGGGAAATAACGCTCATCCGGTGCGCAGCGTGCCAGCATGAAAGCAGCCGTTGCACGCGGATCAAACGGAAATTCACGGAAAATCAGGCGGGCTTTGCCGGTATCAATGTATTTTTCTTTGATTGACGGCAATGTATTGACGGTGAAATCCGCACAATGCGAGCAGGTCATGGAAGCATATTCCACGATGGTAACGGGTGCATCGGCCTTGCCCAGCACTTTTTCATCAAGCTTGCCGGCTTCCAGCAGCTTGTTCATATCGACAGTACCGTCAGACTTGGGAGCGGACTGGGCAAAAGCATTTCCGGTCGCAGAAAAGGACAAGGCCGCTGTTGCCAGGGCTGCGCTGCCCAGAATTTGCCTGCGGTTCAGTTGAGATACCATACGAATCACCCGTTTCATCACGTTGCTATAGGATCAGAGCATTTCCGGTTGCGATTCCGGCACAGGATATGCCCCAAATTCTTGTTTTGCCGCATATCTTGTTCCGGAAACGCTTGATACTTTCCAGAATAGATATGCAGAATAATAGATCATAATGCCCGAATTTTGTCAGTCACCTTAAGGATCGTTCATAAACAGTGTGTCTACAAGGGCTTAACAAAGTGCCTTATGATTTTTTTGCTGCTTTTTCCGCCAATATATTACGGCCGAGGCGCATCAGGGATTCCCGCAAAGCTTCATCTTCGATCTCTGCTGTTGCCTGCATCAGTTTTTTCTCGGCGGGCGCTCCCACCGGCATCAAAGGTTTCGGCTTTTTGGGCGCGACGGCACTGACAGCCTTCTGCTCAATGCGGATCCGGGCAATCGCGGCGAAGCCCAGAAAGGCATTGACGCGGGCAATGATCTCACCGGTCGAATGCTGAATACGCATGGCGGCCATGCCCTCGCAACCGATAATCAGCGTGGCCGGTTGAAACGGGTCATCCTCATGGGCGCGGCGCGGCCATAAAATACGCAACGGGCGTGACACAAGACCGATCTGCGGCCCCACCACATCTTCCCATGCCTGTATCAGCGACAGGTTGATGCCTGCGCGTTTGCGCAAGACCGGATCAAGCACATGACCGGCCGTATCAGCCAGCGGTCTGAATCCTGATTTTTCCTGTTTGCTCATGGTCGCTTTCAAATCCGGTTCTTCACAATTCCGGTCTGGTTCGTCTTGTTTCCGGCCTGACCGGCTGGCACATGGTTACAGGCAAGGACAGCATTGTCTGCGCCGCTTGCCTTGCGCAACATATTTCTGGCTGTTGCCGCATAGAGCACGCTGAAGAAAAACATTGTAACGGCAATGCTTGTTTCATGCAGCAGCGGATTATGCAACATAGCATAGCTGCCCCAGACCAGCGCAAAATAAATCAGCACCCGCCGGATCGCCGGATCAGGATTATTGCGCCACAAAAATGCCAGTCCGCAAAGGGCAGCCCCTGCCAGCAGCACCAGTCCGATCACCCCGTTAACCAGCATTTCATCCAGTGCCGCATTATGCACATGGATAAAGCCCTCCAGCAAAGCGGCCTGTTCACCAAGCTCTGCTTTGACCGCAGGCATTTTCTGCTCCGCCCCCACGCCGATCAGCGGATGGTGTGCAATCACCTGTGCCGAGCCGCGCCACATCTGCCCGCGTATATCGGCAGAGGCTTTATCTGCCCAGCGGCTGCTGTCGCCGGTTTCATAATAATGCACCATGCCGGAAAAGCGCTCTGACAGCACCGATGCCACCGGCCCCACCGTGACCAATATTGTCAGACAGCTTGCCAGCACCAATGTACCGCCGATTTTGACCTTATGGCTGGCAATACGGCTGACCAGAACCACCAGTTCACTCAGTGCCACGGCCGCCAAAGTCAGCATCACAGCACGGGTTTGCGAGGCAAAAACAATGCCGGTGCCGATAATCAGATAATACGAGCCATTGGGCAGCAAGCGCGGTGCGGTGCGTACCGGCAAAGTAGCCGCCACCGCAGCAATGGCTGCAGAATAAGCAAAAACCGCCGGATTGCCGCCAATACCGATGCGCCCGCCTGCCCACAGCGCTTCTGCCACCACGGCGAAAGCACAGAGCACCACGCCAATACGCGTGCCGAGCGCCATCATCCGCGCCGGTTCGCGGATCAGCACCATACCAAGCCCTGCGAAAGAATAGAGCCATAAGAGCAGCACATAGCCGATCTGGCGGTTCGCAATGTCCAGTTCACCGCGCATAGCCATCAGGCCGAGGCTCCAGACCATATAGGCCGAGATCAGAATGAAAAATGCGGTACCGTAAAGCCGGTGAAACCTGTGTTTATACAAAGAAAGATAAAAGCCGATGCAGCCGAAAACGAACAGAACCAGCGGCATCGGAAATAACCGCAACGGCATGGCCAGCGCTGCAAGACAGAGCAGCCAGAGATCAACGCGCCGGCGCAGAAGAAAGTTTCTTTGTAAAATCCTCATCTCACCTTTTGCTGAATATGTGATTTTTTAAAACTGTAGATCATACGGCTCAAATAATCGCGCACCCGGAAAAACAATGTCGGCAACCGCCTATAGGCCGGTAATTTGGCACGCGAATAGGTATCTGCGCCATTGGAAATTGTTGAGGCTGTTTCATCGGCATTGCCAACAACCGCCCTGCTCGCTGTGAAAAATTCATAAGACCCCGCCCAGCCGCGCTCCAGTGCCACATCATAGGGCAGATGCATGGTTGCAAGGGCACGTAATAATTTTGCCGCGCCGCTTTTGCTGACAATATAAGCACCGGCATTGCCGAGCGGGCCATGGGTCGTGCGCCCTATGGCAACATCTCCGGTCAATTGCGCAACAGGGCGAAAACCGACAAGGCGATTATGGATCAGCTTGATGACATCCCAGCCCTGCAATTGCATGGCAGCTTCAACAACCGGCACAAAACTGTCTGAAAAACGAATATCGTCTTCAATAATCACACCGGCAGCAGCCTCGCCATTGGCAATCAGTTCCAGCGCGCGCAAATGGCTTTTATAGCAGCCGATCTCTGCCGGAAGCACGGTTTTACCGTGGTTGCGCCGGAAACGCGGCTCATCAAAAAACTGCTTTTCTGCAGGCTGCAATACTTTACCGTCCACCGCAGGCACGCGTTGCAGTTCAACATTCAATGCCTGCGCATGTGCGCACAGCGAATCCCAGCGGTCTTTTGAACGGTCAAGATTGAGAACATAGACAGGGAAATTTTGTTGGCTCGGCAAAGTCAGGTCTTTCGGCTATTGTCGTTTTTAACGCGGCATCAGTCTGGGCTGAACAGCAGTGGTAGCCAGCAGTGGCAGCGCAGTCAATTTATTCATGACTGCACCAGCGGTAAATTGCCTTGAGAAGCCGCATTGGTAACAGCCTCCAGTCAAATACAGCTAATCCAGACATAGCTAATAGTGTAATTGCGCTATATTTTAGCCGCATATCCTTTCTTGAAATGATATGGTGCCGGTTGAACAATCTTATTTGAGGAATAATCCCCTGCCTGCCCTTAGCCATGCCCGTAATGCCGCGCCTGCAGAAGCCCACAAGCTATTGGAATGGTATGACCGTCATCACCGTATATTACCCTGGCGGGTAACGCCTGCGGAGCATCTGCGTGGTGTGCGGCCTGATCCTTACCGCGTGTGGCTCTCCGAAGTCATGCTGCAGCAAACAACAGTTGAAGCGGTGAAAGCCTATTTTTTGAAATTCACCCAGCGCTGGCCGGATGTGCTGGCTCTGGCTGCGGCAACGGAAGATGATGTGCTGCGCGGCTGGGCGGGGCTTGGCTATTATTCCCGTGCGCGAAACCTGAAAAAATGCGCTGATATGGTTGCCTATCAGCACAAAGGAGAGTTTCCGGCGAGCGTGGATGGTCTTAAACAATTGCCGGGCATCGGCGATTATACATCGGCAGCCATTGCCGCCATTGCCTTCAACATTCCTGCGGCTGTTGTTGATGGCAATGTGGAGCGCGTCGTCAGCCGTTTATTTGCGATTAAAACCATGATGCCGCAAGCAAAGAGCGAAATCCGCAAATTTACGGAACAACTCACACCGCAATCGCGCCCCGGTGATTTTGCACAAGCCATGATGGATCTCGGCGCCACCATTTGCACACCGAAAAAACCGGCCTGCATCCTCTGTCCGCTGAATGATAATTGCGCGGCGCTGGCTGAAGGTGATCCGGAATTTTACCCTGTCAAAGCCCCGAAAAAGGCGCGGCCGATACGTTACGGCGCAGGCTTTGTTATCCTCTCGCCTGACGATAAGGTCTATCTGCGCAAGCGTGCCGATAAAGGATTGCTCGGCGGCATGAGCGAAGTGCCAAACAGCGACTGGGTAGCTGCGGATGATACGGCAGAGCCAGAATATATTGCGCAATTAACTGCTGCCGAACTTGCTCCTTTTGCTGCACAATGGCAGCCCTGCGGCAGCATCACCCATATTTTCACGCATTTTGAACTGCGGCTCAGCATTTACAAAGCCGCCACCACAGCCGTGCCGCCAAGCAATAATGGCTGGTGGGTAGATGCAGACAGGCTGCATGATGAAGCCTTGCCGACAGTGATGAAGAAAGCAATCAGCGCAGCCCTGCCGGATGCATTCAAATAGATGCGTTCAAATAAAAAACAGACAGTTCCCATGTCCAAAACTGCATAAACACCTGCATGCATAAAAAAAGCGCCGGTGAATTACCGGCGCTTTAAGGATCAGACGTCGCTGGAGGTCGGTCCGATTGGTGATTACACTTAAAATGTAAGAAGTCGCAGTCCTGTTTACGCTCCGGCCTGCGCCATATTTCCGCGAATTTCCGCACGCAGGGCATCAATCGGCTTTAGCGTACCTTCTTCTTCATAATGCCAGAAGGTCCAGCCATTGCAGGCATCAAAGCCCTGCACTTTGGCACCCATGCGATGGATTGAACCGGCATCGCCATTGACGGCCAGTGTACCATCTGCCCGCACAATGGCCGCATGACGGCGTTTGGTATCGCACAGCACAGTACCCGGACGCAAAAGGCCGGCTTCAATCACGCTGACAAAGGCCACACGCGGTTCTGCACGCTTGCCGGTCATCACTTTCAGCTCGGTTTTGCCGAGCGGTTCAACCGCTGCAATACGGGCTGTTGCCGCTTCGATATAAGTCTGCTCACGCTCGATACCGACAAAGTGACGGCCGAGACGCTTGGCAACCGCGCCGGTGGTGCCGGAACCGAAGAACGGATCAAGGATCACATCGCCCGGCTTTGAGGAAGACATCAGAATACGGGCAAGCAATGCTTCCGGCTTCTGGGTCGGGTGAACCTTATCACCATTATCATCTTTCAGACGTTCGCCGCCGGTGCAAATCGGAAACAGCCAGTCAGAGCGCATCTGCACATCATCATTGGCGGCTTTCATGGCTTCGTAATTAAACGTATAGCCTTTGCTCTTCTGATCACGCGACGCCCAAATCAGCGTTTCATGCGCATTCTGGAAACGACGGCCACGGAAATTCGGCATCGGATTAGTCTTGCGCCAGATAATATCATTGAGCATCCAGAAACCCAGATCCTGCAACGATGCGCCAACGCGGAAAATATTGTGATAGGAACCGATAACCCAGATGGTGCCATTTGGCTTCAGCACACGGCGGCAAGCCATCAGCCATGCACGGGTAAAGGCATCATAGGCCTGAAAACTGTCGAACTGATCCCAGTGATCATCCACAGCATTGACCTTGCTCTGGTCAGGGCGGTGCAACGCACCTTCAAGCTGGAGATTGTAAGGGGGATCAGCAAAGATCACATCCACCGAATGATCCGGCAAACGATCGAGCGCAGCTACGCAGTCACCCTTAAGAATTGTATCGAGCCAGACCGAGCGCGGTGCAGCTTCTGGCAGATCTTTCACAAGACGAACAACGGACATGTGATACTCGCTAAACATAAGAACGCTTTACTGTCCTTATGGTTACCGAACAGGGTAAACATGGGGTTAAGAGGATCGTTAAAAAGCGTTTCAAATGGCGAAAATCGTCATATTTCTTAAAAAATCCGTCAAATTCTCCACATCAAGCCCCTGAAAAGATTTCATTTTTTAATAATTTCCAAAGGCGCAGTGCAAATTCCGGGCGCTATAGAGAGGCAAATCACAGATGCTTCGCCATGATGCCCCCCTCACCACACTCTGCCCTTTTATGATTTTGACCCTCTGCGCTTTTCCGTGTAAACAGAGGCAGAGCGGTTTTCTCAAATTTTGGAACAGAAAACCGCTCTCTTTCATTTTTGACACAGTTCCGGATGCGCGGGTGCCCGCCTTTATCTGAAACTGTTCTGCTCCTCCCTTCCCGCTGCCGGATGTCCGCGGACCTCTCTCGCGGCTTTATGAAAATTGACGGATTTCTCATGTCTAAACCCCAGCTTATCCTCTTCGACTGTGATGGTGTTCTGGTCGATTCCGAGTTTATTGCCGCACAGGTAGAATCCGAATTGCTGACCGATGTCGGTTATCCGATCTCGCCGGAAGAAATTGCCGAGCGCTTTGCCGGTCTGACATGGCCAAGCATTCTCATGGAAATCGAGCGCGAAGCCTCCATGCCGATCTCTGCCTCGCTGATCGAAAAATCCCGCAAGATCATGACCGAGCGGATCAATAAAGAATTGCTGACGGTGGACGGGATTGAAGATGTGGTGCGCAATCTCGCTTATCCCAAAGCGATCTGCTCCAATTCCAATACGGCTTCACTGGAACTGATGCTCAAGCGCTCCACGCTTTATGAGGCATTTGCCCCGCATATTTATGCTGCGCGTGAGGTTGGCAATAAAGAGCCGAAACCGGCGCCTAATGTCTACACTTATGCCGCACAGCAGTTTAATGCCGATCCGAAACGTTGCTTCGTTCTGGAAGATTCAAGCCACGGCATTCATGCAGCGCGTGCTGCAGGCATGCGCGTTATCGGCTTTACCGGCGGCGCACATACCTATCCGGGTCATGCAGACAAGCTCACCGAGGCCGGTGCGGAAACTGTGATCAGCCGCCATCGCGACCTGCCGGCAGTGATTGAAGCCATGGCAGAATGGGACGAAGGTTTCTGATCTGTCTGATGGAAAGCAAAAAGGGCGTGTCACGGACACGCCCTTTTCATATTTGTCAGGCCGCTGACTTCTTGCTGTCTGTTGCGGGAATAGTCAGAGCAGCATAAATCTGCTGTGCTTCTGTCTCGCTCAGACCAATCATCGGACGGCCTTCAATCATCGCCGGTTCACCGGAATCCATTTCAAAAATGGCCCAGGTGTCGGTCGGTTCCTGTATGAGTTCATATACTGTCATCATGGCAGCATTTTAAACCTTAGAGATTACGAATAGTTTCATAGTTTCATCCCTTTAAAGGCAAATATGAGACATTGATAATTAAAAACCGGCAATGTTTGCCGCCGCAGCGAAAACTCTTTTATCAACTCTTTGATATTACAGCACTTTATGCGTAAAAACGCTTTATTTACCCTGGGAGAAAACAGTCTGTTCAGCGCCGGAAATTCACCGGAGGCTGCTGATATAGTTAATTTTGTATGCAATAAATTTTGAATATATGCAAATAAACCACTCGCACGATCCCGAAAATCACAAGAAAATCGGGCTTTAACAGAATGAATTAACAAGAATGCCGCGCTTTCACCGGAAAGCGCGGCATTTTCCAAATCTGTCACCGATTTGATGCAAAACTGCGAAAACGCAGCTCTGCACCGGCTTAAGTCTGCTTCAATCAGTTTTTCTGCGAGCCTTCATCAAAGCCGATGAAAATCTGGATCCGGCGGGCAGAAGCTTCAGGCACAGTGACCGGTGTACCGGTAAACAGGAACTGCGTTGCGGCCTGTGAATTATTCATCGCGACAGATTGCTTATGCAAATTGCTGGAGAGCACCTTGTCACCTTCCATCACCACAACGCGGATCGGCATGGTAATAGAGCCGTTGCGGAATTTTGGTCCCGGCACAACACGTCCTGCGGCAGCGACCGTCATCACCAGATTGCTGCCGTCGCGGCGGCAGTCACGGGTCACATCCGAAATCGATGCCTGATAAATCACACGGTTGCTGTCGCCATGACCACCTTTTTCATAGGTGCTGAAATAGGAGGTACCCTCACGCAGGCTGATACGCGGGCAAAAAGCCTGCAACTCGGTCTGTGTCACGCGCGGCTCGCCGCTGGTGGAGGTTGCAGGCTGCTGATTGCCGCTTGTTGAGCAACCGGCAACAATCAGCCCGAGCAGTGCTGCCGCGCCCAGCCTGGCAGCCTTACCGGCGCCGGCGATACGGGCAGATTGAATTGAACTGAGATTGAAACGTCCGAAGGCTGTTTTCTGCATAAACCGGTCTTCCTGCAATAATGAACCTATTCTATACCAAATTCCTGTAGTGCCTTGAGCATATCCGTATGGACGCACGGCGCTTAACATGCATTATGTGGTAAGATTTTCACGTTTTTTGTGACGCAGGGCAAGCTCTAACCGTTTATGCTGCCCGCGCAAGCAAAAGATTTGACCCGACAACAAGACAGAATTGCCCGAAGACGAACAGTACCGGCAGTGAATGAATGAGGCCTGAGACCCTATGAAATATATCAGTACCCGCGGTGAAGCACCGGTTTTAGGCTTTTCTGATGCACTTTTGGCCGGTCTGGCACGTGATGGCGGTCTTTATCTGCCGGAATCCTACCCGCAATTTTCTGCCGCCGATATTCGCGCCTTGCGCGGAAAATCCTATGTGGAAATCGCACTCGCTGTACTCAGCCCATTTGTAAATGGTGAGATTCCTGCGGCCGAATTTGAAAAAATGGTGCGCGAATCTTATGGCAGCTTCCGTCATGATGCGGTTTGCCCTTTGGTGCAGACCGGTGCCAATGAATATGTGCTGGAGCTGTTTCACGGTCCGACACTGGCCTTCAAAGATGTGGCGATGCAGCTGCTTTCACGCATGATGGATTACACGCTGGCACAGCGCGGCCAGCGCGCCACCATTGTTGGCGCAACCTCCGGAGATACCGGCGGCGCAGCGATTGAAGCTTTTGCCGGTCGCGACAATACCGATATTTTCATCCTGTTTCCCCATGGCCGCGTCTCACCTGTGCAGCAGCGCCAGATGACATCATCCACAGCCGCCAATGTGCATGCGCTGTCGGTTGACGGCAATTTCGACGATTGCCAGAACCTCGTCAAAGGCATGTTCAATGATCTGAACTTCCGTGACACGCTGTCGCTTTCCGGTGTGAATTCGATCAACTGGGCACGTATCATGCCGCAGATCGTTTATTATTTCACGAGCGCTATCAGCCTCGGCGCACCGGACCGCAAAGTGTCCTTTACCGTGCCGACCGGCAATTTCGGCGATATTTTTGCGGGCTTTGTGGCCAAGCAGATGGGTCTGCCGATTGATCGTCTGATCATTGCCACCAATGATAATGATATTTTGTCCCGTACCGTTGCCAGCGGCTCTTATGCCATGCGCGGTGTGGAACAGACCTCATCGCCATCCATGGATATTCAGATTTCATCGAATTTTGAACGTCTGCTGTTTGAATCCTATGGCCGTGATGCCGCAGCCATTCGCGGCCTGATGCGCAGCCTCAGCCAGTCCGGCGAATTTACCATTGCCGAAACGCCGCTCAAAGCAATCCGCAGCCAGTTTGATGCCGGACGTGCGACTGTGCAGGAAACGGCCGACACGATCCGCACCGTGCTGGCCGATGACGGCTATCTGCTGGATCCGCATTCCGCCATCGGCGTGAAAGTTGCCCGCGAACATGAAAACAGCGCCTCCCCTATGGTGGTGCTGGCAACCGCCCATCCGGCCAAATTCCCGGATGCGGTAAAGGATGCCTGCGGTGTCTCGCCGGAACTGCCGCATTGGCTCAGCGATCTGATGGAGCGGAAGGAAAATTACACCCCGCTTCAAAATGATCTGAAACAGGTTCAGGATCATATTCGCAGCCATTCACGCGCTGCACAATAACCGGCCACAATCCTGTTACACCATGGTATCGGCTATGGTGTAATATCTTTGCCTGAATTGCACAGGCCGCACTCTGCCTTTATATATACGGGAAAATGATAAAGGCAGGCAGCATTCCGGAACGGTTTATGATCCGTCAAACAGGTCTGTGCCGGTTCCGATTATGAAATTGTCGCATTGTCATGCCCGTCCGGCTCAAAATTGCCTGACGGTGAAATACTCAAGGGGAGCATGCCTATAATGGGTGTAGAAGTAAGCGTTCTGTCCAATGGACTGACAATCGCAACCGAAACCATGCCGCTGATTGAAACTGTGGCACTGGGCATCTGGGTTAAAGCAGGCTCCCGCAATGAGGCGCATAACCGCCACGGTATTGCGCATTTTCTGGAACATATGGCTTTTAAGGGCACGGAAAACCGTACCGCCTGGCAGATTGCCGCTGATATTGAAAATGTCGGCGGCGAGATCAATGCTGCAACCAGCGTTGAAACCACCTCTTATTATGCCCGTGTTCTGCGCAATGATCTGCCGCTGGCCATTGATATTCTGGCCGATATTCTCACCAGTTCCAAATTTGATGAAGACGAGATGGAACGTGAGAAAAATGTGATCATGCAGGAAATCGGCGCTGCACATGACACGCCGGATGATATTGTTTTCGACCGGTTTTCCGAAACAGCCTATATGAACCAGCAGATCGGCCGCTCCATTCTCGGCATGCCGGAAACAGTGCAATCTTTCACGCCGGATGACCTGCGCACCTATATTAATGAGCAATATAGTGCTGACCGTATGGTTGTGGTGGCTGCCGGTGCAGTAGATCACGCGTCCTTTGTGCGTGAAGTTGAAAGCCGCCTCGGTGGTTTCCGTGCGACCACGCAGGCTGTAGCACCGGTCAAGGCGGCCTATGTCGGCGGCGACTACCGTGAAGAACGCGACCTGATGGATGCGCAGGTGCTGATCGGCTTTGAAGGCCGCGCCTATCATGTGCGCGATTTCTACGCCTCGCAATTGCTGGCAACGGTTCTCGGCGGCGGCATGTCCTCGCGCCTCTTCCAGCAAGTGCGTGAAAAGCGCGGGCTGTGCTATTCGGTCTATGCTTTTCACTGGGGCTTTTCCGATACCGGCCTGTTCGGTATTCACGCGGCAACGGGACGTGAAAATCTCGATGAACTGGTGCCGGTTATTCTGCAGGAGCTTTATGAGGCTTCCAATAATATCGGCATTCAGGAAGTGGATCGCGCCCGCGCCCAATATCGCGCAGGGCTTTTGATGTCTCAGGAAAGCGCGGCCAGCCGTGCAGGCCAAATTGCCCGCCAGATGCTGCTTTATGGCCGCCCTGTGCCGAATGAAGAACTTCTGGAACGTCTGAGCCTGATTACACCGGAACGCCTGACAGATCTTTCCGGTCGTATGTTCCTCGACAGCAAGCCGACCATTGCAGCCGTCGGCCCTGTCAGCCAGCTGATGTCCTATGATGATGTGCGCGGCACCCTGAACGGATATGCCGCCAATAAACGGCCTGCTCTGGCTGTTTAAACCTCAACGGGGCAGTTTTAGCGATGGAACTGCTCTTCCAACACGCACCGGTTCATACAGGCCGGACTAAGCCCAACAGAGGCAGGTTGTCATGATCAGCTTTCCTTTCAGCAAAACACCATCTGTGTATCTGAAGGGGGAGCGGCTCTATTTGCGCGAGCCGCAATGGAATGATTATCGTCAATGGGCAAATCTGCGGGAAAAGAGCCGCAGTTTTCTCACGCCGTGGGAACCGGTCTGGCATGAAGACGAACTGGAAAAGCCAAGCTACCGGATGCGGTTGCGCCATTATTCCGAAGAAGCGCGCAGCGGCAATGCATGGTCGCTGTTTCTATTCCGCAATCAGGACAATGCGCTTTTAGGGGGAATCACTCTGGGCAATATCCGGCGCGGTGTCGCCCAATCCGGTCAGATCGGCTATTGGTGCGGTGCGCCTTATGCCGGTCAGGGCTATATGTATGATGCCCTGAAACTGGTTATCCCCTTCGCATTCCATGAACTGCGGTTGCACAGACTTGAAGCAGCCTGTATTCCATCTAATCTGCGTTCAGTCAGGCTTCTTGAAAAAGCCGGATTTTTACTGGAAGGCACATTGCGGTCTTATCTCAAGATCAATGGTCTGTGGCAGGATCACCTGCTTTACGGCCTGATTGAGGATGATGAGCGCGCCGGAGCCCGGCCTGCAAAACCGGCTGGCGGTTGGCGTACATTATCCCGACTTTAAAATTATACTCTGGACGCAGCGTGACGACATAAATGCGAAAAAAGGTAAAACCAGTGACGGAAAACTTTCAGAACCGCTTGAAACCGTTTTTCTGTATAATTGCCTTTTTAGCAGCTCTGCTAACCCTTGCGGCACCCGCTTATGCGGTTGAGCCGATCAAAATTTCCAAAGAAGATACGGCGCTTGATCTGACCGGTGCCGTGCAGATCATGCATAATCAGGGTGACAGTGTACAGGTTTCCACTGCACCGGGTGCGGACGGTATTGTGCGCCGTATTGAAGTGCAGGCCGACAGCAAGCGCTCCAGCGGCAACTGGGCGGCCTTTGCAATTGCCAATCCGACCGATGAACAGATCGACCGCCTGATCGTTGCCCCGCATTACCGCCTTGTTAAATCCGGTTTCGTCTGGCCGGATCTCGGCTCACAGCGCATTTCCTCCATCACGCCGAGTGAGGGCTTTGCCCTTGACCGTCAGGTCAGCCCTGATGCCGATGTGTTCCTCATCACCATCAATCCGGGTTCGGTGGTAACACTCGTTGCCGAAATGGACTCCCCTAACCTGCCGCAGCTCTATCTGTGGGAGCCGGATGCCTATAAGGACACGATCAACTCCTACACGCTTTATCGCGGTATTCTGCTTGGTATTTCCGGTCTGCTGGCCCTGTTTCTGACCATTCTCTTTGTTGTGCGCGGAACCTCGCTGTTTCCTGCGGCTGCGGCACTGGCATGGGCGGTTCTGGCCTATATTTGCGTGGATTTCGGTTTCTGGAACAAGCTGATCGCCATTACACCGGGTAATGAGCAGATGTGGCGCGCGGGAACGGAAGTGGCGCTGGCGGCCAGTTTCCTGATTTTCCTGTTTACCTATCTCAATCTCAACCGCTGGCATGACCATTTTTCCTATGGTGCGGTCGCATGGGTGCTCGGCCTGATTATGCTGAGCGGCGTGGCGATTTTTGATCCGCCGATCGCTGCCGGTATTGCCCGCATTTCCTTCGCCCTGACAATTATTTGCGGCATTATCATCATCGGCTTCCTGTCTTTGCGCAGCTATGACAGGGCGGTGATGCTGATCCCCACATGGCTTTTGACCGCCATATGGATGGCCGGTGCATGGGCGGCGGTTTCCGGCCGTCTGGATAATGATATTGTGCAGCCTGCTCTTGGCGGCGGTCTGGTGCTGATTGTTCTGCTGATCGGCTTTACCGTCATGCAGCATGCTTTTGCCGGTGGCGTGTTACGCGTCGGCCTGTTCTCGGATATGGAGCGGCAGGCGCTGGCGGTGATCGGCTCCGGCGATATTGTCTGGGACTGGGATGTACCACGTGACCGCGTTGTTACCACACCGGATATTGCCACCTATCTCGGCACCACAGCGGCCAGCCTGCTTGGCCCTGTGCGCAATTGGTTGCCTGCCATGCATGGCGATGACCGCGACCGTTTCCGCACCACGCTGGATGCTATTTTAGAAAACCGCCGCGGACGTATTCACCAGACATTCCGCCTGCGCGCCAATGACGGGCATTATCACTGGTATGCGTTGCGCGCCCGTCCGGTCATCGGTTCTGATGGTGAAATTGTGCGTTGTGTCGGCACTTTGCATAATGTGACCGAGCAGAAAAAGGCCGAAGAGCGCCTGCTGCATGATGCCGTGCATGATAATCTGACAGGCCTGCCGAACCGTGAATTGTTCCTCGACCGCCTCGCCAATGTGATGAGCATGTCTTACAGCGAGAGCAAATTGCGGCCGACCGTCTTTGTGATTGATATTGACCGCTTCAAACAGGTCAATGACAGCCTCGGCATGTCTGCCGGTGATACAATTCTGCTCACAATTTCACGGCGTTTATTCCGCCTGATGAAGCCGCAGGATACGCTGTCGCGCCTGTCGTCTGATCAATTCGGGCTGATCCTGGCCTCTGAATCCGATCCGGCCAAGGTTGCCGCTTTTGCCGAAGCGCTGCGTCAGGCCATTCGTGCGCCGATCGCCTATGCCAAGCGCGAGATTGTACTGACTGCTTCCATCGGTCTGCTGACATGGACTGCCAATGCCGGTAATGCGGAGGATATGATCAAGGATGCAGAGCTGGCCATGTATCAGGCCAAGCGTTTTGGCGGTGACCGGATTGAGCCGTTCCGTCCATCCTTCCGTGCAATCGGCAGTGACAAATTGCAACTGGAATCCGATCTGCGCCGTGCAATTGAGCGCAAGGAAATCACCATTGCCTATCAGCCGATTGTCAATCTTCAGGATGGCACAATTGCCGGTTTTGAAGCGCTGATGCGCTGGGAACATCCGCGCCGCGGGCCGATTTCACCGACAGAATTTATTCCGATTGCCGAAAATTCCGGCCTGATTGTCCAGCTTGGTCTGTTCGCCATGCAGCAATCGGCCAATGATCTGTTCAACTGGCAGGAAAATCTGTCACGTCCGAAACTGTTTGTTTCCGTCAATCTTTCCAGCACACAGTTGATCCGGCAGGATCTGCTCAGCGATGTGCGTGCCATTCTGTCCCGCACTCATGTGGCCAAAGGCACATTGAAACTGGAACTGACAGAATCCGTACTGATGGAAAATCCGGAACAGTCATCCCATCTGCTCACCGAGCTCAAATCCATGGGTGTCGGGCTATCGCTGGATGATTTCGGCACCGGCTATTCGTCGCTTGCTTATCTCACCCGCTTCCCGATTGATATGATCAAGATCGACCGGTCTTTCGTCAAAGGCGACAAGCCGCAAAAGGCAACATTGCTGCGCTCGATCATCCGCATGGCGCAGGATCTTGATCTTAAAGTGGTGGCGGAAGGTGTGGAAAGCGAACAGGATGCCATGCAGCTGCGTGAAATGGGTTGCGAATATGTGCAGAGCTTCCTGTTTGGTCAGCCGATGAGTGCTGAAAATGCGGCGCGTCTGCTCAACGGCCAGACGGTAGAGTAACAACAAATACGGGTTCAGGCATGACCTGCCTGAACCACCAGTCGTGCGGGATCAACACCCATCTGCGCCATGACACGATCATATTTGCCGTGAATATCGCCGTCGAACAATAATTCCGGCGTGGATTCACAAATCAGCCAGTCATTATTGGCAATTTCATTTTCAATCTGGCCTGCATCCCAACCGGCATAGCCCAGCGCCATCAGCGCCTTGTCAGGTCCTGTGCCTTCCGACATCGCATGGAGAATATCCATTGTGGCGGTCATGCAAATATCATCGGTTACAGGAATACTGGCACCCACCATAAAATCATCGCTGTGCAACACAAAGCCGCGTCCGGTTTCCACCGGCCCGCCGCGCCGCACCATCATATTGCGGGCTTTTTCCGGCAGAAGAATCGTCTCGCTCTGGGTGATGATGCCAAGGCGGATCAGCAAATCCGGAAATTCAAGCGGCTGCAGCTGGTTAATGATGAATCCCATAGTGCCCTGCTCGGAATGCGCACAAACATAAATGACCGAGCGCTCAAAGCGTTCATCCGTCATGCCGGGCATGGCGAGCAGAAACTGCCCGTTGAGAAAACCGTTATTCACCATACGCCTCTTTCACTCTTGCCGGTGCAGTTCATAAAAGCGGAAATTCCCCTGTCGGAAGATCAGATTTTTGATTCCGGTTCATGCCGCATGATCGTCTGAAACTGCGTTTTAAAAGAGATGGAGCGGTTTTATCGTATGTAAAAAAGAAAACCGCACTTGCTCGGATAGTCCCTGCCGCAATGCAGCGCTTTACGAAGATTATAGTTTTTATTTTTGCGGAGCCGCTATTTTCCGTTCAGCATAACACAGCAAAGGCATGTGCCAAGCCATAATTGCGAATAAACTTTTATACATCCATGACAGAACAGAAATTTTGTTTTTCTTTCAGTCGCTTATCACAGCACTCATTTTTAAGAAAAATTGCATATTGAAAATTTCAGGCGCAGTGCCGAGGCTTCACAAAACCGTTCCATTGCCGTCTTAAACATAAATAGCGCTTTCGCAAAAATGCGCGAAGGGCTATGCATATGATCCGGAACGGGTTCATAAATCTGCACAAAGGAGAACGGAAATGGCTATTCAGATCGGTGATAAATTACCGGATGCCAGCTTTAAGGTTAAAACCGCTGACGGTGTGAAAGATGTCACCACCGACGAGATTTTCAAAGGCAAAAAAGTTGTTCTGTTCGCTGTACCGGGTGCCTTCACCCCGACCTGCACACTGAACCATCTGCCGGGCTATCTGGCCAATTATGACGCGCTGATCGCCAAGGGCGTGGACACAGTTGCCGTTGTTTCCGTCAATGATGCGCATGTTATGGGCGCATGGGCCAAAGCCACGGAAGGCGAAGGCAAAATTGTTTATCTTTCCGATGGTATCGGTGCCTTCACCAAGGCTGCCGGTCTTGATATCGACCTGTCCGGCGGCGGTCTCGGCATCCGCTCCAAGCGCTATTCCGCACTGGTTGAAGACGGCGTTGTAAAGAGCCTCAATATTGAAGAAAATCCGGGCGTAGCCACTGTTTCTTCCGCAGAAGCAATGCTGGAAAAGCTCTGATCTGATGATAAAGCCCGCTGATCCCAGCGGGCTTTTTTCTGCCTGTTTGTATTTATAGTGAGAGCCGGAGCAGTGCCGTATCAATAGCAATACGGCCTCTCACTCAGCATCCGTCAGCGCTTTTTATAAGGCGCCATACCTTCTCGCGCCAATTCATCCGCGCGTTCATTTTCCGGATGTCCGGCATGGCCTTTTACCCAGTGCCAGGTAACTTTGTGCGGTTTGCGTGCTGCATCAAGCTGTTGCCACAATTCAGCATTTTTAACCGGCTGCTTGGCCGCCGTTTTCCAGCCATTGCGCTTCCAGCCTTCAATCCATTTGGAAATACCGTCACGCACATAAACGGAATCCGTATAAAGATCGACCTGACAGGGTTGTTTCAAAGCCTCCAGCGCTGAAATGGCCGCCATCAGTTCCATACGGTTATTTGTCGTATCTGCCTCACCGCCATTCAGTTCTTTGCGGTGGCCATTATATTCCAGAATAGCACCCCAGCCTCCGGGACCCGGATTTCCTGAGCAGGCACCATCCGTATAGGCAATTATTGTCTTCAAGCAGAATACTCACAGTCTTGAACCGCATTGCACAGCAAGAGCGCAATGCGGTTTATTCATTTCATTTACTGGCCATATTCACTGGCTGAGCGCACCTCACGGTGAAAACGCATCCGCCGCAAATATTCCATCGGATCTTTCTTGGTCACGAAACTGTCCGCAGGCACATTGATCCAGTCATAAAGCCGCGTCAGCATAAAGCGCATTGCCGCGCCGCGGCACAGAACCGGCAGCGCTTCGCGTTCAGCCACATTCAGCGGTCGCACAGAATTATAACCGCGCAGCAATGCTGTGCCCTTGGTCAGATTATAAGAGAAATCACGCTCAAAGCACCAGGCATTGAGGCAAATGGCCAGATCATAGGCCAGCATATCCGTGCAGGCGAAGTAGAAATCAATAATGCCGGACAGGTTCTGGCCAATGAAAAACACATTATCCGGAAACAGATCAGCATGGATAACGCCACGCGGCAGATCGGCGGGCCAGTTCTCTTCCAGATAGCTCAGATCAGCCTCGGTTTGCGCACGCAGACCACTTTCAACCTGATCTGCATCACCCATGCATTTTTCCCAGAGCGGACGCCAGTCTTTCAGCGTCAGGCTGTTTTCACGCTCCATCGCAAAGTTCTGACCGGCAATATGCATCTGTGCCATAGCCACGCCCAGCGCATAGCAATGTTCAGCCGCAGGCTTACGCAGCCACATACCTTCAAGAAAAGTGACGATTGCCGACGGACGCCCCGCCAGTTCGCCGATAGCCTCGCCGTTTTTCTGCACAACAGGCTGCGGGCATTCAATGCCATTGGCCGCCAGATGCTGCATCAGCTTGATAAAAAACGGCAGATCATCGCGGTCGACACGCTTTTCATAAAGGGTAAGGATAAAACTGCCTGCGGTAGTGCGCAGCAGAAAGTTGGAATTTTCAACACCTTCCGCAATGCCTTTAAAAGACAGAAGCGTACCTATGTCATATTCTTCCAGATAGGCTGCCAGTTCAATTTCATTAATATCCGTATAGACAGCCATATTACCCTCTCCCTGCCATCACACGCGCAAAATTGTGGCAGTTTATTTTGTTATATTAACGCAAAAGCAAAAAACGGTAGATCAGGCGTTTAATGATCGCCATTCACAAAAGCCATATCCTGCACCGTTAGTTCCACATCACGGATCTGGCGGTTGACCAGAAAATTCTCTGTCTCCACAGTGGTGATTGCCAGATCAATGGTGACATCGAAACGAGCGGAAAAAGCCTCGATAATTTCATCAACAATAATTTCCGGCGCCGATGCACCGGCGGAAATACCGAGAACCGAAAGTTCACCGAGATTATCCCAGTCAATTTCAGCCGCCCGCTGCACCAGCAAAGAGTGGCGCGCGCCGGAACGCTCGGCAACCTCGACCAGACGTTTGGAATTGGATGAATTGGGCGCACCGACAATCAGGAACAGGTCGCAACCAGGCGCGGCTTCCTTCACTGCTTCCTGACGGTTTGTCGTTGCATAACAAATGGATTCAGCCGCCGGTGCGGTGAGCAGCGGAAAGCGCTCCTGCAACTTGGCAATAATACCGGCCGTATCATCCACCGACAATGTAGTCTGGGTGACAAAGCCCAGATTATCCGGGTCTTCCGGCTGGTATTTCTCGGCTTCTTCAACAGTCTCAATCAGGGAAACCGTGCCTTCCGGCAATTGCCCCATTGTGCCGATCACTTCCGGATGGCCGGAATGACCGATGAGAATAACATGACGGCCAAGGCGCTGATGACGCATGGCTTGCTTATGCACTTTGGAAACCAGCGGGCATGTTGCATCAAGATAGAACAGGTTTTTCGCATCCGCATCGGCAGGCACCGATTTCGGCACGCCATGGGCGGAAAACACCACCGGCTGGTCACGATGCTCCAGCGGAATTTCGTCCAGCTCTTCCACAAAGATTGCGCCGCGTGCCTGCAAACCTTCAACCACATAGCGGTTATGCACGATCTCGTGGCGGACATAGACCGGTGCGCCATATTTTTTCAGCGCCAGAACAACAATCTGAATGGCCCGATCAACACCGGCACAAAATCCGCGCGGGCCGCACAGGCGAATGGTCAGCTTAGGCTTATCAGTCATCGGACTATGATCTATCCCGTCTTACGAAGATATTTCCGCATCACCGGAAACAAGATTCCGGCTAATGCATATCAACTTAATCATTCAGGGGCAATTTGCACGGCTGACCGGTTGCAATCAGCACGGCCTGTGCCCTGCAACTGAGCTTCATACAGGATAATATGCGCCGCTGCCACCAAAACAAGCCGCGAAACGGCGATTTCCTGTGCCGTTTCAAGGCTGCGGCGCATTGCGCTGGCGCAGAACAAAAATCACCGTGACCACCAGCAGCACCGCCGCCAAGCCAAACCATGTGCCGGCATATTGCAGATGATTATTCGGCTGTTCCAATATGGTAATACCACCCGCAGGCAGACCACCCGGATTGGGTGCGGCATCCGCATCGACAAAAAAGCCGACAAAATCATGCTCCTGCGACAGGCCGCTGTTTTCCATCATCATGCCCCAGTCTTTCCAGTAATAGAGCTTTTTGTCCGGCTCATTATCCGGCAGATAAGAGGATGGTTTGGCAATCAGCGGGTCACGGGCAAGACCGGTAAGGATAACCTCGCCTGTTACCTGCCCCGTAAGGCGCGTTTCAGGCTGCTGCTTTTCATAAGGCACAAAGCCGCGATTGATGAATATTGCGCGCCCGTCCTCAAGAAGCAGCGGCGTATAAACCGCATAACCGGCAGCACCTTTGAAAGTCGTAAAGAAATATTGCTCGTGATCATGGGCAAATGTGCCGCGCAGCGTAACCGGCATATAATCAACCGATCCCGTCTGCATAAATTCGCCTTCCACCTCCGCCAGTGTTTTCGGCGCGGCATGTATGCGCTGCTCAATATCGGCGATCAGTTGTTCTTTCCAGAACAGGCGCTGTGTCTGCCAGACACCAAGGCCAACCAGCACTGCAAATACCACTGCGGAACAGATCAGTAAGCCCCATGGCAGGCTCTTGCCCGCTTTGGTGTTTCCACTTGGTGGCATGGTCATGAATCGTCCCGTTTATCCAACTGGCCGGAAGAGGCCTTATGCTTATATTGCAATGTAATCAGAATGCCTTTCATCCAGCGCGTCATGATCAGGCCGAGGATAATTGCCAGCGGGATCCAGATGATGAAATGCAGCCAGAGCGGAAACTGGTAGGATACTTCTGCCCACAGCGCCAATGCCGTGACGATGAAACCATCCAGCAACAGCACAAAAACCACAGGCCCGTCACCGGCATCGGCAAAACCATAATCCAGCTCGCAGACATCACAACGCTTTGCCAGTTTCAGATAACCGTTGAACAAGGCGCCCTGACCGCAACGCGGGCAACGCCCTTTAATACCTGCAGCAATCGGTTCTACCGGCGGATAAAGACTGTTGTCATTGCTCATTCTGCGTTTCCCCGTCCCGTATTTCAGATCAGACTATAAACGGCGCCGTCATCCTCAGGAGTACGGCGCCGTTTTTCAGCTCATCCGCGAAGTCTTCTTCTGCTGGCAAAACCGGATAAGTTTGCTGCAATCATCTTGCATTACAAATCTTAGTGACCGGCAATCTGCGCGCCCCATGAGCCCCACACATAAATCGTGAAGAACAGGAACAGCCAGACCACATCCACAAAATGCCAGTACCATGCAGCCGCTTCCATACCGAAATGATGTTTCGGCGTGAAATCACCGCCAATGGAACGTATAAGACAAACGCCTAAAAAGATCGTACCGATCAGCACGTGGAAACCGTGGAAACCGGTGGCCATGAAGAAGGTTGCGCCATAAACGGAATCTTTGAAAGCAAATGGTGCATGAATATATTCATAGACCTGCACGCAGGAGAAAAGCACGCCAAGCGCCACGGTGAGCGACAGTCCCCAGACCAGTCCTTTGCGGTCATTATGCAGCAAAGCATGATGCGCCCATGTCAGAGTGGTGCCGGAGAGCAGCAGAATAACCGTATTGTAAAGCGGCAGATGCAGAGGATCGAGAACTTCCATCCCCTTTGGCGGCCACTGACCGCCGGTAAATTCCGCACGCATCACCTGATGGGCTTCATTCGGAAACAGGCTGGCATCAAAAAACGCCCAGAACCATGCCACGAAGAACATTACTTCCGAGGCGATGAACATGATCATGCCATAGCGCAGATGGATGGAAACCACGCGCGTATGATGACCTTCCCGCCCTTCGCGGATCGTATCTGACCACCAGCCATACATGCAGTACAGAATGATGGCGATGCCGATAAAGAACACCCACGGCGTTACCAGATTGATCCCGAACAGGTGCAACTCACCTGAATTGAGATAGCGCATATAGGAAATACCGCCGACAGCCAGCACAAACGCACCGACTGAGCTCAGAAACGGCCACGGACTAGGCGCGAGAATATGATAGTCGTGGTTCTTCTGATGAACGTCTGCCATGTCACTCCCCCTTAAGGTTATATGCCCTAAGGCTCCTCTGTTTATTTATCGGATACGCGTACCGGAACCATGCCGGATTGGATATCCTGTTTTCTTAGCATCCGCTTGAAGGCGGCCCCTCTGCGCTATTCTTGATCCGCTTTGCCGGTTCGCACAGCACCGCATGTTGTCGCGGGTGCGGGCAAAGGGACTTGAAGTCTAGCCCTGCGGTTTCACCCCTGCCCTCACAGCGCCATTATTCTGCAATGCCAGCGAGCCGGACGGCTCTTTATCCAGCGGGAAAAATGTATAGGACAGCGTGATCGTTTTCAGACCTTTGAGGTCTTTTTCCTTTACAATATCCGGATCGACAAAGAACATGACCGGCATTTCCATGCTTTCACCGGCAGCCAGCGTGGTGTCGGTAAAGCAGAAACACTGCACCTTGTTGAAATAGGAACCGGTCAAATCCGGTGAGACATTGAAGGTAGCCCGTCCGGAAGCCGGTTGGTCAGAAAGATTACGCGCTTCATAATAAATCACGGTGGTTTCACCGATCCGCACAGTCACTTCACGCTGAACAGGCTTGAACTCCCATGGCAGGGCACCTGACACATTGGCATCAAAACGCACATTGACGGTCTGATCCAAAATCGTATCCGACATCTGCTCAACGCGCTGGGTGGTGCCGCCATAACCGGTCACCTGACAGAACATCTGGTATAAAGGCACGGCAGCATAGGCCATACCGATCATCGCCAGAAAAAAGCTGAAGCATGATAAAGCAACAATACGATTGGAACGCTGATGCCGTGCAGCTTCCGCCGCAGCATTTGCGCTTATATTATGGCCTGCTCCGGTCTTTTCCGGTTGATGTGTCATTGCTTCCGCCGCCTCCCCGCAGCTTCAGACCCGTTGTTACATCGGGCGTACCAGCACTTCAGGCCCGAGCTTAACCCATGTGCCGACATAGACAATCAGCACAAAAGCCGCCAGAGCCAGCGCCAGAGCAACCGAACGGCTGCGCTGGGCTTTTTTCTGCTTTGCAGTCAGACTAATCAATTCAATTTCCGGTTGTTGTGTTTGTTTCGCCATGATTACCCCCCGATCACAAGTCCAGTCACTGGCAGCAGCTTGGCAACCAGCGCTTCAATCAGAAGCACCATGAACAGAGCCGATAAATAGACCAGCGAAAATTTGAACAATGCACGCGCTGCACGCATCTGCTCGCTATGTTCCGTTGCTTTCCAGAGTTGCACGGCACGCAGGATAAAAATTGCGCCCAGCACAGCAGACAGCACACCATAGACAGGCCCGCCAAAACCCATGACCCAAGGTAGCACGCCAACAGGCGCAACAATCACGCTATAGACGACAATCTGCAGGCGGGTTGATTTCTCGCCCTTTACATTGGGCATCATCGGCACTTTTGCCGCTTCATAATCGCCTGATGTAAACAGTGACAGCGCCCAGAAATGCGGTGGCGTCCACAGGAAGATGATCAGAAACAGCACAATGCTTTCAAGCGAAACACTGCCCGTTGCCGCAGCCCAGCCGATCATTGGCGGGAAAGCACCGGCAGCACCACCGATCACAATATTCTGCGGTGTGGAGCGCTTCAGCCACATTGTATAAACAACGCTGTAGAAGAAAATGGTGAAAGCCAGCAGCGCACCGGACAGCCAGTTGACCAGAAGGCCAAGTGTCATCACCGAGAAAGCCGACAGCACGATACCATAGGCCAGAACCGTTTCCTCACGCACCAGACCGGCAGGAATAGGACGGTTTTTCGTGCGTTTCATGATCCGGTCAATATCCGCATCATACCACATATTCAGGGCACCGGATGCGCCGCCGCCGATTGCGATACAAAGAATGGCGATTGCCGCCAGCACAGGGTTCATATGCCCCGGCGCAACAATCAGACCGACAAATCCTGTAAACACAACGAGCGACATCACACGGGGCTTCAGCAGCGCGATATAATCGCGCGCATTGGCTTCTGACAGATAGCGATCTGCCCCTTGTGCGCCAGCCATGTTATTTTTCTCAACCAGAGACATTATCTGTATCTGCCTTTATTCAAAACATCCGGCGTACCGGATACCGGCATGAACAGTGCCGGTTTTAACTTCAAATATGCGGGGCAGTTTCAGCACCCGCAGCATCTTAACGCAGCCTGTCTCCTGTCATTTTTACAGGAGAGACTGAATGCAATATGGCGGCTCTATACACCCAAATGGCTTACAGTGCATCCGTCATAATTTAGAAAACCCATCAACAGACCTCCGGCCTGTTCAAAAGCCCGTTATTATGGGTTTTCCAAATCATGAAGCCGCATCCGGCTCCGGTGTGAAAACGGGCAGCGGCTGCGCCGCCGCCCGATGTCATTATTTGATATATGGAAGCTGTTCCCACTGGTGATATGGCGGCGGCGATGACAGCTGCCATTCCAGTGTTGTTGCGCCCGGTCCCCATGGATTGGAACCCGCTACACGTTTTTTGGCGAAAGCTTCAAATACGCCATAGAGGAAGACCAGCACAGCGAAACCGGAAATATAAGAACCATAAGACGACACCATATTCCAGCCTGCATAGGCATCCGGATAGTCGATATAACGACGTGGCATACCGGCAAGGCCGAGGAAATGCTGCGGGAAGAACACCAGATTCACACCGATAAAGGTGATCCAGAAGTGAATTTTCCCGATGGTTTCATTATACATATAGCCGCTCATTTTCGGGAACCAGTAATACCAGCCCGCGAAAATCGCGAAAACAGCACCCAGCGACAGCACATAATGGAAATGCGCAACCACATAATATGTGTCGTGCAGCGCACGGTCGAGACCGGCATTGGCCAGCTGCACGCCGGTCATGCCGCCGATGGTGAACATGAAGATAAAGCCGATTGCCCAGACCATCGGTGTGCGAAACTCAATGGAACCGCCCCACATTGTGGCAATCCATGAGAAGATCTTGATACCGGTCGGCACCGCAATCACCATTGTCGCGAAGACGAAATAGCGCTGCGTATCAAGTGACAGCCCCACCGTATACATATGGTGCGCCCAGACCACAAAACCGACAACACCGATTGCAACCATCGCATAGGCCATGCCGAGATAGCCGAAAATCGGCTTCTTCGAGAAAGTGGAAATGATATGGCTGACAATACCGAAGCCCGGCAGGATCAGAATATATACTTCCGGATGACCGAAGAACCAGAACAGATGCTGATACAGGATCGGATCACCGCCGCCTTCCGGCGCGAAGAATGCTGTTGCAAAGTTACGGTCTGTCAAAAGCATGGTGATACCACCGGCCAGAACCGGCAGCGACAACAGCAGCAGGAACGCTGTCACCAGCACCGACCATGCGAAAAGCGGCATTTTATGCAGGGTCATGCCCGGCGCACGCATATTCAGGATCGTGGTGATGAAGTTGATCGCACCGAGAATGGACGACACACCGGCAATATGGATCGACAGGATGGCGAAATCCACCGCAGGCCCCGGCTGTCCGGATGTGGAGAGCGGCGGATATAATGTCCAGCCGCCGCCGACGCCCCAGCCACCGGCAGGACCCGGAACAAACAGCGAGATCACAAGCAGCAACAATGCCGGAGGCAGCAGCCAGAACGAAATATTATTCATACGCGGGAAAGCCATATCCGGCGCGCCGATCATCAGCGGGATCATCCAGTTGGCAAAACCGCCGATCAGTGCAGGCATGACCATGAAGAAGATCATAACCAGCGCATGCATGGTGGTGAAGACGTTGAACATATGCTTGCCGGCGTCAAGCGCCGCATCGCCCTCGACACCATAAACCATAGCCGCCAGACCATGGAAAATCTGGATGCCCGGCTCCTGAAGCTCCGCACGCATCGCAATCGACAAAGCACCGCCGATAATACCGGCAATGATCGCAAAAATCAGATAAAGTGTACCGATATCCTTATGATTGGTCGAATACACCCAGCGCACCCAGCCATGCGGCTTGTGATCGTCGTGGTCTGCATCCGGCCCTGAATGCAGGGCGCCCTTTCGGGTATCGTGAGCTGTCGTGCCAGCCATATGATTGCTCCCGTCTCTACAGAATATCCCGCACTGTTACCGGCAAACGATATTCCAGAACATTAAATTGCCGCATAAGCCTGTTGTGAAGCACTGTCAGCTTTTCTTATGCCACGCGGTGCATGATCTGCGCCTGATTTTATCTCGTCAGAGGCCTTTATGCCCCTGCACGAAATTGTCCATCAGTTTCCGGCAACAGTCACACTTTTATTATCGTTTTCAATTTCAGCCATCAGCACTTTATTGGCGCCGTTAATATCGGTACGTGCCGCAGCCAGCCATGTATCATATTGCTGCTGCGAAACAACACGCACAGCAATCGGCATGAAGGCATGATCTTTGCCGCAAAGCTCGGAACACTGGCCGTAATACAGGCCTTCACGGTCTGCCTTGAACCAGGTTTCATTGTTGCGTCCCGGAATACCGTCCATTTTAACGCCGAATGAAGGCATGGCCCATGAATGGATCACATCAGCGGCTGTCACCAGAAGGCGCACAGTGGTATCAACAGGCACCACAACCTCATTATCCACAGCCAGCAGACGCGGATAAACCGCCAGATCCTGCTTACCCGCTTCCGCGCGATCCTCGTCCTTCAACAGCAAAGCATCAAAAGAAAGCGGCTCTTCTGTCTGATATTCATAGCCCCAATACCACTGATAGCCTGTTGCCTTCACGGTCAGCTTCGGCTCTTCCGGCGAATATTGCGCGGTCAGAAGCTGGAATGACGGAATGGCCAGAAACAGCAAAATGATGACCGGCCCCAAAGTCCAGATCACCTCAATGGTTGTGTTATGGCTTGTTTTTGATGCTTCAGGATTATTTTTCTTGCTGAAGCGGAAAATGCACCAGAGCAACAAAAGCATAACCAGAATGGTCACCGGAATGATGAACATCAAGGAATAGCGTTCAAACCAATGTATCTGTTCGGCAATTTTTGTGGCAGCGGCCTGCCAGCTCAACTGCCAGTCCACCGGCTGGTCAGCGCGTGCGGATACGGCTGTTCCCATAATGGCAGCAACCGCGGCAGCGCCATATGTTACGCCGGTAGCAATTCGTTTTTTCAACACAGACTCTTTGCCTGCGGCAGCTTTTTTTGTGGCAATAATCCTATCCACGAACTTCTTCTCCCGATTATAGCCCGCCGGTTATTTTGAACATCGCCCTTCCCCAGCGGATGTTCGGTTCCCCCACCGTACTGGACAACACATTATAACACCAAGGAGAGAAGGCGAAGAATTTCCCATGCGGCATTTTTGCGCGTAATCCAGCCTTGAAAATACCGGTTTCCGCCGCAAGAAGACGCGATTAAAAAACACGAATACAGCGCAATTAAATCAAAAATAACAATTTAAATTCAATTATTTAAACAATAAAATTTCAGAAACAGATTCAAGCTTCACACTCTGAAACAAGCAGCACTCAATCATAATTGAGACACATATGCACATCGTGGCAGCAGCTTGCGACAAGCCTGCAATCCGGCAGTTTTTGTCCGTTTCGAGAGAATCAACGCACAGATTGCCGCTATTTGCATTGATCCCGATCAAGTTAAATAGCGGATAAGACAGCCTCCCGTAACAAACCTGTTTTTTGTAAGAATGCTGTTTAAAATCTGATTTATACCAAAACTTTACCTTATCCGGTTCAAATTCCGCCATTATCAATGTACAGAGAATACAGGCATGGCTTTCTGATTTGCGCAATTCCGGCAAGAGGTAAGCCGCCCTGCTTTTTAACTGCTTTCAAAAAGCATTTACCGGCAAAAGCCGGAAATGCCTGCCGAGCCGCCAAAGGTACCATAAATATGCGCCATTTCTCCTCTGTCAGCCGTAAAGTTGCCGCTGCTCTGCTCGGTGCAGGCCTGATGGCTGTAACCGCCTCTGCCGGTTTCGCCCAATCCGCTCCGCAGCCGACGGCTTCCGGCGCAGCACAGAAAAACGGTACATTGCGCTCGCAGCATGGCGCATGGTCCATTCTGTGCGACAAGCCGGCCGGTGCAAAAACCGAACAATGCGCGCTGATCCAGAATGTGATCGCCGCTGACCGCCCTGAACTCGGCCTTTCGGTTGTGGTTCTGAAAACCGCTGACAATAAAGCCCGCATCCTGCGCGTGCTGGCACCGCTTGGTGTGCTCTTGCCAAACGGCCTCGGCCTCAATGTGGATGGCAAAGATATTGGCCGCGCTTATTTCGTGCGTTGCTTTGAAGATGGCTGCTATGCGGAAGTTATCCTTGATGATGCGCTGATCGACACGCTGCGCAAAGGCAAAGCCGCAACCTTTATCGTGTTCCAGACACCGGAAGAAGGTGTGGGCATTCCTGTGGAATTGCAGGGCTTCAGCGAAGGCTTTAACAAGCTGCCATAAGTCTAAAACAACTGACGATAACGCCGCCGTTCATTCTCTGACGGCGGCGTTTTTATTTTATCGGCCTGTTCTGCTTGCCCATCTTCGGTAAAATCGCCATATACAGAACACAGCTGTTGTTCCGGAGCCAATTTTATGACCGCCACCCCATCCAGAAGCCTGATTGACGAATTTGATATTGGCCGCGAACAGGTTGAAAAACTGGTTTCCCAATCCCTTCAGGGCAGTGATGACGGCGAGCTTTATCTGGAATATGCGGAATCTGAATCGCTGGTCTTTGATGACGGCCGTTTGAAAAACGGTGCCTTCAATCAGGGGCAAGGCTTTGGTCTGCGCTGTGTTGCCGGTGAAGGTGTGGGCTATGCCCATTCCGGTGAGATGACCCATGATGCATTGCAGCGCGCGGCCGATGCGGCTTCTGCGATTTCCCGCGGTTCGTCAGCACTTTATAGCGCGGCACCGGCTGGCACCAATCGTCACCTTTATACCGATGCCAATCCGCTGGCTGCGCCGACTTTCAATGAAAAAGTTGTGCTGCTTCAGCAGATTGACGGATATTTGCGTGCCAAAGACCCGAAAGTGCGTCAGGTCAGTGTCGCCATTGCCGGTTCATGGCAGCAGGTGGAAATTTTACGCGCTGACGGGCATTTTGTCCGCGATATCCGGCCAATGGTCAGATTGTCGGTTTCAGTGATTGCCGGACAGGGCGACAGGCAGGAATCCGGCTCTTATTCCGCCGGCGGACGCAGCCTGTTCGATGATTTTATCAGCACAGGTGCTTGGCAGCACGCGGCGGATGAAGCCCTGCGTCAGGCTCTGGTCAATCTGGAAGCCATTCCCGCCCCTGCCGGAACATTTGATATTGTTCTCTCCAATGGCTGGCCGGGTGTGATGCTGCATGAAGCTGTCGGCCACGGGTTGGAAGGCGATTTCAACCGCAAGAAACTCTCAGCCTTTGCAGGTCTCATGGGGCAGCAGGTTGCCGCCAAAGGTGTGACTGTGGTTGATGACGGCACGATTGCCGATCGCCGCGGCTCGCTGACCATTGATGATGAAGGTACGCCAACCAACAGCACTGTGCTGATTGAGGATGGCAAACTGGTCAATTATATGCAGGATCGCCAGAATGCCCGCCTGATGGGCATGAAGCCAACCGGCAATGGCCGGCGCCAGTCCTATGCCCATGCACCAATGCCACGCATGACCAATACGATGATGCTCTCCGGGGACAAAACACCGGAAGAAATTATCGCTTCCGTTAAAAAAGGCATCTATGCGGTGTCTTTCGGCGGTGGTCAGGTGGACATCACCTCCGGCAAATTCGTGTTCGGCTGCACGGAAGCCTATATGATCGAAGATGGTAAAATCGGTGCGCCGGTCAAAGGCGCAATGCTGATCGGCAACGGGCCTGATGCCATGCACCGCATTTCCATGATCGGCAATGACAGCAAGCTGGATAATGGTTCCGGCAATTGCGGCAAAGGCGGTCAGTGGGTGCCGGTTGGTGTTGGTCAGCCGCATCTGCGGATGGATCAGATGACCATTGGCGGCACGGCTGTTTAACATGTCCGGTTTGCATGGTTTAACCGCCGTTATCACCGGTGCGGGACGCGGCCTTGGCGCGGCAATGGCGATGACATTAGCCGATGCCGGTTGCAAGATCGTGCTCTGCGCCCGCAACCAAGCTGCGCTTGATGCTGTTGCCGGTCAGATTGAAACGCGCACAGGCCAGCGTCCTGATCAGATCGTGATTGATCTGGCCGATAATGCCAGTATCACCCGCGCGATTGCGCAAATCAGCGAGCATTACAATGTGATTGATGTGCTGATTAATAATGGCGCAATGTGGCTGGAAGCGAGCAATGAACCGCATAGCGAGCAGGATGTTTTCGGCACAATTAATGCCGCAGTGACCGGCAGTTTTCTGTTCACACAAGGCCTGCTGCCCTTGCTCAAACGCTCGGCAAAACCGGATATTGTGACGATCGGCTCGATCAGCGCATTGCCGAACGCCCCGCTGCATAGCGTGGCTGTGCCGTTTTATGCCGCAAAACATGCACAGGCAGCAATAGCAACCGGCTTGCAACAAATGCTGCGCGGCACGCCTGTGCGCTCGCTCTCTGTGCATCCGCCCTATCTGGATGATATTTCACCAGCGGATGCAGAATGGGAGACTATTCCTGGGCGCAGCAAAGGCGAGCGTGCAACCAACCGCGATATTTGCGAAGCGGTGCTGTTTGCCATTACCCGCCCGCGCCACATTACACTGAATATCACGGTTGATACGGATGAAGGCGGGTTATTCGGCTGAACACCCACCCTCTCCTGATTATTTCTTCGAGAGCAGTGCCACGGTTTCCACATGAGCCGACCACAGGAACTGATCAACAGGAATGATCTTGTCGATCTTGTAGCCGCCTTTTACCAGAATAGCGAGATCGCGCGCCAGTGTCACCGGATTGCAGGAAACGGCAGCGACTTTCGGCACCGAGGACTTGGCAATCTGCATGGCCTGATCTTCGGCACCCGCACGCGGCGGATCAAAGACCACGCCCTGATAGGCATTGAGATCTTTATAAAGGATCGGGCGGCGGAACAGATCGCGGCGCTCATGCGTGACCGGTTTCAGCCCCTGCACATAGCGGATACCGCGATCCAGCGCAGCCAAGGCCGGCGCATCATTTTCCACCGCATGAACAGCCATGGTTTCAGCCATGCGCAGTGCAAAAGTGCCGACACCGCAAAACAGGTCTGCCGCTTTTTTAACTTTTTTGAAATGCCCCTGCACCAGCGCAACCATGGCTTCTTCAGCCGCAATCGTGGCCTGCAGGAAGCTGCCGGACGGAATATTCACCGGTACTTTACCGAAAGTGATCAGCGGTTTTTTCGGCTCCAGAATAATCTCGCCGTCAACGCTCAGACGGGCAAAGCCCAGTTCAATCATCAAAGGTGTGAGAATACGCCGTGCCGCATCATCCGGTGACGGGCAACCGCTTGCCGCCAGATCAAGGCCGGACTCCGTATCGGTCACCGTCAGTTTGAACGGCTTGGCACCATCGGCCAGATGAATGGCAACTTTACGCAAGTCATCCAGACGGGAGATAATCGCCGGAACAGTCACCGCACATTCGGAAATATTGATCAGCTCATGGCTCTGATGGCGGTTGAAGCCGAGCAGCAAACCGGCTTCGGTTTTGCGGATGGCAAAGGTCGCACGACGGCGGCTTTGCGGTGCGCAAGGCACCAATGGCGCCAGCTCATATTTCAGGCCGCGTCCGTCAAGGCTTGCGGCAACCAGCGAGCGCTTCCATGCCTGATAGGCGGACATGTCCCAATGCTGCAAAGCGCAACCACCGCAATCTTCAAAATGGCGGCAGGATGGTTCCACACGCTGTTCCGATGGTTCCAGCAGTGCTATCAGACTGGCACGGTTTTTATCCCGTGCAATATTGGCAACTTCTCCGGCCAAAGTAAAAGGCACAAAAACCTGCCCGTCCGGCAGTTGCGCCACGCCATCGCCACCGGCACCCATTGCATTGATTGTGACACGCAAACTCATCAAACATCGTCCTTCACGGCGGCAATACTGGTCTTTTTGCCTGCCAAAATATATTCCTGATTGCCATCACCACCGGTAATCGGTGAGGCACAAAATCCTAAAGCCTGCCAGCCGGATTGCTCATTGAGCCAATTTTGCAAATCCTGCGCAATCTTCTCACCCAAAGACGGGTCTTTGAGAATGCCACCTTTGCCGATCGCCTCGCGCCCGGCTTCAAATTGCGGCTTCACCAACAGCAGACACCAGCCGTCATCGGCACACAGATCAAGGGCATTGGGCAGCGCCAGTTTCAGCGATATGAAACTGACATCGGAGACAACAATTTCAACCTTGTGCCCCTGCAAATAGCTTGCATCCAGCACACGGGCATTCAGCCCTTCGAGATTGGTAACGCGCTTGTCACCACGCAAAGTCTCGTGCAACTGATCATGGCCGACATCAACGCAGATCACATGATCAGCGCCACGCTCCAGCAGCACTTGCGTGAAACCGCCGGTGGAAGCACCAATATCCAGCGCTGTTTTGCCTGCCACTTCAAAACCGAAATGATCCAGTGCTGCGGTCAGTTTCAGCGCTGCACGGGAAACAAAGCGGCTGGCCGGATCATCCACCGCCAGTTCGGCCTGTGCCGTCACAATCTGACCGGCCTTGGTGACCACCTGACCATTCACGCGCACAGTGCCACGCGCCACCGCATCGCGGGCACGCGAGCGCGAGGCAAACAGCCCGCGCTCCACCAGCGCCTGATCAAGGCGTATTTTATCTGTAATTTCACTCATGCCGCCTCAATGAAGGAGACTGCGGCGCAGCGCAAGGTGTTTTATCCGCGCATGGGCACGAAGATGACCAGCCCTGTAAACAAATTATGCAAACAAATTATGCGCGCAGGCTCCCGCCTGCCTCACCGGCCAGCACATCGCGGCCAAGCGCCGCAAAAGCCGCCTGCACAATCCCTGCACTGTCCAAACCGGCACGCGCATACATGGCTTCAGGCTTGGCGTGATCCATAAATACATCCGGCAAAGTCAGCGTGCGGATACGCAGGCCATGATCAAGCGCCCCTTCATTGCTGAGGAAATGCAACACATGAGCACCAAAACCGCCCGTTGCACCTTCCTCAATCGTCAAAAGCACCTGATGCTCTTTGGCAAGACGGCGGATCAGATCATGATCGAGCGGCTTGGCAAAACGCGCATCGGCAACCGTGGTAGAAAGACCTGCTGCATCCAGTTCTTCTGCCGCAGCCAGACATTCCTGCAACCGCGCACCAAAGCTCAAAATTGCAATTTTGCTGCCTTCGCGGACAATACGGCCTTTGCCGATTTCCAGCACAGTGCCACGTTCTGGCAGATCAACGCCCACACCGTCACCGCGCGGATAGCGGAATGAAATCGGCCCGTCTTCATAATCCGCAGCGGTGCGCACCATATGCACTAGTTCTGCCTCATCCGATGCAGCCATCACCACAAAACCCGGCAGATTGCTCAGGAAAGCCGTGTCAAAACTGCCCGCATGGGTGGCACCATCCGCCCCGACCACACCGGCACGGTCAATGGCAAAGCGCACCGGCAGATGCTGGATTGCCACATCATGCACCACCTGATCATAGGCGCGTTGCAGAAAGGTAGAGTAAATTGCCGCAAAAGGTTTCAGCCCTTCGGCAGCAAGCCCTGCGGCAAAGGTCACCGCATGTTGTTCTGCCATACCGACATCAAAAATGCGCTGCGGAAAGGCCTGTCCAAAGAGGTTCAAGCCCGTCCCGTCAGGCATAGCGGCAGTTACCGCCACGACTTTATCGTCATGGCGCGCTTCCTCAATCAGTGCATTGGCAAAAACCTTGGTATAGCTCGGCGCATTTGCAGGCGGCTTTGCCTGTTTGCCGGTAATGACATCGAATTTATTGACGCCGTGATATTTATCGGCGGCGGCTTCCGCAGGCGGATAGCCTTTGCCCTTTTGGGTGACCACATGCACCAGCACAGGCCCATCAATATTATCGCGGATATTGGTCAGAACCGGCAGCAGATGGTCGAGATTGTGACCATCCACAGGGCCGACATAATACATGCCCAGCTCTTCGAACATGGTGCCGCCCGCCCAGAAACCACGGGCAAATTCTTCGGTGCGGCGTGCTTTTTCCTGAAAGAATTTCGGCAGTTTTTTACTGACCTGTTTGGCAATCTCGCGCAAATTGCGATAAGCAGGCCCTGATACGAGACGCGCCAGATAGGCGCTCATCGCACCGGTTGGCGGCGCGATTGACATATCATTATCGTTGAGAATAACAATCAGCCGCGCATCCAGCGCACCGGCATTGTTCATGGCCTCATAGGCCATACCGGCAGACATGGAGCCATCGCCGATCACCGCAATGACATTGCGCTTTTCGCCTTTAAGCGCACTGGCCACCGACATGCCAAGACCGGCGGAGATTGATGTGGAAGCATGGCCGGTGCCGAAATCATCATAGTCGCTTTCCGCACGTTTGGTGAAGCCGGACAGCCCGCCTTCCTGACGGATGCTTGGCATACGCTCACGGCGGCCGGTCAAAATTTTATGCGGATAGGTCTGATGCCCGACATCCCAGATCAGGCGGTCATTGGGGGTATCAAACAGATAATGCAGCGCCACAGTCAGTTCGACCACGCCCAGACTTGACCCGAGATGACCACCGGTACGCGACACAACATTGATCAGATCGGCGCGCAATTCATCCGCCAGCTGCGGCAATTGAGCAGGCGCCAGCTTTCGCAAATCTTCCGGTAAATGCACCTGATCCAGCAAAGGTGTGTGCAGCTTATTTTCAAAACCGGTCATCCGGAAAACCTTATTCTTCAATGCGTTCTAGCAAATGCCCGGCTAAAACAGAGCAATAAAAACAGTATAGCAATCAGCGCCGATGCGAAACCTTTACAAGGTTGTTCCCGATCTGCCCGCATTTTGCAATCATCAATTTTAATTCATAGCCACCGTTTTGAGAGTATGCCGCTCATTCAGGCAGCGGTATAAACTCCTCCGCATCGCCTGGCACAAGGTCAAAACGACGGCTGCGCCATTCTTCTTTTGCCTGTTCAATACGTTCTTTTGATGAAGAGACGAAATTCCACCAGATATAACGGCGGCTATCCATGGCCTCCCCGCCGAAAACCATGATCTGCGCACCCTCTCCGGCAAAATTCTGCGCCACGGCCTCAATCACAATATCATCGCCCTGCCGGAAGGCCAGCAACTGATTATCGGTAAAAACCTCACCGGCAATACGCACCGCACCGCTTAAAATGTAAATCGCCCGCTCTTCCTGAATGGCCGGAAGCTGGAATTTGCCCCCTGCCTCGATGAACACATCCGCATAAAGTGTTTCGCTATAGGTCGGCACGGTGGATTTCAGCCCGTGCATCTCGCCGATCATCAGCCGCATACGAAAATCGCGATCATCAAGCCATGGCAATTGCTGCACCGTATGATTGCTGAATTCCGGCGCCATATTTTCATAGCGCTCCGGCAGCGCCAGCCATGTCTGCACGCCGGAAAGCGCCATCGGCTCTCCGCGCATTTCCTCCGGTGTGCGCTCAGAATGTACAATACCGCGTCCGGCGGTCATGAGATTAACCTCGCCCGGATTAATCACCTGCTCGGTGCCGAGGCTGTCCCGATGGCGGATATTGCCGTCCAGCAAATAGGTGACAGTGGAAAGGCCGATATGCGGATGCGGTGCCACATCCAGCGCCTCGCCTGCGCGCAACAAAGCAGGGCCCATACGGTCGAAGAAAATAAACGGCCCGACAAGGCGGCGTTTGGCCGTGGGCAAAGCACGGCGCACCTGCAAACCGCCGACATCGCTGGTACGCGGAATAATCAGGGTTTCAATGGCATCAATGGACTGATGATCACCGGGAACCGGATCCTGACCGGGAAAGAAACTCACTCATCTGTCCTTTCAGCCATAAGGCAGCACTGCATGTGCGATATAATATCATAAAATAAGAAATGTCCGGAATTTTACATCCGGACATTGCATCACAAAACAGTCAGAGACATTGCAAGAGGCGGAAATGCACTCAGAAACCACCCCAACAGTCTTTTGCAAAGACTGCAAGCCTGTCCTGATTTATCTTATTTCTGGCCAAGAAGTTTAAGCAGCTGCTGCATATCCGGCACCTGACCATTGGCAGTCAGCTTGTCGACAATACCCGGCAATGCTGCGGAAAGCTCTGCCAGCAAATCCTGTTCATTAATACCGGCCTGACGCGCAATATCCGAGATCGTATTCTGGCCGAGTGCATTGCCAAGCTGATCCGGCTCAATCGCTGCATTATTGCCATTGCCGACCCAGCTTTCAACCTTGTCAGCATGACCGGCCTGTGTGAGCTGATCCAGAAGACCGCCCAAACCGCCACCTAGGCCGCCACCCAGACCACCGGCATTGCCGGAAGGCGCAGCCTGCCCGCTGGAAGAACCGCCCAGAACACCACCAAGCAACCCGCCGAGAACACCGCCCAAGCCACCAAGGCCACCGGCCTGTGTGTCTGCCTGCTGGCCGCCCTGCGATGCGGAACCGCCGCCGAACACGCTGCCCAGCAAATCGCCAAGCCCGCCACCGGATGCAGCTTCATCCGGCCCGCTGACCTGCGGCTGCTGTTTATCCTCGGACTTGCCGCTGAACATACGTCCAACAAGCAAAGCACCCAGTGCAATCAACACCGGCTTGGTCAGGCTGCCGCCCGGTACCGGCTCATTCGAAGAGTCATTGCTGAAAAGGCCCATTGGATCCGTCCTCCATAGCTGCAGAAATTGCAGAATACTAAACAGCATCATGTAAAAAATATCTCTTGGCAAGTTTGTCACTTGCCAAGACTGCAATCATATGGGAGCGTTTTATTCAGTTACCAGAGCGTGGTCTGTATAATTAGATTTACAACTTTCGTTCTGGTTTCCGCAGCTTAGCTGCTTTGCCGCCATCGGGCGTGCATGACATGATTTTTACGTCCGGTAACACGCAGAAAATAAAAGTGACACGGAGAAAATAAAATGTCTGTCATTGGCTGGATTATTCTCGGTCTCATTGCCGGTTTTATCGGCAGCAAAATCGTCAACAAAAGCGGTCAGGGCATGCTGATGGATATCGTTCTCGGTATTGTCGGCGCGGTGATCGGCGGCGTTATTTTCAATTTTTTCGGTGCGGCGGGTGTTACCGGCCTCAATATTTACAGCCTGATCGTCGCGGTCATCGGTGCCATTGTGGTGCTGCTTGTCTATCACATGATCAGCGGCCAGAAACAGCTGCGGTAACACCATCTATACCGCAGCAAATATAGTCCATTGGATTGAGCCATATATTGCAACTTATGGCTCAATCGCTTTGTTTATCATCATTTATTTTGAAAGCTTCGGTGCACCGGTGCCGGGAGAGACAATTCTTATTGCCTCATCCCTGCTGGCGCAGCAGGGAACATTATCGCTGCCGGTGATGCTGACAACGGTCTTTATCGCTGCAATCCTTGGCGACAGTACCGGTTATCTGATCGGTCATTTCGGCGGCCACAAAGTGCTGGCGCGTATCGGCCCTTATATCAAGCTTACGCCGGAGCGGCTGGAGAAATTTGAAGCGCAATTTGAAAAATATGGCAGCGGCATTGTGATTATTGCGCGGTTCATTGCCATTCTGCGCCAGCTCAACGGCATTATGGCCGGAACTTTGAAAATGCACTGGCTGAAATTTGTCTCTGCCAATATTATCGGCGCAGCCCTCTGGACACTGGTCTGGGGTGCAGGGCCTTATTATTTCAGCGCCTTTTTTAAGAAAATGCTCTGAATACAAAAAGGCAGTCAGACGATTTCCTGACTGCCATTCATCATCACACATCAATGAAGCGGAATTATTCCGGATCAAGCGGCTCGGTGCCAACGGGCAGGCCATCACGGTTGAGCTTGATCTTCTCAACTTTATCTTCTGCGGAGTGCAGCAGCTTTTCGCAATGATTTTTCAACGCTTCGCCGCGCTCATAAATCAGGATCGACTTTTCCAGAGGCACATCACCGCGTTCCAGATCATCGACAATTGCCTCAAGCTGGCTGAGGGCCTGCTCAAAGCTCATTACCGCAATATCATCATTGGAAGCTTGTCCGGTGGTGTTCGGCTCGGTCATGATTTATCCTTTCATTAAACGCGTAATATGCGCTGCGGCGGAAAAGGACAAGCCCTGTAAATCATATCCGCCCTCAAGAAAACTGATCAGCCTGTGATTGCAGAAACGGTCTGCGCGTTCCATCACCTGCCCTGTCGCCCAATCAAAATCGGATTCGGTTAAATTAAGTTGAGCCAACGGGTCAAGATAATGACCGTCAAAGCCCGCTGAAATCAAGATCAGATCGGGACAAAAATTATCCAGCGCCGGCAAAACGCGGGAAGAAAAGGCTTCACGGAACGCATGGCTGCCACTCTCTGCCGCCAGCGGCGCATTGACGATATTGCCGACTCCGGTTTCTTTTAACAGGCCGGTGCCCGGATAAAGCTGCGCCTGATGGGTGGAGCAGAACAGCACATTTCTGTCCGTTGCGAAAATATCCTGCGTGCCATTGCCGTGATGCACGTCCCAGTCAATGATTGCCACACGTTCCGCACCATAGCGGTTCTGCGCATAACGGGCGGCAATGGCCACCGTATTGGTGATGCAAAACCCCATTGCCGTCTCTGTGCTGGCATGGTGCCCCGGCGGGCGGGCGGCGATAAATGCATTATCAATCTGCCCGTTGAAAATATCATCCACAGCGGCCAGCCCTGCACCCGTTGCGGTCAGCACGGCTTGCCAGCTTTGCGGGCTTACATATGTATCCTGCCCGACAGTGATGATTGGCTGCGCCATACCCGAAGCCAGTTGTTCCTCATCCAGCGGATCAGGGATTTGTGCTTTGATACGGCGCAGATAGGAAGCCGTATGCACCGGTTCCAAAGCCTGTTCATCGGCCACAGGTGCTTCCACCTGATCCAGCGCATAATAATCATAGCCTTCCAGCACGCTGAACAGAGCCCGCAGCCTGTCCGGCCGTTCAGGATGGCCGGCCGGTGTCAGATGTTCCAGAAAAACCGGATGCGAATAAAGCCGCGTTGTCATAATGCCCTGTATTTGCCTGTTTCATGCGCGGCAGAATAAATTTACAAGATTTCAGTTTTAAGAATTGTAATGCCGAAACCTTCCAGCCCCACATAATGACGCTCTTTGGAAGCCAGAAGACGGATGGAACTGATGCCGAGATCTTTGAGAATCTGCGCACCCAGCCCGATCTGGCGCCATTCTTCTTCACGCGCCTGCGCTTCCTTATGATCTTCCCGCTCCTGATGCTCCGTGCGGCGGCGTGACGGATCACTGGCGCGTACGCCCACAGACCCTTCCCGCAGATAGACCAGCACACCGCGCTTTTCCGCACCCATGCGTTGCAGCACAGTCTCCAGCGCCGAAGTTGCACCGAATGTATCGGCCAGCACATCCTCACGATGCAGCCGCACAGGCACATCCTCACCATCACGGATATCACCAAAAACCAGCGCCACATGCTGCATCGGTTCCCATGGCAGCTGATAGGTAAAAGCCTGTGCCGTGCCTGCTTTGGTCTCCACCTCGGTTTCGCCCATACGCACAATCAGCGTTTCCTTGCGCTGACGATAGGCAATCAGATCGGCAACAGTGAGACGATGCAGACCATGTTTTTCAGCAAATTCCGTAACCTGCGGGCCGCGCATCACCGTGCCGTCATCATTGACCAATTCACAGATCACACCAACCGGCGGCAGATTGGCCAGCTTGCACAAATCCACGGCGGCTTCCGTATGACCGGAGCGCATCAGCACCCCGCCCTCGCGTGCGACCAGCGGGAAAATATGCCCCGGCCGCACAAAATCCGCAGGCCCTGCATTGGGATTGGCGAGATTGCGCACCGTCAGCGTGCGGTCATCGGCAGAAATGCCGGTGGTGGTGCCATGTTTATAATCAACAGTAACGGTAAAGGCTGTGGAATGCGGTGCATCATTTTCCGCAACCATTGCCGTCAGATTAAGGCGCTTAGCCTCTTGCTTCGGCATTGGTGTGCAGACAATGCCGGATGTATGGCGCACGATAAACGCCATTTTCTCCGCCGTGCAATGCACCGCCGCTACAATCAGATCACCCTCGTTCTCACGCCCGTCATCATCCATCACAACAACGATTTCACCACGCTCAAAGGCGCGGAGCGCATCAACAACCTGTTTCTGATTATAGCTCATGCTTCACTCCATAATCTTACCGAATGGACATCACATATAACTGTTTTAAGGGCTCAGGCCGCGCCTCTTCAGACGCGGCCAGTTTGGCCCTACTTTTTTAGACGCGGCCGGTCTGGCCGCGGTGACGCAAATAATGATCCGCAATTGTGCAAGCGAGCATCGCTTCACCGATCGGCACAGCACGGATGCCGACACAAGGATCATGGCGTCCCTTGGTCATCACATCAACTTCCTGCATATCCACATTAATGGAACGGCGCGGTGTCAGAATAGACGAGGTCGGCTTCACCGCAAAACGGGCTATTACCGGCGCACCGCTGGCAATACCGCCGAGAATACCACCGGCATTATTCGACAAGAAAACCGGATTGCCGTCTGCATCAATGCGCATTTCATCAGCATTCTGCTCGCCGGTCAGCGTTGCCGCCTCAAAACCATTGCCGATTTCCACGCCCTTAACCGCAGGGATCGACATCAGAGCCGATGCAATATCCTGATCGAGTTTCGCATAAAGCGGCGCACCGATACCGGCAGGCACACCTTCAGCCACAACCTCAATCACCGCACCAACGGAGGAGCCGCTTTTGCGGATACCATCGAGATAATCGGCAAACAGCTCGACCGAACCGGCATCCGGCGTGAAGAACGGATTGGTATCCACCACATCCCAATCCCAGCGCGCACGGTCAATCTTGTGAACACCCATCGCCACCAGTGCCGCACGCACTTTCAGACCCGGAACAACCTTGCGCGCAATGGCACCGGCAGCCACACGGGCGGCCGTTTCACGCGCGGAAGAACGACCACCGCCGCGATAATCACGCAGCCCGTATTTAACATCATAAGCATAATCCGCATGACCCGGACGATATTGACGGGCAATCTCGCCATAATCCTTGGAGCGCTGATCAACATTTTCGATCATCATCGAAATCGGCGTGCCGGTTGTGGTCATCACACCATTTTCATCGGTCAGCACACCGGACAGCACCCGCACCTGATCCGGCTCGCGGCGCTGCGTGGTATATTTGGACTGACCCGGCTTGCGCTTATCAAGATAGGTCTGAATTTCAGCTTCGGTGAATTGAATACCCGGAGGGCAGCCATCAATTACGCACCCCAAGGCCAGCCCGTGGCTTTCACCCCAGGTGGTCACGCGGAAAAGATGGCCAAAGCTGTTATGCGACATAAAAAACCCCAAGTTGAACCGGTTCTGTGCGGTTCATTTTAATTTCAGTTTGGTATTGTGTTTTTATTCAGCTTTTAGCCTGCGGTCAAACAGCTGAAGAGCCTGTGGCAAAAAAAGCCGGTTCCCTGTACAAAGATAATGAGAGACAATCTGTGCAACTGATATTCCGGATCGGAATTTTAACCGGCATAGCCGTTCAAATGCCATAATTGGGCGGCAGGTTTTTAACCGGACAACCCTGCAAAGGATTTCATATGCGTATTCTGGCCGTGCTCACGCTGTTACTGACACCATTCTTTGCCGGCACTGCTCTGGCAGATGATGCTGAAGGTAAAATTACCGCCATCAACGAAGATGCAGAAACGCTGACCCTTGATGACGGCAAAGACTATCGTCTGCCAGGTGAGTTCGACTACAGCGCCATTGAAAAAGGCATGAAAGTAATTGTGACTTTCGATGTGGTCGATAAAATCCGTTATATCAGCAATATTGATGAAGCAGATGACAGCTGATCATCTTTAAAATCATCCATATATGAAAAAAGCGCCGTTTCCGGCGCTTTTTTATTACGATCTCAATGAATTATTCAGGCTTCATATCCACTCAAGGCGGTTATTCTCAAGTTTCAAAAGCTTATCCTGCGGCACACTCAGATGCGCAGCATCGTGCCCGCTCACACCTTCAATCAGATAGAACAGAGTACGGATACAGCCGCCATGGGTAACGCAGACAGTTTTGCCCTGCACGGTTTCAAGCCAGCGGGCAATGCGCTGCGAGAGAATCATATAGCTCTCAGCATGGTCGCCCGGCGGGATGAAATTCCATTTATCCCGCTCGCGCTCGGCAAGAAGCCCTGCACCGCCGACACCGGCAGCCTCGAACTCCTCCATCATATGACCCTGCCAGTCACCGAAATGCACTTCCATCAGCAAAGGATCGGTGCGGTAAGCCAGCGGATCAAGCCCCATACGGGTGCGGATACGCTCCATCGTCTCACGGGTACGGCGCAAAGGGCTTGCCACAAAGTCAAACCCTTCCGCCTTACCGATCAGAGATTTCAGCATATCGCCGTTACGGTCAGCCTGTGTGCGGCCATGGTCATTGATATCAATGTCCATCTGCCCCTGCACACGCTGCGAGACGTTCCAGTCTGTCTCGCCATGACGCGAGAAGTAAATGATTTCCCGTGCCATATCCCCGCCCCTTAGTCCTTGATTACGGAAATATCCGGCGCATCAACAGCCTTCATACCGATTGTATGATAGCCGCTGTCAACGTGATGCACTTCACCGGTGACCGAGCGGGACAGATCAGAGAGGAAATACAGGCCGGAATCGCCCACTTCATCAATGCTGACTGTACGGCGCAGCGGTGCGTTATATTCATTCCACTTCAGAATATAGCGGAAATCACCGATACCGGAGGCGGCCAAAGTCTTGATCGGACCGGCGGAAATCGCATTAACGCGGATATTCTGCGGCCCCAGATCAACAGCCAGATATTTAACGCTGGCTTCAAGAGCCGCTTTGGCAACGCCCATCACATTATAGTTCGGCATTACTTTTTCCGCACCATAATAGGTCAGCGTCAGCATGGAGCCGCCGTCTGACATCAGCTTTTCAGCGCGCTTGGCAAGGGCCGTGAAGGAATAAACCGAAATCAACATTGTGTTGGAGAAATTGGCAGCTGTTGTATCAACATAACGGCCGGTCAGCTCATCCTTATCGGAGAAACCGATGGCGTGAACGAGAAAGTCCAGCTTGCCCCATTTTTCTTCGATCAAGGCAAAAACCGCATCCATGGAAGCGTCATCGGTCACATCACAGTGGCCGCAAACCAGCGCATCCAGTTCAGCCGCCAATGGCTCGACGCGCTTTTTCATCGCATCGCCCTGATAGGTTAAGGCAATCTCCGCACCGGCATCCCGTGCAGCCTTGGCAATACCCCAGGCAATAGAGCGATTATTGGCCAAACCTAAGATCAGCCCGCGTTTTCCCTGCAATAAACCGGATTTGGCGGTCATTCACCATACCTCATAAAAACATAATCTGAACAGTTGCCTATCGCACAGCATCGCTAAGGCTTCAAGCAAAGACGGCAAAATTTGTCAGCCTTCCTCTTGAAAGCAGACATTTTGATGCAAATATCAGCTTATTGTTTCTATTATGTAACGATTTCAACCGATGCGTAAAGTCTGCCTTACAGGTGGGCATGCAGGCGGAAAACCGCCTGCATTTCAGTCTTTCCGGCGTTTATCCGCCCTTTGACTATAGGCAACCTCAGCCTGCACGCGCCCGCAGTAATGATTCGAGTTCTTCATCACCATTTTCAGGCAACATAATCCGCAGATGCACAAACAGATCACCGGCATCACCAGTTTTATTTGGCAGTCCTTTGCCTTTCAGGCGCAAAATCTTGTCTGAACTTGACCATGCAGGAATACGCACAGCAACGCGACCGCTGAGTGTTTCCACTTCCGCACGCGCACCCAGCACCGCATCACTGAGCGGCACCGGCAAATCAAGATGCAGATCACGTCCATCAAGACGGAAACGCGGATGCTTTTTGAAATTGATCGTCACCAGCGCATCGCCGTCAACCGCACCGGGTATGGTTTCCCCTTGGCCCTTAAGGCGGATTGTCTGACCATCCTCAACATATTTCGGCAGTTTGATCGACAGTTTCTTACCGTTCGGAAAAACGGCTTCCACCTTTTCAGCGCCCGCGGCCTGTTCCAGCGTGACAGAAATTGCAGCCTTCAGATCAGGTGCCTTGGAAGGCGCACGGCTGCGCCCGCGACCGCCGCCGCCAAAGCCACCGCCGAAAATGCTGCTGAGAATATCTTCAGCGCCTTCAAAACCGCCCTGCTGGAAGCCACCGCCGCCTTGCGCACCACGACGAAAGCCCGCAAACGGATCGCCCTGCGCTCCGGCACCATGGCCGCCAAACCCCTGACCACCGAACCCCTGAAATGCAGGCTTACCTTCCGCATCAATCTCGCCGCGGTCGAACTGGCCGCGCTTATCCTTGTCACCGACAATTTCATAAGCCTGATTGATCTCGGCAAATTTTTCCTGCGCCTTCGGATCATCCTGATTTTGATCGGGATGATATTTCTTGGCCAGTTTACGAAAAGCCGACTTTATTTCTTCAGGCTTCGCCGTTTTAGCGACGCCCAATACGCTATAGGGATCGCGCATAGTCTTCCTTTATTGCTGCGGTGTCTCTGAATGAGAATCACCGGTAATTTCACTCATCATCATACCCTATCAGGCATCATTTGCCCCGAAGTTCAAACGCTCCGGCACCTGCAATAATAGGTGCAGGCTTAAGCTGTAAAAAACGGATGCACTGTACGGATATGCTTTTACTATGCAATATGCGCATCATGATGCAGCTTTTCCAGACGCTGCACCGTAAATATAGCAATAGTTTTGTAAAAACAGATGGTTCAGAGCGGGGCGAAAGATGTGAGCGCCCAGGCACCACCCTGTGCCATGCAGGCCTGCCCGCGATAAAGGGCGGCACCGTCAAAGGCTTCCCGCGATGTCTGGAACTCACGGCACAGCCCTGCCTCGGTCTTTTTCTCGGCAACCGTGGTGATTGTGCCCTGACTTCCCGTATCGGGATTGGCCCAAGGGATCGGCGTCTTGCCCCATTGCGCAAAATTCAGTGCGGAAACCACATTGCGGATTGTATTCTGGTCAGACACTTTGCTGCTGTCGCTGGCCGCAGGCACATCCTGCCGCGCGATTGAACCGGTAATGCTCTCCCTGTCCGGCGCAGCCTTTTCAAGATCAAAGCCGGACATTGCACAGCCGGACAGCAGACCAACAGCAACGGATACCATCAGAAACCGGCTGAAAACACCGCATTTCAGCTGTAAAGAACCGTTTTTCTGAAGTTCGGAGCCCGTTTTCGTCACTGGCAAAAGATCGTCCTGACTGGTCTGAGGAGCAACAACGGAAGCTGTACTCCGGAGAGAATTATGAAGCAGGCATTTATTATGGGCCGATCCGGGTTAACAAGCGATGAGCCCGGAAAGTAAACAAATCAATAACAAGCCCCTCTCATACCGCCGGTGCCTGCATAATATGATCCGGAAACCGGCACAGATATTTCTGTCACAACAGCATAAGCCTGAGATCAGGCATGAAACAGTGCTGCGACATTTTGTAAGCTTTTTAGTATTATGACACTTACCTTGTAATTCGCCGGCTGACAAATCCAAAAAAGTGCGATCCCCATATGCTGCATATTTCATAGGTTTCGCCATGATAAAACGGGTGAAATATGAGGCCTGCCACTTATTCTCAAACCGGCTCTATGCAAATAAGATCAGCTATGGACAAAGTCTGTTTTATTGCACAGGCTGGCACGAACCGAACTGCTTTACCGGCCCTTCAAAGCTTGAACCGGAACTATCCCTGTCAGGCTTCATGTGATCTTATGTGTGAAACCGCAATTGGCACCTCATCTGATGGTTCAATTGCAAGCTGCTGAAATGATACGAGAATGACCCAATCCACCGACGATTTTACCGCAGCAACCGAACCGTTCCGCCTGTTTGCGGACTGGCTTCAGGATGCAACCCGCTCAGAGCCGAATGATCCCAATGCCCTTGCACTGGCCACAGTTGATGAAAGCGGCATGCCGAATGTGCGCATGGTGCTGTTGAAAGATTTCGACGCGCATGGCTTTGTTTTCTATACCAATTATGAAAGCCAGAAGGGTCGTGAAATTCTGTCGTCAGAAAAAGCGGCTATGTGCTTCCATTGGAAATCACTGCGCCGCCAAATCCGCGTGCGCGGTGTGGTGGAGAAAGTGTCAGATGCAGAAGCGGATGCCTATTACCAGTCCCGCCCGCGCGGCAGCCGCATCGGCGCATGGGCATCCAAGCAGTCGCGCCCGCTGGAAAGCCGGTTCGCGCTGGAAAAGGCCGTTGCGGAATATACAGCCCGTTTTGCAATCGGTGACATTCCGCGCCCTGATTACTGGTCCGGTTTCCGTATCAACCCGACATATATTGAATTCTGGCATGACCGTCCGTTCCGTCTTCATGACCGCCTGATCTTCAAGCGCGAAACACCGGAAAGCGCATGGACAACCCAGAAATTCTATCCGTAAACAAAAAAGCCGCCGGAAATTCCGGCGGCTTTTTTTAATATTCAACCTGATCAGATAACCGGCTTGATAACGACCCACAAAGAGCCCAGCACCAGACCGGCAAAGATCAGCCAGCCGACAATATTGTTCGAGCGGAACAGGCGCAGGCACTGCTCAGGATTATCAATATCCAGCACCACGATCTGACGATAAAGATGCACACCGGCAGCAAGCAGACCGGCCAGTGCCGGCATCGGCACTTCGGCAGCCGCAAATGCCCAGCCGAAACAAATCAATGCACCGCCATAAAGCAGCATCAGCGCCAGCTTGGTTTTTGAGCCAAACAAACGCGCGGTCGAGCGCACACCAACCAGCGCATCATCTTCCTTATCCTGATGGGCATAGATTGTATCATAACCGATTGTCCACAGGATCGCGCCGATATAAAGCAGCACCGGTGCCAGCGACAAAGACCCGGCCTGAGCCGACCATGCCACCAGAGCGCCCCATGAAAAAGCCATACCCAGCACCAGCTGCGGCCAGTCGGTGATGCGTTTCATAAACGGATAGGCTGCAACAATCACCAGCGAGGCAAAACTTAGACCAACGGTAAACCAGTTGAATTGCAGCACCACGCCAAGGCCGACCAGACATTGCAGACCCAAGAAGCCCCATGCCTGTTTGCGGCTCACCTGACCCGATGGCAGCGGGCGGGAACGGGTACGCGCCACCTGATCATCAATATCCTGATCCACCAGATCATTCAGCGTACATCCGGCACCGCGCATGGCAATGGCACCGATCAGAAACAGCGCCATATGCCAGAGTGACGGCAAAACGCTCCAGACATTGTCCCCGGCCTTGGCACCGGCACTGGCAACCATGGCCGCTGACCACAGACACGGCCAAAGCAGCAATTGCCAGCCAATCGGACGATCCCAGCGGGCAAGCTGCGCATAGGGCCACAGGCTCGGCGGCAGCAGACGATAGACCCAATGGCCGGACGGGGCATCCATAACCTTGCCCATTTGACCGCGTGCCTGAACCTGAACCATTTTATGCAAACCTTTCGCAGTTGCATCCTCATAAATGCTTTCAAAATCTCTAACGATTTCGTAAAGGAGGAGCAAGTCTCAAGCGTGATATGCAAAGCCTCTGCATTGTAAACGGAACGATTCAAGCAGCCTGTTTTTGTTTAGCGCATTATCCGGTGCAAAACCGCTACCCAGTTTTTGCCGGAAATGCTGAAATCTATGGAGAAATGCCCGTGACCTCTTCCTCCTCTGAAGCTCTTAAAGTTCTGCTGATCGGCTCCGGTGGCCGTGAACATGCGCTGAGCTGGAAACTGGCGGCTTCTCCGCTGCTCGGCACCCTCTATTGCACACCGGGCAATCCGGGCATTGCCGATCACGCCACGCTGATTGATCTCGATATTGATGACCATGAAGCCGTTATTGCTTTCTGTCACAGTTTTGAAATTGATCTGGTGGTTGTGGGGCCCGAGGCACCCTTGGTCGCCGGTATTACCGACCCGCTGTTGAAGGCCGGTATCAAGGTTTTCGGCCCTTCACAGGCCGCAGCACAGCTGGAAGGCTCCAAAGGTTTCACCAAAGATCTCTGCGCCCGTTTCAATATTCCGACCGGCAGCTATGGCCGCTTCAACAATGCGCCGAAGGCCAAGGCCTATATCCGCGCACAGGGCGCGCCGATTGTCGTGAAAGCCGATGGTCTGGCCGCCGGTAAAGGCGTGGTTGTTGCCATGACTGTGGAAGAAGCGCTTGATGCCGTCGATGCCTGTTTTGAAGGTCATTTCGGGGATGCCGGTGCCGAAGTGGTGGTTGAAGAATTCCTTGATGGTGAAGAAGCCAGCTTCTTCTGCATTTGTGACGGTACCACAGCTTTGCCTTTCGGCAGTGCGCAGGATCATAAGCGCGTCGGCGACGGCGATACCGGTGCCAACACCGGCGGCATGGGCGCTTATTCCCCTGCCCCAATCATGGATGAAGCCATGACCGACCGCGTCATGCGTGAATTGATTGAGCCGACCATGCGCGGCATGGCCGAGATCGGCGCGCCTTTCAGCGGCGTGTTGTTTGCCGGTCTGATGATCACCAAAGACGGCCCGAAACTCATTGAATATAATACACGTTTCGGCGATCCTGAATGTCAGGTGCTGATGACCCGCCTCAAAGATGATCTGCTGGTTATCATGCTCGCCGCCGCCAACACGATGCTCGATCAGCTCTCTATCCGCTGGAGTGATGAGGCAGCCCTTACTGTTGTTATGGCGGCAGATGGTTATCCTGCCTCCCCGCGCAAAGGCACCGTGATCAAGGGCGTGGAAGAGGCCGATGCCTTGCCGCATGTCAAAGTGTTCCATGCAGGCACGGTCTATAAAGACGGTGATCTTCTGGCCAATGGCGGCCGCGTCCTCAATGTTACCGCCACCGGCAAGACGGTCAGCGAAGCGCAGAAACGCGCTTATGAAGGCGTTGAAAAAATCAACTGGGTTGGCGGTTTCTGCCGCAAAGATATTGGCTGGCGCGCTATTGAACGTGAAAAAGCACAGTAAAAGCGTGCTGTAAAAAGCCCGTCATAAACAATTTTGAAACCCGCCTCACCGGCGGGTTTTGTTATTTTTACACGCAGAGATTTTATTGACGTTTACGTAATAAGCCGATAGCAATAATGATTAAGGAGAATTGCGGCTGCATTCTTGCATCAGAATGCGCCTAACGGAGGAAGCAGATGTATCGTGCGCCACTTGCTGAGATTAATCAGACACTCAATCAGGTTGCAGGCCTGCCGGAGCTTTTGAAAACCGACCTGTTTTCGGAGCTTTCACCGGATATTGTCGAAGCTGTTTTGCAAGAAGCGGCCAAGTTCAGCGAGACGCGCATCACACCATTGCGCACCAAAGGCGACCGTCAGGGCGCAAGGCTCAAAGATGCACAGGTTACCACCACGGAAGGTTGGAAAGCCCTTTATAAAGACTGGACAGATGGCGGCTGGAACGCGCTGACCGGTGATCCGGCCTATGGCGGACAAGGCCTGCCGACTTTGCTCTCGGTTGCCGTTGCGGAAATGTGGAATTCCGGCTCGCTTGGCTTTGCCATTGCCTCGACCTTGACAATGGGTGCGGTTGAAGCGCTGGAACACCATGCCAGCGATGAACTGAAAGCCATCTATCTTGAAAAGCTGATCTCCGGTGAATGGGCAGGCACCATGAACCTCACCGAGCCGCAGGCCGGTTCTGATCTTGGCGCTTTGCGCAGCCGTGCAGAACGGGCGGATGACGGCACATACCGGATTTTCGGGCAGAAAATTTTCATCACTTATGGCGAGCATGATCTGACCGATAATATCGTGCATCTGGTTCTCGCCCGCCTGCCCGATGCACCGGCAGGCACCAAAGGCATTTCCTTATTCCTCGTGCCGAAATATCTGGTCAATGCCGATGATTCTCTGGGCGCGCGCAATGATGTGTTTTGCGCCGGACTGGAAGAAAAACTCGGCCTCCATGCTTCACCCACCTGCACCATGATCTATGGTGACGGCTTTGGGGATACCGGCGGCAAAGGCGCTGTCGGCTATCTGATCGGTGAGGAACATAAGGGCCTCGCCTGCATGTTCACCATGATGAACAATGCCCGCCTGCTGGTTGGTATTCAGGGCGTTGCCGTGGCCGAAGCCGCCTATCAGAAAGCCCGCGCCTATGCAGCCGAACGCCGTCAGGGACGCGCATTGAATGCCGTCAAAGGCGCTGAAATGAGCCCGATCATCGAGCATCCCGATGTGGCGCGTATGCTGCTGACCATGAAGGGGCTGACACAGGCTTCCCGCTCCATCTGCTATGCGACCGCGCAGGCGCTGGATATGGCGAAAGCGGACAGTGCCAATGCCGCTTTCTGGGCAAACCGCGCCAGCCTTCTGACCCCGCTTGCCAAAGCCTTCTCCACCGATAGCGGTGTCGATGTGGCCTCACTTGGTATTCAGGTTCATGGCGGCATGGGCTTTATTGAAGAAACCGGCGCTGCCCAATTGCTGCGCGATGCCCGCATCCTGCCAATTTATGAGGGCACCAACGGTATTCAGGCCATTGATCTGGTGATGCGTAAATTGCCGCTGGAAAATGGCGGCCATATTCACGGCTTTCTGCAGGAACTGCGCACTGTTGCGGAACAGGCAAAGTCCTCCGAGACACTGAAAGCCATTGCCCCGCAGCTTGAAACAGCACTGAATACGGCAGAGGAAACCACCCGTTTTCTGCAAGATTGCACGGTCAAAGGCGATATCCAGACAGCTCTATGCGGGGCAACGCCTTATCAGCGCCTGCTCTCTCTGACCGTTGGCAGTCTTTATCTCGCAAAAGCCGGTCTGCATGACAAGAATACGGCTGCTCTTGCTGCGTTTTTTGCAGCAAACAGCTTGCAGGAAACGGCAGGCCTGAAACAGAGTATTCTCAAGGGTGCGGCCAGCCTGACCCATGCGGCACAGCTTTTGCAGGATATTTGATTATGAGTGATTTTCTTCAAGTAGACTATCAGGACGGCGTGCAGATTATCCGTCTCAACCGGCCGGAGAAAAAAAACGCCATTACCCGTGATATGTATCACGGCATTGCGCAGGCGCTGAAACAGGCTGACAATGATGATGCGATCCGCGTGAGCGTGATTTTCGGTCAGCCCGGCGCTTTTTCTGCCGGTAATGACATGCAGGATTTTATGAATGCGGCTTTGTCACAGGGCAGTCTCGGTGCCGAGATCATTGATTTTCTGCATATATTGGCACAGACCCGCAAGCCGCTGATTTCCGGTGTGGACGGGCTGGCAATCGGCGTCGGCACCACACTGAACCTGCATTGCGACCTGACTTTTGCCACGCCGCGTTCGGTCTTCCATACGCCATTTGTTGATCTGGGGTTGATACCGGAAGCGGGTTCCAGCCTGCTGGGGCCTAAAATCATGGGCTATCAGCGTGCCTTTGCCCTGCTGGCAATGGGTGAAGCCATGACGGCACAGCAGGCACTGGAAGCCGGCATTGTCTGGCGCATTGTTGCAGAAGATCAGCTGGAGGCGGAGGTGCTGCAAACGGCTGCCAAACTGGCTGCCCGCCCGCCGGTTGCCCTGCAACTGACCCGCGATCTTTTACGCAGTGCCACTGAGCCGCTCACCGACCGGATTGACCGTGAGGCGCAGATTTTCGCCGAGCGGCTGAAATCCGCCGAAACCGCACAGGCTGTCGGCGCTTTCCTCTCCCGCAAAAAATAATGCAGTCATAACTGCAAAAACCGTATGCCCGGCTTTTTAAGCACCAAGCATACGGTTTTTGCATGTTCTGTGACTGGAGATCACATAGTTTATTCTTTTATGCCCGAGATAACCTCTGGTCTTCAAATCCGCGAAATAATCTCTGGTTTCTCAAATACGCGAGATAATCTCTGGTTTCTCAAATACGCGAGATAATCTCTGGTTTCTCAAATACGCGAGATAATCTCGCGGCCTGAAATCTTCAAACTCACGCCCAACGAACCGGTTTTGCGGCGTGCCAGAAAGCGCGGACGGCGGCGGCGCGGTTCCTGTCCCTGACGGCGCTCGGTGCTCGTCGATGCCGCAACACCGCCAATACTGTCATAAAGCGGACGGGCAACACCATCAGCCTCTACCAGCAGCATCGGCAGCTTGTAAGCATTGGCCCATGCATGCCAGTCGGCAGCCACATCATCCAGATCATGCGCCACCAGAAGCGGCACAGACATTTGCGGGTCTTCGTGCATCAGTTCCAGCGTCACGGTGATCAGACCGGTTTCATCCTCAACCGCACGGGCCGTTACGCCAAGAAAAACATGGGCAGGCAGTGCCACAGACATCGGCAAGCCGCTGGATGGCAACACACGGCGCAGCACAGCACCGCGCTCATTGATGGTGAAAGTCACATCTTCCTGTTCGCCTGCCGAGGCATAAGATACGCTCTGGGGAAACTGAAAAGGATCAAGCCGGATTGCCCTGCTCGCCCAAACCGGCTTTTCCTGTCTTTGCAGCATCTGGTTCATGTCTTTGCGCCCTGTTATCTTTAAGAACCGCTCTGTTGTTTTTATTGACGGTTCTTTTTTCTTTCGAGCCTTTGTGGCTTCGTTGGATGCAAGAATAGCGCGATTGCCTCACCAATCTGCTTAAATGACAGGGTTAATGCTTCGGTCTTTGACGGAATGGTTTACAGTTTCCCACCAGATTTCAAACGCCGGTAAGGTTTTGACAACACCTGTAAACAGCATTTAAACCATGAAAATCAGCGTTTATTTATGATTTTTAACAAGAGCTAAACAATAGAAGCCTGTTTTGCTCATCCCACAGGCAGCTTGCCCGTTTTCAACTGCGCAAATCTGAAAATTGTCTGAAAATCGCGCAAAGCCGGATACCAGTTGTTAAGGCTGGCATCCTCAGAGGTAAATCGGCATTAAGCACAGTTTTCGCCGGATAAAGCATTTGCTAACCGCGTTTTCGGGGCTGAAAATGTGGATATTTACCGCTCATTTATAATGTCATGTGGGCAAAGCGGCGTCTTTTTAACAATTAAGCCGCCGCTTCTTAACAAAACGGCGGCTCAGCGTTTAAACTTTAACAGTTACAGATCAGAGCAGCTTGTCCGGATTCATAATATTCTTCGGATCAAAAGCCTGTTTGATGCGGCGCATCAGTTCCAGCGCCAGCGGCTGTTTGAAAGCGCGCAATTCTTCACGTTTCAGTGCGCCGATACCATGCTCTGCCGAGATCGAACCATTATAGTGCATGACAATGGTGTGGATGCGGTGGTTCAGCTCATGCCAGCGTGCCAGAAAAGCCTGCTTATCCGCGCCAACCGGCTGCGACACATTATAATGCAGATTGCCGTCACCAATATGGCCGAAACAGACCACACGGGCAGACGGGATCATGTCCTCCACCGCCACAGCGGCTTCTGCAATGAAAGCGGGAATGGAGGCCACCGGCACGGAAATATCGTGCTTGATCGAGCCGCCTTCCGGTTTTTGCGCCGGGGACATTTCCTCACGCATTTTCCAGAACATATCTGCCTGCGCACCATTTTGCGCAATGGCGGCATCCTGCACCTGTCCGCTCTCAAAACCTTCACCCAAAATGGCTTCCATCATTTCCTGCGCATCACTTTCAGAACGGGCAGAGGAAATTTCGATCAGCGCATACCACGGATAGGCATTTTCTAGAGGGTCGCGCACGCCTTCAATATGTTTCAGCGTAAATTCAATGCCGATACGCGGCATCAGTTCAAAACCGGTCAAAGCCGATCCCGCCTGATCAGCGGCCAGCCGGAAAAGCTGCACCACGTCTTCCGGCGTCTGCACACCCGCATAGGCCACGGCTTTGCCCTTCGGCTGCGGATATATTTTCAAAACGGCTGCGGTGATAATGCCAAGCGTGCCTTCCGCACCGACAAACAGATCGCGCAGATCATAGCCGGTATTGTCTTTTTTCACACGGCGCAGATCATTCAGCACCTGCCCGTCCGGCAATACCACTTCAACACCAAGGCATAATTCGCGCATATTGCCATAGGCCAGAACGGCAGTACCACCGGCATTGGATGAGAGATTACCGCCGATCTGGCACGAACCTTCCGCGCCCAGAGACAGCGGGAACAATCGCCCTGCATCATGCACCGCTTCCTGCAAATTTTGCAGCACCACACCGGCTTCAACCGTTACCAGATTGCCAGTCGTATCAAGCGTGCGGATTTTATTGAGCCGCGACAGCGAGAGTATAATCGCCCGCCCGCTGGCATCAGGCTGTTGCGCCCCGACAAGGCCGGTATTGCCGCCCTGCGGCACAACTGGCGTTGCCGTTTCAAAAGCCAGCTTCATAATATTTGAGACTTCATCAACGGTTGCAGGGCGCAACACCAAAGCCGCACGGCCATGAAACAATTCACGCGGCTCGCTCAGATAAGACAACTGATCAGCAGGATCACGCAATGCGTTTTTCTCACCGACAATCGCCGTAAAACGCGCGATCAGCTCATCAGACATTACCGGCACATCACTCACGCTTCTCTCCCTGATCCCATCAGTCGCAGTCTCAAATCAGCTACTCGCGCGGCGCTGCCGCCCAAATTTAACTACTCGCGTGGGCCGCTGCCGCCCAAACTTAACTATTCGCGCGGCGCAGCCGCGCGGGCAAGCCTGTCATTAATCGCTTCCCCAAGTCCGTGATGCGGTATGCTCTCCACAGCAATGGTTTTCGCCCCTGCCGCATCCAGCCTTTTCATATAATCAAACAAATGCACCGCCGCTTCATGCAGATCACCCGAAGGGCTCAGGTTCAAAACAGCCACAGCCTTATCCGCCCCCGCCACACGCTGCGCCCCGAAGGCCAGCAAAGCCTCACCCTCACGCACATCACACACATTCAGCCGCATTGCCGCATCCGGCGCATAATGCGACGCCATCATGCCCGGCGCCTGAATAGCCGCCCGCTGATCCAGCCGGTGCAATGGCTGGCCGATAAAGGCCTCGATCTCTTCGGCAGCCAGACCACCCGGCCGCAACAGATAAGCCTCACCATTGTCGACTTTGACAATGGTGGATTCAAGCCCCACCACACAGGCACCGCCATCGACAATCAGTTCGATTTTAGCCCCCAGATCATCCTGCACAGCCTGTGCCGATGTGGCGCTGATGCGGCCTGAACTATTGGCGCTCGGTGCTGCCAGCGGGCGATCAAGCATGGCAATAATCTCACGCACCGGCCCGCGTGGCATACGGACCGCAAGCGTTGTCAGGCCTGCCGTTACCAGCGGGTGAATTTCAGCGCCCTCACGCAGCGGCAGCACCAATGTCAGCGGCCCCGGCCAGAATTGCGCCGCAAGCCTACGGGATATATCGTCAAACACCACATAGCGTTCGGCCATATCAGGTGTCGCCACATGGGCAATCAGCGGATTGAAATGCGGACGGCCTTTGGCAGAAAAAATACCGGCAACTGCACTGCCATTGGTGGCATCCGCCGCCAGCCCGTAGACAGTCTCGGTCGGCAAAGCAACAAGCTTGCCCGCGCTCAAAGCACCGGCGGCCTGTTTTAGTGATGACGCGTCGGTGGAAATGATTTGTGCCATGCCGCACTCTCCTGCAATTTTCTACAGGCTGGCAGCACTGTCAGCGCCTGCATATGTTCTGACTACAGAACCGGACAAGGTGATGCAAGACTGTAATCATCATCCGGCTTTCAACCAATGGCACGCCAGTGATGCAGCATCTGCTTTGTCTCATCATCATAGTGCCAGTAATGACCTTGCGAGGGCTGGTCATAGATACGGGAAATTGGCAGCCCCGCCAGCGCACAATAAAGCAAAGTGCCGGTTGCACCATGACCGGCAATCATCACCAGTTGATGCTGAACCTTGGCTGAAGCGGCCATAATATCAGCCACAGCGCTGCAAATTCTTGTCTGCGCATCTGCCGCCCGCTCCCATCCGCGCACGGATTGCTGCGGCTCGGCGAAAAACTGATCGGCAACCTGTTCAAATTCTGAAGGCGGAAGAAACCCCGTGGCCGAGCGGTCATTTTCTCCAAGTTCGCGATATGTGTGAAAATCACGTTTGAAATGCCGGCTTAAAAGTGCCGCCGTTTCCTGTGCCTTGACCTCCTCACTACTGACAATACTATCCGGCACCGGCCAGACAGAACGCGCCAGGAAGGCCTGCAACGCCGCTTTGCCTTGTGCAGACAAATGCCATTGCGTCACCGGCACGGCCGGTTCAACCACCACTTGCGGATGGCTCAGGAAAATCAACTGCATGTCCTCTCCCTGATTTGCGGCCTTGATTTACGGGAATAAAAAGCCCCGCCGGATGCGTTCCGGCAGGGCTTTAACAGGCTTTATGCGCAATGCAGCAATGACATCAACGCTTTTTCTTCGCGCGGCTGGCAAAAGGATTATCCGATGTGCGCAGCGACAGACGGATCGGTACGCCCGGCATATTAAATGTCTCACGCAGACCATTGACCAGATAGCGCACATAGGATTGCGGCATTACATCCGGACGCGAGCAGGACACCATGAAACCCGGCGGACGGGTCTTCACCTGCGTCATATATTTGACCTTCAGGCGGCGTCCGGCAACGGCCGGTGGCGGATGATGGGTAATCACCCCTTCCAGCCAGCGGTTCAGACGGCCGGTGGAAACGCGCGTATTCCAGATACGATGCGTCATTTCCACATTTTCCATCAGCTTATCAATGCCGTGGCCGGTTTCACCGGAAATCGGCACAGCGCGGATACCACGCACCTGCGGCAGCAGACGTTCGGTCTTTTCACGCAGATCAGCCAGCAGCATCTGACGGTCTTCGATCAGATCCCATTTGTTGAAAGCGATGATCGGCGCGCGGCCTTCACGGATAATCAGATCAATGATCTGCAAATCCTGCTTTTCAAACGGAATTGTCGCATCGAGAACGATAATCACCACTTCAGCAAAGCGAATGGCACGCAGACCATCGGCCACGGAAAGCTTTTCCAGCTTTTCCTGCACACGGGCTTTACGGCGCAAACCGGCTGTATCAAACAGCTTTACTTCGCGGCCGCGCCATTCCCACTCAACGGAAATCGAATCGCGGGTAATACCGGCTTCAGGCCCGGTCAGCAGGCGATCCTGCCCCAGCATCGTATTGATCAGCGTGGATTTACCGGCATTCGGACGGCCGACAATGGCAATACGCAGCGGCTTGGTCGCGTCATATTCAGGGATGACGTCCTCATCCTCATCGCTGACATCCTCGCCCACCAGAGCGCCGATCTTCTCCTGCGTGAATTCTTCCTCGGCTTCTTCTTCCGCGAAAGCTTTTTCCTTGCCGATTGCTTCCACAATCGCATCACGCAGATCAGGCAGACCCTGACCATGTTCAGCAGAAATCGGGCAAGGTTCGCCCAGACCTAAACGAAATGCATCATAAAGACCGGCTTCCGCACCGCGGGCTTCAGACTTATTGGCAACCAGCACAATCGGCTTATTGAATTTGCGCACCAGTTGCGAAAACTCAATATCCGTCGGTGTCAGACCGGCTTTAGCGTCGATGACAAACAAGACCGCATCGGCTTCATCAATCGCGGCTTCGGTCTGCGCGCGCATACGGCCTTCCAGCGTGCCTGCCTCGGCAATTTCCAGACCAGCGGTATCAATCACCTTGAAATGCAGATCATAGAGTTTGCCATCGTGAATACGGCGGTCACGGGTAACACCCGGCGTATCATCGACCAGCGCCAGTTTGCGCCCGACAATGCGGTTAAACAGTGTGGACTTACCGACATTCGGCCGTCCGATAATTGCGAGTGTAAAGCTCATTCAGCTTGTTTTTCCGTTTATAGAGCGGTTTTACGTGTGAACCGCTCTAATGATTATTGTATGCGTTTCAGCTGAAACGCCTCAGCTTTTTGCATCGGTTTCCGTGCTGCGCATCAGATCAAGCATTGTCGATGCCCGCTGACGCAGATTGGCAGGGATTGCCGCATCATCAGCATTTTGCTGAAACAGCTTTGTCGCGTCTTCTGAGCGCCCTGCTTTATAGGCAGCCAGACCCAGCACTTCACGGGCAGAACCGCGCATCGGATTGCCGTCTGCGCTCAGTGTTTCCGCACGTTTGGCAACATCGTCATAAGAGCCGCTGTCCACCAGAATATAGGCCGCACGCAATTTCGCAATATCACGCAAAGCTGCCGGTGCCTTGCTGTCGGCTGCCACTGTATCAAAAGCGCTGACCGCACCGGCCAGATCTTTTTTCTGTTCCAGCAATGTGGCCGCACGCAGCTGCGCCAGCACAGGATATGAGCCTGCACCTTCCGCTTCCAGCGTTTTCAGAGCGCCGAGCGCCTCATCATTCTTGTTCTGGCCTGCGAGTTCCAGCGCTGCCAGAAACTTGTCGCCCGATGCAGCGGCCTTGCTTTCGCGCCAGTATTCATAACCGACGAAACCCGCTGTACCGAGAACCACGGCCACAGCGCCGCCGATCAAAACCGGCCCGAAACGCCGCCATACAGCGCGCATCTGTTCAGAGCGGAGCTCTTCATTGACTTCGCGGATAAAGCTGTCGTCTGTCATGGATACCCTGTGAAACTTGTCAATATATCGAATATGCATCAAGATAACCGGCAGGCATAACCGCCGGCTCTTTAAACCACCTCTCCGGCTTTTAGTCGGAATCGACGGCAGATGGTAGCCCCGATTGTGAATTCCTGCATAATTCCTTAATTCTGTGGCTTTGCGGTTGAGTTAATCCGTCAAAATGCCCGTGCTTTGCCACATTTTCATCTTATCAACGCCTCTCCTGATTTTATTCCCCCACGTTTGTTGTGAGCCTGATTTGTAATGCCTTATCGTTTTGCCGCTTCCTTTCTCTGTGCCGCAGCCCTCACAACATCCGCTCTGGCTGCAACGGAGACCGGCATCCTGCCGCAAACACAGCAGACAGAGGCCGACAGCCACCCCAAACAAGTGGTCATTATCTCTTTTGACGGTGCGCATGATAATAAGCTCTGGCAGCGCAGCCGCGCTTTGGGGCAGGAAACCGGTGCGCATTTCACCTATTTTCTCTCCTGCGTCTTTTATCTGGAACGGGCTGACCGCAGCAAATACCAGCCGCCACGGATGAAAGCGGGGCGCTCCAATGTCGGCTTTGCGCAAAATAAAGCGGAAATTGCCACACGGCTTGATCAGGTATGGAAAGCGCATCTGGAAGGCCATGAAATTGCCAGCCATGGCTGCGGGCATTTTGACGGTAAAAGCTGGTCAGCCAAAGACTGGGCTCAGGAAATTCAGGCTTTCCGCACCATTGTTGCCAATGCCTGGGTAGCCAATAAAATCGACGGCGAACCGGAAGGCTGGAAAGATCTGATCTTCAACAAGATCACCGGTTTCCGTGCGCCCTATCTCTCCGATGACAAGCCGGTGCAGACAGCCTTGCGTGAAAGCGGTTTTGCCTATCAGGCGAGCGGCGTGACCTCAGGCCCTGAATTGCCGAAAAACTTTGCAGGTCTTAAAAGCTTCGGCCTGCCTTTGATACCGGAAGGCCCGAAAGCCAAACCGGTCATTGCCATGGATTACAATCTCTATGTGCGCCATTCAGGCGGCAAGGAAAAACCGGAACAGGCTGCGGAATTTGAACAGCGCAGCTATGATGCTTTTATGGCCGCCTTTAACAAGCAATATAACGGCCAGCGCATTCCGCTGCAAATGGGCTTTCACTTCGTGCTGATGAATGACGGCGCTTACTGGAATGCATTGGAGCACTTTGCCCGTGATGTCTGCAAACGTGAGGATGTGCGTTGCGTCAGCTATCAGAATTATCTGGCAGAGCCGGAATTGCATAAAAGACAGGCTGCTCTTTGAGAGACAAAAAGCAGCCTTTACGATTCAGGCAAAAAATTCCGCATAGATTTCAGGCTTGAAACCGGCCAGCAATTTGCCGTCTTTTTCCAGAACCGGCCGCTTGATCATTGACAGGTTTCCGAGCATCAGCTCAATGGCCTTGGCTTCTGTCAAATCCTGCTTTTGTGCGTCATCAAGCTTGCGGAATGTCTGACCGGCGCGGTTGATCACCGTTTCCCAGCCCAGTGTCTTGCACCAGTTTTCAAGCTTTGCACGGTCGAGACCCTGCTTTTTATAATCATGAAAATCAAACGCAATGCTCTGCGCACTCAGCCAGTCTTGTGCCTTGCGCATCGTATCGCAGTTCTTAATCCCGTAAATGGTAACAGCCACGTCTTTTCCTCTTCTGGCTCGTTATTTAAGCGTTTGCACCGGATGGTCATGATCATGGCCGCACTGGCTGTGATCCTCCAATATTTGCAATACGCGACATTCACAAATCCGGCCATGGTCGCATTCGCTGACCATGCGGCGCAATTCATCACGCAAAGCGGAAAGGCGCTCAATCCGGTCTTCAATATCCTGCAAATGGCGGCGGGCGATGGAATCCGCCTCATGACAAGACGCATTGGGCGTTTCCGTCATCGCCAGCAATTCGCGGATGTCGTTGATATCAAAGCCGAGATCGCGCGCATGGCGGATGAAAGACAGCCGCTTGATATCCTCCGCACCATATTCACGCCGCTGGCTTTCGGTGCGCTCCGGCTCACGGATCAGACCGATTTGCTCATAAAAACGGATAGTCGGCACTTTGACACCACTGCGCTGTGCAGCCTTACCGATCGTATACCCTTTTTTGTCCATTTTTCCGCTTGCTCCTATAGCCACTAGAGCATTTAGGGTGATTTTTAAAAGTTGCAAGAGAAAAGGAAAGTGGAGATGTCCGGTCCCGTCCGTCAGGATAAATTCCGCGTTGAAGGCATGGATTGCGCCTCCTGCGCCAAGAAGATCGATACTGCCGTGCGCCGTCTGGGTGATCAGATCAGCGATGTGACTGTTTCAGTGACCAAAGGCACAATGACCGTCACCCATAAAGGCATTGAAGCCGATGCCATTACGGAGCAGTTGAAGAAACTCGGCTATCAGTCCCGCCATCTGGGAGACAATCAGGCAACAGTACCGATTGAGCCTGAAACAGAAAAGCACAGCTGTTCCGGCGACCATGATCATGAGCACAGCCATGAAGGTCATGACCATAAAGAGCATAAGCATGACCACAAGGCAGAGAAGGCACAGGAAACCTCTCCGCTGCATATGCATGATCACGGCGGTGATGAAGATGACAAGCCATGGTGGCAGCAGGGCAAAGCACGGCTGACCATGGCGGCCGGTGCGGCTCTGATTGCCGCCTATATTGCCGGTCATTTTCTGCCGCATTATGCGCTGTATATTTTCTCTGCCGCCATGCTGGTGGGGCTGGTGCCGATTGCGCGGCGGGCACTTGCCGGTGCGCGGCTCGGCACACCTTTTTCCATTGAAACCCTGATGACCATTGCCGCTGTCGGTGCGCTGTTTATCGGCGCGGTTGAGGAAGCCGCCATGGTGGTCTTCCTGTTCCTGATCGGCGAAATGCTGGAAGGTGTCGCCGCACGGCGTGCACGCAATTCCATTCGCGGCCTTGCCGATCTGGTCCCCAAAACCGCCCGCGTGGAAAAAGACGGACAAATTATTGAACTTGATGCTGCAAGCCTCAGCCTCGGCACGATCATTCAGGTGCGCCCCGGCGACCGGATTGCTGCCGATGGCGAGGTCATCAGCGGCAACAGCGCGGTCAATGAAGCGCCTGTGACCGGTGAAAGCACCCCGAAAAACAAAGAAGCCGGTGACAGGGTTTTCGCAGGCACCATCAATTCCGATGCGGTTTTGCGGGTAAAAGTCACAGCTACCACCGAGAATAATACCATTGCCCGTATCATCGCGCAGGTTGAAGAGGCACAGGAATCCAAAGCGCCGACCGAGCGTTTTATCGACCGGTTCTCCGTCTGGTACACGCCTGCGGTGATGCTGCTGGCAGCTCTTGTGGCCATTATCCCGCCGCTTGTTACCGGTGGGGAATGGAATGAGTGGATTTATAAAGGTCTGGCCATTCTGCTGATCGGTTGTCCTTGCGCTCTGGTGATTTCCACCCCTGCGGCCATTGCTGCCGGTCTTTCCTCCGGTGCGCGGCGCGGGTTGTTGATGAAGGGTGGCGCAGTGCTGGAAAATGCAGGCCATGTGACAGCCACAGCCTTTGACAAGACAGGCACACTGACCGAAGGCAAACCGGTGGTGACCGATATTATTGCCTTCAACCATTCGGAAACCGATGTGCTGCGCTTTGCCGGCGCGGTTGAACAGGGTTCCAGTCACCCGCTGGCTATGGCCATTCTCAAGGCGGCGGAAGAGCGTCATATCGCCCTGCCGCAGGTGCATGACGGCGCGGCACTGGGCGGCAAAGGTGTTACCGGTACGGTGGACGGCAAAGCTGTTCTGCTCGCCTCGCCCAAAGCTGTTGCTGCCAGAACCGCTATTACCGATGCCGACCAGCAGCGCATTGCCGCGCTCAATGATCAGGGCAAAACCGTTTCTCTGCTGATGATCGGGGATGTTCTGGCCGGTGGCATTGCCATGCGCGATGAACCGCGTGACGATGCCCGTGCGGCGCTGAAAGCCCTGCAGGCGCAGGGTATCCGCACCATCATGCTCACCGGCGACAACCGCCGCACGGCTGAGGCCATCGGCCGTGATCTTGGCATGGAAGTGCATGCGGAAATGATGCCGGAAGACAAACGCCGCGTGGTGGGTGAACTGAAAGCGGACAAACAGATCGTTGCCAAGATCGGTGATGGTATCAATGATGCACCGGCACTGGCCGCAGCCGATCTCGGCATTGCCATGGGCGGCGGCACGGATGTGGCGCTGGAAACCGCAGATGCCGCCATTATGCATGGCCGCGTCACAGATGTGGTCAATATGATTGCGCTGTCCAAAGCTACAATGGCCAATATCAAGCAGAATATTACGCTCGCAATTGGCCTGAAGCTGGTTTTTCTGGTGACCACCATCCTCGGCATTACCGGCCTGTGGCCAGCTATTCTGGCCGATACCGGCGCCACGGTTCTGGTCACCGCCAATGCCATGCGCTTGCTGCGCTGGAAACCATAATCACTCACAAATCAGAAAAGGGCACCATGAGGTGCCCTTTTTTCACGTCAGGCTGTAATCCGTATCTTCCCGTGCCAGCCTGGCATAGTCCTCAGCCAGAAAATCCAGCAAGGACCGGACAGATGGCAGCAAGCCACGCCGTGACGGAAAAGCCGCATGGGTGATGCCGCTGCGCGGTGCCCAGTCCGGCAATACATCCACCAGCCTGCCCTCACGCAAATCGTCACGCACCACCATGGTCGGCAACTGACACACGCCGATGCCCTGCAAGGCCGCCAGCCGCAAGGTCACCATATCTTCAGTCATCAGCCTCGGCTGATGGCGGATCACCAGATTGGCACCGTCTTTATTTTCCAGATGCCAGTCATGATCCGTCTTTTGCGTATTCCATGCCAGACTTGGCAATTGCGCCAGATCATCCGGTGTGAGCGGGCGTTTGAAATCCGCAATCAGTGACGGATGCACCACCAGACGCTGCGGGCTTTCCGCAAATTTGCGAATGATCAGATCACTGTCATCCAGCGGCGGAAAACGCACCCGCAAGGCCAGATCATAGCCCTCACGCACCACATCCACACGGCGGCTGGTGCTGTCGAGCAGAATTTCAACCTTGGGATTTTGCTTCATAAAGCGGGTGAGCATATCGCCGATCTGAAAATGAATCATGGTCGGCGGGCAACTGATGCGGATCACGCCCTGCGGCTCAGAGCGCATCCTGTCGATCACTTCCTGCGCGGCTTCCGCTTCCACCAGCATCGCCACACAATGACGGTAATATTCCTGCCCGATATCCGTGACCGCAAAATGCCGTGTTGTGCGCTGAATAAGGCGCACACCCAGACTTTCTTCCAAAAGTCCGATGCGGCGGCTGAGACGCGAGCGCGGCATATTCAGCTTGCGGGCAGCGGCGGCGAAACCGCCCTGCTCGACAACCACAACAAAAAATCTCAGATCATTCAGATCCTGCATGGAAACTCCCTATGCAGAGCGTTTATTCACCAACGCGGAAATATGTCCCCTCAGCAGAGCCGTAGCCCCCCGATGTGCTTTCATCGCAAAACGGCGTCGGGATATTCAGGGTCGCGCCGTCAAGACGCAAGATCAAAGGCCCGGCCTTACTCTGAAACTCTGCCTCACCTGCTTTGGTTTGCTTCAACACACCTTCAAAAGTGCAAAGCCAGCTGCCGTTGAACTGATCGGAGACATCAATTTCAACCGCGAGATCGCCTGCCGGATTTTTCTTTACCGCGACAACACCCTGTGCATTGCGCCAGTTTCCTTCCAGCGAAGAACTGTCAGTCACCGCAATCCAGTTCAGAAATTCCTGACGCATTTCGGTTTCTTCAAGCAGTCTCTGCGTTTTGTGGTCACGCGAAGACAGCTCGCTTTCAAAAGCTTCTGCGCGCACGCGCAAGAACTCGGCCTGATCGGCACGCAAGGCTTCCTTCAAGGCAGGATTTGCTCGCTCAAGCAGCGCGGAATAGGAGATTGACATGCCACGATCTGCCTCAGCCGTATCCGGATCAGCGCAAATGGCTTTTTCCGTTTCAGTCGAAGCTTTGCCGCAGTCAAAACCGGCCTGTACGCCAGCCCGTGCTAATGCCGGAGCATAAGAGAAAGCGCTCGCAGCCAAAGCAGCGCAGATGATGACGAAATAATTCAAAAAACGCATTTTTCACTCTCAGCATTTTCACTGTTGTATTGGCGACACTATATTTCCGATCAGCCATGCGCATGCAATGTTTTTATACCGGTCTTCAACGCACGCAGGCAATATCAATGAGCAGACTGCGCAAGATCGCGCTTTTTTTGTGAAAATACACGGAGAAATATCTGTGCATCATAAAAAACAGCCGCAGAGATTTCCCCCCTGCGGCTGCACTTTTATTTAATATAGATAACATTACTCAGCCTGTCGCGGTTGATCCAGCGCTGTGTCATCAGCACCGCAACAATTGCCAGCCCGCTGGCCAGCCCGATCCACACGCCCCGGCCCTCAAACTTGAAGGTAAAGGCAAGAAGCGCGCCAAGAGGCAGGCCGACACCCCAATAGCCGAACAGAGCCAGATACATCGGTATGCGCGTATCACGCAGCCCGCGCAGCATGCCTGCCGCCACGGCCTGTGCTCCGTCAACAATCTGGAACAAAGCCGCAAAAACAAGGAATGAAATACACAGGCTGATAACCTCGGCATTGGCCGGATCATGAATATTCAAAAACGCGCTGATAAAGACTTTAGGGATCAAAATCATCATCAGCCCCATGAAAGCCATAAAGCCCACACCCAAAATATAGGCGCTCCAGCCTGCATAGGCCACAGCCTCACGATTGCCCGCACCATAGGCACGGCCAACACGCACGGTTGCCACCTGCCCGAAGCCCAGCGGCACCATGAAACTCAGCGATGCAATCTGCATGGCTACCGCATGCGCTGCCAGTGATGTCGGGCCGATTTTGCCCATCATCAACACAGCCGCATAGAAAATTGTGGTTTCAAAAGCAAAGGTCAGCGCCATAGGAAAACCGATACGCCACAGTTCCAGAAAACGCGGCCAGTCCGGACGCCAGAAACGGCCGAACAGACGGTAACGGCGGAATTTCTTATGGGTGGAAACCACAATCACCAGACCGAAAAACATCATCCAGCTGGATGTGGTTGTGGCAATACCGGCACCGCGCAACCCCAGTTCCGGCATGCCGAATTTGCCGAAAATCAGACTGTAAGCTGTGATCGCATTGAACAGGATGGCAAACAGCGCGATCAGCAATGTCCATAAAGGACGCTCCATCGCCGCCAGAAACGAGCGCAGGCCGATATAGCCGAGATAAGGCAGCATTGCCCATTGCAGCGTATGCATCAATTGCACAGAATGGGCGGCAATATCCGGACGTTGCCCCATAAACAGGAATACGCTTTCTGCCTGCCACAGCAAAATCCAGAACGGAATACAGACGATAATCGCTGTCCAGAAGCCCTGACGCACCGTGCGGCGTACATCGCGCACAGAATGCCGGTTGCGGCCAAGCGCCATCGCCATCATCGGTAGCGTGGCTGAAACCAGCCCCATGCAGAAGATCATCATCGAATGGTAGAAACTGGTAGAAAGCACCGCAGCGGCCAGTGTGTCGGCACCCAGACGGCCGATCAGAATCACATCTGTTGCCGTGAGCGCAGCCTGCGACAGATTTGTAAAAATCAGCGGCCAGCCCAGCTTGAAAGAAGCAATGATTTCCCTGCCCCAGCGATTACCCGCCGGTGTCTGCGCAATTGCAGTCATATTCAGCCGCCTCCCGACAGCCTCGTCACCGGCAAAGCCGGCGCTGAAAGCAAACCCGTTCTCATGACGAGCCGGAAAATGCCTGTATTTTTTGGTTGGAACTTCAGAAAAGCATTATTTTTTCTGTGTCAGGTACATTTCGCCCGAAGCACCAGAACCACAAGCCCTATCATGCCAATTCATGAAGATCGAGAGCAATCTTTACTGCCCGCTCTTCAGCTTTCTGTGAGCGGATAAAAATCAGGCCGCCGGACGGGTAAGTCCGGCGGCCTGATGATTTTACAAAGGCTGTTCTGCTAATTAATGCACATAGGCAAAACGGAGCACAAACAGCGCCGCAACAATCCATGTTGCCGGATGAATTGACCGCCATTTGCCGGAGAAGGCTTTGAGCAGCACATAGCTGATAAAGCCGAAAGCCAGACCATTGGCGATCGAATAAGTGAACGGAATACCAAGAGCGGTCAGAGCAGCCGGTGCAGCTTCCGTGACATCATCCCATTCGATTTCCGACAATTCGCGCATCATCAGACAGGCGACATAGATCAGTGCCGGTGCAGTTGCATAGGCAGGAACGGAACCGGCCAGAGGCGAAATGAACAGAGCTGCAAGGAACAGCAGTGCCACAACCAGCGCGGTCAGACCTGTGCGGCCACCGGCCTGCACGCCCGATGCGCTTTCCACATAAGCAGTGGTGGAGCTGGTGCCGATCAGCGAGCCGCCGATAATAGCGGTGCTGTCTGCAAACAGCGCACGGTTCAGGCGGTTCGGCTTGCCTTCAGGGATCAGGCCTGCGCGCTTGCTCACGCCGATCAGGGTACCGGTTGCGTCAAACACTTCAACCAGAACGAAAACCAGAACAACCTGCAAGAAGCCCACATGGAGAGCGCCCAGAATATCGAGCTGCAGGAAAGTTGGCATCAGGCTTGGCGGTGCGGAGAATACGCCGCCGAACTGGCTGTAACCCATCAGAATGGATACAACAGTTACCACCAGAATACCGATCAGGATGGAGCCGCGAATTTTCAGCGCATCCAGAATAGCCATGATGAAAAAGCCGAAAATAGCCAGCAATGGCGCAGGCTTGGTCAGATCGCCGAGAGTGATGAAAGTTGCTTCATTACCGACAATCACGCCGGAGCTTTTCAGCCCGACCAGCGCCAGAAACAGACCAATACCGGCGGCAATAGCACTGCGCAGGGATTTTGGAATACCGTCAACCAGCCAGCTGCGGATGCCGGAGATGGTGAGGATGAAGAAGATCACACCGGAAATGAAAACCGCACCCAGCGCCTGCTGCCAGCTGAAGCCCATAATACCGACAACGGTGAAAGCGAAGAACGCGTTCAGCCCCATACCCGGAGCCATACCGATCGGCCAGTTGGCAACAAATGCCATGACGACCGAACCAAGCGCTGCGGCAAGACATGTCGCAACAAAAATCGCATTCCGGTCCATGCCGGTTGTGGAGAGAATGTCCGGATTAACAAAGATAATATAGGACATTGTGAGGAAGGTTGTCAGACCGGCCAGCACTTCCGTGCGCACATTGGTCTTATGTTCCTTCAGGTTGAAAAGCTTTTCCAGCATGGTTGCTCCCTGTCAGATTTTGCGGGTAAGGCGCCCTGACGTTTGCTGATTTATTGCCCCCTCACAAAATCCCCGTAGGAAAAACTGCGATGGCTTGCAGGAGACGGCCTCTGGCTGTTTGTGACTGCCTGTCCCATAGTGGCAAGTTAAAAACCGGCCATATATGACAAGATAATAACAATGCCACATTTTTGCCATTATCACGAATGACGGCGCAGGTAAATGTGTGAGCTGAAATGCTGCAGCGTCTTCCGGACATTTATTCACCGGATTTTTAAACATTCCTCTACTTTATTCCGGAACAATTCCTGCACCGAAATGCAATAAATGCATAAGAACTTCATATCGCCGCTTTTTTTCATCGCCAAAACATGGCCTTACCATACCCGCGCCCTATCTTGTCAGATATAAAGCTATCGAAGCAGCGCAACAGCTTTACCGGCAAGGCATGATTACAAGTCCGGCCGGAACAGCCTCTGTACTGTAATTAAAAATATCAAGCTGAAGGATTACCCGATGAAAGCTGGTTTCGGCACCCGATACGCAGAATTTGCCCATGGTTTCGGCTGTTTATGTCACAGCAGCGTTGTAACCGGACTGAATGAGCGGATCGGTGCAACCCTGTCGCGGCGTTCAGTCTTGCGCGGCCTTACCGCCACAATGGCCGCCGCTGCCGCAAGCAGTGCATTGCCAGCCTTTGCGCAAAATATGCAGCAGCCGCTTTTGCTTGATAATATCCGTATTTTTGACGGCAAATCCGCGAAACTGCAGGAAAATTGCAGCCTGCTGATCAATGGCAAAACCATTACCGGCATTCTTAAAGCCGGTGAAACTGTTGCCGATGCGCAAGTGATTGACGGCGGTAACCGTGTGCTGATGCCGGGACTGATTGATGCCCATTGGCACAGTATTATTGCCGCTATTCCGCAACTCGTCGCCATGACCTCGGACAGCGCTTATATTCATCTGATCGCTGCGGAAGAAGCCCGCCGCACATTGTTGCGCGGCTTTACCACCATCCGTGATGCAGGCGGCCCGTCTTTCGCTCTGAAACGCGCTATTGATGAAGGCCATATTGCCGGACCACGTATCTATCCTTCCGGCGCCATGGTTTCGCAAACCTCCGGTCATGGCGATTTCCGCCAGCGCACCGATTTGCCCCGCCACAGCGCCAATGATCTGAGCATTGCCGAGGCTTCCGGTATTGCTGCGATTGCAGATGGTGAGGCGGAAGTGCTGCGCCGCGTGCGTGAGCAGCTGATGCTCGGCGCAAGCCAGATCAAAATCATGGTCGGCGGCGGTGTGGCCTCCACCTTTGACCCGCTGGATTCGATACAATTTACGGAAAAGGAAATCCGTGCGGCGGTGGATGCGGCTTCGGATTGGGGCACCTATGTCTGCGCTCATGTCTATACTTCGCCCGGCATTCAGCGCGCGCTGGCCTGCGGCGTAAAATCCATTGAACATGGCCAGCTTGCCGATGAAGAAACTGTCAAGCGCATGGCTGATGCCGGTGCATGGTGGAGCATTCAGCCATTCCTCGCCGATGAGGATTCCAATGTCTATGCTTCGCAGGTGCAGCGCGATCAGCAGCAAATGATTGCCGAGGGCACCAAACGCGCTTTCGATCTTGGCCGCAAATATAATGTGAATATGGCATGGGGCACGGATATTCTGTTCAACCCGAAAGGCACCGCCTCACAAGGCAGACAGCTTGCCAAGATCGCCCGTTGGTTTGACAATGCCGATGTGCTGAAAATGGCAACCGGCACCAATGCGCAATTGCTGGCAATGTCGGGTATGCGCAATCCTTATTCCGCACCTGTCGGCGTAATTGAAACCGGCGCACTGGCCGATGTTTTGCTGATCGACGGCAACCCGCTGGACGATATATCCCTGATTGCAGACCCCGATAACAACATGAAACTGATCATAAAAGACGGGCGGATTCATAAAAATACTTTATCTTCCTGACCCAAACCGTGTATTGCGAACAATAGAGTATGTTTTGTGAAATACACGCCGGCGGCATGAACGAGGAAACATGAAGAAGCAGTTTATTCTTGGTCTGATACTTGCAGCAAGTCTGGGAGGACAGGCTGTTGCTGCGGATGCCATTATCGCCCCTGCCGAGCCTGCTGCACCGGCAGTAAGCGACAAGCCGGTCTGGGCTTTGCAGATCACCCCTTATATGTGGGCATCGGGCATTCGCGGTGATATTTCCCCGTTCCGCCGCGCACCGACCATCGGCATTGAGAAATCTTTCGGCGATATTATGAAAGATCTCAATTTCGGTGGCTTTGTTGATCTCTGGGGACGTTACGACCGCTTCGTCTTCTCGGCTGATGCTATGTATATTTACACAACAGATGGCCAGAATATCCGTGACCTGCCGGTTATCGGCAATGTGCAGGGCTTAAGCGCCAGCGTGGATTCCAAGCAGTTTACCGCAGCACTTAAAGGCGGCTACCGCTTTTATGATGATGACAAGCTGACCCTTGATGTGCTGGGAGGCGTGCGCATCTGGCATGTCTCCAATGATGTAACGATTGATTATCGCACGACTTCGGTCACTTATGGCGAAAGTTTCAGCTGGGTTGATCCGCTGCTCGGCCTGCGTGCTTTCTATAATTTTTCACCGAAATTCTCGGTGCAGGCTCAGGCTGATTTCGGCGGCTTCAGTGTCGGCTCCAAACAGACATGGCAAGCGCTGGCCACAGTCAATTATGCCTTTACCGAGAAGCTCTCAGCCTCATTAGGCTATAAAGTCCTGAGCGTGAATTATGACAAGAGCGGCCATGTGTTTGACACGACGCTGAAAGGCCCTGTTGTCGGTGTCACCTACCGCTTCTGATTGACCCCAATAAAAACGGCCGGAACAGCGGTGTTCCTGCCGTTTTTCTATTCTGTCATCAGCCGACTTTATTTCAGCAGAATGTCTGTTGCATCCAGTGTTTCAATCTGCGAAATTTTATCAAGCGGTGCGGCTTTCAACTGGGTCTGTGCAAACAGACGGTTCAGATCGAACTTGATAAAATTGATGCCGTCATAGGTGCGGATATAGAACTCGTTCTTGGTGAGATCACCCAGCACCGTCCATGATGTATATTCGGTTTTATAATCCTGAGTGTCAGCTGCAATACCTTCCACTTGCAGCCCGCCGGACTGTTTCGGATCAATCGTGATGCCGCGCGGACGGTCAAAATTATTCATCACATGGCCGAGCGTGCGGATGGTTTTTTCCGGTGCGGTTTTCTCGGCAAAATGCGCATAATAAACGGCACGGATAAAACGACCAACAGATGTGTTGGAAGACGGCAGACCGGCTGTGGCAATACCGGAATCCGGCTGAGCCACCTGCAAATCACCGAATTTACCGGTCGACTGATCCATATTATTCAGGAATGTATAATTGTTCAGATTGGTCAGGTGCCAGGTAAATTCCGGACCGTTGGTCATCACGCCCACAGGATTGTCATAGACATTCTGCTTCTGATCGGAAAATTCGATCACAATCGACTTGCCGGAACGGTCATGCACCACGAAATGGAACGGGGTCTGCGCACCATGCAGCGGTGCCAGCGATGTCAGGATCACTGTGTTTTCAGCCAGTGCGGCTTTAACCTCATCAGCATTGGCAAACTGACCAAGCACCCATGCGCCCAGATCAACAGCGGCGAGCAGCGCCTTGGTCTTGAGAGCATTGGCAGCAGGGCCGGAAGCACCGGCATAAGCCAGCACGCTGAATGTCAGCCCCTGTTCGTTCAGACCTTCAACGATTTTAAGATCGGCAAGGCTGCCATTGGGAACAGTGATGGCGAAAATATTATATTTCGACTGGAAGCTGAGCGGATCATGGCCTTCCACCGAAGATGAGAACTGGTGTCCTGCCGGAATACTTGCCACCACATAAGGCAGTTCCATCGACAATTCCATCGTGCGCCCTGCATAGGCGCCGCCGCTATTATCGCGGAATAACAGAGCCGTACATGCCAGCCAGACATCGCCCGGAACCTGCCAGGACGGCGCTTCTGTGATAAATGGCATCAGTGTTGAAATCAAAGACACACTATATTCCCTTCGAAGTTATGAAACTATTGAAGCCGGTTTTCATGATAAAACAAGTATCTGTCAAAGATTTTATATTCAAGGAACAATCATCATCTACAGTAAATTCCGGCACACTGCTTTGATCTTGTTTTCAAATCAATAATGCACCGGTTGTTTTGCAAAGCCGGTGCGGACAGAATTGCACCGGTTGCCTTGCAGGAACCGGTGCGGTTTGTCGTTGAATAGACCAGTCAGCTTATTTCCCGACCGGCGTTTGCGTATCATTCACCACCAGATGATGCGGTGAACGGGCACGCGGATTGAGGAAGAAATGACCGGCCGGTGCGTTTTGCGTATTGATCGGCACCAATGTGACATTGGTTTTCTTGCCGCGCTTGTCATGCACCGCATAGATGATGAATGGCAGAGCAAAAACAATCACGAAACTGACCACCAGCAGGATCACATAGGTTTCATCCGCAGAGGCACCCGGCAATGAGCTTGGCGGGAAGAAAGACACCACAAAAGCCACTGCCGAAATGGCAAAACCAACCGATGCCACCAGAATTTTAAAGCCGTTACCGCCCGGAACATTGAACGAGCGTTTCTTCTCCGGCTGTTTGCGCACCAGATGGATATAGCCCAGAAACAGCAGGAAATAGCTGCACAGATAGATCACCACAGTCAGCGCCAGCGCAATCAGGAATGACATATTGCTGCCGCCGCCGGTATTGGTCAGCACGATCAGCGCTACCGATGTCAGCAGCAATTGTGAAATCACCAGCGTGACCGGCACACCGTTTTTATTCACCTTGGCGAAAGAGGCCGGCAGAATGCCCTTCTGCGCGGTGACATACATGCCGCGGGACGGGCCGACGATCCAGGAGGCGATTTCCGCCAGAACGCCCAGCACCAGCAATGCAGCCACAATGCGCACGGCCCATTCAAAGCCTGCACCATAATGGGTGATCAGCACTTTAAATGTCTGCACTACGCCTGCGGAAAGATTGATCTCCGCATGCGGAATAACCGAAGCAACAGACAGACCGCCAATGGAGCTGAGGCAGATCGCGGCAATCATCAGCAGCAACATGGCCAGCGGATAATCGCGACCCGGATTTTTCATTTCATTGACATGGGTGGCCGAAGCTTCAACGCCCATATAGCTGAGAATGAAAGCCACAAAGACCACCAGCGTGCCGATCTGTGTGAAATCAGGGAAGAAAGTAGCGGCAGACATTTCAATGGCCAGCGGCGCACCGCTGGAAAGATAGCCGATTGCCAGCACCACAAGAAAAGCCGCAGGCAGCAAAATACCACCAAAAAAGCCGAGCTTGGCAATTTGCGCCGTATATTTGGTGCCGCTGAACTGGGTAAAGGCCAGCCCCCAGAGAATGATCAGCGCCGCAATGGTTTTGGTCAGCGGATCTTCATTCAGTGCAGGCCAGTTGAGAATATAAGACAACGCGCCAAGCACAAAATAGAGCATCGGAATAAACCCGACCGCAATCTGCAAATAGCCGAAAGAAATCGCGGCAAAGCCCCATTTCTCACCCAGCGTATTGGAAACCCAGGTGAAAACACCGCCCTCTTCCCAGCCTTCAACCGTTGCCATTTCCGCAGCGCACAAGCCCACAGGAATGAACCAGAGAATGCCGCCGAGCAGCAAAAAGAAAACCAGACTGAAGCCGGAAGTCGCGAATGTCGGATATTCATAAACTGCCATGACCATAGAGGCAGTGATTGCGAAAAAGCCCAGCAATGACAGTTGTTTGGCCGGACTGGTCTTTGGGGGAGTAGCCATGCAATTCTCCTTAATGCAGAAACCGGCAGCGGCGCATATGACCCGAAAAGATCAGCGGGCTGAGCCGGTTGCGGACGATGGCATCAACACGAAACAGAAGAAGTATATTTCAGAAATTTCAGCCCTGAGATTGCAGGCGCTATTGCGCGCAAGGTCAGGCAAATGCCGGCTATGCCTTTTATCAGGCAGAGCCGGAAGCGGCACTCCGGATTGCGAAGCGCCGCCTCCTGGTCATAAACGGGAGAAGCCTCAGACTATGACCGCAGCCCGCCTGAGGCTTTGACCTTATCCGTGATTGAAACCACCGGCTTCCGCAGCAGAAAGCGGCTTGGTGACCGGATGTTTCTCGAAATAATCCAGCGCACGCTTCATATCATCAATCAGCAGGCTACCCAGATCGCGGCTGACGCCGTGACGCACCAGAATGCGCTGCACCACCAGATCTTCACGATGGGCAGGCATGGAATAAGCAGGCACCTGCCAGCCGCGGCTGCGCAGACGGTCAGCGAAATCATAAAGCGTATAGCCGCCGATATTCGCATTTTCCTTCAGCTTCCATGCCAGTGCCGGAATACCCTGCTGGCTGTCGCCGTTGAAGATGATTTCAAAAGGCCCGAGCTTGGCAATTTCTGCAGACAGATATTGCGCTGTGTCATAGCAGGCATTGTGAATCTTCGCGTAGCCATCACGGCCAAGGCGCAGGAAGTTGTAATATTGCGCGATGATCTGGCCGCCCGGACGCGAGAAGTTCAGTGCGAAAGTCGGCATATTACCGCCGAGATAGTTCACATTGAACACCAGCTCTTCCGGCAGATCGGAGGCTTCACGCCAGACAACCCAGCCCGCACCCAGCGGTGCCAGACCGAATTTATGGCCGGATGTATTGATGGATTTGACGCGTGGCAGACGGAAGTCCCATTCAATATCCGGTGCGCAGAACGGTGCGAGGAAACCGCCGCTGGCGCCGTCCACATGCATCGGAATATCAAGACCGGTTTCCTGCTGCAACTTGTCAAGCGCATCATGAACCGCCTTAACCGGCTCATACTGACAGGTGAAGGTCACGCCCATGGTTGGCACAACGCCAATGGTGTTTTCATCCACACGTTTGAGCACTTCTTCAGGGCTCATGATCAGGCGGTCGCCTTCCAGCGGAATTTCGCGCAGCTCAACGTCGAAATAACGGGCGAATTTGTGCCAGCAAATCTGCACAGGGCCGCAGATCATATTCGGCTTATCGGTGGATTTGCCCTGAGCTTCACGCTTTTTGCGCCACTGCCATTTCAGGGCAAGGCCGCCAAGCATCGCAGCTTCAGAGGAACCTGTGGTGGAGCAGCCCATTGTATTGGCAGCATCCGGCGAGTTCCACAAATCCGCGATCATATGCACGCAGCGTGCTTCGATTTCAGCGGTCTGCGGATATTCATCCTTGTCGATCATATTCTTGTCGATCGACAGATCCATCAGCTCACGGATTTCTTCATCAACCCATGTCTGGCAAAATGTTGCGAGGTTCTGACGGGAATTACCGTCGAGCATCAGCTCATCGCGTACCGCTGCAAAGACGTTGCGCGGATCACGCTCGTTTTCAGGAAATTTGGTCTTAGGTAAAGATGCGGACAGTTCAAGTGATGCGTAAACATCATCCAAACCACTGAATTGCGACTTCTCAGACTTACTACTCATACCGAATTTCCTTTGTAGTTAAGAAGATTTCCAAATAGTAACTTTATTATATTCTTATTTAATAACCCCTCTTTCCTGATAATAAAGCCATTAAGATAAATCAATGATATTTTCTTAAATTATATTTAACATTTCAGTCACACAGCCTTTTACGAACAATATGAGCAATTTTAATTTAAGTATTAACTTTTAAAATCGTCCTTAAAGTAAAATATCAAAACATATACAGACAGCCGCAATTTTAACTGTATCCCCGCATTTTCGGATCGTTCGGCGACAATATAACTTTCATAATGCATGATAATATTGATATAGGTTGGAAATCGATTCTTAATAAATCAGGGTCTGAAAGACCTTTATGCCGGTATTACCGCGTGCATTTCTCCAGTATTGGCATTGCGCGGCCGGCAATCTCGTGTTCTGTATAAGTGCGGTCATTATCGGGGGCGTTTAAAGTGCTGTCAGGCCCTTCATTTTCATTATTCGGGGCATATTTCCCCTCCTGGATGTCATGTTTGTTTATCGCCCTGATTATTGTGCTGCTGTTGCGCGCAATTTTCATCCGCACGGGGATTGATAATCTTCTGAATTTTCGTCTGACTGCTTATACGGCAATGGTCATCGCCATCGCCTGCGGACTGGCGCTTGTTGTATATGGTCGGTGAATATGGAAACAAACGCCTATAGCAAAAAAGGGTTCAACATCCTCGGCACCGCTCTGACAGGCGTTGCCATTGTGGCTGCCATTATTGCCGGCTGGCTCTATCTGCGGCAGGCGCATAATAACCCGCTCTCGGAAGATGCGGTGGTCGGCGCCAGTATTGTCAATATTGCCGCAACCGTGCCGGGGCGCATTCTCACGCTGGATGTGCAGGAAAACCAGCGCGTTAACAAAGGCGATCTGCTGTTTACGCTTGATCCGAAGCCGCTTGAGCTGATTGTGGAACAGACCACAGCAGATCTGGAAATTGCGCAGGCTACGCTTGAAGCCCAGCGCCGCACGCTGAAAGCCGAAACGCAGAATGCGCAGATTGCCGACCAGCAGGTTGCCCGCGCCCGCACCAATCTTGATCTTGCCGAAACATCGCTGAAGCGTCTTGAGGCGCTGAGCCCCAAAGGCTATGTCACCAAACAGCAGGTTGATGATGCCCGCACCTTGCGCAATGATGCGCAGATCAGCCTGACACAGGCCGTCAAACAGGCCGAAGCCGCCAATGCGCTTGTTGGCACACTCGACAGCTCACAAGCACTGGTGCGCGCAAGGCAGGCCGCTCTTGCACTGGCACAGCACAATCTCGACAACAGCAAAGTCTATGCCCCCCATGACGGGCATATTGTCGGCATTATCAACAGCACCGGCCAGATTATTGCGCCGGGGCAATCGGTATTCACACTGATTGACGCTTCAAGCTGGTATGCGTCAGCAACGTTTCCTGAAACCGAGCTTGGTGAAATCAAAGTCGGTGACTGCGCAACCGTGCGTATTCTTGCCAATAATGCTGTAAAAATTCAGGGCCGTATTGAAGGAATTGGCTGGGGCGTCAGTTCAGAAGAACTGATCAATATTCCGCGCAATCTGCCTTATGTGCCCAAATCCCTTAACTGGGTGCGGATTGCCCAGCGCTTTCCGGTTCGCGTTAAACTGATTGATCCCCCTGCAGAGCTGACCCGCGTTGGTGCCTCAGCCGTTGTGACTGTGCATAATGGCAACAAGTGCTGACGTCACATTCCGCGAAGCACTCCGCGAAACATTAGCGGATCTGGCGCCATTTCCGGGGCGCGGCGCAACCGCATGGCGTGTTGCTGCCGTATGCGCTCTTGTTGCCGGTCTCGCCATGATGTTCCACATTCCGGAATCGGCGATCAGTTGCTATCTGGTGATTTTTCTGATGAAGGCGGACGGCGCGGAAAATACCATTGTCGCCAGCGCCGCGATCATTGCTGTTACCTTGCTGGTTGCCTTAATGATACCGGTGGTGCAGGCAACGGTTGAATCCGCACTTGTGCGCATTCTGGTGATGATCCTTGTTTCCTATGTGTTTATTTTCATCGGCGCTGCCAGCAAACTCGGTGAAGGCGGCAGTATTGTTGCGCTGATTATCGCCTTTATTCTGACCTTGGTGAATGAGGTTCCCATCAATGGCGTGATCTCGATGGCGCTGCGCTATGCGTCGGAAATGTCGATCCTGCCTATGTTTGTGATTGCCGGTTTCAGCCTGTTTTTCGGCCGCTGGAGCCTGACCCTGCAACGCGAAGAATTGCGCGAAAGACTGCTTGCCGCGCGCAATGCGCTGCAACTTGCCCTGCCTTCCGTAAGCCGTCCGCTCAGAGACAAGCTGGAAACCGGAAATGATGACAGTAATAAGCGCTCTATGCTGATCAATATTCTGCATCAGACATCGAAAGAAAAAGCTGCGAAGATTCAGGCCGATATTCCGGCTTCCTATCAGTTGATGTTTGCCGTTTCCGCCTTGCCGGAAACCGTGCCGGAGGCGACCCGTCAGCACTATCAGGGCCAGATTGATACAATGGTGCAGGCACTGGATGCAGGCAGCCCCCTGCCCGATCCGGCACCCCATGAGACCGAAGACAAACAGGGCAATACGGCGCTCAGCGGCCTTTTACAGGCGCTGCGCAATATTGCCGGTTTTGAGAAAACCGCCTATGCGAAAGGCGAGAATGACAGTTTCTTCGCACCGGATGCCTTTACCAATCCGGTCTATCAACGCTTTGCCCTGAAGACCACGCTGGCTGCCATTTTGTGCTATATGTTCTATGCCGCGATTAACTGGCAGGGCATTCATACCGCTATGGTCACCTGCTATGTAGCCTCAATGGGTACGGCAGGCGATACAATCCATAAATTGCTGCTGCGTATCAGCGGTTGCCTGATCGGCGCGGCCATCGGCATCGGCTCGCTCATCTATCTGACACCGCATATGGAATCTGTCAGTGCGCTGATGGTGCTGGTGTTTTTTGTGGCACTGCTCTCGGCATGGGTTACGGCTGGCTCGGAAAAAATTTCCTATGGCGGTGTGCAGATCGGACTGGCCTTTACGCTGACCGTGTTGCAGGGCTTTGGCCCGACCACGGACATGGATACGGCACGCGACCGTATTATCGGTATTCTGGTTGGTAATTTTGCGGTTTATCTGGTTTCTACGCTGGTTTGGCCAACACCTGCCAGCGAAACCATGCGCCGCAGCCTCTCCAAAGCGCTGGGCAAACTTTCAGCACTGGCCGCCACCCCGCCGGAACAGCGCATGGAAAAAATTGCCACCGCATCAGAAGCCGAACAGGCTTTGGGCGAAGTGCGTTATTGTTTTTACCTTTTACCCTTTGAGCCAACGGCTTTGCGGCCGACACCGGCGCAGGAACAGGCCTACAGGTCTTGTGTGGATGTTCTTGCCACACTGAACAAGGAGATTTACTTCTCCGCCGAAAACATGACTGACTTTTCCGTGCGCCTGCATGTATTGTCTGAGCGAATCCTCAGTAATGAATCGCCGCAGGACAGACCACCGGAGATTGTTGCAAATACAAGACCGGATAATCCGGAGCGGCGCCCGATTGAAATGCAGATTAGTCAGCTGGAAATAATTGTAGCGGATAGCAAAATATGACAACCGGCCATAAACGATATTCACCCGTTTGGATGGTGCTTGCCACATTTGCTCTCGGCATGGGTTTAAGTGGCTGCGCAACAGATGCACTGGAACTGGCACCGCCATCACCGGACAAGCCTTGGGTTCCCAAACAGGATAAATCCGGCAAAGCGGAACAGGATACCGGCTCTGCCGATTTCAGCGTGCCTGCCAATCCGGCTCTGGCGCTGATCGCCAGCCCCGTAACGGTGGACAGCAGCCACAGCTATAATCTTGCACAGCTGATTGATCTGGCGCAGCGCAGCAATCCGGCCACCCGCACCGCATGGGAAAAGACCAAACAGGCGGCTCTTGCTGTCGGCATGGCGGAAGCTACATCATTGCCGCTGATTACCGCCAATGTGATTGGCGGTGCGCAAAAAGCCACCACGCCGGTTGATATTCCGCTGATCGGCCAGCGCGATATTGATACAACGCTGAAAGGTGTTGCCCCGTCTATTGCCCTGCAATGGCTGGTCTTTGACTTTGGCCAGCGTGCAGCCCTTACAGCTGCCGCACGTCAGGTGTCCTTTGCCGCCAATGTCACCTATAATGCCATGCATCAGAAGGTGATTTTCGACGTTACCCGTACTTATTACGAATATAGCGCTGCCCTTTCCGGCCAGCGTATCGCCGCGCAGACCCTTGCAAACAGTAAATCTGTGCTGGCCGCCGTGCAGGCAAAGCTCAAAGAAGGCCGCGCCACAACGGTAGAACTGGCGCTGGCACGCCAACAGGTTGCCCAGTCGGAACTGCGCGTGGTGCGTGCACAGGGACAACAGCAAAATACCTATCAACTGCTGCTGGCAGCAATGGGTGTCAATGCCACACTGGATATTAAGGTTGATGCCGCGCTGAACCGCAAGCTACCCGCCAATTTTGACGGGGTTACGCAATCAGCACTGGAAAGCGCTCTGGCACGCCGTCCTGATGTGCTGGCAAGCTACGCAGCCGTGCAGGCAAGCCAGTCCGGCATTAAAGCAGCTCAGGCCAGCTTTATGCCCAAGGTCTTTGTGGCCGCAACCCTGTCTTCCAATTCCGGCAGTTTCAACGCCGGTAATCTGCCGGATATTGGCAATCAGTCTTCACAGCGCAGTGTTTTGGTTGGTGCAACCATGCCGCTTTATGATGGCGGCTTGCGGGCTGCACAGCTGAAAAACGCCCAGTCCACGGCCGATGCCGCAGCGGAAACTTTCCGCCGCGTGCAGCTTGATGCTGTGACCGAGATCGTGGTGGCTTCCAACACGCTGAAAACAGCACTTGCCGCCAATAAAGCCGCGACAACATTGGTACAGACCTCATCCGTAGCCTTTGATGCAGCACTGGAATCCTACAAAAACGGCCTCGGCACCATTACCATGGTGAATGAGACCAATAATGCATTGCTTGATGCCAGACTGGCGCAGACCGATGCACAGGCCGCAGCGCTGATTGCCGCTGCCAATATGGCATTCTTTGCCGGTTCGCTGACCTCGGCCAAAAGCCTGCCCGGCAGCTATTGACGGGCAGGACAGAGACAGGGCGGAACAACCTTATCCTGCCTGTTCTGCCGCCCCTTCCCCCAAATATCCTGACACAGGACAGACAGGTTTCAGACAAAACCGGCAATAACTGAGAGAAAGATCAGGGAGACGATATGCTGAAATACTGGATTGCGGCAGTTATTGTTGTGCTTCTGGCCGCGACAGCCCTGACCCTCTGGGTATTGATGCGCCGCAAGCGCAACTGGGCGCGCAGCATTATGGTGCATATTCTGTTTTTGCTGGCGATGGTGGGTATTATCCTTACCTTCCGGCAAGTCGCTTATATGGTACGTGCGGAATATGACATCCGGTTCATCACGCCGGATATGATCAATATGGCCTCCCTCTGTGGCATTGCCTTGCTGACCATGCAACAGCTGTTTCAGCTGATCAACCGGCTGACCCACAGCCATATTAACAGGGGCAATGACCCGACTTCCGCGCGTATGGTTTCGCGCATACTCAAGCTCACCATTTTCATGTTTCTGGTGCTGCTGTTCGGCGAGCATTTCGGCATCGGCCTGTCTGGCCTGCTGGCCTTTGGCGGCATTGGCGGCATCGCCATCGGCGTGGCGGGCAAAGATATGCTCAGCAATCTGTTTTCAGGGGTGATGCTCTATTTCGACCGGCCATTCAATATCGGCGACTGGGTGCGCTCGCCCGACCGCGAGATTGAAGGCACGGTTGTGGAAATCGGCTGGCGGATTACCAAAATCATCACTTTCGATAACCGCCCGCTTTATGTGCCCAATGCGCTGTTCTCAACCATCAGCCTTGAAAATCCGGGGCGGATGGCCAACCGGCGTATCAGCACTACGATCGGCCTGCGCTATGAGGATGCGGGCAAAGTCTCCGTCATTATTGATGATATCCGCACTATGCTGAAAGCAAACAAGAAGATCGACCAAAGTCAGGATCTGCTGGTTTATTTCAATACTTTTGCAGATTCCTCGCTCAATATTATGGTCTATTGCTTTACCATCACCACCGAATGGGCGGCATGGCTGGAGGCACAGCAGGAAATCTATCTCAAGATTATTGCTATTGTACAAAGTCACGGGGCGGATTTTGCCTATCCGACACAAACACTCTATATGAATAATCTTCAGGATAACACGACCATCCCTGCCCATCCGGCGTAAATCCGGCAATCTATACGGATAATACACAAAACACGGAATCAAACAGGCGCTCAATATTATGAAATTATTCAGCACATGGCCTTTTATCACTGAGCGCATTTATACCCATCACGGCAAGCAGATGGTCTGGCTGGAACGCGTACACCGCAAAGGCGTGGATCTGACCGCCCAGCTTCTGGGCGGCCATGATGCGCCATTCTGGAAAACCCAGACCTATAACCGCTATATCGGCACATCTTTTGCACTGGGCGCATTTATTTTCGCGCTTGGCAGTGTGCTGATGTTCTGCTCGCTGCGCTGGGGCAATCTCAGCAATCTGACCAATGTTACCTTTTTTGCCGGTTCCATTCCCTTCACGCTGGCAGCGAGCCTGCAGCATTTTCAATCAGCCAATATGAGCGGTTTCCCCGATGGCTCCCACACACAAGCGGGTGCAAAAACCATCACGCTGATCGGCTGGAACCCGCGCAGCGCGGGCTGGCTCAGCACTTTCACACAATTGCTCGGCACATTGGCCTTTAATATCAGCACCTTCAATTCCATTGCCGCGCCCACGCAACATGCACTGAGCGTGCTGGAAATCTGGACACCGAATTTTGAAGGCTCTATCCTGTTTCTCATCTCCGGCTATCTGGCCTTTATTGAGGTTGGCAACCGCTATTGGAGCTGGAATCCGAAAAATCTTTCATGGCAGACCGTGTTTATCAACCTGCTCGGCTGTGTTGCTTTTATGATCTCGGCCGTTACCCCGCTGACACCTGACGAGACAAAAGCCGGATGGATATGGGAATATTCCAACACTTATACGCTGATCGGTGCCATATGTTTTTTCATCAGCGCCCTGCTGCTGGTGAAAGAAAGTAAGAGCGCCTCACCGGACTGATAGAGCAGATGCTTGCAATCTGTTTCAATGGTATATACAAATCAGATTCTTCATGATCAACCACCTGCAATGAAGCGCCGCCTTCCCCTGTATTTGCGAAGATCACCCTCACGCCACAATCCGGCACATGTTTCAGGAGAACAGTATTGCGCGTTTTACGCAAAGAAGAGTTCCATGCCATGCCGTGGAAAAACGGCGGCGGCACTACGATTGAGATCGCTGTTTTTCCGCCTTCCGCCTCGATCAGTGATTTTAACTGGCGGGTCAGCATGGCACAGGTTGCCTCGAACGGTCCGTTTTCCTGTTTTCCCGATATTGACCGCACGCTGAGCATCCTTGAAGGTGAAGGCGTGGAACTCAATTTTGAAGGCACAAGCAGCGCAATTTTGAAAAGCGAAGATGCGCCTTTGTCCTTTGCTGCCGATATTGACATCAGCGCCCGTTTGCTCGGCGGGCCGGTCCGGGATCTGAATGTGATGACCCGCCGCGGGCATTTCACCCATCAGGTTACGCGGCTCAAAGCAGGTGACACAGGCACGATCCGAGCCGGAGCCGGCATCCGACTGCTGATCAGCAATGCCCCGTGGACAATTGCTGCCCCCTATACAGAAATGCGGCCGCATGATTTGCTGATACTGGAAAACAGTACCGCTGAAATTGCGTTTAAAGATAAAGACGCCAGCCTGTTTATGATTGATATTCTTACCGTGGAAAACAGTGTATCTGAATCTGTATGATTAAAAACTGTCCCCGCATTCTCAAGGAAGCGCCGTCCTGCCATGGATGAAACAACGGAAAAACATAGTCCGGCACTTTATACGGAAATCCAGCGGGATATTGAGCACAAGATCACCACTGGTGAATGGGCATCCGGAACTCGTATTCCGCCGGAGCGGGAGCTGGTGGAAACTTATAATTGCTCGCGCATGACGGTGAATAAGGCGCTCTCAAGCCTTGCGGCCTCCGGCATTATCACCCGCAAACGTCGTTCCGGCTCTTTTGTAGCGCCACAGCGTATTGAAGAGCCATTGTTGCGCATTCAGGATATACGCGCTGAAGTGCAATCCATTGACCGCGCTTATTCTTTTGAAATTACCGAGCGCAGCGTGCGCAAGGTGACTGATATTCTGGATGCCCGCCATGTCGGCGTGCCACTGGGCACACGTATTCTGACATTGGATGTGATGCATTATGCCGACAATCTGCCTTTCACCATGGAGAGCCGCCAGCTTAATCTGGATGCCATGCCGCAGCTGGAAAATTTTGATTTTAAAGATGACCCGCCGGGAAGCTGGCTGATCAGCAATATCCCTTTTACGGATGGCGAACATTCTCTGCGCGCCGTGTCTGCCGATGCGGCACTGGCCAGACGCTTGCAGGTGGTTGACCGCACCGCCTGTATCTCCATCACCCGCCGCACCTGGCAGGAAGGCACGCTGATCACCTTTGTTAATCTGATTTATCCGGGAGACAGGCACCGTTTTGTGGTGCGGTTTAAACCCTCCTCCATGCCATCCTGAAGCGCATGGAATTTAAAAACGCCCCGCAAGCTTTTATACTTGCGGGGCGTTTTCATTGCGGGGGCAGACATTACATTGCTTTATAATCTTTCATCACGCGGATCAGTGCCTGCGGATCAATCGCACGGCAGATATTGCCACTGTCCGGCTTGAGACATGGCGTGTCTTCCGCTGCCAGCATGGCATTGATAATCGCCTCATCCACGGCACGTACCGTTGCCAGATAGACGGCATCAAACCATTCATCCGGCACGCAATCCATACTGCGCGGTGCGCTGATCATCTCATCACGGGCAATGGCATTTGCCGTACTGAAAGCAATGAAAATATCACCGGAACTATTGCCGCCCGGCGTGCCCGCCTTGCCGATACCAAGGGAAGCGCGCTGCGCCACACGCTCCAGCTGATGCGGCAGCATCGGAATATCTGTGGCAATCACCACAATGATCGAGCCCTGCTCCGAACGCAGCAGCTTGTCATTCTGCAATTCCTTACCGACCGGCACACCAAGAACCGTCAGCCAGTCACGCAGACCATGATTAGCCTGCACCAAAACGCCAACCGTATAATCCTTATCCTTCAGCGTTACGATCTGCGACGCCGTGCCGGTGCCGCCTTTATATTCATAGGTAATCATGCCGGTGCCGCCGCCGACATTGCCTTCCGCAAGCGCACCGTCTTTGGCACTGCCTATGGCATCCAGCACATGGTCTTCCTTCACATGCTGGCCGTTAATATCGTTCAGCACACCGTCATAGGTCTCTGCCACCACCGGCAAAGCCCACATATGCTTATTGGTGTAATCCTCACTATAGTGATTGATCATCCATTTGGTGGCTGCCGCATGTGCCGCACCCACACTATGGGTATTGGTGATGCAGACCGGCCCATAAAAATGGCCTGCATGTTTGATCCAATGGGTGCCGGTCATCTCGCCATTGCCGTTCAGCGCATGAAAACCCGCCCAGACAGGACGCATGACCTTGTCAAAACCGCGCGGCAAAATTGCGGTGACACCGGTGCGCACCGGCCCTTTGCCCTGCTCCAGCTTGCCCTCGCCACGTATAATTGTTGAATAGCCGACCAGCACGCCATCAACATCAGTGATTGCATTATTTTTTCCTGTGCGCCCCTCAAAGCCAAGACCAAGCTCACGCCCGCGCAGTTTTTTATGTTCGCTCACAATAACCCATCCAATGTTATTAAAATCACGACTTATAATTAATTGGATATTTATCTATCACAAGTTAAACACAGCGCAAGAGAACAACGATAAAAATATTACGAACCATGGTAAGGCCGGTAGCAAGCACGACATTCTTGACCATCCGCCAAGCGCGTATACAAGATTGCAGCGGGATTCGGCGCCACCAGACTTGACAGCCGAAGCACAAACAGCCTGAGAGGCGCTATGGCGAAAGTTAGTTCCGCAGAAATTACACATTATCTCGAACAGGGACTGGAAGGGCGCGATACCGGCTGGTCGCGCTCCAGCCGGATGATTGCCTCTTACTTGCGCGACAACTGGCATAATCTGCCCTATGAGACCGGCGCTTCCATTGCAGCGGCAACCGGCATCAGCGAAATGACCGTGATCCGGTTTATCCGCCAGATCGGCTTCAGCAATCTCAAAGAATTTAAAGATGCGCTGAAACCGGCGGAAAATGCCACGCTCGGCGCTGTGCAGGACGTGCTCAGCCGTTTCCAGATACAGCCGTTGACCACCAAGACACTGGAAGACAGTCTGGAACTGGAACTGGAGGCAATTACTGAGGCCTATAAGCTCACCGCCCTGCCCCGCTGGAACCTGTGTACGGAACTGCTGGTGAAAAACCACAGGGTCAGCGTTATAGGCTTTCAGGCTTCGATGGGGTTGGCCTTGGATTTCTCCACACGGCTGCAATATGTGCGCCCGAATGTGCATTATATTCAGGATCATTCCGGCGTGTTTCCTGAAATTTTCGACCATGGCAAAGACGATCATTGCCTTGTCATAGTTGATACTTATGCCTATTCGCGTAAAGCTATTTTACTTGCGGAGAAAGCCCGAGAGCTGGAAATCCCGATGATCATCGTGACCGACCGCTTTACAAACTGGGCCTATGATTACACCGATCTGGTGCTGCAAGGCTCAACCTATGTCAAAGAATTCTGGGATTCTCCGGCCAGCCTTTCGGTCATTTTGAATCTGCTGATCGGTTCTGTTGCCAACTCCCTTGGTGAGGCAGCACTCGCACGCTCTGAAATGCTGAAAGATCTCGGTTGTCATTTTGACGAATTTCACCGTACAAACAGCAAGAAAACACCTTCCTCCAGCCAGTAAATTATTTTTTTACTGGCCAAAAGCGCGGAGATCAAAAAACAATAAAAAGTAAAGCTTACACCCTATATAAAAATAAAAATAAAACTTATTCTTATATTCCGAACCTTAAACAATACAGACTCTTTTTAAAAAACAACGCAAGAATATAAGCAGAGTTTAATTATGGAGAGTCTAATGAAAAAACTCATACTTGCCTCTGCGCTGACAATTATGAGCACAGCCGCATATGCAGCCGATGCCATTATCGCAGAACCGGCACCGATTGCTGTTCCCGACACTTTTTCCTGGACTGGTGGCTATATCGGCGTTAACGCCGGTTATATCGGCGGTAAACCAGGCACAGAATTCACCGATACTATGGAAGGTGAAGTCTACGACCGCGATACAATCAAGCAGAATATGAGCGGCTTTATCGGCGGCGTTCAGGCCGGCTATAACTGGCAGTTTGATCGGGCAGTGTTTGGTCTTGAAACGGATATTCAAGGCACAAGCATGAAGAAATACAGCACAGAAGCCACCACCTGGCTTGCCCTTGCAAATAACGACTTCGACATGGAAAAGAAAATCACCTGGCTCGGTACAACACGCGCCCGTATCGGTTTTCTGCCAACGGAAAGACTGCTGACCTATGTGACGGCCGGTGTTGCTTATGGCGGCGTTAAAACCAACCTTTATGAATATAGTGGAACAGACAGCTCCAAATCGAAAACAAAAGTCGGTTACGCTGTAGGCGCCGGTGCAGAATATGCACTTGATACAAACTGGACTATCAAAGGCGAATATCTCTACGCCAATCTCGGCAACACCAAACACGTAGCCTATAGCTTCCAGCCTGAATTCGTTGAATATGCCAAGTCAAAATTCCACGCCCATATCGTTCGCGTCGGTATAAACTACAAATTCTGACGGGACATATCAGCTTTAATACCGGATGCTGCGCAACAGCATCCGGTTGAGAAGCGCATAACTGCTTAAATTTATCTCAATTATAAAATCTTGCTACTTTTACTGGTCCAGTCTTTTAATTTCACCCCATGTCCAGACAATAGGCTTCTTAACTGTCCAGCAATCTCTTGTTTTTTTGAATCAAAATTGGGATTTTTAAAATTCAGATTACTTAATTTAATTTTCCTGATTTTAGGCAATTTTATCGTTGAAACGCCAATATATTCAATAATTTTCGTTCTATATTCCTGAGCACCACAATATATAACGGGAATACCCATTGCAAAACACGGCATAGCGCAATGTATTCTATTCGTAATTATCTGCGATGCATTATCCCGATAGTATGACAAAAGATTTGAAGCAACAGCATTACGAAAAGCATCATCCATATAATCTATATGTGAAGTTTGAGATACGCGGTTGCAGAGCCTATATTCATTTTTATTAAATACTCGGCGCCGAACATCGACGATAAATGTCTTCCCATTTTCAGGGGCATGTGATCGCTCAGGAAAGGTCATCGTCGCGCAGCCGCTGACATAGGCCTCCACTCCCCAGCCTCTTATAATTTCAGCGGTTCCCTCGTCACGACAACCGATAGGCTCATATTTCCTGAAGTACTCAGCATGCTTCGAATATGCAGCCGCAGTTTCCGGTGTCAGATGAAACCCAAAGAAGATCGGGGTTATTGCCTCTGCCGGCGGCCAATTCTGTGGTTTGTGCGAAAACCAGCCGTTCATAACAACAACACATGGCTCACCGGAATATTCATTCAGCCTATCCCGATCAATGATTTTATAGTCTTGATCGACATGCTGAAGAACCGCAACAGACTGAATGGAATCCCCAATATTTTGTGTATTACTGTATCCTAAAACTGCAAAGTTCACGTCATTTTCCCCAAACGCATAAGTATGTCCATTTGGCAGAATAAGACTAAATTAATACAATATGACTTCAAAATATGCGACATTGAGTATCAAAAAATCATTTATCAACCAAAAATAAATATGAGAAAAACTATCATATTAAACAATATGAAAAAAATTCGCAAATAAAGTTCAAAAATATTTAATATAATTTAAAAATCATTAAATCTCTAATATAATATTTATCAATATTCATAAAATTATTTATCCGAATACACAAACTATTACTCATCATAATTTTAAATCTCAAAACCAATTTTAAAAATATTGTAAGCTATCTCCGCTATTATGCAGTCTGGAACATCTGAACCCTGCTTACCTGCAAGGAGGCATTGCTTTGAACTTTAAAATTTCCAGCTTTCTCAAATCTGCGCCGGTCAAAACAGCCACGGCACTGAGTGTCGTGGCATCAGTTTTTGCCCCATATGCGGCTTCGGCCTGCACCAGCATTTTTCTGCCGACCACGGATGGCAGCGGGGTTTATGCCCGCACGATGGAATTTGCCTTTGAGCTGAAATCCAATGCCATGGTCATTCCGCGTCAGTTTGAGCTGAGCAGCACCGGTGCCGATGGCAAAACCGGCATGAAATGGAAGGGCAAATATGCGGCAGTCGGCTTGAATGCCCTTGGCGTAACCGCCCTTGTTGACGGCATGAATGAAAAGGGTCTTGCCGGCGGCATTCTGTATTTTCCGGGCTATGCCGGTTATGCCGATGCGGCAACAGCCGACCCTGAAAAATCTCTTGCGCCATGGGATGTTCTGAGCTGGATTCTCACCAACTTCGCCACGGTTGAAGAAGTAAAAGCAGCCATCAACACCATCAATATTATCGGCATCAAACAGCCGGAAATGGGCATCACACCACCGGTTCATTATACTATTCATGATGCCAGCGGCGCATCGCTGGTGATTGAGCCCGTTGATGGCAAGCTGAAAGTCTACGATAATCCTGTCGGTGTCATGACCAATTCTCCCTCCTTTGACTGGCACCTGACCAATCTCAGAAACTACCTGAAAATCTCCGCCATTAATGCGCCGGACCTGAAAGTGGAAGGTCTCGACATTACCCCGCTCGGTCAGGGGTCAGGCCTTGTCGGCGTACCGGGCGATCCGACACCACCATCCCGCTTCATTCGCGCAACGGCTTATTCTCTGGCTGTCGCCAAGCGTGAAAGCGGCGAGGAAAGCGTGCGTCTGGCCGAGCATGTCATCAATAATTTTGACATTCCGAAAGGCTGGATTCAGGATGCCAAAGACAGCAATGCCCCGCTGGAATATACCCAGTGGTCAAGCATTGCCGATCTGAAAAACGGCAAATATTACGTGAAAATGTATGATGATCAGGTTCTGCGCGGGATCGATATTAAAGATTTCGATCTGGATGCCAAAGACATCAAGAAAGCATCTTTCGCACCACAGTTGAAAGCACCGGCTGTCGTTTTTGAGAAATAACAAAGCAAGTCCTGCATCGTGTCAGCACGATGCAGGACTTTATCTTTTTCGATACATTAAACGGCACGGCATCACTCGTCAGGCGGCAATCACAGGTTCCTGAAACAAGGAAAGATAACGTTCGCCGCTATCCGGCAAAATTGTCACCACTGTTTTTGTGCGGTTTTCATCGCATGCGGCTATCCGCAGAGCAGCAGCTATCGCCGCGCCGGATGATGTACCCACCAGAAAGCCCTCTTCCCGCGCCACAGCAAGCGCCGCGCGTCTGGCCTCATTGGTCGTCACAGCAATGATTTCATCCGCAACACTATTATCGTAATTTTCCGGCAAGATGGTTACGTCAATATCTGTAACCTTGTGCACGCCTTCAATTGTCTCCGCACGCGGATTATCGGCTGAGGGCACAGAATCTGCCGTCGGCTCAACCAGCACCACCTTTAGGTCAGGGTTTTTCTCTTTCAGATAGCGGCCTGTGCCGGAAATTGTGCCGCCAGTCCCAACCGTGCTGACCAGAATATCCACTTTGCCTGCCGTATCCCGCCAGATTTCAGGCCCTGTTGTTTCAAAATGGATGGCGGGGTTGGCCGGATTGGAGCGCTGTCCGGTATAATAAGCTTGCGGATTTTCATCGCGGATACGATCAAGCACCCGCTGCAACGCGCCTTCCTGCAACAATTCCTCATTGCTCACCAGCACAATTTCAGAACCGAATTGACGCAAAATATTGATCTTGTCGTCACTTGTCGTATCGCGCAGGTAAAATTTGGTCTTATAACCTTTGGCGGCAGCCACAGCAGCAAGACCAATACCGGTATTACCGCTTGTCAAATCCACCAAAACATCGCCCGGCTTGATATGACCGGCACGTTCCGCATCGCGGATAATACCCCATGCTGTACGATCTTTAATGCTGCCCGCCGGATTAAGATATTCAACCTTGGCCAATATCCGCGCTGATACGGCATTGCGTTTTTGCAAGCGCTCAAACCACACCAGTGGCGTATTGCCGACCAGTTCAGAAAACCCGTTGTAAATTTTGCTCAAAAACCCACTCCCGCAATCATCTTTCAAACAAATGCACTTCACAGCAAACGGAAATATTAATTAAGAAAAGATCGGCTTTATTTTTCTTTATTTATAAAAATACTGACTATTATTGAGGTGTGGTCAGCATTTATATTCGGCCATCATTCAATGATGACCGGCAGTATTGGCAAGCACCGGATTTTCACGGGTTTTGACCACTGCTTTTGCCAGTTCTTCCGCAGCAGGCACAACTGCCCCGCGCCAGCGGAACCGTATCCAGCCATCCTGATCAATCAGAAAACCATCCTGCACCGATTCCGGCGTCAGCAGGGAAAAAGCCACCAGCGCAGACTGATCTGCAACCTCGCAAGCCTCGCTGCGTCCTGCCGCGTCCAGCGTGAAAGCGCTCAATGTGCTCCTGTCACGGACAACCAGCCATGCCGTATCTGACTTTCGTCCCGCCTCACGCACATTGCCGCGGCAATACACACTCATAAGCGGCGCACGGGCGGCATAGACCTCCCCGTCCGGCGCGGGCATGCTGATTGTGCGCGCGGACGCAATGGTGCGGATATAATCCACCAGCGACCATGCATTTTTAGCATCGAGACTGTTTTCAAATGCAGGCATGGATTGCCTGCCATCAGGCAGAAAACGGCCTTTCAGAATTGTATGATAAAGCTCCCCGTCACTGCGCTCGGCAAAAAGCGGCGCAGTTAAATCCGGCGGCCACACCGGATCACCTGTGGCCTGCACACCACGGCCACGCCCGTCATCACCATGGCAAGTGGCACATTGCACGGCAAAGGCTGAGGCACCACGCGCCACAGAGATCGTACTGTAAGACGTGGGCGAGCGCAGGAAACTGGCTTCATTTGCCTCCAGTAAAAACAATCCGGCACGGGGCGGCTGAAACACCACCAGCACAATGGTTGCAATAAGTGCAATGGCTGCCCAGCGCCAGCGTGGCAGAAACCAGCAGGCAATACCCAAAACCACTGCCAGCACAACCGGCTGCAAACTGCGCCACAGCGCATCAAGCAAAAACGGATCGCTGAAAATCGTATCGCGCAACCGATAGGCAAACGGCCAGACAATCGTGCCATGCACCGCAGGCGGTTGTGTTGCCAGTAAGGATGCAGCCAGAAAAACCGCCAGACCGGTTGCCGCTTCAACAATCAGCGCCGCTTTCAAGCCCTGCCCGCTACGCTGCGCACCACTTAAATAGAAACGGTTCAGCGCAGCAATCAGCAGCATAATAACCAGCAGCGCAATTTTGAGCAGAATAATATTGCCATAGGCTGTGCCGATCAGCCCTGCCACACCGCCACTCAGCAAATATCCGGCGACCACGGCACCGGCCACCAGCACGGCCACAAAAACCATGCCGAACAGAGAGAAATGCCTCGCAGCACGCAACCCCGCCTCAGGCGATAACCGTAACAACAAATAAAGCGGTGCCAGTGAGCCAAACCATAAGGCAGCGGCGATAATATGTGCAACCACGGCCACAGGCAACCAAAGCGTATCACTGGCTGCGGCATGTCCCATGCGTATCTGCAAAGTCAAAGCGAAGATGGCAACCAGCAGCAAGACAACACGCAGTTGCAGGGATTTTTCTGCCGGACGCAGCAAGATCAACGCCACAATAATGGCCAACGCCCGCAGGCAGGAAGCAACACCAAAGGCCGTTCCGCTCAAAGCGGAGAAGAAAACCGCGCTCAGATTTTCAGCACTGCCCGCAAGAGATATGAATTGCAGCGGCACCCAAAGCACAAGCCCCGCCGCACTTAAAAATAATGCGAAAGCGCATAAATACCGCCATGCGCGTTCAAATTTCTGCTCCGTCTCACCATCCGGCGCACTTGACGGCAGCAATACCAACCGGAAGAAAACCGCACCGGCAAACAAGGCCAGACCGGCAAGGCTCAAAGCCCGCAGCAGCGCAATGGCAATATCAGTTACAGTCATTGCGCTGCTCAGCCTTACGGTACAATCTTAAAGGTAAAAGCACCTTCCGTGCGGTGCGTATCAACCGATGCAGCACCCCATTCAACCTTATAAGTACCGGCTTTCAGAACCGGCGGCTTAATTGCCAGTGTCTTGGTATTACCGCCGACATGTTCCGGCTTGCCGGTTTCCACGGTTGCACCGCTTTCATCAACCAGCACAAGTTTGCTCAGACCGAGTTCCAGCGCTTCTGTATATTCAATCGAGATAATTTCCGGCGATTTATTCAGCACCGCATCTTCGGCAGGCTGTGATTGCGCCAGATGGGCATGGGCATAAAGCTGCGATACCGAACCAAGCAGAACAGCCGCAGTGATAATCATTTTTCTCAACATATAATTTCCTTTAATTTACCAGTCTGAATCAAGGCCGAGATGTGCCAGCGCCTGCCGGCGCAATTCTGCCAGCCGCGGATCACCGCGATGGCGCGGATAGCTGAGGTCAACCTGCAATTCCGCTTCAATCGTTGCGGGACGGTTGCCAAAAATAATGACGCGCTGCGCCAGAAACAGCGCCTCTTCCACATCATGCGTTACCAATAATGTGGTGAAACCGTTGCGCTGCCACAGATCGAGAAGTTCCGCCTGCATGGTCAGGCGGGTGAGTGAATCCAGCTTGCCCAGCGGTTCATCGAGAATGAGCAATTTAGGATCATTCACCAGTGCCCGCGCCAGTGCCGCACGCTGTGCCATACCGCCGGAAAGCTGACGCGGATAAGCATTGGCGAAGGCCGACAGACCAACCAGCTCAAGTGCTTCATCAATCCGGTGTTTATGGGTTTTCAGCACACCGCGTGCCTGCAAGCCCAGTGCCACATTGTCCCGCACCGTGCGCCACGGATAGAGCGTCGGATCCTGAAACACGACAATGCGTGACGGGTCGGGGCCGGTAATCGGCGCACCATCGGAGAGGATCTGTCCCTCGCTCGGCGGCTCCAGCCCGGCGGCAAGGCGCAGTAAAGTGCTCTTGCCGCAACCGGAAGGGCCGAGAATGGCGACAAACTCGCCCGGTTGCACTTCAAGCCGGATATGATTGAGCACCGGCAATGTTTTGCCTTCCAGCCCGAAACGGTGGCTCACATCCTGCACCTGAATATGAGCACCATGCGGCACTGAAACGGCAGGGTTTTCCTTGAGGGCTGAATTTACCATTTCACATCCCCTTTCTGCCAGGTCAGAACACGGTCACGTATGGTAAAGAGCAAGGTAATCAGCCCCGAAAACACAATCGCCATAATGATCAGCGCACCATAGAGATTATTATAAGCAGCCCAGCCCTGTGCCCATTGCAGATACCAGCCGAGCCCTGATTTGACACCCATCATTTCGGCCGCAACCAGCACGGAGAAAGAGGCGCCAAGCCCCATAAACAGGCCGACAAAGACATGCGGCAAGGCAGCAGGAATAGCCACGCGCAGGATCAGAAACAACTGGCTGGCGCCAAGCGTGCGGGCAACATCGTAATAAGCTTTATCGACACTGGCCACGCCCGACCATGTGAGTACCGTGAGCGGAAACCATGTGGCCAAGGCAATCAGAAAGACCGCGGCGGAAAATCCCGAAGGGAAGAAATAAAACGCCATCGGCAATAATGCGGTTGACGGAATAGGCCCCAGAAACCGCAAGACCGGATGCACCCAATAACCGATTGCCTGCACCCAGCCGATGGAAACGCCGGTAAGAAAACCGGCAATTGCACCGAGAATAAAACCGGATGCCAAAAGCTTGAATGAATTATACAGGCTGTCGAGCAGACGCGGCCAGTCATCAACATAGACCTCGACAAGAGACGATGGCGGCTGGAAAAACGGCACCGGCAATATGGCATATTTTGCCGTCAGCAATTCCCACACCGCAAAAAAGACCGCCAGCACCGTGAGCCATGGCGACCAGTAGACAAGGCGTTTGCCGAATGCCGGAAAAGCCGCCACCAGCACCGCACCAATGGCCAGAATAATCGTCCAGCCAATGAAAAGGCTATTGGTTTCAGGCACATAAAGCGGCTCGGCAAAGCCCACCACAATATCCGGCAGGAAAACGGCAATTGCGCTTACAGCCGCCCAGGCAATGACCGCCACAAACGGCCACAGCGAGCGCCGCACTGCAGGAGCTATGACCTCCCGCTGCGCAGTTTCCGATGCAGTATAGACAGCGTCAGGAGATGACATTGGCAACAATCTTTTTCGCAAATGCATCCGTATTGGTATTCGGACGGATAACATTGATGGTCTTGAGTTCATCCGCAAACAGGGCAACATCCTTGCGCAATGCATCACCGGTTGAATGGTGATCATGCGTATGGCTGCGCAGAATGCGTGCCACATCGGTGGCGGACACATTACCCGGAACGAACGGAGCGAAAATTTCAGCGGATTCATCAGGATGCGCCGCAGTCCATGCCTGCGCTTCCACCACCGCGCGGGAAATGGCACCGGCAATTTCCGGCTCGTCACGCACAAGGCTGCCACGCAGGCCAAGCACACAGCAGGCCGAATTGACATATTGTCCGTCAAGATTGGTGGCGACTTCCTTCAACCCGTCCCGCTCACGCTGCAGGAAAGCATGCGGATCATCACCGGCAACAGCCTGCACTTCACCCTTTTTCAGTGCCTCGCCAAAAAGGTCTGCCGGATATTGCAGCCATTCAATTTCCGTGTCCGGATTAATGCCGGCTTTTGCCGCCTGAATGGCGAAGAAATTGCGGATCGGACTGGCCTGATCACTGACGGCAACCTTCTTGCCTTTCAGATCAGCCACAGAATTAATGCCGGAATCCGGTGCTGCCAGCAAACGCATGCAACCGCCATGGGTGCCGACAGTCAGGGACACATCAAAGCCCTGCTCCAGCGGCTTCAGCCAGCGCAGCGCCATGCCGATACCGCCATCAGCCTTGCCGGTGGCAATAGCCTGCAACAACTGATCGGTCGGGCCGGAGAAATTGACAGGCTCAACAGTCAGGCCGTATTTTTCAAACAGGCCTTTTTTCAGGGCAACAGAAACCGGCGACTGACAAACAGCCGTCTGTCCCCAAGCAAGCTTGATCACCCGCGGCGAGCCGGAAGTGCCCTGCGCAAATGCCCTGCGGACAAGCCCGCCGGAACCGCCGACAGCGGCAATACCAAGACCTGCCGCCGATGCACCGATAAAACGGCGTCTTGTTACAAATGATTTATTGTTTTCGGAAGTCATGCAATCACCCTGTCTTTAATGAAGAAGATGACTGAGCCTAGGTTTAAATTTTCCGGATAAACAGGAACCTTTATTTAAATTTAATCCAATAGGTAAAATTTATTTCTTATCACTATATTGATATATTTAAATAATATATGTTATTTGATATTTTATTTAATATATCTGCTTTAAAATCAATGAAATACATTGAAATTTCAGAATTTATATTCTTCTCTCTGAAACATTCGCTCAACTGCTAATTTAAAACACTATCACGCTCATGACAGATAACCGAGAACCGGCTTTCTATATTCAGCCTTGATTGTAGAAAATCAGCCGCCTGTTTTGCCTGCACAGGCAGCCGCAATTGCATCAAGTGTCAGCCGCACGCGGTAAGCAGGGCTGCGACCGCCAAGCCAGATCATATGCACCGGCAAAGCGGGCATTGGCACATCCGGCAACAGAGGCAGCAATGCACCGGATGCCAAGTGTTCTTCCACCAGCCAGCGGGGCAATTGGGCAAGGCCGAGACCGGCAATGGCCGCTTCAGCAATCATATCAACGGCTGCAAAACTATGGCCGGACGGCACCGGCCAGCGCAGTTCCTGTCCCTGTTTATTGAGCACAAGCCACGGCTCATGACGGCCTGCGCGAAATTGGGTGATGCAACTGTGCTGCGCCAGATCCTGCAAATTTTCCGGTTTTGCATGGCAGGCAAGATAAGATGGTGCGCCGCAAATAATCACATCCTGATAGCCGATGCGCCGCGCGGCAATATCGGCACTGTCCGGCAAAGCCCCGATCCTGACCGCCAGATCATAGCCTTCCTCAAACAGGTTCACAAAACGCTTTTCAAAAGACAGTTCAAAATGCAATTGCGCATGTGTCTTCGCCAGTTGCATCAGTAGCGGCGCAATATATTTGCGTCCGTATAAATCCGGCAGATTAACCCTGACACAGCCGGACGCAACTTGTTTGCGGGCAGTCAAAGCCGTTTCAGCCAAGACCATTTCATCCAGCGCACGGCGGCAGCTTGCCAGATAAATCCGCCCCTCATCCGTCAGCGTGAGGCTGCGCGTGGTACGGTGAAACAATTGCACACCAAGGCGCTCCTCAAGCCGCGCCACCGCCTTGCTGACCGCCGATTGCGACAGGCCCAGCACGGCAGAAGCAGCGGCAAAACTACCCGATTGCTCCGCCTGCACAAAAGCCCTGATACCGTTGAAACGCTCGCTTGAGATCATGATCTGATAATTTTTGTCCTGAGTGATGTGAATTAATACCGCTAATGCGTATTTTTCTCCATGATAAATTGCTCCGCACCGGCATTTATGATGCCCGCAATGATGATGAAAGGACAAATCATGACCGAGAGCCTGCTGGGCAAAAGAATTGTGCTTATCGGCGGCAGTTCCGGCATTGGACTGGCCGTTGCCCAAAGAGCGGTTGCGGAAGGCGCTGACATTGTGATCGGCGCACGCAATGCCGACAAACGCGCGAGAGCAGTCAAACACCTTGGCAGCAAGGCCGTTGCATATCACGCCGATACATCTGATCAGGCATCACTGGCAGCATTTTTTGACGAGGCCGGGCAAACGGATCACCTGTTTATTTCTGCCGCAATCTATAGCATTGCCGGCATCGACAGCGATGATCAGCAGGCCGTTGAAAGCCCGTTCCGTTCCAAATTCTGGGGGCAATATCATGCGGTCAAACAGGCGCTGCCTTATCTGACACGGGATGGCTCGGTTACATTAATGTCCGGTGCGGCAGGGGCAAGACCGCTCAAAGGTGCTGCCGCCTATGCCGCCTGCAACAGTGCAATTGAAGGGCTGGGACGCGCTTTGGCCAATGATCTGGCGCCGGTTAGGGTCAATACCGTTTCTCCGGGTACAATTGACGGGCATTTATGGCAAAACCGCCCTGCCGCTATCCGCGATGCCGCTTTTGAACATTATGGCCGTATTGCGCTGGCCGGACGCCCCGGCACGGAGGCCGAAGTCGCCGATGCGGTGCTGTTTTTAATGAAAAACCGCTTCATGACCGGCTCGGTGCTTTATGTCGACGGCGGTTATATCCTGCGCTGATTTACTGGCCGAAAACCGACCAGTTCATCCGCCGGCACAGCATTTCCAGAGCGCGGGTGCCAAGCATTGAATTGCCGTGCTGGTTCAGCCCCGGCGACCACACGGCAATAGATGAAATGCCCGGCACAATCGCAAGAATGCCGCCGCCCACACCGCTTTTGGCAGGCACCCCGACACGGAAGGCAAAATCGCCGGAACCGTCATAATGACCGCATGTCATCATCAGCGCATTGACGCGCCGCGCCCGTTCCACACTGACAATACGGTGATTGCTGACCGGATTACGGCCGGATGCCGAAAGGAACAGTCCGGCGCGCGCAAGCTGTGCGCAGGACATAGCCAGCGAACATTGATGGTGATAGACCCCGAGCACATGGGACGGGGCATTATCGAGATTTTTATGCGCCTTCAGCAGATTGGCCAGCGCCGCATTGTTAAAGCCGGTGCTGTCTTCTGCCCGCGCCACATAGTCATCAATATAAATATCATCATCATCTGCAACCGATTGCACAAAGCGCACAATCTCAGCAATGGTTTCACGCGGCTGATGTGAGCTGAGCAGAATATCCGCAATCACAATCGCACCGGCATTGATGAAAGGGTTGCGTGGCAGCCCCTTTTCCAGCTCCAGCAAAATGCTCGAATTAAACGGATCGCCCGACGGTTCCCGCCCGACACGCTGCCAGATACCATCACCCCTTTTGCCAAGAGCCAAGGTCAGCGCAAAAACTTTTGAAATGCTTTGAATAGAGAATTTCTCTGCCGCATCACCGGCGGCAATCAAAGTGCCGTCATGCAACATGACAGCAATGCCGAATTTTGCAGGATCAACCTGCGCCAAAGGCGGAATATAGTCGGCGACTTTACCACGCACACGCTCTTTTCTGAGTTCAGCGTCGATCTCATCGAGCGCCTCGCGTAAACGTTGTTTCACCTTTCCCCCTTTTGACAGGCCGCAGCCTGTCCGCTCTAAGCATTTGTTTCGTCACATAACCTTTGCGCAAAACGGCGGCGATACGCTTATACCGCATCACCGCCGTTTTGTCCGACACATGGCTAAACCAAGTCAGCCGTTCTGTCTATTCTCAAATCTGCACCCGGTCAGCGCTTCACATCATAATTGCGCGTTTCCGGCATCATGAACATGGCTACAAGCGAGATAATGCTGGTCGCAACCACGTAATAAGCCGGTGCCACAGCGCCGAAAATACCAATCAGCCATGTGATGACAAACTGTGTTGTACCGCCGAAAAGCGTTGCACCAATCGCATAGATCAGCGACACGCCGGTGGCACGCAGTGCAATCGGCATCATTTCCGGAATAGCGATCAGCGTTGCAGCGCCGCTCATCGAGGTGAGCAATGTCACGGCAGCGGTTACAACCAGCAGCACGCTTGCATCTTTGGATTCCGACAGCCAGAAGAACAGCGGAATAATTGCCAGCATCAGCACGATACGCGGCCAGATCATCACACCTTTACGGCCGTATTTATCGGCAAGATAACCGGCAACCAGTGCAAAGATGAAAGTCATCGTACCGCCCAGCACCGTGCCTGCCTGTGCAAGTGTTGCAGGCAGTTTCAGCGTCTGAATGGCATAGGTGGTCATATAATTACCCACCTGCGTGGATACGGTGGTGGAAATCATCACCAGAATACCAAGCACCAGATAGCGGGTATGGTTGGAGAAAACCGAGGTCACAATCTGCGTACCGGTTTTATCCGTCGGGTTTTCCAGTGTTTCCGGCAATGCACGGCGGATATAAACCGCAATCGGAATAAGCGCCAGAGACACGAGGAACGGAATACGCCAGCCCCATGAGACCAGATCTTCATGCGGCAGATACCAGGAGACCAGAACGCCCATCAGGCCACCGGCCACAACGGCAATACCCTGACTTGCAATCTGCCAGCTGGCATAAAGGCCGCGCTTGTCGCTTGGTGCGGCTTCAATCAGCATGGAAGATGCAGGTCCCACTTCACCGCCGAGTGCCAGACCCTGCAAAAGGCGGCAGATCAGAACGATGATCGGCGCAGCAATACCGATGGTTTCATAGCTTGGTGTTGCGGCAAGACCCAGCGTGCCGACAGTGATCAGTGATACGGTCAGGATCATGGCCGCACGGCGCCCTGCCTTATCTGCAAATGCGCCGATCAGCACGCCGCCGAGCGGGCGGGTGAAGAAGCCGACGCCAAACACCGCCACCGAGGCCAGCAGGCTTGCGGTTTCACTGCCGAGCGGGAAGAAAGTCTGCCCGATATAAACCGCAAAAAACGAGTAGACGATAAAATCGTAGAACTCGAGTGCGTTACCGGCAACGGCCGCGGCAATTGCCTTGACCGGTGGTTTTCCGGACTGGCCGGACACATCGTCCGAGGCCGGATGCGGCGCATGCATAACAGAAGCGCTCATGGTTACCCTCCAATAATCTAGTAAAAATCAATCCTTACGGCGTGTTTCGCCGTTCAGGAATTCCTCCGTCAGCGCCACCCAGTAAGCGGCACCCTCAACAATATTCGCATCATTGAAATCATAGCCGGAATTATGCAAAGCGCAGCTTTGCGGGCCTTTTTGATCCCCGTTGCCAAGGAAAATATAAGAGCCCGGACGCTGTTCAAGCATGAATGCAAAATCTTCACTGCCTGTCATAGGCGTGGTTTGCGCAACAAAGTTACCCTCGCGGGCAAATTGCTCGCCAACACGGCGGGCAAATTCGGTTTCCGCAGCGGAGTTCTGCAAGGCAGGATAGCCGCGGCAATAATCAATATGGGCCGTTACACCGAAACTCTGCGCCTGTGCAGCAACCAGCTCGCGGATGCGCTGTTCCAGCAGATCGCGGACATCGGGCTTGAAGCAACGCACTGTCAGTTCAAGACGCGCCGTTTCAGGAATAACATTATTGGCAACACCGGCCTGCATAACCCCGACGGTAACGACAGCAGCATCAAGCGGGTTCACATTACGTGACACCACAGATTGCAGTGCCGTGACGATGGTTGCGGTCGCAAGCACCGGATCAGCGGTGGTATGCGGCTGCGCACCATGACCGCCGCGGCCTTCAATGGTGATGGAAACACTGTCAGACGAGGCCATCATCGCGCCGTCATAAAATTGCAGCTGCCCCTGCGGGGAGCGCGGCATATTGTGAATGCCGAAGACTGCATCACACGGATATTTATCGAACAGCCCGTCTGCAACCATACGTGCAGCACCGCTGTCCGGACGGCCATATTCCTCAGCCGGCTGGAAAATCAGATTGACTGTGCCGTTGAAATTGCGGCGCTCGGCCAGAGCCTTGGCAGCGGCCAGCAACATTGTGGTGTGACCGTCATGGCCGCAGGCATGCATCACGCCACTATTGACGCTGGCATAAGGCAAACCGGTTTCTTCCAAAATCGGCAGCGCATCCATATCCGCACGCAGGCCGACAGCAGCAGACCCTTCGCCATTGCGCAAGCGTCCGACAACACCGGTGGTGCCGATATTGCGCTCAACACTATAGCCCCATTTTTCCAGCAAAGCGGCAACAATGCCGCCGGTTCTGATTTCAGTGAATGCCAGTTCAGGGTGCTGATGCAGATCACGCCGCAGCGTAACAAACTCCTCAGCATCACGTTCAATCAGCGTTCTGATGTCTTTCATGACTGCAACCCATAGAATTAAAAACTATTATCAAAGCTTGCTAAGAGTTGCTTTTCTATTTGTCCAATGCATAGTAACTCTTATAACCATGCATAACGCGCATGCAAAATCGGGGAATTTTCGTGAATATCCAGCAATTACGACACTTTATCGCGCTGGCCGAAAAAGGCTCTTTCACGCGCGCCGCAGAATATGCACATCTCACGCAACCGGCATTATCGCGTAGTATTGCGCATTTGGAAGCAGAACTGGGCATGAAACTGGTCGACAGGATCGGCAAGCGCTGTGAGGTCACGGCCTTCGGCAATGTGGTTCTCGACCATGCGCGGCGTGTCTTGTTTGAAACGGAAGAACTGTATCGTGTCGTCAAGCAACAGCATGAGGGCACGGCAGGGCGCATCAGAATCGGTCTTGGTTCAACGCCGAGCGCTTTGCTCACAGCACCACTCCTCAGCCGGTTTTCAACCACCAATCCGTCACTGCATATTCTCTTGATGCGCGGGGCGATTCCGCTGCAGGTACAGGCACTGCGGGACAGAACATTGGATATGCTGGTGGTGGAAATACGCGGTGTAACCGTGACCGCCGATTTGCATATTGAAACGCTGCCCGCCTTGCGTACCGGTTTTCTGGTCAATCAAAACCATCCGCTTTTGCAAAAGCAGCATGTCAGTTTTGCCGATCTGCGGCCATGGCCGCTGGCAACCACCATTCTGGCACCGGAGCAAATCCGCAATATGATTGCGATTTATGGCTCACAGGCGCATCCCGATGAAAGCGTGACATTCCATTCCGATGCCATTGACGGTCTTTTACAAACTGCCCTCAGCAGCCAGACAGTCTATTATGGTGTGATCGCGCCTGCCCATGAGCTGATAACCAGCGGCCAATTGGTGGAGGTTCCGGTGCGCCCCATATCCGACCCGTCGCAATTTGCCATTATCCGGCTTGCAGGGCGCTCCCAGCCGCCAATGTTTCCGCTGTTGCGCAATCTGATGCGTGAGCGGATGGAGGAATGGAGCTCGATTTAAATCGGACATCCGGAACGGCTATCGCGCCGTCCAGCCGCCATCAATGGAAATTGTGGTGCCGGTGATTGAACGCGCCAGATCCGAGCAGAGATAGAATGCCATTTCGGCAATTTCCTCAGTCCCCACAAATCGCCGTGTCGGCTGGCCTGCCAATATAATGTCGCGTGCGGCCTGTTCCTCGGTCAGATTATGAGCAAGTGCCAGATCTTTCACCTGTTTTTCAACCAAAGGCGTCCACACAAATCCGGGGCAGATTGCATTGCAGGTTATGCCCTGCTCCGCCACTTCCAGCGCCACAGCCTTGGTCAGCCCGACAACCGCATGTTTGGTCGCCACATAAGGCGCTTTGAACGGTGATGCCCGCAAGCCATGCGCGGAAGCAATATTGATAATGCGCCCCCAGCCGCGCTGCTTCATCTGTGGCAGAGCGGTATGAATTGTCTGAAAAGCACTGTCGAGCGAAACGGTGACAATGCGGGAAAAATCCTGATAGTCAAATTCATCCACCGGCAGAACTTTTTGGATGCCCGCATTATTGACCAGAATATCCAGATGCCCGAATTGCCCGATCACAGTCTGCGCCAGTTCTGCACTTTGCTGCGCATCGCTTAAATCTGCCCTGAAATAGGCCGGTTTGAACGGCGCATTCTGTCCGGCTATCGATAAGGCATCCTGCGCGGCCTCCGCTGTTTCAAGCCCGTGCATTGCCACCTGATAACCGGCTGCGCTAAAGCGCGCGGCAATGGCCAGCCCGATGCCGCTTGTTGAACCGGTAACCAGCACTGTTTTAGGATCAGACACTGTGCCCATGATTTTAATCTCTTAATTCTGCAAGATTTTTATAGAAATCCAACGCCTGCGGATTAACCAGCGCCTCAAGATTTTTAACCGCCCGCCCGTGGATTGTATCGCGCACGGCAATTTCCGAAATTTTACCGGAGCGCGTGCGGGGAATGGCGGGAACCGCAATAATGCGGGCGGGCACATGGCGCGGACTGGCACCGCTGCGGATTGACGTGCGGATATTTTGCACCAGAGCATCTGTCAGCTCAGCACCGTCTTTCAAAAGCACAAACAGGATAATGCGCTGATCCCCCTTGATATCCTGCCCGACTGCCAGCGCCTCTTCAATCATATCAAGCGCTTCAACCTGACGGTAAATTTCTGCCGTGCCGATACGCACTCCGCCCGGATTGAGTGTTGTATCGGAGCGGCCATGAATGACGCAACCGCCTGACAGGCGTTTTTCCGCAAAATCACCATGCGCCCAGATACCGGGAAAACGCTCGAAATAAGCCGCATGATAGCGCGATCCGTCATCATCGCCCCAGAATTTAACCGGCATGGACAAATGCGCATTGCGGCATACAAGTTCACCGGCCAGTTCTTTTTCCTGTTCTCTGGCTTCCGGATTTGCCGGTGAAGCCTGCTGTGCTGCAAGCGGTTGCCCCTGCTCATCCAGCACATCCATATCCATGCCAAGCATCGCGCCCTGCAACTCGCCACGGTGCACTGGTTGCAAAGGATTGCCCCCCAGAAAACAGGCACAAATATCCGTGCCGCCGGAGATCGATGCCAGATGCACATCCGCCTTCCAGTTTTGATAAATATAATCAAAAGCGGCAGGCAGCAGCGCTGATCCGGTGGATAATATGGTTCTTAAAGAGGAGAGATCATGGGAAAGCGCAGGTTTTAAACCGGCATTGGCACAGGCATCAATAAATTTGGCCGATGTGCCGAAAGTGGCAATCTTTTCTGCAACAATCAGATCAGCCAGCCGCCCTTGATGCGGATAGGCGGGATTGCCGTCATAGGTTACCAATATTGCGCCCAGTGCCAGAGCCGAAACCTGCCAGTTCCACATCATCCATCCGCAGGTGGTGAAATAGAAAAACGGCTCATTTGCACGGATGTCGCATTGCAGTTTCAGCTCTTTCAAATGCTGTAACAGCAAGCCGCCTGCACAATGGGTGATACATTTTGGAACGCCGGTGGTGCCGGACGAATAGAGAATAGCCAGCGGCGCATCAAAAGGCATCGGCGTGAATGCAATATCGCGCGGTGTAAAACCGGCAATAAAATCATCCCAGACGGCACAATCAGAATCATGCAATGCCTCCGGTACAGCCTGCCCGATCAACACGATTTTTTCCGGTTTGGCGGCCTGTGCCACAGCGCGGATGACAGGTGCGGTGTCAATATATTTACCGGCATAGTGATAGCCCGAAACTGCAATCAGCACTTTAGGTGCAATCTGCGACAGCCGGTCAGACGCGCTGACAGGGCCGAAATCCGGCGAGCAGGATGACCAGATTGCACCAAGGGCGGCAGTCGCCAGATAGCCGATCACCGCCTCTATATCATGGGTCACAATTGCGCCGACCCGATCCCCTTTGCCGACACCAGCATGGCTCAGCGCCTGTGCAAACTGTGATACCTGATCATAAAGCTGTCTGCGGGTGATGTCGCGCTGTGTACCGTCATCACGATGGGCAATGATTGCCAGCCGGTCATCCGCATCACGCAGCAGATTTTCCGCATAATTTAACCGTGCTTCAGGGAAAAAGCGCGTCTCGCGGATGGTTTCCCCTTGCACAACAATGCGCCCGCCTTTGTCGCCGATAATCGCCAGCTCATCCCACAAAGCATTATAAAATTGCTCCGGCTCAGTGATCGACCATTGCAGCAGAGCCGGATAATCATCCGGCGCGGCGTGATGCAAGGCAGTCGTTTTCTGCGCAAACTGATAGAGTGCCGAGCCTGCAATACGCGCCGGATCAGGTGTCCAGAGAACGCTATCACCCATGGCTGCGCCCTCTCAGCATTTCAATGATCGCGGAGAAATCGAGACCGGCATGACCGCTATCAACAAAGCTTTGATAAAGGCTGGCAGCATTGGCACCCAGCGGCGTAGCAACATCTGCCTGCTGTGCCGCATCCTGTGCCAGATGCAAATCCTTGAGCATCAGAGCCGCAGCAAAACCCGGCTGATAGTCTCTGTTGGCCGGGGAAGACGCCACCGGCCCCGGCACCGGACAATAGGAGGTCAGCGCCCAGCACTGGCCGGAAGAGGTGGAGGCCACATCAAACAAAGCCTGATGGGACAGGCCGAGCTTTTCCCCCAAGGCAAAGGCTTCTGACACGGCAATCATGGTGACGCCCAGCACCATATTATTGCAGATTTTTGCCGACTGTCCGGTGCCGTCTGCACCGCAATGCACGATTTTTTTGCCCATCGCCTGCAAGACCGGCTGCGCCTGCGCAAAAGCTCCGGCACTGCCGCCGCACATGAAAGTCAGTGTTGCCTGCTGCGCACCCGCTGTGCCGCCGGAAACCGGTGCATCGACGGAGAGATGATGATGTGAGGCGGCCAGTTCATGCGCTTTACGGGCGCTTGCAACATCAATTGTGGAGCAATCAATCAGCAATTTTTCACCGGCAAGCTGCGGGCAAATTTGCTGATAGACCGAAAGCACATGCTCGCCTTTCGGCAGCATTGTGATGATAATGTCTGCCTGTTGCGCTGCCGCCAGTGCCGTTGCGGCAATCGGCACCCCCTGTTTTTGTGCCGCTTCACACCCTGCAACTGACACATCAAAACCGGTCACCTGATAACCGGCACGCACCAGATTAAGCGCCATGGGCAGTCCCATATTGCCAAGGCCTATGAATGCAATTGTCTTCATTTTCAGTCCCTCAGCGATTATCTGCGATGATCATTGCCGCCGCTTTTTCTGCAATCATAATGGTCGGGGAATTGGTGTTGCCGGATGTAATGCGCGGCATAACGGAAGCATCCACCACCCGCAGTCTGTTCAACCCGCGAAAACGCAGTCGAATATCCACCACACTCTCCTCATCCGCCCCCATATGCAATGTACCGACAGGATGGAAAATCGTGGTGCCGATATCACCGGCCGCACGGATCAGATCTTCTTCGCTTTCAAATGCAGGCCCCGGTCTATATTCCTCCGGCTTGAACTGCGCAAAAGACGGTTGCTGCACAATTTTACGGGTCAGCCGGATTGAATCCGCCGCCACTTTGCGGTCTGCATCCGTTGAAAGATAATTCGGGCGGATATCCGGCTGGGCTCTGAAATCCGGACTGCTCACATGCACAGAGCCACGGCTTTCCGGCCGCAAATTGCAGACACTTGCAGTAATCGCCGGAAAATTATGGACAGGATCACCGAATTTATCGAGCGAGACCGGCTGCACATGATATTCCAGATCGGCTGTTGCCTTCGCCGGTGACGAGCGGGTGAAAATGCCAAGCTGGCTTGGTGCCATTGCCATCGGGCCTGAGCGCTTCAATGCATATTCCAGACCGATACGTGCCTTGCCGAGCAAGGATGAGGCTTTCTCATTGAGCGTCGCAACACCCGACACTTTATACACCATGCGCAATTGCAGGTGATCCTGCAAATTCTCGCCGAGATTTTTCACCTCATAACGGGTTTCAATGCCTGCTTTTTGCAAGACGGCACCATTGCCGACGCCGGAAAGCTCCAGCAATTGCGGTGAACCGATAGCACCGGCTGACAGGATGGTTTCCTTACGTGCCAGTACCCTATGAAAAGCGTCGTTATGATAAAATTCCGCTCCCGTTACGGTGCCGTCTTCAATCAGCAATTGCCGTACCTGCGCTTTTGTCAGGATCGTCAAATTCTTGCGGTTTTTTGCCGGACGCAAAAATGCCTTGGCCGTGTTCCAGCGCCAGCCTGAACGCTGGTTCACATCGAAATAGCCGGCACCTTCATTATCGCCACGGTTGAAATCGTCCGTTGCCGGAATACCGGCCTCACCGGCAGCCTTTTGAAAAGCATCCAGCACATCCCAGCGCACACGGGCTTTTTCCACCCGCCACTCGCCGCCCGCGCCATGATGATTACTGCCACCGCGATAATGATCTTCAGACTTTTTAAAATAAGGCAGCACATCATCCCAGCCCCAGCCTTCACAGCCAAGCTGGCGCCACATATCGTAATCCATCGCCTGCCCGCGCATATAGATCATGCCATTGATGGAAGAGCAGCCGCCCAGCACTTTACCGCGCGGATAAAGCAGAGAACGCCCGTTCAGATGCGGCTCGGCAACCGTTGTAAAGCACCAGTCCGTACGCGGATTATTGATGCAATAGAGATAACCCACCGGAATATGAATCCAGTGATAATTATCATTGCCGCCCGCCTCCAGCAGCAACACCCTGTCAGAAGGGTTCTCTGAAAGGCGGTTGGCAAGAACGCAGCCTGCGCTCCCCGCTCCGATGACGATATAGTCATATTCGCCCATAATTTTCTCCATACGGATCCCTGCCCCGCATTGCGAACAATGCGGGCGGAACTCATAGCAGTTTGCCTAAAAACCTTATTTGCGGTGTTCGAATCCGAGTTTGCGGCCCAGACGCGATGCATAGAACTCGCCCACCAAGCCGCGGCGGAACACCAGCACACAGGCCATGAACACAACACCGGTGATAATCGTGACCGGCACATCGGATGTCGCCAGATAGTTCTGCAATGTCACAACCAGCCCTGCACCGAAGATCGGGCCTGTCATCGTGCCAATCCCGCCAAGCAAGGTCATGAGGATCACTTCACCGGACATTTGCCATGTCACATCTGTCAGCGTGGCGAACTGAAAGACCAGCGCTTTCAGACCACCGGCCAGTCCTGCCAGCATGGCCGACATAACAAAGGCACCGAGTTTATAAAGCTGCACATTATAACCGAGCGATATTGCCCGCTGCTCATTCTCACGGATGGATTTGAGGATCATGCCGAAAGGTGAGTTTACAAAGCGCCAGATCACAAACACCGCCAGCACGAAAACGGCGAAGACCGTGTAATACATATTGAGCTGGTTGTTCAGATCAAGCAGGCCAAACAGGAAGCCGCGCGGCACACCCTGCAAACCATCTTCCCCGTGGGTAAAAGGCGCTTGCAGGCAGAAGAAATAGAACATCTGCGACAGAGCAAGAGTGATCATCGCAAAATAAATCCCCTGACGGCGAATGGCGAAAAAACCGATCACCAATCCGAGCAATGCCGCACCCGCCATGCCGACAATCAATCCCAGTTCCGGTGTCACACCCCATTCCTTGACGGCATAAGCGGTAAAATAGGCCGCCCCGCCAAAGAAGGCCGCATGGCCGAAAGAGAGCAGCCCCGTATAGCCGAGCAGCAGATTGAAGGCACAGGCAAAAAGCGCAAAACACAGCAGCTTCATCAAGAAGATCGGATAGACAAAGGCAGGAGCCGCAAGCAAAGCCAGCACAGCAATCGCGATCAAAAATATCTTGATCAGAGCGAGGCCGGATGATGCCTGCACTTGCCGGTGATTGTTTAAAGTCAGAGTATCAGTGCTTTTGGACATATCAGGCATCCTTTCCGAACAGGCCGGCAGGGCGGATGAGCAGAACAATCGCCATAATGACGAAAATTACGATATTGGATGCTTCCGGATAGAAAACCTTGGTCAGGCCTTCCGCAATTCCGAGCATGAAGCCGGTGATGATCGCGCCCATGATTGAGCCCATGCCGCCAACCACAACCACGGCAAACACAACAATAATCAGATTGGTGCCCATCAAGGGCGAAACCTGATAAATCGGGGCGGCCAGCACACCGGCAAAACCGGCAAGACCGGCACCGAGTGCATAAGTCAGCGTCAGCAATACCGGTACATTAATGCCAAAGACCTGCACCAGTGTCGGGTTTTCCGTTGCTGCACGCAAGTAAGAGCCCAGACGGGTTTTCTCGATCAGCGCCCATGTTGCAAAACACATAATCAGCGAAGCGATAACCACAAAAGCGCGGTAATTGGGCAGGAACATAAAGCCCAGATTGGTACCACCCGCCAATTGTGACGGTACGGAATAAGGCTGCCCCGCAGCACCATAAAGCCAGCGGAATGTGCCCTCAACCGCAAGTGCCAGACCGAAAGTGAACAGCAAGCCGTAAAGCGGATCAAGATCATAGAGCCGCGAGAGCATGAAGCGCTCGATAATAGCACCGAACAGGCCGACAATCAGCGGTGTCACAATCAGCGCCACCCAGAAATTCATGCCCACAAATTTCAAACCCAGATAGGCGACAAAAGCGCCGAGCATATATTGTGCGCCATGGGCAAAATTGATCACGCGGAGCAGACCGAAAATCACCGCCAACCCCAGCGAGAGCAGCGCATAAAAAGAACCGTTGATCAGCCCCACCAAAAGCTGGCCGAGCAGAGCCTGAACCGGTACGCCGAAGATCATCGTCATATCAAACCCCCAGCACTTTATTGAGTTCGTCCATCCGTTGCGGCAATTCCCCGACAGGGAAATCACCGACCATCTGGCCGTGATCCATCAGATAAAAGCGATCGGCAATTTTACGGGCAAAGCGGAAATTCTGCTCCACCAGCACAATTGTCATGCCGCGCTGTTTGAGCTTTTGCAGCACTTCACCGATGCGCTGCACAATCACCGGTGCCAGCCCTTCTGTCGGTTCATCAAGCAGCAGCACATTGACGCCGGTGCGCAAAATCCGCGCCATAGCCAGCATTTGCTGCTCACCACCGGATAGTTTGGTGCCGGGGCTGTTACGCCGCTCATAAAGATTGGGGAATAATTCGTATATTTCCTCAAGGCTCATGCCGCCATTGGCAACAACCGGCGGCAGACGGAGATTTTCCTCCACATTGAGCGTTGCGAAAATCCCGCGCTCTTCCGGCACAAAACCGATACCGTAACGCGCTGTGCGATAAAGCGGCACCGGCATGAGATTGGTACCGCCCAGCCTGATCGCGCCTTTGCGTTTGCGGATAATGCCCATGATTGTGCGCAAAGTGGTGGTTTTGCCAACGCCGTTGCGACCCAAAATGGTGATGGTTTCGCCTTCATTGACATGCAGGTTCACGCCGTGGAGTGCCTGACTTTCACCATACCAGGATTTCAGATCGGAAACTTCGAGCAATGCTGCCATCTTACTCTTCCTCAGTTCCCATATAAGCCGTCCGCACCCGCGGATCGGCTGAAACTTCTGCATAATTGCCCTCAGCCAGAATTTCTCCGCGTTGCAGCACGGTGATATTATGGCAAATGTCGGCAACGACTTTCAGATTGTGTTCAACCATCAGGACGGCGCGGGTTTTCGCCACTTCGCGGATGAGTTGCGCCACATGCTCAACATCTTCCCCGCCCATACCGGCCATCGGCTCATCCAGCAGCAAGACCTGCGGATCAAGCGCAAGCGTGGTGGCAATTTCCAAAACCCGCTTGCGCCCGTAAGACAAATCCGCCGCCAGAGTGTCGGTTTCTTTGGTCAAACCGACCAGAGCCAGCAGCTCCTCAGCCCGTTCATTCAGCCTGTTCAGCGATGAGAGCGGCCGCCAGAACTGCGTTGCCAGATGATTGGGGCGCTGCAAGGCAACGCGCACATTTTCCAGCAAAGTCAGGTGCGGAAACACCGCCGAAATCTGAAAGGAACGAACAAGCCCCATACGCGCCACCTTATCGGGGCGCGTATGTGTAATATCTGTACCGGCAAATTCAATCGCTCCGCTTGTCGGCTGCAAAAACTTGGTCAGCAGATTGAAAACGGTGGTCTTTCCGGCACCATTCGGGCCAATGAGTGCATGGACACGCGCATGTTCCACATCGAGATTGACGTTTTTAACCGCCGCAAAATCACCGAAGGTTTTGCTTAAATTTCTCGCGGACAGAACAATATGCGGGCGCTCATGCACCTGCGAAGCTGCATTCATCATCAAAGCGACCTCTCTTACTGTGCAACCAGAGAGCAACCGCTTTTCGCAGGATCGAGATAGGCTTCCTCACCGGGGATGGTGGCCAGAACATTGTAATAATCCCACGGCTGTTTGCTGTCTTCAGGCTTTTTCACTTCCAGAAGATAGAGATCGCTGATCATGCGGCCGTTTGCGGCAACACGTCCGTTTCTGGCAAACACATCATTGACCGGCAGTTCCTTGAGGGTTTTTGCAACCACATCGCCATCATCCGTACCGGCTTTATCAATCGCTTTGAGATAGCTCAGAACTGCGGAGTAAGTGCCCGCATGCACCATATTCGGCATTGCGCCGGTGCGTTCCATAAAGCGCTTGCCGAAGGCTCGCGATTCATCATCACGATCCCAGTAGAAACTCTCGGTCAGGGTCAGCCCCTGTGCCGCTTCAAGGCCAAGACCATGCACTTCAGCAATAGTGAACAGCAGACCGGCCAGACGCTGGCCACCGGCAGTAATGCCGAATTCTGCCGCCTGTTTAATCGCATTGGATGTATCAAGACCGGCATTGGCCAGACCGATCACTTTGGCACCGGACGACTGCGCCTGCAGCAGGAAGGATGAATAATCGGCGGTTGACAAAGGATGGCGCACAGCCCCCAGCACAGTACCACCCTTCTCTTTCACAAATTCCGATGTGCTTTTTTCTAAAGAATAGCCGAAAGCATAGTCGGCGGTGAGGAAGAACCAGCTGTCACCGCCCTGCTTCACCAGTGCGCCGCCCGTGCCATAAGCCAGAGAATTGGTATCAAAAGCCCAATGGAAACCATAAGGGCTGCACTGCGCCCCTGTCAGTTCATTGGTTGCAGCCGCAGTATTAATGGTGATTTTCTTTTTTTCTTTACTCAGCGCCTGCACGGCAAGGCCGACCGAAGATGAGGTCAGCTCCATGATCGCATCCACGCCTTCCGTATCATACCACTGGCGGGCAATATTGGAGGCAACATCGGTCTTGTTCTGGTGGTCTGCGGTTACAATCTCAATTGGCGCACCATGCACAGTGCCACCGAAGTCCTCCGCAGCCATTTTTGCTGCTTCATAAGAATATTTACCGCCGAAACTCGCATAAACACCGGACTGGTCGTTCAAAATACCGATTTTAACTTTGCCGTCTGAAATTTCTGCCGCATAAGCGGAAGTCCCTGCTGCCAATACCATCATTGCAGACATGATAATTTTTGTCGTTCGCATGTGTTCTCCTCCCCAGAGATCAGATAGCGGTGCTGTTTCAAAAATGTTGCTTAAGAATAATCCTGTTATCGACTTGCATTGATCTGGTGGCCTGCCCTTCCCACGGGGCAGGCCTGAATGGCCGGAACAGGTTGCGCTTAATTATCCGCAGCGTCCGTATCGGATGACGCATCAAGACGGATATTAAATAAGGCCTCTGACACACCGGCATGCGCTAGGTTTGAGCAAATAGTGCGTTGACACAAGGGCTGCCCCTTATCAAAGTGCGAACAGGCTCTGTTCATTTTTGTACAGAACCTGTCTGGGGAGGAGACAAAAACAGCGTGGTCACAGCATTTTCATGGAATGATCTGCAGTATTTTCTGGCGGTCGCACGCACGGGACAATTATCATCGGCAGCACGCAATCTGCGCACCAGCCATGTCACCGTTTCACGTCATATTGAGCAGCTTGAATTTACCCTCAAGGCCAAGCTGTTCGAGCGCAATCCGCGCGGCTATGAGCTGACGGCGATCGGACGGCGGCTGGTGGATACGGCAGAGCGGATCGAGGCAGAGGCAGAGCAGTTGCAGGCGCAGGTTTCCGACAGTGGCAGCCAGTTGCGCGGTCTGGTGCGCCTGAGCGCACCGGAAGGTATTTCCAATTTCTTCTTTGTTGAAAAACTGACAGAATTTGCGCAATTACACCCGCATATTATGGTGGAATTGCTGACAATTCAGCAGATTATGGCGCTTTCACGCAAAGAGGCCGATGTGGCCATCACGCTCGACCCGCCCAAAGCCGGCCCCTATGTCAGCAAGAAAATCATTGATTACACGCTGCATATTTATGCAACGCGGAATTATCTGGCCAGACACCCGCCGATCACCCGAAAAGAGCAGTTACCGGATCATTTTTTCATCGGTTATATACAGGATCTGGTGTTTTCGCCGGGGCTTGATTATATGCGCGATGTGCTGCCGGGACTGCGGCCGAGCTTTCAGTCCACCAGCATCAGCGCGCAATTAAAAGCCACGCTCTGCGGGCGCGGCTTGTGCATTCTGCCCTATTTTATTGCGCAGGGTTTTCCGGAGCTGGAAATCGTACTACCCGATGAAGTGGAGCTGAAACGCGGCTATTGGCTGACCTGCCATAATGATGTGGCCAATGCGCAGCGCGTGGGATTATTGATGAATTTTATTCTCGACACATTGCGCTCCGGCAATGGTTTCTTCAACCGCAAGCCGGATTAAATTCCGGCCTGCAAAGCGCTGATCAACCTATTTGGCGTGCGGCTTCATCTCATAATAATGTTTGATCACCCACTCATCCAGCGCGGTGAGCAGGATTGCAAGTGACTGCCCCAGAGGGGTCAGCGCATATTGCACGCGCGGCGGCACTTCCTGAAAATCATGCCGGATGACCAGCGCATGATCCTGCAGGCGACGCAAGGTTTGCGTCAGCATTTTTTGCGAAATACCTTCAACAGCACGCAGCAGGTCATTATTGCGCATCGGCCCGTCACGCAAAAGCGGGATGACGAGCAGAGCCCATTTACTGGCAATCAGTTCGATAATCTCGCGCGACGGACAGCTTACCGACCACGGATTGGCAGGCGCTAAATCCTGCTCGATAAAAACCGGCTCTTTGGTTCTTAAGTTCTGCTTCATATTGAGATTCCATAGGCACTAAAAGGTGCGTACTTGCTGAGCGCTTCCTGTTGTGCAAATTTATATATTATAAACATTAAAGGAACCAGCCATGTCTAACGATACTGCCGCCCGTCCTGCTGATATTATCAGCCCGATCACAGACACAGTTCTTCCTAACCGCACATCTGCCGCCGATGCCCGTGCAGCCGGCCGCTACGGACATGACAAGCCAACCCCTGAAAACAGTATTGTTCTGCTGATTGATCACCAGATCGGCCTGATGGCCGGTGTGCGGGATTTCTCCTCCCTTGCAGAATATAAAAGCAATGTTACCGGTCTGGCACGTATCGCCAAGGCTTTGAATATTCCGACCCTCATCACATCGTCGAATGCCCAGTGGCAGAACGGTGATACGCTGCCGGAAATCAAAGAACTGTTTCCCGATCATCCGATCTATCGCCGTACCGGCATTATCAATGCCTATGAAGATCCGACTTTCCGTAAAGCATTGGAAGATCTGGTTGCTGAAACCGGCCGCAAGCATATCATTATCGCTGCCGTCACCATCGGCACATGCTGCGCCTTCCCGACCCTCTCCATGCTCAATGACGGCTATCAGGTCTTCCCTGTGATTGATGCCTGCGGCGCATGGAACCATTATGAAGCCGAAGCCGCCATGTCGCGTATGGCCAATGCCGGTGCGGAACTGGTTACGACATTTGCACTGGGTTGCGAATTGCAGGCCGACTGGAAACAGCCTTCCGCCAATGAAATGCTGGCACCGTTCAAGAACAACCTGTCCGAATATGGTTTTGTTCTCGAAAACTTCTGGAACAATGTCGGCACACCTGCTGTGTCCGATCCGTTTGGCATGAAATAAGCCAAAACAGACAGCAGACCGGTCTGCCCTGAATATACACAAGCCCGCGAGATCATCGCGGGCTTTGTTGTTTGACCGCTCTTGATGCGGCATTGCGGGGTTTATAATCCTTGCAAAAAACGGATTATCTGTTGTGATACGTCATCCGGCCGCTCTTGCTGCAACCAGTGCCCGGCCCCTTGCAAAACATAAGAACCACGCAAATCAGGAACCAGTTGTGCCATTCCGGCAATGATCTGATCCATGCCGGGGATACTGAATGCCGTATCACGTTCGCCGATCAGGAAAAGAGCCGGCACGCGGATCACCTGACCGGCACAGGCTTGTTGCAATTCCCAATTGCGATCGAGATTGCGGTAATAATTCAATCCTCCGGTAAAACCTGACATTTCAAAACTTCTGACCAGCCGGTCGAAATCCTCATCGGGCAACCATGCAGGCAATGCATCCGGTGTCGGAAGATCTGCCAGCAAACCGGTGCTTCGCGCAACCATACCGAACGGATTGGGTGTTCCGTCACCGGCTTTGCGTGGTCCCGCCTCACCGCTTGCCGCGAACAGGATTTTGCGCAATGTCAGGCTCACATCACGGTTAAATTCCGCCTCAGCAGTTTCAGTGTTCTGAAAATACAGCGTGTAGAAAAGCGCATCATCCGTTTGCGGAAAAATCTGCGAAGGCGGCACAGGCGGCTGCCCCATCATCGGCACGCTGAGGGCACCAACAGCACGAAACCGGTCAGGCCGCAGAAGTGCTGCCTGCCATGCAATCGTTGCGCCCCAATCATGGCCGATAATAACAGCCTGTTCCTCACCAAGTGCATCAAGCAGCGCCACCAGATCACCCACAGCATGAAACACCGTATATTGATCCACGCGTTGTGGCGCATCGGTCTTGCCATAGCCCCGCATATCCGGCGCAACGGCGCGAAAGCCCGCATCGGCCAGTGCCTTGACCTGATGGTGCCACGCATATTTCGTTTCCGGAAAACCGTGACACAGCAAAACCAGAGGGCCCTGCCCCGCTTCGAGAATGCTCATATTGATCACGCGGGTCTGAAGTGTCAGCTCTTTCATGGTTGCCTCTCGACTGGTTTGCAGAGCAATTGAAGAAAGCATTACAAGTGGCAAAAGCTCAGGAATTTCTGGCATTGCATCTGTGCTTGCCCTATAGTGTAACTATATATGTTACGGTACAAATCAGAAGTCAATATATCGTAACTAACATTGTTACAGAAAGTTGTAAAATGAAGACGGATGGTCGGCTCGCCCGAATGCTGCATGTGCTGGTGCATATGGGACTGTTAGGCGGCAGAGAAACGTCAGAACGGATTGCGCAAATGCTCAACACCAATCCCGTTGTGGTTCGCCGCACACTTGGGGCACTGCGTGAACATGGCATTGTGGAGTCTGAAGGCGGACGCGGCGGCGGGTGGAAACTGACCCGCACACTGGAACAGATCACGGTGCTGGATGTACAACGTGCTTTGACTGCGGGCGTGATCCTTAACCCACCCGTCTCGCGGGATCACCCGACCTGCCCTGTCGAGCGCGCATCCAACGCGGTTCTGGAAGAAGCCCATATGGCTGCGGAAACGCAATTAATCGCCAAATATGCAGCCACGACGCTCGCGCAGATCGCAGAAGATGCCAAACAAAGAGCAATACTTGCCGAATAAGGCACAGCTTATGCCCTGCGCATCTTAGACAAAAAATTATAGCAGAATGCAAAAAGCCCGCGATTATCTCGCGGGCTTTTTGCATTTACCGGAATTCCCAAGCGGGATCATTCCCACTCAATGGTGCCCGGAGGCTTAGAGGTAATATCATAGACCACGCGGTTGATACCGCGCACTTCATTGATAATACGGGTCGCTGCCTTGGCAAGGAAGTCCATATCATAATGGTAGAAATCGGCGGTCATACCGTCGACCGATGTGACTGCACGCAGCGCACAAACGAATTCGTAAGTGCGGCCATCGCCCATCACGCCAACAGTCTGCACCGGCAGCAGCACAGCGAAAGCCTGCCAGATCACATCATAAAGACCGGCTTTGCGGATTTCATCGAGATAAACCGCATCCGCTTCACGCAGGATTTCCAACTTTTCACGGGTGACGCCGCCCGGGCAACGAATGGCAAGGCCGGGACCCGGGAACGGATGACGGCCGATAAAGCTGTCAGGCAGACCCAGTTCTTTACCCAGCACGCGCACTTCATCCTTGAAGAGCTCACGCAATGGTTCCACCAGCTGCATATTCATGCGCTCAGGCAGACCACCGACATTGTGATGCGACTTGATGGTTACGGAAGGGCCACCGGTAAAGGAAACGCTTTCGATCACATCCGGATAGAGTGTACCCTGTGCGAGGAAATCCGCACCGCCGAGCTTCGCTGCTTCTTCTTCGAAGACTTCGATGAACAGACGGCCGATTGTCTTGCGCTTGACCTCAGGATCGCTCTCGCCTTCCAGAGCCGAGATGAAACGATCCTGCGCATTCACGAGAACCAGCGGCAGATTGTAATGTTCCTTGAACATTGCAACCACATCGGCAGCTTCGTTTTTGCGCATCAGGCCATGATCAACCAGAATACAGGTCAGCTGATCGCCAACAGCTTCATGGATCAGAAGGGCTGCAACGGAAGAATCCACACCGCCGGACAAAGCACAGATAACCTTGCCTGTACCAACCTGTTTGCGAATGGCCGCAACGGCCTGTTCTCGATAGGCAGACATTGTCCAATCCGGTTTGATACCGGCAATATTATGAACAAAATTCTGCAAAAGCTTTGCACCATCCGGCGTATGCACCACTTCCGGATGGAACTGCACCGCAAAATATTTGCGTTTTTCATCGGCAATCGCCGCGAAAGGTGCATTCGGCGATGTGCCGATAATCTTGAAACCTTCAGGCAATGCGGTAACACGGTCGCCGTGGCTCATCCAAACCTGATGGCGGGTTCCCTTAGCCCAGACACCGGCAAACAAAGCGCTGTCTTCATCGACTTCGAGGAATGCGCGGCCGAATTCGCGGTCATGGCCGCTCTCAACCTTACCGCCCAGCTGCTCGCACATGGTCTGCTGACCATAGCAAATGCCCATAACCGGAACACCGGCTTCAAACACTGCCTGTGGTGCGCGCGGACTACCGATATCGGTGGTCGAATGCGGGCTGCCGGACAAGATCACAGCTTTCGGATTGATGCGTTTGAACGCTTCATCAGCCAACTGGAACGGCACGATTTCGGAATAAACCCCGGCCTCACGCACACGCCGCGCTATCAGCTGCGTGACCTGACTGCCAAAGTCAATGATAAGGATAGTATCGGGATGGGTGCTCATGGGCAGCATCTAATGAAAAATAGAAAATCTTGCAAGACGGAATCTAAACCCGTGACAATAAATCAGGGTATAAATTCCTCCCGCCGGAACATTTCACCGTCAAGCGGAATCACTTGACGTCGTGACAATGCGGTAAACTCAAAAATTGAGCGCGCGCGCCATGATCCGATCCAGACGCAAAGCGCTCTGTCATCAGTCGCCGGACTTAACTGTCAGCGGTACTGTACGCTCCAGATCGGCCTTGTAAAGCCCCGGATCAGGATGACCGGTGGTCTTGACCAGTGTTCCCTGCAAAAGTGCAGCCTCCAGCAAGCGGATAGACTGCGCCAGTTTCTCATCAATAATATGTAAGTAGCGCGTCCAGTCGGAAACCTGCTTGACCGCTTCATCGCCGTCGGAAATACCGCGCAGGCCGATCAGCGGCACAGCAAAACGCTGGCAGGTACGCAGGATCGCAAAGCTCTCCATATCCACCATTTCCGCCTCAATCTCGTCATAGGCAGAACCGGTCACAATATTGGCACCGGTGGACAGGGATGCGCTGGCAATACCCGGAATATGGTAAGGCAGCGGAATAATAATCGGAAAATCAGCCGAAGGTGTCTGCCCTTTGGCATAACCCAGAGCCGACGCATCCATATCGCGGTAGCCGACATTGATGGCCTGATAAATCTCGGTTTGCACCAGCTTGGCAGAGCCGGCTGAGCCCAGCGACACCACCAGATCAGGCAAAGCACCGCGCATGGAAAGATCGGCCAGCACGGCTGAAACCACAATGGCTGCCTCAACAGGGCCGATACCGGTGATCAGCGGCTTGAACATAGCCTGCAAATGCGGGCCATATTCAGACGGTGACGCCATCACAAACAGCACTTTGCGCCCGCCGAAATCATGCACATATTGCAGCATCGACATTGCGTCTTCGGAAGCACCCTGCACCGGCGCCGACATAATTCTGGTCATCTAAAACACCTGATACCGTGGATTGATCCAATGCACGGCATACCCTTTTTAAAAGCCCTGTTGCTGTGCGCCACAAGCAAAGCGACAGGTTTCAAATCAAAAAGCTGTTGGCAGCATTGCGCAAACAGCACCTATGACGGGTCAGGCGTTCAGATCAGAGCCTAACCCTGCAAATCTTCGCGGTCTTTCACCACCATCAGCGTGGCTGTCATGGTGGCAATCAATTTCACATCTGTTTCACCGACGGCAAATGCCTGTCCGTCGCTGACCATAATCGTGCGACCCTGCTTGGTGACATTGCCGCGAAACAGAAAATGGTCACCCTTGCCCGGCGCCAGCAGATTGACCTTGAATTCAATGGTCAGCACTGCCGCATCAGCCGGCATCATTGTCAGCGCGGAATAGGCACAAACCGCATCCAGCGCCGTTGACACAATACCCGCATGGAGAAAACCATGCTGCTGTGTCAGATCTTCACGAAACGGCAACTCAACTTCAACAACACCCGGTTCGCAACGGGTTAACTGCGCTCCGATCAGCCTCATTGCCGCCTGACGCGCAAAACTCTGCTCAACCCGCTCTTTGAAATCCGGTTCTGCTATTCTCGGTACTGCCATAATATCCCTCGGCCCATATTGGCAAACGCTCTGAATTATCAGTTTTATGACGCCTGCATAACAGCCCTGAGACGCTATTCCAACCACCGTTGGCACAAAGCATGGCAGAAAATGCTCAAGCCAATCCGGTCACCGCGAATAATCAATATGCGCTTATTGACATATATTTATGTCAAGCATTGCTTACACGCGAAGTTTAATAGCGTAAACGGAAAAAATTACCAGCATTAATGCTCGTAACGCTGGTATTTTTCCCAATCAATCCAGTTACGGAGAAAAGCCTGCCGCTTATGCGGGGGTATTTTGCAATATGGCGATGTAAAAACCGTCTGTATCGGTGGAAAGCGGCGAGAACACGGCACCGAAATCCGGATAATGCGCCTGAGCCTGTGCCTGCACCGCAAGCGCATCCCATGAAGCCTGCATAGGCAATGCCGTATAATCGGTATTTTCACGCAGGAAACGGGCGATCTGCCGGTTATTTTCAGAGGCAAACAACGAGCAGGTCACATAGACTAGACGCCCGCCCGGTTTGACATAATGTTTGGCTGCTTCCAGCACCTGCGCCTGATCGGCCACGCGGCGTTCCAGCTGCGCCTCAGTCAACCGCCATTTGGCATCCGGCCTGCGGCGCCATGTGCCGGAGCCGGTGCAAGGCGCATCGGTCAGCACAATATCCATCTGGCCTTTATAAGGCTCCAGATTTTCCGGGCGGTTATGCACCTGAGTATTGCGCACACCGGCGCGGTTCAAACGGTCATGGATCGGATTGAGGCGGGAGCGCTCGGCATCATAGGCATGGATCTGGCCTTTATTCTGCATGGCTGCGGCCAATGCCAGCGTCTTGCCGCCTGCGCCTGCGCAATAATCCATCACCTGCTGGCCGGGTTGCGCACCAACCAGCTTTGCTGCCAGCTGCGAACCCAAATCCTGCACCTCATACCAGCCATCGAGAAACGCCTGTTCAGACTGCACATTCGGATGACGGCCAAGCGCCTTCAAAGGCGGAATACGCACGGCATCGTCCAAAAAGGGCGCTGCTTGTGCACCGGCATTTTTCAGGCCTTCCAGTGCATTCAGCACCTTGTCACGATTAGCTTTCAATGTATTGACGCGCAGATCAACCGGCGGGCGCGTGGCCAGTGCTGCCGCCTGCTCCACCCAATTATCACCAAACAGAGCGGAAAATTCCGGCACCCAATGGGCGGCAATATCTGCACGCACATAATCCGGCGCATCGCTCAGATCACGGGTCTGCCAGTCATGCAAGCGCTGCGCAGAAAGCGGCGCGGGGGCAAATTTATCACCGGCGAGATTGGCATCCAGCCATTCAGCACCCATATCCGGATCACCCAGCACCGATGCATAAACCAGCGCATGGGCATCATCCGCACCGATGCGCCAGCCTAGCGATAATTTGCGGCGCAGAACATCATAGACAAGATTGCCGATCACGGCACGGTCACCGGCACCGGCAAAGCGGTGCGCGGCACCCCAGTCCTTCAGCGCATCGGCAGCGGCACGGTTTTGGCGTTCAACATCTTCCAGCACTTCAATTGCTGCCTGCAGCCGCCCACCCAAACGCATTTATCCGCTTCCTTTTCACACTAGTCCGGTCTTTCTGCCTATCGCATAACCGAAAACCGGCCGGAGTGAAACGACTTAAACAAAGAAAAGTGAAACGACGTAAGCAAATAAAAGTGCAACGGCTCAAACAAAGAAATCTGTCATCACAGCATAAAGCAAAAGCCGGAGCATCTCTGCTCCGGCTTTCTCATTGCATAGTCAGTGCTGTTTATTCAGCGGCGGTCTGTTTTTCCGCATTGGAAACAACGTCAGCCTCATAGCCATATGCCGCTTTCAGCGCTGCACGCACACCGGCCTCATAATCCGGATGGATCAGCTTGAAATGACCCAGCTGACGCTCGATAATATAGCCCGGCACGCCACCCATTGCCGCAGCGATATTGGAGAACAGACGGCTCTTCTGCCCTGCATCAAACAGATTGAACAAAGCCCGCGGCTGCGAATAATCATCATTGCCGATGCGGTGATTATAGCGGTCGGCATCACCGGAAATCTTCAATGGCGGCTCTTTGGCAGAAGGCTGCTCAACCGGTCCGTTGAAGGAATTCGGCTCGTAATAAGCATCCGGATTACCGGTGGCGATACCACCATAGGTATTCATCTGACCATCGCGGTGATAGTGATGCACAGGGCAAACCGGCTTATTGACCGGAATTTGCTCATAATGCGTGCCAAGACGGTGACGATGCGCATCCGCATAAGAGAACACGCGCGCCTGCAACATCTTATCCGGTGAATAGCCGATGCCCGGCACAATATTCGACGGCGAGAAGGCTGCCTGCTCAATTTCCGCAAAATAATTATCGGCATTGCGGTTGAGTTCCATCACGCCAAGATCAATCAGCGGATAGTCACCATGCGGCCAGACCTTGGTGAGGTCAAACGGATTATAGGCTGTCTTTTCCGCATCAAGTTCAGGCATGATCTGCACCTGCACCTTCCAGCGCGGAAATTCACCATTTTCGATGGCGCCGAACAGGTCTGCCTGCGTGGATTCACGGGTCTGACCGACAATTTTTTCGGCCTCCGCATTGGTCCAGTGCTGATGACCCTGCATGGTTTTGAAGTGGAATTTCACCCAATAACGCTCACCATTATCATTCCAGAAAGAATAAGTATGCGAGCCGTAACCATTGATATGGCGCACATCTGTCGGCAGGCCGCGGTCAGACATCAGAATGGTCACCTGATGCAGACTTTCCGGTGACAATGACCAGAAATCCCACATGGCAGTGGCGGAACGCATATTGGTGCGCGGATGGCGCTTCTGGGTGTGAATGAAATCAGGGAATTTAACCGGATCACGCACAAAGAAGACCGGCGTATTGTTACCGACCAGATCCCAATTGCCCTCTTCCGTGTAGAATTTCAGCGCAAAGCCGCGCACGTCGCGTTCGGCATCCGCCGCACCTGCCTCACCGGCCACGGTGGAAAAACGTGCAATCATCGGCGTAACGGTACCAGGCTGCAAGGCTTTCGCTTTGGTATATTTGGAAATATCACCGGTAATGGTCAGCGTGCCATGGGCACCCCAGCCCTTGGCATGAACGGTCCGTTCCGGAATACGTTCACGGTTCTGATGCGCCAGTTTTTCAAGCAGCTGGTAATCAGTCAGCAAAACCGGACCGCGCTCACCGGCTGTCAGGGAATTCTGATTATCCGGTATCGGTGAACCGGCACTGGTAGTCATAATCGGACGATCGGCCATTATAGCACTCCCTTGAATGATCGGTTCTGAAAATGAACCTTTATAGAATTTCAACACAGCACGATTACAAACGGTTATCGGTTTCAAAACCGGTGCAGGCAGCATGCGGACAATCCGCATCCTCTCGCCTGCAAATCTCAAGAAAACTTAAAAATTTCAAAGCCATAGAGATTTTAACGGCGACACCAGCATTTTGTTTTCGTGCCCTGCCTACAGAATAGAACTATTCTAACTATAATTTCCAATTGCATTTATTTTGATTATTGATAGGATTTTCTTATCATGTTTACCGTCAGACAAATGCGCTATTTTGATGCGCTCGCCACTCATCTGCATTTTCGCAAAGCTGCGGAGAGTGTGTTCGTCTCGCAACCGGCGCTCTCGGCGCAGATTGCGGAAATGGAAAATCTTGCCGGAAGCCCGCTTTTTGAACGCGCCAGCAAATCGGTTCTGCTCACCGAGCTCGGACGTGTTTTATGGCCGCGCATTAAAATGATCTTGCAGGAAATCCGCGCACTGGAAGAGCTGACCGGACAGAAAAGCGGGATTTTGCAATCACGCCTGCGCCTTGGCATTATCCCGACAATTGCCCCCTATCTGCTGCCGGAGCTGATCCAGTCCCTTAAAAAAAATTATCCGGCACTCAAGCTGGAACTGCGTGAAGCGCTGACGGATAAGCTGCTCGACGGCTTGCGTAATGGTGAGCTTGATGCGGTGATTGCCGCCATGCCGGTACATGACCCGCAACTGACCGGTAAGCATCTTTTTGACGACCGGTTTTTGATTGCCACATCGGCCAATAATCAGGATGTGCTGCCCTCACCTTTTACGCAGGATAATGCAGCGCTGGAAAAGCTGCTTCTGCTTGAGGAAGGCCATTGCCTGCGCGATCAGGCGCTGGAGGTCTGCGCCATTCCGCGCGAACGTACATTGGTGAATTTCGGCGCCACCAGCATGGCAACACTTTTGCAAATGGTCAGCAATGATATGGGGCTGACATTGATACCGGAAATCGCCATCCGCTCGGAAGTGACGCATCAGCGCATCCGCATCGTGCCCTTTTCAGAAGCTTCACCGAAACGCCAGATCGGCCTGTTTTATCGCAGTAAAACTGAGCGGTTGCAGGATTTTGAAGCTTTTGCCCAGCTTGTCAAAGAGGCAGCATCGTCGCTGTTACTCTCCGATGAGGAGCTAGCTTCTTTATCGGCACACTAAAAAGCCATGAAAAAAGGCCGGTAAAACCGGCCTTTTTGTATTCGTCTTATACGCTGCCCGGATAGTTCGGGCTTTCACGGGTGATGGTCACGCCGTGCGAATGGCTTTCACGCAGACCCGCATTGGTGATGCGGACGAATGTTGCCTTTTCGCGGAATTCCGTCAGGGTTTTGGCACCGACATAGCCCATGGAAGCACGCAGACCACCGGCCAGCTGATGCAGAATATTGGCAACAGGCCCCTTATAGGCAACCTGACCTTCAACACCTTCCGGCACCAGTTTCAGCTCATCACGAACTTCCGCCTGGAAGTAACGGTCTGCCGAACCGCGCGCCATAGCGCCAACGGACCCCATACCGCGATAGGACTTATAAGAACGGCCCTGATGCAGGTAAACTTCGCCCGGGCTTTCTTCTGTACCGGCCAGCAACGAACCGGCCATAGCAGCCGATGCACCGGCAGCCAGCGCCTTGGCAAAATCACCGGAGAATTTGATACCGCCATCGGCAATCACCGGAATACCGGCTTTCTGCGCCACTTCAACAGCATTCATAATGGCTGAAAGCTGCGGCACACCAACACCGGCAACAATACGCGTGGTGCAGATGGAACCAGGTCCGATACCAACCTTCACCGCATCGGCACCGGCATCAATCAGCGCCTGTGTTGCCGCACCGGTTGCCACGTTACCGGCAAGAATACGGATGCCGGAAGACAGTTTCTTCATGCGGGTAACAGCATCGAGAACACGCTGCGAATGACCATGTGCAGTATCAACCACCAGAAGGTCAACACCGGCATCAATCAGACGTTCAGCACGTTCAAAACCGTCATCACCAACGGAAGTAGCAGCAGCGGCACGCAGGCGGCCATGCTCATCCTTGGCAGCATTCGGGTTCAGCTGCGACTTTTCCATATCCTTAACGGTGATCAGGCCGGTGCAACGTCCCTGCGCATCCACAACCAGCAGCTTTTCAATGCGGTGTTGGTGCAGCAGACGGCGGGCTTCATCCTGCGAAACATTTTCACGCACAGTGACCAGATTTTCGCGGGTCATCAGCTCATAGATTTTCTGTGCAGGATCGGAAGCAAAACGTACATCACGATTGGTCAGAATACCAACCAGACGACCCGGACCCTTTGTGGCATTTTCAACAACCGGAATGCCGGAAATACCATGCATACGCATCAGCGCCTGCGCATCGGCCAAAGTTGCATCAGGACCGATCGTGACAGGGTTTACAACCATGCCGGATTCAAATTTCTTAACGCGGAGAACAGCTTCCGCCTGTAATTCCGGGGTCAGGTTACGGTGAATAACGCCGATACCGCCAGCCTGCGCCATAGCAATCGCCAAACGGGACTCAGTCACTGTATCCATCGCTGCGGAGAGCAGCGGCAGGTTCAGTTCAATACCTTCAGCAATGGTGGTGCGCAGATCGACCTGACCGGGCATAACCTCGGAATGACCGGGTTGCAGCAGGACATCATCAAAAGTCAGCGCATATGCGCCGGTGGATGATTCAACAATTTTTGCCATGGCCAATCCTTTAAACAAGTAAAACACCCTGTGGGAGCAGAGGGTGCAACGACTCTTATCGTTTCAATTGAATTGGCAGCGGCTGGTAACACGATTATGACTTTATGAAAAGACTATTCGTGAAAATCGCGTAAATTTTACCGGATTTTCCCTGAACAAAGTCAGCTACAACTGAAATGCCGGTTAAATTCCTGCCGTCCCAGCGGAGTGAAATGTAAAGCACGCCCCGCATCGCGGCGTAACCATTGATGCTCCAGCATCATATCCAGCACTGCTGCACCCAGCGCCCCGCCAAGGTGATGGCGGCGTTCGCTCCAATCCAGACAATGGAGGCAGAGCGGGCGGCGTTTGCCTTCCAGCGGCTTCAGCGCAAGCCCCAAACCAGAGAAAAATTCCCGTCCGTCAACTGTCAGCCGCAGCGCATCCTGTTCTGCATTTTCCAGATAATTGCGTTGTTTCAACCCGTTGAGCAGCGTAACGCCCGCCTCACCGGCCAGATGATCGTAGCAAATTCGCGCCTCACGCAAGGCTGCATCTTTAGGGCCTGTGCGCACCCGCACGGCACCGGTGCGTTGTGCCAACCCCATCAGCGCTTCCAGCACCTGCGCCACATCCGCGCCCGACAGGCGGAAATAGCGGTGCCGCCCCTGCTTTTCGGCTGTGAGCAAACCGGCATCGCTCAATTTGGTGAGATGTCCACTGGCTGTTTGCACCGTAACACCGGCCACGCCCGCCAGTTCACTGACCGTCAAAGCACGGCCATCCATCAGCGCAGTGAGAATATTTGCGCGGGCGGGATCACCGATCAAGGCGGCAACAGAAACGATAATTGGACCATCTTTCATAGTTCGATGGTAACCGAAACATTGATGCAGCTCAATGGGCTATTTCACCGGCAGCAAACAAACAAGGAGCACAAAATGATTGCCGTATTATTTGAAGTCCGCCCTGCCAAAGGGCAGAAAAACACCTATCTCGATATTGCCGCAGGGTTGAAAGACGAACTGTCCAATATTGACGGTTTCATTTCCGTTGAGCGTTTTCAGAGCCTGAGTGATCCGGACAAAATTCTGTCCCTCTCCTTCTTCCGCGATGAAGAGGCGGTGAAAAACTGGCGTACAAGCTTCATGCACCGCTCTGCACAGGCAGCAGGGCGCAGTGGTGTCTTCGCCGGTTACCGGTTACGGGTGGCACAGATTATCCGTGATTACGGGCTGCATGAGCGTGAACAGGCACCGCAAGACAGCCGTATTTTCCACCATCAAAGGGAAATTGCCTGAGCCATATATGATCTCCTATCCGATCACACAATTGTCAGCCTGCTGACGGCTCCCTTTCCATTCACTCCACCAGATGTCGCGTCCAGAACGATCTCCCAAAAAACTTGGCCTATGCTCAATACAGCATTGGTTTAAGTTTTCAGCACAGCATTCACGTATCGCATTCATCTGGTGATTTATCTGGGAGGAGAATCCATGAGCAGTAACCGTGGTGTCGTTTACACAGGCCCGGGACGGGTTGAAGTACAGAATATTGCTGATCCGGTTTTTGCCGATCCGACGGGACGCAAAATCGAACATGCCGTAATCCTGAAGGTCATTACCACCAATATTTGCGGCTCTGACCAGCATATGGTGCGTGGCCGTACCACTGCTGAGGCAGGGCTTGTTCTCGGCCATGAGATCACCGGCGAAGTGATTGAAAAAGGCTCGGACGTTGAAATGCTGGAAGTGGGCGATATTGTCTCCGTTCCGTTCAATGTCGCCTGCGGCCGTTGCCGTACCTGCCGTGCGCAGGATACCGGCGTATGCCTTACCGTTAATCCGTCCCGTGCCGGTGGTGCCTATGGCTATGTGGATATGGGCGGCTGGATCGGCGGTCAGGCCAAATATGTTACGATCCCTTATGCTGACTTCAACCTGTTGAAAATTCCGGATCGTGACCGTGCTCTGGCCAAAATCCGCGACCTGACCATGTTGTCCGATATTCTGCCGACCGGCTTCCATGGCGCGGTGAAAGCCGGTGTCGGTGTCGGCTCGATCGTTTATGTGGCCGGTGCAGGCCCTGTCGGTCTGGCGGCTGCGGCCTCTGCCCGTATTCTCGGTGCCGCTGTGGTGATGATCGGCGATTTCAACAAAGAACGCCTTGCCCATGCCAAAAAGGTCGGCTTTGAGCCGGTTGATCTCTCAGCCTCCGATCGTCTCGGTGATCTGATTGCCGATATTACCGGCAGCAATGAGGTGGACAGCGCCATTGATGCCGTGGGTTTTGAAGCACGCGGCCATGCGGGCGGTGAGCAACCGGCCATTGTGCTCAATCAGATGATGGAGATTACCCGTGCTGCGGGCAATATCGGCATTCCTGGGCTCTATGTGACCGAAGATCCGGGTGCGGTAGACAAAGCCGCCAAAGTTGGCAGCCTGTCTTTGCGCTTCGGCCTTGGCTGGGCAAAAGCACAGAGTTTCCATACCGGTCAGACCCCTGTGCTGAAATATAACCGCCAACTGATGCAGGCCATTCTCTATGACCGCCTGAATATTGCGGAAATTGTCAATGCGCAACTAATCTCGCTGGATGATGCACCGCAAGGCTATGAAAGTTTCGATCAGGGTGCCGCGAAGAAATTCGTCATCGACCCGCATGGCGATTTGCTGAAAGCCGCCTGAACATGATTTGAAACACATCAGCCCCGCATGAATAATCATGCGGGGCTGTTTTTATCCTGCGTCTCTTCGAGGCATTTTCTGGTTCACGCCTCTTCGAGCTGTTTTTAAATTTACGCCTCTTCGAGGATTCTTTTACTTTACGCCTCTTCGAGGCTGGCACCGAGAAATAACTGCCCTACACGCGGATCAGCCAGCAGCGCATCTGCCTTGTCATGCATCCGCGTCTGCCCCTGCTCCAGCACCAACCCGAAATCAGACATCGCCAGTGCCGCCTTGGCATTCTGCTCTACCATCAGCACCGTCACCCCTTCATCGCGCAAGCGGATCAGCGTGCGGAATGTCTCGCTCACCATTTGCGGCGACAGACCGATCGACGGTTCGTCAATCAGGATCAGCTTCGGATCGAGCAGCAAAGCACGGGCAATTTCCAGCTGTTTCTGCTGCCCGCCGGAAAGTGTAATCGCCTGCTGATTGGCTTTTTCTTTAAGGATCGGAAATTGCTCCATCACCTCATCAATCCGCCGCGTGATTTTGCTTTGATCCGGTGCGGAAATTCCGCCGATCTCCAGATTATGCCTGACAGACAGCATCGGAAACAGATTGCGCCCCTGCGGTACATAACTCACGCCATGCGCCAGCATTTTTGCAGGCGCTTGCCCTGTCACGTCTTTACCATTGAGCAGAACCTGCCCTGAGCGGATATTCAACAGGCCGAAAATTGCTTTGAATACAGTTGACTTACCCGCTCCGTTAGGGCCGATCACTGTAGTGATCGTGCCTTTATCAATACGGAAAGACGTACCGTTGAGAATGGTCATTTTGCCGTAGCCGCCAAAGACCTGTTTTAGTTCCAGCATGGCTCAGCCTCCCAGATAGGCTTCAATGACGTCGGGATTGTTACGCACAGTCTCCGGGTCGCCTTCGGCAATGATACGCCCGTTTGCCAGCACGATAATGCGCGTGCAGAGCGACATCACAAATTCCATATTATGCTCGATCACCACAAAGGTTGCGCCGCGCTCACGATTGAACGCCTTGAGGCGCTCTTTGAGGTCGGCCAGCATGGTCAGATTGACCCCGCCCGCCGGTTCATCCAGCATCACCAGTTTCGGCCCTGCCATAAAGGCCATCGCCGCATCGAGCAATTTCTGCTGCCCGTAAGACAGCGAGCCCGCCTTTTCGTGGGTCTGATGTGAGAGACGAAAGAACTCGATCATCGTCTTTGCCTCCGCCGTCAGCCCCGCGTCGGAACGGCCGAACAAACGTGACAGCATTGAGCCTTTATGTTCCTGACCGGCCAGAATAATATTATCCAGCACGCTCATATCCGGAAACACCTGCAGCATCTGGAAAGTACGGCCGACACCAAGCTTGTTAAGGTCGCACGGGCGTTTGCCCGCCACATCCTGACCATCCACAAGCACAGTACCGCTGCTCGCCGGCAACTGCCCGAGAATGCAGTTAAAGAGTGTGGATTTTCCACTACCATTCGGGCCGATCAGGCCTAATATTTCCCCTTCATACACATCGAAGGATACATCATCAACAGCTGTCAGCCCGCCGAAATTCTTGCTGACATTGCGCACGGAGAGAACCGGTTTCATTGGCTTTTCTCCCCGTGACTGTCGAGTGCAGCTTTTGTTGTCCACGCGGTTGCCTGCGGATTACGGCGCTGCTTCAATGCATTTTTGGCGCGCTCCACCAGCCCCAAAAGTCCTGTCGGGCAAAATACCATCAGCACAATCACCAGCACCGCATAGAGCATCAGATAATAGCCCTCAGTAAAGCGCAGGAATTCCGGTGCCAGCACAATGAGGAAAGCCCCAAGCACAGGGCCGAAGAAAAAGCCCGCACCGCCGACAATCACCATCAGCAGAATTTTAAGCGAGACCGGCAGGCCGAAAGAATGCGGCTCGATATATTGGGTGAGCTGCGCAATCAAGCCACCGGCCAGACCGCCATAGGCAGCACCAATGGCAAAGGCCAGCAAGGTCATTTTGCGAATATCAACGCCCAGACTATTGGCGCGGATCGGGTTCTCACGCAGGCCTTTGAATGCCCGCCCCCAAGGGGAGCGGATAATGCCGTAAAGCGCCAGTGCCGTCACCACAAACAGGCCAAGCACGAAATAATAAAACGGCATGGCCATCATGGTTTTCATGCCGAAAATTTCCGGGCGCGGAATACCTGTCAGGCCATAGGTGCCGCCGGTCAGCCATTCTTCATTACGCAGCACGAGTATAACCAGTGCATTGAAAGCCAGTGTGACAAAGGCCAGAAAATGATGTTGCACCCGCAAAGCCGGATAGCCGAGCAGTAGCCCCAGCACAAAACACAACAGCATTGCCGTAATCAGTGCGAATGGCCATGCAATACCAGCCATGGTCATCAGCGCCACAGTATAGGCACCCAGCGCCATAAAACCGGCCTGCGCCAGTGAAATCTGCCCCGCATAGCCAAGCGTCAGATTAAGCCCCATCGCAGCGATGGAATAGACCAGCCATGAAGACAGGACCAGCAGGCCATAATTGGTTTGTGAATATGGCAAAGCAATCAGAACAGCCAAACCGGCGAGTAGAAAGAAGATTTTGCGAAGGCTCATATTGTACGCCCTTCCGCCTTACCGAGCAGCCCCTGCGGGCGCACGAGAATGATAACAATCAGCAGGATCAGCGGCACAGCAGAACGGTAAGATGCGGAAATATAAGCAGCCGAGAGATTATCAATCACGCCGATCAGCAGACCACCGGCCAGCGCCCCGCGAATCTGGTTAAAGCCGCCGACAATTGCTGCGATAAAGGCGATCAGACCCAGCGTTTCACCATTGGAAAATTTCGCCAGATAGATCGGTGAAATCAGGATAGAAGCCAGCAGTGCCAGCGCGCCATTGATCAGAAATGTATAGAGGATCATGCGTTTGACCGGCACACCGAGAATTTCCGCCACTTGCGGATTTTGTGCCGTCGCCTGCATACAGCGCCCCGTTTTAGTGCCGTTGAGGAAAAATTGCAGCAGGGCCACAGTGCCAAGCGAAATTACCAGAACTGCAATATCCTGTACCGAGATTGCCGCTCCGAAAATATTCAAAATACGATCGGTAAACAGCGCCGGAAACGGCATGGCCTCCGCTGTATAAAATTGTTTGACGCCTTCTTTCAGCAAAATACCAAGTGCGATTGTGGCAATCACAATCGGCAGCACGCCATGCGGCAGCAACGGATCAATAATAATCCGTTTAAAGCCGTAGCCCAGAAACAACAGTGTCAGCACCAGCGCCAGCACAATGGCGACCGGAAAACTGAGACCTAAAATCTGCGTGCCTGCCAGCACAAAAAATGCGGGCAGCATGACAAATTCTCCTTGCGCAAAATTGATCGTCTGCGAGGCTTGCCAGAGCAACGTAAAGCCAATTGCCACAAGGGCATAGATCGAGCCTGTTGCCAGCCCCGACACCAGCAACTGAAAGAAAGTAGCCATCAGGAAAAGTCCGTTTTACAGGCATAATCCGGCGGCTACTCCCGCCGAATTATACAACGACTATTTATTGTTACATATGTCGTTACCGGATCGTAGTGGGATCAGAATTCAGTCCAGTGAACTGAATTCCCCGCGAAGACGGCATCCACTTTTCCGCGACATGCGTTAAAGCTTAGGCAGCGTGGAAACGACAGACTGCTTGCCATCTTTCACTTCCACAAGGAAGCTCTCACGGTTCACTTCGCCTTTGTCGTCCCATGTGGTTTCCATTAGAATGCCCGGCTCGTCAGCAGGGGTAATGGTCAGCCCGTGGAGCGCATCGGCAAAAGCCTGACGGTCAACTTTGCCGTTTTTCGTGGTCACATATTTTACGACATAGGCGCCCATATAGGCCTTGATCGCGTTATGATCCGGCTTGTAACCATATTTGGCTTCAAATTTTTTAGCAAAATCCTGCACGCCCTGCACCGGCGCATCGGCTGTCAGGCCGACATGGCCGCGCACGCCGTTTACCGCATCACCAGCCAGATCAATCACCTTCTGGTTCATCAATGTGGTTTCACCAAAGATTGGCTGCGTAACGCCCTGTTTCTGCATTTCTTTCAAGAGACGCGCGCTTTCTTCTTCATGCAAGTAAGCGAAAATCACATCTGCTTTGCTGTCTTTCAGCTTCACCACATCAGCGGCAAAATCCGCCTGACCGACTTCGCTGGAAACATCACCGACAAGTTTGATGCCGTGCTTGTCGAGTTCGGCAACAAAGGCATCACGTCCGCCTTTGCCGAAATCATTATTAACCCATGCAACGGCTACGGTTTTCGCGCTCAGTTCACCGGTCAGATATTTGATCAATTTCGGCATGGATTGCTGCGCACCGAAAGAGGTACGGAAAATATAAGGATTGCCGAGATCGGTAATGAATGGTGCTTCCGCACCAGTCAGCTGCGGCACGCCATTTTGCATGGCAACCATCATATTGACCTTAACAGAACCGGAATAAATCGGCCCCATAATCACATAAGCGCCGTCATCAATCGCCTTCTGCACCATAGCGCGTGAAGTTGTGGCATCAGTCTGCGTGTCATAGTCGGTCACTTCCACCTGTTGACCGAGAATGCCGCCCGCAGCATTGATCTCTTCAACTGCCATTTTCAGGCCGTCACGCCAATTGGTGCCAACGGTCGCACCTGCACCGGACAGTTCAATAACATCGGCGATTTTGATGGTCTCAGCGGCAAAGCTGAATTTCGGCAAGGCAACGGACAAGGCCGCAGCCGCAGTTAAAGCCAGTAAATGTCTTCTTTTCATAAACCCCTCCCAAGGCTGCGGAGCAAAATTCTGTCCGGCTGAACCGTCAGAAATGCTCCGGCCTGCTCTTCCGCTTTAATTGCTCATTATTTAAGTTGCAAGCAGAGGTTTTTCTGCCCCGCCAGTTTCATGGCAGAGCATGGCTGTGAGACTGCGGCACCTTAAGGCATAAGACGCAGCAGACGCTGTTTTACCGCCTCATGAACGGCTTGCGTGCGCGAGGTGACATTCAGCTTTTTGTAAATGACCTTGATATAATCCCCGACGGTAAATTCCGACAGGCCGAGATGACTGGCAATCTCGGCATTCTTGTGCCCGCGTGACAATTCCTGCAATACCTGCATTTCACGCGGCGTCATATGCACAGCACTGATTTCCTCTGCCTGCCCGTTTTCGCCGCGCGCACGGGCAACCAGATCAAGCTTGAGCAAAATCTTGGTTTCCAGCAGTTCAAAATCAACCGGCTTGGTCAGATAATCATCGGCACCCAGTTTCAGCCCTTCAAGAACATGGCTCCTGTCAGACAGCGCGCTGAGAAAGATAAACGGCGTGGCATTAAATTGCGGAAAATCAGCACGGATTTTTTTGAAAAGCTCAAGCCCGTTCATCTCCGGCATCAGAATATCACAGATAATCAGATCTGGTGTCCGCTTCTGCAAAACCTCAAAAACCTCTGCCGCGCATCCTGCCTCAGCCACAGTAAAACCTGACTGCTGCAACTCATAGACGATCTCTGCCCGGATATCGGCCTCGTCTTCAATACACAGGATTGTATGCCCGCCAGCCTGCTGTTGATCAATCATCATTACCCCCGCATTTTGGCATTCTTAACTCAATTACCGTACCGGACTGCACGTCCGGCTGCAGAACAATATCGCCGCCATGAAGCTGCGCCAGCATGAAGGAAATATTCAAGCCCAGACCGCTGCCTTCAAGATGCGACACGTTTTTCGCCCTATAAAACCGGCCAAATATCTTGTCCCTTTCTTCCTCCGGTATCCCGACCCCATAGTCTTGTACAGAACAAATATAATGCCGCTCTGTCTCCAGCAATGAAACAATAATGGGTTGATCTTTGGGTGAATATTTCTCCGCATTGGAAAGAAAGTTGATAATGATCTGCTCTATAAGTGTTCTGTCGCCTTTAAGATTAAAGCAAGTATCAGGTTTTTCCAGCTTTACAGTGCGATGCGGAAAATTTTCCGTATGATAAAGGCAGGCTGTGCTGGCAATTTCGACCAGATCAATATCGGCCAAGGTCAGGGAAATGCCCTTTTCATTGAGCCGGTCATTATTGATCGTGCTGTCCATAATCAGGATCAGCCGTTTAACCGCCGTTCTGATCCGCTGCGCGCGTTCAATCAGCTGATCACGGGTGACCTCACTTGGATGGCGGGTAAAACGCTGGGCGATCATGTCGATAATCGCAATCGGCGTTCTGAACTGATGCGACACAGTTGAAAGAAAATTCTTATAAATCTCATTGGTCCGGCGTTCATTGTCCAAGGCCTCACGCAAGGCCAATGTGCGCTCGGCAATGGTTGCCTCCAGCTGCTCCTGATGCGTATGCAAAGCAATATTGGCACTGTCCAATGCACGTAATTTTGAGACAAGCTGCCATGACAAAAAACCGCCCGCAGCAAACAGGCCGGCCACACAGATCATAATAATATAGATAATGTGCAACTGCCTGTCGCGCTGGGCACCACCCTCCACGCGCTGGGCAATCATCACCTTGTTATTCAGCGGTGCAAATTGTGCAAAAGACGGCTCAAGGATTGCGCTCAGTGTTCTAGGCGGCACGGTGCCGTCCAGCGGCATTGCCGAAAACTGCGCAAAAATACGGTTCAGTTCGGCAATATATTGCGCGCCGTTCCATTTCGCATAAAATGCATGTTGCGGATTATCATTGAGGATTTTCATCCGGCTGAGCAGAATATCATGACGCAGGGTAAGCTCCTGATAATCCTGCGTTTCCGGTAACTGCAAAATTGTATCTTTCAGCTTGCGCGTTTCATGTTCAGCCTGCATCACATTCCAGAGCATATTCTCGCCCGTGAAGCTCGCCAATGTGCTCTGAATTGCCAGCAACTGCACAAACGCAAAGGCAAGCGTCACCGCGAAGCAGATGATTGCCCCCGCTGCAACACCATAACTACGAAGAAAACTCATTCGAGCGTGATTTCTTTTAACTGCCAGGTCCAACGATGATCATAGCGCGAATCCTGCAGCTCTTCATATTCGTCCCGCGGATAAATCAGCCAGTAAGGCCCTTTATCGCGCACATTGAGGCGCTGACCATCCATGAAAGCAGCAACCAGTGGATTATATTTCTGGACATCCTCAAGCGGTATATCAATCAAATAATCATTAAGAGCGTTCAGCTGCAAAAACTTATTCTGCGCATTTTTATAATTAATACCCGCGACTGAGAGCAAGTTACCGAGAGCAACACCTTCAAATACGTGCTTGCCTTCCGTCCATGCCGTGCTGGTTTCAATCTTATGACGGGGCAGTGCCAATATCTGCTTTTCACTCAGAACAACACTGCGGCCATTCTGATCGCGCACAGTCAGACTACCAATATCCGCTGCCTGCGCATTGTTCACCTGCCATACCGCTGACAAGGCTGCCAGCAGCAAAAAACATATAGTTCTGACGGATAAATCTCTAAAAAAACGCATAGCTGATCTCATGATTTTATTTAGTCTTTACTCGGCGGCGGAAGACATGCGGACTGTTAGGACAAGGCGTTAAAAATTTTTGCACCGGCTTTCACCTGAACACTCATCATTTATTCAAAAGCCACAAATGTATTCTGCCAATCACCACAGATGTTATTCTGTCGATTAATTGTATTCACGTTCAATATTATTACCACCCCGCATAGCACCTTCACACCCCGTAAATACGGGGGATGGTTTCAAACTCTGCCTTATCGCCATTTTTTTAAAACCTGAAATCCAGCCTGCCCCGGCTCATCAAATTACCACTGCTCCCTACAAGTTTTTTTTAAAAAACCCGCCACAATCAGTAAATTTCAAAAAAATTTGTAATTTATAAAAAATTTGACACAAAAATTATTTTGATTATAAATCCTCTCAAGAGAGGGAGGGAATCTTGCAACATCAGCACTCTGCGGAGCCTGCTGTGCCGCATGCGGCCATTCAGGTAAAAAATGTCGAGAAACGTTATCCATCAACCAATGGTGAATCCGGTACCTATGCGCTAAGAGGCATTTCCCTTGAAGTGCAGGCGGGTGAAGTCGTGGTGATTATCGGCCCATCCGGTTCGGGAAAAAGCACCTTGCTGCGCACGCTCAATGCACTGGAAAGCGTTGACAGCGGTACAATCATTGTCAATGACGCGACGATTACAGACAAATCAGCCAATCTGCCTGCGTTCCGTACTAAAGTCGGCATGGTTTTTCAGCATTTCAACTTGTTCTCACATATGTCAGCCTTTCGCAATGTTGTGCTGCCGCAAATGGCGGTAAAAGGCCTAAGCAAAGCCGAGGCCGAGAATGCCGCAGAACATTATCTCACACGTGTCGGCATGATGGAGCGTGCCCACGCCTATCCGGCACAGCTATCCGGCGGGCAACAACAGCGTGTTGCGATTGCCCGCGCTTTGGCCATGCAGCCACGCGTCATGCTGTTTGACGAAGCAACCTCAGCCCTGGATCCGGAAACTGTAGGGGGCGTGCTGGATCTGATGCGCGAGCTCGCCAGTGACGGCATGACAATGGTTGTTGTAACCCATGAGATGAATTTTGCCCGTGAGGTGGCCGACCGCGTCGTATTTATGGACGCCGGCACTATTATTGAAACCGGAACGCCGGAACAAATCTTCAAAAATGCAACAAGTGAACGAACCAGAAAGTTCCTCTCACTTGTCAGCTAAATCCGGAACATACGGCAGGGAAGCTTAGAAAAAGCCGCGTTCCGCTTATCCGCAACTTACTGATTTTTCAACAAAAGGGGAATGAAATGAAACAATTCATCAAATCCGTTGCCGTTGCGGCAATCGCCTTCACTACCGCGCTCAGCACCTCTGCTGCCAAGGCAGATATTATGGACGACATTCTGCAGCGCGGTGAGTTACGCGTCGGTGTACAAACACAGGGCGAACCGGTCAGCTTCATCGACAAAAATGGCAATCGCAGCGGCCTTGCCATTGATATTGTGCAAATGATGGCAGACGATCTGAATGTGAAACTGGTTATTCAGGACTATGACTGGAAGGGTCTTATTCCGGCGCTTTTGTCCAATAAGTTTGACATCATTGCGGCCGATATGACCCCGACGCCACAGCGTACCGCCCAATTACTGTTTTCCCGCCCGTTTTTCTATCAGGACACAATTGCCTTCGTGACAAAAGACAGTCCGTATAAAACCTGGCAGGATCTGAATGTAAAAGGTCTGAATGTTGGTGGCACACAGGGCGGTACTTTTGTGGCAGCCATCAAGGAATATATGCCGGAAGCAACCGTCAAGGAATTTGCAAGCGGCCCTGCATCAGCACAGGCTGTTGCTTCAGGACGCATTGACGGAGCCGTTTCCAGCGTTTCCAACGTTGCAGCCTATACAACCGGCTTCGACAATCTGCGCGCCCTTGAAGGCGTGCTGACCCGCGAACCACTGGCATTTGCCACCCGCAAAGACAATGTTCAACTGAAATTCTGGATGGATAACTGGATTGAACTGCATACCGCAGACAACAAACTTCCAAAACTCATCGACTATTGGTGGACATCCACTGACTGGGAAAAAGATCACAAGTAAATATCTGCCTGTTTCATAAAACCGGCCACATAAACCTGCCATCAAGCAGCGTCCGGTGAAGGAAAAACGATGCCAGATTTTTGGAATAGTATCCAGACTGTCTTTAATTACAGGTTTGTGCTGCAATATCAGGATGAATTCCTGCTTGGCATCACAAACACGCTGATCGCCGCCGGACTGAGCCTTGTCGCTTCAGTGATTATCGGATTCGCAATCGCCCTGATGAAAATTTCAGGGCGAAAGCCTCTGTCCTATCTGGCAAGTTCTTACATCCAGATCATTCGCTCAACACCGCTTCTGCTGCAGATTTACATCATCTATTTCGGTCTGCCTAATGTCTTTCCGACGCTGGGCAGAGCACCGGAAATTCTGCTCGGCACCATTGCACTTACCGTGCATCAGGCTGCCTATATGGCCGAAATTATCCGCTCCGGCCTGCAATCTGTACCGCGCGGTCAGCGGGAAGGCGCCATTGCCGTTGGCATGACAGCATGGCAGCAATATCGCTATGTCATTCTCCCGCAAGGCATTGTGAATACAATCCCTGCCCTGCTCGGCCAGTCCGCCATCCTGATCAAGGATACATCGCTGCTGTCTCTCATCACCGTTTTTGACATTGTCAGTGCCGGTATGTTGCTCAACAGCGATCTCGTACGCCCGAATGAAGGCTTCCTGACTGTTGCCGCCATCTTCTTTGGTTTCTATTGTGTCATGGTCTGCTTTTCCCGCTTTGTGGAAAGTCGTCTGGCAGGACGTGGCTGGAGGACTGCCGCATGAGCCATTATCTCGATATTCTTGTCAGCATATGGCCAGCGCTGCTTTCCGGATTTTTGGTCACACTGCAACTGGCCTTTGCCGGCATTATCTGGGGCTCTGTCCTCGGCACAGGTCTCGGCATTTTACGCGGACAGAATGTGCGCTTTGCCACGCCGTTAATCGGTGCTTATCTTCACATTTTACGCGGCACACCATTTCTTGTGCAGCTTTATGTGATCTATTTCGTGCTGCCGAATACAGGCTGGGCTGTGTTTCAGTTTGATTCATGGACCGCCGCCTCAATCGGGCTTGGCATATATACATCGAGCTATGTGACAGAAATTGTGAGCGGGGCTATTCGTGCCATTCCGCGCGGCCAGTGGGAAGCTGCATTTGCCCTCGGTTTTACACGGCTCAAAACTTTGCGTCTTATTATTCTGCCACAAAGCATCGGCCTCATTTTGCCATCGCTTGGCGGGCTCTATGTTACACTGATCAAGGCCACATCCATCGTTTCGGTGGTTGGCATTGTGGAACTGATGCGTACCTCCGAAATTCAGATCATCCGTTTCCCCGGCGATATCCTGTATATTTATGCGCTTGCGGGTGCGCTTTATTTCTCTTTCTGTTTTCCCGTTCTCATGCTCGTTGACCGCTTGGAAAAAAGAGCAACACGAGGGCTGCGGGCCAGAGCATAGAAAGGATATTTCATGTTACACCGGAAGCACAATGATGCATCCCGGCCTGTTGATCCGGATCATATCCGGTTTGAAACAGCAATAAATGTAATGGCGACACTTATTGCGCAATTCGGTTCGAATTGTCAGGCATCGCTCTATGAATTGCGTGACGGCACGGCCCAATTACACACATCACTCGGCACGGTCATGGATATACCGGCAGGATCGCGGTTGCCCGCAGCACTGCTGGAAAAATTCCGCAAAGAAACCCATAACCGTGCATCGCGCCTGCAGTTTACCGGCTCTACACCGGACGGGCGCCGTCTCAGTTCATCCATTACCGCCCTCACCGATACGTCAACAGGTGAAGAGATCGGCTTGCTCAAAATCGACTATTGTATTGAGCACCTGATCTCCAGCATCGACGTATTGCAATCTTATTGCGGCATCGACGGGCAGCAACAGACACAGCAAGAGGAAACCGGTACGGATGATGATATCGGCCGTCTTGTTGACAGCATCATTGCCGAAGCCTTCAATTATCGCGACGGCCAGAAACAACTGACCGGTAAAGAATATCGTCTGGATATTGTTCGACGCCTTGAAGAAAAAGATGTTTTTCGTGTCAAAGGTGCGGTCGAGATTGTATCCGGCAGGCTGAATGTCTCCAAATATTCCATCTATAATTATCTGGATCAGGTGCGCAGAGCCCGTCCTTCCCGATAATACCCTCTCATGTTTATAAATAGCCGGAGCATTTCCATGCTGGAACGCACTTTGCCTTTTCACAATTCAAGGCAGATCATCCTTGACCACCCCACTCCGCTGCAGCAGCTCAAACATCTTGAAACTGCACTGGGCCGCAAGGGACTATATATCAAGCGCGATGATCATATGGAAATTGCATTAGGCGGCAATAAATTACGCAGCCTCGAATTCTGGGTCGGTGCAGCAATGGATGAAGGCGCGGATGTACTGCTTGTTGCGGGCGGAGCAATGTCTAATCTGTGCCGCCTCACCGCAGCCGCAGCAGCGATGCATGGTCTGGATTGCGTGATTTTTCACAATGCAGAAATCTCAGCGACTGCCGAAAAACAATCTTTCCTTAACCGGATTTTCGGTGCGGAACTGCGCTTCATCGGCAATGTCAGCGAAGAGCATCGTGCCACCATTGTAACCGAAGCTGCAGAAGATATGCGCCTTGCAGGCCGCAAGCCGTATATTGTCGGGGATGCCATTCTTGGTGCACTTGGCTATGCAGCGGCAGCTTACGAGCTTTATGCGCAATCCGTGTCACAAGATGCTGCTATCCGCCATGTTTTTCTCAGCGGCTCCATGGGTCCGACAGAAGCAGGCTTTATTTTCGGCAATGCCCTGCTCGGCAATCCTTTTGCGGTACATCTTGTCAGCGTTGAATATGGGCAGGCGGAGCTGGCTGCCAGAGTTGCCCGCATTTATGACGGGTTACGCGACAATACAGGTCTGCAGGTTGCCGCTTTTGATGAATTACCGGTTTATTATCACATGGATTATCTTGGTGACGGCTACGGCCAGCCGACAAAAAAAGCCGAAGAAGCACTACTGCTGCTGGCACGTTCAGAAGGTATCCTGACCGAATATGTCTATACGGCAAAAACTGCTGCTGCTTTCATAGAGCTTTCTGAAAACGGCTATATTGCGCAGGATGAGGCAAGCTGCTTCCTGCATACAGGTGGTGTACCTTCCCTGTTTTCACAATTTGACCTGTTCAAATCTCTGCCATAACGGGTAACGGCGCAGCATAGTCTGAAACAATGCTGCGCTATTTTCCACCGGTTCGTCCGTGCTTTACAGATATTTAAAAACCGGCCGTAGCTGGTGCAACCCGAGATTATTTTAAAAAATCGCAGTATTCACAGGCGCTGATTTTTATATGCGTCTGACTTTTTGATTCTTCAGCGTGACTTTTCCAATCAAACCAAAATGCGACTCACGCAATGCGGAAGTGATTCTTTCTAAATGATGGAAAAATAAACACCGCCCTGTCCGCATGAAACGCGTTTAGACGTATAATCCGGCATATAATGTATATTACAAGGAAGAATAAGCGGTAAAATCTTCAAAAAGGAAGATTGGCTGGGGAACCTGGATTCGAACCAAGACTAACGGAGTCAGAGTCCGTCGTTCTACCATTAAACTATTCCCCAGCAGCGCTGCTCTTTTGGAGAGCGAAGCGGTGACGCTCGCTGCGTCGTGGTGGTCATATAATTGATATTTTTATAAATGCAAACCCTCTTTGTACTGATTTCAATATATTTTTCCACAGATCACATAATTCTCATCCCTCTTGGTAATTTCGCAAAGGACTGTTACATTAAGGGCAACGTGAAATAGTCTGCACCATGCCTGCGTCCCTGACGGGTTCGCGCGGTGCCAAAAGGACAAAAACTTTGGAAAACCCCGATCTGCACACCCTTAGGGTGTCTATCAACGGGGCGTCCGGCGGTAGGGAAGGAAAACAGTCCTTCTCTGAACCGCCAAATACAGGACAACGGCAAAACCGTTCGCCTGTCGGATTGTCGTCACCATTGCCCGTGGCAGACGAATCCGGGCGCTTCGATAAAAAACAGCGCAAACGCGCCCGCCGCCGGAAAGGCGGCAAAAATACCGGCTCGGAAGCATCATCATCCGGCGCGCAAGGTTCTGTTCCTGACGCCGAACGCGGAGTTGCGGGCCGCGGCAGAAATGACAAGTCTGTGCCGGCAGAAAACAACCCTAAAAATGAAGCCCAGAAGAACGGGCAAAAAAGCGGTAAGAAACTTTCCAACCGCCGCCGTCGCTCGCGCCGTAAAAAGCAGCAGGACAATCCGGCAGTTGTTACAGCACCAGCCGCGCAGGCCGCATCTGCACAGCCACAACACGGCAATGCACAGGCCAATATACATGCCGGTACGCAGGCTGCACATGGTGCCCATAAAAACGGTCATAAAGCTCATATAGCCAAAGCCGATCATGCGTATCAGAACGGGCAGCGCGTGCATGCACAGCATCATCACGCCCAGCAGGCAAATCACCATGCTGCCCAGCATGCTACTCAGCCACGTGCCTATGAACCGCCGCTCTATGCCGCGCTTGATCTGGGCACCAATAACTGCCGCTTGCTGGTGGCCACGCCAAGCAGGCCGGGTCAGTTCCGTGTTGTGGATTCATTCTCGCGCATTGTGCGCCTTGGCGAAGGTTTCGGCACCAGCGGCCGCTTAAGCGATCAGGCGATGAGCCGTGCCATTGAAGCGCTGAAAATCTGTCGCGACAAGCTTGAGAGCAAAAATATCCGCCGCAGACGTCTGATTGCCACCGAAGCCTGCCGTTCTGCCAGCAATGGCGCTGAGTTTTTGCAGCGCGTGCGGGAAGAAGCAGGGCTGGAACTGGAAATTGTTGACCGGCAGACCGAGGCCAGCCTTGCCGTTTCCGGCTGCGGCACTCTGGTGAACCGTGAAACGGATGCATTGGTGCTGTTTGATATTGGCGGCGGCTCTTCGGAGATTGCGCTGATTGATGTTACCTGCCGCCGTTCCTCGCGCCTTGCAGAACATATTACCGCATGGACATCCCTGCCTGTGGGCGTGGTAACGCTGGCCGAAAAATTCGGCGGACGCGATGTAACACCGGAAAATTATGCCGAGATGGTCGCCTATGTTGCGGGTCTTTTGAATGATTTCAGCGAGCGCCACAAGCTGGGCGAACTGGCGCAAAGCACCCATTTCCATCTTCTCGGCACATCGGGTACAGTCACCACGCTTGCCGGTATTCATCTGGGGCTTGAGCGCTATGATCGCCGCCGCGTTGACGGCATGTGGATGGGCTCGCAGGACGTGACGGATATGACAGCGAAACTTCTGTCATGGGATTTCAAAACCCGCGTGGCCAATCCGTGCATCGGTGCGGATCGTGCCGATCTGGTGCTGGCAGGTTGCGCTATTCTCGATGCAATCCGCCAGATCTGGCCAAGCGAAAGATTGCTGGTTGCCGATCGCGGTTTGCGTGAAGGCATCCTCACTGAATTGATGTCCCGCGATGGTGCATGGCGCCATCGCCGCCCTCATCAGGCAAAAGAAACTTACAGTAAAAACGGTTCCGGCAGGGACAGTCAGACAAAGGGCAGACAGTCAATATGAGTGGTTCTGGAAGCAAGTCCGGCAAATCGAAATTCGGCAGCACCACCGGCGGCCGCGGCGGCGCAGGCACACGCGGCTTGCATGTGCGCGTCAAGAAAAAGGCGGGCAAGATCAAAGAAACCTCGCGCCGCTGGCTGGAGCGCCATATTAACGACCCTTATGTGCAGCAGTCCAAGGCCGATGGTTACCGTTCACGCGCGGCCTATAAGCTCATCGAGATCAATGAGCGCTATAATATCCTGAAAAAAGGCCAGAAGATTATTGATCTGGGTGCTGCTCCGGGTGGCTGGAGCCAGATTGCCGCCAAGATTGTCGGCTCCAATGATGAGCAGCCGCATGTTGTGGGCATTGACTATCTGGATGTTGATCCGCTGCCGGGCGTTGCGCTTTTGAAAATGGACTTTCTGGATGATGAAGCGCCGCAAGCGATTATGGATGCGCTGGGTGATGCGCCGGATCTGGTGATTTCCGATATGGCGGCACCAACCACCGGCCACCGCCGCACCGACCATTTGCGCACGGCGCATCTTTGCGAAGTGGCCGCACATTTTGCCGTTTCCGTACTGAAACCCGGCGGCCATTTCCTCACCAAGACCTTTCAGGGCGGTACGGAAAATGACCTTCTGACCATGCTGAAGCAGAATTTCCGCTCGGTGCATCACGTCAAGCCACCGGCATCGCGTGCGGAATCGGTTGAGCTTTATCTGCTTGCCCGCGACTTCAAAGGCCGTCAGCACGACGATACGACAGAGGAATAAGATTTCCGTCTCATCGCAAAATAAGCGCGGGCAAGCCCGCGCTTTTCTTTATAATCCTGTCCGTGCCTTAATGCACTTTCTTGACTTTGGCCGCGAATTTGCGCTCGTAAAGCTCCTGCCCTGCCTCCGGTTTCAGCTTGGCGAAGGAAAACCAGGCGAAAGCGGAAATCACACCGACAATATAGAAAGCGATATGGAAATCGCTCAGCTGCAATGCCTGCCCGTGGATCAGGGTGCTGAGCTCAAGGATCACACCGGCAATTGCCACGCCGGTTGCAATGGAAACCTGCTGCGCCACGGCGCTCAGCGGTGTGGCCTGGCTGGTCTTTTCATCGGGAATTTCCGCAAAGCCCAGCGCATTCACACCGGTAAAGAACATGGAGCGCAGGAAACCGCCCACCAGCAGTGACAGCAGAATAAAGCTCATCGGCGTTTCCGGTGTGAAAAAGCCGTTCAAAATCACAAAGAAAGCAGCGGCCAGTGAGCCGAGCATCATCAGTCTGCGGAAGCCGAAACGGGCGAAAATCCGCGATGCGCCGAATTTCATCAGCATAGCACCAATGGCCGAGACAAAAGTGATCATGCCCGACTGAAACGGATCAAGTCCGAAGCCGAGTTGCAGCATCAATGGCAGCAAAAACGGAATGGCGCCGATACCAAGGCGGAACAGGCTGCCGCCCACCACAGCAATACGGAACACATCATTCTGGAACAGGGATAAATCAAGAAGCGGGTTTTCAACCCGTTTGGCATGGCCGATATAAAGCCATGTGCAGATCAGGCCGGTACAAAGCGTGGCAATACCGACAACAGGCGGCAGTGCCGGAAGGCTGACAACCGACAGGCCGAAAACCACACCGGACATAGCAAGACCGGACAGGATAAAGCCTTTAACATCAAGCTTGCGCTGCACCGCAGCATCCAGTACCGGCAGATATTTTGTGGCAAACCAGATACCCGCCACACCGATCGGCACATTGATCAGGAAAATCCAGTGCCAGCTGAAATATGTGGTGATGAAACCGCCAACCGGCGGCCCGACCAGTGGTCCGACCATGCTCGGTATTGCCAGCCATGCCATTGCATTGACCAGCTGATTGCGCGGCGTGGAGCGCAGCAGCACCAGCCGCCCGACCGGCGTCATCATGGCACCGCCCATGCCTTGCAAAAAACGCGCCACCACAAAGCTCAACAGAGAATTGGATGCCGCACAGGCAACGGAGCCGATCACAAAAACCGCAATCGCCGCGCGAAACACATTGCGCGCGCCGTAACGGTCGGCCATCCAGCCGCTGACAGGAATAAACACCGCCAGAGAGACGAGATAAGATGTGAGCGCCAGTTTCAAAGCAATCGGGCTGGTGCCGATATCTGCGGCAATCGCCGCCAGCGATGTCGAAATGACATTCGAATCCATTTGCTCCATGAACAGAGCGACAGCCAAAACCAGCGGAATGATGCGGTTCACGATACGAATCCTGAATGTCAGAAAGCTTTGTGACACTGCTATATAGAGCAGCCCTGCCAGATTACACGCGAAATTGCGCCGGAGGATACGTTTTTTTGCCGCACAAATATGTGATCATAAAATTTAACAGGGGGCAATAAATCGCGTGAATCCCCCACTGATTTTGACTGAAAAAACAACGCATTGTGATGATGCCCGTCAGAATGGCACCTGACATCACATTGTCACAAAAGGCCGGATTACAGGGCTTAAACAAGCGTCCGCACCGCCTCAATCGCAGAAAATGCCGCTTTCGGGTTGCGCCACCGGTAACACGCTGTTACATTTAGTGAGAAGATTGTAACAAGCAGAGCATCGATAAGGGGCCGATGCGTAGAGGTGTGAGATGACAGAGATCACCAAAAGCGCAATACTTTATACAATGATGATCATTACGCTGAACACGGCCATTGCCATCAGCGTGATCGGACTGGACTTTCTGCCGTAATATAACCGGCAAACCGGCATTTTTCGCAGCAAACTGCGCCTAAAGGCGCGCGGATGTGAAAAAGCCGAGACACCAGTGCGCAATTCAGCTTTCAATGAGTCGGCCGGAAATGTTCCGGCCGACTTTTTTAATGCGAGTTTATTGGCGCTGCATTGTGCGCTGCATGTGAATGACAGCGAAGGGCAGCCCTTCCGCATCCACCGGTTGCCGTGCTGTCTCCGTAAATCCGTTACGCAGATAGAAGCTATGCGCTTGTCTGTTCAGGGCATAGACCTCCAGTTCCAGCATCTTTTTGCGCTGCAAAGCGTAAGTTAGCAATTGCCGCCCCAGCCCCTTGCCATGCACTTTTGGATCAACAAATAATCCGCCGATAAAATTATCCATCAGCCCTATAAAACCGGCCGGTTTTCCCTTATCGAGAATGACCCAGTTTTCAGCCTGTATCAGATAAATATCGCGCACCTGTTCGGATTGCAGTTGCAGGCGCTCCGCACCGAGAAATCCGTGCGCATAGGTTGAAGCTGCCAGCCAGATAGCCACAAGCGCTTCCCTGTCCTCATCACGGATGAGACGGATTTCATTTTGTAAATTTGTCATAGGATAATTGTCCATAAATAGAATGAATTTCTGCGCCGCAACGGCAAGCGTAAAAATCAGGCGTAAACACTCAATCAGCTTTCGCCGGAAAGCCGATTACCAAAATACTCATTTCGGGTTGCTGCGCATAAATCTCCTGATTGGACAGGTAACCTTTAGCAATGAATACAGTGCGGGGCAAGCGTGCCACGCGGCTACATCACAACCCGCCATACACAAAAAACGGGATTGAAAACACTGTGTGTACTCGACACAAGTGCCCGTAAATTGTATGGAGAGTCGTTGCGCAATTCCGCGCGATGTTGTTCTCGGGGCGGGGTGCGATTCCCCACCGGCGGTATGAAGAGGAAACTCTTTGAGCCCGCGAGCGTCCGTTTGCCTTGGCAAGCGGAGTCAGCAGATCCGGTGCGATGCCGGAGCCGACGGTATAGTCCGGATGAAAGAGAGCAAAGACACGGTTCAACAGCCCTTCCGTATTTTGCGGATGGTCTGTTTCTTTCGTGAATTTGCGCCCTGATTCTAGTATCAAGAGATGAAACTATGAACCAGAGCTTGACCAACCCATCTTCTCCAAAAGTTGCATTCATTCAGGCCCGCTGGCATGCGGATATCGTGGATGAAGCCCGCAAATCCTATATTACAGAACTCGCCAAACTCACCGATAACGGCATTGACGTTGACGTTTTCGATGTACCGGGCGTTTTTGAAGCGCCGCTTCTTGCCCGCACCCTTGCCGATACCGGCAAATATGCGGCCGTTGTGGCTGCCGGTTTTGTAGTGGATGGCGGTATTTACCGTCATGATTTTGTATCAGATGCCGTGATTAAAGGCCTGATGCAGGCACAGATGGAAACCGATGTGCCGGTTTTGAGCGTTGTGCTGACCCCGCATCATTATCATGACAGCAAAGAGCATCACGATTTCTTCCATGCGCATTTCAGCGTTAAAGGTCGTGAAGCTGCACAGGCCACTGTGCAGATTTTTGAAACCTACAGCAAAATCGAAGATTAACAGATTAGTCTGTAATGCGGTGCGGATGGGTATAAATATCAAATTCCGCACCGCGTACCAGTGCCACCAGCGTGATATTCAACGCCTCGGCAGTCCGGATTGCCAAGGCAGTCGGCGCTGAAATAGCAAGGATGACCGGCGCGCGGATTGCGGCAGTTTTCTGCACCATTTCCAGCGAGACACGGCTGGTCACCACCACGGCGCCACGCGCCGGATCCGCATATTGCGCCTTGCCAGCTTTGCGCAGCATAAAACCGGCCAGCTTATCCAGCGCATTATGCCGCCCCACATCCTCGCGTACCGCCACTATTTCACCGCCATCCTGACAGGCCTGATAAAAACCCGCAGCATGAACCGCACCGGTTGCCCTGTGCATGGCCTGCAAATCCCACATCAGATCTACCGCCTGCACAATCTGTTCGGCACGCAGTGTAAAATCACTCTGCGCAACGGGGGCAAAGTCCCGCACCGCCTGCGCAATCGATTCAATGCCGCACAGGCCACAGCCGACAGGCCCTGCCATATGACGGCGGCGGGCTGTCAGTGCCTCACGCTTCTGCGCGGATAATTGCATCTGCACATCAATACCGGCGGCAAAATGCTGGATATCCATAGCTTCAATCTCTGCCGCACCGGCAATAATCCCCTCGCAGAGACTGAAACCGATAGCAAAATCCTCAATATCCGCAGGGCTTGCCATCATCACCGCATGGGTGGTGCCGCCATAGGAAAAGGCCACCGGTACTTCCTCCGGCACCTGCCTGAACCAAGGCTTTAAAACAGCCTTGCGGCGGATAATATTGCCGACTTCAACAATGGCAGACGGCATATCAGCATCCGCCTGTGCACGAGTACCGGTTTTATCCATCGCTCGCCCTTTCCTCCCCGCTCCGGCATAATTATATGCTGTTATTGAAAATTTATGCCAGCACTATAAGCACAGGAAAAAACTGCGTGTGATTGCCTGCACGGCAATTTCAACAGGCAATCTGCGCTTTCGGGGTGGCAACACAGCTACGATGCTATATCCTGAAATACCAATTCTGAAATGAGGTTCGCTCTATGGAAATCCGCCCGCTCAATGAACATTTTGCCGTTACCGGCCAGCTCGAACCGGAAGATGTGGCCGCGATTGCCGCGCAGGGCTACAAGACCCTGATCTGCAACCGTCCGGATCATGAATCAGACGGTCAGCCGGACTATGCATCTGTGGCACAGGCTGCGGAAAATGCAGGCCTCAAAGTCTATTTCATTCCGGTCGCAGGCGGCCAGATCACACAGGCCAATGTTGACGACATGAGTGCAGCACTGGCAGAAGCACCGGCACCGATACTCGCTTATTGCCGCTCCGGTACCCGCTGTACCAATCTTTACGGCATTGTACAGCAGTTGAAACAAGGCTAACCGGCACACACGCGTCTTGCGCGGATCATCGCATCCGCGTGAGCTTTCATGATGTATAAACTCACCGGATCGCGGATCATTGCATGTCTATCAAGCTCCTGAGCGAAACCATTATCAACCAGATTGCTGCCGGCGAAGTGATCGAGCGTCCCGCCAGCGTGGTCAAAGAACTGGTGGAAAATGCGATTGACGCCGGTGCGACACGTATTGAAATCGTCACCGCAGGTGGCGGTAAAAACCTGATCCGCGTGACCGATAATGGCGGCGGCATCCCTGCAGACGAGCTGACATTAGCGGTTTCGCGCCACTGCACCTCCAAACTGACCGATGATGTGCATGATATCCGCGCCTTGGGTTTTCGCGGTGAAGCGCTGCCTTCCATTGGCTCGGTTGCCCGCCTCAGCATCAAATCACGCACGGCAGAGGCCGATTCCGGCTATGAAGTGGTTGTCAAAGGCGGGTATCTGGAAGGCCCGCGCCCGACAGCCATCAATCGCGGCACGATTGTTGAGGTGAGTGATCTGTTTTTCGCCACGCCTGCGCGGCTGAAATTCATGAAAACCGACCGTGCCGAATCCACCGCCATTACCGAGGTGGTGAAGCGTATTGCCATTTCCTTCCCGCAGATCCGCTTTTCCATTGCCGGTACCGACCGCAGCCCTCTGGAACTGCCTGCAACCTGCAATGCGGGAGAAACCGTTACTGAAGCGGCGATGCTTGAGCGCATTGCGCAGGTGCTGGGCAATGATTTTTCCGAAAATGCGCTGGCGCTCGACAGTGAGCGCGAAGGCGTGCGCCTGACCGGTTTCACCGCTATTCCGTCTTTCAACCGCGCCAATTCCCTGCACCAGTTTGCCTATATTAACGGCCGTCCTGTGCGCGATAAACAGGTTTTCGGTGCGCTGCGTGGCGCCTATTCCGATGTGATTGCCCGCGACAGGCATCCGGTCGGCGTGTTGTTTCTCCAGCTTGATCCGGCGCATGTGGATGTCAATGTGCATCCGGCCAAGGCTGATGTGCGTTTCCGTGATCCGGGGCTGGTGCGCGGCCTGATTGTCGGCACCATCCGCCATGCTTTGGCGCAATCCGGTATCCGCCCTGCCACCAGCGGTGCGGAAGCCATGCTCAAAGCCTTTCAGGCACAAGGATTTGAAGCCCCAAATTTTGCGGCACCGGCACAATCATCCGGTGCCTTCACATCCTCCCCTGCCCGTCACTGGCAATCCGCCGCCTCCTATCAGCCGCCGCTACCACGACAGGAATGGTCTCCGCAAACCGCGCATCCGGCACAGCGCCCGCTGCATCTGAATGATCAGCCTGCCCCGCGTTTTGAGCAAGCGGGTTTTGGCGAAACCATGCAGGCAACAATCGCCCAATTTGCCAGCCCCAGCGCTGACAGCCGCGCCGCAGAAACCGAAGCACCGGCCGAATTGCTGCGCGCGCCGCTGGGTGCCGCAAGGGCGCAAATCCATGCCAATTATATTGTGGCGCAGACCGAAGACAGTCTGGTGATTGTTGATCAGCATGCCGCCCATGAAAGACTGGTTTATGAAGCGCTGAAAACCGCTCTTGAGTCCAAACCGATGGCTGCACAATTGCTGTTGATCCCTGAGATTGTGGATCTGCCGGAAGAAGATGCAGAGCGCGTTGTTGCCCATGCGCCGACACTGCAACGCTTTGGCCTCAGCGTCGAGCAATTCGGCCCCGGCGCTGTGGCTGTGCGTGAAACACCGGCTATGCTCGGCGAAATGGATGTGCAGCAACTGATCCGCGATCTGGCGGATGAGATTGCCGAACATGATACGGCCAACGGGCTGAAAGATATGCTCAATCATGTGGCGGCAACCATGGCTTGCCATGGTTCCGTGCGCTCCGGCCGCCGCCTCAAGGGCGAGGAAATGAATGCCCTTTTGCGCCAGATGGAAGCTACACCTGGCTCCGGCACCTGTAATCACGGGCGGCCAACCTATATAGAATTAAAACTCAACGATATTGAACGTCTGTTCGGACGCAGGTAAAGAACTGCGGATATGTGCAAGACAACAGGAGAGAACAATGAATATGTTTGCCAGCAATCGCAGCGGTGAAGCCAAGTTGCGCTATCTCGATGGCGACTATCAGGTTCTTGAGCCCGGCTCTTATGTGGTCTGCGCTGTGACCGGTGAAAAGATTGATCTGGATGATCTGCGTTATTGGAGCGTTGCCCGTCAGGAAGCCTATGTGAACGGCCTTGTTTCCTATCAGCGCGAAGTGGAAGCCAATCCTGAACTGCGCCATCGCAGCAAAGCCTGATCGTGTTGCGTTTCACAGTTTCAAATCTGAAGACCCAGCCGCAATTTCTTGAGATTGCGGCTGACCGTGTTTGGAATGCATGGTGGCGGCAGGATGGTCATGAACTGGCTTTCATCAAAGGCTTATTTGAAGAAGACCTTATCGCAGACACAATACCTGTCGCGCTGATTGCCCATGACAGCACCGGTTTTCTCGGCACTGTGTCACTGATCGACAGCGATATGGAAGCCCGCCCGCAATATACCCCATGGGTTGCGGCGCTCTGGGTGGATGAGCAACAGCGTTCCCGCGGTATCGGCAGCGCTTTGCTTAAAGCGGCGGTCAATCAGGCGCGTGATCTCGGCTTTGCGCAGGTCTATCTCTGTGCGCAAGCCGACAAGCATGATTATTATGCCGCCCGCGACTGGCAACTGATCGAGGAAAATATCGACGGCCTCAATATTTACCGCATAGAGTTCCGCTAAGTTTTAAAGCGCAAAGCTGCGGTCGCGATAAGTCTGCCGCGTGGTGCGGATAATGCGTTGCAATATTTTCTCGCGGCCAAAATCCAGCCTGACGTCAAATACCGCAATCTCTGCCAGCCAGTCGCCCTCAATAGCAGAGCGCAATGCCCGCAGCCGCACAAAATCCTTGGCGGTTGTCGCAAGCTGCAAACCGGCCGCACGGGCATCAGCCAGCAATGCGCGGATATCCTGCGGCTTATAGTGATAATGGTCGCCGAAAGAGCGGCTTTCAACAACCACACCGCCAAGCTCTGCCACGCTGTCATAAAATTTCTGCGGATTGCCGATACCGGCAAAGCAAAGGAATTTCTTGCCCGCAGCCGGTTGCTCCGCCACAGATACCAGCCTTGCATCAAAAAACGGCTTATTGGTGCGCGCAGCCATGCGGATCACATTTTCTGCGGCATCCGCGCCTTTCAAATGGTTCGGGATGATGCGCAATAAAGCGGAAGCCTTGCGAAACTGCGCTTTCAAGGGTGCGCGCAGCGGGCCTGCAGGAATAATCTTGCCATTACCGATACCGCGTGCAGCATCCACCACCACCAGCGCATAATCATAGAATAAACGCGCACTTTGAAAACCGTCATCCATGATAATGAAATTACAGCCCTGCTCTTGTAAGAGCTGCGCCGCCTGATGCCGGTCGGCGGAAACCGCCACTTTGGCATGGCGTGCCAGAAGCAAAGGTTCATCACCGGTCAACGCCGCAGTATCGGCTTCTGCGTCAACCAGATGCACGCCTTTGAACGTGCCGCCATAACCACGCGAAACAATACCCGGCACCAGCCCTTCAGCTTTGGCCGCTTCGGCAAAGGCAATGCAGGTCGGTGTTTTACCGGCACCGCCCACGGTAAAATTACCAATGCACAAAACCGGCATATCAATCTGCGGCGGTTCAGCCTCCAGCATACGCCGCGCGGCAACAGAACCATAAAGACAGGCCAGCGGCGACAGCAGCACTGTGCGCAAACCCGGCTTACCCCACCAGAAAGACGAAAGATCAGAAGATTTACGGACGGACATTACGGCTGCTCCGGCGCATCAGGCTCCGGCACATTCTCGGCAACCGTGTAAGACAGGCGCGATTTAACCACCAGCGGCTGAATAAAAGGTTCAAGTGCCGCCAAAGTGCGTTCCAGCGCACCGCGCATATCGCCCACGGTGCGTTTACCCGCCTCGGTCATGGCTTTCAGCCTGTCCGGATTGTTGAACAGGAAATTGACCGCACCGGCCAGCATATTGTGATCGCTCACCAGCTTGGCACCGCCATTTTTGATCAGACGCTGATAGGATTCGCGGAAATTCTGCACATTGCGTCCCGACAGAACCGCCGTGCCGAGCATGGCCGGTTCCAGCGGGTTCTGCCCGCCTTCACCCGTCAGCGATTTGCCGACAAAGGCGATCTGCGATAGACGCAGATAAAGCCCCATTTCACCGATCGTATCACCAAGATAAATCGCGGTCTGCGGTGTAATCTCTTCATTGCGGCTGCGCTGTGCAACGCCTAAGCCTTTGGCCTCAATCATGGCGCGGATCGCATCACCGCGCTCGGGATGGCGCGGCACAATGATTGTCAGCAAATCTGGATGGCGGGTGCCGAGCATTGTATGCACATTGGCGGCAATTTCTTCCTCGCCTTCATGGGTGGAGATTGCCGCCCAGACTTTGCGCTTGCCGATCTGCCCCTGTAGCAGCTCCAACATTTCCGGCTGCACCGGCGGCGCATCCGTATCCACTTTAAGATTACCGGAAATCGTGACCGGCCGCGCACCAAGCTGGCGGAACCGCTCGCCATCAGCGTCGGATTGCGCAACCACATGGGCGAAATTCTCAAACAGCGCTTCGGCAACCGAAGCACGCTTTTTCCAGCGCGTATAAGAACGGTCGGACATGCGGCCATTGATCAGGATTTGCGGAATATGGCGTTTGCCAAGTTCCAAAATGGTCATCGGCCAGATTTCGGATTCGCATTTAATCGCCACATCCGGCTGCCAATGGTCAAGAAAACGGCGCACGGCAGGCAGCAAATCAAGCGGCACATATTGATGGATAACCCTGTTACCCAGCCGCTCCTCTACCAAGGCGGCGGAGGTGCGGGTGCCGGTGGTAAGCAAAATATGAATATCCAGCCCGAGAAAATGCTCAACCAGCGGTAAAATGGCGATAAATTCGCCCACGCTGGCCGCATGCATCCAGATCAGCGGTCCTTCAGGACGGGCAATCTGGCTGCGGCCATAGCGCTCGGAGCGGCGGACACGGTCTTCCTTGCCGCGCGACACACGATAGCTGATATAGGGCCCGATCAGCGGATAAGCCGCACAACCGGCAGCCTTATAGATTTTAAGAACAGTGCGGGCCCATTTTTCACTCATTCTTATCTCCCTGCCGGATCACACATATCCTGCACAGATATGGTCTGAACAATTATGCAAAGCGTGCGCCCTGCAGCTGCAATGCGCACAGATGAACTGCAATGCCAGCAACGTGTTGAAAATATGTATATAGGCAGTCAAAAAATGAACTTTAACCTTATACACGAATAAACCAATCAAACGTCCATTAAACAAGTTAAACTAAGGACAGGATCACAACTTATTTTGATCTTTGCAAAAAACGCCTAAGGTTATTTTAAAATAAATCAGAATAAATATAAATAAAATCAATAGTTTAAATCAAAAAACCAGTCGGGATTTTATAAAAATAACGGGAGAAATTTTATCTCTCCCGCCACCTGAAAAACGGTTCTGTCTGTGCCGTTCATCCCCTTGAATAAGGGGCAGAATTCAAGCCTGAATACGGGATGGCGGCGGCACAAGACCAAGCTGACCATAGGCTTTCACCGTAGCCGCATCGAGTTCTCTGGTCAGTTCCTGCCGCTTTAATTCCAGCATAGCCTCATCGGCATCTTCCGGCACAAAAACCGGCTCACCCATCGCAACAGCAGAACGGCCGAAAGGCAGCGGCACAGCGGTCTGATCCCAGCTGCGCTCCAGAATTTTAAACCGTGAAAAGGCATAGGCCACCGGCAGAACCGGACGGCCCGACAAACGCGCCAGCAGGATAATGCCCTGCCCCGCTTCACGTACCGGACTATGGGCAACATCGGCAATCATGCCGGTGCTCATGCCCTGATCCAGCGCCCGTTTGAGAGTTAAAAGCGCACGCGCCCCGCCCTTGCCGCTATTATTGCTGTCGGCACGGCCGCCGGAGCCGCGCACCGTCTGCAAGCCCAGCTTTTCCGCCACACGGGCATTGAGCTCGGCATCGGCACTGCGCGAAAACATGGCAATCACCGGCACTGACCTTTCACGCGCGAAAGGCCCCATCAGGTGCTGTCCGTGCCAGAAAGTCACAATATACGGCGTATAGGCTTTTTGGGCTGCGATCGTTTCGGTAAAACCCGGAAGCTGCTTATTGGTGCGGTAAACCAGCTTGAGATAGGCTGATATTAAATTCACCAAAACTGTCTTCAATAATTCCGAACGCGCCAGCGGCTCACGAATGCGCTGCCAGACGCGTTTCAGATATCCGGACCTGTTGGGCTTGTCATCTGCCACAGTCAGAGCGCTGTCCGTCAGGCCTTGTCAGCAGAACGGGTTGCTTCCGCAACGGCGCTTGCAGGGTCCAGCAGGCGGTGCATATGCACGATGAAATAACGCATATGCGCATTATCTACGGTCTGCTGCGCCTTGGATTTCCAGGCGGTTTTTGCAGTTTCGTAATTCGGGAAAACGCCGACAATATCCAGCTTATCGAGATCACGGAACTCCATGGAGTTCAATGCCTTCAATTCACCGCCGAATACGAGATGCAGCAGTTGTTTGTTTTCACCAGATGCGGTCATTGTTCTAATCCTGTCACTGAGATTATGTTGAGCGGAGGCGGGCTGCACCTCATGCAACCTGACCTCATTGCGCCTTCTTTAGCGCAACACAAGCTGCCTCACAACAGCTAACATCTCTTCTTCAAAGCCTGCGGCTGCGGCAATCAGCACATCATGGCTGAAAGGGTTTTGCCCGCCTTCACTTTGTTGTGAGCGGCCATAGTATAAAGCCTGCCCGTCCAGTGTGAGCAAGCGTCCGCCCGCCTCGGACAGCAAAAGATCAGCCGCCGCCAAATCCCAGTCATGGGCACCGCCGCGCACAAAAGTTCCCGCCAGATCACCGCGCCCGACCATGGCAATGCGATAGGCAAGTGACGGCACATAAGGCGAGAAGGAAACCTTGCTGCGGAAACCTTCCGGCAACTGGCTGAAACTGGAGCGTGACATGGCCACCGGATAGGCCTGCCCAGCCTGCGGCAGACGGGAGGCAAGCGCTGTGCCGTTCTGAAATGCACCCTGCCCGAAAGCCGCACTCAGCACTTGTTTGCGCACCGGCACATCCAGCACACCGCAACGCGGCTTGCCCTCGTCAATCACCGCAATACTCACGCACCAGCGGTCATCACCGCCGAGAAAAGCACGGGTACCATCAATCGGATCAACCACAAAAGCACGCGGCAAACCGGTGCGCTGCTCATCCGTTGCCGTCTCTTCCGAAATCCAGCCATAATCAGGGCGCGCCGCCAGCAGATAATCCCGCAGAAAGCGATCCACGGCCAGATCAGCCTCGCTCACCGGTGACTGACCGTTTTTGAGCCAGACCTCGGGATCCTGTCCGAAATAATGCAAAGCGATTTTACCGGCCTCTGCCGCCGCCTGTTCGATCAGTTGCAGATCATCGGCATCGCGCTGCATTATACTTTCCACAGATGTGTCGGAGGTCTTGTCAGATACCGGCAAGCGTCATCCCCTCTATCACCAACGTTGGTGCAGCCGTGCCGTAAGACCGGTCGAGATCATTGGCGGCGGTCATGTTCAGGAACATATCCTTCAGGTTGGAGGCAAGTGTTACCTCACTGACCGGAAAGGACAATTCGCCATTTTCAATCCAGAAACCGGAAGCGCCGCGGCTATATTGCCCCGTCACCATATCCACACCCTGACCAAAAACTTCCGTCACATAAAAACCGGTGCCCAGTTCCTTCATCAATTCCTGCGGTGAACGCTCACCGGCCTCAATGGCAAAATTGGTTGAAGACGGCACAACAGTTGAGCCGGAACGCACACCGCGGCCATTGCCAATGAGCCCCAGTTCACGCGCTGTCGAACCGGACAGGAACCAGTGCTTCAGCACGCCATTTTCAATCATTGTGAGTTTTTCACCGGCAATGCCCTCACCGTCAAACGGACGGGAGGCCGCACCACGCAAACGCAGCGGGTCATCGGTGACGCTGATATTTTTATGCAATATCTGCTGCCCCATGCGGTCTTTGAGAAAGCTGGTTTTGCGTGCGACGGAAGCGCCGTTGATCGCACCGCTGATATGCCCTGCAATGCCGCGTGACACGCGCGGATCAAACATGACATTGACCATACCGGTTTTTACCTTACGGGCATTCAACCGGCGCACCGCCCGCTCACCCGCCGTGCGGCCAAGTTCTGCCACATCCGGCAGATCGGCAAAATGCAGACATCCGCGCATATCATAATCGCGTTCCATCGCCGTGCCTTCACCGGCAATGGCACTGACCGAGCGACCGAACCGTGTGAGCGTATAATAGCCCTCAAAACCGCCGGATGTTACCAGAACCATACCGCCAAGCCCTGCCGAAGCGCTGGCACCGCCGGAATTGCTGACACCGGGCACAGCGCGTGCGGCCTCTTCCATCGCCAGCGCATCTTCCGTCATTTTAGCGGCATTAATCTGTGTCGGATCATAAAGATCAAGATCAGCGATGGTTTTTACCAACCTGTCCGGATCGGCCAGCCCCTCATAAGGATCTTCCGGCGAGACTTTGGCCATTGCCACGGCACGCTCGGCCAGAATTTCTGGATCAACACCTTTATTGGCATTGGCGGAAATGCTGGCGATACGTCGCCCGACAAAAACACGCAGCGAAAAATCATCGCTTTCCGATGCTTCCGTAGCTTCCACCTTGCCCAGACGCACGCTGACATTGCTGGAACGGCTGCGCACAACCACGGCATCCGCCTGATCCGCGCCGGCCTTTTTAGCGGCAGCGACAAGAAAACGGGCCTGACTGCTAAGTTTTTGAGCAGAGCTTTGTGCGTCCATCATCATTCCTGACATTTTATCTGCACGGGCGGCACAGCAAAACACCTGCGCCGCTTTTCGTGATTTGTGAAGCGTGGACTATAAACCACACAATTATATATAGGCATATATAGGTGTTTATACGGATATGCGGCTTAATTTATAAGTCCGAATTTGTATTTATGCAGTACAGTCATCCTCAAACCGCACAAAACAGCAGTCAGCCACTTCCCATCCGCACCCTATCAACTCTGCCATCTGGCAACCGACAAAATTTCTACCCGTCTTCGCCCGGTTTTGCTCCTATTCCGGCCACATCGCCGGAGCAGACTGCCTTTATGATTCATAATTAAATACTGTGACATCATAAATGTGATGGCGTTCCGCTAAAAACCGTTATCCGCTTCGCATTGTTTCATATTATGTTCCGCAGAAAATACCGCAGGCTGATATCTGATTTGCGGCTCATGGCGTTTTCCTGCAGCAGCCTGTGTAACAAAGCCGAACAATAAACATGTGTGATATATAAATTATGGAAAACAACATTTCCATCGGCAGTCTCTATCTGCAAACCCTGATGATTCTCGGCGGGGCAATTCTGGCTGCGCCGCTGTTCAAGCGGCTGGGGCTGGGAACAGTGCTTGGCTATCTCGCAGCAGGGGTGATTATCGGCCCGATTGCCCGCCTGATCAATGACGGCGAGGAATTGCTGCATTTCTCGGAGCTGGGCGTTGTTTTCCTGCTCTTCATCATCGGGCTTGATCTCAAGCCCTCACGTCTGTGGTCTATGCGCCATTCGATTTTCGGCCTCGGACTGGTGCAGGTTGTCCTCTGCGCTATCGCCCTTGCATGGCTCGGCGTGCATGTTGCCGGTCTGCCTGTGCCTGCCGCCATTATTGTCGGTTGCGGCTTTGCGCTGTCCTCCACCGCTTTTGCAATGCAGATCCTGGAAGATAAAGGTGAAACCAGTCAGAAATACGGGCAAAAAGCCTTTGCTATTCTGCTGTTTCAGGATCTGGCAATCGTACCTATTCTGGCGCTGATCCCTGCCTTGTCACCGGGAGAAAGCTCGCAGGCTGCCGCCAATTTTCATGTCGCCACCGCGCTTGGCGCGATTGTAGTGCTGATTATTGCCGGACGTTTTCTGCTCAATCCGATGTTCCGCATTATCGGGAATACCGGTGCGCGTGAGGTGATGATTGCCGCCGCACTTTTCGTAGTGCTGGGTTCGGCAACCCTGATGGAAGCCGCCGGTCTTTCCATGGCTATGGGCGCTTTTATTGCCGGTGTATTGCTGGCCGATTCCTCCTATCGTCATGAGCTTGCCGCCGATGTGGAGCCGTTCCGCGGTATCTTCCTCGGCCTGTTCTTTGTAGCCGTTGGTCTGTCGCTCAATCTCGTGGTGATTGTTGACCACTGGATGCTGATCCTGCTTGCCGTGCCGCTGATTATTGTCACCAAGATCGCGATCATCTATCTGCTGTGCCGCATTTTCCGCACCGGCCATAGTGATGCGGTTAAAGTGGCCTTTCTGCTGCCGCAGGGCGGTGAATTTGCCTTTGTGCTGTTTTCTGCCGCCAGCGCTGCCGCGGTTATCACCGATGCGCTGGCCTCGGAATTGATCGCCGCCATCACTATTTCCATGGCGCTGACCCCGCTTTGCGTGACCATCGGCACAAGGCTGCTTGGCGGCTCCAAGCAGGAAGACGGTATGGAGGAAGATTTTGAAGGTGCGGGTTCCGATGTTCTGATGATCGGCTTTTCGCGCTACGGGCAGATTGCTGCGCAAATTCTGCTCGCCGGTGGCTCGGATGTGACGGTGATTGACAGTTCCGCCAATAAAATCCGTGCCGCAGGGCGCTTCGGTTTCCGCATTTATTTCGGTGACGGGCAGCGTAAGGATGTGCTGGAAATGGCTGGTATCCGTACGGCCAAGCTGGTGGCCATCTGCACCGAGAAAAAAGAGGTGACAGACCGGATTGTCGATCTCATTCAGGCTGAATTTCCGGATGTAAAACTCTATGTCCGTTCTTTTGACCGTGAACATACGCTGCAATTGCGCGCCAAAGGCGTGGATTATGAGCTGCGTGAAACGTTTGAATCCGGTTTGCTGTTTGGCCGTAAAACGCTGGAAGCCCTTGGGATATCGGAAGAAGAAGCCAAAACAATTGCCGATGATGTGCGCCAGCGCGATGAGGACCGGCTGCATGTGCAGGCTTCGGAAGGTATTCTGGCAGGTCGTCACCTGTTGTTCAACAAGCCGGTTGTGCCGGAACCTCTGGTCAAGCCAACCCGTACTGCCGTTCCGCTGGACAAGGCAACGGAGGAAACAATCGCCCCGATTGTTTCACCCGACACTGCCACACTGGCACCGATCGGCGAATAAACAGCCATACAAGAAACGGCGCGGTGATCACTCACCGCGCCGTTTTATTTGCTCTGTTTTATCTGCCTTGTTCCATAGAAAAGGACAACATCAGTTCAGGCTGGGACCAACCACCAGAATAGCCGGATCGGCTTTAAGCAGTTTGGCAGCAACCGCTTTCACATCTTCTGCGGTTACGGCATTGATGAGGTCTGCACGGCGGTCAATATAATCCCGTCCCAGATTCTGATCCTGCAAGCCGACCAATGTGCGGGCAACAGCCACGGAAGAATCCAGATTATTGATGGCATAGGCACCAATGGCGAAGCTCTTGGCGGCGGCCAGTTCTTCTTCCGTCACACCGGATTTTGCCATACGCGCCACTTCCGCACGGATCACATCCAGACTTTGCTGTGCACGGTCAGGGCGTGTACCGGTGGAAATATGAAGGTTGCTGGCATAATCACGATCCCTTAAGACCGAACCGACCGTATAGGCCAGACCGCGCTTTTCACGCACTTCATTATAAAGACGCGAGGTAAAGCCGACACCCAGCACCTGATTCATCAGATAAGCGGCAAAGAAATCTTTATCGCTGCGCTTCACACCCGGATAAACCATATTGATCGTGGTTTGCGGCAGATCATAGGTCACCGATGTTGTGGCTCCCAGCGCCACCTTGGCCGGCTCTACAGGCTTCAGCTCGGCCTTGTCCTGCAAATCTCCGAAAAGCTTATCCAGCAGCGGCGCCAGTTCTTCAGCGCTGATTGCACCGACAACACCGATTTTCAGCTGATCTTTACCGAATAATTTCTGATGTGCCTGCAAAAGATCGTCACGGGTAATCGCTTCCAGCGACTGCTCCGTTCCCTCGCTGCGGTTGGCATAAGGGTGCTTGCCGTAAAGTACTTCGGCAAATTTCTGCGAGGCAATGGTGTTTGGATCATTTTTTGATGCTTTGATACCGGCAACCACCTGCCCGCGAATCCGGTCAATTGCTGCCTGATCAAAACGCGGCTTCTGGATTGCCAGTGCCAGCATATCAAAAGCCGACGGGCTGTTTTCCTTCAGCATCCGCATACCGCCGGAAATATCATCCTGGCTGGCCGAGAAACTCATTTCCGCGCCGATATTGTCCAGCCGTTCCTGATAGGCATCAGACGGCATATCGCCCGCACCTTCATCGAACAGGCCGGTCATCAGATTGGCAAGACCTTCTTTGCCTTCCGGATCCTGCACGCTGCCACCTTTGAAGGCAAACCGCACCGAGATCAGCGGCACACTGTCATCCTCAACCAACCAGGCTTTGATCCCTTTCGGCGATGTCACTTCCTGAATTTCCAGCGCAAAAGCAGGCAGCGGTGCCAGCAGAACTGCCATTGCAATGGCGGCTGCTTTCAGGCTGCGGGTGAGTTTGGCACGCATTTTGCCGTCAACCGGCACAGATTTTGCCAATCCGGCCTCAGAGTGAAGACTATAGCTCATTATTTTTTCACCTCTGGCTTGTCAGCGGATGTCTTGTTCAGCTTTGCACCATCCTTGGCGGCATTTTTATCTGCCTTAGGTGCGGCTTCAGGCTTTGCGGCCTGTTCCGGTGCTTTATCTTCCGATTTTTCAAGCGGCAGCAAATAGCCGGTCACAGAGATTGAAGGTTTCAGATAACGGGCAGCAACATCTCTGATCTGCTCAGGTTTGACAGCGCGGATTTTATCCGGCCAGTTCTGCACATCATCCACCGTCTGACCGACAGCCAGTGAAGACCCATAGATCTGTGCCATGCCGGTCTGGCTGTCACGGGCAAAAATCACCGATTTCAGGAAACGGTTGCGCGCCTGATTAAGCTCGGTTTCCGTCACACCTTCCGCGATAATACGGTCGATTTCCACATTTGCAGCGAATTGCACATCTTCCAGCGTAGCATCGCCGCGTGGTGAGCCATAAATCATGAAAGTGCCGTCATCCAGCGCATCACCGGCATAATAAGCACCGGCACTGGCTGCAAGACCCTGCTCAACCACCAGCTCCTGATAAAGACGGCTGCGCATGCCACCGCCAAGAATTTCGCCCAGAAGATCAAGCGCTTCCGCATCACCCTCACGGCCTTTGGCCTTGGCATTCACATAAGACGGCACAACCCATGTCGCGTTATAAGATGGCTGGGTTACACGGGCATCGTGCAAAATAACGGTACGTTCCGTATGTTTTTCAGGTTCCTGCGGGCGGATACGCGGAGCAACCTCTGCACGCTTTGGCAGCCTGTCATAGGTTTTCATCGCCAGATCACGCACATGTTCCGGTGTCACATCACCGGCAACCACCAGAATGGCATTATTCGGCGTGTAATAACGCTGATAGAAGCCAACCGCATCATACAGATCGAGTTTTTCCATCTCATGCTGCCAGCCGATAATCGGGCGGCGGTAAGGATGGTTGAAGAAAGTCGCTGCACCAACCTCTTCCCGCAATATAGCTGAAGGGCTGCTGTCGATACGCATACGGCGCTCTTCAAGAATAACATCCCGCTCCGGCCCGATCACATCCTGTGTCAGCATCAGATTGGCCATACGGTCGGATTCGTACCCCATCACCATTTCCAGCGCATCGGGTGCAACCTGCTGGTAATAGGCCGTGTAATCGGATCCGGTGAAAGCATTTTCCTGGCCGCCAATAGCGGCAACTTTGGCCGAGAACTCACCGGCAGGCACATTTTTTGTGCCTTTGAACATCAGATGCTCCAGAAAATGGGCAATACCGGAAACACCTTCCTGCTCATCTGCCGCACCAACCCGATACCACACCATCTGCGTGACAACCGGCGCGCGGTGATCCGGGATCACCACCACATCCATACCATTGGCAAGCTGAAAGCTGCTGACGCCTTCGCTGGTTTTGATATCCGGCAGCTTATTATCATTGGCCGGTCGCTGCGGGGCATTTTTTGAAGGCGGGGTTATCGCTGGTGCGGTCTGCGCTTCAGCAGGTTTGGCGGTCTGGGCAGAAGCCACGCCGAGCGCGCCCGAACTGACAATCAGCGCCAGCATTGAGGTGCTGACCAGCTGCCGGCAAAAGGATAGATATGGCACGAAAAGTGTCCCTTCCTGTTTTGCAAAAACACTCTTAATTATCCGAGATTAAGGCAAATTCACAGTCAGGGGGCAAGAATTATGTCATCATGACAATAATTTAATAAATAGAACGGGTCAGTCTTCGCATATGCGGAAAAGCAAAATGCCCGCATCACGCGGGCATTTTAAACGGACAGATTATTAAATTCAGGCCAGCTCATAAAATCTTATTGTGGTGATACCGTAATTGCGCTCGTCACGCAGAATGAAACGGTCATCCAGTGTGATCACCGCTTCAGACACTTCTTCCAGCACCAGTAGCGCATCCGGCTTCAGCCAGCCGCCTTCCAAGGCAGAGATCAGCGCCTGTTCACCCAAGCCTTTGCCATAAGGCGGATCGGCAAAAACCAGATCAAACTCGCCCATCGTGCCTGTCGGCCCCAGCTGTGTGGCATTGCGGCGGAACACTTTTGAATGTCCCTGCAAACCGAAAGCCTCGACATTCTGGCGCAAAAGGCCACGGCCTTCAACGGATTCTTCCACGAACACCGTATAGCGGCAGCCACGCGACAAAGCCTCAATGCCTAATGCACCGGTACCGGCAAACAGATCCAGCACCCGTGTATTATCCAGCTTTTCGCGGAAAGAATGGGTAATAATATTGAACAGGCTTTCACGCGTGCGGTCACTGGTTGGCCGGATAGCAGAGCTTTCCGGCGTTACCAGCGCACGGCCGCGAAACTTACCGCCAACAACGCGCATCAGTGTTTATTCCCGCGATTACCGGAACCGCGTGGGGCTGAGCCGCGTGGACCGCCTGACGGGCGACCACCGAAAGGCTTGCCCGCACCTTTGCCGGCACCCTTGTCGCCGTCACGGCCACGGAACGGCTTATCACCGGAAGGACGGCCACCGAATGGCTTTTTATCGCCAAACGGCTTCTTATCATAAGAGCGGCCTTCCTGCGGGCGGCGCTCTTCACGCGCCGGACGGTCACCATCTTCGTAAGAACGACGGTTTTCCGAGCGGAAGCCCTCACGTTTGAAACCATCGCGGCTTTCATCATCACGGCGGAAGCCCTGACGCTTATAACCGTCTCTGTCCTCACTGCGCCCCTGATAACCGCGACCACCTTCTTCACGCGGCCGACGCTCTTCACCGTCACGGCGTGTGCGACGGCGATCTTCACCCGGCGTTGGCTTGGACGACGAATTATAGGCTTTGGCACCCGGTGCCATCCATACATTCACACCGCGCGGACGCTGCGGCTGTGAACCGAACTTGTCATCATCCTTGTCATTACGACCGCCTTTTGCAAAGCGTGGCTTGTCAAAACCACCGGAGCGCGGTGCCGACGTGCTGAGACGCGCACGGCCTTCTTCACGGCGGTCACCCTCGTCGCGGTCACGGCGGAACGGCTTGCGCTCGCCATCACGCGGTGCGCCACGACCTTCACTGCGGAAGCCGCCTTTACCGCCACGGCCACCACCTGCATTGCGGCTGCTGGAAATCCAGTCAGATTTCGCACGTTCAGGCCTTACATAGCCCTGTGTTTCTTCTTCACCATCGGACTGACGGTCTTCATAGGCATCAAAACGCGAGCGGCGCTGCGGGAGGTCGCCCTGCACCACATCATTGGAAAATTCATTATAAATCGGTGCATCAAAATCGGCACCGGAATCTTCCACCAGCTTTTCACCAAGCTGATCACGCAGCGTGCGGCCACGGATTTCCTTGACCGCGCCCTCTTCCAGATCACCCAGTTGGAACGGTCCGAAAGACACACGGATCAGACGGGAAACCGCCAAACCAAGCGCACCGAGAATATTTTTGACTTCACGGTTTTTGCCTTCGCGCAGACCAATGCTGAGCCAGACATTGGCGCCCTGCTCACGTTCCAGCGTCGCCTCAACCGAACCATAGAACACGCCGTCAACGGCAATACCGTTTTTCAGCTCGTCCAGCTGTGCCTGTGTCACTGTACCATGGGCGCGCACGCGGTAGCGGCGCAGCCAGCCTGTGGCAGGCAGTTCCAGAACACGGGACAATCCGCCATCATTGGTGAGGAGCAGCAGACCTTCCGTATTAATATCAAGACGGCCGACAGACAGAACACGCGGCAATTCTTCCGGCAAAGCATCAAAAACCGTCGGGCGGCCTTCCGGATCGCGGTTGGTTGTCACCAGACCGGCAGGCTTGTGATAGAGCCACAAACGGGTACGCTCGGCCTGCTGCAAAACTTTATTATCAACGGTAATACGGTCGGTGCGCAGCACATTCACCGCAGGGCTGGTCAGCACTTTGCCATTCACGGCAACGCGGCCTGCTGCAATCATGCTTTCTGCTTCACGGCGCGAGGCAATGCCGACACGTGCCAGACGCTTGGCAATGCGTTCGCCTTCGTCACCGCCGGTCATATCAAAGCCGCGGGGCTTATCACCGCGTGCACCGAAGCCGCGCGGTTTGTCGCCGTCAGCTTCAAACCGGCGTGACCGGTCACCACTCTTGTCAAAATTACGCGGACGGCTTGAGCCTTTGTCATCACGCGAATGCTCACGTTTTACAAAAGGACGTTTGCCGCGTTCATTATCGTGATCATCACGGGTCATAAAAAAATCAGCCTTTCACCGGTATTATTGCCCGGCGCAATATGGAAAATCCGGATGCGGAAAGCCCTGTCTCAAAACCGCTGCGCATTTTTGCCGGATATGCTCTATACTAAACCATTCCGATCCGGCAAAATTCAGGATAAAGCTGGCGCAATTGCAGCGCAGTTCTATGCTACACATCTCATTAAGGCTACGCTCTAACAAATCATCCGCGTGCTTGCGAGCAAAATATCTAAAAGGCTGCCGGACATATGCAAAAAAATATAAATGGCAGCAATTTTCCGGCACAAGGTATAGAAGAGACCAAATCCACGCCGATGCAGGCCGCTTTGGATGAAGCGCATGCCGCTGCCGCACGCGGTGAAGTGCCGATCGGCGCGGTGATAACCCATAAAAACACCATTATCGCCCGTGCAGGCAACCGCACCCGCGAGCTGAATGACCCGACAGCACATGCCGAAATACTGGCCATCCGCATGGCCTGCGAAGCACTGGATAATGAACGGCTCGGCGAATGCGACCTCTATGTCACGCTGGAGCCCTGCACTATGTGCGCCGGAGCCATTTCTTTCGCACGTATCCGCAGGCTCTATTATGCGGTCAGTGACCCGAAAGGCGGCGGTGTGGAATATGGTGCACGCTTTTACAGCCAGCCGACCTGCCACCATGCACCCGATATTTATTCCGGTATCGGCGAAACGCAGGCGCGTGAGTTGTTGCTCGGCTTTTTCAAAGACAAACGCAAATAAAGCCACCAAATGAAAATGCCGCATTGTAGCAATGCGGCATTTTCAAAATTCAGCTTATTATCTTGCGGCTTTTACAGGCCGAGCGCATCGCGCCAGCTCTTGGAGCCACCGGTTTCAGCCTTACGGCGGCGTTCTTTTTTCGCCTCATCTTCACCCAACTCACCGGCCGTAGCCGTTGCGGCTGGCTGGCGATAAGCCACAGGTGGCTCGCTCAGATATTTGCGCTGGGTTGCAGAACCACCGGCGCGGTCAACCGCTGCCTGTTTGGCCGCGGCTGCAACTGCCGGATCCACAACGGAATCACGGGACGCATATTCTTCACGACGGCTGGAGCCGCTTGGCAAAATCTGACGGCGCGGTGCAACACCACTTGGGCCATCAGGTGCAATCGGTGAAACAAAATTCGGATTATCGCGGTTCGCTTCAATTTCCGCACGCAGACGCTTACGGCGTTCTTCCGGCGATTCCGGCCATGAAGGGTCACCCGCACGGGCAACACTTTCCTGTGGCTGCGGCAGGCTTTGCTTCTGTCCGGCAACCGGCTTCACGAGCTCAGGACGCGGCTTATACTCAAGACCGGTGTTGCGTTTTGGTCCGAATGAGGCAATGGATGACATATCGTCCAGCAACTGCGTGCTGGCAGATTTGCCTGTGCCATAGGTTGGATCGGACACGCAACCGGCAAGACCCAGACTGGCCAGCACAGTTGCGAAAGCGAAAATGCGTCCTTCAATCTTCATGAGCACCACTTTTATCCGTGTTCGGCCAGATTACCCAACCACCGGTTCAGTTTAATTTCCGTCATTTGCGGTTGCCCGCAAAGTCTCGTCAGCCCCGGTTTTGCGATAACCGCAAAGAGAGGCCGTTTCCGTTATTATGGCGTTATCCGGACTTTCCGGCAACTCCAAGGCATAACCGCAGATTTTCACTGCCGGTACGTTCTTTCAATGCAGTGCCTTAGCACGACTGAAAATATGCGGCAATCACTGATAACACATTGTTAACCGCGATTGCCGCAAACCTCTTCAAATAAACACTTATCCTTAGAGAATACGTATTTATCAGCCCAGACGGTTCAGAGCCTTCAGTTCACGCAGGGCTGCCGCATCGCGTGCAGACACATCCGGAAACTCAGAATCACTGCCAACATCATGGGTATAGCGCCATGAACGGGCGCATTTGGTACCCGTTGCCTTTTCAGGCACCACGGCAACACCCTTCACATCGCTCAGTTCAAAGGCTTCACCCTTTGCCGGTTCTGTGCTCAGCGTCACATCACTGGTGATGCAGATTTCAGCCATATCCAGACCTTCAACCGCAGAGAGCAGCGATGCATCGGTAATATGCACAACAGGGGCGGCTTCCAGCGAAGAGCCGATACGCTTATCTGCACGTTCCAGCTCCAGAGCGCCGGTTACAACACGGCGCACATCGCGCACCTTGTCCCATTTGGCAGCCAGAACCGGATTATTCCATTCCGCAGGAATAGTGCGGAACTGTTCCAGATGCACCGAAACTGCATCCTTATAACGGTCGAGCCATGCTTCTTCCGTAGTGAAAGGCAGCATTGGTGCAAGCCATGTCACGATATTATCGAACAGATGGCGCACGGTCTGAAGAGCCGCTTTACGGCGCAGGCTTGAAGGCGCATCGCAATAAAGCGCATCCTTGCGGATGTCGAAATAGAAAGCCGACAATTCGATATTGGTGAAGTCAATCAGCGCACGGGTAATACGTTTGAATTCAAACGCATCATAACCGTTGCGCACCACTTCATCCAATTCGCTCAAGCGATGCAGCATCAGCTTTTCAAGCTCAGGCAGATCCGCATAGGCAATGTCTTCGCCTTCATCATGGGCGAGCGTACCCAGCATCCAGCGGATGGTGTTACGCAGCTTGCGATAGGCGTCGATATTGGTCTGGATGATGCTCTTGCCCAGACGCTGATCATCCCAATAATCCGAGGTCATGACCCACAGACGCAGAATATCGGCGCCGGAATCCTTGATAATATCCTGCGGTGTTACGGTATTGCCGAGCGATTTCGACATTTTCTTGCCATGCTCATCCATGGTGAAACCATGGGTCAGCACTGCATTATAAGGCGCACGGCCACGGGTGCCGCAGCTTTCCAAAAGCGAAGAATGGAACCAGCCGCGATGCTGATCCGAACCTTCCAGATAAAGATCGGCAGGCCATTTCAGGTCAGGGCGGTCTTCCAGCGTGAACGTATGGGTGGAACCGCTATCAAACCAGACATCGAGAATGTCATTGACCTGTTCCCATGGCTCACCGGCGCGGTTGCCAAGGAAACGCTCACGCGCACCTTCTGCAAACCATGCATCGGCACCTTCTTCTTCAAAGGCTGCGAGAATGCGTTCATTCACCGCCTCATCAATCAGCACAGTACCGTCTTCGGCCGCAAAAACGCAGATCGGCACGCCCCAGGCACGCTGACGCGACAGCACCCAGTCCGGACGGTTTTCGATCATGGCACGCAGACGGTTCTGACCGGCAGCCGGTACAAAACGCGTATCATCAATGGCTTTCAGCGCACGGGAGCGCAATGTTGTGCCATCGCCCAATTCCTTGTCCATATAGACAAACCATTGCGGCGTATTGCGGAAGATGATCGGCTTTTTCGAGCGCCATGAATGCGGATAGGAATGCTTCATGCGGCCACGGGCAAACAGCAGATTGCGGGCAATCAGCTCTTTGATCACGGCTTCATTGGCATCGCCCTTCTTGCCATTATCGTCGATAACACGTGCAGCACCGCCTTCACGGTCAGGGCCAAAGCCCGGCGCATCGGCGGTGTAGAAACCGGCATCATCAACAGGGAAAGGAATGGCCGGATTGATACCGCGGGCTTCCAGTTCACGAGCCGCATCCATCCATGCTTCAAAGTCTTCACGACCATGACTTGGCGCAGTATGCACAAAACCCGTACCGGCATCATCGGTGACGTGATCACCGGCAACCAGCGGCACCACAAATTCATAACCGCCGCCAAAGCCTTTGAGCGGATGGGATGCAGTCATGCCTGCAAGCTGGTCTGCGGTGACATCAGCCAGACGTTTAAAGCTCAGCTTGGCTTTCTTGCAGCATTCCTCTGCCAGACTATCAGCAAAAATCAGTTTTTCACCGGCCTGCGGGCCAAAGTCATTTTCAGCAGCGGTCACTTCATAAAGGCCGTAAGCCACTTTCGGCGAATAAGCGATGGCGCGGTTGCCCGGAATTGTCCAAGGGGTCGTCGTCCAGATCACCACATAGGCACCGTCCAGTTCCGGCACGGAAGCCACAGGGAATTTCACCCAGATCATATCCGATTCAACATCGTGATATTCAACTTCGGCTTCGGCCAAAGCCGTGCGCTCAACAACCGACCACATCACCGGCTTGGAGCCGCGATAAAGCTGGCCGGAGCGGGCGAATTTCAGCAATTCACCGGCAATGCGGGCTTCCGCATGGAAATTCATTGTGGTGTATGGCTGTTCAAAATCACCGGTGATGGCAAGGCGCTTGAATTCTTCAGTCTGTGCCTTGATCCAGCCTTCAGCAAATTCACGGCATTCCTTACGGAATTCATTAACCGGCACTTCGTCTTTATTCTGACCTTTGGCGCGGTATTTTTCTTCGATCTTCCATTCAATCGGCAGACCGTGGCAATCCCAGCCCGGCACATAATTCGAATTATAACCGCGCATCTGGAACGAGCGGGTGATCACATCTTTCAGCGTCTTGTTCAGCGCATGGCCGATATGGATATTGCCGTTGGCATAAGGAGGGCCGTCATGCAGCACCCAGAGCGGACGATCTTTGGCATCTTCACGCAGCTTTTTATAGAGGTTCATTTCCTCCCAGCGGGCAACCAGCAGCGGCTCGCGCTGCGGCAGGCTCGCACGCATCGGAAAATCGGTCTGCGGCAGATTAAGGGTTTTCGAATAATCGATTTTTTCAGCAGTCATTGCACTTAAACTTCAGTTGGACTGCCAATATCTGACGGCATCATACTACGCTCAGGCAGGCAGTCTTAAGAAAATATTCCCGAGCCGTAACCTTGTCGGCAATCTCGGGATGTCAGCTATGCTTCCCGGACCTTTCCCCCTGAACCATGATGGTCAGGCATCAAGAAAAGGCCGGGCCAATAATTCGGCCGCAATATCCCAAAAGCAATATGATCGGTAATCGTCTCATCATAGTGCTGCTTTTAACAATGCAAGCGCACAGAATAAAGAGGCCTGACAGATAATCTTTGCAGTTAGAGAGCTTTTCTTAGCCCCGTGGTCAGCAAAGCCCGGTATTTCACTGAAAAACACCGGATTTCCCTGTAATTTATCAATCCAGTGAAAAGTCGAAACGATAGGTTGCCGATACGCCAAGCGTCAGCTGGTCACGGGAACCGCGTTCTTTTACCAGGCTGGAATCTGCCGCCTTGCCCTGCAAGCGGGCATATTCCGCATAAAGTGTGGTGGTGATCTTGTCGGTGGTCATCCATGTGATAGCACCGCCCAGCCCTGCCGAAGCAATGCCGCCGCCATCCGGATCATAGACGGAAAGCCCGCTGGCGAGCGATTCTTCCGCATTAATACCGTAATATGTATCAAAATATTTCTTCGACCCGAAAGACAGGCGCGGCCCGCCGGAGACACGGATTGTCGGCGTTACGTCATGAAATGCATCACCGGCCACTTCGCCGACAATGGCTTTATGCGCCCTGATCCCGTGGCGCAGCTCGGTGCGCAGCCGGAACCAGTCTGTCGGATAAAATTCCATAAAGCCGCCGACTTCTCCGCCCCACGGAATATCTTTAAGCCCGTCGGCCTGACTGCCGCCGCGTGCCATCAAAAATTCGGCCGTCAGACCAACGCGGAAATCTTCCATATCCAGCAGCGCAAAGGAAATATTGTCATTGCGCGAAGAAAAGCGCTCGGCAACACCGGTGCGGCCAAAAGAGATCAGCGGCTGTGCACTCAGAATATATTTGCTGGAACCGGTAAAACGTGGCTGGCGGTAAAAATCACCGCCAACGGTTAAAGACCAATCCCCTGACCAGAAATATTTACCTGATTTCTGTTCAGCCTCCTGTGCCGCAGCAGGTGCTGTCACCAGCGCAGAACAGGACAAGACAGCGGCAGCGGCCAGCGGGATATGACGATAAAAATGACGCAAATACATAGTCCGGATCCCGTAACGCAACGCAGGAACAAACAAATTCGCGCTTATTGTTTAAACAAAGCGGTAAATATATCCTGAATCAGGAGTTACCCCACTTCACCTGCGCAGAGTGGCAGTCTAGAGCAAATCAGGCGTTCCAAGCGCATTTGTCTTTGATTTTCAGGCGAAAGTCAGGTGGGAGTCCAGCAAGGACAGCGGCTTAACGGCGGCCAGAACAGCACGGGCTTCGGCCTCATCCTTGCGCATTTGCACCATCAGCGCATCCAGCGAATCAAATTTCTCTTCTCCGCGTAAGTAAGCAAAGAAGGAAACCGAACAGAACTCGCCATAAAGGTCGCCGGAAAAATCGAAAACGAATGTTTCCAGCAGTGCCGAGCCATCACTATCCACGGTCGGGCGGCGGCCGAAACTCGCCACACCATCATAGATCGAACCATCCTGACGGCGGAAACGCACAGCATAAATGCCGTGTTTCAGGCCAGTTTGTTCCGGCAGCGCCATATTGGCGGTCGGGAAACCAAGCGTGCGTCCCAGTTGCTTGCCCTTAATCACGGTACTGGCCAGCGTATAGCGGTAACCGAGCAGCCCTGCGGCATGCACCACATCCCCTTCCGCCAGACAGAAGCGGATGCGCGATGAAGAGACGATCTCGCCACCCTCATCGGTAAAAGGTTCGATCAGGGTAACACCGAAACCGTGTTTTTCACCGGCCTGTTTCAAAAATTCAGGATTGCCCTGTCTCTTGGTGCCGAAATGAAAATCCACACCGGTAATCACTTCAGAAGCGCCGAGGCGTTCGATCAGCACCTGATCAATAAACTCCTGCGCGGTCAGCGAGGAAAAGCTCTGATCGAAAGCCTGCTCAACAACCACATCGAAACCGAGCAGCCCCAGAATGGCGGCTTTTTCCTGCGCATCGGTCAACCGGTCAACCGGCTGCGCCGGATTGAAAAAACTGCGCGGATGCGGCTCAAAGGTCAGCACAACGGCAGGGCAGCCGCGCTCTTTTGCCAGTTGCAATGTCTTGTCCAGCACCGCCTGATGGCCGCGATGCACACCGTCAAAATTGCCGATCGCCACGACACCGCCGCGCTGCGCGGCGGGCAGCGCTTCAGCCCCGTTGACACCGCAGGCAAGACGAAGAATGGCGGATTGTTCAGCAAAATCTGACGGCATGGTGGTCATTATCTGTTTCAGGACACTTGTTTCAGAGCATGTCTTAGCGGTTTTTGCAATCAGACCAGTGCACGCATGGTTGCCACAGGTGCATCGCCATGACGGCCGAGGAAAGCCAGCAGCTTGTCATGATCAATCTCGCCCTTGGCAATATATTCCGCTGCGTGAATACCGCCGGAAATATACAGCACATCAAGGCCGTAATTCTGCGCACCCTTTACATCGGTGAGCATACCGTCGCCAATGGCAAGAATGCGGGATTTATCCACGGCACCACCGGTCAGTGTTTCCGCAGCCTGCATTGCTGCCGCATAGATCGGATTATGCGGCTTACCGGCGATCAGCGTACGGCCGCCAAGCTGGGTATAATCACGCGCCAAAGCGCCTGCACACCAGATCAGGCGGGTGCCGCGCTCAACCACAATATCCGGATTGGCACAGATGAATGGCAGATTGCGCGAGCGGAAACGCTGCAACATGTCTGCATAATCTTCCGGCTTTTCCACTTCATCATCAAACAGGCCGGTGCAGACAACGCCCGAGGCTTCATATTCCTCAACCAGCTCCACATCCAGACCATCATAAATCGCCAATTCGCGATCCGGTCCCAGATGGAAAATTTTACGCGGGCCGGCAACAATCAGATCACGGGTCACATCGCCCGATGTCACAATCTGATCATAGCTTTCATTGGTAATACCCATCATTTCCATCTGCGCGGCAACACCGGGGAAAGGCCGCGGGGAATTGGTGATCAGCACCACTTTAACGCCAGCCTCACGGGCGCGTTTCAGCGCCTCGGCAGCCGGACGATAGGCTTCCACACCATTATGCAACACACCCCACACATCACTGAAGATCACATCATATTTGCCAAAAAGATCATCGAGTTTCGCCGGGTGCAGCATAAAACTATCCTTAAATAAGTACTCTCCGCTCTGTCACGGAGTGTGTGAACGTAATGTGGCAATCTGCCAGTACGGCTCACAGGCCTGATGAAATACGCACCGATAAAATAACCGGCGCCGGATTTTTGCCAATGCTCTAACGCAACAAAGCGCATCTGTCACCCGTTTTGCACAGCAAAAGCATGCCCACAGAGCCCCTACACAAGATTGTGCGCAAGCGTGCCGGTAAAGCAACGCGTAAAATAACAAGCCTGTTTTGCCGTTCACTTTCCCTTAACGCTGCCTCTTAACCCTGTCTTGTAGTCAGTTTTTTACTGTGTTTCGTGACGGCTTGTTAGAACCAATCCTCTAGGATCAGAATCCTATTTCAAGGATTAAGCCGCACCAAACAAGCGGATAGAATAAGAAGACTATTTGATCCGGCAGCGCCGGCAGGAGAGATTATGCGTTGTGTCGCAAAAACGGGTTCACTGTTTCGTCAGGCTGTTAAAAGCCTGAAAACATTCCGGCATCATCAGCACGGTGCGATTGCACCGCTGTTTGCGCTGATGATTGTTCCCATTCTTTTTGCAACCATGCTGGCAATTGATACGGCCAATCTGATGCGTGTGCGTGCAAATGTGCAGCATTCCCTTGATGCTGCGGCACTTGCTGTGGGCAAGCGCTATACATTCGGCTCCACAGAAGCCGAGATGGAAGATTTCGGCACCAAAATTTTCAATGCCAATCTCAATGCTATCAAACCTGAGCTTACAGAATTCACGCTGGCCTTCCCGCAAGGCGCCAATGTCAATCAGCAGATCGTTGCCAGAGCAGAATTTCCCTATATTTCCTTCTTCGGCAAAACCGTCAAAGCGCTGACCAATGGTGCGGTGGACTGGGACAAGCACCGCTATGATATGTCCGCCGTGGTGCGCCTCAAAAACACGCTTGAAGTGGCACTGGTGCTCGATAATTCCGGCTCCATGACCGAAACCGGCTCCGGTTCCGGCAAACAGCGCATGGACTTGCTGAAAAGTGCAGCCACGCAGCTCGTTGATAATCTGGCGGAACAGGCCAAGCTCATCACCCATCTGGAACAACCGGTGCAGTTTTCACTGGTGCCTTTTGCCGGTTCTGTGAATATCGGATCGGATAACAGGGATGAGCCATGGATGGATCTGACCGGTGTTTCACCGGTGCATTATGAAAATTTCACCATGCCTGCGCTCAATAAATCTCTTGAGATTGCCAAGAACAAGCTGATCACCAATCGCAATAATCTCTATTATAAAGAGGGCAGCGCGTGGGGCAGTGATGCGGGCAAAATCTTCAACCGTTTCAGCCTCTATGACGATATGCAGCTTAGCAACGGACGCGCTTATACCAGTTGGCAGGGCTGTGTTGAAGCCCGCCCCGGCCGCTACGGCATCAATGCGGATGCCCCGTCCGTTGCGCGGCCTGAAACTATGTATGTACCGATGTTTGCACCGAGTGAATTTGTCAATTCAACCAAGGCGCTCAATAATTGGTGGGCGGACGGCAAAGCCTCCACTGCGACCACCCAAGCCGGTTATCGTACCCGCCAGCAGGACATTATCAAATATTACACCAACACAGCCAGCGCGGCAGAGAATATCAATGCCACCGGCGCAAAGAAAACCGGTCCGAATTACAGCTGTACAACATCGGCAATTACCGAACTGACCGATGTTACGACCAGCACCGGCATGGCAAAGATTAAAAAAGGCATTAAAGACATGGTGCCCAATGGCGGCACCAATGTGCCGGAAGGCATGGTCTGGGGCTGGCGCACCCTTATGGCCAGAGCGCCTTTCACAGGCGGCCGCCCCTCTTCCGAACGCGGTAATGACAAGGTGGTAATTGTGCTGACTGACGGCGCCAATACCTATTATCAATATAACGGGCTCGGCAATCCGGATGGCAGAACAACAACCGACCGCGCTGGCAATGTGTCTTATTATTCAAGCCTCGGCTATGTCGGCACCAATACGCCGGACTATTCCCTGCCGCGTATTTTTCAGGAAACCAGCGGTGTCAACACCAATAGCCGCAACAATGCCAATTACACTGAGGCCATGAATTCGCGCTTCAAAAAACTGTGCGAGAATGCCAAGGCAGATAAAATTATGGTTATGACTGTTGCCCTTGACCTGAAAAACACCGCGGATGACCGCAAGCAAATGGAAATCATGAAGGAATGTGCTTCCGACTCGCGCGTGCGCTTTGACCCCGCACAGCCGACCAAACGCGCCAAACTGTTCTGGAACACCACCGGCGGCAATCTGGAACAGACATTTAAAGAAATCGCCGATGAATTGTCCAATCTGCGCATCGTCGGCTGATCGGTTCCTGTCTTTCCCGCAAAACCGCACTGCCTGCCACAGGCAGTGCGGTTTTGCCGATTTCACAGAGCTGCCCCACAGAGCCAGTCACATGGGCTTCACAATATCCGGCCATATTAAGCATAACAGCAGATGATATTCATGCCGCGATAAAATGTTTTCATCAGCCACTTTTAATTACGGCAGACAGGCACCAAGTTAAACTGTTTCAGGCAGGCGATTTGCCCTCTCCTGTCAAGTTTTACAGGGTTTATCACCGGCAATATTGTCTTTTATGCCCTATGAAAACCTTGACTCCGCAAGCGGCTTTTCCTATATCGGTAACACGTTAGCACTCACCGTATGAGAGTGCTAATAATCCACGGGCTGCAAAGCCTAATGCTCATTCACGGCCTTGTCTCAAGGCGTATTTTCAAGGGTTAAAACCATGGCAGAGATCAATTTCCGCCCGCTCCATGACCGCGTAGTTGTTCGTCGTGTAGAATCGGAAGCAAAGACAGCCGGTGGCATCATTATTCCTGATTCAGCCAAAGAAAAGCCGTCTGAGGGCGAAGTTGTTGCCGTTGGTTCAGGCAATCGCGACGAAAGCGGCAAACTGGTTGCTCTGGACGTTAAAGCAGGCGACATCGTTCTGTTCGGCAAATGGTCCGGCACAGAAGTGAAAATCGGCGGCGAAGATCTGCTGATCATGAAAGAATCCGATATTCTCGGAATCGTTTCCAAGTAATTCCACAATTCCTTTTCATCAGTTCAAATCGGGAAGTTTGCAGGCTTGAGCCTCAAAACTTCAGGAGAGAAAAATGGCTGCTAAAGAAGTAAAATTCGGTCGTTCAGCGCGCGAAAAAATGCTGCGCGGCGTCGATATCCTTGCAGATGCTGTAAAAGTAACGCTCGGTCCTAAAGGCCGTAACGTTGTTATCGACAAATCCTTCGGTGCACCACGCATCACCAAAGACGGCGTATCCGTTGCCAAGGAAGTCGAACTGGAAGACAAGTTCGAAAACATGGGCGCACAGATGCTGCGCGAAGTGGCTTCCAAAACCAATGACACTGCTGGTGACGGTACAACAACCGCGACTGTTCTGGGTCAGGCTATCGTTCAGGAAGGCGCAAAAGCTGTTGCTGCCGGCATGAACCCGATGGATCTGAAGCGCGGTATTGATCTGGCTGTGAGCGAAGTTGTTGCAAACCTTCTCGGCAAAGCCAAGAAGATCAACACTTCTGAAGAAGTTGCTCAGGTTGGCACCATCTCCGCTAACGGCGAAGCTGAAATCGGCCGCATGATTGCTGAAGCCATGCAGAAGGTTGGCAACGAAGGCGTTATCACTGTTGAAGAAGCCAAGACAGCTGAAACCGAGCTGGAAGTTGTTGAAGGTATGCAGTTCGACCGCGGCTACCTGTCTCCTTACTTCGTAACCAATCCTGAAAAGATGGTTGCAGATCTGGAAGACGCTTACATTCTGCTGCACGAAAAGAAACTCTCCAACCTGCAGGCTCTGCTGCCTGTTCTGGAAGCAGTTGTTCAGACCTCCAAGCCACTCCTCATCATCGCTGAAGATGTTGAAGGCGAAGCACTGGCAACTCTGGTTGTTAACAAGCTGCGCGGCGGCCTGAAAATTGCTGCTGTTAAGGCTCCTGGTTTCGGCGATCGCCGCAAGGCCATGCTCGAAGATATCGCCATCCTCACCGGTGGTCAGGTTATCTCCGAAGACCTCGGCATCAAGCTGGAATCCGTAACCCTCGACATGCTCGGCCGTGCGAAGAAAGTTGCGATCACCAAAGAAAACACCACCATCGTTGATGGCGCAGGTGCAAAAGCTGAAATCGAAGCCCGCGTTGGCCAGATCAAACAGCAGATCGACGAAACGTCTTCCGACTACGACCGCGAAAAGCTGCAGGAACGTCTTGCCAAGCTCGCTGGCGGTGTAGCAGTTATCCGCGTTGGCGGTGCAACTGAAGTTGAAGTGAAAGAACGCAAAGACCGCGTTGACGATGCTCTGAACGCAACCCGTGCGGCTGTTGAAGAAGGTATCGTACCTGGTGGCGGTACTGCACTTCTGCGCGCTTCTGCAAACATCACTGCAAAAGGCATCAATGCTGATCAGGACGCCGGTATCAACATCATCCGTCGTGCGATCCAGGCTCCTGCCCGTCAGATCACCACAAACGCCGGTGAAGAAGCTTCCGTAATCGTTGGTAAAATCCTCGAAAACGCTTCCGAAACCTTTGGTTACAACACTGCAACCAACGAGTATGGCGATCTGATCAAAGCTGGTGTTGTTGATCCGGTTAAGGTTGTTCGTACTGCTCTGCAGAACGCAGCTTCTATCGCTGGCCTGATGATCACCACTGAAGCCATGATTGCTGAACTGCCGAAGAAAGACAGCGGCATGCCAGCAATGCCAGGCGGTGGCATGGGTGGTATGGGCGGCATGGACTTCTAAGAAGTCCATCCTGACATTTCGTAGCACAGGCGCTTGCGCCGGTGCGGCCACGATAATGTACCTGCTAAATGAAAAAGCCTCTGAGAAATCAGAGGCTTTTTTTTTACGCCCATGAACTAAAATACCTGCACCGCTATGCGGTGCCGGTGGCGGCATGGCTTCTCAAGAAGTCCATCCGAGCATTTCTTAAGCCAGGCGCTTGCGCCGGTGCGGCCACGATAATGTACCTGCTAAATGAAAAAGCCTCTGAGAAATCAGAGGCTTTTTTTACGCCTATATATTTCTCAATCTGCATCACGAGACTGTGCCGGTAATGGCATCGCGTTTCAAGAAATCCGCAACACATATAGCCAAAAACAACACCGTTTCACTGCCTGAGATTGTTCTTATTCAGGCTCAGCCATTGTCCGTAAACGTTAAATTTTATACGTCGACAACGATATTGAAATGCCACAATCAGGGCGCAGAATTATCAAAACCGGATGAGGGCAGATACAGAAACACCGGTTTTACATTCGTTTTCAGACACAGACTCAAAGCATAACAAGCCACAAAACAGCCGGTATTTTTGAGGACTATAAATCTAAAAAAAATGTAACTAAAACCTCTCTGTCCCATCACGAATCCACTGCCCTGTTTTTATAATTTACTGTACTTGCAGAAGCCCGAAATTTATTTTAGCAACATATTATAAGAAGCTTATATTCTTCTATATATAGCAGCTTGCGCCGACAGCTCTCCTAGTTGCCCCCGCTTGAAGGAGTTGCCACTCGGCGCAACGGGAAGGCGGGTTCACCCGTCTTCCCACAGGTTGCTTGCAGTCTGGATTTTCTCCCGCTTTTGTGACGGGAAGCAGTTCATTCCGCGCTTGAAAACCTTCCTAAAAAAGTTAAGTTTAAATCCGTCGCTGGGTCTAACCGATTCATCGCCTCCTGCCGGATGCCTTTCACGCATCTGCACTGAAAACAAAATTCAGAACCGGATTTGATTCTGACGCAAAGAGCGGTGATATAATGATGCACCATACTATTCAGAACGGCCGACAGGCTGCATCCTGCACAATGTTCTGATGTTTTCAGGAGGGTATCCATGCGCAAACAACATCCGATAACCACTGCGCCGAAAGACGGCAGCACCGTAACCGTTATCTGGACCGATTTTGATGGTCAGAACAATGAATCCCCTGCCCGCTATCACAGTCTTGAACAGTTGAAAAAAGCCGGTGGTGACTGGTCGGAAAGCGATACCGGCTGGTGGACATTCATTGACAGCACAACAATGAAAAAGATTGACCCGCAAGTCTGGATTGAAAATCCCGATGACGAATCCGATGATGAAACCGGGGACGACTAAAGCGGGTTCGATGCCCAGAATGCGAAACGGTTTTGCATAAGGTAAATGCGACGAAACGAATATTGGGCGCCGTTCCAGCGGCACCCGCAGGACAAAATATATAGTTTAACACCTGACACGCAGGAACACACAACCGGAGCACCGGTGCAGCCTGCCTTGTCACTACTGCCTGTGCCTGCCCGTATCCCGCGGAAAGGCCAATCTATCTGATGTCCGGAAACTGAGGAGTTACCAATGTCTGACCAACGCACCGAAACCGACAGTTTCGGCCCGCTTCTTGTCGATAATGACCGCTATTGGGGCGCACAGACCCAGCGCTCACTGCAAAATTTCAAAATCGGCTCAGACCGCCAGCCATTGCCGCTGGTTCATGCGCTTGGCATTGTCAAACAGGCAGCGGCTGAAACCAATATTGCACTCGGCAAGCTGGATCCGGTTCTGGGGCGCGCAATCACTGTTGCAGCGGCAGAAGTGGTGGCCGGTAAACTCGATGATCATTTTCCGCTGGTGATTTATCAGACAGGCTCAGGCACACAGAGCAATATGAATGCGAATGAGGTGATCTCCAACCGCGCTATTGAAATGCTGGGCGGCACCATCGGCAGTAAAAAGCCGGTTCACCCCAATGACCATGTGAATATGGGGCAGTCTTCCAATGACAGCTTCCCGACAGCCATGCATATTGCCACGGCCATTGAAGTCACTTCCCGTCTGCTTCCGGCACTCGACCATCTGATCGGTGCGCTCAAAGCCAAGGAAGAAAAATTCGCTGATCTGATCAAGATCGGTCGTACTCATACGCAGGATGCCACGCCGATTACGCTGGGCCAGGAATTTTCCGGTTACCGTGCGGCTGTGGAATATGGCAAGCAGCGCATTGAGCAGACTTTGCCGGATGTTTATCTGCTGGCGCAGGGCGGCACAGCTGTGGGCACCGGTCTTAACTCTGCCAAAGGCTTCGATACCGGCTTTGCCGAAGCGGTGGCCAATATTACCGGCCTCCCGTTCAAAACAGCGCCGAACAAGTTTGAAGCACTCGCCTCCCATGGCGCTCTGCTCAACCTGCATGGCAGCCTGAATGCTTTAGCTGCGGATCTGTTTAAGATTGCCAATGATATCCGTTTTCTCGGCTCCGGCCCGCGCTCCGGCCTTGGCGAATTGCAGTTGCCGGAAAATGAACCGGGCTCCTCAATCATGCCGGGCAAGGTCAACCCGACACAGGCGGAAGCGCTGACCATGATTGCCACGCAGGTTTTCGGCAATCATACAACCGTCACCGTCGCCTCCAGTCAGGGGCATTTCGAGCTTAATGTTTATAAGCCGGTGATTGCCGCCAATGTGCTGCAATCCATCCGCCTGCTTGCCGATGGTATGAACTCTTTTGTCGATCATTGCATTGACGGCATTGTCGCCAATGAAAAGCGCATCCATGACCTGATGGAAAATTCGCTGATGCTGGTAACGGCACTGGCACCGCATATCGGTTATGATGCAGCGGCAAAAATCGCCAAAACAGCCCATCATAACGGCACGACCTTGCGTGAAGAAGCGCTGAAGAGCGGCCTTGTCAGCGAAGCGGATTATGACAAGCTGGTACGGCCGGAATTGATGCTGCATCCGGCATAAATATCACGATAACGAATCTGCCGCTGCAAAGGCACCGGCAGATTGCACAAGCATCCGGCACAGCGGGGCGCAGCGAAATTGCCCCGTCTGTGCCGGTTTTATATCTGCGCCATGAAAACCGCACCCGAGTCTAATGTGCAGAGCCGATCCTATCTGAAAATAAATTACCTTTTTACCGGCGCTTCACATTTTGCAGATGCGCTCTAGTTTACCTGTTCATCAAAGGCCAAACGACATTGGTTCTTATTCAGTGAACATTATGTCAATATCTGTCTCTATTTACGCAACAGTTCGTTTTGTTTATGCATTCCGTCAACACAATTTCGGAGCCCAAAAATGAATAACCCAACTCAGAATTCTGCAATCATCCTGATTTCCCGCGTATTCCTTTCGATCCTTTTCATCCTCGCAGGCTGGTCCAAGCTGACCGGTCTTGATGGCACCGCCCAGTATTTCTCGGCGCTGAACCTGCCGCTGCCAATGGTCACTGCAGTGATTGTCGGCCTGATTGAATTTGTTGGCGGTCTGGCCATTCTGATCGGCTTTAAAACCCGTATTGCTGCTGCCATCGTTGGCCTGTTCACCCTCGGCGCCATTCTGGTTGCGCACATGGACTTCTCTGACGGTCTGAATGTTATGATGGCACAGAAGAACCTGGCAATTGCCGGTGGTCTGTTCCTGCTCATCGTAACCGGTGCCGGTGCCTTCTCGGTTGACGGTCGCGGCCGCGCATAATCAGCAAGACCTCCAGTCTTAACGACAAAAGCCGCAGTTCCTCAGGAACTGCGGCTTTTTCAATTTTCAAAACAGCGTTTTTTTATTTCAGGCTATTGCTGATAAGGCCGATGATCTCTGCCACGCGCGGATGATCCAGACTGCGGCGTGCAGAAACCAGACAAGCCTGCGAACGCAGCATGACACCGTCTTCCAGAATTTTCAGCTTATTGGCACGCAAGGTCGAACCGGTTGAGGTAATATCAACGATAATATCCGCAGAACCGGCAGCCGGTGCGCCTTCCGTTGCCCCCAGACTTTCCACAATACGATAGACCTGAATACCGTGCTTCTGTGAGAAGAATTGCTGTGTCAGCCGCCAATATTTGGTGGCAATGCGCAAACGGCGGCCATGGCGCTGGCGGAAATCCGCCGCCACATCATCCAGATCAGCCATCGTATCCACATCATGCCAGACTTCCGGCACAGCCACGATCACATCCGCATGGCCGAAACCAAGCTGTGCTTCGATCTGCACTTTCTCATCGGCATGCGCCAATGTTTCCCGGATCAGGTCTTCACCGGTTACGCCAAGATCAACCGAGCCGTAACCAAGCTCACGGGCGATTTCGGAAGCAGAGAGAAACAGAATATCAACATCATCCACACCCTCAATACGGGCGCGGTAATTGCGGTCATCCTCAGGCAGCACAACTTTCAGTCCGGCCTTGGCCATGACTGCAATTGTCTGTTCTTTGAGACGGCCTTTGGACGGCAGAGCCAATGTTACAGTCATGCGCGTTCTCCCGTCTGTGTTGCCTCTGCACATTTTTGCAGACGATCAAGCCAGATAGAAAAACCGACGCCGGAAATCCGCTCTTTGGCACCAAGCATGGTCAGCAAGCGGTCATAGCGCCCGCCACCGACAATCACGCCGCAATCGGCGTCACTGCTGGTGATCTCATAAACCAGACCGGTATAATAATCGAGCGGACGGCCAAAAGCGGCATCATAGGTCACAATGCCGGCATCAATGCCTATGGCATGCATTTCTTCAACACGCTTGCCAAAACCTTGCAAGGCAGAACCAAGGTCAAGCCCGTTCTCCCGCGCAAAGTCTGTCAGCCGTGCGTGTGCCTCATCCAGCGGCACGCGGATAGAAAGAAAGACCTTCAAGGCATTCAGCACGCGATCTGCCAGTTGCACAGCGGCAAGCTGCTGCTTTTCCATCAGGCGGCGGGCAATTTCCACCGGTGTGCGTCCGGCAGCAGGCGAAATACCGGCAACCTGCATTTCCTGTGCCAAAGCATCAATCAGGGCATCCTCGCCCTGCTCATCAACGAGCTGGCGCAGGCGTTCCGGCACAGCATTGCCGCTGCGCGGAGACGACAGGTCCTGCAAAGCCAACCGCAACTGTTCCGCATTGCCAAATGCGCGTGCCAGTTTTTTCTGCCAGCCACGCGGCAGGCCGAGAGCGGCAAGAACCGCCTCAAAAACCGACTGATCGCCGAGCAGAACCTGAAGTCCTGCCTTGGGAGCGGCCTGACGCACAGCGCTCAGTGCATCGCTCAAAGAGCGCGCATCCGATGCCGGTTCATTATCCCCGCCGAGATCTTCAATACCGGCCTGATGAAAGCTGGTACCGCCCTCACGGCGCTGACGGAACACTTCCCCCACATAGGAATAGCGCTTGGGCGTTGCCGCATTAAGCGCAATATGGGTACGGCAGACCGGAATTGTAAATTCAGGGCGCAGACAAAGACTGTCGCCATTTTCATTCTCGGTCAGGAAAATCCGGCTGCGCAGATCCTCACCCGCCATATCCAGAAACGGATCGGCCGGCAGGAGAATCGGAATATCCACCGCTTCCGTAGAGGAGCGTGCGAAATAAGCGGCCAGATCAGCGGCAATATCAGCTGTCAGACATTTTGCCATCTCAGTTCGCCTGCCTGCTCTTTTCCTGCAAACGGTCATGCGCATGTTCACTGAGAATGCGCTGCACTTCCGCCACCAGATCCGCTTCCTGAACGGTGATCTGCGCCGGACGGCTGGCACGCCATTCCTCATTGCTGGCAATCTCGCCGGACAGGCGCTTGCCCTCAATCAGGTCTTTGATCTGCACTTCGCCATTGGCGCGTTCATCACCGCCCTGAATAATCGCCAGAGGTGCATTGCGGCGGTCTGCATATTTCAGCTGATTGCCGAATTTCTTCCAGTTCCCCTGATACATTTCTGCACGGATACCGGCATCACGCAGCGCCTGTGTAAATTTCTGATAGCGACCAAGGCTTTCTGCATCACCGTCCATCACAGTGACCACAACCGGTGCCAGTTCTTCTTCCTGACCCAGCTTGCCGAGATTTTTCAGGGCCGTCATCAGACGCGATACGCCGATGGAGAAACCGGTGGCAGGCACCGGCTGACCACGGAAACGCGACACCAGACCGTCATAACGGCCACCGCCGCCGACAGAGCCGAACACGACTTTTTCACCCTTTTCATTGGTGACATCGAATTGCAGTTCAGCCTCATAAACAGGGCCGGTATAATATTCCAGACCGCGTACCACAGACGGATCAATCTTGACACGACCGGCATAGCCCCCCGCATCAAACAGTGCCTGCATCTGCGCCAGTTCTTCAACACCTTCCGCACCGCGTGCATTGCCTTCAACCACGGCACGCAAATTCGCAATGGTCTGCTGACCATCAGCGGCGCCGGCAGCGGTGAAATCCAAAACCTTGGCAATGGCAGCCGCATCCAGTCCTGCACCTTTGGTGAAATCACCGGATTCATCGCGGCGGCCTTCACCCAGAAGCAGTTTCACTCCTTCTGCGCCGAATTTGTCGAGCTTATCAATCGCGCGCAGCACATTGAGGCGGCGGGCAGCATTATCATCACCGGCAAGGCCGATGGATTCCAACACACCATCCAGAACCTTACGATTATTGACGCGGATCATATAATCGCCGCGCTGAATGCCAAGACGCTCCAGCGTATCGGCGGCCATCATGCACATTTCCGCATCAGCAGACACACCCGGTGCGCCAACTGTATCAGCATCGAACTGCATGAACTGGCGGAAACGGCCAGGACCCGGCTTTTCATTGCGGAACACCCAGCCATTGCGATAGGTGCGGAATGGCAGCTGAATTTCATTGAAATTTTCGGCCACATGACGCGCCAGCGGCGCTGTCAGATCGTAACGCAGCGACAGCCACTGTTCATCATCATCCTGAAGCGAAAACACGCCTTCATTCGGACGGTCCTGATCCGGCAGGAATTTGCCCAATGCATCAGTATATTCAACCAGCGGTGTTTCAATCGGGTCAAAACCGTAACGCTCGTAAACCTCGCGGATTGTGGCGAGCATTTTTTCCGCAGCGCGCAGATCATGGGGCTCACGGTCCACAAAGCCGCGCGGCAACCGCGCTTTCATCTTCTCCGCTTTATTTGCCATGATCCTGATCCGCTAAACTTGAGTTATCTTAAAGTGATTTCGAGCTTTCATATCTGAACCCAAAAGCGGCAGGGCATCCGTAAAGACCGGCGCACAGAAACTGCCATTAGCAACCGGCGGCTTTGGGATCAGACACTTAAAAGCGCGCATGTTTCCTAACTGATCAGTTTGCACGCGGCAAGTGCAAGATCAACACGGAAGACTATTCATCGTAGCTTCACGCCATTCAGAACCGAATTTTGCGGCCAATCATGCGGCAAAGCCTATGACGGGCGCACAAAATCCTGCCGCAGACGCTCGATCACAGGGCGGCAATAACAACCTTCCAGATGATCATTCACCAACCCCATCGCCTGCATAAAAGCATAGACTGTTGTCGGCCCGACAAAAGACCAGCCGCGCTTCTTCAGATCTTTGGAGATACGCGTGGAGATTTCCGTTACCGGATTGGCCTGTAAGACTGCCAGATCAACACAGTGCGGACGCTGGCTGGCATCGGGCTCAAAGTGCCAGAAATAAGCAGAAAGCGATCCCTTTTCGGCAATCAGCTCAATAGCACGGGCAGCATTATTAATAGCCGATTTGATCTTGCCGCGATGGCGCACAATGCCCTGATCCTGCATCAGGCGCTCCACATCAGCCTCGGTAAAAGCCGCCACTTTATGAAAATCAAAACCGGCAAAAGCATTGCGGAAATTCTCCCGCTTGCGCAGAATTGTCAGCCATGACAGGCCGGACTGAAAGCCTTCCAGACAGATTTTTTCAAATAAACGCTGATCACTGTCGACCGGATAGCCCCATTCCGTATCATGATAATGCAGATAATCCGGCAAACCGCCATGCCAGCCGCAACGGATTTTACCATCCTCACCAAGGCGCAAACCGGCAGCCAGCGCCGCACCATCCCGCTTATTTTCTTCACCCATGAAACACCTGCAAAAGTTTTTCCCTTCATATCACATTTTATTTGACTTGGAACAAAAAAAGAACAAACTTATCGTAATTTCACAATTCAAAGGCTGATGCCGGACAATCCGGCATTTACCTGATGATAACCACAATCACAGCTTTTCAGGTCAGATCAGGCCATGCGCCACGCAGATTCATCTTTTCACAAGGGCTTGCCAGCACTGTTCAAGGCAAAGGAATCCGCATGTCTGCAACGGGTGAATAGATTTTCCCGCCGCAGAGCAGCACAGTTATACAGGACGATCTGATGAAGCCACGCCATCTTTTGCTGATCGCATCCATAGCCGCATTTGCCCTGTCCGCCATTTCTGCAGGAGGCGCATTTGCCAATGACCGCTATGCAACGCCGCCGCCGGTTGTGCTCAGCCCCGATCTGAGCGCCCCATGGGTAATGCAATTGCAATCCGCCCCCGACACACGCCCTGCCGCAGGCAATATAACGCAGCCTGCCCGCACCTACCGCACCAGCGCCTTGCGCCAGCCGCAATCGCCTGAAGAGCAGCGTTTAACAGCGCAAAAACCCAACAAGAAACAGGCCGCCGCCCCGCGCAAAAAGACCAATGTGCAGCAGGATGGCTCTTTCATTCGCGTGGGCGTTGCTACACCGGACAATCCGAAACGCACCGCAAACAGCCTCAATCCGATTTATCTGCCGCAGGATGTTACCTACACAAAAGGCCATAAAGCCGGTACGATCGTTATCGATACGAAAAACAAGTTTCTCTATCTTGTTGGTGAAAACGGCAAAGCCCGCCGCTATGGTGTGGGCGTCGGCAAGCAGGGTTTCAGCTGGAAAGGCACCCAGACCATCAGCCGCAAAGCAGAATGGCCGACATGGACCCCACCGGCCGCAATGATTGCCCGCGAGCGCAAGAAAGGCCGTATTCTGCCTGCACAGATGAAGGGCGGCATTAACAATCCGCTCGGCGCCCGTGCACTTTATCTGGGCGACACGCTCTACCGCATTCACGGCACCAATGCCCCCTCCACCATCGGCAAAGCCGTATCATCCGGCTGCATCCGCATGCGCAATCAGGACGTTGAAGAGCTTTATGAAAACGTGCCTGTCGGCACCAAAGTTGTCGTCCTCTAAGGCTACCGGTCAGGCCATAGCGGCCTGATCACCGGCCTGTCGCTGCAAAACTACCGCATTTCCGTCTCTTTTTAACAAGACCTGCATATTATTTTCTGTTTTCCGGATGAAAGCAGAAAAGGCAGGTCTTTTTATTTGCGGTCGCTATTTGCGGCTTGCGGATATTCCAGACAGCAATCTTCCCAAACAATTTTTATTTTTGACATCAGCCGGTCTTGCAAAAGCAATAAGAACCGATTCAAGATTGCTTCACTGCGAAGTGCTTCGCCGGATGCCGCCCTCACGAACAGGCGGCCTGCCGGCGCAAAAACAGAAAAGGAATAAGGACATGACCGTAGCTGCGATCAAACTGAATGACGGCAACTCTATTCCGCAACTTGGTTTCGGCGTCTGGCGTATCACTGATGAAGAGGCCGTTGCCAGCGTATCCACGGCGCTTGAAACCGGTTATCGTCACATTGACACTGCTGCCATCTACAAGAACGAAGAAGGTGTAGGCCGCGCAATCCGTGACTCCGGCATTGCCCGTAAAGATATTTTTCTGACCACCAAGGTCTGGAATGATGATCAGGGCTATGATGCGACACTGAAAGCTTTTGATGCCTCGGCAAGCCGCCTTGGCACCGATTATTTCGATCTCTATCTCATCCATTGGCCGATGCCGAATAAAGATCTGTTTCCCGCCACATGGAAAGCGCTGATCAAACTGCGTGAAGAAGGCCGCGTCAAATCCATCGGCGTTTCCAATTTCCGTACCGCTGATCTGCGTCGTCTGGAACGGGAATCAGACATTGTTCCGGCCGTCAACCAGATCGAACTGCATCCGTATTTCCAGCAAGATGAGCTGCGCCAATATCATCAGCAGCATAATATCGCCACGGAAGCATGGAGCCCGCTTGGTCAGGGTAAAATTCTGGACAATCCGGTTCTCAAAACCATTGCCGAAAAACACAACAAGTCCGTCGCCCAGATCATTCTGCGCTGGCACCTTGATATCGGCAATATCATCATTCCGAAATCGGTAACACCGGAACGCATCAGAGAGAATTTTGCCGTGACCGATTTCAAACTATCCGGCACCGAACATGATGCCATCAACAAGCTGGATGCGGTTGACGGTCGTATCGGCCCGGATCCGACAACTTTCGGCTGAGCACCCGCTCTATAAAGCAGGCTGATCAACCTGAATTCCAGAAATAAAGATTGACCCGAATGCCCGTATAACCCTGTTATGCGGGCATTTTGTTTATAAAAATAGAAAATCCCCGATCACCATCAATCAATACATTATTCTTACTAAGGCAATACTTTTACATAAATTAAAAATATATCTAATTAATATCTTCAATAAATAAATAAACTTAAAACATAAATGATTATATTAACCATAGATGCAGGATGATCTATTTAAAAATACTTCCACCCTTTTTATTACCTGCATTTTATTGCAGTATCCATTTATGGTTTTTTTCATATGATGAGTTATAAATTTCCAATGGAGAAAGGGCATTTTCTTTCGCGCTGTTAATTTATTGTCATTCAGAGTTTTTTCTGAGCTTCAGATTATGAAGTTTCCATGAGCATGAAATTTTAAATTAAGCCCAAGTAAAAATGTATTTTTTATTCAATTTTAAGGTGAGATAATGTCTATTGTTGTAAATCTTGACGTCGTTTTAGCCCGTAAAAAAATCCGCTCCCGCCAGCTTGCCGCAGATATCGGCATTACGGAGCCTAATGTTTCCCTGCTCAAATCCGGCAAAGTGCGCGGCATCCGCTTTGAAACTTTGGCAAAAATCTGCCGAGTGCTTGATTGCCAGCCCGGCGATATTCTTGAATATCGCGATGAGGCAAGCACACCACATTAAGCCCCCCTTCCCTGCACTTTAACCTGAACACAATTTGCATGCAGGAAGCAGAACCACAAAAGCCGCGCAGGACGAACCGGCGCGGCTTTCATGTGTAAATTTCAGATCATGCGCCGGACATTTCCGGACAACATTCAGACAAGCAGCCAATAGCTTCTTGTCAAAAATTTTCAGCGCTGATGGAAGCTGGAAATACCATAACCGTCGCTGGCAACTGCGCTGCCGCCGGTTTCAATAGAAAGCAGGCCGAGGCCTGTGAACAAAATGGCTGACAACATGAGGACAGTCAGGAGCGTGGCGCTCTTTGCGGACATGGAAACAAGTCTCCCGAAGCGGACTTAGATCGGCCTGCTCCGGCGTGTCTCAATAAGACATGACCGAAACCTGCGCTGTTTGAAAGATGCCTTCATCTATAAGCAGGCAAACTTAACAGCAATGAAACTTACGGCTATAAATGATGAAAAAGCTGTCACAAAACCAGTTTGGCAATCGTTGTGGCATATAGGCAACGAAGTAACGCAGCCAAAACCGCCAAACGACAAAAATGTAACAGAATAATAACCATATCTACATTGCCGGAAGCATGAAACGCAGAATAACCGGCCTGCAATAACAACCGCAACCACGCAGACGGGCAAGTGAGTCTCGCCGGTATAAGCCTCCTCTTTAAGAAAATTATAGTCGCATTATACCCGCAGAAACCTGTTTTGCTCTTGACCGCGCCGCCTGTCCTCTGCCATCCGTCTTGCATGCGCGCGAATTATAAAATGCAACGAATTTTCACCGATCTGCCTTTGCTGGCCGGCCAGATGATTGAGCCGCCTGCCGAGACTGTACACTATCTGCTCAATGTGCTGCGTATGCGCGACGGCGATCAGCTGCTGCTGTTCAACGGGCGTGACGGTGAATGGCTGGCAAGCATTGTGCAGACGGGCAAAAAGCGCCTCTCCCTGCGCCCGGATGAACAGGCGCGCCCGCAACCGCAGGCTCCGGATTTTCACTATTGCTTTGCTCCGCTTAAAACCGGCCGCATGGATTATATGGTGCAAAAAGCCGTCGAGATGGGTGCATCCGTCATCCAGCCGGTTATCACCCAGCATTGTCAGATGCCGAAACTCAACAGCGAGCGTATGCAGGCCAATATGCGCGAGGCAACCGAACAATGCGGCATTCTGTCTTTGCCGGAATATCAGGAGCCGGTGCGCTTTGATAAATTTATGGATGCGTGGGATCGCAACCGCACGCTGATTTTCTGTGATGAGGCACATGATACCAATAATCCGCTGCCGCTGCTTGACGCATTAAAAGGCAAACCGCTTGGTGTTTTCATCGGCCCTGAAGGCGGATTTTCTGAAACAGAGCGCAATTTCCTGCGTCAGCAGGCTTTTGTGACCGCGATTCCGCTCGGCCCGCGCATTTTGCGCGCCGATACAGCAGCGGTTGCCGCTATGGCGGTCATTCAGGCCGCAATTGGCGACTGGAACTGAAGCTGCGCGGGATAACGGCTTAAAACGCATTTCAACATTCAGATTTCGCAATCTGATCAGGGGCAGCACTGGTTTTTAAATAGGATTGCCCGATATTTCCGCTTGCGTGTTTCAAGAAAAAACGCCAATCACATATATGAATAGTCATAACTACAAAATAGGGTAATGCAGAGCATGGCTCGGGATACGACAGACGAAACAACCATTTCCGGCATTGAGGAACTGGCTGGTTATCTCGCAGAAGGCTGTAAGCCACAGGAAAACTGGCGCATCGGCACGGAACATGAGAAGTTTCCCTATTTCACAAAAGACAACAGCCCTGTCCCCTATGAAGGTGCACAAGGCATCCGTACGATTCTCGAATCCATGCAGCAGCGCCTTGGCTGGGACCCGATCATTGACGAAGGTAAGCTGATCGGACTGGTCAGCCCTGAAGGTCAGGGTGCTATTTCTCTGGAACCGGGCGGTCAGTTTGAATTGTCCGGCGCACCATTGCAGACCATTCACCAGACCTATGCGGAAGCAAGCCAGCATTTGCGCGACGTGCATGAGATCAGCACGCCGCTTGGCATCCGCTTTCTCGGCATGGGCGGCAGCCCGAAATGGAGCCTTGCGGAAACCCCTGTCATGCCTAAATCCCGCTATGCCATTATGACCGGCTATATGCCAAAGGTCGGCAGTCAGGGTCTGGATATGATGTATCGCACATCAACCATTCAGGTTAATCTGGATTTCGGCTCTGAAACGGATATGCGCCATAAAATGCAGGTCAGCATGAAGCTGCAATCTGTGGCCACAGCCCTGTTTGCCGCATCGCCTTTCACCGAGGGCAAGCCCAACGGCCTGCAATCATGGCGCTCGGATATCTGGCGCGATACGGATAATAACCGTGCCGGTGTGCTGCCTTTTGTCTTCTCCGAGCGTTTCGGCTTTGCTGATTATACGGATTGGGCGCTGGATGTGCCGATGTATTTCATCATGCGCGACGGCCATTATATTGATTGCACCAATATTACCTTCCGCCAGTTTATGAATGGCGCTTTGAAGGATCATCCGTCCGCGGGTCAGCCGAATATGGGTGACTGGGCCAATCATATTTCCACCCTGTTTCCGGAAGTGCGTCTCAAGCGTTTTCTGGAAATGCGCGGCGCAGATGGCGGACCGCTGGAACATATTGCAGCCCTTGCCGCATTCTGGGTCGGCCTGCTTTATGATCAGGAAGCGCTGAACGCCGCCCTTGATCTGACAAAGGACTGGACATTCGAGCAAGTGCGCGACATGCGCAATGCTATTCCCGCCGGTGGCCTGAACACACCGTTTGGCAAAGGCAAGGTTGCAGACATTGCCCGTCAGGCCGTTGAAATTGCTGCAACCGGCTTGAAAAACCGCGCTTTGACTGATGCGCAGGGTCACGATGAAAGCCTGTATCTGGAGCCGCTCAACGCCATTCTCGCTTCAGGAAAACCGCTGGCAGAACAGATGCTCGCGCATTTCCACAGCGACTGGAACAGTTCGGTTGAGCCGGTCTTTGCGGCTTATGCCTATAAATAAAATTTAAAGGGGCGCGCATCATGCCGCCCCTTTTTCTGTCCGGCATTATGACAGCAGGACAGATGTGAATATTGAAATTATTCAAGTAAAATCAATTAATAATTACAATAAACCGTTTGCGTTCATCCCCATAATCCATATGATTAACGGAACTTAACCGGAGCGTTGTATGCAGACTCTTCTTGACCTTGATCAGCTGCGGACTTTTCTCCTGATTGCTGAAACAGGAAGCTTCACCAAGACAGCCGATACTGTCTTCCGAACCCAATCCGCCATTTCCATGCAGATACGACGGCTGGAAGAGCGGATCGGCCAGCCCCTGTTTGCCCGTGACGGGCGCAATCTTCTGCTCACCCCTCATGGCGAAAAGCTGCTGACCTATGCCCGCCGCTTGCTGGACCTGAACAACGAAACCGTTACCTCATTCCGCACTGATAAATTGCAGGCCACGGTGCGGATCGGCCTGCCGGATATTTATCTGGAACATATGGTGCATGATGCGCTGCAACCGATTTTCCGCGACTATCCGGCGATTGAAACCGTGCTGCATTGTGAGCCGACAGATACGCTGATCGACCAGATCCGCCGCGGCGCATTGGATCTGGCGCTGATTACCCAGCAGACAGGACAGAGGCGAAGCGAAGTGCTCAATACCAGCCGTTTTGTCTGGGTGACCTCCGCAACCAATTCCCCGCATGAACAGGCCATTCTGCCGCTGGTTATGAACCGGACCAATTGTATCTGGCGCAAAGTGCTGACCGACACGCTGACAATGATCCAGCGGGAATACCGGATTGTGATGTCCACATCTTCCGCCCGCTCAATCGTTATGGCGGTGCGTTCCGGCTGCGCTATGTCCATTATGCCTGAAAATATGGTTGAACCGGATTTGCGCATCCTCACGGAAGAAGACGGTTTTCCCAAACTGCCGTCCTGCGCCCTGTCACTGATCCGCTCGCAAGGCATCCACGCTCCTGCCATTGACCTGATTGCCAGTGTTATTCAGTCTGCTTTCAGAAAAACCATTCTCCGACAATCCGACCTGATTGATGCCCGCCCGCAGGAAACCATCTGACAAGCTGAACCTATTGAAATGCCGCAGCCGATGAAGTCTATTGACCCGCAGCCTTATAAAATGGCCAATAAAGGATGAGTTTCTTTCAAGATTCGCCCCCGCTCCAGCCGGAAAATACCGCATCCAATGTTGCGGAATATTCTGTCTCGGAAATTTCCGGCGCCCTGAAACGTACCGTTGAAGATACGTTCAGCCATGTGCGCGTGCGTGGTGAAATCTCCGGCTATCGCGGGCCGCATTCTTCCGGTCACGCCTATTTTGCGCTGAAGGACGAACGCGCCCGTATTGAAGCGGTGATCTGGCGCGGCTCTATGAGCCGCATCAAATTCCGCCCTGAAGAGGGCATGGAAGTAATTGCCACGGGCAAGCTCACCACCTATCCGGGATCGTCCAAATATCAGATCGTCATTGAGCAAATGGAGCCGGCCGGTGCGGGCGCATTGATGGCGCTTTTGGAAGAGCGCAAACAACGCCTTGCCCGCGAAGGCCTGTTTGAGACGGCACGTAAAAAACCACTGCCTTTTATGCCGCGCACTATCGGCGTGATTACATCACCGACCGGTGCGGTTATCCGCGACATTATTCACCGCGTTACCGATCGCTTTCCGCTGCATGTGCTGGTGTGGCCGGTGCGTGTACAGGGCGAAACCACCGGCGAGGAAGTTTCCCGCGCCGTGCAGGGCTTCAATTCCGATTATTTTGGCGGGATATTGCCCAGACCGGATGTGCTGATTGTAGCGCGCGGCGGCGGCAGCCTGGAAGATCTCTGGGGCTTTAATGATGAAAATGTGGTGCGTGCCGTTGCCGCTTCCGCTATTCCCGTCATCTCTGCCGTCGGACATGAAACTGACTGGACACTGATTGATCTGGCCGCAGACCAGCGTGCACCAACCCCCACGGGTGCTGCGGAGATGGCCGTGCCTGTGCGCTCGGAATTGCAAGCAAGACTTGCCTCAGACAGTGCAAGGCTCAGCGCGGCAATGTCGCGGTTGCTTGATCGCAGACGCGAGGCCTATCGCAGCCTGCAACGGGCGCTCCCTTCGACAGATCAGCTGCTGGCTTTGCCAAGACGGCGCTTTGATGAAGCATCGGCACGGCTTGGCCGCGCCCTTATCACCAATACGGTGCAAAAGCGTGCGCGGTTTGACGGCTTGCAACGTCATCTGTCTCCGCGTTTATTGCAGCAGCAAATCCGTGAGCGCAAAATCCGCCTGCGTCAGGTCAGTATAGCTCTACCTAAAGCGCTTATTCTGAAAGCGCAGGGCAGCAGCAATATTTTGCAACGCATCACAGCGCGGCTGAATGGTGAATTGGTTTTACGCCGCACGCGGCAATGGACGCTTAATCTTTCGCATCTGCAAAAGCGTAATGATCAGGCAATCCGCCACAGGCTGGAACACTCTTGGCGCCGCAATCAGGAATTGACGCGCCTGATGGAAAGCTTATCCCATACAAGTGTTCTCAAACGTGGTTTTGCCATTGTGATCAATGATCAGGGACAACCGGTCAAAGCCGCTGCTTCCGTGACAGATGGCGAGCATCTGACGCTGCGCTTCCATGATGGTGAGCACTCGGCCATTGCCGGTTCGCAAGATAATCCGGCACCAATCCGACCACAGGAAAAACCGGCCGCCAGAGAGAAAAAAGTCAAAGCATCAAAGCCGGACGCAGCAGATCAGGGCTCTTTGTTTTAGCGCCAGATCCACCCCGCATATGCTGGCTTTGCGCCTATCCGGTGTACTAATTTTGAAATAATCAGACATCCCAGCCATATTCGGAATAGGCTTTGCCGAGCGCGATTTGCTGCAAAGCCTGCCTGACATAAGGGATGAGATTTTCCGGCAAAGCACTCATATCACACCACATGACATCAGCGTGTTTATCCGGCTCGCAGATTTTCGGCTCACCCTGCCAATGATTGACAAGAAAGAAATGCCCCGTCCAGACATCCGCTCCCGTTTTGCAATGCAGCATATGAACATGCACCGCATCGCTGGCATCCACGACAATGCCAACCTCTTCCAAAGCCTCACGAATTGCGGCCTCCCGAAGGGTCTCTCCCGCATCCAGCGCCCCTGCAGGCAGGCTATATTGCCCGTCCATCCAGCCCGTTGCCTTGCGCTGTAATAACAAGACCTGAGCGTCTTTACGCAGAACCATAAACACAGCTGCGGATTGCATATGCCTGACGCGTTTATTCATTTCCCCTCCCCGGAATCATCGTGATTACCGTTCTCCCATGAATGGGATAAACGCGTTTAAAAATGAGGTGACACTTGATACAGACCATAAGCCCGACCAAAACAAGACTTCACCTGTTCCGGTTAAGCGGCTTGATTAAATAGCTCTTCCAATTATAAACAATTTAAGCACTTGCGCTAAGACTTACTAATGATCCGCCCTGCCTCTAACTTCCAAGGCCATATATGTTTTTTCGAAAAAAATCAGCACATAATAAAAAAATCAAGATAGGTCTGATCATTGATGAATATTTCGGAGCCGCAAACACTGCTTTTGGAGGTTACGGCTTTTTAGCGCGTAGGCTGATCGCTAAATATTTACCGAATGATGATCTGCAAATTGACGTGCTGCTCGGCAAAGGCAAAAAGCGGTTCTGCGCAGAGAAGACAATTGTCGATGACGGCTTTCCCATTAATTTATACCGTCTGCCAAAACGCAAATGGGCCGCAAAACACTGGCTTAAAAAACAAGATTACGACATTTATCTCAGTATTGAGCTGACCTATAATTATGTCTTGGAATGTGAGACAAATCCGGACAAAAAACTGATTTTGTGGATACAAGATCCACGCCCGTCTTATGAATGGGATGAGATTAACACTGTTAAGCTCTTTCCTGAAACATCATATTACAATCAGAACGTCTATGACACAGTCCATAACTGGTATAAACGCAACAAAATTCGCTTTATATCACAAGGTTATTTTTTGAATCAAAAAGCTAAAGATCTGTATCGGTTAGAAGATACGGTTAAAATTGATTATGTTCCTAATCCTATCGATATAGATTTTTCATTTAATTCTCTGGAGCAACCTAAAGATAATTCAATAATTTTCTTAGGCCGCTTAGAATCCGTCAAACGCGGCTGGCTATTCTGTGAAATAGCAAAACGCATGCCCGAATATCAATTCCACGTTCTTGGTCAGACTTTTCGTGAACAAGGCAAAAACTCCGACATCATGTCGCAGTATTATGACATTCCTAACTTGAATTTTGCCGGTCATGTCGACGGCGAGCAGAAGAATGACTATCTGAAGCGTGCAAAAATTCTCGTCAATACTTCAATACATGAAGCGCTTCCTATTTCTTTCCTGGAAGCGCTTTCATATGGCACGCTCTTGGTAAGCAACCGCAATCCCGAAGATCTGACATCGAAATTTGGTGTCCATGTCGGTGACGTATTGAGTGATGGTTTTGACAAAGTGGACTTATATGTCAATGCAATCAAAGAGATATTTGCCAATCAAGAGCATTATAACCGCATATCTGCAGAAGCTATTTCCTATATACATTCCGTCCATAATGTTGCTGATTTCAAAACAAACATGAACAAAATCATTCTGGAAGAAGTTCAGAAAAATTAAAAATATAAAAATTAATAAAGCCCCGCTCCTGCGGGGCTTTATTAATTGTCGACAAACAGGCCTATGAATTCAGTATTTCATACATAGGACTATCGGGAATAACCGATGTAGATTGCATTGCCGTATTATACAAATGAAGTGCAGTTGTTCTCGGCGTGATCAAATCTTGCAACTTCAACCCACGTTCATAGAACAGAGATGTACAGCGGTGATGCACCGGATAGAACACATCAATAGGGCTTGCTTTTTCCTGCAAGCCATTTTCCTTGACCAAATGCGAGATCAAGAGCGGGCCTATCGTTCCCCATGGCTGATGCGAAACAGCTTTAGCCAGACCCAGTCTACGTCTGATTTTATATTTCAAGATCCGGTTTTTTTTCAGCCACGGCGGGATGAAATAAGGATCTTCCGCCGCATCCATTAGCTGTTGCAATAAGATACTATTATGCGGAACTTTCAATACTGCACCATTTATTGTGCTTTGATCCTCCCAGCCCAACATATAATCGGAATCATCAAGGCGGTTAACACAATAGACGTCGCAATCAACATATAGCCCCAGACCTTCTTTCAAAATTCTATAGCGATATTTATCAGAGGCCAGAGCAAGATTTCCGGTCGAAAAACGAACAATCTCCGTTTCCTGCATTAATTTATTAGCATCAAATATCGCCACCCCCTTCGGGGTATCCTCAGGACGACCATAAGAATGCAAAACGACGTCATAACCTTTATCCACGAATGATTTCAGGCATGCAGCATGCACCTCGCCCAAACGCCGTCCAATCCAAAGGCTATTAATTGTAAGCGACATTTAAATCTCAATTATTTGTACGGAACGATGAATCTGTCTTCGAGTGGGTATCGAAACAACTTCTGAAGCCCTTTTCGGGCTTCTCTTAATATTTTCTTACCCGCAGAGACCGGCAATTTATTTTTCATTCGCGCATCATATACTGAGCGCTCTTCAATATCACCGCTCAAAGCGGATTCATCATCTGACAAAAATCGCTCCTGAATACAAAGAGCGGGCGACAATTGGAACACAACGCGTCCATGATGTTGATTAAGATCCGGGTCAAACAAGAAATGATCTATCGGCGCCGGAATATAATTTTCGCTGCTCTTCAAGAGATCTTTAGCCAAGCCTCTCGATACGATATAACCACCGGTACCGTAATGAAATGACGTCATAATACGCAATTTCCGGCCATTCACATCAGCGCGGTTAAAACGCTTATAATATGCCTTCATATTTGCAGTTTCCAACTTCAATAGATCGACACCCTGCGGTATCCAATCATTGCCCTGCAAAAATGGTGCTGCATTTTTCGAAATAACAACATCATCCTCAATAACAGCAGCATAGTCATCGTTACTTTCAAGCAATGCCTTCCAGCATTTTTGATGACTCATAAAGCAAGCAAACTCTGATTTTCCCGGACGCGGCCATTTTGGATCAGTGACAAACTTTTCCAGTTCCTCATCACGCAACTCAAGACCGTCAACAGCACTTATGCGGTTGAACTTTAAAAACAACGGCTCAAACTGGGCCTCGATATGCATAAGACGGTCCGGTCTTCGGTCAAGGTTGATGACATGAATTTGCATGCTGTACCTATTTGCGTGCGGCGCCTAATTTGACCGCTCATCCGTTATAGAGAGAAATATTCCGTCTTTCAGATAATAAGAAACACTTAAAAAAGCGAACACAAATTATACACGCAAAACTTTTCCGCGTCATTCACCGCAAAATTCATCATTTTTGAATGGAAAACACAGCTGGTTAAACGCTGCAAACAATTATGCAATGCTTTAAACGCAAGCGAGACCACAGTAATCAGCATCAATATGCCGAGCTGTTTAAAGACTTAAATTTTAATGGAAAATCTGGAATGGTACGGTCGAGTGGAGTTGAACCACTGACCTCAGGAGCCACAATCCTGCGCTCTAACCAACTGAGCTACGACCGCGTACCAATCCGGCAGTGAATCAATCAGGCTGCCGATAGGGGTCAGATACGTAAAAACATCGCATATTGCAAGCACCTATCACAAAAACTTTGTGAAAAAATAAGCCTGTACACAAAGCATCAGCGTATCACGTGCCCGCAGCGCCTTGCCGGACATGGACAATAGCTAATTGTCGGGCGAAATTTTACCTTCTATCATTATTATGCCACGGAAGTGCTTTATTTACCATTGATTAATCATAACCGGTACAGCATCGGACATCTCTTGCTGCAGTTGAACACGAGCCTGCCATGGCTGGGGGTATTAACTAATAGTTAAGAAAGTGTTTGTCAGCCCTGCCCCGTTTGTGGTGATAATGGCGTAACTTCTGACACGGCATGCAAAATTGCCGATGACAGACAAGCATTTAAGACAGGCAATAAGTACGGTTATACGCATAATAACCGGCCGGATACGGATATAATCTATGCAGCATCTGGATTTAATGGAGCTGATCCCTCTTTCCGCATTTCGCTCATCCCTCACCAATGGGGATGCCATGCTTGTCTTGTCCGGCGATCTCAACACGATATTATGGCTCAATGAAGCGGCTGCCCAATTGCTGGGCGGGCAGGATGCCGCCGCCCTCACAGGCAGTGCAGCGCAACTGAGTGCGCAGACGCATCGCCAGATTGCAGCGCTTGACCTGCAAGATCATGCAACGCACAAAATTATGCTGCGCCTTGCCGGTGGCCTGCATCAGAGCTTGCTGCCCTATACGATTACTCCGCTGGAAATGCCTGCCGCCGGTCAGCCGGTTTTGCTGATGACCACATCTGCAACGCAGACGGCACCGCTTTCCCTGCCGCATTACCATGCAGCGCAGATTGATGCAGATGGTGCAATCATTCATGCAGATGCAGGATTTGCTGCGCTGGACATCAACAACAACACAATTTCCGATCTGATGATTGAGGCGCAGAGCGAACCGGAAGGCTTTATCCGCCGACGGGTGCGCGCTGGCCAGACCGCTGTGCCTGCGGCAATGATTGTGTCTGAAACACAAGATGAAACGCCGGCCTATCTTTTCATCGCAGAAAAGACAGACCAGCCCGCTGCAACAGAAAAAAGCGCTGCCGCTCCGGCAGAGACTATAGAACAGCCGGAAGCCACCCCGGAACCGACACAGGAAACCTCTCCTGCCCGCTTTGTCTGGAAGGTTGACGCGCAGAGCCGTTTCACGGAAGTCTCACCGGAGTTTGCCGGAATTGTCGGCGGCAATGCGGCTGATATTATCAGCCGGAAATTCTCGGATGTTGCCCGAGTCTTCGGCTTTGATGATGACGGCACAATCTCCGTTCTGCTGGGCAAGCAGGAAACATGGTCCGGCAAAAGAATTTTCTGGCCGGTGCAGGGCACGGATCAGCGGGTTCCTGTTGATCTGGCCGCATTGCCGGTTTTCGCCCGCGACAAAGAATTTTCCGGTTTCAGTGGCTTCGGTGTTATTTATCCCGCCCTTGCAGAAACGGATCCGGAAGCAATCGGCCTATCACTGGTATCCGGCACCTCCGGCTCTGTTGCGCCCGCGAACAAGGACGCGGCACAGCAGACAGATGATAATGACACGCCGCCAAAATCACTGACCAGCGAAAAAATCATTCTGATGGAAGCCCTGCGCGCCTCACAGGCACGCAGCCCGCAAAGTATTGCGCCTTCCGAACAGGAAATTATTCCGCTCAAGCCCGCCCCACTGGCTGAAATCCACCCTGCGCGTCCGGCCAACGGCCTGTCGCAGACCGAGCGCAATGCATTTCGTGAGATTGCAGATCGCCTGCGCCGCGAAGTGTTGCAAAAAACACCGAAAAGCAATGCTGTCGCAGACAATGCGGTGCCTGAAAACGGCGCTACGGCCCCTGTTGCGACCGCGCAAATTCCGGCACAAGAAGATATCCCTTATCTGCATGATGTGCCGCCAGCCAATCATAATCAGACATTTTCTGAAGGTGGCGAACATACATATACCGCTGCATCTGAACGGCAGGATGAAGAAGACCTGCATGTGCTGAGCGCATTGCCGGTGCCGGTGCTGATCCACAATGCCGACCGTCTGCATTTCGCCAATCAGGCATTTTTTGACATGACCGGCTATGTATCGCTGGATGATCTGCGCCATGCGGGCGGTATTGACGCCCTGTTTGCACAGGCCGAAGACAGCGATGTCAGCGGCATGATCCTGTGTCTTGCCGATGGCAGCCATAAAGTCGTGGAAGCCCATTTGCAGTCTGTGCCTTGGCAGGGCAACCGTGCTTTGATGTTGAGCCTGTTGCCGGAACGCATTCTGCAAGCCGATAATGATGACCGCGCAGATCAGCAGAAAAACCGCCCGGCGCTTGTCTCCGTCAGCACATCAGAAAATCCGGTGCATCAGATGCAGACGGAACTGGCTTTGCATTCTGCGGCTGAAGAAACAGAAGAACAGGCAGATCGGCCGGTTGTCCCTGTCAAAGACGAGCGGGCATCGCCGGATTTTCAGGCACTGCAAACCCAGATTGATGAACTGACCTCCATTCTCGATACGGCCACGGACGGCGTGGTGATTATCGGACAGGATGGCAAAATCCGTTCGCTGAACCAGTCGGCAGCGGCCTTGTTCGGCTATGATATCCATGAATTGGCTGGCAAGTCCTTCGCTGTGCTGTTTGCGATTGAAAGCCAGCGTGCGGCGATTGACTATATTCACGGCCTTTCCGGTGACGGTGTGGCCAGTCTGCTCAATGACGGTCGCGAAGTGATCGGCCGCGAAGCGCAGGGACGTTTTATCCCGCTCTTTATGACCATCGGCAAATTGCCTGCCTCCAAGGGTTATTGCGCGGTGATGCGCGATATTACCCAGTGGAAACGTGCGGAAGAGGAACTGACCTCTGCGCGTCAGGAAGCCGAACGGGCATCCACCCATAAAACCGAATTTCTGGCTCGTATCAGCCATGAAATCCGCACACCACTGAATGCGATTATCGGTTTTTCAGAACTGATGGCAGAAGAAAAATTCGGCCCGATCGGCAATGAGCGTTATCGTGAATATCTGCGTGACATTCACCGCTCCGGCAATCATGTGCTGGCTTTGGTCAATGATCTTCTGGACATTTCCAAGATTGAGGCCGGTGCACTTGATCTGGAATTTGAAGCTGTGGCGCTGAATGATGCGCTGGCCGAGGCTGTAGCCCTGATGCAGCCGCAGGCCAATCGCGAACGGGTGATTATCCGTTCCAGTTTCTCCGCCTTTTTGCCGGATATTGTCGCCGATGCCCGCTCTATCCGTCAGGTTGCGCTTAACCTGTTATCCAATGCCATCCGGTTTACCGGTCAGGGCGGACAGGTGATTGTCTCCACCAGCTATGAGCCGGACGGCCATGTGGTGATGCGTGTGCGCGATACCGGTATTGGCATGAACCAGAACGAACTGGAACAGGCGCTGAAACCGTTCCGTCAGGTCAGCAGTCATAACAACCAGCTGCAAAGCACCCATAATGCAGATATTAAGGATTGGCGCCAGCAGGGAACCGGCCTCGGCCTGCCACTGACCAAAGCCATGGTGGAAGCCAACCGTGCGCAGTTCACCATTGAATCCATTCCCGATCAGGGAACAACCGTGGAAATCATTTTCCCGCCGACCCGCGTGCTTGCCGAATAGCACAAGCCCCGATACAACAGGCAAATCAGGATGGCGCACAAGCAATTCCGGCACTCTTGTTCCTGCCGTCTGTTTGCTATGCGCTTTCCTTGGTTACAAACAGGATTCCGCAATATCTGCTCCGGGTTTTTGTGGAGACGCATGATGTGACAGGCATAAACGGCAACCGCCGGACAGGCCTGCCACAAGCCAAGATGATCGGAACACAATGAAACTGATACGTCCCGTACTGGCTGTTATTTTTATTCTGGCTGTGCTGTTTGTCGGGGCGCTTGCTGCACTGCCTTATATTGTTTCAACCGATGCGATCCGCCTGCATCTGGCGCAGAATATCAGCGCCTGGACCGGCTATAGTGTGGAAATCCGCCAGCCGCCGCGGCTCAGCTTTTTTCCGGTTTTCCGTGCATCGCTCAGCGATGTGACTTTGAGCAAGATGGGCGATGCCAATGCGCCTTTTATGGTGGCAGAGCGTATTGAAGTGGAAATGTCGCCGCTCAATGCCCTGTTCGGTCGCGTGGCATTTTCTGAAACCCGTCTGATCAATGCACATTTCAATTTAAGCGAGCCGGTTGAAGACCTGCCGCAATTTGTCAACACGCTGGCCTCCTCCTCCGGCCGCCTTGGCCTTGCCATCCGGCAGGCGCGCAATATCAGCGCTAAAAATCCTGACAATAAGCAGTTGCTCAATATTCCGTTTGGCAGGCTGGTGCTGGAAAACAGCTCGATCGGTTTTTCCATCCGCGATGCGGAAAAACAGGAAGCCGTGACCGCGATCAATGCCAGTATTGACTGGCCGCAAACCACCAATAATGCGGTGATTAAAGGTGGCGCGGTCTGGCACGGGGAAACGCTGGATTATACGCTGAATATTGCCCAGCCACTGCCGCTTCTGGCCAGCGGCATGAGCGATATTAATGCGCAGATCACGTCAAAGCCTCTGAGCATCAGCTTTAACGGCCGCACCAATATTGCCGAAAACCTGTTTACTGAAGGCGCTTTCACCCTTAACAGCCCGTCGCTCAATGAAAGCCTGCATTGGCTTGGTCTGTCCTCCGATGCCAGCTATGCCGCTGCCGGATATACTGCGGGCGAAGGACAGCCGGTGTCCAATGATGCTTTCAGCATTGAAACCAATGTCAGTGCCACGCCGCAACGCGTTAAACTGGCCGACATTGTGCTCAATCTCAATAATATGCCTGCCAAAGGTGCTGCGGAAATCGGTCTTGGCAAAGAACGTCCGGTGATTACCGGCACACTGGCTTTTCAGACGCTGGATGCAGCCTCATTCCTCCACACGGTCACAACTCTGGTGACCAAAGTGCGTGAGGAGGAGCAACTGAAAAACACGGTGCAATTGCGCTATGGCCCGCAGCGTATGATTGATACAACCCTGCTCAACAGCGCCGATCTGGATATCCGGCTTTCCGCACAAAATGCCACGATTGGTGCCGCGCAAATGACCGGCCTTGCTGCCGCCCTGCAAATCCGTGGCGGTGAAGCGATTTTTGATATTGGGGATGCCAAAGCCTTTAAAGGCTCGTTGCAGGCCAGCATCCGCCTGAGCCAGACCGATAAGGGACAGGACAAACTCAGCCTGCGCCTCAATACCGCGAATATTGACAGTAATGCGTTTCTGGTCGCCATCGGCCTGCCTGATCCGATCCTCAGCGGTCAGGGTAATTTCTCCGTCAATGTCGAAACCATGCCCCGCAGCCTGCAAAGCATGGTGCAAAATGCCCGCGGGCAGATCAGTTTCAGCCTCGGCAATGGCCGTTTGCAGGGGTTTGATCTCAATGATTTTATTGACAAGCTCAGAAGCGAAGGCTTCTTTGCCTTGCAACAGCGCGATAAAGTCAGCCTTGATTTCAAGCGCTTCGACGTGAAAGCCACTTTGGGCGAGGGCGTGGCAACACTGGAAAATGCCCGAACCGAAACGGCGCAAGGCACATTGTCGCTCACAGGCATTGTGCCGCTGACCGACCGCAGCCTTGCACTTTCCGGCACATTGACCCTGCCGCAAAAAGCCAGTGAGCCTGCCAATAATGGTGAGGCCGCCCCGCAACCGGCAGAACCGGCAACAACACAGCCCACACCGCAGACAGCACCACAGGCAATTCCGGCGGAAAACCTGCATTTCTTTGTCGGCGGTTCATGGGACAGGCCGTTTATCTCCTCTTCCCGATAAAAGCACAGAGCCATAAAAAATGCCGGTTCATCTGAATGATGAACCGGCATTTTCTTATCTTGTATTTATGGTTGCTTCAGCTTTGGCGGAAGGCCGCCTGCTCATCGCGCATCCGCTGTACCACACGGCGTTTATTGACCACGGAAGCGATAATCACCCCTGTCGCCACCAGCGCAATCAACAAGGTACAAACCGCATTGATTTCCGGTGTTACGCCAAGGCGCACCTGACTGTAGATTTTCATTGGCAGCGTGGTCGCCCCCGGCCCTGAGGTAAAGCTCGCAATCACCAGATCATCCAGCGACAGTGTGAAAGCCAGCATCCAGCCGGAAACCACGGCAGGCAGAATAATCGGCAGCGTGATTTTCATGAATGTGGTGACCGGCGGCGCACCAAGATCCATAGCCGCTTCTTCCAATGAACGGTCAAAGCTCACTAAGCGGGACTGCACCACCACTGCCACAAAACACATGGCGAAAGTGATATGCGCCAGTGTTACTGTCCAGAAACCACGGTCGAAACCAATAGCCACAAACAGCAGTAGTAGCGACAGACCGGTAATCACTTCCGGCATCACCAGCGGTGCATAAATCATGCCCGAAAACAAAGTGCGTCCGCGAAAGCGGGTATAGCGGGTTAATGCCAGCGCGCCCAATGTGCCCAGCACCGTGGCGATGGTTGCCGACAGCACACCAACGCGCAGTGTGACCCATGCGGCATCTTTAAGCCCCTGATTGGAAAACAGTGCCGCATACCATTTCACCGAAAAGCCCGACCACACAGTGACCAGACGCGATTCATTGAAAGAATAAACCACCAACAGCACAATCGGCAGATAGAGAAAGGCAAAGCCCAGCACCACCGATACGATATTGAAACGAGACCAGGATGATGATTGCATTATTTCCCCCCTTCCTGCGCCCGTGCCTGCATTCTCTGGAACAGCACAATCGGAATAACCAAAAGCACCAGCAGCACGACCGCCACTGCCGCGGATAATGGCCAGTTGCGGTTGGAGAAAAACTCGCTCCACAGGGTTTTGCCGATCATTAATGTGCCGGAACCGCCAACCAGATCAGGGATCACAAACTCACCGATAGCCGGAATAAATACCAGCATCGAGCCTGCAATAGCTCCCGGCAATGCCAGTGGCAATGTGACTTTCCAGAAGGCTTTCAGCGGTGTGCAGCCCAGATCCTGCGCCGCCTCAATCAGCGAATAATCCATCTTTTCCAGTGCGGAATAGATCGGCAACACCATGAAAGGCAGATAGGAATAGACGATAACAATATAAACCGCTGTATCCGTATTGAGAATTGCCAGCGGCGTATCAATAATATTCAGCCACAGCAGTAACTGGTTGAGCAGACCTTCCGGCTTCAAAATTGCAATCCACGCATAAACGCGGATCAGAAACGATGTCCAGAAGGGCAGGATTACCAGCATCAGCAATGTGGGACGCAGTTTAAGCGGAGCCCGTGCTATGCCATAGGCCATCGGAAAACCGATCAGCAGCGCCAGAAATGTTGAAACAGCGGCAATCCATACGCTGGAAAGATAGGCCTTGTAATAAAGCGAATCCTCTGTCAGCCAGATATAATTATCAATCGAGAATTGCTGAACTTTTTCCCAAATCCCACTCAACCCGTCGCTCCAGAAAAAGCGCGGATCATAGGCCGGAATGGCCATTGCCACTTCCGACAGGGAAATTTTAAAAACTATAAAAAACGGGATCAGAAAAAACAGACCGAGCCATATATAAGGCACGGCGATCACCGCTCTGGAAGCAATAGCTGCAATGAATTTTTGCATGGACTATCCCTCAATTCTTTGATGACGCGCATTTTGCCCGAAACTGCTCACGCTGTCCGGAATGCGCTTTCGGTGATCAGGCAACCAGAACCATGCCGGCATCATCCTCGAATGAGACCCAGACCTGTTCATCATAACCCAGCGGATCATCGGTACGGCGCACGGCATTCATGCTCGAAGCCTTGATTGTGCGGCCATTCGGCAAGCGGACATGGAACACATTCATATCGCCGAAATAAGCAATATCCCACAATTCCCCCTGCAGGGCATTGATGGATGCATCCTCCGGTTTCTCACGACTAAGAGTAATTTTTTCAGGGCGGATTGCATACCAGACCTTCTGCCCTTTGCTCAGTTCTCTCGCCGTTTTGGTGCGGATCACCACATTATTGACAGCACTGGCAATCTCGGCCAGCCCATTGGCAAAATGTGTCACCTCGCCTTCAAGCAGATTGATATTGCCGATAAAGTCGGCCACAAATTTACTGCTCGGCGCTTCATAAACCTCTGCCGGTGTGGCGACCTGCATGATCTGGCCTTTATCCAGCACAGCAATACGGTCGGCCATGGTCATGGCTTCTTCCTGATCATGGGTCACGATCAGGAAGGTAAGGCCGAGATTCATCTGCAAATCCATCAGCTCGAACTGGGTTTCCTCGCGCAGCTTCTTGTCCAGCGCGCCCAATGGCTCATCCAGCAGCAGCACTTTCGGGCGTTTGGCAACAGCGCGCGCCAAAGCCACACGCTGGCGCTGACCACCGGAAAGCTGGTGTGGTTTGCGCTTGGCATATTTCTCAAGCTTGACCAGTTTCAGCATATCATTCACGCGGTCTGTGATTTCGGACTTGGCCATGCCGTCCTGTTTCAGACCAAAAGCAATATTCTGCTCAACACTCATATGCGGGAACAAAGCATAGGACTGGAACATCATATTCACTGGGCGCTTATAGGGCGGAATACCGCGCAAATCCTGCCCGTCCAGCATGATACGGCCGGACGTCGGCTCTTCAAAACCGGCCAGCATACGCATCAAAGTGGATTTACCGCTGCCGGATGCGCCAAGCAGGGCAAAGAATTCGCGGTTAAAAATATTCAGCGACAGATTGTCGATCACAGTCACATCGTCGAAATTTTTGACGATATTCTCAAATGAAATAAAGGGCTTTGCCGCCGGATCGTTCCAGGGCGAGAACTTGCGGCGAAAACTACCGAAGGATTTCATTCTGTTCCCCTCATATTACGGGTCTTGAATAGGCTTATTGATATTGTGGTCCGCAACTATTGCTGTCAGCCCGTAGAAAATAATCTGTGTGGTTTAGCCACACATGCGCAAAAACAAACGGGGCAGATGCCCCGTTTATTCCTTTGCCTGACTTAGTGACCCGTTACAATTTTGGTCCATGCACGGGTGGCAAGCTGGTTGATTTTCGGCGGATAAGGCAGCGGCACAAACAACTGCTTCATCACTTCCTCACTCGGATAAACCGCCGGATCATTCAGCAGATCCTTGTCGATGAATTCCTGCGACGCCTTGTTGCCATTGGCGTAGAACACATAGTCCGAAGCCTTGGCGATCACTTCCGGACGCATGATGTAATTGATAAATTCATGCGCTTCTTCAACATGTTTGGCATCGGCAGGAATGGCCATCTGGTCAAACCACATCAGCGCGCCTTCCTTAGGGATGGCATAGCCGATTTCCACGCCATTCTTGGCTTCTTCCGCACGGTCACGCGCCTGGAAAATATCACCCGAATAGCCCACAGCCATACAGATATCGCCATTGGCCAGCGCATTAATATATTCCGACGAATGGAATTTGCGGATATTCGGGCGGATACCGAGATAAAGCTCTTCAGCCTTGGCGAAGCTTTCCGCAGTCGGCTTATTGGTATCAAAGCCCAGATAATGCAGCGCCGGACGCAGCATTTCACTGCCTGAATCCAGCAGATAAATACCGCAATCTTTCAGCTTGGCAGAGATTTCCGGCTTAAACAGCACATCCCAGCTGTCGATTTCATCGGTGCCGAGGGCTTCTTTGATCTTGGCCTTGTTATAGCCGATGCCGGTGGTGCCCCACATATAATTGATCGAATATTCATTATCCGGATCATAGACCGTGGTGCGGTTGGAAATCTCGTCCCACATATTCTTCAGATTGGGCAGTTTTTCTTTATCCAGCTTCTGGAACACGCCTGCCGGAATCTGACGGCCAAGAAATTCTGCTGATGGCACAACAATGTCATAGCCCGTACTGCCAGCCAGCAGCTTTGTTTCAAGAATTTCGTTGGAATCATAAACGTCATAAACGACTTTGATCCCTGTTTCCTTGGTGAAATCCTGCAAAATGGAATCGTCGATATAATCGGACCAGTTATAAATATTCAGCACCCGCTCCTGTGCGGAGGCAGGAAGTGCAGGCAGCAATGCGGCAAGCGCCACGCAACCGGCCGAAACATATGAAAGCAAATGCGCTTTAATCTTCATCAGTCACCCCGTTCAGAGAGCCTTACAGGCAAAAAATGTCCCTCACACATTGCCCGTCAATGTGTATTCCGGTCTACCTTTTGAGATTAATTGCGCTTCGTCAACGGAAAGATGACACTTAACGGCCAAAGCATGAATTATTTGAATTAAATAAACACAATTTTAAACTTTGTGTGACCCCAAGAGCGCATAAAGGCCTGATGCGGGGGCATAAAGCCACCCTGTAAAGACATGGATTTATGCTTTATGATTCAATCATATGCATGACATGCTCCGGATTGAGGCGCTGTGCGAATCTTTATCCGCTGCGGCTGTCAGCGCAAGCGCCCTGTTACTGGAAATCATAAGCGGAAAAACCGGACACCATTTCATCCAGCGCCAGCGGGCGGGTCAGCGGCGGCTCGGCACGGGTCAGACAGGCCTGCCGCTCGCATAAACGGCACGCGGTTCCCACCGGATTAACCCCGCTGCCGGAAGAAACGCCAGCCAGATAAGCACCATAGACCGTATCCTGTGCCAGCGACGCCTCGCAGGCCAGCAGCAGCGCAGTGCGGCGCGGCTGTTCGCCAAAACCGGCCTGCGGCCCCTCAATCGTGCGGCTGATGGTGAGATATTGCATGCCGTCCGGCAGTTCCACCTGCTCCACCAGCAATTGCTGCGGATGGGAAAATGCATTGTAAATCTGCAATTTGGGGCAAGCACCGCCAAAACGCGCCTGCGGAAAACCCTGTGCACCCACCATGCGCAGCCGGTGCCCTGCCTGATCAATCTCCTGCAAAAAGAAGGCTATGCCCGTAGCCCCTTGCCTCTGCAATGTGGTCAGACGGCAGGCCGCCTGTTCATAAGACACATTAAAGCGGGCACGCAGCACATCCAGATCATATTTTGCCCGCTGCGCCGCCTCACGAAACGCCGTATAAGGCATCATCAAAGCATGTGCCGCATAGCGCAGCAATTCCGTGCGCGCGATACGCTTTGCCTCGGCGGAGCTTAATTTCAGGTCTTCCAGCTCCGCGCCGATCACCACCTGCATGCGCACCGATGCCGCCTCCATCGCCACTTCACGGATATGATCCGGCAGCGACAGACGCTCGGAGATGAACAGGCGCAGCGAATGCCGGTCATAGCGCCGCCGCCAATTCGGCATGGTTGCGGCAGGCAATGTGCGCACCGTCACCGACTGCTCACGCTTCAGCCATTGTTTCAATGCGGGTAACAAGCCGTCCTCCGACTTTAAAAGGCGGGAAAAACTGTCGGCCTCCGCTTCAATCCGCTCGAAATAATTGGCTTTGCGCGTCAGTACATCGCGCACTTCATCAAGCGGCAGGCGTGCAGGTGCCAGTGCCAGCGCCTTGCCCTCACGCGCCATCATATCGGAAAGATCGCTGAGACGCTGTTGCTGCTCCCGGTAAGCGCGGAATAATTTGACAATGCCCGCCGCCGCATTGGGCGCAGATTCACAAATATCAATCAGCTCCTGATCACCCGGCAATTCCCCCGCCAGCAATGGCTCGGAAAACACCTCTTTCAGCCCCGCCAGCGCCGAGCCGGTTTCTTCCTGCAACTGGTCGAGATCGACTTTATAAACAGAAGCCAGTTTCAGCAGCAGCTGCACCGTTAACGGCCGCTGATTGCGCTCGATCAGATTGAGATAGGAAGGGGAAATATCCAGCCCCTCCGCCATGGCCACCTGCGTCAGCCCGCGCTCGTTACGGATGCGCCGGATACGCGCTCCGGCAAAAATTTTACGCTCTGCCACGGGCCTGCCCCCTCCGGACTCAACAGCTATTCTTTGCAGCTTGTAAAGAATTTGACTGATTTTTTGAAATTGTCAAATTTACATAATTTACAAGTTTACAATTCCATCTTGTCAAAACAACACAGCATAACCCGAATAAATTGCCTGAAATTCGCTATTTTCTCGCCTATCACTTTCACATCTGTAAATCTGGTCACAGACAAAACAACCACGCAACACAAAATCCCATGACAAATTTTTACAGGATGTCTGATCATGACTGATTTTTACAATCTGGTTCCTTCCGCACCAAAAGGCCGTTTCGACGGTTTGCAGCGTTCGCACACAGCAGCAGATGTCAAGCGTCTGCGCGGCTCCGTTGAAATCCGCTACAGCCTTGCGGAAATGGGCGCCAACCGTTTGTGGAAGCTCATTCATGAGGAAAATTTCGTTAATGCACTGGGCGCACTTTCCGGCAATCAGGCCATGCAGATGGTTCGCGCCGGTTTGCAGGCCATTTATCTCTCCGGCTGGCAGGTTGCGGCGGATGCCAATACCGCTTCTGCGATGTATCCGGATCAGTCACTTTATCCGGCCAATGCGGCACCGGAACTGGCCAAGCGCATCAACCGCACCTTGCAGCGCGCCGACCAGATTGAAACCGCAGAAGGCAATGGTCTGTCCGTTGACACATGGTTTGCGCCGATTGTTGCCGATGCGGAAGCAGGTTTCGGCGGCCCGCTGAATGCTTTTGAAATCATGAAGGCTTTCATTGAGGCCGGTGCTGCCGGTGTTCACTTTGAAGACCAGCTCGCTTCGGAAAAGAAATGCGGCCATCTCGGCGGCAAGGTTCTGATCCCGACCGCAGCCCATATCCGCAACCTCAATGCTGCACGTCTCGCCGCCGATATTATGGGCACGCCGACACTGGTTATTGCGCGCACCGATGCGGAAGCCGCCAAGCTCCTGACCTCGGATATTGATGAACGCGATCAGCCATTTGTTGATTATGATAAGGGCCGCACTGTTGAAGGCTTCTACCATGTGAAGAACGGCCTTGAGCCATGTATTGCCCGCGCTGTGGCCTATGCGCCGCATTGCGACCTGATCTGGTGCGAAACCTCCAAGCCGGATCTGGAACAGGCGCGTAAATTTGCCGAAGGCGTGCATAAGGCACATCCGGGCAAACTGCTGGCTTATAACTGCTCACCGTCTTTCAACTGGAAGAAAAATCTCGACGACGCCACAATCGCCAAATTCCAGCGTGAGCTGGGCGCTATGGGCTACAAGTTCCAGTTCATCACGCTGGCTGGTTTCCACCAGCTCAATTACGGGATGTTTGAACTGGCGCGCGGTTATAAAGACCGCCAGATGGCAGCCTATTCCGAATTGCAGGAAGCCGAATTTGCAGCAGAAGCCAACGGCTACACCGCAACCAAACACCAGCGTGAAGTTGGCACCGGCTATTTCGATGCCGTCTCGCTGGCAATCACCGGCGGCCAGTCTTCAACGACAGCCATGGGTGAATCAACCGAACATGACCAGTTCCGTCCTGCTGCCGAATAAGCACTGAGCGGAAAAGCAGAGCCCGACTCCAGTCACACTCTGCATCGCAGTCTCCGTAGCCGGTTCTCTCCTTCACCCTCCGGCTACGGGCACCTCTAAACCCCAACTTCAGCTCAACACCTGCTCATAACCAAAGGACAACAATCATGATGACCAAGCCACAGGTTAAAGAACGGGCCGAAGAACAAGCTTCGGCTATGACAGAAGACCAGAAGGCCGCAATCCGTATGCTGGCCAACGATCTTCACCGCCTCAACCATGCTGTTATGAAAGCAGTTGACGCCGGCGTATCCGTTGAGCTGGTACGCTCTGCCCGCCATCATGGTGGTGCAGGCCAGTGGGGCGACCTTTTAACGCCGGTGATCGTAACGCGAAACTAAACCACAGGCCCGCAGCACGATCTTCAATGACCGGCAATTACAGCCCGGAACCAAACGACCAGCCTGCGGGGCATTCTCCTCCCGCCCCGCGCTTTATACGGCACGCTGCGAAGCCACTCCAATGCGTGCCGTGCCTGTCTTGCTCAGTCCAAACGCGGCAAGACAGGTTCCGGATCACAGGTCCGGTTCCGTCTCCCCGTTGCCCTTTTCGCATTTCCTCAGGGCAATATTTCGGAACCGCACAATAAGCAGGCCGCCTGATATCATGACCAGCCGCCACGAATGGTTCACAAGACCGGACAGGGCGGTTTCAGGCAGCCTGCTTTTCGTTCGCGGCCATTTCGCCCCGATCCCGACCTCATCAATTGTCAAAAATATTTTTAATTTCAGGACTTACGCTTCTGCGCACAGATGCTACTCTGTTTGTCAAAACTCGGCCAAAAGGCTATACAGACCTTATCGCAAACAGCTATCCGGTGATTAATGCCTGCCACCACACCTGAGAAGAAAAAACCGCGTAAACCTGTTCGTCGCGGCACACCAGCCTATGTCAAGTCGCTGCGCGGCGTCAAAAACTGGAAAGAAGCTTCTGAATGGCTGGCATGGCGCGATATTGAAGATATTGAGTGCATCACGCCCGATCAGGCCGGTGTCGCCCGCGGCAAGATGATGCCGTCGAAAAAATTCATCTCCAATTCCACACTGGCTCTGCCATCCGCTGTCTTCATGGTCACCATTTCCGGTGATTATCCTGATGACGGGCACGGCTTCGTCTATCCGGAAGATGACGGCGATCTGCGCCTTGTCGCCGATCTCTCTACCCTCACCGTTGTGCCATGGGAAACCGACCCGACGGCGCAGGTGTTGTGCGATCTGGTTTATCAGGACGGGCGCGTGGCGGAATTTACCCCCCGCAATGTGCTGAAACGCGTGGTTGATGAATATGCCAAACTCGGCCTCAAGCCGGTTGTCGCACCTGAGATTGAATTTTATCTGGTACGCAAAAATCCCGATCCAGATTATCCGCTGACCCCGCCAGTTGGCCGTTCTGGCCGTGCCATTGGCGGCGGACAGGGCTATTCCATTGCCGGCGTCAACGAATTCGACGAATTGATCGACGATATTTACCACTTCTCCGAAGCGCAGGGTCTGGAAATTGACACGCTGATCCACGAAGAAGGTGCAGGCCAGCTGGAAATTAACCTGCGTCACGGCGATCCGATTGAACTGGCCGATCAGGCCTTCATGTTCAAGCGCACCATCCGTGAAGCCGCCCTTAAGCATGATATGTATGCAACCTTTATGGCCAAGCCTATTCAGGGGCAGCCGGGATCGGCCATGCATATTCATCAGTCCATTGTTGATAAGAAGACCGGCAAGAATATTTTCAGCAATGAGGATGGCAGCGAGAGCGAGGCCTTCTATCATTTCATCGGCGGTATGCAGCGCCATATCCCCAATGCTCTGGTGATGTTTGCCCCTTATGTGAATTCCTATCGCCGCCTCACACCGGATGCTTCCGCACCGGTCAATGTGAAATGGGGCTATGATAACCGCACCACGGCGCTGCGCGTACCGCGCTCCGACCCGCAGGCACGGCGCGTGGAAAACCGTATTCCGTCTTCCGATGCCAATCCTTATCTGGCACTTGCGGCCTCGCTGGCCTGCGGGCTGATCGGCCTCAAAAACAGCATCATGCCTGATGCGCCGGTTGCCACATCGGTCAACCGCAATGAGGTGGAACTGCCGCGCGGCCTGATTGAAGCTGTGACCCTGTTTGAACAGGATGACGAGTTGAAAGCACTGCTGGGACAGAGTTTTGCCACCACTTATGCCGCCATTAAACGCGCTGAGTTTGAAACTTTCATGGAAGTGATCAGTCCGTGGGAGCGGGAATATCTGCTGCTGAACGTGTAACCGGCACGCGATTGTCTGTCCCACACAATCGCGCACCGTTTTTTTAATCCGCATCACGGTTTTCGATGCCCGCACTTGTTTTCAATCAATGCGCGGGCATGGTCTTCCTGTTCAGATTTCTGCACTTGTGAAAAATGTAACGATAGCCGGTCAATATGCCGGTGCGGTTTATTCTCTGACGAAAGCTGTAGACCGCAGCGGATTTTTTATTTGGTCGCATTGTCACGATCATCAAGTTGAGACAACGTGACGGAGAATGCTTAATCGTCACGCGATTCACAGCCCCTGTAACGGCACTTTCAAGGCGTCCCATGCACCAGTCATCGCATTATCAAAGCCCGATTTCGCCCGGACTGTCATGGTATGAAACCAGTCTTGACGCCGGTGTTGACGCAAGACCGGCCTATCCGGCTTTTGACGGCTCACAGCAAGCCGATATCGTCATTATTGGTGGCGGTTATACCGGCCTGTCGGCGGCCTATCATCTGGCAAGCCGAGGCATTGATGTTGTGCTGCTTGATGGTGCGCGTTTTGGTGACGGTGCATCGGGCCGCAATGGCGGCCAGCTCAATACCGGCCAGCGCACATGGGCTGAAGACCTTGAAAAACAATATGGCTTTGACCATGCCAAAGCCCTGTTTGATCTGGCGGAAGAGGCAAAACATCATTTGCTGGATTTTTCCGCCCGTCATGCCATTGATATTGATTACAGGCCGGGACAGATTTCCGTTGCCCATAAGCCGCGCTATGAAAAACAATACAGGCAGCATTGCGAACTGATCGCCTCGCGCTTCAACTATCCGCATATGCGCTTTATGGAGCGCGATGAAGTTGCGGAAAAACTTGGCTCGCACCGCTATTACGGCGGCACTTATGACAGCGGAACAGGGCATATCCACCCGCTGAAACTGCTGGTGGGCTTGGCAAAAACCGCCGCGCAAGCCGGTGCCAGATTATATGAAAACAGCAAGGCCACCGGTATTACATCATCCAATGGCCGCGTTATTGTCAAAACCGAACGCGGGATTATCAATGTGCAAAAAGCGCTGATTGCGGTCAATGCCCATGGCGACAATCTGGAGCCGGTCAGTGCGGCACATGTGATGCCGATCCGTTCTTTCATCGGCGCGACAGTGCCGCTCGATGCCGGTTACGGCGTGTTGCCGGGCGGTGAAGCGGTTGACGATTCCCGCTTTGTGGTGCGTTATTTCCGCCGTTCCAAAGACGGACGACTGCTGTTTGGCGGCCGCGAAGCCTATACGGCGGATAATCCGCGCGACATTGCCAAACATATCCGCCGCCAGATTGCGGAAATTTATCCGCAGCTGAAAGATATTGAGATCACCCATAGCTGGGGCGGCTCGGTCGGCATTACCATGCCGCGCCAGCCTTTTGTGCGCGAGGTCATGCCCAATGTGATCAGCGCCGGCGGCTATTCCGGCCATGGCGTGATGCTCGCCAATTTTATGGGTAAGCTCTATGCGGAGGCTGTGACCGGCAATCGCGAAAGATTGCGGGAATTTGAAATTCTCAAAGTCCCGCCATTTCCGGGCGGGCGCACATTCCGCGCGCCCCTGCTCTTCCTTGCCCTGACATGGTTTGCCATGATGGACCGGATTTAAACCTGCTGCGCCCGCTGATGCGGGACAGGTTTTGGGCGGTCAGATGCTGTAACCGCCGTCAATATCCACCGATGTGCCGGTTACAAAATCGGCCTCATCGCTGGCCAGCCATAAGGCGGCATTGGCAATATCTTCCGGTCTTGAAAAGCGACCGAGCGGAATAGAGTTGCGGATTTCCTCGCGCACTTCATGCGTATCCAGCCGCAACACCATTTTCAGCGTATCCGTTTCACTTTCCACCGGACAAATCGCATTCACACGGATTTTATGCTCTGCCAGTTCCAGCGCCATGGATTTAGTGGCACTGACCACCCAGCCTTTTGAAGCATTAAACCATGTCAGGCCTTTGCGCGGATGCTTGGCGCTGATGGAGGCCGTATTGATAATCGACCCGCCGCCGAATTTGCGCATCACCGGCACAACCGCCAGTGTGGACAGGTAAAGCGCCTTCATATTCACCGCAGTGATCAGATCAAAACTATCTTCCGGCACATCGGTCAGCGGCATGGTTTTATAGGTAAAACCGGCATTATTGACCATAATATCCAACCGGCCGAAATGCTGCAAAGTTGTGCCGACAAGGCGATCCACATCATCTTTGCGCGACACATCAGCGGCAAGCGCCACCGCATTCTGGCCGATAGCAGAAGCCACATCATTGGCACGCTTGGGATTGATATCCGCAACCATTACCTTTGCACCTTCCTGTGCAAAACGGTGGGCAATCGCCTCACCAAAGCCGGAACCACCGCCGGTAACAATTGCAACTTTATCCTTCAAACGTGCCATAATCTTCTCCGGAATTCTTCACGAAAGCAGCCTGCAGGAATACCGGCCGCCAAATCAGTTCCCCATGCATAGAGCATTTCCTGAGCGAAGGGAATCGCCGCACCGGCGCAGAGCGGATCAATCCTGCGCGACCTGCCGCAGCGGGCAATAAATTCTTAAATCGATTTAAAAAACACCTATTGTCAAGCGTGGTATTTCGCTAGAATATAGAACAAATCACTTTTCACGCATCATCGGGGCAGACGGCGCAATCCCAACACTTTCTCTGCCTATTCTGCCGACCTCTCCCCTCAGGCATCAGGGCAAATCAAACAGAAGCGAATAAGAGACAGGTTCATGACCAGCCAGATAATTCCGGTAGACCCCTTTGATTGTATCGTTTTCGGCGGATCGGGCGATCTCACAGAACGCAAACTGATCCCTGCCCTTTACCAGCGTCAGCGCGCAGGCCAATTTGTTGATCCTACACGCATTATCGGCGTGTCGCGCAGTGAAATGAGCGAGGCGGAATATAAAGATTTCGCCCGCAATGCGATCAATGCCCATGTCAAGAAAGACGAGATTGACGAGGCGCAGATCGAAGAATTTCTCAAGCGCGTTTCCTATGTCGCTGTCGATGCCAAATCCGATCTTGGCTGGGCTGCGCTCAAAAAACTGATCAATAATAAACCGGCCGATATCCGCGCTTTTTACCTTGCCGTCAGCCCCAGCCTGTTCGGCGATATTGCGCAGCGTTTGCAGGCGCATGATCTGGTGACCGAACATAGCCGCATTGTGGTTGAAAAGCCGATCGGCCGTGATCTCAACTCCGCCCGCGTGCTGAATGATACGATTGGCAGCGTGTTCCGCGAAGACCAGATTTTCCGTATCGACCATTATCTGGGCAAGGAAACCGTACAGAACCTGATGGCGCTGCGCTTTGCCAATGCGCTTTATGAACCGCTGTGGAACTCCGCCCATATTGACCATGTGCAGATTACTGTTGCGGAATCTGTCGGGCTTGAAGGCCGTGCCGGTTATTACGACACCGCAGGTGCGCTGCGCGATATGGTGCAGAACCATATGCTGCAATTGCTTTGCCTTGTGGCCATGGAGCCGCCTGCATCGCTGGAAGCCGATGCTGTGCATGATGAAAAGGTCAAAGTGCTGCGCTCGCTCATTGCGATCAATGAGGAAAATGCACAGGAAAACACTGTACGCGGGCAATATCGCGCCGGTGCCTCTGCGGGCGGGCCGGTCAAAGGCTATCTCGATGATCTGGAAAACAGCACCAGCAATACGGAAACTTTTGTGGCGCTGAAAGCCGAAATCGGCAATTGGCGCTGGGCAAATGTGCCGTTTTATTTGCGCACCGGTAAAAGACTGGCCGAGCGTGTTTCAGAAATCGTGGTGACATTCAAACCCATCCCCCATTCAATTTTTGAAAACAGCGCCGGTCATATTGTTGCCAATCAGCTGGTTATCCGCCTGCAACCGGATGAAGGTGTGAAACAATGGATCATGATCAAAGATCCGGGCCCGGGCGGTATGCGCCTGCGCCATATTCCGCTGGATATGAGCTTTGCCGCCTCTTTTGACGAGCGCAATCCGGATGCCTATGAACGGCTGATTATGGATGTGGTACGCGGCAATCAGACCCTGTTCATGCGCCGCGATGAGGTGGAAGCCGCATGGCGCTGGGTTGATCCGATCCTTGAGGCATGGGAGGCCAATGAACAGAAGGTTCAGGGCTACACATCCGGCACATGGGGGCCTTCCGGTTCCATCGCTCTGATCGAACGCGACGGCCGCACATGGCATGATAGTCTCTGACGAGACGGAGGGCATGACAGTCTCTGAAGCATATCTCTCAAAAGTGGGAACCGGTTTTGAGACAAAGATATGCGTTAAAAAAAGAGACATTATTTGCATTATGTCTCTGACGAGATGGAGGGCAGCCACACCTTTATCCCCATTGCTTCGGCACCACACAGGATAAAGGCACAATTGCCCCTCCAAAACACAGAATAAATACCCATCTGAAAAGATGTTCTGTTACAGATATGAAATGACGCGCTGCATATGTGTTTTTTTAAATGACCGGTATGCAGCAACATGAATGGAGAATGACATAACCACTCTTGAACGGCATGATTTTGCAGACCCTTCCGCCCTGGTGCTGCAATTAGCCGAGACCATTGCGGATCAGCTGAATCAAGCGATTGCGGCCAAAGGACAAGCCGTTCTCGCCGTATCCGGCGGCACCACGCCGGTTCATTTGTTTGAAGCGCTTTCCATGAAGAATGTAGCATGGAAACAGGTCACGATTACTCTTGTCGACGAGCGCTTTGTGTCGCCCGATCATGAGCGTTCCAATGAAAAACTGGCACGCGATCACCTCCTGCAAAACAATGCAGCACAAGCAGCATTTGTCAGCCTTTACGGCCCTGCACAAACGGCCAGCGTTGCGGCCGTGACCGCGGCCAACCGTATTGATGCGCTGCCGAAACCTTTTGACGTGGTGGTGCTGGGCATGGGCACGGACGGTCACACGGCTTCCTTCTTCCGTGGCGGCAGCAGGCTGGATCAGGCGCTTGATCCGCAAACCCGCGCCGTCGTGCTGCCAATGCAGGCAGAAGGTGCAGGCGAGCCGCGCCTAACCCTGACATTGCCGGTCATTGCCGATGCCGATTTGCTGATCCTCCATATTGAAGGACAGAAAAAACTCACTGTGCTGGAAGAAGCCCTTGCCGGTGATGATATTATGTCCATGCCGGTGCGGGCGGTTTTCGCCCATGCGAAACATCCGGTTCAGGTCTATTGGGCACCGTAAGCTCGCTTGCTTTCCTTTCCCCCCGATGACAACAGGCCAGCAAAGCGGGATGATTTCCAGACGAAATATCATCCCGCTTTAAGGTCTTATTGATGCGGGATATTTCTCCGGCATCAGGGCGGGTATAAGAAAATCCAGCCATATTTGCCCCCTTGCACCTCTCCTCTTCCCCATGCGTTTTATAGACGCATCAGCCCTTTCCGCCTCTTCCGCTATACGCTGTTCCGGTGTATTAAATCGGTTTAAAGACTGATAATATGTGACCGGTTTTGACCGGTGCAGGAGACTGAAATGACCGTCAATCAAACCCTGAAGGCTGTGACCGCACGCATTACCGAGCGCTCGCGTGCCACCCGTGAGGCCTATCTGGGGCGGATCAGCGAAGCTGCAAGCCGCAAGCCGGTGCGCACGGCGCTCGGCTGCGCCAATCTTGCCCATGGTTTTGCCGCTTGCGGGCCTTCAGACAAAGCAGGCCTTAGCGGTGACCAGCAGCTCAATATCGGCATTATCACCGCTTATAATGATATGCTTTCGGCACATCAGCCTTTTGAAACTTTTCCGCAGCTTATCAAACAGGCTGCGCGTGAGGCCGGTGGCGTTGCGCAGGTCGCAGGCGGTGTACCGGCCATGTGTGACGGCGTAACCCAGGGCTTTGCCGGTATGGAACTGTCGCTGTTCTCGCGCGATGTGATTGCCATGGCCACAGCGGTTGGCCTGTCGCATGATATGTTCGACGCTGCCGTCTATCTCGGCGTATGCGACAAGATTGTGCCGGGGCTGGTCATCGGCGCACTGACTTTCGGTCATCTTCCGGCAATTTTCATTCCCGCAGGCCCGATGACCTCCGGTCTGCCTAATGATGAAAAAGCCCGTATCCGCCAGCTTTATGCGGAAGGCAAGGTTGGTCGTGCGGAGCTTCTGGAATCCGAGTCCAAATCCTATCACGGCCCTGGCACCTGCACTTTCTACGGCACGGCCAATTCCAACCAGATGCTGATGGAAATTATGGGGCTGCATATTCCGGGCAGTTCATTCATCAATCCCAACACGCCGCTGCGCGATGCCATGACCAGAGAGGCCACCAAACGCGCCTTGCAAATCACGGCCTGCGGCAATGCTTATACGCCGGTCGGTGCCATGCTGGATGAGCGCTCTTTCGTCAATGCGATTGTCGGCCTGAATGCCACCGGCGGCTCCACCAATCACACCATTCATCTGATTGCCATGGCTGCGGCAGCGGGCATCAAACTGACATGGCATGATATTTCGGAAATCTCCGCCGCGGTTCCCCTGCTCGCCCGTGTTTATCCAAATGGTCTGGCCGATGTGAACCATTTCCATGCCGCAGGCGGCATGGGCTATCTGATCCGCGAATTGCTCGATGCCGGTTTGCTGCATGAAGATGTGCGCACCGTCTGGGGGGAAGGTTTGCGCGACTATGCAATTGAGCCTTATCTGGGCGACAATGGTGCCGTGATCCGCAATCCGGCACCGGAGGTCAGTGCCGATCTCAAAATCCTCGCCAAAGCTGAAACCCCGTTTCAGGCCGATGGCGGCATCAAGGTGCTGAGCGGCAATATCGGCAATGCCATTATCAAAATTTCTGCCGTGAAACCGGAGCGTCATGTGATTGAGGCACCGGCCAAAATCTTCCACGATCAGGCAGAAATGCAGGATGCTTTCAAAGCCGGTTTGCTGGAAGGTGATTTTATCGCCGTTGTCCGCTATCAGGGTCCCAAGGCCAATGGTATGCCGGAACTGCACAAGCTGATGACCGTGCTCGGTATTTTGCAGGATCGCGGGCAGAAAGTGGCGCTTGTGACCGATGGCCGCCTGTCCGGCGCATCGGGCAAGGTGCCGTCTGCCATCCATGTCACGCCGGAAGCACTGGACAATGGCATGATTGCGAAAATTCAGGACGGCGACATGATCCGTCTTGATGCAGCGCAGGGCACATTACGCGTTCTGATCGATGATGCGGAATTGCAGTCCCGCAATATTCAGACACCTGATCTCAGCCATAATCAATTTGGCATGGGGCGTGAATTATTCTCCGCCTTCCGGCAGATTGCCGGTCATGCGGATCAGGGTGCATCCGTCTTTTAAGACAACAAAAAACGGCGCTTAATGCGCCGTTTTCCTGTTTGCCAGAGCCGGTCTTTATTTGGCTTTCAGAAACTCGCCAACTTCCAGCAGCACGAATTCATTGTCATCGACTTTATTAAGCGAACGACCGGCCGAGAATGGCAGATTATTGTCATTGCCGACGATGATATGCGTGTCATCCACCACATCCACATTCTCAATGGTGACAAATGGCATATCGTAGAAACCGTCTCCGCCGCCCTGACGTTTCTTATTATCCGGGTCTTTAATGTCGAGCAGATCAATATAGCCAATCTTCTTCACGGCTTTTTCAACATTGCTGTCATCAAAAGCGATTTTGTAAATCCGCTTCACTTTCGACGGCGCATCAAAGCAATCCGGCTGCGGATTTTTCGGATCTTTACAGGCCTGCGCCTGTGTGCCCGCACCATTATCGCGCTCGATCACCAGTGCTGTGGTTTCATCAATCATGTTGAAATCGCCAATGGCCACGCCGCCTTCCGCCAGCGGATAGAGCCAGCTGCGGCCTGTCCATTTTTTGGCAGGCACATCAAACTCAATCACGCGCAAAGCGGTGCTGCCATCTTCGGTCTTTTCAACGGAACCATCTTCGGCAAAAAGCGGGCCTTCCAGCATGGCATAAAGTTTGCTGCCGTCTTTGGACATAGCCAGACCTTCAAAACCGCCGGAGCGTTTGAGGTTAAAGGCTGGCATTTTAGTAACCGGATTGCCCGGCAGAGCCAGCGCCGGATTATCCGGTGACAAAACCGGCTTGCCATTGACTTCTGTCGCAAAAACATCGGTCAGCCTGCCCTGCTTATCAACCTTGATCAGATAAGGGCCGAATTCTTCCCCGATCCAGAAACCGTCTTCAACCGGCTGAATGGATTCCACGTCGAAATCAGCACCGGTCAGATAACGCTTGTCCGTGCCTTCCAGCACAATCGGAAATGGTGCCTTCTTGTCCGGATCACTCAGGAAAATTGTGCCGAGACGCTCAACCGTGCCATTATCCCAGTCGAATTTCAGATTATGCAGCATCAAAGCAGAATCCGATGAATTCATTTTGCTGCCGAAACCATTGTCAGACAGCGACCAGAATGTGCCGTCTTTCATGGTTTTGATACCGGAGAAGCCCTGTACCGGCTGGCCTTCAAAAGGCAGGGAAAGACCGGTCGGGCGCACGCCGTCTTTGCCTTCAATCGTGCCGACGCCTTCAGCGCGTTTGCGATCCGGCGTGGTGAATTTACCGGAAATCTTCAAATGATCCGGTGCATCGTCCGGTGCCGGAATGAAAGTTTCAGCAGGCAAAATCGCATGCGCCTTCAGCACAGCGGTGAAAGCCTTATCCTGCGCCAAGGCAGAAGAACCGGCAGAGGTAACCAATAATGCGGAAAGTGCAACAGAAGCCATCAGTGAGCGTAGCATGACATATCCCGTCCGTTGGAGAAGAAGAGCCCAAGGATTAAGCGCGGTTCATGTCTGAGCGTTAAAATTTCAATGAAGCTTTAAAGACGAAATTATAAAAAATGCCCGCTTTGCAACGGGCATTTTTGAAATTCAACGATCTGATGTGCAAAGATCAGAATTTTGGCGGCTTCACACCGGCCTTGCGGCAGGCGGCAACCAGTGTATTGGCCATCAGCATGGCAATTGTCATCGGCCCGACACCACCCGGTACCGGCGTGATTGCACCGGCAATTTTCACGGCTTCATCAAAGTCGACATCGCCGACAAGGCGGGTTTTACCCTCACCTTTTTCCGGTGCATCAATACGGTTAATGCCCACATCAATCACCGTTGCGCCGGGTTTAACCCAGTCGCCTTTGATCATTTGCGGACGACCGACAGCGGCCACCAGAATATCGGCAGTGCGTGCCAGCGCTGGCAGGTCTTTGGTGCGGCTATGGGCAACAGTCACCGTAGCATTGGCTGCCAGCAACAGATTGGCCATCGGCTTACCGACAATATTGGAACGGCCGATCACCACAGCCGACAGGCCGGACAGGTCACGTCCCAGCTGACGCTCGATCATGATCATGCTGCCCGCCGGTGTGCATGGCACGAAAGCACTGTCCACAGCACCGGTGCCGAGCTTGCCGACATTGATATAATGGAAGCCGTCCACATCCTTATCCGGCGCGATTGCCTGAATGATCCGGTCTTCATCAATATGTTTCGGCAGCGGCAGCTGCACCAGAATACCGTGAATGGCCGCATCGGCATTGAGATCGCCGATCAGTGCCAGCAAATCTGCTTCCGATGTTTGCGCATTCAGCGTGTGCTGCACGGAATGGAAACCACATTCCTTGGCTTTGCGGCCTTTGGAAGCGACATAGACCTGACTGGCCGGATCTTCCCCGACAATAATCACAGCAATGCCGGGCTGAATGCCGGTTGCCGACAAAAGCTCACCGGTTGCAGTTTTAACTGCCGCCACCACATCTTCCGCCAGTAATTTGCCGTCGATTATTTTTGCGCCGCTTGTCTCAGTCGCCATTCCATAACTCCGTCAGACACACTATGTGCAAGCCCCGCGCCTTGTCACCCTGAACACTGCGCCCTGCATCCTGCTCACGCATTACTGCGCCTGCAGGATGATGACAATCAAAAAACGATCAGGCTGTCTTCATTCCGCCATCAAAAGGCGTTCAACCCGCGTTTGTTGCGCAGCCTTTTGCCAAACAATACAAAAAACCGCTTTTAACGGCCGGATGTTTCGGCGCCGTTTTGTCTGGCACTGGCCAGTTTTTCATGCTCGCGCAATGCGGCACGGATTTCTGCCAGCGCATGCGCCAGATCAGGCGCTTGCGGAATTGCCTGTTCATCCGTAATCACATCGGCACCACCCTTGCGCATAGCCGCATAGGTTTTGGAAACCGGATGATAAAGGCTGGTATTTTCTGCTGGTTCCGGCTGCTTTTCAGGCAATTGCGTAGAAAGGCGCTGCATTGTAACCGGCTCCTGCGGCAATGAGCGCTCTGCAACCTGCTGACGGCTTGCAATGCGGGACTGGGATGCGTTGCGCACAGGCGGCTGAGCCGCATGGGAAACAGTATTTTCTGCTTTTATTGCCTGCTTCGTCGTCTGGCCGAACAAAGTACCAAAGCGCTGCCACAATGTTTTAAAAAGCGAGGTCGATGGCGCTGCATTTTCAGGCGCCGCCTCTGCTGCAACAGGCTTTGCCGGCGCCTGCGCATGGCTGCGCAAAGGCTGCACACCGGTGCGCCCCATTGCGGCCCTTGCACGATAAGCGCGTGAGCGTTGCGCATGCAGACCGAAATCCTGCGGTGCATAAGCCAGGAGCGGTAATGTTCCGGAATATTTGTGATCACGTTCCATAACGCTGCCGTCCTGTTGTTCTTAAAATCTATTCACACAGCAATTCATATAATTTACGCACAGAACTCCGGTAAAACCGGAAAACCTGCAATAAGTGACATCTGCAAACATGGCTGAAGCCCTTGCCAGCCCTGCAAAACGGGACTCGGAAAGGCCTGACCAATCACGGTTAAGTTCCGCAACCGGCCATAAAACTCTTCAAACTATCCGCAGATAAGCGACATGCCGGAAACAACGCATTTACACGTAAATTACGTCTACCCTTTACGCTTTTGCAGCGCGGCGGGAACCGGTGCAAATCACTCTGCCTTATGGTTAACAAAACCTTAACACCTCTGGCAACCGCTCCTGTGAAATAATTTTTTTACAATCGTCCATTTTAAACAGTTAGCCGTGTAATATTTCCATTTCCCATAAAAACCGACTATGAATGCACAAATCAGATGAGGGACGGATAATGACCAAAAACAACGTGATTTTAGTCGGTTGCGGCAATATGGGCTATGCAATGCTGCAAGGCTGGCTGGCAGCAGAAAAACTGAAACCTGAAGAAGTGACAGTTGTTGAACCGGCGGATGCTTTGCGTGAGCGCGCAGCCAAGCTTGGTGTTCACATTTTGCACGACGGTGCGCAGCTTCCCGCCTCCCTTGTCCCCCGCCTGATCATTATTGCTGTCAAACCGCAGGTCATTCAGGCCGTGTTGCCCGCCTATCAGCCTTATGCCGACACCGCCACTTTTGTCAGTGTTGCCGCCGGCATACCGGTACAGCAATTTGAAAACCTGCTTGGTGCGCAGAGTGCCGTGATCCGCTGCATGCCAAACACACCGGCAGCGATCGGCAAAGGCATGATGGTGACTTTCGCCAATGCCAATGTCGAGGCCGGTAATCTGGCCTTTACCGAAGAACTGCTGCAAACCAGCGGCAAGGTTGCACGGGTCGAAGCCGAATATCTCATGGATGCAGTCACCGCAGTTTCCGGTTCCGGCCCTGCTTATGTGTTTCATTTCATCGAATGTCTTACACAAGCCGGTATTCAGGCCGGGCTACCGCAGGATATTGCCGGAATGCTGGCAATGCAGACCGTTTACGGTGCCGGATGCCTTGCCGCAGAAAGCACGGAGAGCCCGTCACAATTGCGCATCAATGTGACCAGCCCCAACGGCACGACCGCCGCAGCGCTCGATATATTAATGGGTGAAAGCCGCTTGCAAAATCTTGTGAGCGAGGCCGTTGAAGCCGCGCAAAAACGCTCTGTCGAACTGGGAAAAAGCTGAAATTTCGGTCGGAATATAAGTTTTCCGCCTTAAATTTTGGTCTGCCAAGAAACGCGTGAGGAGGTTTCTCATCTCCTCACGCTGATTATTTTAAAATATTTTTCTTTTTTACCGATATATCTGAAAGATCCGTAGCATCAGTATTTACTGGAGCGCTTTTTACGCTACTCTTAATCTCAGGTGATGTTTTTATAAGTCACTTTCAGAACGGAACCATGAACCGTTTCCGCCGCTGATTATAGAAGTGTCATATAATTTTGCGATAGTCCGGTTCTCAAACCCGCTTCAGAGGTTGTTTCCCGTGGCTTTATTGAAAGCCGTATTGAACAACCGCTGTTAAAAACCCGCTTTATCCGGCGGGTTACAAATCATTTTCAAAAAACTGCCGCGCTGATGCGAAATACAGTGCGGCAAGCACCCGACAGAGGAGACAGGAATGTCAAGTTTACTGCCGCCGCTACATAATGGGCATGCTTCAGTCTATTTGCTCAACGGTTTTCATGAAGCACTGCACGCCTATGAAGACTGGAATTTGAACAGTCAGGAACCGCAAGTCACCGTTTACGGAAAATCAGTCCGTATCAGCGTTATTTTCCGTCGTCTGGCACAATGCACAGATCAGTTGCCGCTGCATGTTTTGCAGTCGCTGAAGGCCGCTATTCCGCAGATCATGCAATATCAGCCGGCAGATTTTCCGGCAACTTATGCGCAAGCCGCCGGATTACTGCGTCAGGCTTTGAGAAATCACGCTTTGCGCCTGACTGTGAAGCCTGCCTATAATTAATCGCAAGCAATAAAAGGGGCAGGCCGACCCGCCTGCTCCGTATTTTTCATTCTGTTTTCCTGCATATCTGCTGTATAGGCTGTTTACGGAGCATTTTGCTTTAGAAAAACAGGTTGTCCGGCTGCATATATCTGCCACATGCTGTGCACGCCTGTAATATCCGCAGCCTCACAGTAAAGGTTACGCAATGCAGCAACCGCAGATCAAGGCCTTCATCATTCATCTGGAGCGTGCCACCGAGCGCCGTCAGCAGGTTGAAGCCCTGACCGCGCAATTGCCGGTGCCTGCGGAAATTATTACTGCTGTTGATGCGCGGAATTTGAGCGATGCCGAGCTGAATGCGGCATATAAACCGCGCCTGCACAAGCCTTATTATCCGTTCCGCCTCAACCGTAACGAAATTGCCTGTTTTCTCTCACACCGCAAAAGCTGGCAGGCGATTATTGATCAAAATCTGGACGGCGCATTGGTGCTTGAAGATGATGTGGCGCTGACTGCGGCCTTCCCCGCCGCCTATGCGGCAGCCACAGCCACGCTGGATCAAAGCGGTCTTATACGCCTGCCATTCCGCGCGGATCGTGAAACCGGCGACACAGTTTTCAACAGTGGCGCCACGCAGGTCATCCGCCCTGTTCCCGTTGGCCTTGGCATGGTTGCTCAGTTGATCAGCCGTGATGCTGCCCGTATCCTGCTGGAAAAAACAAAAATGTTCGACAGGCCGGTCGATACTTTTGCCCAGATGAACTGGATTACCGGCCTCAATCCCTTGTCGGTTGTTCCGGGCGGCATGCAGGAAATCTCAGCCAATTTAGGCGGCAGCACCTTGAAACAGCGCCGCTCTCTGGCGCATAAGTTGCACAGAGAACTGATGCGGCCTTTTTACCGGCGCAGCGTTACCGTCTATTCCCGTAAAAACGGATTGCCCAAATGACTTCTTCCTCCGTGCCTATTCTGATTTATCATTCTGTTGATGTACCGCCGTCCCGCGACAAGCCGTTTCGCAGCCTGCATGTGCATCCGGAACATTTCCGCAAGCAGATGAAATGGCTGAAACGTCTGGGTTATCAAGGCCTGTCGATGCGCGACGCTGCGCCTTATCTGGAAGGCAAAAAGCAGGGCAAAGTTGCCGTTATTACCTTTGATGACGGTTTTCATAATGTCTATCAGCATGCTCTGCCGGTGCTGAATGAATTCGGCTTTACCGCCACCAATTATTTTGTCGCCAACCAGATCAGCGGCCGCAATGAGTGGGACCTCCCGCATGGCGCGGTAGAAATTCCCTGCATGACACCGGAGCAGTTACGCGACTGGGCCGCCAACGGCCATGAGGTCGGTGCCCATACGCTCGATCACATCTATCTGCCGGGCGCTACACGGCAAGAGGCAGAGCGGCAGATTGCCGGATGCAAAACCCTGCTGGAAGAGATGCTCGGCGCCGAGGTTCCCAATTTCTGCTATCCTTATGGTGGCGAGACACCGGAAATCCGCGAAATCGTGCGTGAAGCAGGCTATAAATATGCCACAACCACCAAGCGCGGGCGTGCCAGAACCGGCGATGATCCCTTTGGTTTGCCACGGCGTTTTATCCGCCGCACCGATAACGGATTGCTGTTCCTGAAAAAACTCCTCGCCCGCTGACTTGCGATAAGGAATAATTTTATCCTATTACTGGCACAGACAGATTTTATTGCCACAGGAGATCAACTGCTGTGGCATTCCCTCTGAAGCCGGATATTTGTTTTGCACCTATTGCCTTTTGCCGACACTGATTTTTCAGACCACAGCAATCAGCCGAAATCCGTTCTTATTATCGGCGGCGGTTTTTCCGGAGCAACTCTCGCCTTTCATCTGGCTGCCATAACCAGCCCGCAACAGGTGCAGATCACCATTATTGAGCCACGGGAAAAATTAGGTGCGGGGCTGGCTTATTCCACCGATGAAGAAGCTTTCCGGCTCAATGTCCTGTCAGAGCGGATGAGCATTTTCTACGATGACAAGTCGCATTTTGCCCGCTGGGCAGAAGAAAATAACGCCTTTGCCTCTGATCCGCAGGCACTCACTGCAAATGGTGTCTATGCACAGCGCTCTTTGTTCGGCAGCTATATGGCAGACCAGATGCAGCCTCTGCTGGAAAATGGCCGCGTGCAGCATTTGCAGACCAGCGCCACCCATGCCGAAAAAGACAATCATGGCGGCTATCATGTAACGACCAGAGACGGCCAGATATTAAAGGCTGATTATCTGGTTATTGCTGCCTCGCATCCGCTGCCCGCTTTGCCTGCCGCCTTACGCAACCTGCCGCATCAAGCAACCGGATTGATCAGCAATCCGTATCAGCCTCATGCGGTGGAACAGCTCATTGCAGAAAAAGGAACAGACGCCTCGGTTCTTATTATCGGTGCAGGGCTGACCTCCGCCGATATGGTTGCCGGTCTCAGCGATCATGGCCACAAAGGAAAGATCACGGTTTTATCCCGTCATGGCCTGCGTTCACGCCCGAATATCCGTTTCAGACCCGACGAAGCCAGACCGCCGCGCCTCTATGGCGATTTTATCAATCCGCCACTGCAATCCGCCACGCAATTGCTGCACAAAATCCGGCAGACTATCCGTGAAGCTGCCGAAAACGCCGTGCCATGGCAATCGGTGATTGATGCGCTGCGCGATCAGGGCGATGCAATTTGGCAGGCGCTGCCGCTGCATGAAAAACAGCGCATTGTCCGCCATTTGCGCACCTATTGGGATGCTCACCGTTTCCGGCTGGCCATACAAACCGATGATGTGCTGGATCAGCGCAGCCGTGATAACAGCCTGCAATTCATTGCCGCCCATGTCAGCGATGCCATAGCGGATGATAGCGGTTTTCTCATCAGCTACCGCAAACGCGGGCAACAAGAACAAGTGCAAGAGCATTTTTCCGCTGTGATTATCACAACCGGCCCCGCCCATGGCGATGTTATCGGCCAATGCCCGCCTCTGGCAGCCTTGCATGAAGCAGGCCTGATCACCATGGACCCGACAGGCCTCGGGCTGCACACGGATATGACAATGCGTGCGATGACTTGTGATGGTGATGTTCAGGATGATCTGTTTATTGCAGGGCCACTGGCACGCGGCACATTCGGCGAGTTGATGGGCGCGCCGGAAGTCACGCGCTACACACAGGCTCTGGCAGAAGCGATAAAACAGGCCGTGTCAGGCACCAAAGCCTGACACAAAGCCCGATAAAACACCTTATTCCGCCGCCTCATACATGATCTGGCGGCGCTCAAAAATTGCCTGCGCCCCTTCAAGCAGCAGAAACAGTTTTTTATTCCACGATTTATAGGGATCATCACCCATCATATTGGTCATGATCGCAATCGGCCGTGCTGCATCAGGATTGCGCTTTGCTTCCACCTGCCAGGACTGAACAACTGTCTCAATACCGCGCTCGCCAATGCGGTTGCTGCGATAAGCACGGCGCCAGCCGGTGAAAAAATCCAGCGTCATATCAAAAATGCTGTCGATCAGCAGCACGGCTTCATCAATGGAAAAGCCATATTCTTCAAACTGATTGGCGATCTCCCCAAACGCCCGGATACCGGATGGCGGCGACACTTCCAGCTCGCGCATAGCATCTGCCAGTCCCTGATGACGGTCGAACAAAACCCATGACGCATTGGCCACGCCTTGCGCAAATTCCCGCCAATCCGGCGTTTTACTGCGCCAGTTCAATTGCGCAATTGCCAGATCAACAGCAACGAGCAGCAAATCCTTGCGCCCTTTGACATGGCGGTAGAGTGAAGAGTGATCCACCCCCAGCGCCTGCCCCACGCCGATCATGGTCACATCATCAAGACCAATCTCAAGCGTAACACGCGCAATATCCTCCAGAGAAATCCGTGCAGGCCTGCCGACACGGCTGCCACTCCCGATAAGAGACGCGGTTGTATTCTTGTTTTTCATCATCACCTCACGCCCGCTTTTGCCTGCCTTTCAGGCAAATCAGCATATCCGCATGCATTCACTAAGGCGTGTCCGCGACATTTGCAACATTTTGTTTCAAACAAAATAAAAACCGCCTTATCCATGCCCGTTTTCCGCTCATAACAGCGTAAAAATACCGGAATTGACTGAGATCAATGCAAGAAGCCGCAACTAGGTCCATTTACCGCAGAGATGCTGCTAGACCTTTGTGTTCTAAAGGATTAGGTAACTGTGAAGAAAAGGAAGATGCCCCATGGACTATAGCCGGTTTTTTGAAGCGGCCATTGACCGCCTTCACACTGAAAATCGTTACCGTGTATTTGCTGATCTTGAGCGCATTGTCGGCCGCTTTCCGCAGGCCATCTGGCGCCATAAGGGTCAGGCGCGTGAAATCACCGTCTGGTGTTCCAACGACTATCTGGGCATGGGGCAAAATCCCGATGTTTTGAAAACCATGGCTGATGCTGCAGCCACGCAAGGATCGGGCGCTGGCGGCACCCGCAATATTTCCGGCAACAACCATCCGATTGTCGAACTGGAACATGAACTGGCCGATCTGCATGGCAAAGAAGCCGGACTGGTTTTCACCTCCGGTTTTGTATCCAATGATGCTTCCATTTCAACAATCGCACAATTGCTGCCAAATTGCCTCATCCTGTCTGATGAGCTGAACCATGCCTCGATGATTGCCGGTATCCGGCATTCCGGCGCAGAGAAGAAGATTTTCCGTCATAATGATGTGCGCCATCTCGAAGCCCTGTTGCAGGAAGCAGGCAAGGATCGCGCCAAACTGATCGTCTTTGAATCCGTCTATTCCATGGACGGCGATCTGGCACCTTTGAAACAGATTGTGGAACTGGCAGAAAAATATAATGCCATGACCTATCTGGATGAAGTGCATGCAGTGGGCATGTATGGCGCACGCGGCGGCGGTATTTCCGAGCGCGAAGGCCTGAACCATCGTATTGATATTATTGAAGGCACGCTGGCCAAATCTTTCGGCACGCTTGGCGGCTATATTACCGGCTCGAAAATGGTGGTTGATGCCGTGCGCTCTTATGCGCCGGGCTTCATTTTCACTTCGGCTCTGCCGCCGGCAATTGCCAGCGCCACAATCACGGCCATCCGTCACCTGAAAACATCCAACCGCGAGCGTGAGTTGCAGCAGCAGAATGCGCAACTGACCAAGGATATTCTCAAGCGTGCCGGTCTGCCGGTCATGCCGACCGATACACATATTGTGCCGCTTTTTGTCGGCAATGCTGACTTGTGCAAAAAGGCAAGCGACCGCCTGCTGGAAGTGCATAATATCTATATTCAGCCGATCAATTTCCCGACGGTTCCGCGTGGCACAGAACGTCTGCGCATCACACCGACACCGGTGCATGGTGAAGAGCTGATCAATGGTTTGAGAGAAGCGCTGCTTGAAGTTTGGCAGACGCTGAATATTCCTTATGCGACCGATTTCACCGGCCAGCCGCTGAAACAAACCGCCTGATCAGGCAAATCTGTTGAATTGAAAACAGCCGCTTAAGCTTCCGCCTGAGCGGCTGTTTGTTTTTCTTCATCCATTTTCTTCAGGGAGCGCGCTAAAAACGGCACAAAAATCGCAATCATCATAAAGCGCACCACATGATGAGAGGCGACATAGGCCGGATCAACCCCGAGAGAAAAGGCAATCACAGTCAGCGCCTCCAGCGCGCCCGGTGCAAAAGCCAGTGCGATCTGCGCCGGATGCAACCCTGTGACCAGCCATGCCAGCGCACAAATACCGGCCGCCGTACCGGTGCCGACCACAAAGGCGAATAATGCAACGGGCAGAAATTTAACAATCGAACCGCGATGTTCGACCCCCACCCGTGAACCGATCAGTACGCCGAGAATGATCATGCCGAAATCCGCCATTTCCGGTGGCATCCGCACAGCCACAATCCCCGTGCCATAGACCAGCGCACTGGCAAGCAAAGCGCCAAGCATCATGCCGCCGGGCAGACGGCTATAATGACCGGCCAGAGCCCCCGCGCCACCGGCGGCCAGCAACAACAGCCATTCCATATGCTGGCTGCCTTCAACGGCCACAATATCAATATGCGGAGCGGATTGCCCGAGCACATTCAAAACCGGCGCCAAAAGCCCGATCAGCAACAGCAAACGCACGGTTTGAATAATGGTGATTTTGATCAGATCGGCGCGGGTTTCGCTGGCCGCAGCCATGACGAAAGACAAAGCACCGGGCAATGACGAGAAAAAAGCCGTTTGCGCATCCCAACGGAACACGTAGCGCAGCAGCATGAAGGTAAATCCGGTTACCGTGACCAGCATCACGAATAACAGGGCAAAGCTCAGCGGCCATTCACCGATCTGGCTCAGTGTTTCCGGCCGCACACCGGAGCCCGCCTGCACCCCGAGCATAATGAACACCGCATTGCGCAGCCATGGCGGCAGAAAAATGCGCACGCCGCTCAAAGAGGCAATGGTAATGCCGCACATTGACCCCAGAAGAAAAGGAATGGGCAGACCGGCATAATACGCAACGGCAGCACCCGCACCGGCAATTGCAAAAGTTACAATAAAGGCCGACAGGCTGTTTTTCAGGGCAGAGAATGTCACGGCAGGCATGGATATGTCTCAAATCATCGCCGGAAATCCGGTGATACAGAATAGTCTTGCTGATCAGTCATCAGCTGCAAGGATAGTATAGACAGAAGACGGCTTTATGAAAAAGCCGGCTCCGCTAACGGAACCGGCTTTTTCAGGATAATCAGGCTTTCTTGGCCAGAAGATCGCGGATTTCAGTCAGCAACAGCTGATCTGCCGGAATTTCGGCTTCCGCTTCAGGTTTGGTTTCTTCCTGCTTCTTCAGGCGGTTCATACCCTTCACCACAAGGAACAATACCCATGCAATGATCAGGAAGTTGATCAGCAGCGTGACAAAGTTACCATAGGCAATGGTAGCGCCGGCTTCACGGGCAGCAGCCAGTGTGGATTTCGGATCACCGGCCAGCTGGATATACATATTGGAGAAGTCGATACCACCTGTGATCAGACCGATGATCGGCATGATAATGTCATTCACAATAGAATTGACCAGACCACCGAATGCACCGCCGATGATCACACCGATCGCCAGATCAACCATATTGCCCTTAAGTGCAAATTCGCGAAATTCTTTTAACATGGATTATCCTTCTCGATTACGGGGGCTTATTTTTAATTTATCGCAGGCACAGAGAATAAAAGTAACAAAGAATATTATACTCTCAAGATGATAAAGCAGCTTGCCGCTTGATTATCATGCAGTGTTGCATACAAACATAGAGTGGTTGCGGAATAAACGGGGATGGCCAAGCTGTGGCGCATATTCCAGCTTCACTCTGTGTTGCATCCGATGCAGTATTATCAGCGGCAGAGACTGTCAGGGCTTGCAGCCATATACAGGATTTTTCTCTCCCGCAATAAGGAAACGACTGGCAGGAACAGGGAGATAATATGTACGGCTGGATCATTATCGGCACAGCATTTCTCTATCTGATCCTGCTTTTTGCCGTGGCCAGTATCGGCGACCGCAAAGCATCCTTCTGGAGCAGCAAGCCGAGACCCTATATTTACGCCTTCAGCCTTGCCGTTTACTGCACGTCTTGGACATTTTTCGGCTCGGTCGGGCTGGCGGCTGATCGCGGGCTGGAGTTTTTGGGCATCTATATCGGCCCTATCCTTGTCTTCACGCTCGGCAACAAGTTTCTGCGCCATGTGGTGCGGCTTGCCAAGGCGGAGCGCATTACCTCTATTGCCGATTTTCTGGCCGCCCGTTACGGCAAAAGCACCAGTGTTGCCACAATCGGCACCTGTATTGCCCTTGTCGGTTCCATGCCCTATATCGCCCTGCAGCTGAAAGCGATTTCCGGCAGTGTTGATATGGTATTGGCACAATATCAGGTCACTTACGATCCGATTGTCTATGTTTTCGGCGATATTTCACTGTTTGTGACCGCACTTCTGGCGATTTTCGCGATCCTGTTCGGCACGCGCCATACCGATGCAACAGAGCATCAGGACGGGCTTATTCTGGCGGTCGCGCTGGAATCCGTGATCAAAATTGCCGCTTTTCTGATTGTCGGCATCGCCACGACATTTTTCCTGTTCGGCTCGCCTTTCGATCTGCCGCAAGCGCTGAGCAAACATGATATTCACCTGACCGGTCTGGTGTCGCAAACCAGCCTCAGCACATGGATTGTCCATACCGTGCTCAGTGCAGCAGCCATTTTAATGCTGCCGCGCCAGTTCCATGTGACTGTGGTTGAAAACCGCAGTGAAAAAGAACTGCGCACTGCCCGCTGGCTGTTTCCGGTCTATCTGATCCTGATCAACTTGTTTGTGCTGCCGATTGCCTTGCAGGGCATTCTCATTCTCGGCCCCTCCACCAATGCGGATCTTTACGTACTGGCGCTGCCGCTGGCTGCCGGTTCGCATCTGCTCACATTGCTGGCTTTTGTCGGCGGCCTGTCTGCCGCAACGGCAATGGTGATCGTGGCTTGCGTGGCGCTGTCGATCATGATTTCCAACCATTTGCTGCTGCCACTGCTGATCCGCTATGTTTTCCGCCGCAGCAAGCACCAGCAGCGCGATCTGTCCCGCCATATTCTCTATACACGCCGTGCCACTATTGTCGTCATTCTGGCGGTCACTTTCAGCTATTACCGTGCCAGTTCCAGCAGTTTCGGGCTGGCTTCCATCGGTCTGGTTTCCTTTGCCGCCATCGCCCAATTCGCCCCGCCGCTGATCGGCGGCCTGATCTGGCGCAATGCCAATGCACGCGGTGCGGTGGCTGGCATGCTCGGCGGCTTTGCCGTCTGGGCCTATACTCTGCTGCTGCCAACCCTGTCCCATCCCGATGCACCGATCTTGCGTGAAGGTCTGCTCGGCCTGTCTTATCTGCGCCCGCAGGCGCTGTTCGGCACCGAGGCGCTGCCCCTCACGCATGGCGCTTTGTGGAGCCTTACAATTAATGCGCTCTTTTTCATTCTCGGTTCGCTGTCGCGCCCGTCCACCCCGCTGGAGCGTATTCAGGCCAGCACATTCATTCCGCGCAATCTGAAAACCGTGCCTGCACTGCGCCGCTTCCGCACCAGCGTGACCGTGGGCGAAATCAAACACACGATTGCCCGTTATCTGGGGGAAGAACGTGTGGCGCTGGCCTTCAGCCGTTATGAACATAATGGCGAGCAGCCGCTCGATAACCGTGCGGTCGCTGATGTGCAGTTGATACGCTTTGCCGAGCAAATTCTGGGCAGTGCCATCGGCTCCTCCTCGGCGCGGCTGGTATTGTCGCTGTTGTTACAAAGGCAGGACAATACCGCGCCGGATACGCTGCGCCTGCTCGATGATGCTTCCGAAGCCCTGCAGCACAATCGCGATCTGTTGCAAACAGCGCTTGATCAGATGGAACAGGGCATCACCGTTCTCGACAAAGATTTTCGCCTGACCTGCTGGAACCATCAGTTCCGTCATATGCTGCAATTACCGGAAACCTTCACACAGGTCGGCACCCCGATTTCCGATGTTCTCGACCGCCTGCAAAATCAAGGGGAAATTCACGAGACCGATGCCACAGCCATGATGCGCACGCTTGAACGCGCGCATACGCCCTGCCGGATTCTGCTGCTTTCCACTTGCAAGATCATTGAAGTATCCGCCAATCCTATGCCCGACGGTGGTATTGTGGCCAGCTATACCGATATTACAGCTGCGGTTGAGGCAGATAATGCCATGAAACGGCTGAATGAAACGCTGGAACAGCGCGTAGCCGACCGCACGACAGAACTCATGGAAGTGAACAAGCAGCTTGTACAGGCGCAGAAACTGGCGGAAGAGGCCAATCTCGGCAAAACCCGTTTTCTTGCCGCTGCCGGTCACGATATTCTGCAACCGCTCAATGCCGCCCGTCTTTACAGCACCGCACTCAGCGAAAGGCTCGGCGTGGCGGAAGCCCAGCTTGCCCGCAATATTGATTCATCGCTTGAAGCTGTGGAAGGCATTCTCAGCGCGCTTCTCGATATTTCCCGCCTTGATACCGGTACGCTGAAACCGGAACTGTCGCTGTTCCGCCTTGACCGGCTATTGCAGCAACTGGCGACCGATTTCACCCCGCTGGCTGCGGCCAAAGATTTAAAACTGCGTGTTGTGCCCTGCTCGCTCACCGTGCATAGCGACCGCAATCTGTTGCGCCGCGTGTTGCAGAACCTGATTTCCAACTCCATCAAATATAGCCGCAGCGGTAAAATTCTGCTCGGTGTGCGCCGCCGTGGTGCCAATCTTGAGATCAAAGTTGCCGATACCGGTATCGGCATTGCGCCGGAAAAACAGGAACTGGTATTTCGTGAATTTTACCGGCTGGATGAAGGGATCAGTCAGGCAGACGGGCTGGGGCTCGGCCTGTCCATTGTTGACCGCATTGTGCGGGTACTCGGCCTGTCCATTCATCTGCACTCGCAACATGGCAAAGGCACATGTTTCAGCGTTATCATTCCGGTTTCAGAAGAAAGTGCCGGAGAGGTTGCCCATGAGCAATCACAAACCCGTCGCCGCAGCACGGCGCTGGAGGGTATGCGCGTGCTTTGCATTGATAATGATCCGCTAATTCTCGACGGTATGCGTACATTGCTGGGTGGCTGGGGCTGCGACATGACCCTGATCCGAGACGGCGCGCAGTTGAAAGAATGGTGCAGCCACCGTGCCCGCTCAAGCGCGGCAATGAAAATCCTGCCCGATATTATTCTGGCGGATTACCACCTCAACCGCGAAAACGGGCTGGATATGATCGGCTATATCCGCGAGTCGCTCGGCCTGCAAATGCCGGCAGTGCTGGTCACGGCGGATCGTTCCAAAGAAGTGAAATTGCGGGCGCAGGAAGATAATGTGCATGTTTTGCACAAGCCGCTCAAGCCCGCTGCCCTGCGGGCATTGCTCGCCCATTATCATCTGCGTTGAGCGCAGGCTGAAAGGGCAAAGCAGCAAAACCGAAACAAATTCTGATCAGGCGGTGGAATCAAGCAGGGTAAAGCCGGGACCGAGTTTGGACAATAAAATCACCGCCTGTGTGCGGCTGTCGACGCTCAGTTTTTGCAAGACCGCCGATACATGAGCTTTCACCGTTGCCTCGGAAATATTCAGCTCATAGGCCAGCTGTTTATTGAGCAGTCCCTGCCCGAGCATAGAGAGAACGCGGGTTTGCTGCGGGGTCAGCGCACGGATACGTGCGATCAGATCCGCAATTTCCGCATCATTTTCCGCGCCCAGTTCCACATCACCGGAAACCCATTCCCCGCCATCCAGCACGGTGCGCACAGCTTCGCCGATTTCTTCCATACCGGCGGATTTGGAAACAAAACCCGATGCGCCAAGCTCCATAGCGCGGCGGATGGTTGCCACATCATCAGTCGCAGAAACAATCATCACCGGCAGTTCAGGATGCTGCGATTTAAGATTGATAAGTCCGGAAAGACCGCTGACACCCGGCATAGTCAAATCAAGAAACAGCAGATCAATATCCTGCGCTTCACCCACCACCAACTGTAATTGCTGATAACAATCCGCTTCTGCAATGCTGTCCGGCTGAAAACCGTCCTGCAATATCTGCCGTAACGCACCGCGAAACAGAGGATGATCATCAGCAATAATAAATTTCAAATTCATAAATGCATTACCCCTTACCTGCTCCCTCAGCATAGCTCATGCAAGCGATCCCCCTATACACTCTATCCCTATATACAAATAAAGATAAAGTTCCGAATTGCGGAATCTTGATCATGTTATCTCCTTTAACATGGCCAATATATCGCTGTATGATGATCACAGAATACTGTTTTCCTGCCGGAAATGATTGGCGGCAGGCATGCGATCAAGACCGCCCTGTGGCAGGCGACCGGCATTTCCAGACATCTCACAGCAAGAAACAAGGAAGATTGCATCCGATTTTCTGCTTTTGCCGCGATGGTGCCGTATTGTCAGTTACGGTGATGCCTGCTCTATATGCAAGAGAAAATTTCAGAACGGCGCAATGCCGGCTTGAGTCACAGACCGCTTCTGATTTTATCCGGCCGTATTGCCGTGATAACCAGACAGTTGCAGCGGGATTGCACCAGACTCATGCCCGTTTCGCCGATGTAATAACCAAAAAGGACGACTCATGACACGCCACAGCCTCTATCCGGAAATCAAACCCTATCGGGAAGAGATGCTGCAGGTTTCATCACTGCACCGGATTTACTTCGAGGAATGCGGAAACCCGAACGGCAAGCCGGTCATTATGATTCACGGTGGTCCGGGCGGCGGCATTTCGCCGACCATGCGCCGTCTGCATGATCCGTCTGTTTACCGCATTATCCTGTTTGACCAGCGTGGTTGCGGCCGTTCCACACCGCATGCGGAACTACGTGAAAATACAACATGGGATCTGGTTGCAGATATGGAACGTCTGCGCACCCATCTCGGCGTTGAAAAATGGCAGGTTTTCGGCGGTTCATGGGGCTCCACGCTTGGCCTTGCCTATGCCCAAACCCATCCGGAACGCGTGAGCGAACTGGTGCTGCGCGGTATCTTCATGGCACGCCGTTTTGAAGTGGACTGGCTCTACAGCAATGGCGCCAGCATTATTTATCCGGATCGCTTTGAAGCCTATCAGCTGCATATTCCGGAAGCCGAACGCGGCGATATGGTTGCCGCTTATTACCGCCGCCTCACCGATCCAAACCCGCAAGTGCAGATCGAAGCAGCAAGGCTCTGGGCGCGCTGGGAGGGATCAGTCATTTCCCTGCTGCCGGATCCGGAACGGGAAAATGCGTTTGGTCAGGATCATTTCGCCATCGCTTTTGCGCGGATTGAATGCCATTATTTCCAGAACCATGCTTTCTTTGAAACCGATGACCAATTGCTGCGCCATGCCGACCGTATCCGTCATATTCCCGGCGTCATCATTCACGGCCGCTATGATATGTGCACGCCTTTCATCAATGCCTGGCATTTGAAAAAGGTCTGGCCGGAAGCGGATTTGCGGATTGTGGAAGATGGTGGCCATGCGGTGACAGAACCCGGCATCACCCATGAGTTGATCGCCGCAACACGGCGCTTTGCCAATATCGGCTGATCTCCGTCTGCAAAAAATCAAAAAGCGCCGGAAACGGCGCTTTTTTTTCATTAAAGAACATCAGGTACGGTTTGGTGCCGGTTCGTCAAGGCTCTTGGCCACGCCCATAAAGGAGCGCATGAACCGTTCCATATAGCTCAGACCTTTTTCAAACTCTTCCTCGCTTGGCAGCGAGCCGTTGGAAACACCGGCCTTTTCAAGCTTTGCAACACGGGCGGTCAGATCAGCCACCTGCTTTTCCAACAATATGATGCGTTCATCCTTACTCAGCGTTGCCGCATTGCCTTCGGCACAGACAATCGTACCGGCTTGCTCTTTGCACAGCACAAATGCGCCAGTCTGACGATCAAGCCGGACAATGCCTGATTCCGTTTTTTCCATCGCATAGCGCTGCATGTCCTGCGCCGGAGCCGGTGCCACGCCAAAACCCAGCACCAGAGCCAAGCCTGTCAGCGCCGAGATGACTGCACTGCGCAGAACCAGCGCGGATTTATCTTCTCTGGCTACAGATGTAGCAATACCGGACCGTTTTTGCATAAACCCACTCCTTTGAAGTTGTTAACTGATATATGGGGCTACTGGTTACAGTTTCCAACCTGTTCGCGGCAAAAATACGGTTTGGCGACTTGGCGAAACGGGTTGTTAATGCTTTATTAAAAATTAGGGTGGCTTGTGACTTAATTTTGCCGTAAAAGCTGCCGGATGCGCCAAACCGGCCAGACCAGTTTTTCCGGATCTGTCTTTTTTCCGGAAACGCCATTCCTGAACGTCTTTATTGTCCGTTTACAACCATAGCGTTTTTTAATGCCAAACAGTGATCCTTCACATCAGACCATCTACAAAATTGCTACGCGCGCCCAATGGGCAGATGCGGAACAGGCCGGACAATTTACCGGAGCACCTGTGGATTTGCAGGATGGTTATATTCATTTCTCCACCGCTGAGACTGTTGCTGAAACGGCTGCCAGACATTTTGCCGGACAGTCCGGCCTGTTGCTGATTGCCGTGAATGCAGCGCAACTCGGCGATCATCTTCGTTATGAAATTTCCCGCGGCGGCCTCGCCTTCCCGCATCTTTATGCCAATCTCCAGCTCACTGCGGTGCGCTGGGTGAAAGACCTGCCGCTCGACAGCGACGGCAAGCATCAGTTTCCGGAGCTTGAACAATGAGCGGTTTTTTTGAAAATATTGCCCGTCGCGCACTTTTTGCGCTGGATGGCGAACAGGCACATGGCCTGTCTATTGCCGCACTGAAAACCGGCGTTCTCTCCAGCCCTGCGCCGGTTGATCCTGCCTTGCAGCAATGTGTTGCCGCTCTCAAATTCAACAATCCGCTCGGCATGGCCGCAGGCTTTGACAAGAATGCCGAAGTGCCGGATGCGCTTTTAAAACTCGGCTTTGGTTTTGCTGAAGTCGGCACCATTACCCCGCGCGCGCAGGCAGGCAATCCGAAACCGCGCATTTTCCGCCTTGTGGAAGACCGCGCCGTGATCAACCGCCTCGGCTTCAACAATGAAGGTCATGAGGCGGCCTATAAGCGCCTCAGCCAGCGCAACAGTTGCAGCAGCAATGGTATTGTCGGCGTGAATATCGGCGCCAATAAAGACAGTGAAGACCGCGTGGCCGATTATGTGGCCGGTATTCATCGCTTTTACAGTGTGGCCAAATATTTCACGGCCAATATTTCTTCCCCGAACACGCCGGGTCTGCGTGATCTGCAAGCCAAAGACAGCCTGCATATTCTGCTGGAAAAAGTGCTGGAAGCCCGCGATCAGGAAGCTGAAAAATGCACATTGAAGCGCCCTGTCTTCCTGAAAATCGCACCGGATCTCACTGAAGAAGGGCTGGATGATATTGCCGAAGTGGCGCTCGCGCATCCCCTTGACGGCTTGATTATCTCCAACACCACATTATCCCGCACCAATCTGATCAATCAGGTGGAAGCAAAAGAAACCGGCGGCCTTTCCGGCGTACCGATCTTTGAACGCTCCACCATTGTGCTTGCCAAAATGCGCCAGCGCATCGGTAAGGCGATGCCGATTATCGGTGTCGGCGGCGTGGATAGCGGCGCAACTGCACTCACCAAGATTAAAGCCGGCGCTGATCTGGTACAGCTTTATACCGGTATGATCTATCGTGGCCCGACAGTACCTAAAGAAATTGTCAAAGAGCTTTCCGAACTGGTGAAACAGGCAGGTGTGGCCAATATTTCCAAATTGCGTGACACAGAGACGGCTCAGTGGGCGGCCAAAGATATTCCCGCCTGACCCTGTTAAAAGCTGAATACAGAAAAGCCGGAGCGGTTCTCACCACTCCGGCTTTTCTTTTAATCTGTCAGCACTCAGCCGTTGATTTTGGACAAGTCGGCAACCTGTCCGGTTACGACACGGATTTTCGCCAGCAAGCTCAAGCGGTTCGCGCGGATGGCTTCATCCTCATCATTGACCATGACCTTGTCAAAGAAGGCATCAACCGGCGCACGCAGCTCAGCCATTGCCGACATAGCGCCGCCAAAATCTTCTCTGGCAATCGCTTCAGCCGCTTTCACTTCTACCGACTGAACGGCCGCAAACAGCGCTTTTTCTTCTTCCGTATTGAAGAGCGCGGCATTGATATCGGAACCGATAACAGTGCCCTTCTTTTCTTCAGCGCCGAGAATATTGGCAGCACGTTTGGTACCTGCGAGCAGGTTCTTGCCGTCTTCCGTATTAATGAACACGATCAGCGCTTCAAGGCGGCGGGCAACCAGCAGCAGATTATCAGCATCAGCCGACAGCACCGCATCAATCGCATCGTGACGCGCACCTTCATCCTTCAAGTAGACTTTGAAACGATCATGGAAGAAGGAGAGCAAATCAGCACCGACATCTTTCGACACCAGACCGTCAATCGCGGCCATCGGCTTTTCAGCCTGTGCAATCAGTGCTTTCAGTTCCGCACGAATGTCGTTTTCAAGGATCAGACGGATCACGCCAAGGGCAGCACGGCGCAGGGCATAAGGATCTTTAGAGCCTGTCGGCTTTTCATCAATCGCCCAGAAACCGGTCAGCGTGTCGATCTTGTCAGCCAGTGCAACGGCAACGGAAACCGGATCACGCGGTACGCGGTCAGACGGGCCTTGCGGCTTGTAATGATCTTCCAGCGCCTGTGCAACGCTCGCATCTTCACCTTGAAGAAGCGCATATTTATGCCCCATTGCGCCCTGCAATTCAGGGAATTCACCGACAACTTCGGTCTGCAAATCGGCTTTAGCCAGCACGGCAGCGCGAGCCGTCAACGCAACATCGGCACCGACCAGCGGTGCAATTGCCTCTGCAAGCGCTTTGATGCGTGCCACGCGGGCACCCTGCGTGCCGAGTTTGGCATGGAAGGTCACATTGAGCGCATCCAGACGCGCCATGCGCTGATCCAGCGGCTTGGCCAGATCAAGCGCGAATTTAGAAGCCGAAGCTTTCAGCTTGTCCATATCTGGCATATCTGCCTGATCGGTATGCCAGAAATACAAGGCATCCGACAGACGCGCACGCACAACCTTGCCATTACCGAAAGCGATTTCCTTGCCGCCGTCGCGGGCTGCAATATTGGAAATCAGAATAAACTTGTTGGACAATGCCTCTGTTTCACCCTGATTGCGGGTAACAAAGCATTTCTGATTGGCGCGGATGGTCAGGCGGATAACTTCCGGCGGAATGGAGAGAAACTCTTCCTCAAATTCGCCCATCAGCACCACCGGCCATTCAACCAGACCGGACACTTCTTCCAGCAGACCTTCATCCTCAACCAGTTCCAGACCGGAGGCAAAGCTTAAGTTACGGGCATCAGTGAGAATGATTTCCTTGCGGCGTTCGGCATCAAGCACCACATGCGCTTTTTCCAACTTCTCAACATAATCGTCAAAGCGGCGCACAGTGATCGGCTGACCATCGCTCATAAAACGGTGGCCATAGGTGACATTACCGGAGCGCACGCCACCGACTTCAAAATCCACCACCACGGTTTCTTCTGTTTCAGGGCCAAACAGGCAGATGATCGACTGCAACGGGCGCACCCAGCGCATCGCACCGGCCTGTGATGAAGCCTTGCCCCAGCGCATGGATTTCGGCCACGGGAAATTCTGCACCACATTCGGCACCAGTTCCGCGATAATTTCTTCCGCAGCACGTCCGGATTTGGTGATATGGGCAACGTAGAAATCGCCCTTTTTCGGGTCGGAATGCACATGCGCCTGTGCAATATCACTCAAGCCCGCTTTGCGCAGAAAGCCCTGAATAGCGGCCTCAGGCGCAGAAACGGACGGGCCTTTAATATCTTCATGCACATCTTTTGACCGCACGGTCAGGCCGCGAATATCCAAAGTCAGGCGACGCGGTGTCCAGTAAGGCGTTGCAGCCTCATAGGTCAGACCGGCTTCAACCAGACCATCCGTGATCATTTTCTTGAGATCACCGGCAGCTTTACGCTGCATGCGGGCTGGGATCTCCTCGGAGAACAATTCTAACAGTAAATCAGGCATCAGCGTGCGCCCTCCGCATGCTCATTTTTTGTCTTGTCCGTCCTCACTGCGTTGCGGGCGGACGGCTGTGCCGGAATTTCCTCGGAAAAAAGTTCTAACAGTAAATCAGGCATCAGCGTGTCTCGTTCTTGTAGTTGACGCCACCGGCATCGGTCTGAAGGAAGGCTTCGCCGCACTGGCGCGCAAGGTTGCGCACACGCAGGATATAGCTCTGACGCTCGGTTACCGAGATAACGCCACGGGCCTCCATCAGATTGAAAATATGCGAGGCTTTGATCGCTTGGTCATAGGCCGGAAACACGCATTTATGTAAAGAATCTGAGGCACCAGCCGCCAAAACAGCCTTACACTCCGCTTCCGCATCAATGAAATGCTGGTGCAGCATATCCGTATTGGCGATTTCGAAATTATAGCGCGAATATTCCTGCTCGGTCTGAAGGAACACGTCACCGTAAGTAACCTTGTCCTCACCTTCCAGACCGTTGAAATTCAGGTCATAAACATTGTCCACGCCCTGTACATACATGGCAAGACGTTCCAGACCATAGGTCAACTCACCGGCAACCGGCGAACATTCAATACCGCACACCTGCTGGAAATAAGTGAACTGCGAGATTTCCATACCATCGCACCAGCACTCCCAGCCAAGCCCCCAAGAGCCGGTGGTCGGATTTTCCCAGTCATCCTCAACAAAGCGGATATCATGCAAATCCGTATCAATGCCGATCGCTTTCAGCGAGCCGAGATACAGCGCCTGCAGGTTCGGCGGGCTTGGCTTCAGCAAAACCTGATACTGATAATAATGCTGCATACGGTTCGGGTTTTCACCATAGCGGCCATCCTTCGGGCGGCGCGATGGCTGCACATAGGCAACATTCCACGGGCGCGGCCCCAGAGCGCGCAAAGTGGTGGACGGATGCAATGTACCCGCCCCGACTTCCATATCGTAAGGCTGCAAAATTGTGCAGCCATGCTGCGCCCAGTAGTGCTGGAGCGCCATGATAAAGCCCTGAAAAGAGCGGGTCGGATGCAGGTGTTCAGGCAATGTGCTGGTCACGGAAGGCCTCATTGGAGCATTTTCGCTAAAGAGCAGCTATCAACAATCACTCTTCTTGCTAATCATGCATGGTGAAAACGGTGAAAGCTGAGCCTGAACAGCCCAGCCCGCCGAAAAACAGATAATTTGTCCTAATTATTCCGCACTGTGCGGTCAAGACTTGAAACGCATGTTGCGGCTCCTCACAGCGCGCAACATGCTTTCAGCTTCGTTTTGCCTCATCCGCAAACGCCATAACAGTGATGTTACGGTTTTGCGGCAGGGTCAGCCGGTTTCGGTTCCGGCGAAGTGTCAGGCTTTGGCGACGTATCGGGTTTTGCCGGTGCCTCAGGCTTATCTGTGATTTCCGGTTTTGCCTCCGGCTCTTTCACATCTGCCTCGGCAGTCTGCGTCAGTCCGGTTTTCAGTTTTTTCTCGATCTTGGCAAGTTCAGCCGCTTCAGGCTTACCGGCAATGGCGTGGTTCCACTGGAAAGTGGCTTCCAATCCACGGCCTGCCTGCCAATAGGCATCCCCTAGATGATCATTGATCGTCGGATCTTCAGGACGCAGTTTGACGGCCTTTTCCAGTTCCACAACCGCATCCTTATAACGGCCGAGCTTGTAATAAGCCCAACCAAGGGAATCGACGATATAGCCGTCCTGCGGGCGCATCTCGACAGCTTTGCGGATCATCTGCAAAGCTTCCTCCAGATTTTCGCCACGATCAACCCATGAATAGCCGAGATAATTCATCACCTGCGGCTGGTTTGGAAACAGTTTCAGTGCCTTGCGGAAATTCGGCTCGGCCTTGTCCCAGTCCTTCAGACGCTCATAGGCAATGCCGCGCTGATAAAAGATCGGCCAGTCCTGACGCACCGGTGTTTTAATTTCCGCCACAGCCTTGTCATAGGTTTTGGCTGCATTGGCCCAGTCTTCTTTCTGCGCATAGACACCGCCAAGTGCCAGATAAGAACGGTTATCCTTATCATTCTCACGCAGATTGTTTTTCAGATGTTCAATCGCCTCATCCGGCTTGTCGGTTTCAGCCAGATTGAGTGCCAGCTGCATTTCCGCATCCCGTTTGTAAGGGGATTTATCGCCAACGCGGCCGTAATATTTAATCGCCTTTTCCGGCTGACGCAGCTTGGCTGCAATATCCCCCAGCTGGAACAAGGTGGCATCGTGATTATCACGCAATTCACCGGCCATTTGCAGATAGATTGTTGCAAAGGCTTCCGCACCGCCACGATTGATGGCCGTACCCAGAGAATAAAGAATTTCTGCCGAACCCTGCTGCGGGCTGCGCACCTGCGGATCAAGCTTTTCGCCTTTTTCCAGCTTCTCGCGCACTTCGCGCAGGATCACACGGCCACTGAGAATCTGCTCGGCATCTTCCACCAGCTTGATCGCACCGGCTTTATCACCCTGTCGCTGTTTGAAATCCGCATAGGCATAGACAATGCGCTCATATGTATCCGGCGCAGCACTGCCGCCTTCTTTATCAGCCACGGCCTGCGCATAGAATTTATCCGCAACCTTGGTCTGGCCGGCACTGTCGGCAATCAGTGCCGATGTATAGGTCTTGAACAGATCATACCAAACCGGCCCATCCAGCTTGGCAACGGCAGCCAAAGCATCTTTCGGGCGGCCTTCGCCATAAAATGTCCATGCGCTCATCAGGCCGGTCGCCAAACGATCCATTTCGGACTGCTGGGTGAGCTTCAGATTGGTGCGGGCGGTGCGGTAATGCTTGTCGTTAAACGCCTTGATTGCCAGAATAATACGCGAGAAACGCTCCACTTCCGGCTCATTCTTCAGCGCACGGGCAAATGGCAGCGCCTCATCCAGCTGGCCATCGGTCAGATAGGACAATAACAGATCACGCTTCATCGACTGGTTGGACGGATCAAACACCAGCGCCTGACGGTAATAAGCAATGGCAACAGGCAGATTATTGTCGATCTCGGCAATACGCCCTGCAAGATAGGCTCCGGGGAATGAGCCCGCACGCGGCACAATAACCGGCGCATCCTGCATTTGCGGTGCTTTTGCCGGTGTGGTGGCACCGGCTGTTACCGGTACAGCCGTGCTGAAAGCCGCCCCTGCCATCAAAGCAAAAACCAGAGCATGAGCCTTAACTGTAGTCCGCCGCATAGGCGTATCCCCTTGCATTACGATTCCAGAGCAACCGGTTTTCCGGATTACGGAAATTCCGCCCTGTGCTTTATTTTAACGCGGCTTCAGGCAGAAACTCAATCATGCTCCTGCCCCGAAACAACTGCTGAACCAGACAAGATATCCGGCAAAGGCATGTTCTTAATGTGGCCGGAGAAGAGGCTATCTTAAAAAGACCGGCAGCGGAACTATGCGCCGCTACCGGTCAATAATCAGTTTACGCGGCTGATGCAGAAATCAATCACATCAATCAGCGCATCTTTTTGTGGTGTCTGCGGCAGCGGCGCCAATGCATCACGGGCAATTTCACCGAAGTGACGGGCACGCTGCACCGTATCGGCAATCGAACCATGTTTGGTCATCAGGCCAATGGCTTTTTGCAAAGCCTCATCATCATTATTGCCCTGCTCGATGGAGGATTTCCAGAAAGCACGTTCGTCCTCGGAACCACGGCGATAGCTGAGCAGCAGCGGCATAGTGATTTTGCCTTCGCGGAAATCATCGCCGACATTCTTGCCAAGATCAGCAGCCGTGCCGCCATAATCCAGCGCATCATCAATCAGCTGAAATGCAAGGCCGAGATTAAGACCATAGGAGCGCAAGGCTAGACGATGCGCACGCGATGCATCCGCAATGATCGGACCAACCTCGGCAGCAGCCGAGAACAGCGCCGCAGTTTTGGCTTTGATCACGGCCAAATATTCATCTTCCGTGGTTTCCATATTTTTAGCCGCAGCAAGCTGCATCACTTCGCCCTCGGCAATCACCGAGGCAGAGGTAGCCAGCACATCAAGCGCATCAAGCGAGCCGACATCCACCATCATTTTGAAAGCCTGACCGAGCAGGAAATCGCCCACAAGAACGCTGGCCTGATTGCCCCAGATCATCCGCGCGGTGCTTTTGCCACGGCGCAGATCACTTTCATCCACCACATCATCATGCAGCAAAGTTGCGGTATGCATAAATTCCACGCTGGTGGCGAGCTGCACATGGCCTTCGCCCTCATAGCCGAACATGGCTGCGGCTGCGAGCGTCATCATCGGGCGCAAACGCTTGCCGCCGGATGAAATCAGATGATTGGCCACTTCCGGTATCATCTCAACATCAGAACCGGCCTTGGACAGGATAAGCGCATTGA
>JBEBVV010000003.1:0-308069 GCA_040392545.1 Pseudochrobactrum asaccharolyticum | reverse complement strand
CTCGGCGGCATCGACGGCCTGCTGCACGTTACCGACATGGCATGGCGCCGTGTAAACCATCCGTCCGAAATCCTGACCATCGGTCAGCAGGTTAAGGTTCAGATCATCCGCATCAACCAGGATACACATCGTATTTCCCTGGGCATGAAGCAGCTGGAAAATGATCCTTGGGATGGCATCGGTGCGAAATATCCGATCGGCAAAAAGATCACCGGTAACGTAACCAACATCACCGATTACGGTGCATTTGTTGAAATCGAACCAGGTATCGAAGGTCTGATCCACGTTTCTGAAATGTCCTGGACAAAGAAGAACGTACACCCAGGCAAAATCCTGTCGACCTCTCAGGAAGTCGAAGTTGTTGTGCTCGAAGTGGATCCGGTCAAGCGCCGTATTTCGCTCGGTCTCAAGCAGACCCTCGACAACCCATGGACAACCTTTGCTCAGAAATACCCAGCCAACAGCGTTGTTGAAGGCGAAGTCAAGAACAAGACCGAATTCGGCCTGTTCATTGGTCTCGACGGCGATGTAGACGGCATGGTTCACCTGTCGGATCTCGACTGGAACCGTCCGGGCGAACAGGTTATCGAAGAGTTCAACAAAGGTGACGTTGTTAAGGCAGTCGTTCTCGATGTCGACATCGAAAAAGAACGTATCTCCCTCGGCATCAAGCAGCTGACCGGCGACAGCGTTGGTGAAGCAGCTTCTTCCGGCGACCTGCGCAAAAACGCAGTTGTTTCCTGTGAAGTAACCGGCATCACCGATGGTGGTATCGAAGTTAAACTGGTTGATCACGACATCGAAAGCTTCATCAAGCGTTCCGACCTGTCCCGTGACCGTGACGAACAGCGCCCAGAGCGTTTCTCCGTCGGCCAGAAAGTTGACGCACGCGTCATCTCCTTCGACAAGAAGACCCGCAAGCTGCAGGTTTCCATCAAGGCTCTCGAAATTGCTGAAGAAAAAGAAGCAGTTGCTCAGTACGGTTCCGCAGACAGCGGTGCATCGCTCGGTGACATTCTTGCTGCAGCAATGAAGAAGTCCGAAAACAACTAATAGGATTGCAACAGGACTGATCCTTGTGATCTGAGTTCTGTTCCATTTCAAAGTTGAAAATCCCCCGCCGGAGCAATCCGGCGGGGGATTTTTTTATTCAACTTTTAAAATAATAAATTCCAAACATGAAGATAAAACATAAAGATAAACAACAGAAAACAAAAATAAATAATTTCACAGTTACTTTAATTTCAGGTAATATACTTATCGTAATGCAGTATTATTATATTTTATACATTTATTTTCATAATTAATTTTCAACGAAAGGAAACACCATGGCAAAAGAGACATTTTTAAACGTCTTGCCATATGTCTTCGAAGAAGAGGGAGGATATGTTAATCATCCGGCAGATCCGGGCGGCCATACCAATATGGGCATTACGCAGGCTACCTTAAGCGCATGGATGGGAACAAAGGCATCCGCTGCCGATATCCGCAATCTCAGCCAGAAGACCGCAGCCGATATTTACAAGAAGAACTATTGGGACAAGATTGCCGGTGATGTGCTGCCCGCCGGTATAGATTATGCCGTTTTTGACTTTGCGATTAATTCCGGCCCTGCCCGCGCCTCCAAGGCCTTACAGAAAATTGCCGGCACCACACAGGACGGTATTATCGGCGATCAGACCTTGGGCGCCGTGTTGCTGCGTGATCCGGCAGGTATTATCAATCATCTGTGCGATGCGCGGCAGGCATGGTTGCAGACACTCTCAACATTCCAGTCCTTTGGCAAAGGCTGGACAGCCCGCGTCAAGCGTGTACGCAACCGCTCGCTTGCTCTGGTAAAAACTACAGTTCCGGTTACTGAGGGAACGAGCCAACCGAAAAAGCCCAAAACAAACCAGCCGCGGGAGACTAAAATATCCATCCCGCAGATTCTCAAAAAACCGGAAATGCTGGCACCGCTCAGCGGCGTGATTACCGGCATCACCGCTATGGCATCCGGTAACGGCCCTGTGCAAATCGCCGTTGCAGTTATTCTGGTTGTGCTGACCTTTGCTGCGCTGTGGCATTTTTTAAGCCGCAGAAAGAGCTGAAACAAAACCGCCCGCCCGTTTAAAGCGGGCGGGCGGAACAATAAGAACCTGTCCCAAACCTGCCTCAGGCAACACCCAGCAAAGCGATCAGCGACAGGCTGATCGCTCCCAGCACCAGCAGCGAGAAAACAGCCGTCAGCGTTACACGGCCACCGGCTTTAACCACCGAGCGCACATCCACCCCAAGCCCCAGACCAGCCATTGCAATCACTGTCAGCGCTGTGCTGGTTTCATGCAGCGGATAAAGCACCGCCTGCGGGATCAATGACAGGCTGCGCAGTGCCATCATTCCCAGAAAGCCGAGAATAAACCACGGCACCATTTGCGATAATTTCGGACGGGTGCCCCCCGTTTGCGCACCGATAATGCCGATTGTCACAATCACCGGCCCCAGCATCAGCACACGCACCAGCTTGACCAGCGTACCGATTTGCACACTCAGTGCCGCCACAGGCGCAGTTGCCGCCAAAACTTGCGGCACAGCATAGACCGTGAGCCCAGCCAGAATACCATATTGTGCAGCCGACATATTAAGGAGCGGCACCAGCAGCGGCAGGCACAGCACCACAACAACACCTAAGACTGCTGTAAAGGCAATAGAAGACGCCACATCGTCGCTATTGGCACCGATTACCGGCGCTGTGGCTGCAATGGCCGAATTACCACAAATCGAATTACCGCAGGCCACCAGCACCGCCATACGATGCGACAGGCGCATCATCCGGCCGATCATATAGCTCAGGCCAATTGACAGCAGCACAACACCGGCAATACCGGCAATCAGTGCAGGCCCTGCCCGCATCACCGCTTCCGCACTGATGGAAGCGCCTAAAAGCACGATGGCAATTTCAAGCACCATTTTCGCGGAGAACTGAATACCGGAATGATAGACCGCAGGTAACTTCACCAGCGAGCGCACTGCCGCACCGAGCAAAATCGCCAGCACAATTGCCTCCAGCCATGCACGGCCAAATATCTGCGCCTCAGCCATTTGCAGCCCATAGGCCGCCGCACTGACCAGCAGGCAAAGCATCAATCCGGGTAAAATGCGGGAGAAATTAGAACTATTATTACGCTGCATGACTGCACTTCCGATAATTTTTCTAATTCTATCGCTGATTTCAATCATTCATTCCATTTGAAAGTATGATATATATTGTTCAGTAAAAACGAATGATCAGCCATGATGACCCTTGAGCAATTGCGTATTTTTGTGCAAGTGGCACAGCAGCAGCATCTCACCCGTGCGGCCGAGAGCCTGCATCTGACGCCTTCTGCGGTCAGTGCGGCCATTAAAACCCTTGAGGATCATTATGATACGCTGCTGTTCAACCGCATTGGCCGGCGGATTGAGCTGAATGAGACGGGGCGTATCTTCCTGCATGAGGCTGAAGCTGTGCTTGCCCGCGCCAAAGCTGCGGAGCTGACGCTGACAGAAATTACCGGCCTGCAACGTGGCAGCCTGCATATTTATGCCAGCCAGACCATTGCCAGTTACTGGCTGCCGCCGGTGCTGACGCGGTTTCATACCACCTATCCGCAGATTGCGCTCAAACTCTCCATCGGCAACAGTGAGCAAGTGGTCGATGCCTTGCGCGAAGGACTGGCGGATACCGGCTTTATCGAGGGTGAGACGGATGATCCGCTGCTGCATAAAGAGGCGGTGGCAACAGATCAGCTGATTACCGTTGTCCGCCCGCAGCATCCATGGGCGGAATTGAAAACGCTCAGGCCTGAAACCTTGCCGGAAAGCTTCTGGATTCTACGGGAACAGGGTTCCGGCACCCGCGCAGTGTTTGAAAATCATCTGCGTGATCAGGGCTATGATCCGGCCATGCTGCCGCTGGCACTGGAACTGCCCTCCAATGAGGCTATTTGCTCCGCTCTGACGGCAGGTGATTATGCCACGGTGCTTTCCGCCCTTGCGGCACGTCCGCATCTCGCGGCAGGCACTTTAAAACAAGCACCCTTCACCCTGCCGCCGCGTTATTTCTGGCTTCTGACCCATCGCGAGCGCTATCGCAGCCATGCCGTGAAAGCACTGCATGACATGGTCAAAGACGACAGAGCACAATGATCCTCAGCGGATGGCTTTGACCAGCGCCTGATCAGGAAAACAAGTGGCAGGCTGGCGGTTTTTCTCCTGCCAGACACCGATGGAGCGGCGGGTTTTAAATCCGGCCAGACCATCCGGCTTACCGACATCATAGCCCTGTTTTTGCAAGCGTTTCTGCATAGCAGCAACATCGGAGCGATAAAGACCACCGACCTTGCCCCAGCTTTGCTGAAAACCGCCGGCACCATAACTCATCCGGTCGGAGACATGACCGATAAACAGCGCATAGAGATCGCTCATATTATAGTTTTTCAGCACGTAGAAATTCGGCGTGACAATAAATGCAGGCCCGTGGCGACCGGCAGGCATCAGCAGAAACCCTTCTTGTGCCATTTCCTGTGCCGGAAATGCTTTGCCATTCACGCGGGTGATCCCCAGCGCCGCCCAATCCCGGAATGTCTTGCCCTGATCCGGCCCTTCCAGCGCGCAGGAGACATTTTGCGGTACATTGACCTCAAAGCCCCAGTCACGCCCCTTCTGCCAGCCGAAATGCTGCAAATAAGCGGCAATGGAAGCCAGCGTATCGGGCACAGAATTCCAGATATCGCGCCGCCCGTCCCCGTCATAATCAACGGCATGTTTTAAGTAGGAGGTCGGCATGAATTGCGGTTGACCAAGCGCACCGGCCCAGGAGCTTTTGAGATGCGCACTGTCCATATAGCCCTTCTGCACGATTTCGAGCGCAGCCAGCAATTCCGCACGGAACATATCCTTGCGTGTTGCCATAAAGGCCTTGGTCGCCAGCACTTCAAAACCATTATAAGGGATTTTCACCGTACCGAAGGCCGATTCACGCCCCCAGACAGCAACGACAATACCGGCGGGCACACCGAAATCACGCTCAATCTTTGCCAGCAGACTTTTATGGGCGCCAAGTTTCGCCTTGCCATTGCTGACGACCGGATCAACCGCCGTGGCGCGGAAATAATTGGCAGGAGAGCCGAATTCAGACTGTGTCTGCTGCTTCGGCGTTTGCGGTTTGGTGCCGGGCGGCACCAGATCGGGCAGTTTCCAGTTCAGTTGCACGCCGGATAAAGACTGATCGAATATGCTGCGGCTGATGCCGCGTTCACGCGCCTGCGGCCATAAATCCTTCTCCAGCCATTGCTGAAAAGCGGCATTGGTCTTGGACTGGACAGCAGCAGAATAAGTCTGCGCCTGCGCTGCCGGTATGCTGAGCGGTACCGCTGCACCAAACAGGCTGAGCACCACCAGAGCCTGACGGAGGAAAGTCTTCTGCATGGCTGCTCCTGTTATGATATTTATCTGAAGCCTGAAGCAAAAACCGGCTGGTCGCAAGCGAAAAGGGCGATTTCCAAGCGCCAAAACGGAACGCAGACAAGCCGCCATTTGCAGCCGGAGCAGATGGTTTTTAAAGCGAGGTTCTGGCGCGAAGTGCCGCTGCCAACGTCCCCTCATCCAGATAATCCAGCTCACCGCCCACCGGCACACCATGGGCAAGACGGGTGATCTTCACATCCATACCATCGAGCTGATCGGTAATATAATGCGCTGTGGTCTGCCCTTCGACGGTCGCATTGACCGCAAGAATAATCTCTTTGATCTCGCCGCCGGTCACACGCTCGATCAGGCCTTTAATATTGAGATCATCCGGCCCCACACCATCGAGCGGTGACAGACGGCCACCCAGCACATGATAGCGCACATTCATGGTGCCAGCGCGTTCCAGCGCCCAGAGGTCGGATACGTCTTCAACCACAATCAGCATGGAAGGATCGCGGCGCGGATCTTCGCAAACCGTACAAGGGTCGCTGGTATCCACATTGCCGCAACAGGAGCAGATGCGCACTTTATCTGCAGCCTCCTGCATGGCAGAGCCAAGCGGCACAAGCAGCGCATCTTTTTTCTTGATCAGATGCAGCGCAGCACGGCGTGCGGAACGGGGCCCCAGCCCCGGCACACGGGCAAGAAGCTGGATCAGACGTTCAATTTCAGGACCGGCGATTCGTTTTGACATAATGAATATCTAAAACATTTAACGCCCGAATAGAATCGGGCGTTATTGTATAAGTACGTGTTATTAAACCTGCGCTTCGATTAAAATGGCAGCTTCATGCCCGGAGGGATCGGCAGACCGGCAGTCAGAGCCTGTGTTTTTTCCGCCATCATTGCTTCCAGCTTGGCTTTCGCATCATTATGCGCAGCGATAATCAGATCTTCCAAAATTTCGCCTTCGCCTTCTTTCAACAGCGACGGGTCAATTTTCAGTCCGGTCAAAGTGCCCTTGCCAAGCAGGGTCAGGCTGACCAGACCGCCGCCGGAGCTGGCGCTCACTTCCATCTGCGCGATTTCTTCCTGCATGACCTTCATTTTGGCCTGCATTTCTTTTGCTTTGCTCAGCATCCCCATCATGTCACGCATGCGGCAGAACTCCTCAGATTTTTAAGCGCAGCCCCGTTTTGCAAAGGCTGCTTTATCATTTTACAAATGGTTTATGACGGCCGTGCTTTCAACCACAGAAGTCAAAAACACAAGGTGTTAATCTTCATCATCCCCGTCACCGGTATCCGTGCCGGGATCAGGCATATCCATATCCAGCCCGTCCTCGTCATCATCCGTTGCGGTAATCCGCACGTCGATGATTTTTGCCCCCGGAAAACGGCTGAGAATTGCCGCCACATCCGGATCGGCACGGGCATCGGTTACCAGTTCTTCGCGCCGCGCGGTTTCAACTTCCGCCACGGTCTGGCCGCCGCCCTCACGGGCAACAGAAACCATCCAGCGTTCGCCCGTCCAGTCCAGAAGACGTTGCGCCATATCAGTGGCCAATGTCTTCGGCGCATGTTCGGTCAGGGCAATTTCCATACGGTTCTGGCCGATTGAAACCAGACGTACAAAATTCTTGACCAGAAGTTTAAACTGCACATCGCGCTTATCACCGGCAAGATTGACGATGTCATTCAGATTACGGATGCGCACGGATTGCGCAGCCACTTCTGCCTGAGGTTGGAGAGCGACTTGCGGCTGCACCACCGGCTGATCAGCAGGTTCTGCTAAACGCATTGTTACATTTTGCGGCTCTGCGAGCCCCGATGTAAGTATTTGCGGCTCTGCGAGCCGCAGGGCTGCACCGCCATTATTCTGACGCTGAACCATCTGACCGGAAACCGCATCCGCAGACGCATAGGCCGTTGCACCGCCACCGGCACCATTGCCGCCGCCATTACTGGCACCTTGCGGAGCCGTTGGGGCAGAATGACCGCCGCCATTATGCCCGTTGGCAATGGCTTTCAGCGCCTCATCCAGTGTCGGCAGATCGGCGGAATGCGCCAGACGGATCAGCAGCATTTCTGCCGCCTGTACCGGACGCGATGAGGTTTCCACCTCATGAATACCTTTGAGCAACATCTGCCAGCAGCGCGACAAGGCGCGGATAGACAATGTTTTGGCAAATTCTGCCCCGCGCACGCGCTCATCTTCCGAGAGCGACATATCCTGCGCAACATCCGGTGTGAAACGCATACGGGTGACCAGATGGTTGAAATCTGCCAGATCGCTCAGCACAACGGAAGGGTCAGCCCCCACATCATATTGGGCACGGAACTCTTTCAGCACACCGGCCACATCACCGCGCATCAGCATTTCAAACAAGTCGATAATGCGCGCACGGTCGGCAAGGCCGAGCATTTCCCGCACAGTCTGGCTGTCAACCGTGCCATTGCCATGGGCAATCGCCTGATCGAGGATCGACAGGCTGTCACGCGCAGAGCCTTCACCGGCGCGCGCAATCATTGCCAGTGCTGCATCATCGGCCTGCACATTTTCAAGGCCGGTGATCTTGCGCAACAGGCTGCTTAAAGTGCCGGACTCAATACGGCGCAGATCAAAACGCTGGCAGCGTGACAGCACCGTAATCGGCACTTTGCGGATTTCCGTGGTTGCGAAAATGAATTTCACATGCGGCGGCGGCTCTTCCAATGTCTTCAACAGGCCGTTGAAAGCCTGATTGGAGAGCATATGCACTTCGTCGATGATATAGACTTTATAACGGGCGGAAACCGGACGGTAACGCACCTGCTCAATAATCTCACGAATATCATCAATACCGGTATGGGAGGCAGCATCCATCTCGATCACATCGACATGGCGGCCTTCCATAATCGCCTGACAATGCTCGCCCATTTCGGTCAGGTGCACGCTCGGCTGATCAATTGTTGCGGTTTTATAATTGAGGCCGCGCGCCAGAATACGCGCCGTGGTGGTTTTACCCACCCCGCGCACACCGGTCAGCATCCAGGCCTGCGCAATGCGGCCTGCCTCAAAAGCATTGGTCAGGGTGCGCACCATCGGCTCCTGACCATAAAGATCATCAAAATTCTGCGGACGGTATTTACGGGCGAGAACGCGGTAAGCGCCGTCTGCCGGTTTTTGATCCATGAGTTTCGCTCGCTCCTTCACATCACCATTCAGGCGCTGTTCAAGCGCCACTCAGGCAATCTGTGCCGCCGCACCGCATATCACAACCGGCGCGGCCTGTATTATCTTCCCCTGTAACACAGATCAGATACGTTTTGAAAACACAAACAGCCATTACGCAATGCCGACACGGCTTGCGAACAAAAATATCTGCATGATCAAAAGGAAAAAGGTGGGAGGCTGGCACGATGACCCGTGCCGAGCTCGTTAGGGCTGCTTCCTTCCGGACCTGACCCGGTTGGCGAGTGGTCCGTCCACCACCAACCTCCCGCGCTCCATATCGGAAATTTCAACGCAAAATGCAAGGCCAAAAGGCCGCGGATCAAAAAATATAGATTATTTTCACGCATTTTATGTTTGAATGTTTCCAGATCGATAAACCGCTCTTTGCAAAGAGGCAGCCCCATGCCGGACTTTACCCTTGATCAACGCCTGCAAAATGACACTTTTCCTGTCGGCCCGCTCGGATTGTGCCAGCTTTTGCTGATGAATGACAAACGCTGGCCATGGCTGATCCTTGTGCCGCAGCGGGCAGATATGTCGGAAATCCATGAACTGACCCCGCTGGATCAGACCATGCTCAGCTTTGAAACTGCCATGGTGGCTGAAGCCATGAAAAGCGCCACAGCTTGCGAGAAAATCAATACCGGCGCCTTGGGTAATATTGTGCGCCAGTTGCATATTCATATCATTGCCCGCAGCAGCGGTGATGCAGGCTGGCCGGGGCCGGTCTGGGGGCACGGCACACGCGAACCCTATACGGAAGCCGAGGCCAACAGGCTGATCTGCACATTGCGCGCCCGCCTCTCTGCGTAAATCCCGTCTTCCAGCTTTCCCGTTTTCAGTCTTAATGTTGTGCGCTCATGTTCCGGTCTTCTGATAAAGCCTCCCTCACCGATCTGACTATCGGCTTTGCCGGTAAGACCCTTGATCCGCATGCCGAAAAGCGCGACGAGGCAACATTGCCCGCAGCGCTTAACAAGCCTGATGCGCAGTTTCTGCTCTTTGCACGCAACAGAATCATCTTGCGGCAGGACGGAACCGGCGACCAGCGCGCTTTATTCAGCCGCCAAGAGCTCGAAAAACTCTGTGGCATTGCCGATGTCAGCCCCGATACCCATATGTCGGATAATTTGATTCTGCTGGGCGAAACGGCTGGCAAAGCCTATCTGGCACTGGAAGCGGATATTGATACGGATGCGCCGCCCGCCGGCACACAGGCCGCAGAATATCGGGCGCTTTATACCCATAATCTGCTCACACCGGCACTCAGCGGCATGGTTGCACAGGCAGCCGCCCTTCTTGCGTGGCACCGCACACACCGGTTTTGCGGGCGTTGCGGCAATCGCACGGAAATGCGCATCGGCGGTTTCAAGCGGCTTTGCATGACGTGCAATGCCGAGCATTTTCCGCGTACCGATCCGGTGGTGATTATGCTGGTTATCCGTAACACACCATCCGGCGAACAATGCCTGATGGCACGCGGCGCGCATTTTGCACCATTGACCTATTCCTGCCTTGCCGGTTTTGTGGAACCGGGAGAAACCGTTGAAAATGCCGTGCGTCGTGAAGTGCGCGAAGAATCAAACCTTTCGGTCGGCCGCGTGATTTATCATGCCAGCCAGCCATGGCCGTTTCCCTATTCGCTGATGCTCGGCTGCTTTGCGCAGAGCTTAACAGATGATCTCCGGCTTGATCCTGACGAGCTGGAAGACGGGCGCTGGTTCACACGCGAAGAGGCCAGAACCATGCTGGATGATAATCATCCGCAAGGGCTGCGCACTCCGCCTCAGGGTGCCATTGCCAGCACCTTGATCCGCCACTGGGTGGAGAGCGCATAAAAAACGCCGGATAAACCGGCGTTTTCTTGATCAAACATTCAAAGCTTATTCAGCAGCAAGCAGTTGCTTGCGGTTCTCACTGCCGGGATAAACACCGACAATGCGCACTTCCTTGCTGAAAAAGGCCAGTTCTTCCAGCGCCAGTTGCACATGATGGTCATCCGGATGGCCTTCAATATCCGCATAAAATTGCGTGGCCATGAAAGTACCGCCGATCTGGTAGCTTTCCAGCTTGGTCATATTGATGCCATTGGTGGCAAAACCGCCCATTGCTTTATACAGCGCTGCCGGAACGTTGCGCACACGGAAAACAAAAGTCGTCACCATCAGTTCGTCCGGTGATTGACGCGGTGCCCACTGCTCCTGTTTGCACAGAACCACAAAGCGCGTGATGTTATTTTCCGCGTCTTCGACATTTTCCTGCAAAATATCCAGACCGTAAAGTTCGGCCGCCAGAAACGGTGCTAAAGCAGCCTTGCTCTTGTCATCCAGTTCCGCAATCTGGCGGGCGGCACCGGCCGTATCACCGGCAATGACCGGCTTCCAGCCATTACTGCGGATCACCTTGCGGCACTGGCCCAGCGCATGAATATGGCTATGTACGCTCTTAATATCTTCCATCTTGGTGCCCGGCAGCACCATCAGCTGAAAATGGATCGGCAGGAAATATTCGCCGATAATATGCAGGCGCGATTCCGGTAAAAGATGGTGAATATCCGCAACGCGTCCGGCCAGCGTATTCTCAATCGGAATCATTGCCAGATCGGCTTCACCATTTTCAACGGCATTAAATGCGTCCTCAAAAGTTGCACATGGCAGCGGCTCCATTGTCGGAAACATATTGCGGCAGGCCGTGTCGGAATTTGCTCCCGGCTCACCCTGAAACGCTATTTTATTGGTCTTCGCTACCATTTTAGTGCCTTTTATCGTTATTGAACGCTTTTACAGACAGTTCAGCGGGTCAGATAATGACGCGCCTTTTCCAGATCTTCCGGTGTATCCACACCGAGCGGAACGGATTGAACCACTTCCACATCGATTCGCATACCCGCCTCCAGAGCGCGTAACTGCTCCAGTTTTTCACGCAATTCCAGTACCGAAGGCCCAAGTGCTACAAATCGTTCCAGTGCGGTACGGCGATAAGCGTAAAGGCCGATGTGATGGTAAAGCGGCCCCTCCCCGTAAGGTGCAGTGGCGCGGGTGAAATAAAGGGCGCGCAATGTATTGGTACCGGCCAGCGGTGAGCCGACAATTTTCACCACATTCGGATTGGTCTTTTCCTGTGCATCACTGATCTCAACCGCCAGCGTCGCAATATCCGCAGGCCCGTCAATCAGCGGCTGCAAAGCGGTTTGAATGATCGCCGGATCAATGGTTGGCAAATCGCCCTGTACATTGATAACCGCATCGAATTCTTTTTCAGGATCAATAGCTTGCAGCGCCTCATAAATACGGTCTGATCCGGACTCATGATCCTCTCGCGTCATCACGGCTTCAATGCCATGCGCCTCAACGGCCGCTTTGATCTGCGGATGATCGGTGGCAACCACAACCCGCCCCAGACCTGAGGCGGCAGCACGCTCCGCCACATGAACGATCATCGGCTTTCCGGCAATGTCTGCCAGCGGCTTGCCGGGCAGGCGTGTTGAGGCCATACGGGCTGGGATCAGGATCAGCGATTTAAAGGGCTTGGACATGGTTGCTCATCTCAAAGTGTCAAAAAGTCACGGGTGCTGCAGTTCTTATAGGTGTTGCCAGCGTCCGGTAAAAGACCTAGTTTCCGGCAAAAGTCGGTAATGGCGGACATATGTCTTCGCAGACGTAAAATAATTACCGCCAATGAAAAGCGTTGGGGAAGAGGAGCGCTAGCAGCCACATGGAATCGTCTCAATCCAACAAATATATCATGGCCTTTCTGGCTACGGTTTTTGTCGTTATGACCATTGCGTTTTCATCTGACGCGCTGTTTTCGACACCACATCCGGAAAAAGCCGGTTATGAGATTGCTGCCGGTGACGGCGCTGCAGCGGCACCTGCCGGTAAAGAAGCAGCCGTTGCCGTGCCGATTGCCACATTGCTGGCTTCTGCTGATCCTGCCCGCGGCGCAACCGTATTTAAACGCTGTACAGCCTGCCATACCGGCGAAAAAGGCGGCGCGAATAAAGTCGGCCCGCATCTTTGGGATGTGGTGAACCGTCCGGTCGCGACCGTTGAAGGTTTCAGCTATTCCGCAGCGATGAAAGAATTTTCACAAGGCGGCAAGGAAGTTTGGGATTACGACCATCTTAACAAGTTCCTGACCTCGCCGAAAGGCTATATCAAAGGCACCGCCATGGGCTTTGCCGGTGACAAGAAAGACAATGAACGCGCTGATCTGATCGCTTATCTGCGCTCACTGTCTGACAATCCGGCACCATTGCCTGCGGCAGAAGAAGAAAAGCCTGCTGAAGCGCCTGCGGCTCCTGAAACACAAGCGCCTGCGGAAACACCGGCTGCTCCGCAGACACAGGAAGCTCCGGCTGAACAGCCTGCAACCAATAACTGATTGCAAAAATCAGTTGCACAACCTAAAGCCGGGTATATCCCGGCTTTTACTTTTTTAAGAAAGGTTTTCACATGTCCGATGAACCAATTGTACGCGACAGCAATGGCACCCAGTTGCAGGACGGCGATTCCGTCACTCTGATCAAAGATCTGAAAGTGAAGGGCACATCCGAAACCATCAAGCGCGGAACACTGGTGAAAAATATTCACCTGAACGGCCGTGACGGTGAAATCGAATGCAACACGAAACAGGTCAAAGGACTGGTTCTGAAAACAGAATTCGTCAAAAAAGCCTGATCATTACAAAGATTTAATTCTCCTTCTGCCTATTTTAACCCGCTTTTGCCTGCTTTCACTTTTAATTCAGTGCAGGATCATTAAAGTGAACCCTCAATATCTGGGGCAACTTATCGGGTGGAAGAATGAAGGCAGCATTACGGATTATGCTTGTTGCAGGGTTGAGCCTGTGCGGAAGCTGGGCGCAGGCTCAGGATAAGGCACCGGATAATGGCCTGCCTTGGCGCCATGCCAACAGCCTTACCGGTGAGCCGAAATATCCAGAAGGCTTCAAGCATTATGACTATGTCAATCCGGATGCACCCAAAGGCGGTACGCTCAATCAGGTTGCCGTCGGCACTTTTGACACCCTGAATCCCTATACGGTTCAGGGTGTTGCTGCCAGCGGTCTGGCTCAGTTCGGCGGCGGTATGCTTTATGATACGCTGATGGAGCAGTCGACGGATCAGAGCTCGACAAGCTACGGTCTGATTGCAGAAGCGATGCAATATCCGGATGATTTTTCCTGGGTAAAATTCCGCCTCAATCCCAAAGCCCATTGGCATGACAAGACCCCGATCACGGTTGAAGATGTGATCTGGTCATTTGCGACTCTGAAAAAACAATCCCCGCTCTATAACCGCTATTATGCCGATGTGGTGAAAGCGGAAAAAACCGGTGAGAATGAACTCACCTTCACCTTCGACAAGGCCGGAAACCGTGAATTGCCGAGCATTATGGGTGATCTTGTTGTGTTGCCCAAGCATTGGTGGGAAGGCAAAGATAAAAACGGCAAACAGCGCGATATCAGCCGTTCAACGCTGGAAATTCCGCTCGGTTCAAGTGCCTATAAAATTGCCTCGGTCAATCCGGGCAAGGCGATCACATGGCAGCGCGTTGATGATTATTGGGCAAAAGACCAGCCGACCCATGTCGGACGCAATAATTTTGATCAGGTCAAATACGAGTATTTCCTGAATAATGATGCCACATGGGAAGCCTTCAAAAAGGGCGGCACCTATGATTTTCGCCTGGAAAACATAGCCCAGCGCTGGAAAGAACAATATAATTTTCCAGCCGTGGAGCGTGGGGATGTCATCAAGGCCAGTTTCCCTTTTCATGCAGCCGGCCGGATGCAGGGGACTTTCCTGAATACGCGCAAAGCAAAATTTCAGGATGTCCGTGTCCGTCAGGCGCTGAACTGGGTGTTTGATTTTGAAAGCATGAACCGCCTGCTGTTCTTCAACCAGTATAAGCGGATTGAAAGCTATTTTGCCGGTATTGATCTGGCCTCTTCCGGCCTGCCTTCACCGGAGGAGCTGAAAATTCTTGAAACCGTGCGCGGTGAAATCCCTGAAGAGGTTTTCACCAAACCTTATAAGCTGCCGGTTTTTGACACGCCACAGGCCATGCGCAACAATCTGCGTCAGGCAATTGACCTGTTTGCACAGGCTGGCTGGGTCGTGAAAGACGGTAAGCTCACCAATGATAAAGGTGAGGTCTTCACAATAGAGTTTCTGACCAATAATCCGAATGATGAGCGCGTGGTGAATCCGTATATCAACAATCTGCGCCGTGTTGGCATTAATGCCACGCTGCGCGTTGTCGATGATGCGCAATATCAGGCACGCGTCAATGATTTCGACTATGACGCGATTACGACGATCGTGGCGCAAAGTCAGTCCCCCGGTAATGAGCAGCGGGAAATGTGGAGCAGCATTGCCGCAGATATGAAAGGCGGTAAAAACTATTCCGGCATTAAAAATCCGGCAATTGATAAGCTGATCGACCATGTCGTCTATGCGAAGGACCGTGACGAGTTGATTGCTGCAACCCGTGCGCTCGACCGTGTTTTGCTGTGGAATTATTATACCGTCCCGCAATGGTATACCGACACAATCAATGTCGCTTATTGGAATAAATTCGGCCTGCCGGAAAAGCAGCCGGACTATTCCGGTATTGATGTTTTCTCCTGGTGGGTGAAACCAAAGCCATAAAATGGCTCACTCTGATTTGGTATTGTAGCGGAAACACAAAGTTCCGAGCCTAAAAGACAAGCCTTTATCGCCCACGAGCCAGAGGAGAAAACCATGTCAGATATTACCGGTACCGGAACACGTCCTGTCAGCCGCCGTGCCCTGCTCCGTCTGAGCGGCGCGGCGACTGTCTCCGCCCTTTTGCCGTTTCGCGCTGCTGCGGATTCAGCCGCAACCTTATCTGGAAATACGGCTCCTGCCGTAGCCCTGCCTGCACAACACGGCCTGTCTATTTTTGACGATCTGAAATATCCAGCAGATTTCAGCCATTTTGCCTATATTAATCCGCAGGCGCCCAAAGGCGGTGCTTTCCGCTTTACCGTCAATCAGTGGACGCTCAATCAGGCATCAAACACTTTCAACACGCTCAATACATTTTCAGCCAATGGCGATGCGCCGCCGCGCATGGAATATTGTTTTGACACGCTTATGGTGCGCGCACTTGATGAGCCAGATGCTGTTTACGGCTTACTGGCTGAAACAGTCAGCGTTGCTGATGATGGCAAGACCTATATTTTTACCTTGCGGCCACAGGCACGTTTTCATGATGACACGCCGGTAACCGCCCATGATGCTGCCTTCAGCTATGAACTGCTCAAAGAAAAAGGGCATCCGTCGCTCAGGCTGCTGCTGGGACGGCTGGAAAAAGCAACAGCACTTGATGACAGGCAATTGCAGTTGGTGCTGAAAAGCGATGATGCCGCCCTGAACCGCCGTATCATGGTCAATATGGCCTCGCTGCCGGTGCTCTCCAAAGCCTATTATGCGCAGAACAGTTTTGACGGTAATAATCTGAATATTCCGCTCGGCTCCGGTGCCTATAAAGTCGGTGCGCTCTCTGCCGGTCAGTTTATTGAATATCACCGTGTTGAAAATTACTGGGCCAAAGACCTCAATGTAAATATCGGGCGCAATAATTTCGATAAAATCCGCGTTGAGTTTTTCCGCGACAGTCAACCGGCTTTTGAAGCCTTTAAAAAGGGCGATCTGGACTGGCGTATCGAGAACACCTCCAAATCATGGGTCAATGATTATAATTTCAGTGCCGTACAATCAGGAAAAGTCATCGTAAAGCGTTTTCCGGACTGGCAGTTCCCGTCCATGCAGAGCTGGGCACTCAACCAGCGTCGTGCACGTTTTCAAAATCCGCTTGTGCGTGAAGCCATCACGCTGTGTTTTGATTTTGAATGGAGCAACCGCAACCTGTTCAGCAATGTCTATAAGCGGCTGCAATCCAATTTCAGCAATTCGCCTTTTGAGGCAACAGGCACTGCCAATGCTGCGGAACAGGTCGTGATTGCCCGCCATGCCGCTCTGATGGATGATGCAACCCGCACGGCTCTATTGGCCGAGCCGGTTATTATGCCGGTCACGGATGGCAGCGGACGCAACCGCGAACAATTGCGCCGTGCGGCAGAACTGATGAAACAAGCCGGTTTTATGCGCAAAGGCCAATGGCTTACGGATAAAGACGGGCAGGTTTTCACGCTGGAAATTCTGAACAATGCGGAAGGTTTCAACCGTGTCTATAATCCGATGATCAAAAACCTTCAGGCGATCGGAATCAATGCATCCGTGCGTATGGCGGAAGCGGCCACCTATCAGAAGCGTTTGCTGGATTTTGATTATGATATGATCGGCTTTGCCTCCACCATCTCCCCGATTGCCACGCCGGACCGCGCAACATTAGCGCTGTTTTATGGTTCGGAAAGCGTGCAACTGCCAAGCTCGCAGAATTATACCGGCACAAGCACCCCTTTGATTGATGCGCTGCTCGATGATATTGATGCGGCCAATAATCGTGCCGACCTAACTGCGGTTGTCCGTGTGCTTGACCGGTTGCTGCGCTACCGGCGGGACTGGATTTTCTGCTGGGGCGCTGATGGACAGCCAACGGCCTATTGGGACAAATTCGGAATCAATGAGACGCCCCCTTATGGCGGTTATCCTGAATATCACTGGTGGTTTGATGAAGAGAAAGCCGGACGCATTGGTAAAACATAATTCAGCTCTTTGTATTAAATTATCAAAAGACAATAATAAACAAACAGGATTATCCATCTGATGGGCGCTTATATTCTCCGACGCCTGCTGCTCATGATCCCGACCATTCTGGGGATCATGGCCATTTCTTTCGCTGTCATCCAATTTGCACCGGGCGGCCCTGTTGAACGGGTGATTGCGCAATTGCAGGGGCAAGGCGGCGATGCCATGGACCGGCTTTCCGGCGGCGGTGCCGATGCAGGCAGTATAGCCATGGACAGTGGCAGCTCTTCGAAATATCGCGGTGCACAGGGGCTTGATCCTGAATTTATTGCCAGCCTTGAAAAGCAGTTCGGCTTTGACAAGCCACCGCTGGAGCGCTTCGGCCAGATGTTGTGGAACTATGCGCGCTTTGATTTCGGCCGCTCTTATTTCCGCGATATTGATGTGCTGGATCTGATCAAGGAAAAACTGCCGGTTTCCATCTCGCTCGGCCTGTGGCTCACTTTGATTTCCTATATGATTTCCATTCCGCTTGGCATTGCCAAGGCCGTGCGTGACGGTTCGCGTTTCGATGTCTGGACCAGTGCGATCATCATTGTCGGCTATGCGATACCGAGTTTCCTGTTTGCGATTATGCTGATCGTGCTGTTTGCCGGCGGCTCTTTCCTCGACTGGTTTCCGCTGCGCGGCCTGACCTCGCCTGATTTTGACCAGATGAGCCTATGGGGCAAGATAACTGACTATGTCTGGCATATGGCCTTGCCGGTGCTGGCGCTGGTATTGTCGGCCTTTGCTACCACCACTTTGCTCACCAAAAACTCGTTTCTGGAAGAAATCCGCAAGCAATACGTCACCACGGCACGCGCCAAAGGCCTGACCGAACGGCAGGTGCTTTACGGCCATGTCTTCCGCAATGCGATGCTGATTGTGATTGCCGGTTTCCCCGGTGCCTTCATCACCGCCTTCTTTACCGGCTCGCTGCTGATCGAGACGATTTTCTCACTCGATGGCCTTGGCCTGCTCGGCTACCAGTCTGTGCTGAACCGCGATTATCCGGTGGTCTTTGCCAACTTGTTTATCTTCTCACTCCTCGGCCTGCTCGTCAGCCTGCTTTCCGATCTCACTTATACATGGATTGATCCGCGTATTGATTTTGAACGGAGGGATGTGTGATGAGCGATATCACTGCCGCCTCTCCTGTACGGGTTAAGCGCCCGTTTCTGTCGCCGCTCAATCAGCGGCGCTGGCGCAATTTCAAGGCCAACCGGCGCGGCTGGTGGTCAATGTGGGTTTTCCTGTTTCTGTTCATCACCTCGCTGTTTGCTGAATTTATCGCCAATGACAAACCGATACTGGTTTCCTACAAGGGCGAAATTCTGATGCCGGTGCTGGTGGATTATCCGGAAGAAAAATTCGGCGGTTTCTATGCTGTCACCGATTATCGTGATCCGGTGATACAGGACGAGATCAACCAGAATGGCTGGACGATCTGGCCGCCGGTGCGCTATTCCTACCGCACCGTAAACAGTGAAATTCCGGAAGCGGCACCGTCAAAACCATTCTGGCTGATGTCCAGAGAAGAGCGCTGCGCACGCTATCCGCTGGGCACAGAAGACCCCAATTGTGTGCTCGGCAATATGAACTGGCTCGGCACCGACGATCAGGCACGCGATGTCTTTGCCCGTGCGCTTTACGGCTTTCGTATTTCCGTGCTGTTCGGCCTGATCCTCACGGCTTTTTCTGCCGTTATCGGTGTCACCGCCGGTGCCGTGCAGGGCTATTTCGGCGGCTGGGTTGATCTCATCTTCCAGCGCTTTATCGAAATCTGGTCATCCATACCGGTGCTTTATCTGCTGCTGATCATTGCCGCCATTTTGCCGCCGGGCTTCTGGATATTGCTGTTTATCATGCTGCTATTCTCATGGGTTTCCTTTGTCGGCGTGGTACGTGCGGAATTTCTGCGGGCGCGTAATTTTGAATATGTCAATGCGGCCCGCGCTTTGGGCGTGAATAACCGCACCATTATGTGGCGGCATCTCCTGCCCAATGCGATGGTGGCGACACTGACCTTCCTGCCATTTATTCTCAATGGCTCGATCACCACGCTGACCTCGCTGGATTTCCTTGGTTTCGGCCTGCCTCCGGGTTCCGCATCGCTTGGTGAAATGCTGGCGCAGGGCAAAAACAATCTGCAGGCACCATGGCTTGGCATAACCGGCTTTATCGTTATTTCCCTGATGCTGTCGCTGCTGATCTTTGTCGGCGAGGCTGTGCGTGACGCCTTTGATCCGCGAAAGGCTTTTAAATGACCCACACACAAAAAGCCGATGTCATGCTGAGCATCCGCGACCTGTCGATTGCCTTTCATCAGGACGGCAAAGACAGAACGGCTGTTGATCATATTTCCTTTGATATTCACAAAGGCGAAACCGTTGCACTGGTGGGCGAATCCGGTTCCGGCAAATCAATCTCCGCTTTGTCGGTGCTGAAATTGCTGCCCTATCCGTCTGCAAGCCATCCGTCCGGCCAGATCTTCTTCAAAGGAGAAGATATGCTGGCTTTGTCAGATGACAAATTGCGCGCTATCCGCGGCAATGATATTGCCATGATTTTTCAGGAGCCGATGACATCGCTCAATCCGTTGCACACGGTTGAGCAGCAAATCAGTGAAATCCTGCGCCTGCATCAGGGCATGCGTGATACGCAGGCGCGGGTGCGTACGATTGAACTGCTCAATGAAGTTGGCATCCGTGAACCGGAAAAACGCCTGCAATCCTATCCGCATCAATTGTCCGGCGGGCAGCGCCAGCGCGTGATGATTGCTATGGCGCTGGCTAATAAACCGCAATTGCTGATTGCCGATGAGCCGACCACCGCCCTTGATGTGACGGTGCAGGCGCAAATTTTGCAATTGCTGGCAGACTTGAAAAAATCACAGCATATGTCGATGCTGTTCATCACCCATGATCTGGGCGTGGTGCGCAAGATTGCCGACCGCGTCTGTGTGATGCATCAGGGCAAGATTGTTGAAAGCGGCTATACGGAAGATATTTTCACCAATCCGCAACATGATTATACCCGCCATTTGCTCAGTGCCGAGCCGAAAGGCGAGCCGCTGCCCGCGCAGGATGATGCGCCGCTGGTGATGCGCGGCGAGGATATCAAAGTCTGGTTTCCGATCAAAAAAGGGTTTTTGCGCAAGACCGTTGATTATGTGAAGGCCGTGGACGGCATTAATGTGGAACTGCGTGCGGGGCAGACCCTCGGCGTTGTCGGCGAATCCGGTTCCGGCAAAACCACCTTGGGATTGGCGCTGTCGCGCATGATCTCTTCCAAAGGCGCCATCCGCTTTGAAGACCGTAATATCGACCAGTTTTCATTCAAGGATATGCGTGCCTTGCGCCGTGAAATGCAGATCGTGTTTCAGGATCCGTTCGGCTCATTGTCGCCGCGTATGTCGGTGGCTGAAATTATTGCCGAGGGGCTTTTGGTGCATGAGCCCAAGCTCACCGCCGATGAGCGCGATGATAAAGTGGTCGCCGCTTTGCATGAGGTTAATCTCGATCCGGAAAGCCGTTTCCGCTATCCGCATGAGTTTTCCGGCGGGCAGCGCCAGCGTATCGCTATTGCCCGCGCCATGGTGCTCAATCCGCGTTTTGTGATGCTGGATGAGCCGACCTCCGCGCTTGATATGAGCGTGCAGGCACAGGTGGTGGAATTGCTGCGCAATTTACAGAAAAAGCATGAATTGAGCTATCTTTTCATCAGCCATGACTTGCGTGTTGTCAAAGCCCTTGCCAATCATGTTCTTGTTATGCGTAACGGCAAGGCCGTGGAATATGGTCCGGCGCAGCAGATTTTTGAAGCGCCGCAAACAGACTACACACGGGCATTGATGGCAGCCGCTTTCCGTCTGGAAACGGCTGAAAAGGGAGTGGTAAATCAATGAATGCAGCAGTGAAGCCTCGGGGTAAAATCTATTTTGCAGTCACCGGCTGGGATCCGGATATCTGGTTCAAAGCTTTTGCCAAACATGCACCGGATCGCGAAATCGTCACCGAGGTCAAGCCGGGCGATGAGGCATCTATTGATTATGCTCTGGTCTGGAAACAGAAACGCGGCTCACTGGCCAATCTGCCCAATCTGAAAGTCATCTTCTCGCTCGGTGCCGGTGTGGATCATGTGTTCCATGATGATCTGGTGCCTGATCTGCCGATTGTGCGTACCATCTCGCCGGACCTGACCATGCGGATGACGGAATATGTGGTGTGGCAGGTGCTTGATCACCACCGTCTCGGCAGCCAGTACCGTGCCCAGCAGGTCAAAAAAATCTGGCGCGAAGAGCGCCGTCAGCCTGCCGCCAATGAGGTTAATGTCGGGATTATGGGTCTGGGCGTTCTGGGGCGTGATGCGGCAGAAAAGCTGAAATTTCTCGGCTTTAATGTCAGCGGCTGGAGCCGCCGCCCGCAGGATGTTGCCGGTGTTGAGACCTATCACGGCAAAGACGGCCTGACCGAGTTTCTCAAACAGGTTGATATTCTCGTCTGCCTGCTGCCGCTGACACCGGAAACCAAAGGCATTCTCTCGATGTCTGTCTTCGGACGGATGAAAGAAGATGGCCCGCTTGGCGCGCCGGTTCTGATCAATGCCGGACGCGGCGGTTTGCAAAATGAGGCAGATATTCTGGCGGCACTGGAACGCGGCCAGCTTTCTGCCGCTGCATTGGATGTGTTTGAGACAGAGCCACTGCCGGAAACAAGCCCGCTGTGGAGCAATCCGAAAGTCATGGTCACGCCGCATGCCGCAGCCAGTTCTTCGGCAACCGCACTGGCGCCGGAAATTATCAAGATGATCACGGATTATGAGCGTGACGGCACGCTGATCAATCTCGTTGACCGTGAGAAACAATATTAAAGTTTTGTGCATCCCATCGGGCGCATAAAGCTTGCTCTGATACTTTAAACTGGAATGATGAAAGAGCCGGACATTCCGGCTCTTTTCTTTACAGCAACCGGATCATGCCCTGCTCATTAATATGCAAATTCTGCTGATCCAAACCGCCATAGGCATTACGATCCAATTGATAGGCAGGGGGGATAGGCAGCCCCATTTCTTCTGCCACAATCAGCCCCAGCAACAAAATAGCATCCGGCTCATGGAGAATGATCGCCGCCGGCGCCAGACGGGCATAAACCAGTTCCAGCAAAACGGCCGCAGCCGATGACGAACCGACCGTTGCCGGCAGACAGAGAATTTTACCTGAAACAGAATGTCCATATTGCGGATGCCGCACATTGGCGATCAGGCCGGTCTGCGGATTTACCCCGCCCCAAAAACTGATCGGCGCGGTCAGGGCAAAGCCCTCCGCCTGCACGGCCTGCCCTGCAACCAGCACTTTGGCCTGTATATGATCTGCACTCATAGCCATGCCCTTTCAGAAAAACGGACATGGCCGCTGACGGCACTCTCCACACATTCCTGCAAAGAACCATAGACAACACCATAGCCGGTATTTCCGGGCGCATAATGGGCAAATTTACCGGAATTGGTCATCAGCACCGCATTGTCTTTTTCCGGCAGGATCGGCGTAACCACCACGCAAGTATCCGCCACCACAATCACACCGGCCTGCTCCAATCTCTGCCGCCGGTCATTTTTCTCCAGTTCCCGCAACACATGCCGTCCCGTACAGGCATAAAGCGGCACATTTAACCGTCGGCCTGCGAGTGCCGTTTCAAGCAAATCAAATTCATCGAGCGATAAATGCGGACTGCCGATTGCCACGGCATCAATCCGGTCGGCCTCAACGGTTGAAAGTCCTTTGCGTGCGTCGCGTACCATTTGCGGAGTAACGCGGATCATCTCTGCCGGTTCATAGCCCTGCAAGGCAGTTCGTGCATCCGGTGCCTCCGGCGTACAGCCTGCTATATGAAACAGGCCCACAGCACCCGATGAGGCGGAAGCCGCACCAAAAGCCTTCAAGTCATCCTCAGACACAGTTTCCGGTGCAATGCCTGTGACCACGCCGACAGAATCACCGATCAGCCGCCCGTAAAGATTACCGAGAACCGGCCATGCCACAGCCTGACTGAAAAGGGCAGAATCAAGGGCGCTCATATCCACCAGCACGCTTGCGCGGCGATTCTCCGCCCTGTGCAGCCCGTAATCCGGTGCGCGACCGGCAATGGCGCAGGCAATATCGAGATAATCGCCATAGCGATTCGTACGTGCCCCTAAAACCGAATTGCAAAACACCACCGCATTCGATTCGCCCCATGCCACATCCGTGCCGGTTTGCGGCCGGTGCCCTGCCTGATAGGGGGCGCAGGTCCATGACGGTTCACAACCGAGTTTGATATAGGCCTGCATCATGCGTCTGGCCATCGCCGCCTCATGGGGCGGCAGCCGGTTGCCCGAACAACCGGTCAGATCCAGCGAACCGACATTAAGCGTGGCGCGTACCCCGACCTTTGCCTGCCCTTCAACCAGTTTTTCTGCAAAATAGGTGCCGCTGTCACCATGATAAAGCGCACCATCAATATGGGCGGAGGCAATGGGAATAAGCCTTGGTGCCCCCATCAGTTCCGCCGTTCTGGCCACAATGCGCATGGCCATGGCTGCCCCTGCTCCGTCACGGCCATTGATAACAGCGCGCTCCTCCGCGCTCAGCGCAAGCACCATGCGCCCCTCCCCTTCATTCTCATTTTATCGGAAATTATGCTGCGCCATCACCGCCGGATATGTCTTTCAGATATTTTCTCATTGTCAGCGATGTCACACGGTCAAAGCCCGGATGCATAGTCTCTGCCACGACCACAAAACCCAGCCTTTTGAACAGGCGCTGATTGTCGGTCAGTTCAATACGCACCTGCAGGTCAATATGCGACATTGAACGGGTAAGCGCCAGTTTTTCTGCCTGTTCCGTCAAAAGCCGTGCCAGCCCGCAGCCGCGAAACTGCGCATCCACCGCCAGTTTGCCAAGATAGAGATGGTCACCTTTATCGGCAAGAAACACGCAACCGGCAAGCCTGCCCTGATAATCCGCAGCATAAGCGGTTTCCTGTTCTGCTTTTTCGCGTAAATGCTGCGTGTTCAGCAATTTGGCCGAGCTTGGCGGATCAATCACACCGTCCATCGTGGCAAAGGCATCCTGAATGAGCCGCAACAGCGCATCAAAGCCATCATAATCAGGCGTAACCGTAAAAATGCTAAATTGTGGCTTCTGTTCACTCATCTGTCTGCCCGCGCTCCGCCCGCCTTTTATAGCGCATGGTTTCAAACCGCGCTGCCAATGCATCATAGAGCAGCAAACGCCCGAGCAATGGCTCACCGATACCGGTAATCAGCTTGATCACTTCCATGGCCTGCAAAGAGCCGAGAATCGCAGGCAATGCCCCGACCACACCGGCCTCAGCGCAGGCGGGAAGCATTCCATCCGGCGGCATTTGCGGGAACAGATCACGATAGTGCGGATAAAGATTGCCCTGCATATCCCGCTCATAGGGTTTCAGCACCGTCAGCGAACCGTCAAAGCGCCCCATAGCTGCGGTCACCAGCGCTTTTTTCAGTAAAGCAGCATGATCAGCCACCAGATAGCGGGTGGCGAAATTATCCGAGCCGTCAACGATAATATCATAGGCCGAGAACAGTTCCGTCACGTTCTCCGCAGTCAGCCGCATGGTGTGACACGCGACTTCAATATGCGGATTGATACGGTGCATGGTTGCGGCAGCGCTGTCGGTCTTATTCTCGCCGATACTGTCCGTGTGATGGACGATCTGGCGCTGCAAATTGGAAAGCGTCACCATATCATCATCAACAATGCCGAGATGGCCGACACCGGCGGCCGCAAGATAGAGCAATGCAGGGCTGCCAAGCCCACCCGCGCCGATCACCAGAACGCGCGCATTTTTAAGCTTCTGCTGCCCTGCCCCGCCGATTTCCGGCAGAACAATATGGCGCGCATAACGCTCGATTTCCAACCCAGAAAAAGGCTCAGCCGGTGTACTCATAATCTGAGCTTAACGCAGAAACCGTGCCTTTTCAAATATCATAAGGGGTGAGTGATGCTGCGCTGACATTGAAAAATTGCGCCTCGCCCTTCAGATCGCGGAACAATGCACGGTCGGTTCCGGTCATGAAAGCCTGTGCGCCCAGATCATCAATAATATCAAACAGAGCGGCACGCCTGCCTTCATCGAGATGGGCGGCAATTTCATCCAGAAGCAGCACCGGCGCCATCCCGGACAGCCCTGCTGTCAGCCGTGCATGCGCCAGCACCAGCCCGATCAAAAGCGCCTTTTGCTCGCCTGTGGAGCACAGTGCCGCCTGCATACCCTTGGGGCGGTGATGCACCACCATATCGGTGCGGTGCGGCCCGTCCAGCGTGCGCCCTGCCGCACGATCGCGGCTGCGCATATCGCGCAATGTACGGCGGAAATTTTCTTCCAGATCCAGCGCAGCTTCCAGCCGGATACGGCCTTCCAGCTCACCTTCCAGAAAACAATCCACTTTCGGAAACGGACTGCCATCGGGCGTCTGCTCGATCATGCCTGCAATCAGGCTCATCAGCTCCGCACGCGCGGCAGCAATCGCCGTACCAAGCTCGGCCATTTGCGCTTCAATCGCATCCAGCCATTGCGTATCGCTGTTATAATCGGAAATCAGCCGGTTGCGGCTGCGCATGGCTTTTTCATAATCCAGCACGCGCTTGCCATGGCTGACATCAATCGCCAGCACCATACGGTCGAGAAAACGGCGGCGGTCACTGCCCGATCCGGTAAACAGCCCGTCCATAGCCGGAATGAGCCAGATGATACGGGAATAATCGAGCATCTGGTCAGCGCTTGCAGGCGCACCATTGATACGGACTTTGCGCCCCGCCTCGCCATTGGTACCGGCCAGACCGGTGCCGATCTCTGCCTCGCCATAGCTTGCCGATTCCAGCAATGCATGGATGGCAAAACCATCCGGCGCCCCGCTGCGGCTGACATCCGCATAGGCTGCACGGCGCATGCCCCGTCCGGGCGACAGGAAAGACACGGCTTCCAGAAGATTGGTTTTTCCTGCACCATTCTCGCCGGTCAACACCACATGCCCGCCGCTCAGCGGCAGAGAAAGGCTTTCATAATTGCGAAAATGCGCAAGCCGCAGACGGCGGAAACTGACCCGCTCGCTGCGACCTGAAATTTGTGCATCAATGTTTATATCTGTGCTCACCCGTGCACTTATACACGCATTGGCATCAGAACATAGATCAGATGTTCATCACCTTCATCACGCACCAGCATTGGCGAGCCGGCATCGGCCAGCATAAACACGGCTTCCTTGCCGGAAAGCTGCGATGTGATATCGAGCAGATATTTCGAGTTAAAGCCGATTTCCATCGGTTCACTGTCATAACCGGCCGGAACTTCATCCGTCGCAGAACCGGAATCAGGGTTGTTCACGGTCAGTGTCAGCAGACCATCGGAAATGCTGAGTTTAACCGCGCGGCCTTTTTCATTGGAAATGGTCGAGACGCGGTCAACAGAAGCGGCAAAGCTCTGACGGTCAATCACCAGCTTACGGTCATTACCGGCTGGAATCACCCGCTTATATTCAGGGAATGTGCCGTCGATCAGCTTCGAGGTCAGAACCACTGTGCCAACGGTGAAGCGGATTTTTACATCCGAGACTTCAATCGTCACCTGCATATCCGGTGCATCAACCAGCTTCTGCAATTCAGCCACGGTTTTGCGCGGGATGATGATGGCTGGCATGCCTTCGGCACCGCTCGGTGCTTCCATCGCAGCGCGTGCCAGACGGTGACCGTCAGTGGCAACGGCACGCAGTTCCAGACGGCCGTCATCTTCACCGGCATAGAGGTGAATACCATTGAGGTAATAACGGGTTTCTTCCGTTGAAATCGCAAAATTGGTGCGGTCGATCAGGCGTTTCAGAGCGCCTGCATCCATACGGAATGTATGGGTAAAACTACCGGCGGTCAGTTCAGGGAAATCAGACTGCGGCAGGCACTGCAGACGGAAAGAGGAGCGGCCGGACACCACCGACATCGCGGTGCCGTCTTCATTATTGGCCAGCATCACTTCAGCGCCATCGGGCAGCTTGCGCACAATATCATAGAGCAGATGTGCCGGAACCGTGGTGGCACCTGCCACATCAATGGCGGCATCGGTCGATTCGGTTACTTCCAGATCAAGGTCGGTTGCCTTGAGCTTCAGCACACCGTCTTCCCCCTGCAACAGCACATTGGAGAGAATCGGAATTGTATTGCGGCGTTCAACCACACGATGCACATGGTTGAGGGACTTAAGAAGATTGGATCGTTCAATGGTTACGCGCATGATGAACAGAACTCGCTAATATCTGTCCGGCAACAAACAAAACTGTCCCGGAGATCACGGCGCGACAGGCGCCTGTTTGGGTCAGTAAATTGCCAGAGTTTCTGGTTGTTTTGCAAGTCCGCAGAACAACGCATGGTATATTCTTCCGCATATTCCTGCCGGAAACAGCCGTTTGATGCTGTTCTTTCACAAATCCGGCATGACAGACGCTTTGTGCCGCGCTCGAAGACGCGGCACAGAATCAGCTTATCAGCAGCACATTATGCGGATTGCTCATTGATCAGGCGCTTGAGCAGCTCCAGCTCCTGCGCCAGCTTGGTATCAGCACCGACCAGGTCTTCGATCTTGCGCACAGCATGAAGAACCGTGGTGTGATCACGTCCGCCAAAACGGCGGCCGATTTCCGGCAGTGAACGCGGGGTCAGCATTTTCGCCAGATACATTGCCACCTGACGCGGTTTTACAATGGTGCGGGTACGGCGGTTGGACAGAAGATCCTGCTTTGACACATTGTAATGACGGGCAACAATGCGCTGAATTTCTTCAATACGGATGCGCTTTGGTTCACCGGCGCGGGTCAGATGACCCAGCAATTCATCAACGCGGTCGATGGAGAGATTAGGCTCAAAAGACTGACGGAACAGAAGCTGGTTAAATGCACCTTCCAATTCACGGCCGGAACCGGTGACGGTGCGGGCCACATGAGCGAGAATCTCATCGGCGATTTCAATATTGCGTTCTTCAGCCTGTGCAGCGCTCAGACGGCGCTTGAGCATTTCCACGCGCATTTCATAATCCGGAGCCGCCATTTCCAGCGCCACGCCGCCCTGCAGACGGGAACGTACACGCACATCAAGCGATTCCAGTTCGGACGGCGCACGGTCAGCTGCCACAACAACCTGCTTGGCGCTGTCGAGCAGCGTATTGATCAGATGGCAGAATTCGTGCTGGATGGATTTGCCCTGCAGGAACTGCATATCATCAATGATCAGAAGGTCGATATCACGCAGCTGTTCCTTGAAGGACAGCGCATTATTATCGCGGATCGCGGTTGCAAAACGCCACATGAAATATTCAGCGGTCAGATAAACCACGCGCGGCTTGTCCTGACGCTGCAAAGCACTGGCGGCAATTGCCTGCAGAAGATGGGTTTTACCAAGACCGACAGAGGCATGGATGAACAGCGGGTTGAAGCGCACGGCGCTGGAACCGGCTTCAGCAATGGTGCGGGCAGCGGCAAGTGCCACGCGGTTGGAGGCACCATCTACAAAACTGTCAAATGTATAACGCGGATCAAGCGGGGAGCCGAGTACCGAACCGGCAGCAGCCCCCTGCGCCGCAGCTTCAACCTGACTGGTGCGCTTTTCTGCCGAGAAGCTCTGACCGACAGGGAAAACCGGCTTTTCACGCGGTTGTGCAGCGATTTGCGGGATTTCCGGCACCACATCAGCCACCGGCATCACAGGACGCGCAGCGCGGCTCATACCGCGGACAACAACTTCAACTTTCAGAATTTGCGGATTTTCTTCCTGCCAGAGCATGGTCAGCATTTCCGCATAGTGATTATTGATCCATGAGCGCAAAAAGGCTGTCGGAACAGAAAAACGCACAACGCTCTTGGAGACTTCATCCAGCTTCAGACGACCGAACCATGAAGAGAATATCTCACTGCCAACACGTGCTTTCAGCTTGCTCAGCAGACGTTCAAAAGCCTCATCAGGAGAAGCGGTTGTTAAAGTCATATTCTCTTTCTCACTCATAAATTCCGGCGCCGAAACGGCCTGAACCTGTGCATTGTGGCTGATCGGCGGGATCGGCTGACCGGTTGTGCTCATCACGTCCAGTTTAGCCTCATTCTTTGCAATCATTTTTGCCTCACAATACCGGTTCAGTTTCTGTTTCGGCCGGATTGTCACATCCGTGCCGGCAGCATCTTTTGGCTGATGCTTGTTTCTCAGCAGGCTGTCCGGACTGTTGCCGGGTTCCTGCTCTCTTTTTTCGCTGATCAGATGAAATTCTGTTCGCTTCTGTTGGCCGGTCAGCGGCTCTGATCTTCCGCGTGACGACTCATGTCCGAGTTCCTCTATGCTGATTGCCCGTATTCATCCATTCAACAACCTCTGTTTCAATCTGCGGCGACGCAAAACTTTATTCAGGTTAATGCCTGGTAAATTCTCATTCAGGCGGCCATTCTGCCGATGACAGAACAGCCTTCATCATTTCCGCACTGGCAGAACAAATCCCCGTTCAGGACAATTCCCCCACAGTGCAGATTTTCAAAGCACACAAAGATGCATTCACAGAACATGAATTCTGCGTCAGAACGCTTTGCACACCATGAAATTATAACCGGACGCTGACAGCTCTTATGCCGATGGTCCAGAGCACTGATCAGCTAACATTAGCGAAACTTCCGGCCTTAGGGCAAGACCGCCGTTAATGGATTTTTAATCATTTGATTTGTCTTTCGATACGCAAAATTACACTTACACAGGGTCTGAAATTAATAAGACCTTTGGATTCAACATCTTTTTATCGGAGCAATTATTAACCCTTCCGGAATCTGCGGGGCTAAAAAAAATAATAATATTTCACTTGACTCAGATAGCTCCGGTGCAATCCCCAGACTCAGAACGGAACTGTGCATAAAGGCGAACGGGGCTTATAAAATTTATTGCAAATATAAAAATACAAGCGGCCGGAATCACCGCGATCCATCAGGAGACTCTGCTTAAAAGGCCACCGATTCTCACCGGAAGCCGAATCTCAACGGGCGGCCAAACAACCGAAAGCCGTTTCAGTTAAATCAGAATCGCTGGAACCACTCTAACTCTTTGTTTTGTCGCATTATCCTCACGCAAAACCGCTGTATATTTCGGGCTCGAAATGCTCTGCCTGCCCGGAAGAATGATCCGTACAAAAGCTCAAAGACAGGCTTGGCACAGACAGATGCGGAAATGCCATACGGAGCGCGTCACAAGCGGCGCACGCATTGGTATATGGCTCCGGAAAACCTCCGGCTCAGGAGGCTCAAAACAGGCAAGAATGGCCGTAAAATCAGGACACAAAAAAACCCGGTACAAAGACCGGGTTTTCTGTATCATCAGGCAGCCTGATATCAGGCGCTCATGCCTTTAAGACGTGCAGCCAGACGCGATACTTTACGCGAAGCTGTGTTCTTGTGAACAACGCCTTTGGAAGCAGCGCGCATCAGTTCAGGTTCTGCAATCTTGAATGCAGCCTGTGCAGCAGTTTTATCACCGAGTGCTACAGCGTCTTCGAACTTGCGAATGAAAGTGCGAACGCGCGAACGACGGGACTTGTTGACCTCGGTGCGGGCTTCGATTTTACGAACCGCCTTCTTGGCCGAAGGTGTATTGGCCATAAATGCCTCTCTTTTTCTGTCAGCTTTCCAGCGGGCTTTTCAGCATCGATATTCATATCGAAGGGGCAGGCCACCGGGCAAAAATCTATCCGGACAGCCCGAAAGCCGTCTCACTGTTGCGCGCTTATAGATCAGCTTGTCCGTCTCGTCAATGTGGATTCTCGCGCCCTGAGAGCCGGAATCCCGGAAAAGACGGTTTCAAAAGCCATTCTTGCGGCTCTGCCCCGCCTTACAGGCAAAAGCAGAGCATTTTGCGCGCGACTCAAGCCGCGATAATCAGCGGTTTGAGAAGGATGGCGTTCTTTTATCGACAAAAGCCGCCATGCCTTCTTTCTGGTCTTCCGTTGCAAACAATGCATGGAAGGAACGGCGCTCATATTTAAGCCCCTCCTGCAAAGTGGTTTCAAAAGCACGATTGACCGATTCTTTGGCCATCAGCACCGAGAGCCGCGAGAAAGAGGCAATCCGTTCCGCCGCTTTCAGTGCCTCTTCCAGCAAAGCATCTGCAGCAACCACGCGGGAAACCAGACCGCAGCGTTCGGCTTCCGCCGCATCCATCATCCGGCCGGTCAACACCATATCCATTGCCTTGGATTTGCCGACAAAACGGGCAAGGCGCTGGGTGCCACCCATGCCCGGAATAATGCCGAGCGTAATCTCCGGCTGACCGAATTTAGCGGTTTCCGAAGCGATAATGAAATCACACATCATTGCCAATTCGCAGCCGCCGCCCAGCGTGTATCCGCTGACAGCTGCAATCACCGGCTTGCGGATGGCATTAATCCCTTCCCAGTCACTGAGAAAATCACGGCCATAGGCATCCGCGAAACTCAGATTCTGCATTTCTTTAATATCGGCGCCTGCCGCAAAAGCTTTTTCAGAGCCGGTGATAATAATCGCACCGACGGCATCATCGCCGTCAAATGCCTGCAAAGCCTGTGTCAGTTCGGTAATCAATTGCGTATTCAGCGCATTGAGCGCCTGCGGGCGGTTCAACCGCACCAGCCCGACTTTCCCGCGCGTTTCAGCAAGAATCGTTTCATATGCCATCAGTCTGCTCCTCTGAACGGTGTTTCTGATTAAAGAAGACCGCTTTTACCGTTTTATTTGACGTAAAACCCTATCATCCGCTGCAAGGTCTAAGAGCTGGCGCTCTCAGTATTTATTTCGTCACATTATCCTTATGCAAAACCGCTTTGCAGTTTTGGCTGGACATGCTCTAGCTGCAACAGGCGCTGCAATAGAAAGTCGAGCGCCCGTTTTGTACAATACGCTCAATAATCGCCCCACAACGCCGGCATGGTTCTCCCTCACGGTCATAAACCGCAAAACTATGCTGGAAATAGCCCAATGTTCCGTCAGCCTGCCGGTGATCGCGCAGGCTTGAACCACCTGCAGCAATCGCATCGGCAATCACGTCGCGGATTGATAGTGCCAGCAATTCAGCCAGTTGCGGATTTTCCGCAATCTCCCCCGCAGCCCGCAAAGGCGACAGACCTGTCCGCCACAATGCCTCGCAGACATAAATATTGCCAAGCCCCGCAATCAGCCGCTGATCCAGCAATGCCGCCTTCAGGGTCACTTTCTTATTCTTAAACAATTGCGCCAATACCAGCCCTGACAAATCATTGCCGGTCGGCTCAATACCAAGGCCTTTCAGTGATGCATGACCGGCCAGTTGCCAGCTTTCTGCCAGCAACAGGAAGCCGAAACGGCGCGGATCATTATAAATCACCTGCCGCTCACCGTAATTTTGCGTTGCCAGATGCAGGATCACATGATCATGCGCCGTGTTTTTGGAGCGCGGATAGTGAAACTCACCCGCGCCATTATCCCTTTGCGGTGCGCGTAAATCCGGCTCGATACGATAAGAGCCGGACATGCCGAGATGACTTATCAGGCTTGCCCCGTCTTCAAATTCGATCAGCAAATATTTGGCCCGCCGCCCCAGAGAAATAATTGTCTGTCCTTGCAGGCGCTCTGCCAGATTTTCAGGAAACGGAAACCGCAGATCAGGCCGGTTGAGCACCAGTTTCTCCAGTTTCGCGCCTTCCATAACCGGCTGCAAACCTCGGCGGACGGTTTCAACCTCCGGCAATTCAGGCATGATGCGCTCCCGTCTGTCCTGTCAGGAAATCTTCACCGGCAAGGCTGTTTTCAAGCCCCAGATAAGCGGCAACGGATTTGCCAATATCTGCAAAACTATGGCGCATACCAATGGTGCCAGCCCCTGCACCGGCAATCAGCACCGGCACAGTTTCGCGGGTGTGATCTGTGCCCGGCCATGACGGATCACAGCCGTGATCTGCGGTGAGAATCAGCACATCTCCGCCCTGCATTTTTGCTATAAGTTCCGGCAAACGCCGGTCAAAAGCCTCCAAGGCCGCGCCATAACCGGCAATATCGCGGCGGTGCCCGTAAAGACTGTCAAAATCAACCAGATTGGTGAAAATCAGATCACCGTCCTGCGCCTTGTCTATCGCTGTAAGCGTGGCATCAACCAATGCTTCATTGCCATGCGCTTTCAATTCATGGGTAATGCCCGATCCGGCAAAAATATCGCTGATCTTACCCACCGCATAGGTTTCATGGCCGGATGCCTCCACCAGATTCAGCACAGTCGTCTGTGGCGGCGGTACGGCATAATCATGCCGGTTACCGGTGCGTTCAAAATCCGCAGCCTTTTCTCCGGTGAAAGGACGCGCAATCACACGGCCGATTGTTAAAGGATCAACCAGAAGACGGGTTTTGGCACAAAGATCATAAAGACGCTCCAGACCAAAATGCGTCTCATGGGCGGCAATCTGGATCACAGAATCGGCAGATGTATAGATGATCGGTTTGCCGGTGCGGATATGGTCTTCGCCAAGCTGCGCAATAATCTCCGTGCCCGATGCATGGCAATTGCCGAGAATACCTTCAAGATTTGCCGCAGCAATCATCGCATCCGTCAGTTCCTGAGGAAAAGCCGGTACGGTTTTCGGGAAATAGCCCCAGTCAAACGGCACCGGCAGACCGGCAATTTCCCAATGGCCGGAAGGGGTGTCCTTCCCCTTGGAAACCTCACAGGCAGCGCCCCATAAGCCCGTTACCGGTATATCGGCAGGCAGACCGGCAGGAAAATGCCCCGTTGCACATTGTGCCGCCTGCCCCAGCCCCAGCGCCATCATATGCGGCACCTGAAGCGTGCTGTTGCCTGCGGCACAGGCCGTAGTAATCGTCGCCAGAGTATTGGCACCTTCATCACCAAAGGCCGCTGCATCCGGCGCGCCGCCAATACCGAAAGAATCGAGTACGATGAGTATAACGCGGCGCATTGATGTACCCTTTCAATTCCCAGAGCAGGCTCACCGGCAAACCGGATCAACGCTGTTCAGCTTGTGCAAATTTCCGGCACAAGCTCTATCATGAAAGGCACAGTTGCGGTCAAGAAAGGAAATCAGCAGCCGTTACACGGGATCTCATTCGTATAACGCGGGCTAAGATAATAGACCTCGCTCAGATTAAGCGCCGGAATGGCGAAGGACATCAGCGGCTGATATTTATACTGCACTTCAACGCGGATATAGGATAATTTCTCAATCCGAAGATTATCCGGAATATCAATACGTTGCCCCGGCTTATCCGTGACCATGCCCCGCGTGCTGTGTGACCACAGAACCCGCGCCGGAAGTTGGCCGCCAACTTTTTTATCTTCAATATTGAGGAATGTTATTTTGATTTCAGGCTTGCCGCCTGCCGGTGCCATTGTTGCCGCGCCGATTTCAAAAATATCATCAAGCTGAATCGCCTCAACTTTAATTTGCCGGCTTACCAAATCACCGACAACACTGGCAACGCGATTGACTTTTTTATCCGCTTCCACCCCGCGTGAGACATCAACAACGCCCGCATAGATCAGCACCATCACCGGCAATAACAGCGCAAATTCAACCGCGGAAACACCGCGCTGATCACCAAGAAATATCCGGCTTTTGCGCAAAATACCGGTAAAAAACGGCACTATATGCTTCAAACACAGCTTTAGAGAGGAAACTTTCTGCCCGTGATACATCATCAATATGGCTCATTCTGCCAGGTCATCGTGGTGAAAAGCGGGATAATATGATTATCCGGCTTAACATCTGATCCTGTTAAATAGAAAATATTGGTGATTGTCGGCCAGCGATACAATACATTGAGCTGATTGAGTGTCGATGCGCCGCCCAGATTGATCACTTGCGGCAATGCCAATTCACCTTGTGCTGTCACCAGTCCTGTCACCGGCACATCAGCGAAACTGCTGTAATGATTGAGATTAATACTCAAATTCGGACAGCCCTGCGCAACCATGAACTGGATCTGATTGCAGATTTTGTCCCGTACCAGTTGCGGCGTTGTATTTTCCGTTGTCAGCTGTCCTGTATAAAACTGCCTGCTCAGATTTTCTGTGGCAGATGACAGCATTTGCTGTGCCACAAAACTGATGCCCAGCTCGATAATCGCAAAGATGAAAACCAGAAACGGAAAGGCCACCAGCGCGAATTCAACGGCTGTGACACCTTTTTCATCCCGTCTGAAGCGGCTGAGCATTTGTCTGATCATGACTTAAAACGACCTCAGAGATGAAACAGCGGCACTGTAAGCGAAAAGCTGAATGAAAAGCGGATTACTTCAGCTTTTTCGGCTCGCACTGCGGAGTACAGGACAGAACCAGCACATCGGCTCCACGGAAAATCCGCGTTGTCGCCACCTCATTTTGCCCGACCATAATCTGCTCATCGAGCATCGTATTACCATCCTGATCCATCACCACCAGATTGGTCACACCATTACTGCGCCCTGTCAGTACAATGGTTTTTGCATCCTGCATCACAGCATCGGCAATGTCCTCATTGCCGAGGATGACGGATTTCACCGGTTTATCGAGCCGCAGAATATGCGCCTGATCGGTCTGAAGCTGTATGGCCTCCAGATCGGATGCACCGGCACAAACCGGAAATATGGCCGATGCCAGCAGAGCCGGAAATATTATTTTTTTCAATTTTATCATATGCTTATAAGCCATAGGATGCGCTCCGTTGCCCGCCACACTATGCGCAACAGGAGTGAAAGAAAAATTAATAGATAAAAAGCTACATATGCCTGCATAGGCCGGTTCTGGCCGGTTCCAGACTGAAAACCGGCTTTGCCACCCCATATCTTACAGCCAAGGCGGATCATGCTCCATTTACTCATTGCCCTGTGTTTTTGCGGCACAATGATTTATGCGATTGTCTCTGATCTTTTCACGATGACAATCCGCAACAATGCCTGCCTGTTGCTTGCCGCAGGCTTTTTCATTCTCGCACCGCTCAACGGATTATCATGGCAGGCAACCGGCTGGCATACAGTCGCAGGATTTATCGCATTGGCGATCTGCTTCGGCTTGTTTCTGCTGCGCGCCATGGGCGGCGGCGATGCCAAACTCATCAGCGCCACCGTGTTATGGACAGGTTTTTCACCCGCTTTGGCCGATTATCTGCTGATCAGCGCCATTGCCGGTGGCGTGCTGACACTCCTCATCCTGCTCTTACGCAAATTATGCGACAGATCAAAACTGGAAAAAATCAGCTTTCTGTACCGGCTCAGTGCGCCGACAGAAGGTATTCCCTATGGGATTGCGCTCGGAATTGCGGGTTTGCTGATTTATCCGAAACTGCCGATGCTTTCCTGACAGCACCACCTTAATTTTAGCATTACATGTTTTAATAAAATCAATAATAACAGTTCGTTAACCATAATTATACGATTCCTGCTGCATGTAGAGCATGCGTAAAAAACGCACGCTTTGCGGGGATTAAAAAATGAACACTTCACGCCTGATCATACTGGCTGTTGCCGTGCTTGCTGCCGGTGCCGCAGGCTATATTGCCATGAACATGAATGAAGCGCCCCCGCCTGCCGTTGTAGTCAAAGCACCGGCACCGGTTTTGCCGGTCAAAGATGTGCTGACTGTCTCATCCAGCCTGCCTGTCGGCGCCTCGCTTTCAGGCCAGTTGCAATGGCAGTCATGGCCTGAAAATTCCGTGAGCGCGGATTACATCACCAAAGATGCGGTGCCTGACGCGCTGGATGCGATGCAAAAATCCAGCCTGCGTTTGCCGATGCTTGCCGGCGAGCCTGTGCGCAAAGCCAAGCTGATCGGGGAGAATGAGCAATTCATGTCCTCAATCCTGCCAAAGGGCATGCGCGCAATCGCAACCAATGTTGCTGCGGAAAGCTCTGCGGGCGGTTTTATTCTTCCGGGCGACCGTGTGGACGTGATCCTGACGCGCGCCAACCGCAACAATGCCAATTCGGGCGTACCGTTTTTGACAGAAACAATTCTGGAAAATGTCCGTGTTCTGGCAATTGACCAGACCATCAAAGAGGATGATGCGGGCACGAAAGATATTATCGGCCGCACCGCCACGCTGGAAGTTACCCAGCAGCAGGCAGAGATCATGGTCGTTGCCCAGTCGGTTGCCGACCGTATCAGCCTCACTTTGCGCTCCGAGCGCGATGCGAAACCTGAGCCTGTCAGCACTTCTGATTATCTTGTTGTTTCCCCCGGTAAAAACGGACCGGTCAAAATCATCAAATCTGGCACTATCACCGAAGTCGGGATTAACTAATGACACGTCTTTTCTTTTCCCAATCTTCCGGCGCTATGCGGCTCAAGGCAGTGCTGCTTTCTGCGGCACTGATCCTGCCTGCAGTTGCCCCTGTCAGCGTGCAGGCGCAGGATGTGCAGATTTCCAGCACCGGCCGTTCGCAGCCGGTCAATCTCGGGCTGAACAAGTCTCTGGTGATTGATCTGCCGCAGGATGCCTATGATATTCTGATCGCCGATCCCGGCATTGCCGATGCGGTCACCCGTACCGCGCGGCGTATCTATTTGTTCGGCAAAGCTGTCGGCCAGACCAATATTATTATTTTCGGCAAAGACGGCGAGCAGATTGCCAGTCTCGACCTGAAAATCGAGCGCGATGTCAGCAGCCTGTCTTCTTCCTTGCGCAAATATATTCCGGGCTCGGATATTAAAATCGAGCTCATCAACGATAATATTGTCCTGACCGGAACCGTTCAGACACCGCAGGATGCCGCTCAGGCTGCCAGACTTGCGGAACTGCTTGTCTCCGGCGGCGAGGCAACCACCGGCCAATATAACAGCAATAATAGTTCTGCCTCGTCTTCAGGCGGCGGCACCAGTTTTCTGGTCACCACAGGCAATGATCAGGAGCGCCGCCGCTCCAGTAAAATCATCAATCTGATTACCATTGCCGGTGAAGATCAGGTAACGCTTAAAGTAACCGTTGCCGAAGTCAGCCGCTCGGTGATGAAGCAGCTCGGCGTCAATATGATGGGCAATGGCAGCAGCAATGGCGTCACATTTAAAGGTGTTTCAGGCGCTGATTTAGGTGCCATTGACAACGCGCTGAAAACCACCGGCATCGGTGTTCAAACCAATAATTTCCATGGTTATCTTCAGGCTATGGAAAATGCTGGCGTTATGAAAACATTGGCTGAACCGACCCTCACCGCTATTTCCGGCGAAAAAGCAGCCTTTCAGGTGGGCGGGGAATATAATGTTCTCAACAGTGTAACGGTCGATGAGGATGGCAAACGCACCGCAACACTGGCCAAGATTGATTATGGTATCGGTCTGGAATTCATGCCAACCGTACTCGGCCCCGGCCGTATCTCACTGAAAGTCCGCACCTCCGTTTCCGAACCGACAACCGAAGGATCGGGCACACAGACCGCAGACGGCGTAGGTGCCAGCATCCTTTCGCTGCGCAAGCGCATTGCCGATACGACAGTGGAAATGCCATCCGGCGGCTCCATGATGATCGGTGGCCTGATCCGTGATGAAGTGCGCCAGTCGATCAATGGCACGCCGGGCCTGTCGAAAATTCCGGTTCTGGGCACATTGTTCCGCAGCCGCGATTTTCTGCGCAATGAATCCGAACTGGTTGTGATTGTCACGCCCTATCTGGTGCGCCCGACAGCACGCACCGAGCTTGCGCGCCCTGACGATAACCTGTCCCCGCCAAGCGATGCAGCCGGTTTTGTACTTGGCAAGGTCAACCGCGTTTACGGATCAGCCAAAACCAACCTGCCAAACGGCCGTTACAACGGCGTTGTCGGCTTTATCTACAAATAAAAGGGCAGGCATTATGCGTCAAATTCCGTTTCAGAAATCACATTTTGCTTTGACCGGCAGCGGTCTGCTCGGTCTTCTTTTGCTGGCCGGATGCGCCAATACCCATCATGTGACGGTCGGTGCTGTGCCCGATGATTACCGCACCAACCACCCGATCACCATTCAGGAGCGCGAGCGCACTGCGGATATTCCGGTGAGCCGCGACGATAAAAAGCTGAACCTCACCCAGCGCAGTATTGTGCAAAATGCGGTTGACGGTTACCGCCGTCAGGGTTCCGGCATGGTCTTTATCCTGTTGCCTGAAGGCAGCGCCAACCAGACAGCCGCCTATCGCATCAGCATGGATATTGCCAAAATCCTGCGACAAGGCGGCGTGCTGGCCAGCAATATCGCCACCCAGAGCTATCAGGTCAACAATCAGCAAGTCTCGGCACCGGTGCGCATCAGCTATTATGCCATGACTGCCGGTACCACTCCGTGCGGGCGCTGGCCTGAAGATATGCTGAACACGTCCGAGAACAAGCATTATGCCAATTTCGGTTGTGCCACGCAGGCCAATCTTGCTGCTCAGGTTGCCAATCCTGCAGATTTTCTGGGGCCGCGCGCCACAGCACCGCTTAATGGCACGCGCAATGACCGCGTTCTCAGCGGCAAAGAAGGTTATGACAACATGCCGCCGGTTATAACACCGGTCTGGAATGACAAGCGCAGCCAGCTTGCCAATTACTAAAATCATGCGCCTCTCGAATGAAAGGCGCAGCATCTAAAAAATAAGTTTAACAAAGGTCGTGATCGTGGAAGACAGTATCACATCAACAGGCAGGTTTCAGGATGAAGGCACGGATATTCGCTATATCCGCCCGCTGCCGCGCCTGAATATTGATGCATTCTGTGAAACGGAATCCGGCCAGTCTGTATTACAGGCCTGCGCGCAGGACCGGCGTCTGCACCGCACCCGCTGGCAAATCCGCAATGGCGGCATAACGGCGGCACTGGAAGCCTATCAGAATACGTCAACGCCGCATCTGATCATTCTGGAAAGCATGGCGGCACCGGATCAGTTGCTGGCGGACATCACCAGACTTGCCGAGGTTTGTGACAGCGGCACCCGCGTTCTCATTCTCGGTCGCAGCAATGAAGTGCGGCTCTATCGTGAGCTGATCCGCAATGGTGTTTCTGATTATCTGGTATCGCCGGTCAGCCTGCCGGAACTGGTTGCCGCGCTGGATGCCCTGTTTACCGATCCGTCCAACACACCTTCCGGACGCAGTATTGCAGTGATCGGTGCCAAAGGCGGCGTCGGTTCCTCAACCCTTGCCCATAATATCAGCTGGAGCCTTGCCAACCAGTTCAAACATGAAGTTGTGCTGGCTGATATGGATCTGCCTTTCGGCACCGTGAATATCGACTTTGATCAGGACCCGACACTGGGCATTGCCGATGCCGTTTATGCGCCGGAACGGGTGGATGAGGTTTATCTCGACCGGCTGCTGGCGGAAAGCTCGGAACATCTGTCCTTGCTGGCGGCCCCGTCAACACTGGAAAAAACCTATGATTTTGACGGCGATGCTTTTGTGTCGGTCATTGATGCAGCACTGCGCACCACACAATTGCTGGTGCTGGATATGCCGCATAGCTGGAACAGCTGGATACGCACCACGCTAATGCGTGCTGATGAGGTGATTATTGTCGCCACGCCGGATCTCGCCTGCCTGCGCAATACCAAAAACCTGCTGGATTCGCTGATCCTGCTGCGCCCCAATGACAAGCCCGCGCATCTGATCCTCAATCAGACAGGCATTGCCAAACGGCCGGAAATTTCCGTCAATGATTTCTGCACACCGCTGAATATCAAGCCGCTTGCGGTGATTGACTATGATGCGCCGTTTTTTGGTACGGCTGCCAATAATGCCCATATGCTGGCTGAGGCAGACCCAAACCATAAAATTTCACAGAAAATCACTGAAATCGCCCGCGAGCTGCTTGGTAAACATGATATGCCTGCGCAGACGAAAAAACCTTTGCCGCTGGCGGGTCTTTTCAGCAAGCTCAAGCGTAAAACTCCGGCCTGAGCGGACAAGGATTAAGAAACAGCCATGTTCGGAAAAAGAGGCAATACCACGCCAAACGGCCTGAAACCGGCAGGTACTGCAAATGTGCCCGCAGGCAGTCATGCAGTTGGGCATGCATCTGGGCATACGGTTCTGTCCGCTCCCCAGAGCAATGCAATCTCTGTGCAGGAGCCGCCGGCACCACCGCCGGTTACCGCTGCGGTGCGGGAAAAATCACAGGCCTATTACGACACCAAATCCCAGATTTTTGCAGCCCTGATCGACACGATCGATCTGGCGCAATTATCGCGTATGGATGCCGATGCCGCCCGTGATGATATCCGCGATATCGTCAATGATATTATTTCGATCAAGAATTTCGTGATGTCCATTGCCGAGCAGGAAGAACTGCTCGACGATATCTGCAATGATGTGCTGGGCTACGGCCCGCTGGAACCGCTGCTGGCGCGTGATGACATTGCCGATATTATGGTCAACGGCTCACGCAAAACCTATATCGAAGTGAATGGCCGTGTACAGGAAACCAATGTCCGCTTCCGCGATAATCAGCAATTGCTGAATATCTGCCAGCGCATTGTGTCTCAGGTCGGCCGCCGTGTTGATGAATCCAGCCCGATCTGTGATGCCCGTCTGCCGGACGGCTCGCGCGTTAACGTCATCACCTCGCCGCTGGCGATTGACGGCACGGCGCTTACCATCCGTAAATTCAAAAAAGACAAGCTGACGCTTGATCAGCTGGTGCGTTTCGGCAGTATTTCACAACTCGGTGCCGAGCTCTTGCAGATTATCGGCCGTGTGCGCTGCAATATCATCATTTCCGGCGGTACCGGTTCGGGTAAAACCACCCTGCTCAACTGTCTGACCCGCTATATTGATAGCACCGAGCGTATTATTACCTGCGAAGACTCGGCCGAACTGCAACTGCAACAGCCGCATGTCGTGCGCCTTGAAACCCGCCCGCCCAATCTGGAGGGCGAAGGCGAGATCACCATGCGCGATCTGGTGAAAAACTGCCTGCGTATGCGCCCTGAACGCATCATTGTCGGTGAAGTGCGCGGTCCTGAAGTGTTCGATCTGCTTCAGGCCATGAATACCGGCCATGACGGCTCGATGGGCACCATCCACTCCAACAGCCCGCGTGAATGCCTCAACCGTATGGAAGCGATGATTGCCATGGGCGGCTATACGCTGCCGCAACGCACTGTGCGCGAGATCATTGTCGGCTCGATTGATGTGATCATTCAGGCCACGCGCCTGCGCGACGGTACACGCCGCATCACCCACATCACGGAAGTGGTGGGCATGGAAGGCGATGTCATCATCACCCAGGATCTGATGAATTTTGAAATCATGGGGGAAGATATTAACGGCAATATTATCGGCCGCCATGTCTCCACCGGTATCGGCCGTCCCGCTTTCTGGGAACGTGCCCGCTATTATAACGAAGACCAGCGCCTTGCGACCATCCTCGATACGATGGAAGTCGCGGGTAATCACTGACCGCATGATCGCTTATGAAAGGGCACCTCTATGAAGGGCACAACAATCCTGTTTGTTGTTCTGGCAGCAATTGCTGCCGGCGCTCTGCTTTATGCGATCTTTTTTGACCGGATCACGGCAGAAAAAACCGGTCAGAAACGGCTTGACGCGATCAAAAAAACTACGAACAGCCGCGCCACCATGCGCATGGAGCGGGAGAAAAAGACCGAGGCTCAGAAACGCCGCAAGACCTTGCAGGACAATCTCGATGAGCTCGATCGCCGTAATAAGGCACAAAACAAAAACCAGCATAATCCGCCACTGCGCACTTTGCTCGGACAGGCAGGGCTGAGCTGGACAATAAAGCAATTTTATTTGCTCAGCCTTGTCAGCGCTTTCCTCTGTTTCTTGTTGAGCCTCATGGCCGGATTGCCGCTGCTTCTCTCGCCCATTGTGGCGCTGATCGGCTTTTTCGGTGTGCCGCGCTGGATCGTGATGCATTTGCGCAAAAAGCGCATGAAGGCTTTTCTCAATGATTTTCCCAATGCTCTGGATGTCATCACCCGCTCCTTGCGCTCCGGCCTGCCATTGAATGACAGTTTGCGCTTGCTCGCCAATGATGCGCCTTCACCGGTCAAAGAAGAATTCCGCCGTATTGTGGAAGCCCAGCAAATGGGGCTGACCATCCCCGAAGCCGTGGCTAAAATGCCGGAAAATATTCCCTGCCCTGAGACCAATTTCTTTGCCATTGTGATCCAGATCCAGTCACAGGCGGGCGGCAATCTTTCCGAAGCGCTGGGCAATCTGTCACGCGTGCTGCGTGACCGCAAAAAAATGGCAGCCAAAGTGCAGGCCATGTCTCAGGAAGCCAAAGCCTCGGCGGCGATTATCGGCTCGCTGCCTTTCTTTGTCGCTACAGTGATTTCTTTCATGAATCCGACCTATATCGGACTGCTGTTCAGCACATTTCCCGGCAATGTTTTGCTGGTGATTGCTGTGATCATGTATTCCGCCGGAATTCTGGTCATGAAATCCATGATTAACTTCAAGATGTAAGCGGGGCGGTGATGCAACACTTCTTTGAAACCACCCTGTTTCAACGGCAGACCCTGATCGGCCTCTGCGTGATGCTGGCACTGTTTGCAACAATGCTGACATTGTTGCTGCCATATTTACAGCGCAACCCGCTGAAAAGCCGTATGAAATCCGTTGCTTTGGAGCGTGAGGCCATCCGTGCCCGCGAAAGGGCAAGGCTTGCCAATGAAAAAGAACGTGGTATCAGTCTGCGTCATCAGCAAAAAGCCGGTATCCGTGATTTTGTTGAAAAGCTGGATCTGCGCCGTGCACTCGCCGATGACAAAACAATTGCAGCACTGCGCCATGCCGGTTATCGCGGCCAGAACCCGCTGAATATTTTTCTGTTCATGCGCTTCGTGCTGCCTTTTGCCTTTCTAGGACTGGCAATTTTCCTGATTTTCGGGCTGGGCATTATGGCAGATAAAAGCACTTTTGTCCGGTTTCTGATCTGCGTGATTGCCGCTTATGGCGGGTTTTATGCGCCCAATCTTTATATTATCAACAAGGCCACCAAGCGCCGTGAATCCATCACCCTTGCCTGGCCGGATGCGCTTGATCTGATGCTGATCTGTGTGGAATCCGGCATGTCGACCGAGGCTGCATTCCGCCGTGTTGCCGATGAAATCGGCGTGCAATCTGCCGATCTTGCCGAAGAGCTGATGCTGACCAATGCCGAACTCGCTTTTTTACCGGAGCGCCGTCAGGCCTATGAAAATCTGGCCAACCGCACCGGCATGGAAGCACTGAAAGCCATGACGCAGGCGCTGATACAGGCAGAGCGCTATGGCACGCCGGTTGCAACCGCCATGCGTACACTCTCGCAGGAAAGCCGCGATATGCGCCTGCTCGCCGCCGAAAAGAAAGCCGCAGGCCTGCCACCAAAACTCACCGTGCCGATGATCGTGTTTTTCCTGCCCGTCTTATTCATGGTCATTCTCGGCCCTGCCATGATCCAGATTTTCGGTCAGGGCGGCATTGCCGGTAATTGACTGCGTAAAATAAAACAGCCTGCCTGAAAGGAATTTCAGGCAGGCTTATCTGTTTTCAGTCTCTGTTTTTCAGGATCAGGCCTGTTTTTTAATCCCCTGCTTTGCCAGCATTGAGCGCAGATAATCTGTATTGGCCTTGGCCTGTTCCGGAGACAATTCACGGGCAGCAATGGTTTCCGCCTCCTGAAAACGCCCCTGCAAGCCGACAACCAGTGCCAAGTTCTGGCGCACGCGGCTGTCACTGCCATTGGCGCTGGCTGCCTGACGCAGATATTTTTCCGCAGTCGGCAAATCACCGCTTAAAACATAGGACATGCCGAGATTGGACAGAACGGAAGCCTCACCCGGCTTAATCTGCAAGGCTTTTTGATAAATCGCGCGGGCTTCAGCGGCATTACCCTGCTGATCAAGAATAGCACCTTCCGCCGACAAAAGCCGCCAGTCCGGATAATCCGGTGTCTGGGCACGGCGCACCGCATCCAGCGCTGCATCCAGTTCCCCTGCCCCCGCCAGCGCCTTGCCATAAGCAGCCAGAACCTGCTTATCCTTCGGCATCTGAATGGCAATGGCCCGCATTACCGCCAGTGACTGGTCACTGCGGCCAGCCATGCTCAGCACTGTCGCATAATTCAGCGCAGCCACTTTGCTGGTCGGATTTTTCTGATAATGCGCACCATAAGTTTGTGCAGCCTGCGCCAGTTGCTGGGCATTCATCTGATCAATTGTGCGCTCGGCATTGGTGCCACCGCTTTTGGCAACGGAGCCTGTGGTGGTGCGATCCACCGTGTTGCAGCCGGCAAGCACCAGCCCCGTCATCAGCAGAGCTGTTGTCAGTTTCAGGCTCTGTGTCAGAAAACGGCTCCGCGCCCGATATAAATTTTGGCACAGCTCATCCGACCGCTCAGCAATCAGCGCAGCGTTTTGCATCAAACACTCTCCATAAAACAGATCTGGTGAAACAGTTTTAAAACCGCCCGATTATCCTGCCTGTCAGCTTCGCCCCGATGCCTTCAGACAGACTTCACCCGAATATGATAAAATCAATATTCCATTAACCCTAACAGAGGGTTAATTATCAGTCTTATCTCAGCGACTCACCGCCGCTTCCCGTAAACAAATCCGGATCTGAACATGACCTCCCTGCCTCTTTCAGCAAACCGTACCGCCCTGCTTGACCAGCAGCTTGAAAACAGCCTCCCGATCTGGCTGGTAACACCGGACACGCTCACCGAAAACACTCTGCCTCCGGCTGCTCTCACTTGGGCAAAAGCGCATAATTTCAAAGCCAAAGCCGGTCAGCTTCTGGTGCTCGGCAATGCGGAAGGGCAAGTTTCCGGCGCATTATTCGGCATTGAAACGACTGAGAAAGATAAAAGCGGCGAAGGCCGTCTGCTCAGTGGCAAGCTCGCCCGCCTGCTGCCTGCCGGTGACTGGCATATTGAAACCGCTGTTGAACAGGCTGCTTTGTTTGCCACCGGTTTTCTGCTCGGCGGCTACCAGTTCAACCGCTATAAAAAAGACGATCAATCCGGTGAAGACCGCAGTGTCAGATTGTTCATCGCCGGCCTGAAAGACCCGCAGGAAATCCGCCGTCTGGCAGATGCCAGCGCGCTTGCCCGTGACCTCATCAATACGCCAACCAGCGATATGGGGCCTGATGCACTGGAACAGGCCGCCCGTACCTTGGCTGAAGCCTATGGCGCAAATTTCACCGCCATTACCGGTGATGATCTGCTCAAACAAAATTTCCCGATGATCCACGCTGTCGGCCGCGCCAGCACAACTGCACCGCGCCTGATTGATTTCAGCTGGGGTAAAGCAAGTGACCCGAAAGTGACGCTGGTCGGTAAAGGCGTTTGCTTCGACACCGGCGGCCTCGACATCAAAACCGCCAGCGGCATGCTGCTGATGAAAAAAGATATGGGCGGCAGCGCCAATGTGCTGGGTCTTGCCCGTATGATTATGGATGCCAAACTGCCGGTGCGTCTGCGCGTGCTGATCCCTGCGGTTGAAAACTCCATTGCCGGCAATGCTTTCCGTCCGGGGGATGTGCTGACCTCGCGTCAGGGGCAGACGGTTGAAATCGGCAATACCGATGCGGAAGGCCGTCTGGTTCTGGCCGATGCACTGGCACTTGCCGATGAAGAAAATCCGGATCTCATCATTGATATGGCAACGCTGACCGGTGCAGCACGCGTGGCACTGGGGCCTGACCTGCCGCCATTTTACAGCCATGATGAGGCTTTCGCCGCGCAAGTTTCGGAACAGGCCGCAACACAGGCTGATCCTCTGTGGCGTATGCCGCTCTGGGCACCTTATGAAGCCCGCCTCTCCTCGCGCATTGCTGATATCAACAATGCCACCACAGATGGTTTTGCCGGTTCCGTTACCGCAGCGCTGTTTTTGTCGCGCTTTGTCAAAAATGCCAAGGTCTGGGGACATTTTGATATTTACGGCTGGACACCGGTTGAAAAACCGGCTGCCACAGTCGGCGCCGCCGCACAGGGCATCCGCACGATCTATCATGTGATCAAACAGCGTTATGGTGCCGCAAACTGATGACAAATCAGGCCTGCCCCTTGCGGGCAGGCCATAAAAGCGCTTGAATAACAGTACCGGAACAAATTTGCGTCTGCTCCGGATTTTCTCGTATTCAATACGGTATTTCATGGCTGTCGAACTGAAACCCTTACAGGCGCTGACACTGTTACAGACCGTCTCCCTGTCGCAGGTGCGCGACGAGACCCATGATCTGACATGGCGGCAAATGGCCATTTTGCTGACGATTTATCTTGAAACACCGCCCCATACGGTGCGGGCGCTGGCCGCAAAACTCGGCGTGACCAAACCTGTTATTACCCGTGCACTGGATACGATGGGAACCATGGGGCTGGTCAGCCGCCATCGCGACCCGCAGGATCTGCGCAATGTGCTGATTAAACGAACTGTCAGCGGCGCGCTTTATGTTGAAAGACTGGGCGACCGCGTTATCTCCAAATCCAGGGAACTGCCCTTATGACCAAGCTTGACCGCCGCCTCCACGCCTATCGTCCCGATCTGGCGGATATTGCATTGCGCGGCAAAGTCGATGCCGCAGCATTTACCGAAGGCACACGCAAGCGCGTGATCGTGCCGGTCAGTGATCTGCGCAGCAAACCTGAATTGCCAAACGGCCCGCAAAGCCAGATCCTGTTTGGTGATGAAGTCACGGTTTTTGAACAGGCCAATGGCTGGAGCTGGGTGCAATCCTTACGTGACGGCTATGTCGGCTATATACCGGATGCAGAACTGGGCGATACCGGCAATGCGCCGACCCACCGCATCTGCGTGCCGCGCACTTTCATCTATTCCGGCGCTGATCTGCGCTTCCGCCACACCCGCGCTTTGTCGCTGGGCTCAGCCGTGGAAATTACCGAATTTGTGGAAAACCGCGGCAGCCGCTACGGAATGCTGGCCGATGGCACGGCAATTTTTGCCAGACATCTGCGTGCCATTGATGAGACTGTAGCCGATTATGTCACAACGGCTGAAAGCCTGCTGAATACGCCTTATCTGTGGGGCGGAACCTCGGGCTTTGGCATTGACTGTTCCGGTCTGGTACAGCTTGCCATGCTGGATGCAGGACGCAATGTGCTGCGCGATTCCGATATGCAGGGCGACCATCTGGGCGAAATTCTTGATGCCGGTGCGGATTACGCCAATCTGCAACGCGGCGATCTGGTCTTCTGGCCGGGACATGTGGCGATTATGGCCAATCCCGATATGATGATCCATGCCAATGGCCATACGATGACAGTTGCCTATGAAGGTTTGCGTGAAGGCATTGAGCGTATTGCTTATCTCTACGATCTGCCGTCACATTTCCGCCGGCCATAATATATCCTTGGTGCCACGGCAGTTTATTGTCGTGGCACAAGCATATTCAGGACAAGGGCACAGACCGGCGCAGGATTGCAAAACCAATGCAGTAAAGTGCAGCACCGGCAATCCACACCCAGCCATTCCACGAGGCTGCGGTTATGGCATAAAAAGCCGAGAAACCCAGCGGCCCGATAATCGAACTCAGATTGGTCAGGCTGGTCAGCATACCTTGCAAACGTCCCTGCTCATTCTCGGCAACGGATCCCGATAACATTGCCTGCACTGCAGGCATGCCGACACCGCCGGTCGCCAGCAGCAAAAGAACCGGCAGCACCATCCAGCTCTGCGTGATCAATGCCAGCGCCAGAAAACCGCTCATATCGGCAACCATACCGATAATCAATGTGCGCCGCTCACCCAGACGGGCTGACAGAGGGCCGGTAACAAAAGCCTGAAAAATCATATGCACACTGCCAAATGCCGCCAGCGAAAAGCCGACCATGCTGGTGTCCCAGGCAAAGCGGTCTTCCGTATAGATCACCCAAAGCGTTGCCGGTAATTGTCCCACCAGTTGAAGAATGAAAAATACCAGCGCAAGCGCAGTCAGGCCCTGGAGAAAACCGGCAGGCAACAGCAATGCCCGTAAATTCAGATGAATTGCCTCGTCCGGCTGTGACCGTGCAGAACGGGTCTCTTTAAGAAACAGGCAAGCCAGCAGAAAACTGACCCCGTTCAATAATGCCGCCGCGATAAAAGGCGCATGAACAGATGCACCACCTGCCAGCCCGCCGATTGCGGGGCCTGCGATCATACCCGCACCATAACAAGCCCCCATATAACCGAACCAGCGAGCCCGTTGGTTTGACGGTATCGTGTCGGCAATGGCTGATGCTGCAACCGCACCCGTTGCACCGGTAAGACCGGCAATCATACGGCCGATATAAATCACCCAAAGCACCGGTGCTGCCGCCATAATCGCATAATCAATTGCGGCACCGGCAAGCGACGCAATCAAAACCGGACGACGGCCATAGCGATCCGAAAGACTGCCAAGCAGCGGCGCAAACAGCACCTGCATCAGTGCATAAACCGCCAGCAGCACCCCGTAATGTCCGGTCACCTGACCATCAGGCACAAGCCCGCGCAGCAATTCCGGCAAAACCGGCATTACGAGCCCCAGCCCCATTGCATCCAGCATAATGACGCTCAGCACAACAGCGAGAGATTTATTCATCCGTGCTTCCATCTGCATGGCTCCGCAATAATTTATCAACGATAAGGAAATGGACTTAAAATTTATCTGTGATAAATTGTCAAGCCTGTGAAAGGGACATTGATGACAAAACTTGACCGGCAAACGGTTATTCGTACCGCACTGGATCTGCTCAATGAGGTTGGCGCCGACGGGCTGACAACGCGTAAACTGGCCGACCGGCTGAATGTGCAACAGCCGGCGCTTTATTGGCATTTCCGTAATAAGCGCGTTTTGCTGGATGCGCTGGCAGAAGCGATGCTGAGTGAAAATCACAGTCATTGCCTGCCGCGTGAGGGGGAAGACTGGCGGAGTTTTCTGAAAAATAACGGCCGCAGTTTCCGCAAAGCCTTGCTGAGCTATCGCGATGGTGCGCGTATTCATGCGGGAACACGCCCCGCAGCACCACATTTTGCCACAGCAGAAGCGCAAATCCGATTTTTATGTCAGGCAGATTTCAGCCCTGAAAATGCTGTCAGGGCACTCTCAGTTATCGGCCATTATACGGTTGGTTCCGTATTGGAGCAGCAATCGGCTCAGGAAGATGCACAGGAACGGCAGGAAACTCGAGCCGCTTCCGCAGAAGACGCATCAGACTTTTTGCTCAATATCTTTGAGCATTTTGATGAAAATGAAGCAGAGCGCAGTTTTGATTACGGGCTGGAAGCGCTCATTGCCGGCTTTGAGACTTTACAACAGTCCTGATAAAATCCGGTCTTCGCCCTCCATTCACAGAGAGGGCGAGGAGTTGCTGGTCAAATGCGCGGCGGCAAAACACGATCCGGTGCGCGGTGACCGTCCCAGAATGCGCGGATATTGACGATGACCTTATCGCCCATATCAATACGCCCCTCCAATGTGGCGGAGCCCATATGCGGCAGCATCACCACTTTGCCGTCAGAAGCCAGTTTCAGCAAACGCGGATCAACCGCCGGATGCTGTTCAAACACATCCAGTCCGGCACCGGCCAGTTTGCCCTGTTCGATCTGGCTGATCAGTGCATTTTCATCAACAATTTCACCGCGCGATGTGTTGACCAGATAGGCGCCTGGCTGCATCAGCTCGATACGCCTTGCGGATAAAAGGTGAAAAGTTGCCGGTGTGGAAGGGCAATTCACGGAGATAATATCCATCCGTGCCAGCATCTGATCAAGACTGTCCCAATAGGTTGCCTCCAGCTCTTCCTCAACCGCCGCATGCACCCGCTTACGGTTATGGTAATGGATCGCAAGGCCGAAAGCCTTGGCGCGGCGTGCGACAGCCGTGCCGATACGCCCCATGCCGACAATACCGAGACGCTTGCCCCAGATACGCCGTCCGAGCATCCATGTCGGTGACCAGCCCGGCCATTCCCCCGATGAGGAAAACACATTGGCGCCCTGCACCAGACGGCGCGGCACCGACAAAATCAGCCCCATGGTCATATCGGCCGTGTCTTCGGTCAGCACATTGGGGGTATTGGTCACGGCAATGCCGCGTTTTGCAGCCGCAGCCACATCAATATTATCAACACCATTGCCGAAATTGGCGATCAGCTTGAGATTAGCTCCTGCCTGCTCAATCAGCTCCGCATCAATCACATCACGAATCGTCGGCACGAGCACATCAGCCTCGCGCATAGCTGCCGCCAGCTCCTCACGCGACATATTATGGTCATCAATATTCAGGCGTGCATCAAACAATTCACGCATGCGTGTTTCAACAGGATCCGGCAATTTCCGGGTAATGACGACCAATGGTTTCTTTTTGCCCGACATTTCTACCCCTTTGATGTGTCGCGTTGAGACCTCCTTAACCAAGAAGGTGCAAAGTGCGGCATTGTCATGGTTCATTACCTGTCTAGCAAGGCAGAAGAACAAAGACAAAGAAAAACCGCCGGCCCGGATAATTCATATGAATATCCGATCCGCCGCAAGTGCCTGCGAACAAATATTCGGTGCTGTGAGCATATCACATTCCGCCTGTCTCATCAGCCGGTTATGCGAAATGGTGGTTCAGAAAATTCAGGCATCTATCCGGAACATGTGCCGGTTCCGGTCAATGCCTTGCCGGTTTTTCCGGTCTTTCCGGCAATCGCCGGTATCAACACCCAAGCGGCTCAGGTCTGTGAATGAAACTGCATATGCGTAAAACAGGTAAATTTTATTTCAGCTTGCTGATCGCCGCCGGACTGGGGTTTGGTCTGCTGATGCTGCATTCTTTTCACCAGACACCTGATGCCTATGCCCAGACCGCCGGTGATGAACAGGAAACGGCTCCGGAAAATAATACTGCAGATGATACGGGGGGCGAACCATCGGCTTCCGAAGATAAGAAAAACGCCAATCTGGGCTCAAGCGGACTGCCGATCCCGCGTTTTGTCAGCCTCAAGCCTGCCCGCGTTAATATCCGCGTTGGCCCCGGCCGTGATTATGCGGTTTCATGGCTTTATACCAAGTCCGGACTGCCGGTTGAGATTATTCAGGAATATGACAATTGGCGGCGTATCCGCGATGCCGACGGTACGGAAGGCTGGGTTTATCAGGCCATGCTTGCCGGTAAACGCACCGCGATTATCAGCCCGTGGCAGCGTGGCAAACCGGATGCATTCATCAGCCTCTATGCCAGCGCCAGCGATACAGCCCGTGTGATCGCCCGTGCGGAACCCGGCGTGATTGCCACAATCCGCAAATGCGACGGCCAATGGTGCCAGCTCGACAGTCAGGGTACACGCGGCTGGATTCAGCAATCCCAAATCTGGGGTGCTTATCCGGGCGAAGAATTCGACTGACAAAGCACACAGGCATCACGCTGTTGAATGGCATGAAAACCGGTTACAACCAGAAAGACATGTGCGCTTTTGTGCGCATCTGTCCACTTCTCAAGTGCTACGAAAAGCGTTAAAAGCCCGCTTTATGAAGGAACAAACAGCACCACACACCCATCATCCTGTTCATGAGGCACCGGTTAGCACCGCAACGGCTGGTAACGGCCTGCCGAACAGCCGCAAGGTTTTTGTCAAAACCTATGGCTGTCAGATGAATGTCTATGACAGCCAGCGCATGGCCGACAGTCTGGCTAGCGAAGGTTATGTCACGACAGATACGCCTGATGATGCAGATATGGTGCTGATCAATACCTGCCACATCCGTGAAAAAGCCTCTGAAAAGCTGTACTCTGCCCTCGGCCGCCTGCGTAATATGAAGAATAAACGCCAGGCTGACGGCAAAGATCTGATTATCGGCGTTGCCGGTTGCGTGGCACAGGCCGAAGGCGATGAAATTCTGCGCCGCTCGCCGACCGTTGATCTTGTTGTGGGCCCGCAGACCTATCACCGTCTGCCACAGGCATTGGCGCAGGTGCGCGAAGGCCGCAAGGTCGTGGATACGGAATATGCGGTTGAAGACAAGTTTGAACATTTGCCTTTGGCCAGCCGTGAACAGGTGCGCAAGCGCGGTGTTTCCGCTTTCCTGACGGTGCAGGAAGGTTGCGATAAATTCTGCACCTTCTGCGTGGTGCCTTATACACGCGGCTCGGAAGTTTCCCGCTCGGTGACCCAGATTATCAATGAAGCAACCAAGCTGGTACAAGCCGGCGTGCGTGAACTGACCCTGCTCGGCCAGAATGTGAATGGCTGGCACGGTGTCGGTGATGATGGCCGCGAATGGGGACTGGGCGAATTGCTCTATCGTCTGGCAGAAATTCCGGATATTGCGCGTCTGCGTTACACCACCAGCCATCCGCGCGATATGGATGATACGCTGATCAATGCCCATCGCGATCTCGATATTCTGATGCCTTATCTGCACCTGCCGGTGCAGGCCGGTTCCGACCGTATTCTCAAAGCAATGAACCGCAAACATAAGGCCGATGATTATATCCGCCTGATTGAGCGTATCCGCTCTGTGCGCCCTGATATGGCGCTATCGGGCGATTTCATTGTCGGCTTCCCCGGCGAAACCGATCAGGATTTTGAAGATACAATGCGGCTGGTGCGCGAGGTTGGCTATGCGCAAGCCTATTCCTTCAAATATTCTCCGCGCCCCGGCACACCGGGTGCCGATCTGCCGGATCATGTGGAAGAATCGGTCAAGGATGAGCGCTTGCAGCGTTTGCAGGCTTTGCTCAGCGAACAGCAATATGCCTTTCAGGACAGCCTTGTCGGCACGCAAATGGATGTGCTTCTGGAAAAGCCGGGACGATTTGAAGGCCAGATGATCGGCCGTTCACCATGGCTTATTCCGGTGATTATCGACAATAATCCGGGCGAAACCGGCGATATGATCCGCGTGCGCGTGACCTCAACCGGCACCAACAGCCTTGTGGCGGAAAAATGCGCCTGACAAGTACAGATTGCCGCCCGTTACCCCGAGAAGCATAGCCTGTGATCCGTAACACCCGACAGGCATAGCCTGTCATCAGTAACAATAGCGGCTGTCTGACATTTTACAGAGGATGATAACAGACCTGACAAGTTTTTGTCCGCTATGCTTTCCCGCGTGACACTGTCATTAATCTGTACCATAATCATGCCAGATATAGACAAGTCATCATAAGCACACACTCTATGTGCTTATGATGACTGTAACGAGATCAGCAAACCGCAACCTCAAGGAGAGCCGGTTGAACGTCACCACGGGCAAACAGGTTACTAAAGAACTGAAAAAACCCGCCAATCTGATCCCTGTTCCGCAGGACGGCGCTTCCGATATGGCTCATATTGTCCTTGATTTTGACAGCAACCGTCTGGCGAGTGCGCTGTTCGGACAATTCGATGAAAATCTCAGCTATATTGAGCAGAAACTGGGCATTGATCTGCGCTCAAAGGGCAATCAGCTGGTTTTGCGCGGCGAGGCCACAGCGATTGAGCAGGCGCGTATGGCGCTGGATCACCTCTATTCCCTTTTGCAAAAAGGCCATGATTTGACCAAGTCCGATGTTGACGGTGCATTGCGCATGGCAGCAACTGCCACACCGGTGAGCGATGATCAGCTGAGCCTGCCGACACTGGAAACCAAGGCACGCCTTTCTGCCGCGCAGATTGCCACGCGCAAGAAAACTATCTTTGCCCGCACCCCGACGCAGGATGCGTATATGCGCGCTATGGAGCGCTCGGAACTGGTTTTCGGCACCGGTCCTGCCGGTACGGGTAAAACCTATCTCGCGGTTGCCCATGCGGCCATGTTGCTGGAGCGCGGGCTGGTGGAACGGATTATCCTTTCCCGTCCTGCGGTTGAAGCCGGTGAACGGCTGGGCTTTTTGCCGGGCGACATGAAAGAGAAGGTCGATCCTTATCTGCGCCCGCTGTATGATGCGCTTTATGACATGATCCCTGCCGATAAGGTGGAGCGCGCACTTGCTGCCGGTGTGATTGAAATTGCCCCTCTGGCTTTCATGCGCGGCCGCACATTGGCACATGCCGCCGTCATTCTTGACGAGGCACAGAACACCACATCCATGCAGATGAAAATGTTCCTCACCCGTCTGGGCGAAGGGTCACGTATGATCATCACCGGCGACCCGAGCCAGATCGATCTGCCGCTCGGCCAGAAATCCGGTCTTGTGGAAGCGCTGGATATTCTGGGCCCTGTTGAAAATATCATCACGGTACGCTTCAGCGACAAGGATGTGGTACGCCATCCGATGGTTGCGGCCATTGTCCGCGCCTATGAAAAACGCGGTGCCGCCAGAACTGTCAGCCGTCAGCAGGCTGCTGATAGGCAGGATGAAACCACGCAGACAGAAACATAAACACAGTTTTTGATATGCAGAAACCGGCAGCAGCCCGCCTTTTAAGAAGACGGGCTGCTTGCTTTATCGGTATCTGCACCCAAATCTCGATCAGACAACATTCCGGAAACGGCAACCGGTTTCGGAACAAAATACACGCAGCAAACAACCAGACAGCGCATTTTTAATCTTTCAGCTTTAGAGCGCGTGCCAAAGCCGGCACATAAAACCCGCTCTCCCTGAGATGGCTCAATGCGTACGGAAGTGAAATGATCACGATTGATATTATGACTGAAAGCCCGCTTTGGGGCGACAGTGAAACCTATGAAACGCTCGCACGTGCCTGCACAGATGCGGTATGGGCACGGCTGGCTTTGCCGCAAAAGCCAACAGAACTCAGCCTTGTGCTGACCGATGATGCCTCCATCCGCAAGATTAATGCGGAATGGCGCAATAAGGACAAGGCAACCAATGTTTTGTCCTTTCCTGCTTTTGACATTGCCGCAGGGGATGCGCCGGGGCCGATGCTCGGCGATATTATCATTGCCTATGAGACTGTTGAGCGTGAAGCGGGTGAGGAACAGAAAAGTTTTTCCCAGCATCTGCATCATATGATCGTGCATGGCCTCCTGCATCTTCTTGGCTATGACCATGAGGACGAAGAAGAGGCAGAGGAAATGGAAGCTCTGGAGCGCGAAATTCTTCATGCTCTTGCCATACCTGACCCTTATACTGTACATTCACAGGATAATGAAAACGATTGACCATGGCTGATCAGAACCAAAACACATCCTCGACAAGTGCTGCAACGAGCAGCGCTTCACAAGCCGATCCGGAAGCACAGAGTACAGGCCATAGTCCCGTACGTGTGCCAGCACCTGAAAAACGCTCAATTCTGGCCGGATTATTTCCGTTTCTCCGCTCCCGCCAAACCGGCTCTCTGCGTGAAAATCTGACAGATGCCCTGTCCGATGATAACAATGCGGACACCGCCTTTTCTGCGGAAGAAAAGGCAATGCTCAATAATATTCTGCGCCTGCGTGAACTTCGCGTCGATGACGTGATGATCAGCCGTGCGGATATTAAAGCGATCGAATATTCAACACCGCTTGGTGAATTGCTGGAACTGTTTGAATCCTCCGGCCATTCGCGTATGCCGGTCTATGTGGAAACACTGGATGATGCCCGCGGCATGATCCACATCCGCGATGTGCTCAATTACATCACCCGCATGAGCAGGCAACATGCCGATGATACGGATAGCGGTGATGCGGACAAGCATTATGATCTGTCGCGGATTGACCTCTCAACGCCGATCAGTGAACTTAATCTGATGCGCAAAGTGCTGTTTGTGCCAAGCTCGATGCTGGCCAGCAGCCTGATGGCGCGTATGCAGGCCAGCCATATTCAGATGGCGCTGGTGATTGATGAATATGGCGGCACGGACGGTCTGGCTTCGCTGGAAGATATTGTCGAAATGGTTGTCGGCGATATTGAAGATGAGCATGATGATGAAGAATTGTCGCTGATCCGCAATCCTGACGGTTCCTACACTGTGGATGCCCGTGCGGAGCTGGAAGAGCTGGAAAAGCTGATCGGCCCCGGCTTTATGCAGGCGCAAGACAGTGATGATGTGGATACACTCAGCGGTCTGATCATCTCCGCACTTGATCATATTCCGGAAACCGGCGTGATTGTTGATGCCCTGCCGGATTATGAACTGGAAGTTCTGGAGGCAGATTCCCGCCGCATTCATAAAGTGTGTATCCGCCCGAAACATCGCCAGACCAGCGCAAGCTGACTGCCAAATAAATTATTCTGATACCAAACCGCCGGTCATCCGGCGGTTTTTTATTATCTTCGCTCCGAATAATCCCGCACAGGACTTACAGCGCATATGCTGTAATTCAGCACCAACATAAATAGTCTGCTCTCAACATATGCCGCTATTTGGTTTATGCATGCTATCGGTGCGCATCTTCGCACATTCAATATGATACTTCAGGCAATACAATGCTTCAGGCAATACGATCCTTCAGGAAAGGTCAGATCCTCCCGTGTTCAGCACATGCACCAAACTGATTGAACAGCTGACCGGCTGGCGTAAAATTCTCCTGACAATATTGGCCGGTGCGGTGGTGACACTGGCGCTGCCGCCTTTCGACTTTTTACCGGCCGGTTTTATTGGCTTTCCGCTGCTGGTGCTGCTCACTGGCAAAGATGTGCCTGACAATGCCACGACAACAACCGGTTTCCTGAAGCGTCTGCGTCCTGCATTTAACACCGGCTGGCAATTCGGCTTCGGCTATTTTCTGGCCGGTCTGTGGTGGATCGGCATGGCATTGCTGGTTGATGCTGAAAATTTTGCATGGGCCATACCACTGGCCATTCTCGGCCTGCCCGCTTTTCTGGCCTTTTTCTTTGCTTTTGCCGTGGCACTGGCACAAATGGTTCGTGGTGCCGGTATCATTCATATTTTGATGCTGGCCATATGTATCGGCCTCAGCGAATGGCTGCGCTCTTTCATTCTCACCGGTTTTCCGTGGAATGCTGTCGGCTATACGCTGATGCCGTCGCCGCTCTTCATGCAATCCGTCACCATTACCGGCCTCTATGGCATGAATGTGCTGGCAGTGGTGATCTTCGCTATGCCCGCTTTGCTGTTCGGCAATGCGAGACAGCGTTTTGGCTGGCGCACGGGCTTGCTGGCCGCATCGGCTTTACTGGCCGCCCATGCCGGTTACGGTGCATGGCGGCTGTATCAGGCACCGGCACTGAATGATCAGGCGGCAGACAATGCGCCGGTCATCCGGCTTATTCAGGCCTCCATTGCCCAGGATGCCAAATGGGATAATCAGCTGCGCCGCGCGATTTTCGACAAGCATCTTGATCTGAGCCGTCAAGCGCCTGCCAATGGCGCCCCCCTGCCCGATGTGATCATCTGGCCGGAAACATCCGTGCCTTATGTGCTGCCTCTGGTGACAGAGGCTATTGGCGCTATGGGTAAAATATTACAGCCGAACCAGATCATCCTTGCAGGCGCAGTTGAGGCACAAGAGCAAGCGGACGATCAGAGCCTGCTTTACTATAACAGTATTTTCGCCATTAATTCTTCCGGGCAACTTACTGATATTGCACGAAAAGTACATCTCGTGCCTTTCGGCGAATATCTGCCGCTGGAAAATCTTCTGCGCAGCTTTGGCATGCAGGAAGTCGTGGAAATGCCCGGCGGTTTTACCGCCGCAACAACCCGCCATGCGCTCACCGTCAGCCCGCATCTCACTTTGCTGCCACTGATTTGCTATGAAGCGATCTTCCCGTCCGAGCTTGGCTATCAGGGTAAGACAGCGGATGCGATTATCAATATTACCAATGATGCCTGGTACGGAAATACGCCGGGGCCTTATCAGCATTTCCGGCAGGCACAGTTACGTGCCGTGGAACAGGGTATGCCGCTGCTGCGTGATGCCAATAATGGCATCTCCGCAATTGTTGATTCTTACGGTCGAATCACCCGCGAAATGAAACTGAATGAAACCGGCTTTGTTGACGGTCCCCTGCCACCCCGCGCTACAACCTTTTGGGGAAAACCCGCCGGTGAACAACAGTTCTTCGGCATTCTGGTCATTCTGCTTGTAATTTCATGTGGTTTTCAGGGTGTGCGTACCAAGCGTTTCGGTTGACATCATATTTTCGATACTATGATATACATATGAGGCTGATGAAATTTCAGATGAACCCCAAAAATTCCCGAAAAAATATGCTGATTTAAACACATAATTTTTCATCAAGGAAAGCTCGCTTAAGCGAGGAGCATTTATTGAATGACCGAGAATAAAAAAAAACCAAATCCTATTGATATTCATGTGGGTAGCCGTATCCGACTGCGCCGGAATATGCTCGGTCTCAGTCAGGAAAAGCTCGGCGAAAATCTCGGCATTACTTTCCAGCAAATTCAGAAATATGAAAAAGGCACCAACCGCGTCGGCGCCAGTCGCCTGCAAGCTATTTCATCCATTCTGAGTGTGCCTGTTGCCTTCTTCTTTGAAGATGCGCCGGAGCAGGCAGGCCAGCCGAATAACGGCTTTGCTGAAGAAAATGAAACCAATTATGTCGTCGATTTCCTGCATACCAGCGAAGGTGTGCAGCTGACGCGTTATTTCACCAAAATTTCGGACCCGAAAGTGCGCCGCAAGATCATTGATCTGGTAAAAACCCTTGCCAATGATGATGATTAAAGCCTGAACCGCGCCGGAGCATTTTCGCATCCAATACAAAGGCTTGGAAATGCTCTGCCGCTTTTTTTAAGGCGCATAAACCGTCAACCCCGGCCATACTGACAGTTTTGACAGTGCACCGGTGCATGATTTGCATGATGCGCCGTCATCATCACCAGCACAGGCGCTGCATTGTATTTTTTCCGCAAAAGCGAAAAGTACCGCTCTCTTTTTGCCGCTCTCCAAGGCAAGCGGCCCCATCACACCACATCGTGATGGTGGGCAAAGCCCTATTTTGCGCATAATTCCCGATATAAACACATGCAGATAGTTGTATATCTTGTCATTTCGTGCTGATTATACGCGGAAATCGTTTTCCTTGTCCGGCTATTTCCAATATCAGCTTCGGGCGTGCAAACGCATCAGGCTGGCTGTGTGGTCAATGCATGAAGCTGGCAGCGTGCAAACGCAAAGTATTGCCAGCGTGTGAACGCAAATGTTGCCAGCGTGCAAACGCAAATGTTGAAAGTAACTGTTTCTCCGGAGCCAAAGCGCTCCGCAGAATTTCAAGAGGGGTTTCCCGTGTCTCGCAGTTCGTATCTTTTCACCAGTGAATCGGTATCTGAAGGCCATCCGGATAAGGTTTGTGACCGTATCTCCGATGAAATCGTTGATATGATTTACAAGGAGGCACGCAAAACCGGCGTTGATCCGTGGTCCGTGCGTATTGCCTGTGAAACCCTTGCCACCACCAACCGCGTTGTGATTGCCGGTGAAGTGCGTGTGCCGGAAACATTGCTGAAAAAAGACAAAAACGGCGAACTGATCCTTGATACCAAAGGGCACAAGCAGGTCAATCCGTCACGCTTCCGCTCTGCTGCACGCAAAGCCATCCGTGAAATCGGCTATGAGCAGGAAGGTTTCAACTGGCGCACCGCCAAGATCGACGTACTGCTGCATCCGCAATCCGCGGATATTGCGCAGGGCGTGGATAATGCTGCCGACCGTCAGGGTGAAGAAGGTGCAGGCGATCAGGGCATCATGTTCGGCTATGCCTGCCGTGAAACACCCGATCTGATGCCGGCACCGATTTATTACGCCCATAAAATTCTCGAATTGCTGTCTGCTGCACGCCACAAGGGCGAAGGCGATTACGGCAAGCTCGGCCCGGATGCCAAAAGTCAGGTCACCGTGCGCTATGCGGACGGCAAGCCTGCGGAAGTTACCCAGATCGTGCTGTCGACCCAGCATCTGGATGCTTCATGGGATTCTGCCAAAGTGCGTCAGGTCGTTGAGCCGGTGATCCGTGAAGCGCTCGGCGATTTGCCGATTGCACAGAACTGCAACTGGTACATCAATCCGACCGGCAAATTCGTCATTGGCGGACCGGACGGCGATGCCGGTCTGACCGGACGCAAGATCATTGTTGATACTTACGGCGGCGCAGCCCCGCATGGCGGCGGCGCATTCTCCGGCAAGGATACCACCAAAGTTGACCGTTCCGCTGCCTATGCCGCGCGTTATCTGGCCAAGAATGTGATTGCCGCCGGTCTTGCCGACCGCTGCACCATTCAGCTGTCCTATGCCATCGGCGTTGCCCAGCCGCTCTCGGTCTATGTTGATCTGCACGGCACCGGCAAGGTTGCGGAAGGGGATGTGGAAACCGCGCTGCGTCAGGTGATGGATCTGTCCCCGACCGGCATCCGCAAACATCTTGATCTCAACAAGCCGATCTATGCCAAGACTGCTTCCTATGGCCATTTCGGCCGCAAAGCCGGTCGCGACGGTTCTTTCTCATGGGAAAAGACCGATCTCGTCAAAGCATTGAAAGCTGCGCTTAAAGTCTGATTTCAGCAGCAGTCTTTGTGATTTCAGGGCACCATATCCGGCATATGGTGCCCTGTTTCTTTAACAGGCATACAAAAATCAGTAGACTTTCCGCCGCTGATTATGTGTAAAGCGGCTTAGAGCGGTTCCAATCTCAAATGAATCGTTGAAACCGCTCGAATTATTTTTAGCGCATTTGCCTTAAGCAAAACTGTTCCCACTTTTGCTGGAAATGTTTTAATCCACCCTTACTCCGATTATCTGAACCATAAAGAAACGCACCGATGTCTGATACTGAACGCAACTGTGACCTCAAGGATGAAGCCGTAACCGCAGATTCCTCTGAACAACAGACACGGGGTTCACGTGCAACGGAAGCTTTTTATGGCCGCCGCAACGGCAAGCCTTTGCGCCCGCATCAGCGCTTTCTGCGGGAAGACCTGTTACCACAACTGAAACTGGATCTGCTGAGCCCTGCGCCACAGGATCTGCGCACGTTGTTTATGGCCGATGTTACAAAAGTGCGGATGGAAATCGGCTTTGGCGGCGGCGAGCATCTGGTGCATGAAGCCACCCGCAAGCCTGAAGCCGGCTTTATCGGCGTGGAGCCTTTCGTCAATGGCATGGCGAAGATGCTGGGTGCGCAGGATGCCAATCCGCTACCGAATCTGCGCCTTTATGATGATGATGCCACTTTGGTGCTGGACTGGCTGCCGGATGCCTCACTCGACGGCATTGATCTGTTTTACCCTGATCCGTGGCCGAAGAAGAAACACTGGAAACGCCGTTTTGTCAGCCAGAAAAATCTGAGCCGTTTTGCCCGTGTGCTCAAGCCCGGCGCTCTGTTCCGCTTTGCATCCGATATTGATACTTATGTAAACTGGACGCTGCAGCACTGCCATGACCATGGTGCATTTGAATGGCAGGCGCAAAGTGCCGCTGACTGGCATACGCCTTATGAAGCATGGCCCGGCACCCGCTATGAAGCCAAAGCCTTCCGCGAAGGACGTCAGGCCGCCTATCTCACCTTTGTACGGCGCTGAGGCACAGGGCTCCTGTATGGTCTCCCATACAGCCCTACCGATAAGAGCCTTGGACAAGACTTGTCACCGCTGGCTTTTTTCTGTATAGTCGCCTCAAATTCTTGGTCGGTAGAACAAGAGTGGGTCCCACCGGTCCCGCTCTTTTTTGTTTGGTAAGAGCCTTTTCTCCGGACAAACTGCCGTAAGTAATCTTGAAAGACCAGATTTAAGGAATACCGGGTGAACGAACAGACACAACAGGAACAGATCATTACTGCGTTTGATGCGACACAGGATGAACCACGCATTATCCGTGAAACGGGTATTGATGCAAAGGTGGCATCGCTGATCGAATCTGCGATTAATGCTGCAGGTTACCGTCTTGTGCGCGTCCGGCTTTCCGGCCTTAACGGCCTTACTTTGCAGATCATGGCTGAACGTCCTGACGGCACAATGACCGTTGAGGATTGCGAAATTGTCAGCCGCACGGTTTCTCCGGTTCTTGATGTGGAAGACCCGATCGACGGCAAATATCACCTGGAAATTTCGTCTCCGGGCATCGACCGCCCGATGGTACGTAAATCCGATTTTACCAATTGGCAGGGTCACATTGCCAAGCTTGAAACCTCGATGATCCATGAAGGTCGCAAAAAATTCCGCGGCCGTATCATCAAAGTTGATGAAAATGCTGTTACACTGGAGGCTGATCAGGCCACCTATGGCGCAGAAGCCCAGACAATCATTCCGTTTGAACTGGTTGCCGATGCAAGACTGATCCTGACAGATGATCTGATCCGTGATGCGCTGCGCAAAGACAAAGATCTGCGCGAAGGCCGCATTCCGGGTGATCAACTCAGCGATGAAATCAATCTGGGCAGCACCGATACAGATGCTGCAAAGAGCGATACAGATAACTAAAAACGACACAGCGCGAATGACGCGATGTGTTCTGCAACAGATTTCGGATTGCATCCTGCCCTAAGCCTGCAGGATTGCGGTTCAAAGTAAAAAAGCTTTTGCACCCAGAAGCAAAAAACGGGTGCTGCACCAAGGAGAGACCAATGGCAGTCAGTGCAAACAGGCTAGAGCTTCTTCAGATCGCTGATGCGGTTGCGCGGGAAAAATCCATTGACCGCGAGATCGTGATCGCCGCGATGGCCGACGCCATTCAGAAAGCTGCCCGCTCCCGCTATGGTCTGGAAACCAATATCCGCGCCGACATCAATTCCAAGAGCGGTGAGATCAAACTGCAGCGTCTTTTGGAAGTTGTTGAAACCGTTGAAGATTACGCAACGCAGATCGCGCTGGAATCTGCACGCGAACGCAATCCGGATGCACAGGTCGGTGATTTCCTCGCCGATCAGTTGCCACCAATGGATTTCGGCCGTATTGCTGCCCAGTCTGCCAAGCAGGTTATCGTGCAGAAAGTGCGCGAAGCCGAGCGTGACCGCCAGTATGACGAATTCAAAGACCGTCTGGGTGAAATCATCAACGGTACCGTCAAGCGCGTTGAATATGGCAATGTGGTTGTTGATCTCGGCCGCGGCGAAGCCATTGTACGCCGTGACGAACTGATCCCGCGTGAAGCCTTCCGCTATGGCGACCGTATCCGCGCCTATGTTTATGATGTGCGCCGCGAACAGCGTGGCCCGCAGGTATTCCTGTCGCGCACCCATCCGCAATTCATGGCGAAACTTTTCACTATGGAAGTGCCGGAAATCTATGACGGCATTATCGAAATCAAATCCGTTGCCCGTGATCCGGGTTCGCGCGCCAAAATGGCCGTTGTTTCCCGTGACAGCTCGATTGATCCGGTTGGTGCCTGCGTTGGTATGCGTGGCTCCCGTGTTCAGGCTGTTGTCAGCGAATTGCAGGGCGAAAAGATCGACATTATTCCGTGGTCGCCGGATGCAGCCACATTCATCGTAAACGCCTTGCAGCCTGCAGAAGTGGCCAAGGTGGTTCTGGATGAAGATGCAGAACGCATTGAAGTTGTGGTGCCGGATGATCAGCTGTCGCTGGCTATCGGCCGTCGCGGTCAGAATGTGCGTCTTGCCTCGCAGCTGACCGGCTGGGATATCGACATCATGACGGAAAATGAAGAATCCGAACGCCGCCAGAAAGAATTCGCAGAACGCTCCGCTTTGTTTATGGAAGCGCTCAATGTGGATGAAATGGTTGGTCAGGTTCTGGCTTCCGAAGGTTTCGATTCCGTTGAAGAAATCGCCTATGTTGAAAGTGAAGAAATCGCTTCCATCGACGGTTTTGATGCTGATACGGCTGCCGAAATTCAGGATCGTGCGAAAGAATATCTCGACCGTCTGGAAGAAAACCTCAACAACCGCCGCCTTGAACTGGGCGTAACAGACGAATTGCGCGAATTGCCGGGTCTGACCAGTGCCATGCTGGTGGCTATCGGTGAAGACGGTGTGAAAACCATGGATGATTTTGCCGGTTATGCGGTGGATGATCTCGTGGGCTGGCGTGAACGCAAAGACGGTGAAACCATTAATCATGCCGGTGTTCTGACACCGTTTGAGATTTCCCGCACCGACGCCGAACAGATGGTTCTTGCAGCCCGCCTTAAAGCTGGCTGGATTACCGAAGATCAGCTGGAAGAAGCAGCCAATGAACTGGCTTCGACCGATGATGAAGAAGAGCAGGCAGATGCTTAATCAGCATTCTGCTCCTGTTGCCTGCGCGGACGGACTTTGATGTCCGCGCATCAGCACCTGACCGGACAAATGGCCCGTATCGGCATTTTGGATGCTGGCCTGTCGTCCGATAGACTGTATAGAGCTGGAACCACAGCCGGAGACATTCTGTCCGCGGCTGTCCGGCGCACCCATTTTGCAGGGCTCCTTGCCCTTGCACTCATATTAAAGTAGAAAACAGTTCCTCTCCACAGGCGCTGTTTTCGAGCGAAGTGGAGTTCTGGTTGAAACCGGATAAAAACGACAGGACCTGTATTGTTACGCGTGAGAGCGGCCCGGCTGTAGATCTGATCCGGTTTGTGGCTGCACCCGACGGTAGTATTGTACCGGATCTGAAGCGCAATTTACCCGGACGCGGATGCTGGATTAAAGCTGAACGGCATAGTGTTGATGAAGCGGTCAGACGAAAACTGTTTCCCCGCGCACTCAAAGCACAAGTTAGCGTGCCGGAGGATCTGGGAGCTCTCGTCGACAGACTATTGACAAAATCGGCTCTCGGCAGTCTAGCACTGGCCAGAAAATCCGGTGCCGTTGTGTCGGGATCGGCAAAAGTTGATTCTGCCGTGCGTACAGGCCGCGCTATACTGGTATTGCATGCAACAAATGCAGCGCCGGACGGCATTAGAAAGCTCGATCAGGCGCGCCATGCGGCTCGGCTGACAACTGGGGCGGATATAAACGCCTGTTCCCTTTTTACAGGGGAAGAAATGGATTTGGCATTTGGCGGCGGAAATGTAATACATGCCGCCGTGATTGAAGGAACGGCAGCAACCGGGTTCGTCACGCGGGCGCTTCAGCTGCAAAAATATCGCGGCGAGAGCGCAGCGAACTTGGAAAATCTGGCAGCCACTGCTGCAAAGGAAACGGAATCGGAATGAGCGACAGTAATTCAAACGACGACAAGACGCTGAGCGTCAACACGAAAAAGACGCTGACCATCAAGCGGCCAGGAGTCGAACAGAGCACTGTGCGGCAAAATTTCAGCCATGGCCGCAGCAAATCCGTTGTTGTTGAGACGAAAAAACGCAAGTTTACCCGTCCTGACGAAAAACCGGAAACCGCTGCAGTTGAAGCAACCGCTCCGGCTCCTGTTCAGCCCGTTGCACCGGCTCCGACGCCTTCTGCGGCTCCTGCACCGGCACCAACACCGGCACCGGCAGCAGCGGCACCGGTTGCAGAAAAGCCGGCAATTATTGCTGATGCGCCGAAGCCTGCACCTGTTGCAGAACCTGCTGCACCTGTTGCCAAAACAGAAACTGCACCGGTTGCTCCGCAGGCTGCCAAGCCTGTTGAAGCCGCGGCTGTAAAGCCTGCCGCCCCTAAAGCTGCAGCGCCTGCTGCCCGTCCGGCTGCACCTTCAGGCGCAGCACGTCCGGCAGCGCCGGCGGGCAATCGTCCGGCTTCCGGTGGCAATCATCGTCCACAGGGTGCATCGCGTCCGGGCCGCAATGATCAGCGCAACCGTTCCAATGACCGTCCGGGCATGGTGCTCAACACCCTGTCTTCTTCGGAAATGGATGCACGCCGCCGCGCCTTGCAGGATGCTGTGATCCGTGATGCGGAAGAACGCAAACGCGCAGAAGCCGACGCAATCCGCCGTGCAGAAGAAGAAAAGCGCCGTGAAATCGAGCGCCTTGAATCCGAACGCCGTCAGGCTGAAGAAGATGCACGCCGCAAGGCCGAAGCTGAAGCCAAGGCAAAAGCAGAAGCAGAAGCCCGCAAACGCGAGCCTGCCGCTCCAGCCCGCACAGGCGCTCCGCGCCCTGCCGGTGACCGTCCGGCCGGTGGCCCTAACCGTGGTGCGCCACAGGGTCAGAACCGTCCAAATCAGGGCGGCTTTAACCGTCCGGGTGCTGCTGCTCCGCGTGATATTAATGTGGAAGCACCGCTTGCCGACAAGAAGCCGACCCAGCAGGTGCTGAACCGCAAGCCGCAGACCGATGATGAGGATGACCGTCGTGGTCCGGGCGCACGCCGCAGCGTGGCTGCCAAGCCTGAAGTACGTGCACCGAAGACCACAAAATCGGATGATGATCGTCGTCGCGGCAAGCTGACACTGACCAGCAATCTGGAAGATGAAGGCCGTTCGCGTTCACTTTCGGCCATGCGTCGCCGTCAGGAAAAATTCAAGCGTTCGCAGATGCAGGAAGTTCGTGAAAAGATTTCCCGCGAAGTGACAATTCCTGAAACCATTACGTTGCAGGAACTGGCACAGCGTATGGCTGAACGTGCGGTTGATATCATCAAATACCTGATGAAACAGGGCCAGATGATGAAGCCGGGCGATGTGATCGATTCCGATCTGGCTCAGCTGATCGCCGAAGAATTCGGCCACACTGTGAAGCGCGTTGCTGAATCCGACGTTGAAGAAGGTATTTTCAACGTAGAAGATGATGCAAATGCAATGCTGCCGCGTCCGCCTGTTGTGACGATTATGGGTCACGTTGACCACGGTAAAACATCGCTGCTCGACGCCATCCGCAAGGCAAACGTAGTATCCGGCGAAGCCGGTGGTATTACCCAGCATATCGGTGCTTATCAGGTTGAACAAAACGGCCAGAAGATCACCTTTATTGATACGCCGGGTCACGCTGCCTTTACGCAGATGCGCGCCCGTGGTGCGCAGGCAACGGATATTGCCATTCTGGTTGTAGCCGCTGATGACAGCGTCATGCCGCAGACGATTGAATCGATCAATCATGCCAAGGCTGCCGGTGTGCCGATCATCGTGGCGATCAACAAGATCGACAAGCCGACCGCTGATCCGCAGAAAGTACGTAACGCCCTGTTGCAGCACGATGTGTTTGTAGAAACCATGGGCGGTGAAGTGCTGGATGTGGAAGTTTCTGCCAAAAACCGCATCAATCTCGACAAGCTGCTTGAAGCCGTATTGTTGCAGGCTGAAATTCTTGATCTGAAAGCAGATCCTGAACGTACAGCTGAAGGCGTGGTTATTGAAGCCCAGCTTGATCGCGGTCGTGGTTCGGTTGCAACTGTTCTGGTTCAGAAGGGTACACTGCATCCGGGTGAAATCATCGTTGCCGGTAATGCATGGGGTCGTGTCCGTGCGCTCGTCAATGATCATGGCGACCATGTCAAAGAAGCAGCCCCTGCAATGCCGGTTGAGATCCTCGGTCTCTCGGGCACACCGCAGGCCGGTGACCGCTTTGCCGTTGTAGCCAATGAAGCCAAGGCGCGCGAAATTTCCGAATATCGTCAGCGTCTGGCCCGTGATAAGGCCGTTGCCCGCGCGGCCGGTTCACGCGGTTCGCTTGAGCAGATGATGTCCAACCTGCAGGCTACCGGCCTCAAGGAATTCCCGCTTGTCATCAAGGGTGACGTGCAGGGTTCGGTTGAAGCCATTATTGCCTCGCTCGATAAACTCGGCACAGACGAAGTACGTGCCCGCATCGTTCATTCCGGTGCCGGTGGTATTACCGAGAGCGACATTTCGCTGGCTGAAGCCTCCAATGCCGCCATTATCGGCTTTAACGTCCGTGCCAATAAACAGGCACGCGATGCAGCCGAACAGCAGGGTATCGAAATCCGCTACTACAACATCATCTATGATCTGATTGATGATGTGAAAGCTGCAATGTCCGGCCTGCTGCCGCCTGAACGTCGTGAAACCTTCATCGGTAATGCTGAAGTTCTCGAAGTCTTCAACATCACCAAAGTCGGTAAAGTGGCAGGTTGCCGTGTTACCGAAGGTAAGGTTGAACGTGGCGCCGGTGTCCGCCTTATCCGCGACAACGTGGTCATCCACGAAGGCAAGCTCAAGACGCTCAAGCGCTTCAAGGACGAAGTGTCCGAAGTGCCGATGGGTCAGGAATGTGGTATGGCCTTTGAAAACTATGAAGATGTCCGCGCAGGCGACATCATCGAAGCGTTCCGCGTTGAGATGATCACACGTACGCTGTAATTGAACAAAACAGCGGCAGTTTTAATTTCAAAAACTGCCGCTGTTTCCTTTCCGGAGCGTATCGCACGCCGTCGTATCCGCTGTGTTTATTATGAATTTTAAAGCGGTTGCATGATCGCGGCAGCTCAAATGAATTCATTTGCCTGCAACATGTTCTAGCTTTGCGGCTCATAGTGCAGTTCATGCCGCCGCAGTCCGATATCCGGCTCAAATCTTGGAGTCTCCCATGTCCCGTTTTACCTCTGCAGGACCGTCACAGCGCCAGTTGCGCGTCGGCGAGCAGGTTCGTCATGCTGTGGCACAGGTTCTGTCCCGCGGCGAAATCCGTGATGATGTTCTGAACAACACCGTTGTCTCGATCACTGAAGTGCGCATGTCACCTGACCTGAAAATCGCGACCTGCTTTATCAGTGTGGTTGGCGATACAGATGTGCAGACCGTCATCAAAGCACTGGCATCCCATGCCAAATTCCTGCGCGGCCGCGTTGCACCGCAATTGCGCCAAATGAAATATATGCCGGAATTCCGTTTCCGTCCTGATACCAGCTTCGACAATTTCGCCAAGATTGATGCCCTGTTGCGCTCGCCGGAAGTGGCGCGCGACTTACAGCATGACGACAGCGACACCGATACCACGCAAGAAGACGAGAATAACGGCTGATGGCACGCAGAGGTAAGAAAAAAGGCCGTCCGGTTTCCGGATGGGTGATCTTTGACAAGCCGAAAGGCATGGGCTCCACAGAAGCCGTGTCAAAGATCAAATGGTTGTTCAATGCGGAAAAAGCAGGCCATGCCGGTACGCTTGATCCGCTGGCTTCCGGCATGTTGCCGATTGCGCTCGGCGAGGCCACCAAAACCGTTCCTTATGTGATGGACGGCACAAAAATCTATTCCTTTACCGTGACATGGGGCGAAGAACGCTCAACGGATGATCTGGAAGGCCCTGTCACTGAAACCTCTGACAAGCGCCCGACGGAAGACGATATTCTGGCACTTTTGCCGAATTATATCGGCGTCATCCAGCAGACCCCGCCGCAATTCTCCGCCATTAAAATTGACGGCGAACGTGCTTATGATCTGGCACGCGGCGGTGAAACTGTTGCCATTCCTTCCCGTGAGGTGGAAATCCACCAGCTGGAGCTGGTTGAAATCAACGAAGCCGGACAGGCCATATTTGAAGTGGAATGCGGCAAGGGCACTTATGTGCGCTCGCTTGCCCGTGATATGGGGCGCGATCTGGGTTGTTTCGGCCATATTGCCGAGCTGCGCCGTTTGGAAGTTGCGCCATTCAGCGAGGATGATTTCGTCACATTGCAGGAACTGGAAGCCGCCTGGCCACCGCTGCCGGTGCAGTCTGAAGATGAAGACGCAGCGCCCGTTCCGGCAGAACCGCGCGATTTCTCTGCCCTTGATGATCTTATCATCGACACAGGTGCCGCATTGGAAGATCTGGTGCAGGTCGCACTTTCCGATGATCAGGCGCATCGTGTGCGTATGGGCAATCCCGTGATCCTGCGCGGCCGTGATGCCCCGCTTGAAGCGGATGAGGTTTGCGCCAATCATAAAAACCGCCTGCTGGCGATCGGTTATATTGAACAAGGCATGTTCAAACCCAAACGTGTTTTCGTCCATTAAACGAAAACCTGCTTTTATGACCATAAATTAAGCAAAAAAGCCTGCATTGCAGGCTTTTTTGAAATGTGTCTGGAAATAAGCCACAGTTTCCATTATATGCTAGCCAGGTTCTGTTGCCGCCAGTGTTTTATCCGGCGGATACAGAGCTTTATAAACGGCCCTGGCTGGACGACATCTTGGCCGCGGGCGACTTTTCTCCTCTTAAACAAAAGGACATTACGATGTCGATTACTGCTGAACGCAAACAGGCTCTTATCAAAGAATATGCAACCAAAGAAGGCGATACCGGTTCTCCTGAAGTACAGGTAGCCGTTCTTTCGGAACGCATTTCCAACCTGACCGGTCACTTCAAAGGCCACAAGAATGACAATCATTCCCGCCGTGGTCTTCTGAAAATGGTTTCCCAGCGCCGCAATCTGCTCGACTACCTCAAGGGTGTTGACGAAGCGCGCTACCAGAACCTGATCGCACGTCTCGGCCTGCGCCGCTAAGCGCATCAACCGGCGAAAACCACAATGGTTTTCGCCGGTAATCTTTACCGGACAGATTTCCAAAGAAACCATCCGGCAAAGCAGAACATACAGCGCCGCATGGCTGCCAGTGTTCTGCACTTTCTGAACTGCATCATCGGTAAATAGATGTTTTAACCGAAAATGCAGCAGGGCTTTACAAAAATATCGTAAAAGCCCGATATGGAACTGTATTGAACAGGTCCTGCAGGCAGGATTGCAGGCAGCTCGTTAAATGAAAAATGCCGAGCTCCCCGTTGTCTTGCCCGCGCCCTGTTCCAAACCGGGATATTCCATGCGCTGACATCAGCGCAGAACACAGAATATTCCAAACCAAGGACAAGATATGTTCAACACACATAAAGTTGAAATTGAATGGGGCGGCCGTCCGCTCATTCTCGAAACCGGCAAAGTCGCCCGTCAGGCAGACGGCGCGGTTATCGCCACTTATGGTGAAACAATGGTGCTGGCCACCGTTGTATCGGCCAAAGAGCCAAAGCCGGGTCAGGACTTTTTCCCTCTGACTGTAAACTATCAGGAAAAAGCCTATGCTGCCGGTCGTATTCCGGGTGGTTATTTCAAGCGTGAAGGCCGTCCGAGCGAAAACGAAACTCTGGTTTCCCGCCTGATCGACCGCCCGATCCGCCCGCTGTTTGCTGAAGGCTATAAGAACGACACTCAGGTTGTTATCACCGTTATTCAGCACGATCTGGAAAACAATCCAGACGTCTTGTCGATGGTTGCCGCTTCCGCTGCCCTCACCCTTTCCGGCGTCCCTTTCATGGGCCCGATCGGTGGTTCGCGCGTTGGCTATATCAACGGTGAATATGTTCTGAACCCGCATCTCGACGAAATGGCTGAATCCAAACTGGATCTGGTTGTTGCCGGTACCAGCGATGCTGTTCTGATGGTTGAATCCGAAGCGCAGGAACTTTCTGAAGAAGTGATGCTCGGCGCTGTTGTTTTCGGTCAGAAAGGCTTCCAGCCTGTGATCGACGCAATCATCAGCCTTGCAGAAGTTGCCGCTAAAGAACCACGCGACTTCCAGCCGGAAGACCTGTCTGCTCCTGAAGCCGCAATGCTGGCAATCATTGAAGATGATCTGCGTGCAGCTTACAAAATCATCGACAAGCAGGCTCGCTATGCCGCTGTTGATGCTGCCAAGGCTAAAGTGAAAGCCCACTTCCTGCCGGAAGATGCAGAAACAACAGAATATACCGCTGAACAGATCGGCACCGTATTCAAGTCCCTGCAGGCGAAAATCGTTCGCTGGAACATTCTTGATACCGGCAGCCGTATTGACGGCCGTGATCTCAAAACCGTTCGTCCGATTGTATCGGAAGTTGGCCTTCTGCCACGCACCCACGGCTCGGCTCTGTTCACCCGCGGTGAAACACAGGCTATCGTTGTTGCAACACTGGGTACCGGTGAAGATGAACAGTTCATCGACACACTGGCCGGTCTGCAGAAAGAATCCTTCCTGCTGCACTACAACTTCCCGCCATATTCGGTTGGTGAAACCGGTCGTATGGGCTCACCGGGCCGTCGTGAAATCGGTCACGGCAAGCTGGCATGGCGCGCAATTCATCCGATGCTGCCTGCCAAGGATCAGTTCCCTTACACCTTGCGTGCGGTTTCTGAAATCACTGAATCCAACGGTTCGTCCTCTATGGCAACCGTATGCGGCACCTCGCTGGCGCTGATGGATGCCGGTGTGCCTCTGACCCGTCCTGTAGCCGGTATTGCTATGGGTCTGATCAAAGAAGGTGACCGTTTTGCTGTTCTTTCCGATATCCTTGGTGATGAAGATCACCTCGGCGATATGGATTTCAAGGTAGCCGGTACTGAAAACGGTATTACTGCCCTGCAAATGGATATCAAGATCGACGGTATTACCGAAGAGATCATGAAAACCGCTCTGGAACAGGCTAAAGGCGGCCGCGTTCACATCCTCGGTGAAATGGCTAAAGCACTAAGCGGCGCCCGCGCTGAACTCGGTGAATTTGCTCCACGCATCGAAGTGATGAACATTCCGACCGACAAGATCCGTGATGTTATCGGTTCCGGCGGTAAGGTTATCCGCGAAATCGTTGAAAAGACCGGTGCCAAAATCAATATCGAAGATGACGGCACAGTTAAAATCGCTTCGTCTTCCGCCAAGGAAATCGAAGCTGCCAAGAAATGGATCCACTCCATTGTTGCAGAACCTGAAGTTGGCGAAATCTACGAAGGTACAGTTGTTAAAACTGCTGACTTCGGTGCATTCGTAAACTTCTTCGGCCCGCGCGATGGTCTGGTACATATCTCGCAGCTGGCTTCTGACCGCGTTGCCAAGACCACTGATGTGGTTAAGGAAGGCCAGAAGGTTTGGGTTAAGCTGATGGGCTTTGACGAGCGCGGTAAAGTACGCCTGTCGATGAAAGTCGTTGATCAGGAAACCGGCAAGGAAATCGTTGCCGAGAAGAAAGAAGAAACAGCAGCTGAATAAGCTGGTTTCATAATCTGACAAGCCCCGCATATCACTGATATGCGGGGCTTATCTTTTTCCTGCGAAATTCTTCCCGCAGCCTGCCGCTCAGATATATACGATCCTGAATTTTGCGACCGGCGCACGCTTTTGGCAAGCCTGACTTTATCCTGCTTTTGTCAGCGTACCGGACTGTAAAGCCGCTTCTTTTTGCGCACATTCAAGAATTGCTTGTGCTTCCAGCACAGCCATCCCCAGCAGATAGGCCATGAATTTCTGCTTATTTTTTTGCGCCTGATCCTGCAGAAATTCCAACTGCATCAGTAAAGCCTGATGATCACGATAACACCGGCTATGACATTCCGGCTGACAGCATTTCCGCCCCATTCCGGCTCCTCGCATGTCAATGAATGATAAAAATAAACCGTCCGATCATGTGAGCTTAGATAAAAATCATTGCTTCAAGGTAAACCAATTTTAACTGCATTTTAATAAAGTAATTAATCAAACCGGCATGATAAATGCTGCCCGATATCATTGCCCGCAATAGTATTTATACCGCTTTCGCTCATCTATCTCCTGACATCATTCTCAGGCTCACACAGAAAAAAGACCTATGACCAGCCCTGCACAACACACCCTTTTTTTGCCCTTTGAGAATGAAACGCTGGATTTGACCGATGCCGGCGAGACATGCCTGTGCTTCGGTATCAGCGCCGATCCCGCTTTGCCGTCCATCTGGAAGCAAAGCCTGCGCTGCGTTCAGCCTTTCAGGCCGGAATGGCTGGCACTCAACAAAGCCGGATTTCAGGTTACAGCACAACTGGCTGAGGATGAGATTTACGATAGCGGCATGGTCTTGCTCGGCAAGCATCGCGGCCGCAATGAGGAATGGCTGGCAACTTTGCTCACACGGGTGAAAGCCGGCGGTATGATCATTGTTGCCGGTGATAAAAAGCTCGGCATTGACAGTTTCCGCAAACGCAGCGACCAGATTGCCGCTTCCATCGACCGTCTTTCCAAAAACCACGCTGTTGTCTACTGGATGGAGCGCCCAGAGGCGATTGAGGCCGAAACCATACAAAGCCTCATTCCGGAGCAAAAACGCGTGGACGGGCGTTTCTGGACGAAAGCAGGCATGTTCTCCCATGGCGAAATTGACAAGGGGTCTGCGCTTCTGGTGCCGCATCTGAAAAATATCGTCTTTGGTCAGTTAGCTGATTTTGGCGCAGGCTGGGGCTATCTGAGCGCTGCCTGTCTTGAATTTCAGGACAAGGTCACACGCATTGATCTTTATGAAGCGGATTATGAGGCGCTGGAAATGGCGAGACTTAATCTGTCCGCACTCAACCCAACAATACCGCTGCATTATTATTGGCATGATATTGCCAGCGAACCGGTGACCGAAATCTACGATACTGTCATTAGCAATCCGCCGTTTCATACCGGCCGCAATACCGATATTGCGCTGGGACAGAGCTTTATTACGGCGGCGGCCAAGAGGCTCAAATCCGGCGGTCGTTTTCTGATGGTAGCAAACCGTCAACTGCCTTACGAGACCGTACTGAAACAGCATTTCCGTCAGGTGATGCAATTGCAGGAAGCAGACGGTTTTAAAATTATCGAAGCAAGAAAATAAAACAAAAAAGCCGCGCAATGCGCGGCTTTTTTCATATCACATGAAACAGCTTTATTCGCTGCCGGTCGCATCCGAGCTTTTCAGCTCGTCCAGTGTTGGCATCGACACGATATTATAACCGGAATCCACATAGTGAATTTCACCGGTCACGCCGCTCGACAGGTCAGACAGCAGATAAAGTGCCGAATTGCCGATCTCATCAATATTGACAGTACGACGCAGTGGGGAATTACGTGCCTGATAATTGAAGATCGCACGGGCATCACCGATACCGGCACCGGCCAATGTACGCACAGGGCCTGCGGAAATCGCATTCACACGAATGCCGCGCTCGCCGTAATCATCCGCAATATAGCGCACCATGGCTTCTAACGCGGCCTTGGCAACGCCCATCACATTGTAATTCGGCATAACCCGGGTTGAACCACCATAAGTCAGCGTGAGGATTGAACCACCATCTTTCATCAGCTTTTCAGCACGCTGTGCAACTTCCGTGAAGGAATAGGCCGAAATCACCATTGTGCGGCTGAAGTTTTCACGCGTTGTCACATCCGCATAGCGGCCTTTAAGCTGTGACTTGTCGGAAAAACCGATTGCGTGAACCACGAAATCCAGCTTGCCCCATTTCTTTTCAATTTCAGCAAAAACCGCATCAACCGAAGCAATATCTTCCACATCACATGGCAGTACAAAGGTCGAGCCGACCTGCTCCGCCAAAGGTGTAACGCGGCGACCAAGTGCATCGCCCTGATAGGTAAAAGCCAGTTCCGCACCCTGAGCGGCCAGCTGTTTTGCAATGCCCCAGGCAATGGAGTGATTATTGGCAACGCCCATAATCAGTCCGCGTTTGCCTTTCATTAAACCCTGCATCATCTCTCTCCGTCAGTCCTGATAACGCTGGAAAACCAGCGTTGCGTTTGTTCCACCAAAACCGAAGGAATTGGACAGTACCGTATTCATTTCAACATTATCCATGCGCTTGCGCACAATCGGCATATCCGCAAAATCCGGATCGAGTTCATCAATATGCGCGCTTTCGCAAATAAAATTATTCTGCATCATCAGCAAAGAATAAATCGCTTCCTGAACGCCGGTGGCGCCCAGCGAGTGACCTGTCAGCGATTTGGTTGCTGCAATCGGCGGACAGGCATCGCCTGAACCGAAGACTTTGCGGATCGCTTCAATTTCCGGTGCATCGCCCGCAGGGGTCGATGTGGCATGCGGATTGATATAGTCAATCTTGCCCTTAACGGTGGAAAGCGCCATGCGCATGCAGCGCTCTGCACCTTCGCCCGAAGGCGCAACCATGTCATAACCGTCCGATGTTGCGCCATAACCGACAACTTCACCGTAAATCTTGGCGCCGCGGGCAAGAGCAGTTTCCAGATCTTCCAGAACCAGCACACCGGCACCGCCGGCAATCACAAAACCATCGCGATTCTTGTCATAGGCGCGTGATGCGCGTGACGGCGTATCATTATATTTGGAGGACATCGCGCCCATGGCGTCAAACAGCACCGACAAAGTCCAGTCGAGATCTTCACAGCCACCGGCAAACATACGATCCTGCTTGCCATATTGGATCATCTCAACTGCATTGCCGATACAATGGTTGGACGTGGCACAAGCCGAAGAGATCGAATAATTGATACCCTTGATCTTGAAAAAAGTAGCAAGCGTTGCCGAAGCTGTTGAGCTCATGGCTTTCGGCACAGCAAAAGGACCAACGCGTTTCGGGCCTTTTTCACGGGTAATATCGGCAGAATCGACAATCACACGGGTTGAAGGTCCGCCTGACCCCATAATGATACCGGTGCGGTCATTGGAAACCTGCTCTTCGCTTAAGCCTGCATCAGCAATGGCCTGATCCATGGCTACATGGTTCCATGCCGTACCACGGCCATGAAAACGCATCGCACGGCGGTCAACCAACGCTTCAACATCAATCTGCGGCGCGCCGGAAACCTGACAGCGGAAGCCAAGCTCGGCCTGATCTTCAGCCCGCCGGATACCCGATCTGGCCTCAAACAAGGAGGTCAGAACTTCCTCGGTATTATTGCCAATCGAGGATACAATCCCCATTCCGGTAACGACAACACGCCGCATTGAAATCTCCTTCGCGCCCTCCGGCCCTTCAGCCTCAGACGCATAATTTGTCATGGTGCAGCAAAATTATTCATCTTGCGCGGCCAACGGGAGCCACGGCAAAAACCGCTCAACGCCCGCCTTGTTCTTTATTCCGGTGCATTATCACACATGAAGCGAGAAACAGGCAGCACGGATATGCGTTTTAGAAAAAACATATCCCCGCCTGCAGCCTCTGCATGTCTCTGCCACTGGAAAACCCGCGGCAGATCACCGGTCTATCGTGACATTTTGTGTAATATCACCCGACAATCAAGCTCTACTACGACAAAATCCCGCGCAAATATACACAATCACAGCATACAAAATCACCGGCAGCTGTTTTTTCGTTTTACAAAACAAATGCCGGTGATGATTTTAAATTAGATTATCTGTCATTCAGAGGCAGATTCTTTGGACAGGCCAACACGCAGATCGGTGGCCTTATAGATGGTTTCACCATCCGCTTTCAGCCAGCCATCCGCAGTTCCCAGAACCAGACGGCCGCGCATCACGCGCTTGAAGTCGATACCATATTGCAAGAGCTTGGTATTCGGACGCACCATGCCTTTGAACTTTACTTCGCCGGTGGACAGCGCCATGCCACGGCCAGGCTCGCCGAGCCAGCCAAGGAAAAAGCCGGTCAGCTGCCACATACCGTCAAGGCCGAGACAGCCCGGCATGATCGGATTGCCCTGAAAATGGCATGGGAAATACCAATCATCCGGCTTCACATCATATTCAGCACGAATATAGCCTTTATCGAATTCACCGCCGGTTTCGGAAATTTCAGTGATGCGGTGCACCATCAGCATCGGTGGCAAAGGCAGCTGGGCATTACCCGGTCCGAACATTTCACCGCGTGCGCAGCTGAGAAGCTCCTCATATCCGTAACTTGACTTCTGCTCTGCCATTACCCACTCCAATCGTTATCTATCTGTCGTCTGTGCGGCTGTGCGAATTCACCATCCGCCAAACCCAGACAAAATCTTTGCACATCTGCGGAGCGTGACGCGCCTGATTATACCTGCTGCGCCCGCTCCTGATTTTTATAAACCGCATCACCGCGGCCATAATCCGGCTTGCGGAATGCTTTAACACAGAGTGTTTCCTGCTGTAAAACACCTGCAAGAAACTATTTGCCTGACAAGATATACAGGAATAGCTATTGCCAGTCATTCGTTCAGCGCATATATCAATCTTGTGACAGGATGGGCAACAGCCCTTGAGAATTTAATTTTGAGCCAATTTATTACAAGCTTCTGACAGGTCAGTGATGAATATTCATTCCTCCCATGCCAGCAACGCTTCGATTGAGGAGCGCCTACGGGTCGCCGGTCTGAGACCGACGCGCCAGCGGGTTGCGCTTGCCAGCCTGATTTATGCCCATGGCGACCGCCATCTTTCTGCGGAAGAACTGCACGAAGAAGCTGTTTTTGCTTCTGTTCCGGTTTCGCTCGCCACTGTTTATAATACGCTGCATCAGTTCACAGAAGCCGGTATGCTGCGCATTATTTCGGTTGAAGGGTCAAAAACCTATTTCGACACCAATATTTCCGATCACCACCATTTCTTCGTCGAAGGCGAAAATATCGTTTTTGATATTCCGGACACTGAAACCGGTCAGCCTGTGGTCAGCAATCTGCCGGTTGCCCCTGAAGGAATGGAAATCGTGAATGTTGATGTGATCGTGCGTTTGCGCCGTAAAGACGCATAATCCGCTCTCATCCGCGCTAAAGTCTTACGCCTCTTCATCAGGTGCGGCGATTTCACGCCCCATCAAAGAACTGTGCAACATGGATGCAACGCGTGCCTCCATAATGCGCGCGAGTTCTTTGCGGTTGGTGTCTGCCGTCACGCTGACCGGCTCACCAAAGCGGATCTCCACATCAATAGCGCCTTCTTTCAGAATACCTTTGAGATGCGGCATCAGTTGCACATCACCGGGCCATGAGGCAATCGGCCGGTGAAAACGCCCCATCGGCATACCATGCACACCGGTATAAGCGATCGAAACCGGCTGCACGATGACCTTTTCTTCACCGGTTTCACGGATTGCAGCATGCGCCGCACCGAATAAGGATGTCTTGAACGGCAGAACGCGGTTGCCATCCGAGGTTGTGCCTTCCGGAAACAGCACCATCGCATCGCCGCCTGCCAGACGCAGGGCAATATCGGATGCCTGCTGCGCTGTGCGGCCTTTTTTCTCGCGCTCGACAAAAACCGTGCGTTGCAACACCGCCAATATGCCAAAAACCGGCCATTTGCGCACTTCTGATTTGGCAATAAAACAAACATTGGCAACGGATGACAGAACGATAATATCGCTCCATGACACATGATTGGCGACCAGCAATAATGGCCGCTCTCGCACAGGTTCACCGCGCACGCTCACACGAAAGCCCAGAAGCCGCGCTGCAATCCGGTGGAAAAACCGCGGTAAAGAGCGCTGCCAGCCCAGACGTGTGCGCATAAACAAATACTGAAACGGCACCAGCGATATAACAAGGCTGCAAAACAGGCTGAGAATGATGGCTATACGGATAAGACCGATCATGGCAGCACGATTGCTTCCTGCACCTGCTTGCGCAGCACCAGAGCGCCGCTGCGCCCCTGCTCCGTTTCATAATAAGCAGGGCGGTGGCCAACCTGCGTAAAGCCCAAGCGCCGATACAAAGCCTGTGCAGCTACATTGCTTTCATCCACCTCAAGAAACAGGCTTTCCGCCCGTTCATGATGCAGATAGCGCAGCACACCTTCCATCAGCTGACGGCCAATGCCGCGGCGCTGAAATGCAGAACTGACCGCAATTGTCAGAATTTCCGCCTCACCGGCCACCAGCCGTGCCAGCACAAAGCCTGCCGCCTGCTTAGGTTTGCCGACAGGACGGGCGATGAAGCCGAATATATTGCCCTGAGACAACATTCCGGCAAAATCCTCTTCGCTCCATGCATGACGGAACGCCCCCGCATGCATGTCTTCCAGCACGGTGCAATCTTCCTGCACCAGCGCTTCCAGTACAAAATCCTGACGCGAAAAAGGCAGGCTGATCATCCGCGCTCCTGATCCTCATGACCATTGGTTGCGGCCGTCTGCATACGCGGCAGGGCAAAACCGGTCTGCGGCTTCACATCGGGTCCGCGCATATAAAGCGGCTCAGGCGGCTTGCCAGCTTCACGCTGTGCGGCAAGGCGGGCAAATGTGCCGATAACCGCCGAAGATTGCGTGCCGGTGATAGTCCGCTCACGGCCTTCTATATGACGCAATTGCTCCGCAGCACTGCCGCACAGCGCATAGTCCGCACCCAATTGCTGAAGAACCGCGATGATTTCCGCCTCGCTGCCCGCAAGCGGTTGTGTGGACGGCGTACCGTCAGCGGCAAAACCCTGCGCATAAATATCACCGCGATAGGCAGAAAATGCGACCAACAATGCTTGTGCACCCACTTGCTCATGCGCCTCACTGGCAAGCGCTTCAAAACCGCTGATACCGACAACCGGACAGGACAGAGCCAGCCCGAAACCGCGTGCGGCGGATACGCCGACACGCACACCGGTAAAGGAGCCGGGGCCGATATTCACGGCAATGCGGCTGACAGCGCTGCGCTCAATGCCTGCTTGGCTAAAACATTGCGCAACATAATCCATCAGCACTTCCGCATGGCCTTTACCTATATCATGGCTGACCTCGGCCAGAATTTTCTGACGATGCGGGTCATAAAGCGCTGCGGCACACAGACTGCCGGCCGTATCAAGAGCAAGTATTGTCATAACTTACGCCCTAAAGCAGATTGCACGCATCGGCAAGTAGAGGCTGGCTGCGGGTGCTAAAAATTCCCGCCAGCCTGCCCGCCCGTCAAGCAGTGTCTTGTAGCCGATCCTATAAAATATTGCCGCAACCTCTTTAAAACACAGGGAACAATCCCACATTGAAAGCGTTATATTGATAACAGCTTTTTTGCTGCGTCCGGTTTCTTCTGCCACCATCCTCCGGCGGCTCTTCAGGCAAATTTGAGTTTGTCCATTCATAAAGGAAATCACTATGTCTGCATCTAAAATTAAAACCCATCCGACGAAAAACAACCTGCCGACCAATGCCAAAACCACGGTCATTGCCCTGCTGAACAAGAATCTGGCTGCGATCATTGATCTTGCGCTGATCACCAAGCAGGCGCACTGGAACCTCAAAGGCATCCAGTTTATCGCTGTTCATGAAATGCTCGATACATTCCGCACCGATCTGGATGAGCATTCCGACACTATTGCCGAACGTGCCGTGCAGCTTGGCGGCACCGCACTCGGTACCACACAGACTGTTGCGGACAGCACAATCCTCAAACCATATCCGCAGGATATTTACGCAATCAAAGATCACCTGCATGCTTTGATTGATCATTACGGTGCTGTAGCCAATCTGGTGCGCCAGTCCATCAAGGATGCCGATGAAGCCGGTGATGAAGACAGTGCAGATATTTTCACCACGGCATCACGCAGCCTCGACAAAGCTCTGTGGTTCCTTGAAGCCCATATTCAGGAATAAACGCATCAAACAAACCCGCCGCCTGCTTATTGCAGGCGGCGGGTTTTGCCTGTCAGCCTTCAAAGCGCATCGGCAATGGCCTGAAAGACAATAATACTCTCATCCTTCATCTGCCTGCCGTCCTTGTTATAATCCGCATAGGCCGAGGTTTTGGCGATCACTACTTTGCGCTGCGGATTGACATAAATAAATTGTCCGTAAATCCCGACAGCCACAAAATCACCCTGCGGTTTACCCGGTATCCACCACTGATAGCCATAGCCCAGCGGCTGGCCTGCCACAGGATCATCCCTGCCCGGCATCAGATGCGGCGCATCAGGCGTGACCGAAGCATGCACCCATTCGACCGGTACCAGTTGCTCGCCTTTGAAATTACGCCCTTCATTCATATAGAGCAGGCCAAAACGCGCATAATCACGCAGCACCGCATTCAGTCCGCCTGCCGAAACCGCATCGCCTTGCGCATCCGCCAGCCAATAAGCATCCGCTTCCGCGCCCAGACGCGACCATAATTTTTCTTTGAAATAATCCGTCATCGGTTTGCCGGTTGCGCCTTCCAGCACCATGGACAGCACCTGCGTATCGGCGGAGACATAAATATTGACCGTCCCCTGCTCGCGCACTTTCTGCAGATGCGCGGTAAAATCCTTCACCGAGCCGGTCAGAATTTGGATAATATAGCGCACAATATCGGAAGAAAGATCGCCGTAATCCTCGTTAAATCCGATACCGGAAGACATTTGCAGCGCGTTTTTGACCGTTACGCCTTTATAGCCGCCCTCAGCCAGTTGCGGCGCATAATGGTCCACGGGCAGATTGATATCAATCAGACCGTCACGCACGGCATTGCCGATCAGAAATGAGATCGTGGATTTCGACATCGACATGGCAATCGCCTGTGTTTCAGCCGTATTGCCGCGCTCATATTTCTCATAGAGAACAGCGCCCTCTTTCAAAATGATGAAGCCGGTTGTCTGTGTCCGTTCCAGCCAGTCAGTAACCCGCTTTGTTTCGCCCTGATAAATATAGGTCTCCGGCAAAGCCTGTTCTTTGCGTGGCAGCGGGCTGATCTCCCCGCTATGTTCCACACGGATCGACGGATAGAGTTTATAAAGCGAGCGGAAATTGGCATCAATCACATCCGGCTTGAACGTGCCTGCATATTGAAAAACCGCATAATATTCATGAATTTTCTGTCGGAAAACAAAACCTAAGCCTGCAGCCAGAACCAACAGGATAGTCAATATATATAGACTTAAACGCAATAGTCTTTTCATAAAATAGCCCCTCCCGGCATCACTGTCACTGCGTTTAAGATAAACACTGTGCAGCATCCGGCAAGCCACATTTATGCGATCAGAGCATCATGAAAAATCCGCAAGGAACATCTTTAAAAAGAACAATAGCCGCTGCTCCGGTTACAGAGCGGCGGCTATCATCAATGTCATGACAGAGCGTGTCAGGCGACCCATTCGCCTTTGCGCATCACCGGCACCACAGCACCGTCCTGCCCGATACCATCAACATCAATCTTGTCGGAACCGATCATCCAGTCGATATGGATGAAGCTCTTATTGCCGCCCTGCGCCGCAATCTGTTCCGGCGAAAGGCTGGCGCCATTGACGAAGCATTTGGAATAGCACTGGCCAAGCGCAATATGGCTCGCGGCATTCTCATCAAACAGCGTGTTGTAGAACAACAGACCGCTCTGCGAGATCGGTGAGGAATGCGGCACCAGTGCCACTTCACCCAGACGGCGTGCGCCTTCATCCGTATCCAGAACCTTGTTCAGCACATCTTCGCCCTTGCTGGCCTTGGCTTCAACAATCCGGCCGCCCTCAAAGCGAACCCGGATATTGTCGATAATCGTGCCCTGATGCGACAGCGGCTTGGTGCTGGAAACCGTGCCCTCAACGCGCAAAGCATGCGGCGTTGTAAATACTTCTTCCGTCGGAATATTCGGATTGCAGGTCACGCCGTTTTTCGCAGTGGATGCCCCGCCATGCCATTCATGACCATCAGCCAGCCCAACCGTCAGATCTGTATCAGGACCTGTGAAATGCAAAGCGCGGAAATTGCGCTCATTGAGGATTTTGGTGCGCTTGCGCAATTGCGCATTATGATCCGCCCAGGCAGCAACCGGATCCGCATTATTGACGCGCGATGCAGCAAAAATCGCTTCCGCCAATTTATGCGTGGCCACATCCGGCGTATCATCCGGAAAGACCAGTTTCGCCCAGGACGGGTTCGGATAAGACACAATATTCCAGTTAATGTCGAAGCCGGCGATTTTTTCCAGCGCAGGCTGATAAGCCATCGACAAAGCCTTATTGGCGCGGGCGACTTTTCCGGCATCCTGTGCAGACAACAGCATCGGATTATCACCGGCAATTGCCAGACGTGCCGCGCCCTGCCCATAGGCCTTGGCCATGCCCTGATAGAGCCAGTCGCTGGCGCGGTCAAAGCTCTCATCCGGCGCATATTGAAAACGAGCCAGCGCCATATCTTCATCGGCGAAAAACGGGGTTACAAGCCCTGCTCCGGCTTTATAGGCATGTTCCGCAATGCGGCGTACCAGCGGCAATGCCGCTACCGGCGCCGTGATCACCAGATCCTGCCCTTTTTGCAATTGCAAACCCACTTTAACGGCAACTTCAGCCAGCTTATCCAGCTTTACCGGATCAATAACTGCATGTGCAGGATTGCTGTGGCCCGACTCTGACATAACACACTCCGCTTTATTTTCGTCTGCCACAACAGATACTCCCGCCAGCCCAATCCGGCCAGCCCCCGACACACAATTTTACGCAGCGGCCCCGATGCCCACCTTGTTTTAAACTTAATATGAAATGGTCTATAGTCAGCCAAACTGAACAGCGCTAATATGCCATTCATAGTCATATTTATCGGAACACATAAATGAACCGACCATTCAACATCACGCAGCCGGTTAAAATGCGCAGGCTTATGGCGGGTCTCTTTGCCCTGACCCTGACCGGAACACTTGCAGGCTGCACAACGCTGACACCGGAACAACAGCGTGCGGAAGATGAGAAAACCTGCCTGAGCTACGGTTTCAAACCGAAAACGGAAGCCATGGCCAATTGCCTGTTGCAAATCCATCTGGATCGCCGTGCGGATATTCGTGCATGGCAAAATGAACGGCCGCAATTCTCCACGCCGATGGTGGTTTATCAGCCGGTGGTGGTTTCCCGCCGCTGATAGAACGATATCCGCTGATTTATTTGCCGGAACGCACAAAAAACCCGCCAAAGGCGGGTTTTTTATTCAATCAGATCACAGATCAGAAAGCCGGTTCAGGCCGATCCTGCGACAGCAGCAAAGCGCCAATCGCATCAACTTTCTGCTTGTTCATTTCTTCCCCGCTGGCCGCAAAAGCATTTTGCGGTGCAGAAACAGATTTGGTTTCAAAAGGTAATTGTGCCGGTACCGGTGTTGCATTGGCCGGTACATGATAAGCAACCTGTACCGGTGCTTCCTCTGACGCAGTTTTTGCAGCCTTGGCAGGCAGACCTGCAGGAACCGGAGCAAAACGCTGCTGCTCGGCAGAAGCCACCATAACCGGCTCTGCAGCTGGCAGACGGTCACCCTTACCTGTTCCGGTCACATCATAGATATTTTCCGGTACAGACTGGTTCTTCGGCTCATAGGCGGCGGCAACATTATATGGTGCTTCCGGCAGCGGTGATTCCAGCGTGCCGTCCTGACGGCGCTTTTCGTAGAAAGAATTACCGCCCGCAACCAGCACATAATGCATATTCTTATACGGGAATTTCAAACCGGCAGTGTGAAAGAACATCGCGTTTTTCAGCTTTGGATGGCGCTCACCCTTGAGCACGGCATCAGCGGCTTCTTTCACATCCGGCAGGGCTTTGGAATTCATAGCGCGGGTCATAACGCCCGGCGCAAACTGGTTTTTCTGGCCGACAACGCCGCAAATAGTTTCAGGATATTTTTCCGAGACCAGACGGTTCATCACCACTGTGCCCACGGCAACAAGGCCGTCACGGCTGGAGCGGGCAGATTCAAAGAACATTGCGCGTTCAAGGCATTCGCGGTCTTTGGTTGTATATGTGTAAGTTTTTTTGCCGTTGCGGATTGTGACGCCGGATTCCTTGGCAGCCTGCGCGGATTTATCCGCTTTCGAACTTGTCGATGTTGTGGTGCAGCCCGCGAGAATAAAAGGCGTGGCGACCAGTGCACCGATAAACAGTGTTTTCGCTAAATAAGAGCGTTTCAACGGTTCATCCTTATCAACAATTGCTCATCTATCCGTAGCACCCCGGATCATCCAGGCCTGTCTGCAACAAACAGTCTTAAATGCAGGCCGTGTGAAATTCACGGCACATTGGGGCTAAATGAAGGCGTATAGCCGGTTTTTCCGACTGCCAGATTTAGCAATAACGGGTTAAAATTTACCCCAAGAAAATGCGCTCCAATAGTTAACGCCTTGTTAACGCATCTCTTTGGATGCCCGCTAAAATACGTCGCACATCATTTAAAACCAGAGCAGCAATAAAAAGCACAGGCACCGAAACCGGGCTTAACCTGCTGCATTTCCGGTGTGATTTTGCCTTATTTCACACTGAAAAGCGCAAAATCACGATCCCATCATGCAGAGAAGCCCTGCCGGATGTTAGTCATATTTCATTACAGACTGTCACAATGCTAAGTATTTTAGTGAAGGCAGATAGATCGAAAGGCTTAAGCCCCTACAAAACACAGCGCAAACGGGAATCAGAAAAAATAAAAAACCGGCACGAAAAATCCGCGCCGGTCGCATTTCTCATCAGTCAATCCGGCCCCAATCAGCCAAAAGCATAGCCCGCACCGCGCACAGTGCGAATCGGATCGGTTTCACGGCCCGTATTGATCGCCTTGCGCAAACGGCCGATATGCACATCCACTGTGCGGTCATCGACGTAAATATCGCGGCCCCAGATGCCGTCCAGCAATTGGGTGCGCGAGAATACACGCCCCGGTGCCATCATAAAATATTCCAGCAAACGAAACTCTGTTGGCCCCAGCTTGATTTCACGTTCCTTGCGGTAAACGCGGTGCTGCTGACGGTCGAGAACAATTTCGCCGACTTTCAGCACATGGGACAGAACACTCGGATTGGCACGGCGCAGCATTGCCTTAATGCGTGCCAGCAGTTCCGGTGTCGAGAATGGTTTAACCACATAGTCATCCGCGCCGACAGCAAGGCCGCGCACACGCTCGGATTCTTCGCCGCGGGCAGTCAGCATAATGATCGGCAGGCGTTCGGTTTCGGAGCGCTGGCGCAGACGGCGGCACAGTTCAATTCCGGAAACACCCGGCAGCATCCAGTCCAGCACCAAAAGATCAGGTACATTCTCACGCAAGTGAATTTCAGCATCATCGCCGCGCAAAATTGTATCAACCTGATAACCTTCGGCCTCAAGATTGTAACGCAGCAATTCGCTGATGGCTTCTTCGTCTTCAACAACCGCTATTCTTGGCGTATGTGACATTGCGTATCCATTATCGTTCCAGAGCCTGTGCCGGTCTGGCTAAACCTGACCGGCGCTCTCTTTTTTGAGTTTACACGCATCCTGCCGGAAAATTCTTACATTTTGCAGGATGCGTTCCGGAGCATTTCATTGCCAGACCGGAAGGCTGACAATGCGCGCCCAAGAAACAATCCAGAACCGGTTTTACGACAGAAATACCGTACCGTTCTGAATACAGGGGAGCATTTGCATTCCGGAAAAACCGGAATGCAGTCATCATTCATGCGATAAGACGAAGCTGTTCCGCAGTGTCAGCGGATCAGCCTGTGTCTTCAGTCTTTGTGCAGTTCGTCCAGCACAACATCGTGGCTCAGATCATCCTTCGGACGATCCGGCGGCATCTGGTTACCGGTGACAATATAATAGACCGTCTCGGCGATATTGGTAGCGTGGTCGCCGATACGCTCAATATTTTTGGCACAGAATAAAAGATGCGTGCAGGCTGTAATATTACGCGGATCTTCCATCATATAGGTCAGAAGCTCGCGGAACAGCGATGTGTACATCGCATCAATTTCGTCATCACGGTCGCGTACAATATTGATCTGATTAACCGAGCGTGTCGCATAGGCATCCAGCACATCTTTCAGCTGGGTGCGGGCAAGCTCTGCCAATGTTTCCAGACCACGGTACAATTTAACCGACTGGCGGGTTTCAGACACGGCAACCACACGTTTGGCAATATTCTTGCCCATATCGCCGACGCGTTCCAGATCAGCGGAAATACGGATAGCACCGATAATTTCACGCAGATCAACCGCCATAGGCTGACGCTTGGCGATAATCATAATCGCTTTTTCGCCGATTTCACGTTCACCGGCATCGAGGATCAGATCCTCGGAGATCACGCGCTGTGCCAAGGCATTATCAGCAGTAACAATCGCCTTGATTGACTGCTCAACCATACGTTCCGCATGACCGCCCATTTCGGCAATCTTGCGGGCAAGGAACTTCAGTTCTTCATCATAGGACGTAACCGTATGCTGTGACGGCATGGAGATTTCCTTATCCTCAATTAACACTGAGCTGGCAGGTTCAAACCTTATCAGACAGGTTTAGCCGAAACGGCCGGTGATATAATCCTGAGTGCGTTTTTCTTTCGGTGTAGTGAACATCATAGCCGTGTCGCCCACTTCAACCAGATTCCCTAAATGGAACATTGCTGTTGTCTGGGAAATACGCGCGGCCTGCTGCATGGAATGCGTTACGATAACAATCGTATAATCGCGGCGCAGTTCATCAATCAGCTCTTCCACTTTGGCGGTTGCAATCGGATCCAGCGCCGAGCAAGGCTCATCCATCAGAATAACTTCAGGGCTCACCGCAATCGCACGGGCAATGCAAAGACGCTGCTGCTGACCGCCGGAAAGACCTGTACCCGGATCATTGAGACGGTCCTTAACCTCTTCCCAGAGGCTGGCGCCACGCAGGCTCTTTTCGACAATCGCATCCAGATCAGCGCGGCTGCGGGCAAGACCGTGAATGCGCGGGCCATAAGACACATTTTCATAGATCGATTTCGGAAACGGATTTGGCTTCTGGAACACCATGCCCACACGTGCACGCAATTCCACCACATCGATTTTCGGATCGTAAATATCCTCACCGTCGAGGGTGATCTGGCCTTCGACACGGCAACCTTCAATCGTATCATTCATACGGTTGAGCGAGCGCAGGAAGGTGGATTTACCGCAACCGGAAGGCCCGATCAGCGCGGTAACGCTATTTTCTTCGATATCCAGATCAACGCCGTGCAAAGCCTGTTTTTCACCGTAGAAAACCTTGACCTTGTCCCCGCGCATTTTGATCTTTTTTGGCAAGGCGCTCATCTTCTCTCCGAGTGTTTTTTCTAACGTATAATCATTCATCAGGTTCATGATCGCATCTCCAGCCTGATTTACCATCTACGCTCGAAACGGCGGCGCAGAATGATGGCGGCAATATTCATCACAGCGAGAAACAGGAGCAGCACAATAATGGCACCTGATGTCCGCTCTACAAAAGCACGTTCCGCTTCATTCGCCCACATGAAAATCTGCACCGGCAAAGCTGTTGCAGGATCCATCGGCGTCACCGGCGCATTGGCAACAAAAGCCACCATACCGATCAGAAGCAGCGGAGCCGTTTCACCCAGAGCCTGTGCCAGACCGATAATTGTACCGGTGAGGATACCGGGAGCAGCCAGTGGCAGCACATGATGGAACACAACTTGTGTTTTCGAAGCACCAAGCCCCAGCGCAGCCGCACGGATTGACGGCGGTACGGCACGCAGCGCCGCACGGGTTGCGATAATGATTGTCGGCAATGTCATCAGGCTCAGCACCAGACCGCCGACCAGCGAGGCTGAACGCGGCATGCCGAAGAAGTTGATGAACACCGCCAGCCCCAAAAGACCGAAGACAATGGACGGCACCGCAGCCAGATTGTTGATATTCACCTCAATAATATCGGTGAAGCGGTTTTTGCGGGCATATTCTTCTAAGTATATCGAAGCAGCAACACCGATTGGCAGAGCAAAAACCAGCACGATCAGCATCATATAGAGCGAACCGATCAGCGCGACACCAAGACCGGATGTTTCCGGACGGCTGGAAGCGCCGAAGGTAAACAGACCGGTATTGAAGGCTTTGCGCATAACGCCTTCGTCTTTCAGTGTCTTCATCCAGCCAAGCTGCAGATCCGACACTTTGCGCTTGCTCTGATCCACCGAGAGGTCGATCTGCCCCTTATTGGCGGAATCCATATCAGCAGCAGCCAAAAATTTAATGGTCTGCGTTGTGCCGATCAGCTTAGGATCACCGGTCACCAGTTCACGCAACTGAATGCGCACGCCGTCCGAATAAAACCGGGTCAGATCACGCATTGCCGCACGGTTGGATTTATCCACACCGAGTTTCTCTGCCAGCGCATTGCGCACCAGCAGCGGATAATTGGCCGTTATCAGCACATTCGGATTCACCTGACGCTGATTATTCGGGTCAATAACCTGCTGATCCAGCAAAACCGGAATTTCAATCACAGTCTGTTGAAACGCCGTATAACCTTTGGATACGACCGAATAGAACAAGGCGCACAGAAAGAAGATACCGATGGCAATCGCCAGCACACCATAAAGGCGGAAGCGGCGTTCTGCGGCATAGCGGCGTTTCAGCCCGATATCACGGCGTGCCGGTGCTGCCGACACCGCCTTGGGAGAGAAAACAGCTTCGGTCATTCATATTGCTCCCGGTATTTGCGCACGATGTACAGGGCAAAAATATTCATCAGCAATGTTAAGAAGAACAGGGTGATACCCAGTGCAAAGGCCACCAGTGTCTGCGGCGAGTTGAACTCAAGGTCACCGGTCAGCTGGTTGACGATCTTCACGGTAATCGTCGTCATTGCTTCAAACGGATTGATGGTCAGATTGGCGGCAACACCGGCAGCGAGCACCACAATCATGGTTTCACCGATAGCGCGGGAAGCTGTCAGCAGCAGCGCGCCGACAATACCCGGCAAGGCAGCCGGCAGAATAACACGCTTGATGGTTTCAGAGCGGGTGGCGCCCAGCCCCAGAGAACCGTCACGCAGCGAGCGCGGCACGGCGGTGATAATATCATCGGACAGCGAGGAGACGAACGGGATCAGCATCACGCCCATCACCAGACCGGCGGTGAGCACGCTCTGCGCCATGATGAAGCCCTGACCACCGGTGAGCGCGGCACTCAGATCACGCAGGAACGGGCCGACCGTAACCAGCGCAAAGAAACCGTAAACAATGGTCGGAATACCGGCCAGTACTTCCAGAAGCGGCTTGATGATGGCGCGGGTTCTGGGGCCTGCATATTCGGACATGTAAACGGCCGCAAACAGACCAACAGGCACGGCAAAAACCATTGCCACCAGCGCGATATAAAGCGTACCGGCAAGCAGCGGGATCAGACCGAACTGCCCGTGGGAATCTGTGGCGCCGGCCGCAGCAAAGCGCGGATCCCAGACCGTACCGAAGAAGAATTCAGCGGCCGGAACGGCACTGAAGAAATTGATAGTTTGGAACAGCATTGAGAAAACAATGCCGACTGTCGTGAGAATGGCGATCGTGGAAGCCGCAACCAGCCCCCACAATACGATGCGCTCCACATTATTACGGGCACGCACACGCGGGGAAATGGTCATCCAGCCAAAGATAAAACCGGCAATGGCAAGTGCAATGGTCAGCCCCGCACGAAACTGGGAAGACAATTCATCAGCCCGGTTCCATTTAACGGCGATCGGCACCATGACATCCTGACCTTCCGTGGCCAGTGCAACGCCTTTACCGGCCAGAAGGCCGCGTACATCTGTATAGGTCTGCGGCAGGTTTTCCCGCTCCCGGCTATCAAGGCGGTGAAGCCCGTTTGCCAGACTTTTAACCATACCAAGCGACAGGCTTTCGCTATAGCTTTCGGAATTGCCAAGGCTGTCACGCAGCTGCGATTTGGCAGACTGTTCCAGATAGACGGTTGCGCTCAAAGACCAGACAACGAGCAGAATAAGCGCCGGAATTACAGTCAGGGAGAACACCCACCATCCGTGATAATGCGGACGGGAATGCGGCTTTGTTTTGCTTTCTCCGGTACCTGACCCGGCATTCAATTGTGCAACTGCCTTTGTACGTCCGGCAAAAAAGCCTACCAGACCGAGTGCAATCACAATTGTTAAGACCAGCATGATCGACATTTAAATTCCCTGATCACCGTCCACGACAAAAGACAATCCGGGCGCAGACCAGTCTGCACCCGGATCACCGGTAAATTATTTAACCTGCATTACAGTACCGGCTGCAAATGCATCGCGCTGTTCTTTGCGCTCAGCTTCCGGAGCAGGCACCAGACCATAATCTGCCAGCGGGCCTTCATCACCAACCATCTGGTCGGAAAGGAAGAATTCCACATATTCCTTCAGGCCCGGAATAACGCCGAGATGCGCTTTCTTCACGTAGAAGAACAGCGGACGGGAAACCGGATATTCGCCTTTAGCGATTGTTTCAACAGTTGGAACGATATCGTTCACAGTTGCAACTTTCAGCTTGTCGGCATTGTTTTCATAGAAGGACAGGCCGAAGACGCCAACGCCGGTTTTATTGGCGCTGATGCGTGCAAGGGTTTCGCTGTAATCGCCGTCAATATCAACGGCTTTGCCGTCTTTACGCACTGCGATACAGGTTGCAGCAGCAGCTTTATCATCTGCGCCACCGGCCTTGATCACTTCCAGCGCGCCACTTGTCTTACAACCGTCTGCCATCAGTTTTTCTTCGAAAACTTCACGGGTACCGTGTTTTTCACCCGGAATATAAGCAGCGATATCCCAATCAGGCAGAGCGGAATTAACCTGATTCCATTTGGTGTTCGGATTATCAACCAGCTTGCCGTCGACAACAATCTTGGCAGCCAGTGCCTTGTAAACATCAACCGGAGCCAGCTTCCAGTCCGGACCGTTAATATCGGTTGCGAAAACGATACCATCATAACCGATGCGCACTTCCTGCACATCCTTCACACCTGCATCAATGCAGGACTGAAGTTCAGTGGATTTCATTGCGCGGGATGCATTAGCGATATCAATGGTGTTTTCGCCAACGCCCTTACAGAAATCCTTGATACCTGCACCCGAACCGCCCGATTCAATCACAGGGGTTTTGAAATCCGGATAGGTTTCGCCGAAAGTTTCAGCAACGATCTTGGCATAAGGCAGAACCGTTGAAGAACCGGCAACCTGAATCTGGTCACGGGCCTGCGCGGCAGTTGCACCGGCTACAGCAGCAATTGCCAGTGCAGCAGTCGTTGTAATCAGCTTGTTCATAGGAGCAGCTCCAGTTGGAAGAATGAGGTAACGTGTTGGACGTTACCAGCCATCTACGCGCTCTATATTACAGCTATATGACACTAATATTACAGGTTTGTATCAGTCCGCAATTCAGCATTTTATAATAAAAAATCAGCGCCAAACGCTGAAAACTTGATTACGAAAAATGATCCATGACAAAAAAATAAACGGATACAAAGCCTTAAGTGAAGGTTCGCTTTCAATTCCGCTTATGCTGCTGCCGGTCAGGATGAACGCAGACTTTGGACAACAGATCACAGCAGCACCGGCAGATGGTTTAAAGTGTCACATTATGTGACATATAAAATTCGCCCGCCGCCCGCCTGTCACATATCTATTGATCATCACTCTTTATTACAGGCAGGATCACAGGCCGGTTTATTGCAGCACCAGCCAGCCGGAAATGAGAATGATCACGGCACCGCTCAGCATATGCAGCTCCACCGGCGCATTAAACAACAGAGCCCCATAGATCAGCCCCCAGATAATCTGGCTATATTGCACCGGCGCCACCACCGAGGCCGAACCAAGCCGGAATGCCTTAACAATCATAGTCTGTGCAAAGGCAATCAGGCCGCCGCCCAGCGCTGCCAGCGCCCAATTCTGCCAGTCCACCGGCATCAGTCCGTTATAAAGCGCCAATAATCCGGCAAAACAAGACTGAACCAGCAAAAGTGCGACGACCAACGCCCTGTCCGACTCATCGCTTTTAGCGCGGCGCAACATGACCTGCGCAATGGCAAAAAACAGTGCCGAGCCCAGAGCCGCCAGATGGCCGGCCGATAATGGCGCAGCCCCCGGCTGCAACACCCAGACCACGCCGGCAAAGCCGAGAATCACCCCTGCCCAGCCGCGCAAGGACAGCCGCTCCCCCACCATGATAAAGGCAACCACAGCCACGAGAATCGGGGACAGGAAGCCGAGCACATAGGCTTCAGCCAGTGGCAGAGCTGAAAAAGCGTAATAAATCAGCAGCGTATTCATGGATAATAACAGAGCACGGCCAAAGGCCAGTTTCGGATAGACCGGCAGCAATTGCCGTGCCTGACCACCCGCAAGACTGTGAACAACCAGAAAAGACAAAGCAAAAACCGACAACAGAAATGTCGTTTCATAAACGCCGATACGGCCGCTTAATGTTTTAACAATCGTATCCGCACCGGAAAAAGCCGTAAAAGAAATAAAGGCAATCAGGGCTGCGCGCAGATTATCTGTTTTATGTTTTATCATCAGGTACCACCAATGCCCAAGCCTATAGCGGGGTCCAAGCCCTCAACAGGCAAACCGATACCTGCTTTGTCTTTGCTCTCTAAGTCTCTGTATTTTTACACATCCCGCCATCGCAAAACCGGATGCAATTTTGCGCGATATGCTTTTATTATAACTTTCGGAGATCAATTCAGACAGGCTTGCGCTCTCCCCCAAGCGCAGCATGTGACAGCAGAAACTATGCAACAACCGGCGCTCTGCCATATAGTGCCAGAGCCTGTGCCGGCCCAGAGAGCCTGTATCAGCGGGACGTTACTGTTTCTTATAAAGAAAGCAAGAGGCTTCCGCCCGCAACCATCAGCCCCGCCAGACAGGAAAGGGGCTGCATGGCACAAGAATTTTGCCGCTCGACACGTAAGATTATGTCTTTTTAATGTACTTGCGCGCACAAAACTTACAAAAACAGCGAGAATCGACCGGCAAAACAGGAAATCAGAGGTAAAATAGTAGACAAAGCCGGTTTATCGGCATACCCCCTTTACGTTAAAGTCAAAGTATCTCTCGCCATCACCGGTCTTATCAGGTGCATTTTTTCATGAGTCGGCTCCCCAAAACCGCTCAGCCTGCACCGGAAAACCTATGACAGCAGAGTGTTTTTTCTCTTCCTTTTTGGGGGAACAGCAACAGCAGAACTGCGGCGGAGGGCGCGTCTCCCATGGCGTTTTTCCGGCAGCAGCACTGCCAAAGCGGTTTTGCGTTGCTTTGGTGAAAGATTGGATTTGAAATGTCTCATACAGATAGTGCCGTAAGGCCAGACGGTACCACCGTCGAGCTGGACCGCAAAACCCGTATTAAATCTATTCTCGGCGGTTCTGCCGGTAATCTTGTTGAGTGGTATGACTGGTATGTTTATGCCGCATTCACACTCTATTTTGCGCCTAAATTTTTCCCGTCCGGCAACCAGACAGCCGAATTGCTCAGCGCCGCAGCCGTTTTTGCTGTCGGCTTCCTGATGCGCCCGATCGGTGCATGGATCATGGGTATCTATGCCGACCGTAAAGGCCGCAAAGCCGGTCTGACACTGTCCGTGACACTGATGTGTATCGGTTCGCTGATTATTGCCGTAACACCTGCCTATGAAACAATCGGCGTTTTTGCTCCGGCCCTGCTGGTTCTCGCCCGTCTGTTGCAAGGCTTGAGTGTTGGCGGTGAATATGGTGCCAGTGCTACTTATTTGAGTGAAATGGCCGGTAAAAACCGCCGCGGTTTCTTCTCCAGCTTCCAATATGTGACATTGATTGCCGGTCAGCTCACCGCCCTTGGCGTGCTTTTGATCCTGCAGCGCGTTCTCACACCGGAACAGCTTGGTGAATGGGGCTGGCGTATTCCGTTCTTCATCGGCGGTCTGCTGGCAATTTTTGTGTTCTGGGTACGCCGCGGTCTGCTCGAAACACAGTCTTTCAAAAATGCAAAAGCCGAAGACAAGCCACGTTCCAGCGGTTTGGCTCTGTTCAAACATTATCCGAAAGAAGCCTTCACCGTTCTGGCACTGACTGCCGGTGGTACATTGGCATTCTATGCCTATACAACCTATTTGCAGAAGTTCCTCGTCAACACATCGGGCTTCAGCAAGGAATCCGCCAGTGAAATCACGGCTCTTGCCCTGCTGGTCTTCATGCTGATCCAGCCTCTGGCCGGTGCCCTGTCTGACCGCGTTGGCCGTAAGCCACTGATGATCGGTTTTGGTATTATGGGTGTTCTGTTCACCTATCCGATCTTCTCGACCCTTGCGACAACCAAGGATCCTTATGTGGCCTTTGCGCTTTCCATGGCCGGCCTGATCATTGTGACCGGTTACACATCCATCAATGCGGTTGTGAAGGCCGAATTGTTCCCGGCGCATATCCGTGCCCTGGGTGTGGCTCTGCCATATGCGCTGGCCAACACCATCTTTGGTGGTACTGCGGAATGGGTTGCGCTGAAGTTTAAACTTTCCGGTTATGAAAGCTGGTTCTTCTGGTATGTGACCATCATGATCGGTCTGTCGCTGATCGTGTATATCCGCATGAAGGAAACCCGCGATAACAGCCTGATCCACGAAGACTGAGACGAACTGTCTTCCTGATTTAAAAACCGGCCGGAAGGAAACTCCCGGCCGGTTTTTTATTATGCAGGTTTAACGGGTGCGCCTGCCACATAGGTCTGCACCACGGCACGGTCATCGCCCAGCGTCTGCAACAGGAACAATTCCTGTGCCAGATTGGAACCGGCATCCATACGCAGGCGCATGGCATCCGTGGCGCGGCTGTCGAGCACCACAATATCGGCCTCTGTTCCCGCTTCCAGCGTACCGATTTTATCTTCCTTTGAGAGCGCACGCGCATTGCCCAATGTCATCATATAAAAGGATGTCAAAGGATTGAGCCGCTGGCCGCGTAATTGCAGCACTTTATAGCCCTCATCCAGAGTGCGCAGCATCGACCAGCTGGTGCCGCCGCCAATATCTGTCGCCACGCCAATGCGCACACCGGCTGCACGCAAGCGGTCGCGGTCAAACAAGCCGCTGCCAAGAAACAGATTGGATGTCGGACAGAACACCGCCACAGAGCGGCTTTCAGCCAGCACGCTCACCTCGCGTTCGGACAGATGAATGGAATGGCCGAGCAAGGTTCTTTCTCCAAGCAGACCGTAATGCTCATAAATGCCGGTATAATCCGGCGCATCAGGATAGAGCGAACAGGTCAGCTCAATTTCAGCATGGTTTTCAGACAAATGGGTCTGCACATAACAATCCGGATAGTCCTGCACCAGCGCCTGCGCCGCCTCCAGCTGCGCCGGTGTGGATGTAATCGCAAAGCGCGGGGTAATGGCATAATCAAGCCGCCCCTTGCCATGCCAGCGGGCAATCAGCGCTTTACTGTCCTCATAGGATGATTGCGCCGTATCGCATAAAGCGGCAGGGGCATTACGGTCCATCATCACCTTACCGGCAATATTGCGCATATTCAGCCGCTCGCTGGCACGGAAAAACGCATCCACACTTTGCGGATGCACAGAGCCGTAAGCGGCAACTGTTGTCGTGCCATGGCGCAGCAATTCATCAAGAAAGCGCTGAGCTATATGCTCGCCAAATTGCTCATCGGCATATTTCTGCTCTTCGATAAAAGTATAATCATTGAGCCAGTCCAAAAGCTCCGCCGCATAGGATGCAATGACCTGACTTTGCGGAAAATGAATATGCGTATCAATAAAGCCCGGCATGATCAGATGCGGGCGGTGATCGGTCTGCGGCGTATCCGGCAAAGCCTGCGCGGCAACAGCAGCATAATCACCCACGGCTTTGATCAACCCGCCTTCGGTAAGAACCGCACCATCCTCATAATAATGATAGGACTGCCTTTCCGTGATATCCTGCGGCTCGCTGATAAAGCTCAAAATCCGGCCGCGGATGAGATGCTGCGGCGCATGCGGCATTGTGCTGGTGACCATGAGATAATCCTTACCACGAACAGACAAAATGAAGAGGTTTTATCAGGGTTTAGCAAGTGATGCCGTTTCATACCAGTGCCGCAGCAATAAGCGCTCCTCTGCGCTCATCCCTGTGAGATTGGCAGGCGGCATGGCATGAGAACGCGCGGCATGAAGATAAATTTCCCGCGCATGGGCGGCAATGGAAATATCGCTGTCCAGAATTACGCCCTTGGGCGGCACCAGAATGCCATCCCATACCGGTTCCGCCGTATGGCACATGGAACAGCGCCCGAGCACCGTATCGCGCACTGTTTCAAACTCGGGAGCGTTGATAAAGTTCTGCTGGATAGTTGACGCTTGCGCCTCTCCGGCATTGTCCAGTTGTTTCGGCTCTGTGGACAGCCACATGATGACAATAAACAGCAAAACCGTTGCCAGCCACGTCCAGGTCGGGCTGCCTTTACGGGCATGGCGGGTATTGAACCAATGACGGATTGTTACCCCCATCAAAAACATCAGCGAGGCAATGATCCAGTTATATTTAGTGCCGAAAGCCAAGGGATTATGGTTCGACAGCATCAGAAAAATCACCGGCAGAGTGAGGTAATTATTATGGGTGGAACGCTGTTTGGCGATCACACCATATTTCGGATCAGGCGTGCGCCCTGCAATCAGATCGGCCACGACCTTTTTCTGATTGGGAATAATGATCATAAACACATTGGCCGACATAATCGTGGCTGTGAAAGCACCCAGATGCAGAAAGGCCGCGCGGCCTGTGAACAGCTGTGTATAGCCCCATGCCATCGCGACCAGCACAAAATAGAGAATCACCATCAGCTGTGTGGTATTGCGCCCGAGCGGGGATTTGCACAGCAGATCATACATGATCCAGCCACCGGCAATGGATGCCAGAGAAATGATAATCGCGGTGGTGCGGGATACATTCAGCACCTGCGGATCAATCAGATAAAGATCAGCGCCGCCATAATAAACAATGCACAGCAGGGCAAAGCCTGACAGCCATGTGGCGTAAGATTCCCATTTGAACCAGATCAGGTCTTCGGGCATGCGCTCCGGCGCGACCAGATATTTCTGGATATGATAGAAACCGCCGCCGTGAACCTGCCATTCCTCGCCATAGGCACCGGGCGGCAGGTCAGGTGCTTTGCGCAGGCCCAGATCAAGAGCGATAAAATAAAAAGACGAGCCTATCCACGCAATGGCAGTGATAACGTGGAGCCAGCGGGCGGCAAAACCAAGCCAGTCCCATGCGATTGCCAGTTCAAACATGCATTCCTCCCCGATATGCAGTTGAGCACCTGCCACTATAGGGGAAGAATCAATGAAAATACTAGTTTGCCAGATGCGGCAGAATGGGCGCGGGTCAGAAGCGCAGTGCGGCCACCCGTTCCGGTAGTAAGGTAATGGTTTCAGCATCCACATTGGCAAAGGCAAAGCGCAGAAAATCCTGCTGCCCCTCACCGAAATATGCACCCGGAATGGTGATCACCCCACAGGTCTTTGCCAGTTTTTCCGAAACAGCCGCAGACTCAATATATTGAAAAGGATGGCGCACAAAAGCAAAATAAGCACCGACGGAAATGGCTTCCCAGCCGTCCATTCTGGCAATTGCACTGCGCAAAGCCTGCGCACGGCGGGCAATTTCACGGCGGTTCTCATTGCGCCATTCGCTCAAAGGCTCAATCGCCTGCGCAATAGCGGCCTGCGGCGGACGCGGGGCACAGATTTGCAGATTATCCATGATCTTGGCGATTTCATAAATCACCTGTTCGGCCGCAATAATCGCGCCAAGGCGATGCCCCGGAATACAGAAAGATTTGGAAAAACTGTAAAGCTGGATCAGATAATCGCCCCAGTCGGCCTCATCAAACAGATGATGTGGTACGGCCTCGGCATCTTCCAGAAAATCGCGATAGGTCTCATCGAGAATAAGCCATGTGCCATTGGCGCGGCAAATCTCATAAATCTCTTGCAGAACCTCCGGCGGATAGACCGCACCGGTCGGATTATTCGGCGTTACCAGTGCCAGAACCTTCACCCCCGCATGCAGCACCTGCTTTAATTCAGCCGGATCCGGCACAAAACCGTTTTCGGCGCGGCATGGCATCAATTCCAGCTGAATGCCCATCATGGCCAGCGAGGTTTCGTGATTGAAATAGAGCGGATTGCTCAGCATCACCGTATCACCGGCACCGGCCAGCGCCATAACCGCAGCGATAAAGGCCTGATTGCAACCGGCTGTAATCTGCACCTGAGCTGCATGAAGCTGCGATTTGTAAAGACCACTGACATGGCGGGCATAGGCCTCACGCAGCACGGAAACACCCTCAATCGGGCCATAACTGGCATAATCTTTGGAGCCTGCGGCCTCTGCCAGCAAGCGCAGCATCTCATCATGGGGCGGATAGCCCGGCACCGCCTGCGACAGATCAATCAGCGGCCCGCGCGTGCCGTCATAGGCCTGCGCCCATGCTTTGACCGCCGGTATAGGCGGAAAAGACAAAGCTGAAATCACCGGATTGATACGCGGCCTGACAAGATTCCTCATGGTAATTCCCTCAAAATACCAGTGCCGGTACAAGGCACTCTAACCTGTACCGAACATTACTCCTCTGGTCGGGATACCACATAGGCAGCAGAAGCCAACATAAAAAGCGCAACCCCGAGCCCCAGATACAGGCCGGGCTGGGCGCCCCACAGAAAAAGCGCATAGCCGATGATCATGCCGCCGCAGGCAAATTTCTTGGCACGGCGCGGAATTGCCCCGCGTTCGCGCCATTTGATCACCAGCGGGCCGAATTGCGGATGGGCGAGAATGCGCTTTTCAAATTTCGGTGAGGAACGGGCAAAAAACCATGCTGCGAGAATGATGAAAATCGTTGTCGGCATTACCGGCAAAATAGCGCCGATAATACCAAGTGCCAGCATCAGCATTCCAAGGCAGAAATACAGCACCCGCTGCGGCCCTGATAAGACTGCCGGTGCGGCGGCTCGCATCTCATCCGTTTGCATGGTCTCGGCAACAGCAATCGGCTCACTGCCAATTGCCTGCGCCGGATGATCCGGTTGTTCAGCGGAAGTGCCAGACGGAGAATGAGACATCATTAATACCCAACAGATTTCATTATGCAGCGGTTTGAGCCGCGCAGCCCGTATTTTCGCTTGCTGCCCGTTGCTCCCCGATTCTCCCTAACAGGTGACTGACAACCGTCAAAAGTGCCGAACCATGCTCTAAACTCAAAAGATGAGCCTGGCAATCAGCTTTTAAAAACGTGATCAACAGCCTGAATCACAATTTCGCCATAAATCTTAATTCTTGGCCTGCAGATTTTTACACTTGGAATACAAACACAGATTGCATTGCTGCGCCACCGGATTCAGTTTTAAATCCGCAAATAATCATGTCCAGTTCTTAAAATTCAGGAATCCCGCATAGGTAATTTTTAATATCGAAATTGATTAAATGTAAAAACAAACAATCAATAAGTATAAATAAAAAACGAATAAGATTTAATTGCATAATAATATTCAATATAACGAAATTTTACAGATTGTTAACCTAAAATATAATCCAAGATATATTCCATTTATGACCATTTCAGCGCCACATTTACATTGCAGTTGAGCGCCTGAACTTCTGTTATTTCAGACTATTGATAACGACAGCGCGGTTCACAGGCAGCAATTGTCCAATCTGCGCCCTGCTCCGCCCTGACACAACCGTCACGCCACACGGTTTTGCAACAAAAGATGCAACCGCAAGGCGATGACACCGGTACGACCTATGACGACGACCTACGCCAAGCGCCTGCCTGCATTTTTTGCTTTTTCTGCTGCCCTGTTTATCGCCTCCGCATTTGCAGGCAGCCATGCTGAAGCAGCTTCGGTTAATTGCGGCCGCGCTTCCTGGTACGCCCTGACATCCAAAACCGCTTCCGGCGAGCGCATGAACCCTGCGGGCATGACCGCCGCTCACCGTACCCTGCCGCTCGGCAGCAAAGTACGCGTGACCAATCAGACCAACGGCAAGTCCCTTGTGGTGCGCATTAATGACCGTGGTCCTTTCATTAAAGGCCGTGTGCTTGACCTCTCCAAAGGTGCTGCGCAGAAGCTGGGCTTTGTTGGCGCCGGTCATACCAAGGTCTGCTACAACAAGCTGTAATCTCCCCCGATCAGCGGCAGATTATAAAGCCTGCCACGGATATACGTCACAGCTGACGCCGCCTTAACGCGCGTTAACCATTTCTTAATAAACACGGGTACCGTGCTGCCTGCACAATTGACTCTGAGCCGTCACAGATATTAACATTTTGTTAATAAGTAGCGTAGGCTGAGGCGTTGTGTATGTTCAGTTTCGGAACCATTAAAAATCTGACCCTGTCAGCCGCAAGCGCGGTATTGGCTCTCGGATTTGCTGTGCCCTCAGCTCAGGCACAACAGGCTGATACGCCGTTCATGTCAACCGGCGGCCTTACATCCCAGCCAATCGGCCATTATGAATTTTGCAAACGCCTGCCGAATGAATGCAATCTGACCTTTACCCAGACCGCGCCGGTCAAGCTTGATCAGGCCACCTGGACAAAAATCCTGCAAGTGAATGCCGATGTGAATGCCCGCATTCAGCCGGTTACCGATATGGAACTTTACGGACAGGAAGAATATTGGGCCTATCCGGTTGTTGCCGGTGATTGCGAAGATTATGTGCTGCTCAAGCGTCGTGAACTGGCTGAAGCCGGTATTCCGCTCAGCTCGCTGCTGATCACGGTTCTGCGCAAGCCTGACGGTGAAGGCCATGCGGTTTTGACCGTGCGCACAGATCGCGGCGATTTCGTGCTGGATAATCTCACCGATGCCGTGAAAAACTGGCAGGAAACCGATTACACCTATCTCAAGCGTCAGGCCGCCAATCATACAGGCCGTTGGGTTTCGATTGAAACACCAAGCAATCTGGTTGTCGGCGCCGTTAAATAAGCCCTTACGAACTGACCATTTCCGCAGCCATGCGATAGGATACAGCCTCGGCAAGATGGTGCCGCTCCACATGCGCTGCCGCTTCAAGATCGGCCAGAGTGCGCGCCACTTTCAGCACCCGATGATAGGCACGCGCTGACAAGCGCAATTTCTCACTTACATCATAGAGCAATTTGCGCCCGTCACTGCGCATTGCCGCCACCTCGTCCAAAAGATTGGGCGGGCAGCCTGCATTGGTTGAAACATGGCCGCAACCCAGCCGCCTGTAGCGCTCTTCCTGTATGCGGCGTGCCTGTAGCACCCGCTCAGCCACTGAGGCGCTGGATTCTGCCTGTCCGGTCAGAATCAGATCAGACGGCTTGAGTGCCGCCACCTCCACGCGCAGATCAATGCGATCCAGCAAAGGGCCGGAAATCCGCGCCTGATAATCACTGCGGCAGCGCGCCCCCCGTGCACAAGTAAAGCCCGGCTCACCGGCCATGCCGCATTTGCACGGGTTCATTGCGGCCACCAGCTGAAACCGCGCCGGATAGCTGACACGGTGATTGGCGCGGGCAATCATACATTCCCCCGTCTCCAGCGGCTGACGCAGGGAATCCAGCACTTGCGGGGAAAATTCCGGTAATTCATCAAGAAACAGCACGCCGTGATGTGCCATGGAAATCTCACCCGGTCTGGCTCTGTGTCCGCCGCCAACCATTGCCGCCATGGAAGCGGAATGATGGGGGCTGCGAAACGGCCTGCGCTCTGTCAACCGGCCACCGGCCAGCATACCGGCCACCGAGGCAATCATGGAAACATCCAGCATTTCCCGCGCCGACAAGGGTGGCAATATTCCGGGCAGGCGCTGCGCCAGCATGGATTTGCCGGAACCGGGCGGGCCGGAGAACAGTAGATTATGCTGACCGGCGGCAGCCACTTCCAGAGCCCGTTTCGCACTTTCCTGCCCCTTCACATCCGACAGATCGGGGATCAGAACCTCCGGATCATTCAGGCTCTGCAAAGCCGGTTGCGGACGGCTGATCACCTGTGTGCCACGGAAATGATTGGCCAGTGCGATCAGGCTGCGCGGATTGAGTATCTCCATATCCGCATCCGCCCATGCAGCCTCCGCACCGCAGGCCTGCGGGCAGATCAGCCCGAAATCATGCATATTGGCGGTAATGGCCGCAGGCAGCACACCGGTAACAGGGGCAATAGTGCCGTCCAGCGCCAATTCGCCCAGCACCACAAAAGATTGCAGGCAATCTTCCGGCAAAGCGCCCACTGCCACCATCAGCCCCATGGCAATCGGCAGATCATAATGCGAGCCTTCTTTCGGCAAATCCGCCGGCGCCAGATTGATAGTTACCTTTTTCACCGGCATTGACAGGCCGGATGCATGCAGCGCTGCCTGCACCCGCTCACGGCTCTCAGCCACCGCCTTATCCGGCAGGCCGACAATTGACATGCTCATTTTGCCCGGTGCAGCCATAACCTGCACATCGACAAGTTTTGCCTCGATCCCCTGAAATGCAACCGTGCTGACCCGTGCAATCATCGCAATCCCCCGCTCTGATACAGCCAGTTTAAGCAGGGGAAATGCACAACATCAACAAACAAAAACACCGGAACTACAAATGAGTTTCCGGTGTTTTAATAATTATATCAATTAGTTATAAAGACGGAAATCTTTAATCAGGCGCGTTTTGCTTCAACCGCATCCCAGAAGATTTCAGCAATATCCGCACCGCCAAAGCGCTTGATTTCGCGGATGCCGGTTGGCGAGGTCACATTGATCTCGGTCATATAATCACCGATCACATCAATACCAACGAGGATAAAACCGCGTTCTTTCAAAGACGGGCCGATACGTGCGCAGATTTCCTGTTCACGCGCGGTCAGTTCGGTTGCCTCGGCACGGCCGCCGACATGCATATTGGAACGCGCATCGCTGGCCGCTGGCACGCGGTTGATTGCCCCCACCGGCTCACCGTCAATCAGGATAATGCGCTTATCACCGGAGCGCACTTCTTTGAGGTAGCGCTGCACAATAAACGGCTCGCGATACATCTGTTCGAACATTTCCAAAAGTGAGGTCAGATTGCGGTCATCACTGGTCAGATGGAAGACGCCCGCGCCGCCATTGCCATAAAGCGGCTTGATAATGATATCGCCATATTGCTTGCGGAATTTCAGCACTTCCTGAATATCTTTGGTGATCAGTGTTTCCGGCATCAAATCCGGAAATTCCGTGACAAAGATTTTCTCAGGGCTGTTACGCACCCATGCCGGATCATTCACCACCAGCGTCTTTGGATGAATACGCTCCAGAAGATGGGTTGTGGTGATATAATTCATGTCAAAAGGCGGATCCTGACGCAGCAAAATCACATCCATTTCCGACAGATCCGTATGCACGGCCTCGCCAAGGGTAAAATGATCACCCTCAATATCACGCACCTGCAATGACTCAAGAGCCGCACTGACCACACCGTCGCGCATTGACAGGCGATCCGGTGTGTAATGATAGAGCTCATGGCCGCGCTCTGCCGCTGCAAGACACAGCGCAAAACTGGTATCACCCGCGATACGAATGGAGTTGATATGGTCCATCTGAACCGCAATTTTTAAAGCCATGATATCCTCGTATGAAATGACGTTTTCAACGTATCTGTACTCAAAAATACCGGCCTGTACAGCTTCAGAAAACTGCATTCTCTTAAAGAAACCGAGCGGTTAGCAACCGCTCAGGTAAAGGCCGGTATCTATAGTCCCAGCTACATTAATATGGTCAAACCGGATTGCCTTCAACAATTATAATTTCACCGTCAGCAACGGTTTGGCGGATCGCCGCAGCCGCCTGATATTCCGGTGAATTATAGCAATCCAGCGCATGTTGCACGCTTGGAAATTCAATAATGACATTGCGGGCGCGGCCCTGTCCTTCAACAGCATGCGAAACCCCGCCACGGGCAATAAAATTTGCCTGATAGCGCTCAAAGGCCGGTTTGGCGGTGCTGATATAATCTTTATAACGCTCAGCATCGCGCACATCCACACGGGCAATCCAATAGGCTTTTGTCATCATTTTCTCCCATTCATGATTTTTACACAGCCGCAGCCATTTCTTCCAGAATGCTCTGCGCTGCCGCTTTGCGATCTGCAGCACCGACAATCGGACGCGCCACAACCAGATGACTTGAACCGGCGCGCAAAGCATCTGCCGGTGTCATCACACGTTTCTGATCTCCGGCTTCACTGCCCGCTGGGCGGATACCCGGTGTGACAATTGCCATATCCGGCCCGACAATTTTGCGGATGGCAGCTGATTCCGCGGCCGATGCCACAATACCGCCCATGCCTGCCTCGCGTGCCTGTTGTGCGCGGCGCAGCACCAGTTCTTCCGGCGACATTGTATAGCCCGCCTCCAGCATATCCGCCTGATCCATCGAGGTCAGAACGGTCACGCCGAGCAGGCAAAGATCAGACCCTTTGGCGGCTTCCACAGCCGCACGCATGGCCTTTGGATAGGCGTGCAGCGTCATCATCGTCATACCGCGCCTGGCAATATTTTCCACGCCTTTGGCAATCGTATTATCAATATCGAGCAGTTTCACATCGAGGAAAACTTTTTTACCCATGGCCAAAAGGCGCGATGCAAAATCCAGCCCGCCGCCATTTGCGCTTTGGGAAAAGACCAGCTGATAACCAACCTTATAGAACGAAACCGTATCGCCCAGTTCCTCAACAATATTTTCAGCCGCAATCACATCCGGCACATCAAGGCCGACAATCAACCGGTCGCGCACATTGCTCACATCCATAATCCGTCTCCGCACATCATTCTGATCTCAAATTGCGTCCCTCATCGCATAACAAGGGCTGAGTGAAAAGATCAGATTTTGCTGATCAGGCTGCGGCAAACACGGGTCAGTGCCTGTGCGGTGCGCTCGTCGCGCAAAGCTCCTTCCTCGTTAAAGGCCTGATGGGCATAAGGTACAGAGCATTGTTCAGAGATAATCTGTGTATTCAGGTTCATCATGACAGAGCGCAGATGATAAAGCCCGCGCATACCGCCATATCCGCCGGGTGATGACGAGCACAGCGCCACATTCAGATGCGTTGTCGGATGAAACGGCTTGCCGCCATCTTCGGAAATACGGCTGACCCAATCCAGCGTGTTTTTCAGCAATGGCGGAATGGAAGAATTATATTCCGGTGAGGCAATCAGCAGCCCTTTATGCTCTGCAAATAACCGTGCAAGCCGGTAGGCATTTTCAGGAATACCTTCTTCCGTCTCCAGATCCTGATCCATAATCGGTAATGGATAGTCTTTCAGTGAAATGAATGTAACCTCAGCCCCCTGCCGTTTCAGCTCCTGAACGGCAGCTGTTGCAAGCTGGCCGCTATAGGCATTTTTGCGGGTTGATCCGGCGAAAACAAGCACTGAGGACATAAAGCTGATCCTTTCAGAAAATACAGCAAAACTGATATTTCAAACCGCCCTACTATTTAACGCCATATATAAAAAAGCAACGCCGCATCATGGTTTTTGATGCGGCGTTGCTCTGTAACTTTGTGAAAAAAGATCGTCAGACCACAATCCGGCGGTAAACCCAAAGCCGTGCAGGCGGCAGATTGCGCAGAATAAAATCAAAGCCTTCCACGCTATAGGCACCGCGCCCGACCGGCAGCGGTGATACCGGCCCGTAGGAAATCTGCATCACCGGACGACCGGCAGGAATACGATTGAGCAGATCTTCAAGAAATGCCAGACGCTTTTCCAGCGGGAAGTTCAAAAGCGGTACAGCAGAGACAACACTGTCAAACTGCTGGTCACGCGCATCGCCCAGCGTCGTATCAAGATCAAATGCATCGCCGTGCAAAAAATTCACAGCCGGATAATTCGCCTTGAGATGGCTGAAAAATGCCGCAGAATATTCAACCGAGAACAGGTTTTCCGGTGCAATGCCGCGTTCCAGAATAGCCTTGGTGATCACGCCTGTGCCCGGTCCAAGCTCAAGAACCGGCAAGCCGGAAGCAGGATTAACAATGCTGGCCATGCGCCGCGCCGTGATGCCGCTTGTAGGCAGAATAGCGCCCACAGCTTTAGGCTTATCAATCCAGCCTTTGAAAAAGCGGATTTCCTCATCAAATTTTTGCGCGAGTTTTTTAGGTATCAGACCAGCCATCAATCACTCCCATATGTCGCTAGCAGATAAAAGATTGACGTCTTTCACGGCGGAAGCAAGGCAAAAAACACAACCGGCTATAATTTTTCTTGAAGAGTGAAGTTTATCCGGCACAAAAACAAGGGCGGCATTCACATGAACTGTAAATGCCGCCCTATCTGTTATCTTGTATATTATCAGAATTTACCGGATTTAATCGCGGATTCCTTCAAAGAAATCTTTCATCCGTGCAAAGAAACCGGTCGATTGCGGGCTATTATCCTTGGAGGAAATCTTCTCAAACTCCTCCAGCAATTCACGCTGGCGTTTGGAGAGATTCTGCGGTGTTTCAATCGCAATCTGGATATAAAGATCACCGGTCATCTGCTGGCGCAGAACCGGCATCCCCTTGCCCTTGAGACGGAATTGTTTGCCGTTCTGCGTGCCTTCCGGCACTTTAACACGGGTCTGTGTGCCGTCCAGTGTCGCCACTTCAAACTGACCGCCAAGCGCCGCCGTTGCCATTGAGATCGGCACTTTGCAATAAAGATCGGCACCGTCGCGCTGGAAAAACTCATGCGGTTTGATCGACAGGAAAATATAAAGATCGCCGCTCGGGCCGCCGCGCGTACCGGCTTCCCCTTCGCCGGTCAGACGAATGCGGGTGCCGTCTTCAATACCAGCCGGAATATTGACCGACAGGTTGCGTTCCTGACTGATACGACCGGCACCATCGCATTTCGGGCACGGATCTTTGATCATCTGGCCGCGGCCGTTACAGGTATGGCAGGTACGCTCTACAGAGAAGAAGCCCTGCGCCACGCGCACACGACCGGCGCCGCCGCAGGTTGTACAGGTAACCGGCTGTGTGCCTTTTTTAGCGCCGCTGCCGGAACATTCTTCACAGGAAATGGAGCCCGGAACACTGATCTGTGCCGTTTTACCGGCATAGGCCTCTTCCAGCGACACTTCCATATTATAGCGCAGATCAGCTCCGCGCTCGCGGCCATTGGAGCGGCGATTTCGTCCGCCACCCATAACATCGCCGAAAATATCTTCAAAAATATCAGCAAAACCGCCGGCACCGAAACCACCGCCGAAGCCGCCAAAACCACCGGCACCACCGCCGCCATTTTCAAAGGCAGCATGACCGTAACGGTCATAGGCCGCACGCTTCTGCGGGTCTTTCAGCACATCATAGGCTTCGCCCAACTCAAGAAATTTAGCCGCCGCTTCTTCATCATTCGGATTGCGATCCGGATGATACTGCATTGCCAGTTTACGATAAGCGGTTTTGATAACCTTATCATCCGCCGTTCTAACAACGCCAAGCGTTTCGTAGTAATCTACTTTCATAAACCATTCGTCCCGATGGCTGTTGTCTGATGATGCCGCCCCGATCAGAACATTTCAGACAGTCATTGAAGGTTGCCGCAGCCCTGAATGTTGCAGAAGACCGGTTAAATCTGCCTTCCTCAAAACACTGATATGGCGCTGGCATTTTGTTCACCGCATTTCTGTTGCAAAACCGCTTGGCGCTTTTGCCGGAAATACTTTGTGTGCCCCGTCCGGTTTATGTGGTGACATTGCCGAACAATGTCCAGAGACGGGAAAATGCATAAATTGCCCGAAATTCCTCCCTGTTTTTACAGGGCAAAGAATGTCCGCAGCAAACGGACAAAAGCCCGGCACGGAGCCGGGCTTTGCCTTTCTACCTGAAAAATCAGGACTTTTTCTTGTCTTCGTCGATTTCTTCGAAATCGGCGTCAACAACATCATCATCACCGGCGCGAGCCTCAGCAGCGTCTTCGCCGCCTTCTTCACCCTGAGCCGATTCATACATAGCCTGACCAAGCTTCATCGAAGCTTCAGCAAGCGTCTGTGTCTTGGCCTTGATGTCTTCTGCATCATCACCTTCAACAGCGGCTTTCAGTGCAGCAAGAGCAGTTTCAATCGCTGCCTTGTCATCACCGGAAACCTTATCGCCGTAATCCTTCAGCGATTTTTCAGTCGAGTGGATCAGAGCTTCAGCCTGGTTCTTGGCTTCCACAGCTTCACGGCGTGCCTTATCGGCATCGGCATTGGCTTCCGCATCCTTGATCATCTTTTCGATGTCAGCATCGGACAGACCGCCGGATGCCTGAATACGGATCTGATGTTCCTTACCCGTACCCTTATCCTTCGCGGTCACGTTCACAATACCGTTCGCGTCGATGTCAAAGGTCACTTCGATCTGCGGTACGCCGCGTGGTGCCGGCGGAATGCCAACCAGATCAAACTGGCCGAGCATCTTGTTATCGGCAGCCATTTCACGCTCGCCCTGAGAAACGCGGATCGTCACAGCCGACTGATTGTCTTCTGCAGTCGAGAAGGTCTGCGACTTCTTGGTCGGAATGGTTGTGTTGCGGTCGATCAGACGGGTGAACACGCCACCAAGTGTTTCAATACCGAGCGACAGCGGTGTTACGTCGAGCAGCAGAACGTCTTTAACGTCACCCTGCAGAACACCGGCCTGAATAGCAGCACCCATTGCCACCACTTCGTCAGGGTTCACACCCTTATGTGGTTCCTTACCGAAGAAAGCTTTAACAACTTCCTGAATTTTCGGCATACGGGTCATACCACCGACCAGAACAACTTCACCGATTTCACCGGCTTTCAGACCGGCGTCACGCAGTGCAGCCTTACATGGCTCAATGGTGCGCTGTACCAGATCATCCACCAGGCTTTCAAATTTCGCACGGGACAATTTGATCGCAAGGTGCTTAGGACCGGTTGCATCAGCGGTGATGAATGGCAGGTTGATTTCGGTCTGCTGAGCGGAAGACAGTTCGATCTTCGCTTTTTCTGCGGCTTCCTTGAGGCGCTGCAGAGCCAGCTTGTCATTCTTCAGATCAATGCCCTGTTCTTTCTTGAATTCTGCTGCCAGATATTCAACCAGACGCATATCAAAGTCTTCACCGCCGAGGAAAGTATCACCATTGGTGGACTTCACTTCGAACACGCCATCGCCGATTTCGAGGATGGATACGTCGAATGTACCACCACCAAGGTCGTAAACAGCAATGGTCTTGGCTTCGCTCTTATCAAGGCCGTAAGCCAGCGCAGCAGCGGTTGGTTCGTTGATGATACGCAGAACTTCAAGACCGGCAATCTTACCGGCATCTTTTGTAGCCTGACGCTGAGCATCGTTAAAGTAAGCAGGAACTGTAATAACAGCCTGTGTTACATTTTCACCGAGATAGGATTCAGCCGTTTCCTTCATCTTCTGAAGGATCATCGCGGAAACCTGCGACGGTGAATATTTCTTGCCGTCAACTTCAACCCAAGCGTCGCCATTGTCGCCCTTGACGATCTTGTAAGGCACAAGATCTTTGTCCTTGGTGACCATCGGGTCATCAAAGCGGCGGCCGATCAGACGCTTAACAGCAAACAGGGTACCTTCCGGATTGGTAACGGCCTGACGTTTCGCAGGCTGACCAGCGAGACGTTCGTCACCATCGGAAAAAGCAATAATAGAAGGCGTTGTACGTGCACCTTCAGCATTCTCAATGACCTTTGCAGTCTTACCGTCCATAACGGCGACGCAGGAGTTGGTCGTTCCCAGATCGATACCAATTACTTTAGCCATACTTATTCTTCTCCATTCAGCGAACTGCCGGGACCTCTGCCGAGCATTCCATGTGGCAGCCCCTATCGGGTTTTTGACAAAACGAACCGGCTTTTAAACGCCTGTTCGCCACGAGTCGAGGGGTATATAAGAAGGGGGGATTTTCACTGCAAGCCACATAGGCATTGTTGCGACAAAAATCCCGCATTTTGATCACTTTTTCTTCTGTTTTTGACAAGTTCCGGCATTTTTCTCAAAATTGAAAAAATTTTACTGCCTTCATTTATCCCGGCATTTCTGCCGCAGAATAAATCCTGTCAATAACATGTTGATTGGCTTTTGAGTTTTCAAGGCTGAACAGCATATCGCCTTCACCGCGTGCAAAACGCACAAAAGCATCAGCCTGCAAACTATACTGGTTACAGTTTAAAAAACTCCATTCCTGCGCCGCACAATGGGCCTGATCATGCCATGTCACCCGTGCATGATCATATTTACCGGCATTGAAAGGCGCATGAACCGTGATCATGCCCTGATCACCGTGAAAGACCATTTGCTGACGGCCTGCCAGCTGCGTCGCCACATAAAAGCTCAGATCAAAACCGGCAAAACGCGCCAATATGCTTGCATGACGATCAGTACCGAAAACCGGATCGCGCTCAAGACGGGCAAGGATTTCCTGCGGCTCCTGCCCTGTCACCATCCGCGTCACCACAGTCGGGTAAACACCGATATCCGGCAAAGCGCCACCGCCAAGCGCCACCTGATTGCGCATATTCGCCGGATCATCATTAAAATAGGTGAAACAGCCCTGCACATGGCGCAATGTACCGATTCTGCCCGATGTGATCAGTTCACGCACTTTGGCCCATTGCGGATGGTAATAGACCATGAAGGCTTCGGAAATCACCACTTTATGACGCTCACGCGCCGCAATCAGCCGGTCAATCTCTTCCGCTTTCAGCGCAATCGGCTTTTCACACAATACATGTTTGCCTGCCTCAGCTGCTTTTAAAGACCATTCAATATGCTGGGATGTCGGCAGCGGAATATAGACACCATCAATCTGGTCGCTCGCCAGCAATTCCTCATAGGAACCAAAGCTTAAAGGCGCATTGAAACGGTCTGCCACAGCGCGGGCGCGGGTCGCATCCCGGCTGGCAATCGCATGAATAATTCCCGTTTCCGATGCTGCAATGGCCGGTAAAACCTGAGTTATGCCAATATTGGCGGTTGATAAAATACCCCAGCGGAACATGAGGCTTCCTTTCAAAAATGCAACTTATGCAATTCAAGTTAGACGGTGGGCAAATTATACGGTGGCATCATGCCAGGGAACAACTGTCACTTCCGGCCAGTTCTGTTGTGCCCTCAAGGCTTTTGCCTGATAGGTCGCACGATTATCAGCCACCGGATTAGGGATGATCCGGAATGAAAAAATATCATTGAGACCAAAAGGAGCATATAGCTTCAGCCCGCCATCCGCTTCAAGTCTTATGCCGACGGCATGAGTTTTCGAAGCAAAGCGGCCAATACTGTTTTCACTGGAGCGCAAAGGCGGGCAAACCAGCCCGAAATGCTTTTCATACCATAAATGCACCCGCGCCTGATTGCGGATTTCCACCGGCAAAGGCACATCAGAGAACAGCTTGTCACCCGCCTTGATAATCCGGTCTTCCGCCTCATAAGTCAGATCGGAAGCGTCATAATAAAACAGGTCAATATCCTTGATACCATGGGCTTCCGGCCGGTTGGTCAGCCTGTTCCACACCAGATTATAAAGCGCACCGGAAACAATATACCAATCCGGCAGATCAAGCTGCCGCGCATGGTTCAAAATATCTGTGAGAAGCGCACTGCTGCGCACAATATCCAAAAAGGCCGCCTGTTGCTTCTGCAAAGGCAGACCGGAAAAACGCAAATGCGACATCAGAATTTTCGCCCGTTATAATTTGAAAAAATCAATAAAGGCACGCAGCGCCGGACGCATGTTACGCCGGTTCGGATAATAAATATACATACCGGCAAAGGGCTGCGACCAGTCTTGCAGCACTTCCATGAGCCTGCCGTCACGTATATCATCAGCCACATAAGGCTCCAGCAGCGAGACCAGCCCCGCGCCGTCCAGTGCCGCCTGCAAGAGCAGATGATTATCATCAAGAATCAGCGGCCCATTCAGCGCCACATCCAGCCTGCAGCCCTGTTTTTCAAATTCCCAGCTATGCAAGGCACCGGAAGAAAAGCGTTTTAAAATACAGCGATGTGTAATCAGATCACGCGGATGTTGCGGTATGCCATAACGCCCCAGATAATCGGGAGAACCGACCACAGGACTGCGCAAAGCAGAACCGAGCGGCACGGCAATCATGTCCTGTTCAAGGCTCTCCCCCAGACGGATACCGGCATCAAAACCGGCAGACACAATATCCACAAACTGATCTTCAATGTGGATATCCAGCACAATATCGGGATAGGCCTCGCCAAAGCTTTTAAATTTCGGTGCCAGAAGAATATGCGCCGCAGAACGCGGTGTGCTGATGCGCAAAGTGCCGCTGGCCTTATTGCGCATATCCTGCACCGCCAGCAGGGCCGACTGGATACCGGCCAATGCCGGTGCCAACTCGCCCAGCAAATGCTGGCCTGCCTCTGTGAGACTGACGGAACGGGTGGTGCGCAATAATAAGGATATTCCCAGATCCGCTTCCAGCATGGCAACGGCCTGACTGACGGCAGAAGGCGCAATGGCCAGTTCTCTGGCTGCTGCGCGAAAACTGCCGTGGCGGGCGACAACAGCAAAAACCGCCAATTGGGAGAGATGAGAACGTTTCATTGATCTGTTTTACAGAACAGGGCGTAAAAACAAAACCATATTATCGATCAATCGAAAAAACCGTAGTCTTTACTACACAAATGCGATGCAGGGTGCTGCATCCTCCTTATCACCCAGCGGATATTTGCCCACCTCTGATTTTTAAAGGATCACGACAATGAAAATGCGCAAACTCGGAACCGAACTCACCGTCTCAGCGCTCGGCCTTGGTTGCATGGGTATGAGCCATGCCTATGGCGGACAGGATGAGGCGGAAGCCATCCGCACGCTGCATCATGCGGTGGATATTGGTGTGACCCTGTTTGATACAGCCGAAATGTACGGGCCTTACGAGAACGAAAAACTGGTCGGCAAAGCCCTGCGCCCGCATCGGGATAAAGTCACCATTGCCACCAAATTCGGCTTTAAAATTGAAAATGGTACGGCCAATGGCGTCAATAGCCGCCCCGAACACATCCGCGCGGTGGCGGAAGCCTCTTTGCAGCGGCTCGGGATTGATGTGATTGACCTGTTTTACCAGCATCGCGTTGACCCTGATGTGCCGGTTGAAGATGTGATGGGCACTTTGAAAGACCTGATTGATGAGGGCAAAATCCGCACCATCGGTCTTTCCGAAGCCGGACCGGAAACCCTGCGCCGTGCCCATGCGGTGCATCCTGTGGCCGCATTGCAAAGTGAATATTCACTATGGGTGCGTGATCCGGAAACGACTGTATTGCCGGTATGCCGCGAGCTTGGCATCGGCTTTGTGCCTTACAGCCCGCTTGGCCGCGGTATGCTGGCGGGGCGTGTGCGCAGTCAGGCTGATCTGGCTGAAAATGATTTCCGCAAATCCCTGCCGCGGTTCCAGCCGGACAATCTCGCCGCCAATAATGCGCAGATTGATCTGATCGGACAAATTGCAGCGGATAAGAAAATCACAGCGGCGCAACTGGCTCTGGCATGGGTGCTGGCGCAGGCAGATTTTATTGTACCGATCCCCGGCACACGCAGCATCCAACGGCTGGAAGAAAATATCAAAGCGACAGAGATCAACCTGTCGGCGGAAGAAATTGCATATATCGGCACGGTTATCACACCGGATAAGGTCGCCGGAAAACGCTATACCGAAGCCTCGCTGGCAATGACCGGACTTTAAAATAAAAGGCGCTGTTTCAAGAAAGCTGAAACAGCGCCTTTTTCTCACATATTGCGCAGTGAACGCGGCAGGATTGTCAGCAAACCGACCAATGCCATGCCAAAAGCTACGAAAAGCGGGCCGGTCAGGCCAAAACCGGAGGATATGGCCACACCGCCAGCCCAGGGGCCAAAGGAAAGCCCGATATTGATCACCGAGGCATGCATAGCATTCACCAGCGCACCGGGATGGGCAATACGCATAACGCGGGCAACCAAAGCGGGGTTGAGGGCAATACCGGTCAGACCGATCATGATAATGGCGGTGACAGATGTAATTTTCCACTGTGCAAAACAGGCAAAGAGCAGCATGGCACAGACCATCATGGTGATCCCCACAGCCAGTGCCGTGAATGTATAGCGGTCAGCAAAACGGCCGGTAACATAATTGCCGAGAATATTGCCCGCCCCATAAACAGCCAGCAGAATCGGTACCTGCGCGGCAGTAAAACCGGATAATTCCGTCATAATAGGAGAAAAATAGCTGTAAGCGGCAAAGGATGAACCGATCACCAGCGCGCTGGTTGCATAAGCTGCCCAAAGTTTCGGCTTGGCCAGTTCTTTCAGTTCCGAGCGTAGATCGGTTGCATGACATTCCGGTGCCCGCTCAATTTTCAGCGCAATCACCAGTGCACAAAACAGTACCAGTACGACAATCACCCAGAAACTGGCGCGCCAGCCAAAAGCATGATCAATCATGGTCGCCGCAGGCACACCAAATACGGTACAGATCATCAGACCGGCAAAAACCAGCGAAGAAGCACGGCCGCGAATACCCGGCTCCACAAGCTGGGCGGTAATTGCCAGCATCAAACCGAAACTAGTGGCAGCCGCCATACCGGTTACAACACGGGCAATCATCAAAACTTCAAAATTGCTGGTGGAAGCTGCAACACTCTGCGCCAAAGCATAAAACACCAGCAGAAACAAAAGGCCACGCTTGTTTTCAATTTTCAGTGCCAGAAACAGAATGGTTACCAGCGGCCCGCCGATCACCATGCCCATGGCATAGAGCGAAATCAGATTGCCGATATCGGCAATGGAACGGCCGAAGGCCTCCTGCAATGAAGGCAACATGCCGGAAATCATCAGTTCAGACGTTGTGAGTGCAAAAAAACCAAGCGACAAACAATAAACAACCAGAGGAATTGCAGGTTTATCAGTTTCAGACCGTGTAATCGTGCTAACAGCAATATGCGGCGCTCGCTCTGCGCCAAGCGCAGAATCGCAAATATCATTCATCGTAAAACCTATTATGTAGCGAAGACTACATAATTCATATCAACTTGAATGCTGCGGTCAAGTGAATTATATAAGACGTACTAAAGAAAGGTATGAAATGGCTTTACGCGGCAGACCGCGCAGTTTCGACCGGGAAGTTGCGCTGGACAGAGTTATGAAAGTTTTCTGGGAAAAAGGCTATGAATGCGCCCAGATTAACGATTTTACTGCGGCCATCGGTATTACCCCGCCCAGCTTTTATGCGGCATTCGGCTCCAAGGAGCAGGCCTTCCGCGAGGCTGTGGATTATTACACTGCCACGATCGGCGGCGCGCCGCTGGTGGCGCTGGATGAGGCTGCAACCATTCAGCAGGGCATTCGTGCCATGTTGGAAACCCATGCAGATAAGGTCTATGCCTGCCCTGCAGGCGGCTGTATGGTCAGTGTCAGCGCAATTCAGTGCAAACCGGAAAACAAGCCGGTCAAAGAATTTCTCAAAGCTATCCGGCAAAACTCCTTTGAGCGGATTTTTGCCCGTTGTGAACGTGCACTGAAAGACGGCGACCTGCCGCAAGGCACCGACCTGACACAAATGGCGGAATTCTACCACGCCATGTTGCAGAGCCTGTCTTACGAAGCGCGTGATGGCGGCAGCAGGGAAGCAGTGCAGAGCATTATTGAAATGGCAATGCGTGCCATGCCGCAGACTGCAAAAACCGCTGCCTGACCAGATCAGCGGATAATACAGCTTGGCTGTAACAACGCTCGGGACACCGGACTTCTGTCATGATGAAAACCTATAGCGGCGGCTGCCTGTGCGGTTCAATCCGTTTTGAAGCGCAAGGCGATCCTGTAAAATTGCACCCGCACAGCTGCAGCTGTAAAAACTGCCAGCGCCATACCGGTGCGCCGGTCGCAGTCTGGGCGGAATTTGCCGCGCAGGCCGTGCGCTGGACAGGAACCGGTGGTGCACCTGCCACTTACCGCTCCTCGGCCTATTCCTGCCGCGCCTTTTGTCCGGCCTGCGGCAGTTCCGTCGGCGCTATTGATGATGAACCGGTCATTGCCCTGTTGCTCGGCTGTTTCGACGATAATAACCAGCCGGAACTGGCGCCTGACTATCAGTCTTTTGCAGATATGAAACCCGATTGGTGGCAGCCCCAGTGCTGAAAACAACAATGATAAGCCAGACAATTGCCTCCGTTCTCATCCATGTCAGTGATGTTGCTGCCGGTCTGCAATGGTATCAGCGTGCTTTTCCGCATGCTGTTGCCTGCAGATTGGATGAATTTGATTTTGATTATCTGAGACTTGGCTCTGTTGATCTGGAAATTGTGCCGGCCGATGAAAAAGTCGCCTCCGGTGCTGCCGGTTCTGTTGTCTATTGGCAGGTTGAAGATTTTGATCAGGCTGTCGCGCACCTGCTCTCGATTGGCGGCGTGCTTTATCGTGGCCCTTTAAATATTCAGGACGGATTGCGCATGTGTCAGATCCGCGACCCGTGGGGCAATTGTATCGGCCTTCGCGGCTGAAACGATCATATTAAAAAAACCCGCCGGAATGGCGGGTTTTTTATTTCCAATATTGGCTTACGAACCCCGTTGCGATCAGCCGCGCAATGTGCCGCCGGTCTGCTTGGCAACGCTTTCAACAATACGTTTTGCCACGCCTTCCAGATCTTCATCATTCAATGTACGATCAAGCGGCTGCAATACCACTTCAACAGCCACGGATTTCTTGCCTTCGCCCAGCGAGCTACCTGTAAAAATATCAAAGACCTGCGCACCGGCAATCAGCTTCTTCTCCGCCGCATTCACCGCACGGATAATGGCTGCAGCTTCAACCGAAGCATCCACCACAAAAGCAAAATCGCGCTTCACAGCCTGGAACTGCGACAGAGCCAGTGCAGGCTTGGTGCAGCTTGATTTCTGTTTAGGCTCAGGGATTGCATCAACAAAGACTTCAAAGCCGCACAGAGCGCCGGAAACATCCAGCAATTCCAGCGTATCAGGATGGAACTCACCAAAATGACCAAGCACCACTTTAGGGCCGAGTTTCAGCGTACCGGAACGACCCGGATGATACCATGACGGCCCACCGGCTTCGATCTGGATACGGTCAACCGGTGCGCCGCAGGCTTCCAGAACCGCCAGCGCATCCGCTTTGGCATCAAACACGCCAACATTTTGCGCATTGCCCGACCAGAAACGGCCTGCGCCTTCAACACCGGCTGTACCACGGCGGATACCACCAGCCACACGGCGCTGATCTTCCGGCTTGTCGCCTTCATAAATGCCGGACACTTCAAACAGTGCCAGATCGGCAAAACCGCGATCGGCATTGCGCTGCGCGGCGGTCAGAAGACCCGGCAGCAGTGAAGGGCGCATATCCGACATATCGGCTGCAATCGGATTTGCCAGTTTCAGCTCAGGCTTACCACCGCCAAAAGCTTTTGCCTGTGCTTCCGAAACGAAAGAATAGGTCACGGCTTCCATCATGCCGCGCGTTGCCAGAATACGTTTGGCAAGGCGGGTGCGGATTTGCAGCGTGGTCAGAATTTTAGCATTAACGCTGCCCATATTCGGCAAAGGCTGCGGTTCAATCTGGTTGATGCCGTAAATACGCATCACTTCTTCAACCAGATCGGCCTTGCCTTCCACATCACCGCGCCATGACGGCACCTGAACCTGCAAAATATCTTTACCTGCGCCTTCAACTGCAAAGCCGAGGCGGGTCAGAATATCCGCAGCCTGCTGCGAAGCAACTTCAATACCGGTGAGACGTTTGACTTCCGATACCGGAAATTCAATGGCGCGCGGGCTGTATGGCGTATAGCCGACTGTTTCTGTTTCAGTTGGCTCACCACCGCAGAAATCCAGCACCAGTTTCGTTGCCAGTTCAACACCGGATTCCATCATTTCCGGATCAACGCCGCGTTCAAAACGATAGCGTGCATCGGTGATGATACCCAGTTCACGGCCAGTGCGTGCAATCATGCGTGCATCCCACAGCGCCGATTCAATCAGCACATCCGTGGTGTTTTCATCGCAACCGGAATGTTCACCGCCCATAATACCGGCAATGGATTCCGGACCATTGGCATCGCTGATCACATAGTGATGTGCAGACAGCTTATACTCACGCTGATCAAGCGCCAGAATGGTTTCACCATTCTTGGCAGCACGCACGGTCAGATCACCCTGCACTTTGGCAGCATCAAACACATGCAGCGGGCGGCCATAATCAAAAGTCACATAATTGGTGATATCCACGAGCGCATTGATCGGGCGCAGGCCAATGGCTTTGAGGCGCTGCTGCATCCATAGCGGGCTTGGGCCGTTTTTAACGCCTTTCACCAGACGCAGCGAGAAACCGTTACAGAACGGCTTGTCTGCATCCTGATCAAGGATAACTTTAACCGGCGTTGCGCCCGCACCTTTAACCGGTGCAATCACATCGCCTTTCAGCGTACCAAGACCGGCAGCTGCCAGATCACGGGCAATACCATGCACACCGGTGCAATCCGCACGGTTTGGTGTGAGGCCAACTTCAATAACCGGATCATCAATGCCCATATAAGAGGCAAAGCTCATGCCCACCGGCGCATCTTCGGGCAAATCAATAATGCCATTATGCTCGTCCGACAGTTCCAGCTCACGCTCGGAACACATCATGCCAAAGCTCTCAACGCCGCGGATTTTGCCAACCGACAATGTGACATCCAGACCCGGCACATAATCGCCGGGCTTGCCGAGCACACCAACGAGGCCCGCGCGGGCATTCGGCGCACCGCAAACAACCTGTACAGGCTGGCCGTCGCCAGTATCTACGGTCAGAACGCGCAGCTTATCAGCATCGGGATGCGGAACAGCCGTCAGCACTTTGGCGATTTTAAAAGTTTTGAAAGCCTCGCGGTCATCAACCCCGTCTACTTCCAGACCGATATCTGTCAGTTTTTCAAGGATTTCATTCAGAGAGGCGTCGGTTTCAAGGTGATCCTTGAGCCAGGAAAGCGTGAATTTCATCTGTTTAAACCTTGTCCGATCTTTAAGCGCTCAGACCGCCGAACAATGTCGGCAGATCAAGCGGGCGGAAACCGTAGTGATTGAGCCAGCGCACATCGGCATCAAAGAAAGCACGCAGATCCGGCATGCCATATTTCAGCATGGCGATGCGGTCGATGCCCATGCCCCATGCAAAGCCTTGATAAATATCAGGATCATAGCCCGAAAGACGCAGCACATTCGGATGCACCATGCCGCAGCCGAGAATTTCCAGCCAGTCGGTGCCTTCGCCGAATTTCACATTGCCGCCGGAACGGTCGCATTGAATATCAACTTCCATTGACGGCTCAGTGAAAGGGAAGAAGCTCGGACGCAGACGCATCTTGACCGAAGGCACTTCAAAGAAGGCCTTGCAGAACTCTTCCAGCACCCATTTGATATTGGCCACATTGGCAGCCTTATCCACAACCAGACCTTCCACCTGATGGAACATCGGGGAATGGGTGGCATCGGAATCCATGCGGTAGGTCTTGCCCGGAATAACGATACGGATCGGTTCGTCACGGCCTTGTGTGTCGCGCAATTTTGCAAAGCGCTCCATTGTATGCACCTGTACCGGCGATGTATGGGTACGCAGCAATTTGCGCTCACCATTTTCATCCGGATTGAAGAAGAATGTATCGTGCATTTCACGCGCAGGATGGCCTTCAGGGAAGTTCAGCGCCGTGAAATTGTAATAATCGGTTTCGATATCCGGACCTTCCGCAATCGAGAAACCCATATCGGCAAAAATGGCCGTGATTTCATCAATCACCTGAGAAATCGGGTGAATACGGCCGCGCGATGCTGCGGAAGGGCGCACCGGCAACGTCACATCAACTTTTTCGCGCTCCAGCTTCTCAGCAACCGCAATCTTGCGCAAGTCTGCCTTACGTGCGCCAAGCGCATCGGTGACACGGTTCTTCAGACCATTAATGGCCGGACCCTGTGTCTGGCGCTCTTCATGGCTCATCGCGCCCAGAGATTTCAGCTTCTCAGAAACCGAACCTTTTTTGCCGAGAACGGCAACACGCACGGCCTCAATCGCCTGTTCATCACCGGCAGCGGCGATCTCAGCCAATATGCCCTGTTCGAGTTGTTCAAGATCACTCATCATCCAGATCCTTGATAAATGTGCCGTGCGACAACATCTGAAATTCTATTTTACGTGTGCAGCCGGAACCGGCTGCCGCCTTTCGCGGTATTGTGTCAGCATTTCAAATGAAAAACCCGCGCCAGTATCACCAGCGCGGGTTCTCCAAATACAACCACAAAAACCTTGACCTTACGGCCTTGGCACAAAAGCTTTGGATACGGCTGGCTTAGTTGACAGCAGATTCAAAAGCGTTCGGAGTTGTGTCTTTCAGATATTCAAGCGCCTTCTTTGCAGATGCAACCAGTGCGCCGAATGCTGCTGGCTCATGAATAGCCAGATCAGACAGAACCTTACGGTCTACTTCGATGTTAGCCTTGGCCAGACCATCGATGAAACGGCCATAGGTCAGGCCATGCATGCGAACAGCAGCATTGATACGCTGAATCCACAGAGCGCGGAAAGTGCGCTTGCGATTCTTGCGGTCGCGATATGCATACTGTTTCGAACGATCGACAGCAGCTTTAGCAGTGCGGATCGTATTTTTACGACGACCGCGGAAACCTTCAGCCTGCTTCAGGACTTTTTTGTGCTTTGCGTGTGCAGTCACGCCGCGTTTAACACGTGCCATAATATGATCTCCTTAAAGGCTGGGCTTACAGGCCGTTCGGCAGGTAGTTCTTAACGACGGTCTTGGCATCGGCCTCGGAGAGAACCATGGTGCCGCGTGCATCGCGGATGAACTTGTTCGAACGCTTGATCATACCGTGGCGCTTGCCTGCGGCAGCAGCCAACACTTTACCAGTACCGGTGATTTTAAACCGTTTCTTGGCAGCAGATTTGGTCTTCATCTTGGGCATTTTGCTACTCCTTCTTTGAGGTCCCTGTCGTGCATAAAGCACTCCACGCCTCTTGTTTAGTTCCCCGTCGTACCTGCGGTACTCCACGCCTCTTGTTTAAAATCCCCCTCGTGCAATGCACTCCGGGTCTTAGCTTCAAAGCGTTTTGTCTGCAAAAGACAGAGACTCGATTGTACTTTCAGGCCGACCAAAGCCTGAAAAGCATACAAAACCGCCACGGCATGCCCTGCCGGTCGGTTTGAACAGCGTTTCAATACGCATAAACACACAAAAAAGCAACTCTAAAGTCGCCAAATAAAAAGCCGCCCGTAGGCGGCCGTTTCATTTTATAAAAGCGCACTCAGCAACTGCGTTTCATCAGCGCGGAGCAAGAACCATCATCATCTGACGGCCTTCCAGCTTTGGCTCTGCTTCAACCTTGGCGATTTCCGCAGTATCTTCCTTCACACGCTGCAACAGCTGCATGCCAAGTTCCTGATGTGCCATTTCACGGCCGCGGAAGCGCAAAGTAACTTTAACCTTATCGCCATCCTCAAAGAAACGACCTGCAGCCTTCAACTTCACTTCATAATCGTGATCGTCGATATTCGGACGCATTTTGAGTTCTTTGATCTCAACCGTCTTTTGCTTCTTGCGTGCTTCGGCAGCTTTTTTCTGGTTTTGATATTTCAGCTTGCCAAGATCAACGATCTTACAGACCGGCGGCTCCGCATTAGGAACGATCTCAACAAGATCCAGACCCGCTTCTTCAGCGAGTGCAATGGCTTCCTGAATCGTCACTGTGCCATGGTTCTGGCCTTCGGCGTCAATAAGCTGAACCCGGGGTACCCGGATATCTCGGTTGGAGCGCGGTCCGTCTTTCTGGACCGGCGTCGCTCTGAACGGTCGGCGAATGGTCGTATTCTCCTCGAATTATTAAACCTGTGCAGTGCATTTATGCCCGCGCGGACGCGGCAAATACCGCAGCCATATAAATAACCGCCACGCGGCAACCATACGGCGCGCAAGTCAATAGCATCTTTTGAAACGCAAATCACCCCCTGAAAGGCAATATGAATGCAGTAAAATCATCAGGAAAACCGGCTTTAGCGGCATTCTTCAATCAAAATCATTTCTGCCGAGACAAATCTGCCGTGCTTGCTTATTGATAGAGATGTGTATCGCCGGACGAAATTTCAAGTTTGCACCCTGTTGCAGACAGTCATCCGGCCGCAAGCCTTTATGACTATGCAGTTTCCGGAGCCTTCGATGACAGACCAAAACGCAGCGTTTTTGCCAGAATTTCTTACTGTGAACGGCACAGAAATTGCCACACGCACCAGAAAAGGCACAAAAGCCCCCGGTCTTGTCTGGCTTGGCGGCTATTGCTCCGACATGCTCGGCGGCAAAGCCCAGCATCTCGATCAATGGGCTGAGAAGCACAATCATGCCATGTTGCGTTTCGACTATTCCGGCCATGGCGAATCCGGCGGGGAGTTCAAAGACGGCACAATCTCGCTCTGGCTGGAACAGGGCCTTGCTGCCTGCCGCGCGTTTACGACCGGCCCGCAAATTCTGATCGGCTCTTCTATGGGCGGCTGGATTGCCCTGCGCATGGCACAGGAACTGATCAAAGCCGGAGAAAAGCCTGCCGGTCTGATCCTGCTGGCTCCGGCGCCGGATTTCACGCAAGCCTTGGTTGAACCAGCGCTAACGGAAGAGCAGAAAAACCAGCTCGCTACAAAAGGCTATATGGAAGAACCGTCAGACTATTCGCCGCAACCTTATATCTACACAAAAAACCTGATTGAGGACGGGCGTAACAATCAAGTGCTCAACGGCATTATCGAAACCGGCTGTCCGGTGCATATTCTGCAAGGCATGCAGGACCCTGACGTGCCTTATGCCCATGCGCTGCGCCTCGTCGAACATCTGCCGGTTGATAATGTGACACTGACCCTGATCCGCGACGGGGATCACCGTCTTTCCCGCCCGCAGGATCTTGATTTGCTGACACGCACAGTTGAAGCCATGATCGCGCAAATATAACAATAAAAGCCTGCAATCATCGGGAGGGATCATGCGGTTTTCAGTGATAGCATCGGCTGCGGTTGCGGCTTTTGTCGGTTTTGGCGGCACATTGGCGCTGATTATTGCGGCAGCAACCGCATTAGGTGCCACACAGGCCGAGACAGCCAGCTGGGTTACTGCCATATCACTGGCGCTTGCCGTCTCCTCCGGCTTTTTGAGCTGGCGCTATCGCATCCCCATCATCACCGCATGGTCAACACCGGGGCTGGCACTGATCGGCGCCAGTATCGGCTTTACCATGCAGGAAGCCGTCGGTGCCTTCATCGTCACCGCTCTTGCCATTATCATCACCGGCCTGATCAAGCCGGTGGCACAATTTGTCGAGCGCATTCCGGCCTCCATCGCCTCCGGTATGTTGGCCGGTGTTTTATCGAGCTTTGTTATCAATGCCGCCAAAACCCTGTCGCTTGACCCGATACTGGTTTTACCGCTGATTGCATTGTTTCTGATTATCCGCCTGTTTAATCCGGCAATGGCTGTGATCAGCGTGCTGATCGGCGGCGTGATTTTTGCGTTATTGCTTGGCCGTGCAGATAATCTGCCGGCACCGGAACTCTCAACCCTGACCATGATTGTGCCGGATTTTACCTTATCCGCAATGATCGGGCTGGCGCTGCCGCTTTATCTCGTGACCATGGCTTCCCAGAACCTGCCCGGTTTTGCCGTCTTGCGTGCCGCAGGCTATGAGCCGCCAACCGCAGCCTGCCTGCAAATGACCGGTCTTGTCTCGCTGATCTCCGCTCCCTTTGGGGCTCATACCAGCAATATGGCGGCCATTTCCGCCGCTATTTGTACCGGCCATGATGCCCATCCCGATCCCAAACAACGCTGGCTGACCGGCCCGTTCTATGCATTGTGCTATCTGATCTTTGCGATTTTCGGCGCGTCACTGGTCGCTATTTTTGCCGTCCTGCCACCGGCGCTGATCATGCTGATCGCAGGTCTGGGGCTGATCGGCCCGTTTATCAATGCGCTCGCCCTTGCCCTGAAACGGGATGATGAGCGTTTTGCCGCCATCATCACTTTTGCAGTTACCGCCTCCGGCATCACGATTTTAGGCATCGGCTCGGCCTTCTGGGCACTGATCGCCGGTCTGATCGTCGCCGGACTGGATCTTGTGGCGAAAAACCGCTGACACTGTTGTAATCAAACCCTGCCAAACTTTACGCGAGCGAATCACCTATACTCTTTTCATGATCCTGTCTTTGTTCCGCAAACCTCCGCTCAAAAGAACGGCCAAAAAGCAAAGCAGCCCGAAGGCGCTGCGTGCCGAGCGGATTTATGCTGTTGCCGGTCGTAATCTGCCGCTGATGATCTGGGAAAATCCGCGTGCCAAAAGGTTGACTTTGCGTATTGAAACCGGTGGCAAGGCCATTCGCGTAACCATTCCGCCGCGCCTGCCGGAGCGCGAGCTTGATCTGTTTATTGCCCGCCACCACGGCTGGATTGAAGCGCAAATTTCCAAAGTACCACTCACTGTGGCTTTCAGTAACGGCAGCACCATCAATATTCGCGGCATAGCGCACCGGATTGTGCACGAACCGGCAAAACGCGGCACCACAAGGCAGGATCACGATGATCATGGCCTGCCCATATTGATCGTGCATGGCGATACCTACCATATGGGGCGGCGGATTGCGGATTATCTGAAAAAGCTGGCCAAAGCCGATATTAACGGGCTGGTTTTGCTCCATACAGAGCGTATCGGCAAACCGGCCAATTCCGTGCGCTTTAAAGACACAACCAGTCGCTGGGGTTCCTGTACCTCAAAAGGCGATCTGTCATTTTCATGGCGCATCATGATGGCACCGGCAGAGGTGATCAATTATCTGGTAGCCCATGAGGTTGCGCATCTGATCGAAATGAATCACGGGCCGGATTTCTGGGTTTTATGCACCAAACTTTGCCCTGATACACCGGCATCACGGGCATGGCTGAAACGTCACGGCAGCGCCTTGCATGCCGTTTCCTTTGCCGCAGTCGCTGTTTAGGCTGTCCCTCAGGCTTTTTACGCGCTAGACTGTGTTTTACATTATAAATGATCTGAAAAATTAATCTGATGTCCTCTCATTCTGTTGAAGTTAAAATCTGCGGCCTGAAAACGCCGGAAGCCGTGGAAACGGTGCTGAAAAACGGCGCCAGCCATATCGGTTTTATCTTTTTTCCGAAAAGCCCGCGCCATGTCGAGCCTGCGCAGGCAGCTGCGCTCGCCAAAGCCGCCCGCGGCAAAGCCAAAATTGTCGCTGTGACTGTGGATGCCGATGATGCGCAGCTGGATGCGATTGTCTCCGCATTGCAGCCGGATATTTTACAGTTGCACGGTCATGAAACACCGGAACGTGTTGCATATGTGAAGCAGCGCTACGGCCTGCCGGTGATGAAGGCTTTTTCCATCCGCGAGTGCAGTGATTTTGATGCCGTTGCGCCTTATCAGGGCATTGCAGACCGTTTTCTGTTTGATGCCAAAGCGCCGAAAGGCTCCGAATTGCCCGGCGGCAATGGCATATCCTTTGACTGGAATTTGCTCAAAGAACAGCCGAATCTCGGGAATTACATGCTTTCCGGCGGCTTAAACGCGGAAAATATTCATGTGGCTCTTGCCAAAACAGGCAGCTTTGCTATCGACATTTCATCAGGTGTTGAAAGTGAGCCTGGCAAAAAAGACCTGCATCTGATTGATGCCTTTTTTGCCGCTGTGCGCGAAGCTGTGAACACCCCAAAGACTGCCTGAGCAGGCATTCATTCATTTGAATCAAAGATCGGAAGCATATCTCATGTCGAGCGAGCTCAATTCTTTCAAAACCGGGCCGAATGAAGACGGCATGTTTGGTATTTATGGCGGGCGTTTTGTGGCCGAAACCCTGATGCCGCTGATCCTTGATCTGCAGGCTGCCTATGATGCAGCCAAGGAAGACCCTGAATTCAAAGCCGAGTTGCAGGCGCTGTCCACCCATTATGCCGGTCGCCCTTCCAAACTCTATTATGCAGAAGGTCTGACCCGATATGTGCGTGAACAGGCTGAGGCCAATGGTGGTAAAAAAGGCGCGAAGATTTATTTCAAACGCGAAGACCTGAACCATACCGGCAGCCACAAAATCAATAACTGCCTCGGCCAGATCCTGCTTGCCAAGCGCATGGGCAAAACCCGCATCATCGCGGAAACCGGCGCCGGTCAGCACGGCGTTGCTTCGGCAACTGTTGCGGCACGCTTCGGTCTGCCATGCGTGGTCTATATGGGCGCCACGGATGTTGAGCGCCAAAAGCCGAATGTGTTCCGCATGAAATTGCTCGGCGCCAAGGTCAATCCCGTAACCGCAGGTAACGGCACGCTGAAAGATGCGATGAATGAAGCCTTGCGTGACTGGGTCACCAATGTGGAAGATACTTATTACCTGATCGGTACCGCTGCCGGCCCGCATCCATATCCGGAAATGGTGCGTGATTTTCAGTCGGTGATCGGCACCGAAGCCCGCGAACAGATTCTGGAACGCGAAGGCCGTCTGCCGGATGCGATTATTGCAGCTGTCGGCGGCGGCTCCAATGCGATCGGTCTGTTCCATCCGTTCCTTGATGACACATCGGTCAAAATCTACGGTGTTGAAGCCGGTGGCCGCGGTCTGGATGGTGATGAACATTGCGCCTCCATGAATGCCGGTCGTCCGGGTGTGCTGCATGGCAACCGCACCTATCTGATGCAGAATGCTGATGGTCAGATTCTTGAAGGTCACTCGGTTTCTGCCGGTCTTGATTATCCGGGTGTCGGCCCTGAACATTCATGGCTGAAAGATTCCGGCCGCGTGAATTATGTGCCGGTGCTTGATGATGAAGCGCTTGAAGCCTTCCAGATCACCACCCGCACGGAAGGTATTATTCCGGCTCTGGAATCCTCCCATGCCATTGCACAGGCCCTGAAGCTCGCACCGGAAATGGATCAGGATCAGATCATGATCGTCAATCTTTCCGGCCGCGGCGATAAAGATGTGCACACTGTCGGCGAAATTCTCGGAATGGAAATGTAATCATGACAAAACGTATGGATGAGAAATTCGCGGCACTCCGCGCTGAGGGACGCCCTGCGCTGGTCACTTATTTCATGGGCGGTGACCCTGATTACGCCACTTCTGTTGAAATCATGAAAGCCCTGCCGAAAGCCGGTGCCGATGTGATTGAAATCGGCATGGCCTTTTCCGATCCGATGGCTGACGGCCCTGCCATTCAGGCAGCAGCACTGCGTGCATTGCATAGCGGCCAGACCTTGCCAAAGGCGTTGCAGATGGTGCGCGATTTCCGCGTCAGCGACGACACAACACCGATTGTGCTGATGGGTTATTACAACCCGATCTATGTTTATGGCGTTGAACGCTTCATCAAAGATGCGCTGGAAGCCGGCATTGATGGCCTGATCGTTGTTGATCTGCCACCGGAAATGGATGAGGAATTGTGCATTCCGGCCATTCAATCCGGCATCAATTTCATCCGTCTGGCCACACCGACCACCAATGAAAAGCGCCTGCCGAAAGTGCTCGAAAACACGTCCGGCTTTGTTTATTACGTATCGATGAACGGCATTACCGGCTCGGCACTGGCCGATACAACACAGGTGAGCGAAGCCGTTTCACGCATTAAAAGCCACACAGACCTGCCGGTATGCGTCGGTTTTGGCGTGCGCACTGCAGAACAGGCTCAGGCCATCGGTGCATCGGCAGACGGCGTGGTTGTCGGTTCCGCAATTGTGGCCGCCATTGCCGGTACATTGGATGCTGAAGACAAGGTTCAGGGTGATCCTGTTGCCGCTGCATCGGCTGTTGTCAGAGAGCTTGCATCGGGTGTTCGCAACGCCCGCCTTGCTCCTGCCCAATAGATACCGTAAAATAAATATCAACTAAGCGCCGCAACTCTGCGGCCTTCTTTGTGCTTTATATGTTTTATATTAAAGCATGCACGAAGATTTCAGTGATTGAGAACAACGGAAAGCCCATATGAACTGGATTACGAATTATGTCCGCCCGAAGCTCAACTCCATGCTGGGGCGCCGGGAAATGCCGGAGAATCTCTGGATCAAGGACCCGTCAACCGGTGAAATGGTGTTTCACAAAGATCTGGAAAGTAACCAGTGGGTTATCCCTGCTTCCGGCCATCATATGCGTATTCCGGCCAAAGACCGCCTGCGTTTCTTCTTTGATGAAGGCCAATATGAGGTTCTGGAAAACCCTAAAGTGGTGACCGATCCGCTGAAATTCCGCGACGAAAAGAAATATGTCGACCGTCTGAAAGACTATCGCAACCGTACCCAGCAGGATGATTGCATCATCAATGCGACCGGTACGATTGAAGGCCTTCCGATTGTTGCCACTGTGCAGGATTTCGGCTTTATGGGCGGCTCGCTCGGCATGGCTGCCGGTGATGCTATCATCAAGGCAGCGGAAACCGCCATTGCGCAAAAGCGTCCTCTGGTGCTGTTCAGCGCCTCGGGCGGTGCCCGTATGCAGGAAGGTATCCTGTCGCTGATGCAGATGCCACGCACCACCGTTGCCGTGGAAATGCTCAAAGAAGCAGGCCTGCCATATATCGTCGTGCTGACCAATCCGACATTCGGCGGCGTTACCGCATCTTATGCGATGCTCGGCGATGTTCACATTGCTGAACCGGGCACCATGATCGGTTTTGCCGGTGCGCGTGTGATTGAACAGACAATCCGTGAAAAACTGCCGGAAGGCTTCCAGAGCGCGGAATATCTCCTTGATCACGGTATGGTTGATATGGTGGTTTCCCGTCTTGAAATGAAGGAAACCATTGCCCGCATCCTCAAGATCATGCTGAACCAGCCTGCAACAGAAACCAAGGCAGCGATTGCGGAAGCAGCGGCTCCTGCGGCTTCTGCCTGATCGAATTTTTAACCGGCGGCTAGCCCCGCCGGTATATGATATTGCGCGCCGCTATAAGCGGCGCGTTTCTCTTTTATGCGCGTTCTGTTGCAAAACAGGGCGTAAACTGGTCAGTCCATCTGCAATGATTAGAATACCGGATCTGCCATGACACAAAATCTCACCGCCGCACACCGTATTGAACGCCTTCTGGAAAAACACCCGAAAGGCTTTGACCTGTCGCTGGAGCGCATCAGCCGTCTGCTGGAAGCGCTGGGCAATCCGCAGGATAAATTACCGCCGATTATCCATATTGCCGGAACCAACGGCAAAGGCTCGGCCACAGCTTTCGCCCGTGCACTGCTGGAGGCGGAAGGGCTGGCCGTCCATGTGCATACATCCCCGCATCTGGTGAACTGGCATGAGCGCTACCGTCTGGGGCGCAAAGGCGAGGCTGGCCAACTGGTGGATGACGCAACGCTTTCCGAGGCTGTTGCCCGTGTCACAGAAGCCAATGGTGCGCATATGATCACCGTTTTCGAGCTTCTGACGGCGGTAACCTTTGTGCTTTTTGCGGAACATCCGGCCGATGCGATTATTCTGGAAGTTGGTCTTGGCGGACGTTTTGATGCCACCAATGTCATCACCAAACCCGCCGTCTCGCTGATTATGCCGGTTTCGCTCGATCACCAGTCCTATCTCGGCGATAAAGTGGAAATCATTGCCGCGGAAAAGGCCGGTATCATCAAACGCGGCTGTCCGGTGGTTATCGGCTATCAGAGCAATGATGATGCACGTCAGGTGATGATTGATATTGCAGACCGTCTGCGCTGCCCTGTCAGTGTTTTCGGACAGGATTTCATTGCCTATCAGGAACATGGCCGCATGGTCTATCAGGATGAAAGCGGGTTGATCGACCTGCCTTTGCCGCGCCTGCCCGGCCGTCATCAGATTGCCAATGCCGCTGCCGCGATCAAGGCCGTGCGTGAAGCCGGTTTCACTTTGAGTGATCAAGCCGTGGAAAAAGCCATGACATCCGTGACATGGCCTGCCCGTATGCAGCGCCTGACAGAAGGCGCATTGATGCGTTTTGCGCCGGAAAAATCCGAAATCTGGCTCGATGGCGGGCATAATCCGGGTGCTGGCATGGTCATTGCCGAAGCACTGGCCGAGCTTGAAGACCGTGATCCGCGTCCGCTCTATCTGATTACCGGTATGATCAATACCAAAGATCCTGTCGGTTATTTTGAAGCCTTCAGCGGCATGGCACGACAGGTTTTCACCGTTGCCATCAGTTCCAGCGATTCCGGCATTGACCATGAAACACTGGCCGATGCAGCGCGCAGAGCCGGTCTGGAAGCCCTGCCTGTGGCAGGCGTGGCAGAAGGGCTGCAAGCGATCAAAGATCGGGTCAAGGATGAGGTGATTGCACCGCGCATTCTGATCGGCGGTTCGCTCTATCTGGCAGGCGATGTACTGGCCGCAAACAACACGCCACCGCAATAAGCGCTTATTTTTAAAAACAAAAAGCCCCGTATGAGCATCTCATACGGGGCTTTTTTGATGGTATTGATCTGATTAAGCCGAAGCTTTGATCCAGTCCGACAAACGGCTCTTTGGTGCTGCACCAACCATATTGGCAGCAATTTCACCATTTTTGAACAGCAGCAATGTCGGGATGGAGCGCACACCATATTGCGCTGCCAGTTCCGGATTTTCATCAATATTGACTTTAGCGATTGTCACCTGCTCAGCCAGCTCCGATGAAATTTCTTCCAAAGCCGGAGCAATCATTTTGCAAGGTCCGCACCATTCTGCCCAGAAATCAACCACAACCGGTTTGGACGCTTTCAGCACATCGGTTTCGAAATTGCTATTGTCAATTTTAACGGTCGCCATAGGCTTTCCTCTTTCGCTGATACAGGGCACAGCCTGCTATGAAATTCATTATTAGCTGATATGTGGTGTCATTGTGATGAAAGGTCAATATAAACCTGTTCGCAGGCAGATACAGCAGCCGGTTTATCGCCGGATAACGGCACCTGAAAAATTATTCCGCTTATGCTGCTCATACGGTTTTACCCAGTGCGATCAGCGCCTGCTCCATCACTTCCTCATCCAGAACAATCAGATGCGGCCCTTCAGTGAATAGCAGCGCAGCCTCAACAGATTTATGCGGATATAGCGGCTCAACCAGCGCGCGATAGAGTGCAAGCTGGGTAATATAGGCCTGCGGCACCTCCTGTTGCGTGCGTGCGGGCGGGCGGTTGCTCTTATAATCCACAATCAGCACCCGATCATCTTCCACACAAAGCCGGTCGATCTGCCCTGAAACAATCTGCTCCTTGCCACGCAATTGCAATTTGCCCATCAGCGAAATTTCCGCTTTGGAGGCCGGTGAAAACACAGCCGCAAATTGCGGATCATCAAGAATGGTGCGGACAGAAGCCAATACCTTTTCGCGCTGCGATTCATGCCAGTCGCCCGCAGCAATATTGAGATAGCGCCGTGCCGCCTGTTCGCGCTGGGCGACAGGTAAATCCGGCAGACGCTGCAACAATGTATGGATCACTGTACCACGCTGCAGACCGAAGCTGCGGCCACTGTCCTCGGTTTGCGTTCCCTGTTCCAGAACCGGCGAACCGCTGCGCACGACCTGCTCGGCATCGGCCTCGATCAATGCAGATGCGCCGGATGGTGTCAGCGGGCGCGGCAATCCCTGCTCCGGCTCCAGAACCTTGCGGTAATGTTCCGGCAAGGACGGATAGTCCGTTTCCTCGGCTCCGGCTTTGCTGTGAATTTCAATCTCAGCCAGTTCCGTTTTGCGATAGCGCCGCGCACTCACTCCCTCAACCGGATGATCATAGGCCACGGCCTCATCACCCAGCCCGTCGGCGGCGAGCTTCAACCATGTGTTCTCGCTCTCACGTTCTCCGCGATAGCCGCACAGGATCAGCCGGTCTTCGGCGCGTGTCATGCCAACATAAAGCAAACGGCGATATTCTTCCTCAGAGCGGGTTTTAAGCTCTTCCAGCAAGTCTGCGGTGAAACCGGTGCCGAAATCACTTTTCGGCAGCCAGAGAAAGCCCTTGCCCTCATAACCGTCCGGTTCTGCCATATCAAAGCTCAAAAGCTTCGGCGCACGTCCTGCCGACCATGCGGCATTGCCCGGATCAACCATGAAAACCACAGCCGCTTCCAGCCCCTTGGAGGCATGAACCGTCATGATGCGCACTTCATCACGGTTCTGATCGAGCTCACGCTTGATCTCAGGAGACGCTGCTTCCAGCGTTTCCAAAAAGGCCTGTAGCCCCGGCAGGCCGCTGCGCTCGGTCGCCAATGCGTAATTCTGAAACTCGTCGATCACATCACCGGCTTCCGGCCCCAGCCGTGCCAGCAATTTACGCCGTCCGCCATCCTGACCCAAAATACGGGCATAGAACTCAAAGACCGGCATTGTATCGGCCATATTGCGCCAGCGGCGCAGCTTTGTGTACAAAACCTGCCATGCATCCGCATCCGGCGCATCACTCTGTCCCAGTTGTTCCATCGCCGCATAAAGGCTCTGCCTTTTGCCGCGCGGCTGCGCCAGACGATAAAGCTGCTCCTCGGTCAAACCAAAGAGCGGACTTTTCAGCACACTTGCGAGGGACAGATCATCGGCCGGTTGCAAGACAAAACGCCCGACAGCCATCAGGTCTTTAATCCCGATATGGCTGGTGAGGCGCAGGCGGTCAGCACCGGCCACCGGCACGCCGCGATTTTTCAAGGCACGGGAAAGTGCTGGCATAAACAGGTCGCGCTTACGCACCAATACCATAATATCACGCGGCTCCATGCGCCGCTTTTTGCCAATGATCGGCTCGCCAGTATCCAGCCAGTGACGGATGGTCGTGGCAATCTGCTCGGCAAGCTTAACCGCCGGTGCAGGCAATTGATCAATCGGTGTGCGCCAGTCCTCAACCTCTTCGGTCTTTTCCGGCGTCAGAATATCCCAGATTTCAACCTCACCGGCATCATTTGCACGGATCGCCGCATGCACGGTCGGTTGCGGTTCAATGCCAAGACCGCGAAAAGCCTCTTCGCGGGAAAATACCGTATCCACCGCCGACAAAACATCCGGCGTGGAGCGAAAGGAGAAATTGAGACTGACTTTTTCAAAGCTTAAGTCCGCCCGCTCTGCCATGCGTGAAACGGCTTTACCGGTCGCGGCAAAATCCTCAGGACGTGCGCCCTGAAAGGAATAGATCGACTGTTTTTCATCGCCCACCGCAAAGAGAGTGCGGCGTATATCACGCTGACCGGAACCGGAAAAAAACTCGGCGGAAAGCATATTGATCACCTGCCACTGTTCAGGGCTGGTATCCTGCGCCTCATCCACAAGAATATGGTCAATGCCGCGATCAAGCTTATACTGCACCCACATGCCCGCGCCGTTGCGTGACAACAGCGAGACGGTGCGGTTGATCAGATCATCAAAGTCCAGCAAGCCGCGATTACGCTTCATCTTCTCATAACGCGACAAGAGATCATCAATCAGCGTGAAGGCTGCAAGATTAAGCCGGATCAGTTTCAGCAATTTGAGCCGGTCGAGCCCTTCGTGAATATCGGCAGCAATGCGGTTAAAATCATCCTCAAAATCCGGCAATTCCGCTTTGACCGCAGCGGTTGCCACCCACGAGCCGTTTTTCGGCTCGCCTGTGGATTTGAGAAAGGCCTTGCGCAGAATATCCTGCATTTGTGCCGGTGTGGTCTGCGGCTTGATCATCCGCAATTGCAGCACAACATCCTGCGCACGGGCAGCAGGCTTACGCAAATTCATCACCGCATCCAGCACATCCTCGGAAAATTCAGCCACCGGCCAAAGCTCAGAGAGAATGTCGGCTTCAGTGTCTTGGCTGTCAAAGCCGAAGTGGCGGTAGAACACATCCTGACGGGTTTCCGCCACACCGGTTTGCCGGATAAATCCATGCAAGGCATGGCGCTTGGACACCGCCTCATCCAGCAGGTTTTCCAGCCCCATTTCACCGGCAGTTTCCAGCACCGTGGCAAAGGCTTCGGCCAGACCTGCATGGGCAGAGGTGGAAGCCACTTCAAGCAATTGCCGCCGCGCTTCGCCCACCAATGCTGTCTGCATCATATCGTCGAGCATTTCAAAATGACCGGCAATATTCGCTTCCAGCGGAAACTGGTGCAGGATAGATTCACAAAAAGCATGAATAGTCTGGATTTTCAGACCACCCGGTGTTTCCAAAGCGCGGGCAAACAAGCGCCGTGCAATTTCAAGCCGGATCGCATCGGGTTCACGCTTTTCCAAACTTTCAAGTTTCTTGCTCAGTCCCTCATCATCCAGCACTGCCCATTCAGAAAGACGCTGGAAAACACGGTTCTGCATCACAGCAGCTGCGGCCTTGGTATAGGTCAGACAGAGAATTTTGGACGGATCAGTGCCTTCCAGCAGCAGCCGGATCACCCGCTCTGTCAGAACATGGGTTTTACCGGAACCGGCATTGGCCGACACCCAGACGGAATCATAAGGATTAGCCGCTTTGGCCTGCGCATTAATGGTTTCCTGCGGGATGTTAAATTTGGGTTTTGTCATGCATCACCGCCTTCTGAACCATCGCCGTCCGCCCCGCCTGCCGACCATTCAAGCACCCGCGCCAGATGATCATAATCACCGGTCAGATCGCTTTCACGGAACGGCAAAGCACGGGAACGGTAACCCTGCTCCTCGCGATTATATTCCGCCAGCAATTCGCCGAGCCTTGCCCATGATTCCTCACCCAGCTCCACAGCGCTTTTAACGCTGGCACCGCGATCTGTGCTGAGAATTGATTCCGGTTTGACGCGGCCACCGGCCTGTAAACGCACATAGAGCAGATCCTGAGCATCGCTCTGGCCGATCTCTTTAAAGGCACCACGACGCAGCAAAGCCGCTTCCAGCGCCAGCTGCGGTGACAGCAATATATGAGCCTGACGCACGGACGGTGTGGAACCGGTTTTATAGTCAATCACCACGGTTGTACCATCACGCATCACATCAATACGGTCAGCGCGACCGGACAATGTTACGGCCAGCGGTTCGACAAAGGCTTTTGCCGATGCAATCTCCGCATGGCGCTCACGCACATAAGGCGCGCGCTCGCGCTCCCAATGCAAAAATTCCGGTATCATCGCGGTAAAACGCGGCCACCACACGGCTTCAATTTCCGGCGGCAAATCCGCATCACTAAAGGCACCGCGTGCAATCTCCAGCAATTCCTCTTCCGCTTGCGGGGATAAAGGATCAATATCGCGGCGAGTAAATTCACCCAGAATATCATGAAACAAGGTGCCGCGTTCTGCTGCTGCCGGATCACGGATCAGCGGTTCCAGAGCACGCAGACGCAGAATTTTCTTGGCATAAATCGCATAAGGATCACGGCGCAGCGTTTCAATTTCCGTAACCGAGAAATGCTTTGGCCGCGCATCGACCGGCGGTTTTGGTTCCGGCCGCGAGACAAAAGGCACATCGGGGCTGACATCAAGCTGGCGTGCCCAGTGCAGATATTTCCCGCCGCGATAGCGCATGCCATCGGTTACTTCTTTACCCGCCACGGTTTCCAGCCGCTGCAACCAGCGCGACGGCACGGTCGGCGCATTTTCAGAGCGCTGCGAGCGGGAGAAAATCACCTGTTCCATGCCGGTTGTCATAGAAAAATCATGGGCGGCAAGACCGGTGCGCACTTCCGGCGGATCAAGGGCGATCATGCCTTTCATCGGCCGTGACATAAACGGATCATTGCGGGTTTTTGCCGGCCAGACGCCCTCATTCAAACCGCCGATAATCACCGTATCCACAGACTGAAGACGGGCTTCCAGCGCACCCCAGATAAAGACGCGCGGATGACCGCCCGGATGCGGCTTGACCGTTTCATTGGCCAGCAGCGCTTCAAACATATCCGGCCATTCTTCCGGCAGAAAATCCAGCCCTGTATCGGCTGCAATCAGCTGACGCAGAAACGCACTGAATTGCTCGCCCTGCTGTCCCTGATAGAGCAGATGCACCGTATCATCGATATCGCGTGCCAGATTTTCCAGCGCCTCGACACTCGCCCGCATGATCTGCGGCACTTCAATGCGCGCCTGAATGCGGATGAGATCGGTCAGCGGCGCCACAGCGGCAGTCATCGCTGCACAGAAACTCTGCAATTGCGCCAGTTCCGCCGCCGCGATAGTTTCCTGCCAGACCGGCTCATAGGGCTTGGCCGAGGCTTCCATCATTTTGCGTTCAAGGAAGCCCGGCAGATCAGCAATATCCGCCCTGCCCGTACCGCCGCGCAAGGCAACCAGTTCCAGCATTTCTGCCTGACGGCGCAGATCGCCGCGCTTTTGCCCCAGCCGCACCAGCGGATGCTTGGCCAGCGCCAGAAGTGCCACCGGATCACCCGGCTCAAACACACAAGTGATTAGCAGGCGCAGCAAAATTGCCGCTTCCGTATCGCGCAAAAGTTTACCGCCGGAATCATCCGCATCAATGCCGAAACGGGTAAGTTCCAGCACCACGCGCCGCGCCAGATTACGGTCAACTGTCACCAAAGCCGCAGTTTTCTGCGGCGCTTCAATCGCATCCCGCAAGGCAAGGGCTACCGCCAGCGCCTCTTCACGTTCATTCGCGGTTTCAATCAGCGCCACATTCGCCATAGCTTCACGCACAGCCTGCGCATCCAGCTGCAAATGACCCCATTGATCCGTGGTCTCTGCCGGACGCAGCGCCTCACTGACAATGCGCTCACGCATGCGCTTAGCCGGATGATTAACCTCCAGATGCCGCACATCTTCACGCCGGCACTGCATCTGATCCAGAAGCTTGCGCAAACCATATTGCGGGTGGCCATAGGTGGACGGATTATTCAAACCATCGGCAAGCAAGGTCCATGCTTTTTCGTCGAGATCACGATCAAGACCCGGAAACACCACAGCGCCTTTTGGCAGACGGGCAATGGTTGCCACCAGCTTGGCCGTTGCCGGAATGGAACCGGTGGAACCGGCCACAATCACGGGGCCTTGCGGCGGATTTTTCCGCATCCTTTGCGTTTCAAATTCAATCAGCCAGTTACGGTGTTGTGATGCATTAGAGCGGTTACGCTCGGCCAGAATATCCGGCCAGATTTTGGTGACGATTTCCAGAAATTGCAGTGTCACCCGCCACCAGTCGGCAAGCTCTTCCGGTGCGATCAGACCAAGCTCGCTCCAGTCTGCCCCTTCCGTCTCTACCTGATCCATCAGCCGCACCAGATCGCGGGCCAGCCAGATGGCATCGGCAGTGGTAGCCGGAATAGCAATATCCTCAGAGCCGAACAGCGCACGAATATGCGACGGCAGGCTTTCCCGCCACGGGCGAATGAGTTGCGCCAGTAATAAGAGCCGCTCCGGCTCGCTCATCGGCGGGGCAAGTTGCAGAAATTCCTCTGCCGCACTGTCAAACAATGCGGCACTTTCCTCCACATCACCTAACGGGCGGATAGACGGCAAAAGAGCGGCATTAGCCGGATTCCGTTCAACCAGCAAAGCGCGCAATGCACGCGCCGCACGGCGTGTCGGCACATAGATCACCGCCTCAGCCAGAGCCAGCGGATTGCCCGCATCAGCGCCAAAACCTTCGATCAATTCGCCATTCAGCAATGCATCCACAAAGCGCGGCAGAAATGCCGTTCCCGGAGCAATCGAATAAAGACGCGGATGCCGCTCGCTCATAGACCCGTCTCCTTAAAACAGCGCATTATGCTCGTTCTGAAAGCGCAGCCTCTGCTTCGCCAATCGCCTCCGGCGTACCAACTGTAATCCAATGGCCTTGCATGACCATACCGTAAAGCCGGCCTGCGGCAATGGCTGCATTGAAATAGCTGTTGAGCGACGCAACGCTGATCTCTTTTCCGGCAAAGAGCTGCGGATTGATCAGCGCCGCACCGGCATAAATATAATCGGAACGCTCATCAACCGCCACACGGCGCAATGTGCCATCTGCATTGAGATGGAAATCCCCGCGCCCCTCATGACCGGTGGAATGCTGCCGTTCTGCCAGCATCAGCAGAATATTCATCCGGCTTTCATCCCAGTGCTCAGCCAGTTTCTTAAGGTTAGAGACTTGATCATCCACCCAGAATGTATCGGCATTGAGAATATAAAATACTTTATTCCCAAGAACGGGCAGGGCTTTGATAATACCGCCTGCGGAATCGAGCAATTGCGCACGCTCATCCGATATTGTGATGGCAATATCATCACGGGTTTTCAGATGGTCTTCCATCTGATCAGCCAGATAATGCACATTGACCACGGCCTTTTTAACACCGGCCTCAACCAGCGCATCCAGCCCGCGATCAATCAATGTGCGCCCTGCAATCCTGATCAGCGGTTTTGGCGTTGTCAGTGTTAAAGGGCGCATCCGCGTGCCCAAACCGCCTGCCAGTACCATGGCTGTATCCGGTGCAAAAGCAGCGGGGTTCTTCCTGTCCGGCATAAGATTTAATCCTGCAAAAGACCGTTTTTCTGATACCAGTCTTTGACCGGTGCGAGTGCCGGATGCTGCAAAGCACGGGCAACATAAGCGCGGATACGCGGCAGATGCTGCAAATAAGCCGGCTTTCCGTCCCGTTTAAACAGGCGCACAAAAATGCCAAGGATTTTGGTGTTACGCTGCGCAGCCATAATCGCATAGGCCGCCATAAAGGCCTGCTCATCAAAAGCTCTGGCCAGCTTGCGGCGTTCATCACAATAGGCGGCCACAATCTGATCCTGCAGATCATCGGCAATGGTCACACGGGCATCCATTGCCAGCGATGCCAGATCATAGGCGGACGGGCCGATCATCGCATCCTGAAAATCAATAATGCCGATACGGTCTGTACCTTCAGCCTTTTCCTGCCACAGAATATTCGGCGAATGATAATCGCGCATCAGGAGATTTTGCTCAGCCTTATCCAGATGTTTGAAAACACTGTCCCATGCAGCTTCAAAAGCCTGTAGCCGGGCTTCATCCAATGGCTCTCCACGCAAATAGGGAGCATACCAGACCGGCAGCAATTCCGCTTCAATCAGCATCGCATCACGGTCGAAATGATGCAGATGATGCGTGCGTTCTTCATTGATCACAAGATCCTGCGGCCAATCCTGCTGATGCAGATGCGCCAGCATTCGCGCTGCTGCCTCATAACGCTCAAGTCGTGGCTTGCCCTGGCTGTCCAGCACAGTTTCTGTGCCCAGATGTTCCATCAGCAAAAAGCCGCGTTCATGATTAAGCGCCAGAATTTGCGGTGCGCAGAAGCCCTTCTCGCGCAACAGGCAATCCATTGCCACGAAAGCATTCATATTCTCCGCCAGATGCGCAATCTGGCGATAGGGCCGCCCGTCTTTCACCGGCGGATCATAGGGCATGGCCGGTGCATTCATCAAAATTTCTGTGCCATTACCGCTTGTAATCAGCTCATAGCCGCGCGGTGATGCATCGCCGAGAAGATAGCGGCGGCTGGCATGATAACGACCTGCTTTTTCCAGAAAGCTGCGGATGCCGAGCGAACGGGAAATGCGGCGTGCAGCTTTGGCTGTCACTTCCATCATCAAACGGCGGCCGTCACCTTCATGCTCAATGCTGATAGCAATTGTGGGTACCGGCAAAACACCCTCGCCCTGTTGCGGCCATTCAACCAGAACAGCACCGCTTTCCAGCGCTTCATCAAGCCCCAGCTCATCCAGTTCTTCCGGTGAGGACAAGCGATAGAGATCCGTATGGGCTATCGGTAAACGCAATTCCGGATAGGATTGTACCAGCGTGAAAGTCGGGCTTGGCACTTCGTAAAAATCATCATTGGCAAGCGTGCGGATAATAGCGCGCGCCAAAGTGGACTTACCGGCTCCCAGATCACCCTTCAGCGTTACAAGATCGCCTTTGGCAAGCGCCAGCGCGATATCTTCCGCAAACAGGATCATCGCCGCTTCATTTTCCAGCACCAGCTCAACCGTATAGAGAGTACTGCTGTCCTGATTATCAGACATACCAGGTTCCGTTATTGAAAACACCATGTCCGGATTTTACCCTGACATGGTGAAAATAGTGATTTTTAAAAGAAGAGCTATAGCATTTTAAAATCTGATAAGGCAGCAAAATGCTCCGGCTTTTTATTGTCTGCGATCATTATTCCGCTGCCGCGCGATAAATCCGCGCCTCAACCGGAAAACGCACATTGACGGTGGTGCCAGAGGATGGCGCCGTGCGGATATCCACCGTACCGCCATGCAGCTCCACGAAGCTCTTCACCAGCGACAGTCCCAGACCGGCACCCCGGCGGCGGCCACCATTGCTGTGCGACTGGAAGCGCTTAAAGACGGTATCCAAAACGTCTTTCGGCATGCCGGGGCCGTTATCATGCACACTGAACAGAATATGATCGCCGTCAAGGCGTGCGCCGAGACGGATTTCAGACCCTTCCGGCGCGTAATTCACCGCATTGCTCAGGAGGTTGAACAGGACCTGATGCACACGGCTGGCATCGGCGCGGAAACTGGCAAGATCATCCTCGATAGCCACATTGAGCCGGATATTATGCTCACGCATCCGCTCTGCCACACGTTCACCCGCCGCAGCCACAGCCTCACGTACCGGCACATCGCTGACATCCAGCTCCATAATACCGGCATCAACGGTCGCCAGATCGAGAATATCATTCACAATAGTCAGAAGGGTCAGGGATGAGGAACTGATATGTTCAACATATTCACGCTGGCGGCTGTTCAGCTCACCAAAGCCCGGTGTCTGCAACAATTCCGTAAAGCCGATAATATTGGTCAGCGGCGAGCGCAGCTCATAGGAAACATGCTGTACGAAATCATTCTTGATCTGGTCGGCCAGTTCCAGCGCTTCGTTTTTATCCTTCAGCGCCCGTTCCACATGCACCGTGTCCGACACATCCACAAAGGTCAGCATCATCTGGCCTTTCGGCAGCGGTACCACCGCATAAGACAGGATTGTGCCGCTGTTCAGTTCCGCCTGCCCCTGTGTGGCTTCACGCTTATCGGCAACGCCGGTTACAGCCGAGACAAATTCATCCCAATGGCGGTCATCGGTGAGTTTTTCACATTGCTTGCGGATAACCGAAATATGTGTGCCTTCCACCGCAATAGATGGCGGAATAGACCAAAGCTCAGCAAAAGCCGGATTGGACAGGCGGATACGTCCGTCTGCACCGAACACGGCCACACCTTCCGCCAGATGATCCAGCGTTTCGCCCTGCACTTTCATCAGCGTATTATAGCGGCTTTCGAGATCAAACTTCTCCGTCATATTCTCGAAGAACCATGTCACACCGCCCTGCGGATGCGGATTGGCCACCACGCGCAAAATGCGGCTGTCGGGCAAATGCCACCAATGTTCCTGCGGATCAACAGCGCGATAGGCCGATAACATCGCCTCTTTCCAGCGCCGCCATTCCGGCTGTTCCGGCAATTTGCCGTCACTGCGCAAACCGTCAAACAACATGGCATTGCTCGGACGGCTTTCAAGATAGGCAATGTCCAGCGACCACAATTTGGCAAAAGCCTGATTGAAGAATTGCAGCTTCATTTCCGGATCAAAAATCGCCACAGCTGTTGAAAGCTGATCGAGCGTTTCCGCATGACTGCGCAAGGTGCGCTGCAATTCGGCCTTCACATGCTCAAGATCGCTCATATTGGTGGCAAAACCGGCAGAACCGGCAGAGCAGGAAACCTCGGCCACATCCAGCATATGCCGGTCACCGGCAATGACCGTGGCCAGCCGGTCGCGGAAGGTAGCAATTGCCGTTGCCTGCTGTGCGGTCTGTGCATAAGCCTGTGGATTTTCCGGCTGATGGCTCAATGCGGCAACCGAACGGTCTGTTGAGAGAACCCGCTCGCGCTCGATTTTCTGGCGCGCCTGTTCGCCCAGCAATTCGCGGTTTTCCTGCAGCACCTGCTCCAGATCACCGGCGCCGACAGCCTGCACATAGGCATTATTTGCCCAGGTAAGACGCCCGTAAACATCCCGTGTCCAGACCGTCTCATCAAGGCGGTTGAGCAATGCGTAAAGCATGGTCAGCCTGTCGGACAAATCATTATTGAGCGCCTGCAATTGCGCGGCTCTGGCCTGCACACCATCCACATGGATAAAGCGGGTAATGGCATAGGCACCGGTTGTCTGCCCCTGCACTTGCAGCATAGCGCCATTATTGGTCTCAACCAGAAAATCAAAGGAGCGGCCATTTTCACGCAAAGCCAAAACCGCACGTTCCAGCGCCACGGCGGAATCACTGCGCAACCAGCGGCCAAAGCTTAAAAATGCCGCCGCATCCTGCGGAACGCCACTGGAAACAGGCAGTTGTCCCAGCACTTCCGTTTGCGTATTTTGCATATTTTTCTGTGCGGCACCGCGTTTTGCGGTTTCATTGCCCGCCCAGACAATAATGCGCTGATCTTTAAGATTAAGCAGTGTTTCGCTGCGCAAAACCGCATGGCCGAGATCTGCCACCCGTGCGCGCAAAGCGCTGTTTTCACGGCTGACACGGTTGCGGCTGCGGATGATCCAGCTGACGGATAAAAGAGCTGCCCCCGTTACCCCGACAACAATCGCGAATTGCACAACTTCATTCGGGCCGAGTGTGCCGCCATTAGGCATCGGAATCCGGCCGATATCATAGCCTTGCGCACCGGTCTGGGCATAAACCTGACTGACGGAGAAAGCTGCGGAAAAGGAAGTTGTCGCGGCCAGAACTTTCCGAAACTTGCGGCTGATGAAAGACCCGATATTTCGTAATGCGCCGACATCTGACATGCCTGAATAGTCTCCGCTGCAGTCTGAAAATGCTTATCAATGTTTCAAAATAGCTGTGGCACCTGTTTTTACGCCTGTCGTAGCGGCACAAAAACAGGCTCATTTACAATGAACCACAGCAAATTCCGATAATTGCGAACCAATCGAATCATAGCACAATACAAGCACAGGGAATCACTTTGAAGCACCGCACGCGCAAAAATAATGGCCGGAGGTTTGTCAAGCCCTCCGACCACAATATGTAGTATGCTGATTAAGTTTAAGTTAATACCTGTAGTGGTCCGACTTAAACGGCCCCTGCGGCGTTACACCAATATAGGATGCCTGTTCCTCAGAAAGCACAGTCAGTTTAACGCCGAGCTTGGCCAGATGCAGCCGCGCAACCTTTTCGTCCAGATGTTTCGGCAGCACATAGACCTGATTTTCATAATGCTCACCACGGGTATAGAGCTCGATCTGGCCAAGCACCTGATTGGTGAAAGAGGCTGACATCACAAAGCTCGGATGGCCGGTTGCATTGCCGAGATTGAGCAGACGGCCTTCAGACAACAGGATCAGACGCTTATCATCCGGGAAGGTGATCATATCCACCTGCGGTTTGATATTTGTCCATTTCAGATTGCGCAAAGCGCTGACCTGAATCTCATTGTCGAAATGGCCGATATTGCCGACAATCACCATGTCTTTCATCTTGCGCATATGCTCGATGGTGATCACATCTTTATTGCCGGTGGTGGTGATAACAATATCCGCTTCAGCTGCGGCATCATCCAGTGTCACAACCTCAAAACCGTCCATTGCCGCCTGCAAAGCACAGATCGGATCAACTTCTGTCACTTTCACGCGCGCACCGGCACCCAGCAGTGATTGGGCAGAGCCTTTACCCACATCGCCGTAACCGCAGACAACGGCAACTTTACCGGCCATCATCACATCGGTACCACGGCGGATACCGTCAACCAGCGATTCCTTGCAGCCATATTTATTGTCGAATTTCGACTTGGTAACGCTGTCATTGACATTGATTGCAGGGAAAGGCAGCTGGCCTGCGCGCTGCAACTGATAAAGACGGTTCACACCGGTTGTGGTTTCTTCCGTCACGCCTTTGAGTGCATCGCGCTGACGGGTGAAGAAGCCCGGCGTTGCAGCCATGCGTTTTTTGATCTGTGCAAAGAGGATTTCTTCTTCCTCATTGCCCGGCTTGGACAAAACATCCTCACCGGCCTCGGCACGGGCGCCGAGCAGAATATACATTGTGGCATCGCCGCCATCATCGAGAATGAGATTGGAAGGCTCGCCATCCGGCCACTGGAAAATTTTATCTGTGTACGTCCAGTATTCTTCCAGCGTTTCACCCTTAATGGCGAAAACCGGTGTGCCCTGCGCGGCAATTGCTGCTGCGGCATGATCCTGCGTGGAGAAAATATTGCACGATGCCCAGCGCACTTCAGCGCCAAGTGCCTGCAGGGTTTCAATCAGCACAGCGGTCTGAATGGTCATATGCAGGGAACCGGAAATCCGTGCGCCTTTAAGAATCTGCTGCGGTCCAAATTCCTCACGCGACGCCATCAGCCCCGGCATTTCCGTTTCCGCAATGATAATTTCCTTGCGTCCCCAGTCAGCCAGACCGATATCCTTGATGATATTTTCCTGCCCTACAGACATTTGAGCTCCGCTTTCCTGCTGTTTCAATGAAGTTGGAAATCATGTGTAGCAGATCACAGAACAGCGCTCAAATAAAAATATAAGGCAATCTTTATATCTTTATGTTCCCAGATTTCAGACAATAAAAAAGCACCGGAAAACCGGTGCTTTGATCATGCGCTTAAAGACAATCAGCATTCTTCGCCGAATTTGTCGCCCACCAATTGCTCCAATGCATCCAGCACCGCAACGGCTTCAACCCCGCAGGCGCTGACCTGAATACAGCAGCCCGGAGAGGCCGCCAGCATCATCAGCCCCATGATCGATGTGCCACCCACGCACATACCATCTTTTTCAACCCGCACATGCGCGTTGAAACTGTCAACAAGCTGCACAAATTTTGCAGATGCCCGCGCATGCAGGCCACGTTTGTTGATGATGGTGAGGTCACGTCTCTCGGCGTGATCAGGCTCATAACATCCGCTGACTGCAACCTGAGGCATGATTTACTTTCCTGTCCGTATCCGGCGCTTCATACACATTATCAGTCCTGACGTGTCAGGAACTGAAACTTTTACTCACTTATCAGGACGTGCGGTCTTTATTTTCCCGTCAGTACCTGTGGTTTTTTACTTTCCCGTCAGTACCTGACTGGCAACATTAATATATTTACGGCCTGCGTCCTGCGCCTCGCGCAAAGATGCCTCCATATCTCCTGACTGGCGAATGCTTGTCAGTTTAATCAGCATAGGCAGGTTAACACCTGCAATCACTTCTACCCTGCCCGCATCAAGAACCGAAATTGCCAGATTGGAAGGTGTACCGCCGAACATATCTGTCAGGATGATAACACCCTGACCCTGATCAGCCTTATCAACAGCCGCAACAATATCCTCGCGGCGTTTTTCCATATCATCATCGGCACCGATGCAAACGGTTTCGAAATTTTCCTGAGGGCCGACAACATGCTCAACTGCATGATGAAACTCTTCGGCCAGCCTTCCGTGCGTAACAAGCACGAGTCCGATCATTCTTAAACTGCTCCCGCCGGTCGCTTCATATGCCTTTTCAGCAATATGACAGCATTTAAGCCTCTGTATGAGCCGCAAGTTCTAATATTTTACTCGTCAAACAAGAATCTGAAGCGAAAATTTCGTATTTTCCGACAGATATCTATGTTGGCCCGGACCTTCTATGTTGGCACCGAGAATAATGAGTGCAAGCAAAAAATAAAGCCTGCGACAGCTTTCGTCGGTTATGCCGCACTGTAATAAGTGATTTTATTATAAATCAGGTGTTAAAAATGACTGATTTTCAGAGCGTTTTTGGTTCGCCCCAGCGTTTCATGAATAAACTTGCCTCAATTGCACGGGCACATTGCAGCGAATCGCAGGCACTTGCCAGATCCGGCAGAACCAGAGAGGCAATTTCAACACCGGCAAGCATCCGCTTCGTATCAGCGGGATAACGTGGCGCTTTTTCCGCCTCCACCAACTCAACCAGAAGATGAACCGGCGCTTCGGCCTGATAGGGCACTTCAAACAGACCGGCACCGCGAATTTCAATCGCACCGGCAATGGCAGGCGGCGTATAAGCCATCAGCCTGCCCTTCTCGACAGCAAGCAAAGTCTGATCATCTGAAATCAAAACCGCAGAGCGCCCGAATTGCCGCGCCCGCTCAATCAGCGTTAAAGCCAGCGAGGATTTGCCGGACCCCGAAGGCCCGCTCAGCAACACACCATAAGAGCCGATCACCAGCGATGTCGCATGAAAAACAAATCGTTCCGGATTTTTCATAGCTTTGATTTCTCTGTGGTAAGCGGATCAGCTCTCAGCATTCTGCGCTGTCTGCGCACGCTGGCGTTTGCCGGTACTCTCCGGTAATTCTGCCGGTAAATCAATGACAAAACGAGCACCCAGCCACTTTTCATGATCTTTAGGATCAAGAATATTAGAAGCCGTCAACGTGCCGCCATGAGCTTCAATGATCTGGCGGCTGATGGACAGGCCAAGACCGGAATTCTGACCGAAAGCCTCGGAAGCCGGACGATCCGTATAAAAACGCTCGAAAATACGCTCAATATTTTCCGCGCCGATACCCGGCCCGTTATCCTCAACAACAACCTGAATTTTCGCACCCTTATGCTTCAGGTAAATTTTGATCTCGCCTTTATCCTCAGGCACAAAGGTACGGGCATTTTCAATCAGATTGGATACAACCTGACCAAGCCGCAAATCATGACCCGGCAAATAAAAGCCTTTCACACCGGCAGGCAAAGCACCGATATCCAGCAGAATTTCCGTACCTACTTTATTGCGGCGCACTTCCCGCGCCGCAGCAACAATATTATTGAGCAGCGCCTGCATATCCACGCGGTCCGTATGTTCACGCGCCAATTCGGCATCAAGCCGTGAAGCATCGGAAATATCGGTAATCAGGCGGTCAAGGCGGCGCACATCATGCTGGATAACATCGAGAAGGCGGGTTTTGGCACTGTCGGTTTTGGCAAGAGGCAAAGTTTCAACCGCGCTGCGCAGCGAAGTCAGCGGGTTCTTCAGCTCATGGCTGACATCAGCGGCAAAGCTCTCAATCGCTTCAATACGGGCATAAAGCGCATCAGTCATATCGCGGATGGATGTGGAAAGATGGCCGACCTCATCCTGTCGCTCGGAGAAATCCGGAATTTCCACACGCCCTTTGATACCATGGCGCACACGGTCTGCGGCTTCCGACAATTTGCGCAACGGATTGGCGATGGTTGATGCCAGAAACAGCGACAGGATCACCATAACAAGCGACACAACCACAAAGACGCGCAGGATCGCATTGCGCTCGCCGCGCACGATCTTGTCAATATCGCCGCCTTCCGTCGACATCAGCAGCACACCAAGCACTGCGCGGTAACGCTGGATCGGCACCGCCACGGAAACCACCAGCTCGCCCTCTTCATTGCGGCGCTGCGCCGTACCGGCAGAACCGGTCAGCGCTTTGATCACTTCCGGATAAACCGAACCATTACCGCCCGGCGGCTCCTGATAAAGCGGCAGGCTGTTGCGGTTGATCAGATTATTGAACCATGTGCTGATACGCTCGATAATGCCCTGATTTTCCTCATCAAGTTCCGGCAATTCATAGCTCAGCACCTGCCCGCGCGAATAGAGATGACGGGAATCCAGCAGAATATTGGCATTATTGTCGTAGATACGGGCGCGGGTATTGATCGGCGTGATCAGGCTGCGCAACAATGGCGCTACCTTTTCAGGATTGATCGGAAATTCCCAGTTATCCGGTGAATCCGGTGACGGGGTAATGCTCTGGCCTGCCTGCAGCTCCAAAAGCTTATCCGGATCAATCATGATCGAATTGGTATCCACCGTTGCCGAAGAAGCGATGGAGGCGGCAATGATTTTACCCTGTGTCAGCAGGCTTTCAATCTTGGCATCCACCAGCCCGTCGCGGAACTGGTTGAGATACATAATCCCCGAAACAAGAACCGCCAGCGCCGCAAGATTGAGAAACAGAATACGCTTGGTCAGGCTGGAAAACATATAATTTCCAAGGCCTTTGCGGATAGGCGAAAACAGCCGCCGCCAGATCAGCGACCGCTGGCGGCGTGCAAGGCGCTCCCTGCGCCGCAATGCGCTTCTGTTTTCTGTTTCAGCGACCATTCCCGACGATCAGTTCCTTTAAATCCGGCCCTTTTAAAAACGGGCAAAAAGAGCGGCTTTTATCAATCATAAAACCCGCTCTTGTTTATAGGCAATTCCGGCAGACCGGTACTACCTTTATGCGTCAATTCTGAAATGCAGTTTACGCTTCGCGGAAGCGATAACCAACACCATAAAGCGTTTCGATCATTTCAAAATCATCGTCAACAACTTTGAACTTTTTACGCAGGCGCTTGATGTGGCTGTCGATCGTACGGTCATCCACATAGACCTGCTCATCATAGGCCGCATCCATCAGCGCATCACGGCTTTTCACCACGCCCGGGCGCTGTGCCAGCGAATGCAGGATCAGAAACTCCGTCACCGTCAGCGTAACAGGCTCGCCCTTCCATGTGCAGGTATGGCGTTCCTGATCCATTTCCAGCTGGCCGCGTTGCAGCGATTTGGAAGGCTGACCCGGATTCTTCAATGCACCTTCACGGGCAGCCACACGGCGCAGAACCGCTTTAACACGCTCAACCAGCAGGCGCTGAGAAAACGGCTTGGTGATAAAATCATCCGCGCCCATTTTCAGGCCGAATAATTCGTCGATCTCATCATCTTTCGATGTCAGAAAAATCACCGGCAGATCGGACTTCTGGCGCAGACGGCGCAACAATTCCATACCGTCCATACGCGGCATTTTAATATCAAAGATTGCAAGATTAGGCGGACGTGCCATCAGGCCATCCAGTGCGGAGGCACCATCTGTATAAGTCTCGACCCGATAGCCTTCGGATTCCAGAGCAATCGAAACAGAAGTCAGGATATTGCGGTCATCATCAACAAGCGCAATGGTCTGTGTTACCGGAACTTCCCGCATCAGGTCATTTCTCCTCGGTTCTCAATCAGAAAAGCGGTTTCAGCATTTTCTGGAACTGCTTATGTTTCTTATAGCATGTCTTTTAAACAGCACAAATTAAGTACAAAGTAAGGCAGAGGCTATTTTTTACACCCCTGCATTGTTGTTTAAGTCCTTAATTTGCGCATAACGCATGTGGATAGGCTGAGAACAAATTGCCATCTAAACGATTTAAATTTTTTTTAAATTTTTTAAAACGATTAAAGATTTGAATTTCTCCCGCTAATCTGGTTGGGACAATCTCCACGCGCATTCGGGAAATGCGCACTTAATTGCAACCTGTGAAAACTGCGAGAAAAGATTATGAAAGAGACTGGCATTCACAATGCAGCCGCTTCTGTTGCAACAGCAGGCCTGAAAGACCTTGCTGCGGTCTATTACAATTTAGGACCGGCTCAGCTCTATGAAGAATCAATCCGCCGCGGTGAGTCGACACTGACTGCACAGGGTGCATTGATGGCAAATACCGGCCAGCATACCGGCCGCAGCCCTAAAGACAAATTTGTTGTGCGTGATGCGACCACCGAAGATCAGATCTGGTGGGACAATAACAAGCCGATGAGCCCTGAAAATTTTGCCCTTCTGCAGGCCGATTTTATCGCGCATTGCAAAGGCAAAGAACTGTTTGTTCAGGACCTGATCGGCGGTGCGGACAGCGCCCATAATCTTAAAGTGCGCGTCATCACCGAATTTGCATGGCATTCGCTGTTCATCCGCAATCTGCTGATCCGTCCGGAACTGGCTGCCCTTGAAAGCTTCCTGCCGGAAATGACAATCATTGATCTGCCGTCTTTCCGCGCAGATCCTGAAAAATACGGCTGCCGTTCGGAAACCGTGATCGCCTGCGATCTGGTCAATAAGGTGGTTCTGATCGGCGGCACCTCTTATGCCGGCGAAATGAAGAAGTCGGTCTTTACCGCTCTCAACTATATGCTGCCTGCCGAAGGCATTATGCCGATGCATTGCTCCGCCAATGAAGGCCCGAACGGCGATACAGCCATTTTCTTCGGTCTGTCCGGCACCGGCAAGACCACGCTTTCCGCTGATCCGACCCGCACCCTGATCGGTGATGACGAACATGGCTGGAGCGAAAACGGCGTTTTCAACTTTGAAGGCGGCTGCTATGCCAAGACCATCCGTCTGTCTGCTGAAGCAGAACCGGAAATCTATGCCACAACCCAGCGTTTCGGCACAGTTCTGGAAAATGTGGTTCTGGATGCCAACCGCAATCCGGATTTCAACGACGGTTCGCTGACAGAAAATACCCGTTGCGCCTATCCGCTGAATTTCATTCCGAATGCCAGCGCCACCGGTACCGCAGGCCAGCCGAAAAATGTGATCATGCTGACCGCAGATGCTTTCGGTGTTATGCCTCCGATTGCCCGTCTGACACCGGCACAAGCCATGTATCACTTCCTGTCCGGCTATACCGCCAAGGTTGCCGGTACTGAAAAGGGTGTGACCGAACCGGAAGCCACCTTCTCCACCTGCTTTGGTGCGCCTTTCATGCCGCGTCATCCGTCGGAATATGGTGATCTCCTGCGCAAGCTGATTGCTGAACACAAGGTTGATTGCTGGCTGGTCAATACCGGCTGGACAGGTGGCGCCTATGGCACCGGCAACCGTATGCCGATCAAGGCAACCCGCGCCCTGCTCGCCGCAGCGCTTGACGGTTCGCTCAACAATGTCGAGTTCCGCACAGATCCAAATTTCGGCTTTGAAGTACCGGTTGCGGTTCCGGGTGTGGATACCAGCATTCTTGACCCGCGCTCGACCTGGGCCGACAAGCAGGCTTATGATGCACAGGCAGCCAAGCTCGCCAATATGTTCATCACCAATTTCGAAAAATTCGAAAAGCATGTGGATGCGCAAGTCCGTTCGGCAGCGCCATCGGCAGCCGTTGCCGCTGAATAAACCAGCAATATTTTTGCCAACAGAAAACGGCGCCTTGGGGCGCCGTTTTTATTTTCTGCTCTTTCGTTGCGCCTCTTCCGTTACACCCTGTAAATTCGCTATAAGCAGGCTATGACGGAGCATAATAAACATCTCATCCGCATTACCAACCGGATCAGCATTCATGAGAATTTGCTGGAAGAGAGCTTTATCCGCTCATCCGGCCCGGGCGGGCAAAATGTCAATAAAGTATCCACTGCCGTGCAATTGCGCTTTGCCGCAGCACAGGCCGGTCTGCCGGAGGATGTTTATGCGCGCCTGATCAGCCTTGCCGGACAGCGCGCCAGCAAAGACGGCGATATATTGATTGAGGCCAGCCGGTTCCGCACACAGGAAAAAAACCGCGAAGATGCCCGCACCCGTCTGATTGCCCTGATTATCGAGGCTGCCAAACCACCGCCGCCGCCGCGCAAAAAGACCCGTCCAACCAAAGGTTCCGTGGAGCGCCGCCTGAAAGCCAAATCCGGCCGCGCAGATGTGAAGAAAATGCGCCGGCGCGTCAGCGATGACTGAACCTGTTATTTAAAACAATTGGCTTCCCTAATCCGCCTGTCTGATTATAGTCTCGATACGGACGCCGGTGCAGAGAGGTGCAGGCCTATTGCTGATCTGCCCTCTGCTCTGAACCGGTTCCTTGTTCTGATGCGAAACCGCTTTTGCATCTGCTGAAAACAATCGAGAAGGAGACACGGAATGGGTATTTTTGACTTTGTAAAATCTGTCGGCACCAAACTCGGTTTCGGCGATAATGAACCCAATGCGGATGATCTGAAAAAAGAGCTGGATTCCCATAATCTCGGCACCGGTGATGTGCAGGTTAAAGTTGAGGGTGACAAGGCTGTACTGACCGGCAATGTGAAGGATCAGTCTGCCTTTGAAAAAGCGATTATTGCTGTCGGCAATTCCCTTGGTGTTTCCAAGGTTGAAGCATCCGAACTTAAAGTTGACGGTACAAAGGATGGCGATGCACCGGTCTTCTACACTGTGAAAAAGGGCGATAATCTCTGGAAAATCGCTGAAGCCCAATATGGCAAGGGTCATGGCGATAAAAATCCGCTGATTTTTGAAGCCAATAAGCCAATGCTGACCTCACCGGATAAAATCTATCCGGGTCAGGTTTTGCGCATCCCGCCTCTGAAGTAAAATTCCGACATAAAGTTTATACACGTAAAAAGCCCCGCAGTTCTGAGAGCTGCGGGGCTTTTTTGCATTCGATAGCTTCGGATTTCAGATTTTGCGTAAAGCCACTTCTTCAATCATATGATTTTCGCCCTTGCGCAGGATCAGATCAGCGCGCGGGCGTGTCGGCAGAATATTCTCAAACAGGTTTTTGAGATTGATATTCGTCCACAGACCTTCGGCAATCGACAGTGCGGCCTCTTCCGACAATTGTGAATAACGGTGGAAGAAGCTCTGCGGATCGCGGAAAGCTGTTTCACGCAACTTCATGAAGCGGTTGATATACCATTTATGGATCAGCACCGGATCGGCATCAATATAGATCGAGAAATCAAAGAAATCCGACACGAAAGGCACAGCCTTGCCATCCGCAGGCAAATCGCGCACCTGCAGCACATTAATGCCTTCAAAAATCAGAATATCCGGCCGGTCAATGGTCACATATTCACCGGCCACCACATCATAGGTCAGATGCGAATAGACCGGCGCCTGAACATGGCTCATCCCTGCCTTCATAGAGGACAGGAAATTGAGGATTGCGCCGGCATCATAACTGTCCGGAAAACCTTTGCGCTCCATGCGGCCTTCCGCACGCAGCACCTCATTGGGATAGAGAAAGCCGTCCGTGGTCACCAGCTCGACTTTAGGGCTCGACGGCCAGCGGCGCAGCAATTCCTTCAGAATACGCGCTGTGGTCGATTTTCCGACCGCGACAGAACCGGCAATGCCGATAATAAACGGCGTTTTGACCGTATCATCCTTCATCAGGAACTGTTTGCGCTGCTTATAAAGCGATTGCAGTGCTTCAACATGGGTTGAGAGCAGACGCGACAGCGACAGATAAATCCGGCGCACCTCATCCAGATCAACCGGATCATTGAGGGAGCGCAGACGCTTGACTTCATCCAGTGTCAGGGTCAGCGGCGTATCTGCGCGGAACTCAGCCCATTCGGCAGCCGTAAATACCTGATAAGGCGAATAATGTTTATTCTTGAAAAGATCCATGGAGTACATTTCGATCTCGATATGAAAACTGGTGGCGGAACAGCTTATTGCGGTTTTCGCCCAGCCTTTTCTTCAAGACCGGTCTGTGAGGTGCGCTTATCCAGCTCCTGCATCACAGACTGCAGGGACACACCTGCAATTTTCCACACCACCAGCAAATGATAAAGCAGATCAGCACTCTCAGAAATGACGGCTTTTTCATCTTGCATCATGGCGGCAATAACAGTTTCAACCGCTTCTTCGCCCAGTTTCTGGGCAGCCTTATGCTGGCCTTTGGCAATCAATGAAGCCGTATAAGATGAACCGTCAGTAACCGACGCGCGCTTTGCAACAATCTGCTCAAGCTCAGCAAGGGTGAAATTTGTCATGCTGCACTCCCGTTTCAGTGCAATTTATGGAATGCGTGATTAAGAATCCCGCACAGCAATGCCAATGGTCTTTAAAGCAAATGCGGGACGAAAAGCACCCCTCATCGCAGAAAACAAGTTAATTTTACCAGCCAGCTAAAGCCGCTTTTATCAGAAAACGGCTTTAAACTTTTTAAATCTGCACATCATCCAGACGCACAGCAATGCCGTGGCTGGCCATATAGCGCTTGGCTTCCGCAATCGTATAAGTGCCAAAATGGAAGATCGACGCTGCAAGAACCGCACTGGCATGACCTTGCTGCACACCGGCCACCAGATCATCCAGCGAGCCGACACCGCCGGACGCAATCACCGGCACGCTGACGGCATCCGCCACAGCGCGGGTCAGTGCCAAATCATAGCCAACCTTGGTGCCGTCACGATCCATAGAGGTCAGCAGAATTTCCCCTGCCCCGAGATCAACCATTTTCTGCGCAAATTCGATCGCATCCAGACCGGCGGCATTACGCCCCCCATGGGTGAAAATCTCCCAGCGATCCGCCTCTCCGGCAGCGGATGTTTTCTTGGCATCCACAGCAACGACAATGCATTGATTGCCGAATTTATCAGCGGCTTCAGCGATAAAATCCGGATTTTGCACGGCAGCCGTATTGATCGAGACTTTATCCGCACCTGCCAGAAGCAGCTTGCGAATATCAGCCACAGCACGCACACCACCGCCGACAGTCAGCGGCATGAAACACTGCTCGGCCGTACGGGCAACCACATCAAAAATCGTCTCACGATTGTCGGAAGATGCGGTGATATCAAGAAAGCATAATTCGTCGGCACCCGCTGCATCATAGGCTTTTGCAGCTTCCACCGGATCACCGGCATCAATCAGATCAACAAAGTTGACGCCCTTGACGACACGCCCGTCTTTCACATCGAGGCAGGGAATAATACGTGCCTTAAGCATTTCCGCCTCCGATCTGTCGCGTCTTTTTAAAGTTTGCCTGTCCTCGCTGCGCTGCGGGCAGACGGGTCTGCCCATCTTTAACATCCAGACAAGGAATAATACGTGCTTTCAAGGTCATTGCTCAGCCTCCTTTGCAGCACGCAGAAGCGCCAGCGCTTCAGCCGGATCAATACGGCCGTCATAAAGCGCACGGCCGGAAATCGCACCTTCCAGCTTACGGGCATCAGGTTGCGTCATGCGATGAATATCATCCATCGAAGCCAGACCGCCGGAAGCAATTACCGGAATCGAAACAGCTTCGGCCAGCGCCAGAGTTGAAGGCCAGTTAATGCCTGCCAGAATACCGTCGCGGTCAATATCCGTATAGATAATGGCTGCGACCCCAGCCCCTTCAAATTTCTGCGCCAGTTCAATCACGCCGAGTTCTGAAGCCTCTGCCCAGCCCTCCACCGCAACTTTACCGCCCTTGGCATCAATGCCAACGGCGACTTTGCCCGGAAATTCTTTGCAGGCCTCAATCACCAATTGCGGGTCGCGCACCGCAACAGTGCCGAGAATAACGCGGGAAAGCCCTTTGGAAAGCCAGGCCTCAATATGCTCCAGCGTGCGGATACCGCCGCCGAGCTGAACCGGATTTCTGGTGGTTTTGAGAATAGCCTCCACAGCCGCGCCATTGACGCTGGAACCGGCGAAAGCACCATTCAGATCGACCACATGGAGCCACTCAAATCCCTGATCTTCAAAGGCTTTCGCCTGCGCTGCAGGATCGGTATTATAAACCGTAGAGCGGTTCATATCGCCAAGTTTCAGGCGAACACATTCACCGTCTTTCAGATCAATTGCCGGAAAAAGTATCATGGCTTCCACTTCAGGAAATTAGTAATCAGTTTGAGACCGAGACGCTGGCTTTTTTCCGGATGGAACTGCGTGCCAACAATATTGTCACGCGCAACCGCAGCCGTCACTGTGCCGCCATAGCTGGTGGTGGCCAGCACATCAGTGCTGTTTTTTACATCAAACATATAGGAATGGACGAAATAGGCATGCAAACCATGCTCGCCGGTCGCAATATCATTGAAAACCGGATGGTCATGTTTCAGCTCAATCGTATTCCAGCCGATCTGCGGAATTTTCAGCGCGGCATCAGACGGTTTCATCTCACGCACATCACCCTGCACCCAGTTGAGACCCTCTGTAACCGTTTTCTCCAGACCGCGGGTTGAAAGCAGTTGCATACCAACGCAAACGCCGAGAAACGGCCTGCCTTTATGCAGCACAACATCTTCCAGCACGTCAACCATGCCGGGCACAGCATCAAGACCACGGCGGCAATCGGCATAAGCGCCGACACCGGGCAAAACAATATGATCTGCCGTTAAAACAGCTTTAGCATCGCTTGTAACATCCACATGCGTGCTTCCGCCCATTTCAAGCGCTGCATGTTCAAAGGCTTTGGCTACCGATTTGAGATTTCCGGAACCGTAATCAATAATGGCGACACGCATGTCACGACCTTCCGCGATATTCAACCAGACCTATCATATCTCCAGCAGCAAGATTGCCGCCTTCAGGCGCAGGATTTAAGGTTGTTGTGCCCATCACAGCCGCGCTGTCTGAAACCTCTCCCGCAGGATCTGTCCGATCAGCCACCTGTGCCGCACCTTAAAAATAAAGAATTTCCGCGTCCCGCAGGTCACTGGCGCTGATCAGCGCCACTTCCTCATATCCCTTGTACCTGAGTTTCGCGAGATACCAGTTACGCCCTTCAAGCGCAACAAACACGGATAATAAAAGCGACAGAACCGAAACCACCAGCCCTGATGACACATAGCTGCCCAGCACATTGACCGCACCCCAGCCGATCAGGGCAACCATCAGCGCATGCCACCATAAGCGATGTGCCAAAAGCCAGAAAAACGGCAGGATCAGTGCAAAAACAGTGAATTCATCGCGCACAAAAACCGTGTGGTCACCACCGGTTTTACCTGAAAATGCAGGCAGAACCGGTTTGAGTTTGACTGCATCTGTCGGTTCCAGAACGATATAGCTGGCCATAATCAGCCTTTCAGCGTGCCTTTTGTCGAAGGAATAGCATCTTTCTGCCGCGGATCGGTTTCAATCGCCATGCGCAATGCACGCGCCACAGCTTTGAAACAGGTTTCGGCAATATGGTGATTATTCACACCGTAACGCAAATTCACATGCAGGGTAATACCGGCATTCTGCGCCAGTGCCTGAAAGAATTCCCGCACCAGTTCGGTATCAAAAGTGCCGACTTTCGGCGCATTGAATGCAACATTCCACACCAGAAACGGACGTCCAGACACATCAAGCGCCGCAGAGGTCAGGGTTTCATCCATAGCCAGATCAACAGAGGCATAGCGCACAATACCGCGGCGTTCGCCCAAAGCCTCGGCAATGGCCTTGCCGATCGCAATGCCGGTATCTTCAACCGTATGATGGTCATCAATATGCGTATCACCTTTGGTGGTGATTTTCATATCAATCAGCGAATGGCGGGAGAGCTGCTCCAGCATATGATCAAAAAAGCCAACGCCGGTCGAAATATCGAACTGACCCGTGCCATCGAGTGAAACCTGCACTTCAATGCTGGTTTCCTTGGTGCTGCGGCTGACTTTTGCACTGCGCTGATTGCTCATATTGATAACCCGATCTTGTTCTTCTCCGGTTTTGTTCTAGAGCACATCCCGAAAAGTGTGAAGCGGTTTTCGGGTAAGATGTGCTTTAATTCTAACAAACAGAGCATTTCCAAAAATTCTAATAATTTCAAATGCTCTGTACAGTGCTTGAGTTTTGCCAAATGCTTTGATCATACAGGATGTATTATTATCCGTTGTAATTTACGTATGAGCACATAAATACAGCAGATCGATTTGACGAATACCAATCAGCGGAGTTGCGCAGATGATTGAACATAATCCGAATACAATTTACGGCACCACCATTGTCACCGTGCGCAAGGGCAATAAGGTGGTGATTGCCGGTGACGGACAGGTCTCCCTCGGCCAGACCATTATGAAGGGCAATGCCCGCAAAGTGCGCCGCATCGGTAAAGGCGGCAGCGTCATCACCGGTTTTGCAGGGGCAACAGCCGATGCTTTCACGCTGCTTGAACGGCTGGAAGCCAAGCTGGAACAATATCCCGATCAACTGATGCGGGCATCGGTAGAACTTGCCAAAGACTGGCGCACAGACCGCTATTTGCGCAAGCTGGAAGCGATGATGCTTGTCGCAGACAAGAATATTACACTGGCCATTACCGGCCTTGGCGATGTTCTTGAACCCGAAAACGGCGTTATGGCAATCGGCTCCGGCGGCAATTATGCTTTATCCGCAGCACGCGCTTTGATCGACACCGATCTTGATGCGGAAACCATTGCCCGCAAGGCGATGACCATTGCCTCGGAAATCTGCGTCTATACCAACAGTAATTTTACGGTAGAGAGCCTTGATTGCGCCTGATTGGCTGCCAATTATGTAGAGCATAATTTTCTTATACCAAAAGGCCGAATGTGACCGCATCCAAACAGCCCGCTCCGGTCAATACCGCAGTTTCACCCGCATCGTGGAACTGGAACAAGGCATTGATCCTTCTCATCGCCGCTTTTGCCGTTCAGGCGGTTATTCTGCATCTGATGGGGCGGGTTCCGGTTTGCGAATGCGGAACCATTCGCCTGTTTGTGAATGAAGTGAACAGCAATGAAAATTCCCAGCAGTTTTTTGACTGGTACACGCTGTCTCATATCATTCACGGGTTCTTGTTTTACGGCCTGTTCTGGCTGATTGCGCCGAAAGCACCGCTGCATATGCGGTTGTTGCTGGCGCTGGGGCTGGAAATCGGCTGGGAGCTGGTTGAAAACTCAAACTTTATCATCGAGCGCTACCGCGCCAATACATCTTCCGTAGATTATTTCGGCGACAGTATCCTCAATTCAGTGTTTGATACGCTCTCCATGGCCGCAGGCTTTATTCTGGCATCACGGCTTCCTATATGGGTAACAATCGCTACGGCAGTGTTTTTCGAAATTCTTGCCCTGATTGTCATCCGGGACAACCTCATTCTCAATGTAATCATGCTGCTGCATCCGTTCGACTTTATCCGGCAGTGGCAAAGCGGATCCTGAAAAATATGACCACATTTTCTCCACGTGAAATCGTTTCCGAGCTTGACCGTTTCATCATCGGCCAGAATGCCGCCAAACGCGCTGTTGCTATTGCCCTGCGCAACCGCTGGCGCCGCCAGCAGCTGGAAGGCAATATGCGCGAAGAGGTAATGCCGAAAAATATTCTGATGATCGGGCCGACCGGTGTCGGTAAAACCGAAATTTCGCGGCGCCTGGCAAAGCTTGCCGGCGCGCCTTTCATCAAGGTTGAAGCCACAAAATTCACCGAGGTCGGCTATGTCGGCCGTGATGTGGAACAGATCATCCGTGATCTCGTTGAAATCGCTATCAGTCTGGTGCGCGAGAAAAAGCGTGAAGATGTGAAGGCCAAAGCCCATATCAATGCGGAAGAACGCGTGCTGGATGCCCTTGTCGGTAAAACTGCCAGCCCTGCCACCCGTGACAGTTTCCGCAAAAAGCTGCGCGATGGCGAGCTGGATGACAAGGAAATTGAAATCGAAGTCGCTGATAACAGCGCCGGTATGGGCGGTTTTGAAATTCCGGGCATGCCGGGTGCCAATATCGGCATGATCAATTTGAGCGATATGCTGGGCAAAGCCATGGGCGGCCGTACCAAACCGCGCAAAACAAGCGTTAAAGAATCCTATGCGCTGCTGATCAATGATGAATCCGACAAGTTGCTGGATCAGGATCAGGTGACGCAGGAAGCACTGGAAGTTACCCAGAATGACGGTATCGTCTTCCTGGACGAGATCGACAAGATTGCCACACGTGAAGGCGGCATGGGGGCAGGGGTTTCCCGCGAGGGTGTGCAGCGCGATTTGCTGCCGCTTGTAGAAGGCACAACCGTTGCCACCAAATATGGCCCGGTTAAAACAGACCATATCCTGTTTATTGCCTCCGGTGCGTTCCATGTCTCCAAACCGTCCGATCTGTTGCCGGAATTGCAGGGTCGTCTGCCGATCCGTGTGGAACTCAGCGCCCTGACACGGGAAGATTTCCGCTCAATCCTCACTGAAACCGAAGCCAGCCTGCTCAAACAATATGTAGCGCTGATGGCAACGGAAAATGTGACGCTGGAAATTACCGATGATGCAATTGACGCGCTGGCTGATATTGCGGTCGATCTTAATTCCAGCATTGAGAATATCGGCGCGCGCCGCCTGCAAACCGTGATGGAAAAAGTGCTGGATGATATTTCATTCAACGCGCCGGATAAAAGCGGCACCACTTTTACGGTTGATGCAGCCTATGTACGCAGCAGCATCGGTGATCTGGCCAAGAATATCGACCTGTCCCGTTTCATTCTGTAATGGACTGCAACAGACAGTGTGACATTCGCACATCATTTATATTTTAGTTTAGAAAACCCTCTCGACTTGTGCGCGAGGGTTTCTTATTTTCCGCGCAATATGAAAGTGCATGATTTTCTGAAACCATTTCAGGCCTCAGAACAAATGCCTATGGAGCGAATTTATGAATTTCGGCAATTATTTTAAGCGGATAGCACTGGCTGCCGGAACCGGTATTTTTGCTTTTACACTCGTATCCACTGCGCAGGCAGTTACAATTGTGCCGGCAGGCAACCGCAATGCCGAGCAGCCGCCAATTCCCGGCGCATCGGCCAACCGTACCAAAAAGCTGCGCACCACCTATGAGGCCAAATATCAGAAAATCTATGGCCTGTTAAAATCAGACCGCGCTTTGCGCAACAAAATCAAATCTGTGGCTGCCGCCTATAATATTGATCCGGTTCATATTGCCGGTGCGATTATCGGCGAACATACCTATAATGTGGATGCCTATGATCAGCTGCAAACCTATTATGTCAAAGCCATTTCCTATGTGAAACAGGGGGTGAGCTTTAATTATAAAGGTGAATCCGTCAGCGATTTCATCAAGCGGCCGGAATTTGAAAAATGCGCAGGCCTGAGCGATAGCTATGGTCTGTGGACCTGCCGTGAAAATGTCTGGGACAAAAGCTTCCGCGGTAAAAAAGTTGACGGCACATCCTATCCGAATAACCGCTTTGCAGCTGTGTTTTTCCAGCCATTCTATGCCGGCCAGACCTTTGGTCTCGGCCAGATCAGCCCGCTTACAGCCCTGCAAATGTCCGATATGGTCAATCGCGTATCCGGCCTGCCGAAACTCAGCGCAGAAGACGGTGCGCAGGTTTATAAAACCATCATGGATCCTGATCTGACCCTGCCTTATATGGCGGCGACTATCAAACACTCCATCAATTCCTACAAGAAATATGCAGATTTCGACATTTCAAACAATCCGGGCATTACAGCGACCCTGTATAATACCGGCGGTGCCGATGCCCGTGCCCGTGCATTGGCAGCATCCAATGCCGGACGCAAGGATGTGAAGCTGCCGCAGGAAAATTACTATGGCTGGCTGGTCAATTCCAAAATGGATGATCTGCGCTCGCTGTTTTAAACCTGAAACAGCATATCTTTGAAAAAATCAGCGCAAATTTTTGCGCTTTTTTTCTGCCTGCAACAGCATGGTACTGATTGTTTCGACACTAGTTTTATCTAAAAACCGGATCTCATTTGCCAGAAGATTAGCCAGTTCTGTGGCCTCCGGTGACAGGCCGGATGTATCAATGGTAACGCGCGGATGCGAAATCATTGCCAGATTTTGCAACTCTTCCGCATCATCCCAGATAATATTGAAATAGCCGATAATCCGCTGCAACAGATCCCAAGTCGGCTGGCCGCGCCGCCCGTGTTCCAGCGCTGACAAATAGGCGGCAGATACCCGTATGGCCTCAGCCATTTGTTTTTGGGTCACACCGCGTTCTTCACGCAATTCCCGCAGACGTTGCCCGAATGGTGTCATGGGTTCCGCCGCTTGTGCTGAGGCTGTATATGGCTCTCTGCGAGCTTTTCAGCAGGGGTTTTACGCAGCCTTACATAAAGCGCGCCCTGTCCGCCATGATGGCGTACGGCATCCTCATAGGCGCTGACATAGATGCGAAACAAAGGCGTTGAAAACCAATGCGGCACAGCCTGTTTCAAAATGCCTTCGCTGCCGTAAGACGCGCCTTTGCCGGTGATCACCAGCACAAAACGCAGGCCTCTGTGCCATGCATCCGCCAGAAAGCCGTATAGAAGATCATGTGCCTCACGCTGGCGCATACCGTGAAGGTCAATCCGTGCCTGAATTTCAACGCGTCCCTTGGCGATTTTGCGGATTGTCGGCCGGTCAATATCATGCAGGGGATTGGTAACCGGCACTTGTTTCTGCCGTGTTTGCAGAGACGTTTCACCCGATCCTTGTACAAGAGCGGCTTTGACCGGTTCACTTTTGACACGCTCGGGAATATTGAGGCCATTCTCCATATCCCACAAATGCATGTCATCAATCACAGTGCTGCGTTTCTTTTCCGGCCGCAAAGGGCGCGTGGTACGCGCCACCGTTTCCCAGAGAATACAGTCTTCCGCTTTCAGAAAAGCATGAGGCCTTTCTGGCATAACAGGTTGCTGTTCCGGATTTTTGAGTCTTTTCATGGTATTTTTATCCGAAACACGCCTATCAACGCGGTTTTGTCTGTTCTTTCCCGTCATCAGCGCTCTCCCGTATCATGACGGGGAACGAGCATTATAAAATCAGCATCGTGACATATCCGTCCGGCAATTGCGCCTGCATCCGCGCCGGAACCGAAAAACAGATCGCCGCGGGCAGGGCCGATAATCGCCGATCCGGTATCCTGTGCAATCATCAAATGCTGAAAAGCACGGTCCTTGTCAGAAAACTGATGAACATTTATGAAAAACGGCGTGCCAAAGCAATGAAATTTACGATCCACTGCCAGAGAGCGCTGCGCGGTGAGGGGAACCTTGGCAGCCGCAACAGGGCCGGAGAGGGGATCATCCACTGGTGCTTCACGGAAAAATATATAAGAACGGTTATGCCATAAAATCTCGTCAACGCGGTCAGGATGCTGCGCAAGCCAGTGCCTGATGCTCTGCATTGTAACCTGTGAGGCTTCAAGCTCGCCTTTTTCAATCAATACCCGTCCGGCACCGGTAAATTCATGACCGGATTTTGCCGCATAAGTCAGCCGCATCTGGCTGCCATCAGCAAAATTAAGGCGGACAGCCCCCTGCACATGCGCAAAATAAGCATCGGTTTTGTCGGCCACATAGGCAATTTCCAGCCCCTGACCTGCAAGCGCTCCCTGATCAATCTGCTGCCGGTCGAAATAGCTGCTGATCTGATTGCCGTATAAACGGCCAAAAGCCATGGTTTCCGGCAGATATACAGGGCGGTTGTCCGCATTGAGCTTGATCAGATCAGCGGGCTTGCGCAAAAAAGGCACAGTAAATTCCGCTGTTTTCACCCGTGATGCCGCAATTTCCGGCTCATAGAAACCGGTTACAAAACCCGCTTTCCGTTGATGGGGAAGAATTCTGACAGGCCTGAAAAACTGCTCAAAAAAATGCCGTGCTGTTTGTCTGTCCGGCAATTGCTGCGCGGCCAGCCGCAGTGCCTGCGCAAAAACAGGGCGCAAGTCTTCAAATTTCGGGCCTAAAATCCCGCTTTTATAATCATGATTTCGGGCATAATCCGCAGATTTCAAAAATGCGGCAAATGCAGCGCTGTGATCATCCTCATCCCAGCCTGCACAAGCACTGAAATCAACAGGCTCAACGGAACAGTATGCAGCAGACAAATCTGACAAGATACTGTTCCTCCGGCTATTCAGAGCGGTTTATCTTCATTCAATAAAGAAGCGCCGAGCAGCTCAGTCCTCAGCTTCTGTAGCGATCAGCTTCCAGTTCGGATCACGCAGAGCAGTATTGCGGGCAAAGGTCCAGACATCGCGGATTTCAGCCACTGTTTCCAGATCACCGTCGATAATATTGCCTTGGCTATCTTGTGTGGCAGAAATCATTTCACTGACAATACGCACGGTTACCTGTGCATCCTTGCCCTTCATATCCGCCGCAATGATCTTGGCCTGATTAATACCGACAAAGGTTGAATTCACTTTTTCACCGCGGGCATCACGCTCTTTAATCGCGGCATCAAAACCTTCAAAAACATCTTTGGAGAGCAGGTTTTTCAGCGTCTTGCGATCACCGTCCGCATAGGACAGCACAATCATCTCATAGGCCATTTTCGCGCCGTTGAGGAATTCCTTCGGATCGAAACTCAGATCCTGTGCACGGATATTGCGCAGACCATTATTCAGTTCAGAGCCCACAGGCGCTGTAGCATCAATGGACGTGAAATCCGGCGCCTGAATTTCCGCTTTCGGGCGCTGCGGCAGAGCGACAACATTGTCTTTCTGCTGAGCCGTTGCCGGCGTATCGCTTTCACGCGGGCTGTAGGGGTCAAAAGGCGGGCGCTCATTGCCGGTGCGTTTTCCCAAAACACTGCGCAATTGCAGAAAAATAATCACTGCAACGATAAAGAAAAAGAATGTGCCAAAACTGAAAAAATTCATACCGCTCGCCAACCATCTCCGGATCTGTCTGCCGGAATACACACCTGCTGCACTCTGATCAGATTATAAACACCCTGAATATAACATAAAACAGGTTCGTTTTGAAAAATATATAGTTCACTACGATCTGTCATTCAAATACCGAACATGCATTCTTATCTGTATAAGCTATAAAGCATCATCATCCGGCGTTTTGTGCGGGCTATTCCGTTACAGCCGCTCTCCAATCAAGAGGTCAATCACCCGTGACAAAAATGCTTGGTCCAATCAGCTTATTGCTGTTTTTAGCCCTGCCATTTGTTGAAATTGCCGGTTTTGTCATAGTCGGCAAGGAAATCGGCGTGCTGCCAACACTTGGCCTGATTATCTTAAGTGCGGTGCTGGGTTTTTCACTGCTGCGCAGGCAGGGGCTCAGTCTTCTCAACCAGATGAAAGCAGAAAGTGCTGCCGGACGGACACCGGAAAAAGCAATAATTCACGGCACTTTGCTGATTTTTGCCGGAATCCTGCTGATCATTCCGGGCTTTCTGACCGATATTATCGGTCTGCTTTTATTCATTCCCTTTGTGCGTGATCTGATCTGGAACCATGTTTTGCGCAAACGCATTATCATGACCGGTAATTTCCAGAACAATAACAGCGCCTATAGCCGCCAATATTACAGCGAGGAAGAGGTTATTATTGATCTCGACCCTGAGGATTATTCCAGTTCATCCGACAAGGATAAAAACGCTAAAAACTCTCCATGGATCAAAGATCAGCGTGATGATGATGCATAACAGGCGAAATATTCCCGTATATGGGGCATGTTATTGCCTGTAAAACACACATATGCTAGCCAAATGAAATATGTTTCGGAAAATCAGTATTTTCTGAAACCGGACTGTTCAAATGACTGCATAAATCTCCGGTCGGTTTGATACGGAAATAATCATGCAGCCTGTCAAAATTTTAGATTGTCCAGCCATTGTGCGGGCAGTTTAAATCTGAAATTGTTCAGTTTTGAAAGTGATACAGCACATTGAAAATGTGTTGCCATACTGTTCGACGGTCTGTCGATCATCGTTAACAAAAAGGTATATGATAATGGCAGAGACGCCAAACGAAGCACAGAACGGTAGCGCACAGCAGCCATCACTCAATATTCTCGCTCAATATGTGAAAGATTTGTCTTTTGAGAGCCCAAGCGCTCCGCTTTCACTGCGTCCGCGTGAAAAAGCCCCGAATATCAGCATCAACGTCAATGTTAACGCCAACCCGATCGCTGAAGGCGATTTTGATGTTGTGCTGACACTGACCGCACAGGCTGCCGACGGCAAAGATGTGCTGTTCAATACCGAGCTGGTATATGGCGGCGTATTCCGCATTCAGAACATTCCGCAGGAACATATGCTGCCGATCCTGTTCATCGAATGCCCGCGTCTGCTGTTCCCGTTTGCACGCCAGATCATTGCTGATGCAACACGCAATGGCGGTTTCCCGCCGCTGATGATCGACCCGATCGATTTTGCCCAGATGTTCCAGCAGCGTATGGCTGAAGAACAGGCAAAAGCACAGGTTAACTGATCTGCTGCCTGATGATTTTAAAAAAGCCGCTGTGTCTGAGACACAGCGGCTTTTTTCATGCATATTTTTCAAATTTTAATTCAGATATTGTTTCCAGATCGCTTTATCGCCCATTTTGGCAACCAGTTTCTGATGCGCCTCAATTTCAGTTTCTGTCAGCCGTGAGGGTAGGGGCTGCGGGCGCGACTTCAGTACAATATCTGCGATCTGATCATCATTATTTTTATTTTCCGTGGCTGATTGCACACTCAGCCCCAGTGATGTCTGCTTGCCGCCGAGAAGCTCAATATAAACTTCTGCCAACAGCTCCGTATCAAGCAATGCGCCATGGAGTTTACGATGCGCATTATCGACGCCATAGCGCTTACACAGCGCATCCAGCGTATTCGGCCCCATAGGATGCTTGCGCCGCGCCAAAGCCAGCGTATCAATCACAATATCCGTTGAAATTTGCGGCAAATTAATCCGCTCAAACTCGGCATTGAGAAAACCAATATCGAACATTGCATTATGGGCCACCATTTTGGCGCCCTCGATGAAGGTCATAAATTCATCAGCAATATCTGCAAAGACCGGCTTATCCAGCAGGCTTTCATCGGTAATACCGTGAACGGCCAGAGCATCCGGATGAACTTTTTTGCCCTGCGGATTGATATAGACATGAAATGTTTTTCCGGTGATAAATTTATTCACCATTTCGATGCAGCCGATTTCAATCACGCGGTCTTCATTCTTATCAAGACCGGTGGTTTCCGTATCGAAAACAATCTCACGCATGGTTTTATCCTGTAATCCGTTATGCAGCCGTATTTTGCAGACTGTTTAAAATAGCGGCAACCTGCTGACGGGCAAAGTCCTTGTCCTTCCCCGTATCAACAATAAAATCTGCTTTTGCTCGTTTTTCCGCATCAGGCATCTGACGGGCTAGAATAGACTGAAATTTTTCTTCCGTCATATTTTCCCGCGATAAAACCCGCTGGCGCTGAATCGCATAAGGCGCACTGACAACGAGAATTTTATCAACTCGCGCTGTACCACCGGCTTCAAAAAGCAGCGGAATATCCAGCACCACAACCGCAGCCCCATTCGCTTCAGCCTGTTGCAAAAACTGCTTTTCTTTTTCATGAACCAGAGGATGCACAATCGCTTCCAGTTCCCGCAGGCGCTCAGGCCGGTTCAAGACCAGACCGGACAGAATTTTACGGTCAACATGACCGTCAATCACGGCTTCAGGAAAGGCTTTGGCAATCAGCGGCACAGCTTCTGACTGGTAAAGCTGATGTACCACGGCATCGGCATCATAAACCGGCACACCCGCCTCAGCAAAAAGCTGGGCAGTAGTGGTTTTTCCCATACCGATTGATCCTGTCAGCCCGATCCTGATCATCACAGTCAAGCTTTCAGAATATCATCAAGAATGATGTTGCGCAGCTCATCCGTCACTTCCGGACGCACACCGAACCAATGTTCAAATCCCGGCACAGCCTGATGCAACAGCATGCCTAAGCCATCTGCACAGCGCAATCCGGCCTGACGTGCCTGCGCCAAAAATGGCGTTTCCAGCGGAATATAGACAATATCCGTGGCCATTGTACCGGCTTTTGCTTCAGAAAAATCAAGCGGGAAGGCCTGTGCTTCGCCATGACCGCTCATGCCCAGCGATGTTGTATTGACGATTACATCGGCAGCGCTGACAAAGCTTTGTGCCTGATCCCAGCCTGCTGCTTCAATTTTGGAACCAAAATGATCGGCCAGTGCCTGAGCCCGCTCCACAGTACGGTTCACAACAATAATTTTCTCAAAACCACGGCTCAACAGAGCATAGAGAATTGCGCGGCTTGCGCCGCCTGCACCGAGCACTAAGGCTGTTTTGGCCTGATCCCATCCGGCAATCTGCGCATCAAGATTGGCCGCAAAACCATAGGCATCCGTATTGCCGCCATTGAGCTGATGATCATCATCAAGCCACAACGTATTAACCGCGCCGATGGCTTGTGCAGCTGCATCACGCTTTTCACACAAAGCAAAGGCTGCTTCTTTATGCGGAAGCGTAACATTGCCACCGCGCAATCCCTGATTACCCAGTGTTTTAACAAAATGCGGAAAGTCTTCGGGGCTGTTTTCAATTGCCTTATAGGATCCTTGCAAACCATAGCGCTGCAGCCAGTAATTATGAATTAAAGGCGAGCGCGAATGTTTGATCGGAAAACCGGTAACAAAGGCATGTTTTACATCAGCCATCAATAATTCCTCTGGCACGCAATTCTTTCAGCAAAGGCAGCAGCGGCAAGCCGACAATGGTGAAATAATCACCGTCGATTTTATCAAACAGCTGCACGCCTTCTCCTTCGATCTGATAAGCGCCCACACTGGAAAGCGCAATATCACCCACCCGTGCCAGATGACGGCCGATAAAGCCCGGTTCGAGATGACGCATTGTCATATGCGCCACAGAAACATGACGCCATACAGTCTGCCCGTTCTGCACCAGCACAACCGCACTGTTGAGCTGATGGGTTTTGCCGGAAAGCGCCAGCAAATGACGGCGCGCGCCATCCATATTTTCAGGCTTGTGAAAAATCTCACCGCCGAGCGACAAAGTCTGGTCACAACCAATAATCAGGGAATGGGAAAACCGTTCGCTGACCTCTTCAGCTTTGGCTTCGGCAAGGATCAGTGCCACATCTTCCGGCGTTGCTCCGGTTTCATAAAGCGGCGCTTCGACAGCACGTTCATCAATACGCGCTTTTTGCGATGTAAACTGAATACCGGCATTCTTCAAAAGTGCTGCCCGGAACGGGCTTTGAGAAGCAAGGATCAAAGGCAGCGCCATATTGAAAACTCCGTTAAATACCAAAAACGATCACTGATTTTATGCGCTATAATGGTGCAACTATATAATAAGGCTGTTTGGCAAAGATGATAAGCGGGAAAGCTTTCAGACTTGCCCGAAAATCGCTTAATCTTCCGGCCGGATACGCGGACGCAAGGCCAGAATAGCCGCCGCCGTCTCTTCAATCGAGCGCCGCGTCACATCAATTACCGGCCAGTTATTGCGCTCGCAAATATTGCGCGCATAGGCCAGTTCCTGAGCAATATTAATGCGATCCGTATAGCCGCTATTATCAAGCCCCGGTGAAGTGCCAAGCAGACGATTTTGTCTTATATGAGAAATACGCTCGGCGCTGGCAATCAGCCCCACAATCAGCGGCTTTTTAACATGATAGAGCGCTTCCGGCACCGGAATACCTAAAACAAGCGGAATATTGGCAGTTTTAATACCGCGATTGGCCAGATAAATACTGGTCGGTGTTTTGGACGTACGAGAAATCCCGATCAGAATAATATCCGCCTCTTCCAGATCCGGCGGCAACTGACCGTCATCATGCTCCATCGTAAAATTCAGAGCATCAATACGGCGGAAATAATCGGCATTCAGCACATGTTGCGCACTGGCGCGCCGGTGCGCCGGTGCACCAAGATAAGACTGGAATGTTGCCAATACCGGCTCCAGCACAGAAACGCTTGGAATTCCCATCCGCGCGCACGCCTCGTCAATCTTTGAAGCCAGTTTCTGGTCGACCACAGTATAGAGAACAATACCGGGTTCAGCATCAATGCCTTCAAGAATTTTAGCCAGCTGTTTTTCCGTGCGGATCAGCGGATACATATGCTCAATCGCCCGCGCATGACTGTATTGCGCGGCGGCCGCACGCCCTGCTGCGAGGAGAGTCTCTCCGGTTGCATCTGAAATTAAATGAAGATGGAAGTAGGAAAGTGTCTTTGTCACAAATTTCTCACGTCCCTGTTGATGACTGTGCGTAAAAACAAACGGTTCCCGGACAGCTTTTTCCCCCTGTTAATTCAAACAAGATTCATCCACAGCGCGCCGGCCTGTATATTTGTGACCATAAAGACTGTGCGTAACAGGAGCAATTCAAACTTAAACAAAAATCATTCAATAGTTTTCCACAGGATATAAAATTGAGAAATAGCATTAAATGTCCGTTTTTATTGAGTAATTTTTAGTCGCATTGCTTTTTCAAATTTCATGGGCATTTTATCCACATCACTTGGTTTTCATGATCAGCCTGTGGGAAATTTCAGGAAAACATTTAATCCCCGTTATCAACAGACTCTAAGAATCATAAGAATCCAAAATCATCACTTTCTTTAAGGAAGAACCGGGGAAAACCGGTGTGGGTAAATTGCATGACACGTAAAGTTTTGAACGTTCTCAAAGGTGAAACTGTGTTTCCTCCGCCAATCTGGATGATGAGACAAGCAGGACGTTACCTTCCTGAATATCGTGCAACCCGACAAAAAGCCGGTAGCTTTCTGGATTTGTGCTATAATCCGGAACTGGCAACGGAAGTGACACTTCAGCCTATTCGCCGTTATGGCTTTGATGCAGCCATTCTCTTTTCAGATATTCTTGTCATTCCTCATATTCTTGGACGTGACCTTCGCTTTGAAGAAGGAAGAGGTCCTTTGATGACACCTGTGACTGTTGATGAGATCAAGAATCTCGACATTACAGGGAAGGCAAAGAAACTGAGTGCTGTTTATGAAACCGTCAGCCGGTTGCGCGAGCAATTGCCGAATGAAACAACCTTGCTCGGCTTTTGCGGCGCGCCATGGACTGTTGCCACTTATATGATTGCCGGACATGGCACGCCGGATCAGGCACCGGCCCGTCTGTTTGCCTATCAGCACCGCGATGTTTTCGTGAAGCTTCTGAATGATCTGGCTGATATTTCCGCTGAATATCTGATTGAACAGATCAATTGCGGTGCCGATGCCGTACAAATCTTCGATTCATGGTCCGGCGTGTTGGACGAAGATTGCTTTGAAGATTTCTGCATCAAACCAGTTGCCCGTATTGTTCAGAAAGTCCGCGCAATTCATCCGGATGCCGTAATTATCGGTTTTCCGAAAGGGGCAGGGATGCTCTATCGCGATTACCGCGCCAAAACCGGTGTGAATGCCCTTGGGCTGGACTGGTCTGTGCCGCTGACATTTGCGCAGGAATTGCAAAAACAAGGTGCTGTACAGGGTAATCTTGATCCGCTGCGCGTTGTTGCAGGCGGAAAAGCTCTTGATGAAGGCATTGATGTGATTTTGGACAAGCTCGGGCAGGGGCCGCTGATCTTTAATCTCGGCCACGGCATTACCCCGCAGGCACCGCTTGAAAATGTAGATCAAATGGTCAAACGCATCCGACAGGCAGGTGCATGATGGAAAAAGCGAACACCAACGGGGGCAATCCCGCAATACGCGCAGTAATTGCTGTCGCTGTTACAGCTATTGCAGCCTATGCGCTGTTTTTTGCAGCGACCGATGCCGCCTATCTCTGGATCAAGGCATTTCATATCATTGCAGTGATCGCATGGATGGCAGGGATGCTGTATCTGCCACGGCTGTTTGTCTATCACAGTCAGGAAAAAATCGGATCGCAGGCCTCTGAGACTTTTAAAATCATGGAACGCCGGTTACTGCGTTATATTATCAATCCGGCGATGATTGTGACCTGGGTTTTGGGCCTGTGGCTGGCATGGAAGATTTTTGATTTCCACGGCGGCTGGCTGCACGGCAAGATTTTTCTCGTTGTACTTTTATCCGGTATGCATGGTTATCTGTCCAAAAGCGTGCGTCTGTTTGCACAGGATAAAAACACCAAATCCACTAAACATTGGCGGATTGTGAATGAAATTCCGACCATTTTGATGATTTTCATCGTTATTCTGGTGGTTGTGAAGCCGTTCTGAGCTTTCAAATGATAAGAAAACCGCGCTTTAACGGCGCGGTTTCATTACCGGAAGTTATTTTTCTGACATTGCGAAGCAGTCAGCCTCTTGCTCAAATCCACAGAACCGGCTATGGAATGGGCGCCTTCCTTCAAGAATAGCAGGTCTTCGATGCCGGTCATGCCTCTCATGACCATTTTAAGCGCACAACTGCATTTTTCTTTTTTCAATCTTTTATAATACGAGTTCCGCACCCATGCAGGAAATGAAACTACAAGATCTTAAAAACAAGACACCTGTCGACTTGCTTGCGCTTGCTGAAGAGCTGCAGGTTGAAAATGCCAGCGTCATGCGTAAGCAGGAACTGATGTTTGCTATTCTGAAGAGCCTTGCCTCTCAGGAAGTTGAAATCATCGGCGAAGGTGTTGTTGAACTGCTTCCGGACGGATTTGGCTTTTTGCGTTCGGCAAATGCCAACTATCTGCCAGGCCCGGATGATATTTATATTTCGCCATCGCAGATCCGCCGCTTTTCCCTGAAAACAGGCGATACAGTTGAGGGTCCGATCCGCAGCCCGAAAGAAGGCGAGCGTTATTTCGCGCTTCTGAAAGTCAATACAATCAATTTTGAGGATCCTGAAAAGATCCGTCATAAAATCCATTTTGATAATCTGACACCGCTCTATCCGAATGAGCGCTTCAAAATGGAATTGGATATTCCGACCAATAAAGACAATTCAGCCCGTGTGATTGATCTGGTTGCGCCGCTTGGTAAAGGCCAGCGTGGTCTGATCGTAGCGCCGCCGCGCACCGGTAAAACGGTGCTGCTGCAGAATATTGCCCATTCGATCACGGCCAATCATCCGGAATGCTATCTGATTGTGCTGCTGATTGACGAGCGTCCTGAAGAAGTGACTGATATGCAACGCTCGGTGAAAGGTGAAGTTGTATCTTCGACCTTTGATGAGCCGGCATCGCGTCACGTTCAGGTTGCTGAAATGGTGATTGAAAAGGCAAAGCGCCTTGTTGAGCATGGCCGCGATGTGGTCATTCTGCTTGACTCGATCACCCGTCTCGGCCGCGCTTACAACACGGTTATTCCTTCATCCGGTAAGGTTCTGACCGGTGGTGTGGATGCCAATGCGCTGCAGCGCCCGAAACGCTTCTTCGGTGCCGCCCGTAATATTGAAGAAGGCGGCTCGCTGACCATTATTGCAACCGCGCTGATCGATACCGGTTCGCGTATGGATGAAGTTATCTTTGAAGAGTTCAAGGGTACCGGTAACTCGGAAATCGTGCTTGACCGCAAGGTTGCTGATAAGCGCATCTTCCCTGCTATGGATATTCTTAAATCCGGTACACGTAAGGAAGATCTGCTGGTACCGCGTCAGGATCTGCAAAAAATCTTTGTTCTGCGTCGTATTCTTTCGCCAATGGGCACAACTGATGCGATTGAATTCCTGATCGACAAGCTGAAACAGACGAAGAATAATGCTGAATTCTTCGATTCAATGAATACGTAATTTTTTTCAATTGAAATTATTCATGAAAACGCCGCCTCAAAAGGGCGGCGTTTTTTGTTTCATGTGGTTTCAAAGTAATTTTTCAAGGTCGGCAGCATCATAGACAGGCGGTAAACACACCTGATTGCGGCACAGAATAGCGCAGGAGCGTTTTCCGGTACTTGCTACCATTGTAGCCCATTGCGGCAGCTGTGCGGCTTGCTCGTGGCTCAGAATAATATCTGTGCGGTTGGGATCAGCATGGCGGGACGCACAGCGATAGAGTTCATCATCCGTATTTTCAATAATCAGCACCAGTTTGACAGGGTCAAGCAGCTGAACTGCAGCATTGAGAATACTGGCCTGTCCGTAAGTCATCTGTCCGGCACGGCCAAGTGCACGTCCTGCCAGATCATTGGTCATTTGCAGAAGATTTTCATCCTCCCTTATCAGCGCCAGCCGCATAAAAGCTTCAATAATCTGGCTGGTCGCGCTTGGGATTGCCTCATCCTGATCGCCATAGAGATAAAAAATCACATCATCATTATCGAGGGCAGTCAGACGGTAATCTCCGTTCTGATCACGGTGATGCTGATTTAAAGCCTGCATCAACCGCAATGCATCATCAATATAATCCTGTTTCGGATCAGCCTGATAAAGCGACAAGGCAGCATTGATCAGCGCTGCATAATCCGATGATAATGCAGGCAGACGCGTTGCCGATTTTGAGGCGACATGGCTAAGCTCTGCGCCTTGAGCTGGCAGTAGAAAGCGATAGGTCTTTTGTGCCAGTTCAAGCCAGTCTGCACGGTTAAAAACATGGGCTGCTTCAGCTAAAGCACGGACAAGATAAGCATTCCAGTCTGTCAGACATTTTTCATCACGACCAGGGCGGGTTCTTTGATTTCTGACAGCCAGCAATTTTTTGCGCAATGGCTGCAGATCATCATCTTCCTGAGCGCTGTAGCCAGCCATATCAAGGCGATGCAGGATGGTCTTGCCTTCCCAGTTTCCTTGTCTGCTAACATTATATTTTTGCATGAAAATTGCAGCTTCGACACCCAGAACAGCTTCAATTTCTTCAGCATCCCAGACATAGAATTTGCCTTCAACACCTTCACTGTCAGCATCAAGGCCGGAGGCAAAACCACCGTCAGGCAGAGCCATTTCTGCCTCTAACCAGTTCACTGTTTCTTCGATTCGCTTTCGAAACAATATGTTTTGGCTCGTAGCCCATGCCCATAGGCATTGGCGGATTGTCTGAGCATTATCGTAAAGCATTTTTTCAAAATGCGGCACGAGCCAGAAATGATCCGTACTGTAACGGGCAAGACCGCCTGCCAGATGATCATAAATCCCGCCATTGAGCATTTTCTCGGTGCTGAGAATGAAGAGATCACGATGCTGCTGTTGTTGGCTGATTTTCCATGAGGTCCAAAGCATGGTCATAAGCGGAAAATTGGGAAATTTAGGCTGTCCGCTAATACCGCCATAGGTACTGTCTATGCGTCGCGCTATTGTATCGGCATAGCGCTGGAAAGTCGCTTCATCATTATCTGAACTGCTGACGGATGGATGAAATGTTTTTTCGAGATGTGTCTTCAGTGCTGTAATATTGTTATTGATACGCGCACGGTCATTTTGCCAAATTGAAGACAGAGTTTTAAGAATATCCATAAAGCCGGGCAGGCGGCCATTGGCATATTTGGGAAAATAGGTACCACCCCAGAATGCATTGCCTTGCGGGGTCAGAAATATAGTCAGCGGCCAGCCGCCTTGTTCTCCCATAGCGGTGAGAGCTGACATATAAATCTGATCAATATCCGGCCTTTCCTCACGATCAACTTTGATATTGATGAAATGCTCATTCATCAGCTGAGCCACTTCCTCATCCTCAAAACATTCATGTGCCATGACATGGCACCAGTGGCAGGCTGAATAACCGATGGAGAGCAGGATCGGCTTGTCATAAAGAACGGCCTGATCCAAAGCTTCCCTGTCCCATGGCTGCCAATGCACAGGATTTGCACTGTGCTGTTTCAAATATGTGCTGTCCGCTGTATGAAGGCGATTGATCTTGGCAGTGTTGGGCAACGGGTTCATGGCTTTGCCTTTCAGGATACAGAGCGCGGGCAGTCTTTTGATTGTGCAAAAGGCTCTTATTTATAGAAGCAGTATAGTGCGGCTGGTAAAAATCAATTTCGATTTTGGAGCCGGTGCTATAGTGCCATTCTAACGGCTCAAGAGCGGCAATCATTCTCTTAACTTGTAACGGATTTTCGATGTCAGTGCAGTCTTTTCATCATGATACTATTTTTGCGCTTTCCAGCGGACGCCTGCCGTCCGGTGTTGCAATTATCAGATTATCAGGCCCGCAAACTCGATTCATTACCGAAATTATCGCAGGTAAATTGCCGGAAGCCCGTAAAGCTGTGTTTTGTCTTTTTAAAAACCAGAAAAATGAAGTTCTGGACAGTGGTCTGACTTTGTTTTTTGAAGGGCCTAAAAGCTTTACCGGTGAGGATTGCACTGAGTTTCATATTCACGGCGGCGTTGCCGTGGTTGAGAAATTTTTAGAAACTTTGGTTGAGTTTGATAAATGCCGTTTGGCAGAGGCAGGGGAATTTACCAGACGCGCTTTTGCCAATGGTAAAATGGATTTGACCATGGCCGAAGGTCTGGCTGATTTGATTTCAGCGGAAACGGAAAGCCAGCGACGCCTGGCGCAACAGGTTGCCTCCGGTGCGCAACGCAATCTTTATATGAATTGGCGCCAAAAACTCATTCAGGCACGCGCTTTTATTGAAGCTGAACTTGATTTTGCTGATGAAGATGATGTTCCGGGCTCTGTTTCTGAAAAAGTCTGGCAGGAAATGGAAGCACTAAGCCATATAATTGAAAAGCATATTGAAGATGGCAAGCGCGGAACCATGCTGAGGGATGGTTTTCATATTGTGATTATTGGTGCTCCCAATGCCGGAAAATCCAGCTTGATGAATTTGCTGGCAGCACGGGATGTGGCCATTATTTCTGATGAAGCCGGAACGACACGCGACCTGCTTGAAGTAAAATTGAACCTTAATGGCGTTGCGACTTATGTTACAGATACTGCTGGCATAAGAGAGAGCGCCGGTAAAGTTGAGCAAATCGGCATCCAGCGCGCGCGTGATAAAGCGGCTGAAGCGGATTTGATATTATATATTGAAGATATATCCGCGCCGGTAAAGCTGGATATGTCTGAGTTTCAGACTGAAATTTGGAAAATCGGCAATAAGTCCGACCTATTGCAAAACACTGCACATAAATATGATCATTTAATTTCCACCAAAAACAATGATGGAATTAATGCATTTCTCGAAAAGCTCACGAGTTTTATTACTGAGAAAACCAAATTACAGAATGACATCGTACCGACACGTCGCCGGCACATTGATTTATTAAATCAGTGCAAATCCGAAATTGAGAAGTCCTATAGACAAAGCCATTTACCGCTTGAATTACGCGCAGAAAATCTACGTCACGCCTCACAATTTTTAGGAAAAATTACCGGTGACGTAGATGTAGAAGATATTCTCGACGTTATCTTCTCGCAATTCTGCATTGGAAAATGATTCACGTGAAACAAATTTCATGATATAGCCCGATTAACAATCAGGTGTGTTTCACGTGAAACATTCTGTGGAATCCTAAAACGCAGATTGACTCATCTTGTTTATTCTGAGGCAGCAGATTCCCTTTGATGAAATCTTTGTTCATTGATTTGTTAAGTGTTCCCTTTTCATTGAGAACATGAGATTGATGATTCACGTGAAACCAAACAAGTTTTGGATATGATTATGACAGGTTTTTACGACGTCATTGTTATTGGTGGTGGACATGCAGGCACGGAAGCTGCGGCAGCATCAGCAAGAACAGGCGCAAAAACTGCTTTAGTAACACACCATTTTGATACGATAGGTGTGATGTCCTGTAATCCTGCTATTGGCGGATTAGGGAAGGGGCAGCTTGTTCGTGAAATTGATGCGCTGGACGGTTTGATGGGTAAGGCTGCCGATCAGGCTGGTATTCAGTTTCGTCTTTTGAATCGTCGCAAAGGCCCAGCCGTACGTGGTCCGCGCACGCAGGCAGATCGTAAATTATATCGTCTGGCTATTCAGACTTTTATCAAAGAACAGGCTAATCTCACTGTTGTTGAAGGCGGTGCTGCAGATATCCTCGTTGAGAATGGTGCCGTTAAAGCTGTTCAATTGATGGATGGCACGATTATTCATTGTGCATCTGTGGTGCTGACAAGCGGCACATTTTTGAATGGTCTCATTCATATTGGTGAGAAGACCATTCCTGCCGGTCGTATGGGGGAAAAGCCGGCACTTGGTCTTTCTGAGCGTTTGATCGGTTTAGGCTTTGGCTTGGGTCGTTTGAAAACTGGTACACCATGCCGGATTGATAGCAAGACGATTGACTGGGCAAGCCTTGATAAACAATCTGCAGATGAAGATCCTGTTCCGTTTTCGATGATGACGGACAAGATCACTGTTCCGCAGATTGATTGTGGTATTACCCGTACCACCGATGCGACACATAAAATTATTCGCGATAATATTCATCGCTCGGCAATGTATTCCGGTAATATTGAGGGCATAGGTCCACGTTATTGCCCATCTATTGAGGATAAAATTGTCAAGTTTGGTGACCGTGACGGACACCAGATTTTCCTTGAACCGGAAGGTTTGGATGATGACACAGTCTATCCGAATGGTATTTCCACAAGCCTGCCGGAAGATGTACAGCTTGAAATACTGAAAACGATACCCGGTCTGGAACATGCAAAAATGCTGCAACCGGGCTATGCTATTGAATATGACTTTATTGATCCGCGTGAATTACAGCGCAGTCTTGAAACACGCCGCGTTAAAGGTTTGTTTTTGGCGGGGCAGATCAATGGTACAACCGGTTATGAAGAAGCCGGAGCGCAGGGGCTTCTTGCCGGTCTCAACGCTTCGCGGCGCGCGGGTGGCAATGAGCCGGTTATTATCCAACGTACAGAAGCCTATATTGGTGTGATGATTGATGATCTGACATCGCGTGGTGTGAGTGAACCTTATCGTATGTTCACGTCACGGGCAGAATTCAGACTTTCTCTGCGGGCAGATAATGCTGACAGTCGCCTGACACCTTTGGGTGAGCAGTGGGGACTTGTTGGGACAGAACGCCAGAACCGCTTTAATGACAGAAAGCAGGAGCTGGATCAGGCGCGCGAAGTGACACGCAGTCTTTCTATTACCCCCAATGCGGCAGCCGGTTTTGGTTTGAATTTGAACAAGGATGGCATCCGCCGCACTGCTTATGATCTTTTGTCTTATCCGGATGTGAGCATTGAGCAGCTTGGTCAGATCTGGCCGGAACTGACAACTTTATCCGCAGTGACCAAAGAAGCATTGGAAATTGAAGCGCAATATTCCGTTTATCTGGATCGGCAGAATGCTGATATTGCGGTTATGGAGCGTGAAGAGCAGCTTATAATTCCGGCATCAATTCAGTTTTCGGCAATTTCCGGTCTGTCGCTGGAACTGAAACAGAAACTTGAAAAGCGTCATCCTTCCAATATTGCCGAAGCGCAAAGAATTGAGGGAATGACACCGGCTGCGATTGCTTTGTTGATAACACATATTCGCAGACACGGTATTGCACAGGATATTTCAGGTGATTTGGCAAAACCGGCATGACAAAAGATAAATATTTTGATTCACTGAAGAAAATATACCCATGTGTTTCACGTGAAACAGCGGATGACCTGATTGGCTTTGAAGTTCTGTTTAAAAAATGGTCCAAGGCAATCAATCTGGCTTCGCCAAACACATTAGAAACGCTTTGGGAGCGGCATATTCTTGATAGTGTTCAGGTTTTTAATCTGGCACCGCAAGCAAAAAACTGGCTGGATTTGGGTTCCGGCGGCGGTTTTCCGGGCGTGGTTTTAGGCATTATGCTGAAACAAACCGGTGGAACGATACGTCTGGTTGAGAGTAACAGTAAAAAATCTGCGTTTTTGCGCAATGCTTTGGCTCAGTTTCGGGCACCGGGACAGGTTGTAAATGCAAGAATTGAAAGCTGCTATGAGCAGATTACGGTTCCGGAAATTATAACTGCCAGAGCTTTGGCATCACTGGATAAGTTGTTTGAACTGACAGAACCATGGATGACAAAAGGGGCAAAGGCTTTGTTTCAAAAGGGCCGCGATTATCAGCGGGAAATTGATGAGAGCCTGACGAAATGGAAGTTTGATCTGGTGAAGCATGATAGTGCGATTGAAGCCGATTCTGTCATCCTTGAAATCAGTAATTTACAGCCGCGTTGAATGCATTCTGCATGAAAAGCCGCAATGTAACAGCAGTTATTCGGGACAATAATTATGAATAACAGAACACGGATTATAACGATCGCGAACCAGAAAGGCGGTGTGGGTAAAACCACAACGGCAATTAATCTGGCGACTGCATTGGCTGCAATCGGTGAGAATGTATTGATTGTTGATCTCGACCCGCAGGGTAATGCCAGTACAGGATTGGGGATTGATCGCAAAAACCGTCCTCTATCATCCTATGATGTGCTGACGCAGAGTGCCTCAGTGCCGGAAGCGGCTATTGCCACGGATGTTCCGAATTTATTTCTCGTAGCATCAACGCTGGATTTGCTCGGCATTGAAATGGAAATTTCCAATGCGCCGGACAGAACCCGCAGATTGCGGGATGCCTTGCGGTTTGATTCAGGCATTGCAGAGCATTTTAGCTATATCCTGATTGATTGCCCGCCTTCGCTCAATCTTCTGACGCTGAATGCGATGGCTGCGGCTGATTCCGTTCTTGTACCGCTGCAATGCGAGTTCTTTGCGCTTGAAGGGCTCAGCCAGTTGCTTGAAACGGTTAATCAGGTGCGCAGTTCCTTAAATCCTGAGCTTACAATTCAGGGCGTTGTGTTGACCATGTATGACAGCCGTAACAATCTGGCCAATCAGGTTGTTGATGATGTGCGCGCATTTATGGGTGAAAAAGTTTACCGCACGGTTATTCCGCGCAATGTGCGCGTTTCCGAAGCGCCGTCCCATGGCAAGCCGGCTATTTTGTATGATCTGAAATGTGCCGGCAGTCAGGCTTATTTGCAACTGGCATCGGAAGTAATCCAGCGCGAACGCCAATTGCGCACAGCAGCCTGAAATCCATTATTTGATTCGAATACGTAACAATTGCAGAAAGCATTCAACTGATGAACGATGATCCTTCAAAAAAGCGTCTTGGTCGCGGTCTGGCAGCTCTGATTGGGGATATCGACCGGCCCGTTGAAGAACGCAAGGCACCGGTTCCGCTTGAACGTTATGTGCCTATTGAATTTGTCAGCCGCAACCCGCGCAATCCGCGTCGTGTTTTTACGGAAGCGGAGCTGGAAGATCTGGCGCAGTCTATTCGGGAACATGGTGTGGTACAGCCGATTGTTGTGCGCCCTGCGCCTGTAAACCGCGAGCATTTTGAACTCATTGCCGGTGAACGCCGCTGGCGCGCTTCGCAGCGCGCAGGCCTGACCGAAATTCCGGTTATCATCCGTGATGTTGATGACCGTGTGGCGCTTGAGCTGGCTATTATCGAAAACGTTCAGCGTGCTGATCTTAATCCGGTTGAAGAGGCGATGGGCTATCAGCTGCTGATTGATGAGCATGATTATACGCAGGCTGATCTGGCACAGGTTATCGGTAAAAGCCGCAGTCATGTGGCCAATACATTGCGCCTTCTCAAACTGCCCGGAGAAGTGCAGGAACTGATTAATGAAGGCGCATTGACCGCCGGTCATGCGCGCACATTGATCACGATGGATAATCCGAAGGCTGTGGCCGAGCGTATCGTTAAGGAAGGTCTGTCTGTGCGTCAGGTTGAAGCCCTGTCTCAGGCGGAAAGCAAGGGAATTCCTGCAGTTAAGCCGGAGCGGGTTCCTGTTGAAAAAGATGCAGATACACGTGCCCTGGAAAAACTTCTGTCTGATGTAACCGGCATGAAGGTTGAAATTAATCATCGTGACAGAGGCGGGGAAGTACGTATCCGTTATAGTTCTCTTGAACAATTGGATGAAATTTGCCGCCGTTTGCAAAGCTGATCTAAGTATTGATTGATTGTGAATAAAATAAAAGCCGGTTTTGACCGGCTTTTATATTATAAAAATTATCGTCTTTGTTTGTTTCGTAAAGCTTCAACAGCTAAAGCAATAAATGATTGTCTTATTATTGCAGTGGAAAGTGCCGAATTCTGACGGCTTTCAAGCACTGTACGCTGAAGCCTGTCAGCGACACGGTTAAGCGCTGTAACATTCCACAGGCTGAGCGCCGTCTCTACCAGTTTTTTACGGGCAAAGAAAATTGGCGGTTTTGCTGAACTGACAACAAGGCTCGCCGGTTTGTTTTCATTTTCCATAATGAAGCGCAGTGCCTGCAACTGGCTGAACTGGCGGATAGCGGAATTGACGAGCAGGAACGGATGCGTGCCTGTATTAACAACGCGGTCAAACGCGGTGTTGAATTTTGCCATATCACCGATCAGCACGGCATCAATCACTTCATCTTGTGAAAGGGCAGCAACATCGCCTACAGATTCACGCACATCTTCCAGCTCGATACGTTGCTGGCCGCGGGTATAAAGGCAGAGTTTTTCCAATTCACCACGGGTGGCAAGCCGGTCACCGCCGAGGCTCATCCGCAAAAACTGGCGGGCATCACCGGAGATTTGCAGATTATTTGCCAGCAATGCGTCATCAATCAAACCGTCAATGCCGCGCGCATCATCTGTATAACAGGGCAGAGCCATAGCTGTGGCGCCGTTTTCCACATTGGTGCGCAGAGCTGCCCCTTTTTTCAAATCGCCGGCCTCGATCAGAATATAGGTATCCTGTGGTGGCTCTGAAATCAGTTCCTTAACAGCTTCAGCCAGACTTTTTTGCGCAGACGCATTGCGTATCCAGATCAGACGATCACCGCCAAACATTGAAATCGTTCTTGCCTCATCAATCAGACGGGCAGGGTCCTTGTCGATCTCATCAGCTTCAATACGCAAAACGGCAAAAGGATCATCAAGCGGCAGGCCGGTCAATTTGGCATATTTTGCCGCGCGTTCGCTGACCATGCCTTTATCGGGCCCATAGATCAGGACAACCGTACCCGTCTGTGCGGAACGTGCGAGAAAACCGTCGACTTCATGTGCTTTTTTCTGTGCCATAAGTCTGCTTACAACAAAGCGGTTCAAAGTGGAATCCGGCTTTGTGATTGGCGGCATATTCTTCAGCACTTAAAATGAAAATGCCGCGCTTTAAAGCGCGGCATGATCAGAATATTAAGGCAGAAATTTTACTCCCAGAAACTTTACTGGCAGAAATTTACTGAATGAGAAGCGCATCATCGTCCAGTGTTTCACCGCGAACCTTTTTGAACATATCAATCAGGTCTTTGACAGTGAGATTTTTGCGCTCTTCACCGGAAACATCGAGAATGATATTGCCGCCATGCAGCATGATCGTGCGGGTACCGTAATCCAGTGCCTGCTGCATGGAATGTGTGACCATCAGCGTGGTGAGCTTGTTTTCATTCACAAGCTTGTCGGTTAGTTTCATAATGAATTCAGCCATACCCGGATCGAGCGCGGCTGTATGTTCATCAAGCAGCAAGACTTCAGAATTTGCCAGGGTTGCCATGATCAGGGAAAGCGCCTGACGCTGACCACCGGACAATAAATCCATACGATCCTGCACACGGTTTTCCAGACCGAGATTAAGCCCTGCCACACGCTCATGAAACAAAGCGCGGCGGCTTTGGTTAAGGGCATGGGAAAGGCCACGCTTCTTGCCGCGCATGGCTGCGAGCGCCAGATTTTCCTCAATCGAAAGCGCACCGCAACTTCCTGTCAAAGGATCCTGAAAGACGCGCGCCACCATGGAAGCACGGTCGGCGGTTGATTGCTTGGTAACATCTTTATTGCCGATCAGGATTTTGCCTTCACTCGCAATCACATCACCTGCAAGGGCGCCGAGCAATGTCGATTTACCGGCACCGTTGGAACCGATTACGGTTACAAATGTCCCTTCTTCAATTTTCAGATTAATGCCGGAAAGTGCTTGTTTTTGCAAAGGCGTGCCGCGGCCGAATACAACACCGAGATTGGATATTTCAATCATTTGGACAGACCTCCGCGACGCAGACGTGGCAGAACCAGAGCAATCGTAACCAGAACGGCTGTTGCAAGATTAAGATCGGACGCTTTGAGACCGATAAAATCACTGCTCAGTGCCAACTGAATAGCAATACGATAGAGGATGGAACCGATAACGCAGCCGATCAGCGCCCAGAGCAACAGGCGGGTGCGGAACAATGTTTCGCCGATAATGACCGCAGCCAAGCCGACAACAATTGTACCGACGCCGGATGTGACATCGGCAAAGCCGTTTGTCTGGGCAAAGAGTGCACCACCCAGTGCCACCAGTGCATTGGAAAGCGCCATGCCGAGATAAATCTGACGATCGGTTTTGACGCCCTGTGCGCGGGCCATACGCGGATTGGCACCGGTTGCGCGCATGGCAAGACCGATATTGCTTTCAAGAAAGCGCCAGACGAGCAGGGCAGCAACAATGACAAGCACACCGACAAAAAGCGGGCGGACATAATATTCAGGAATTCCGTGACCAAAGAACGGTGAGATCATCGTGTCCTGATTAATCAGCGCGACATTCGGCTTACCCATAACGCGCAGATTGATGGAAAACAGCGCGGTCATGGTGAGAATGGAAGCAAGCAGATTAAGAATGCCAAAGCGGAGATTCAAAGTTGCGGTTACCAGACCAGCCACAGCACCGGCCATCATTGCGACCAGAGCGGCTGCCCAAGGATTAACGCCGGCAATGATGAGAACAGCAGTAACAGCGGCACCGAGCGGAAAGGAACCATCTACGGTCAGGTCTGGAAAATCAAGCACGCGGAACGACAGGTAAACACCGAGAGCGACAAATGAAAATACAAGACCTAATTCGACCGCGCCCCAAAAAGCGATCAGACTCAAAACAATGTTCCTTCGGCTTGTGCAGACGGCCGGCATCTCATGCGGATCAAAAACAAATTCTGTTCAGACCTGTCTGAAAATACGGGGCAGCCTGCCTGTTGAAATATGAGAATAATTTTTACTCAGTAGTGTCAGGCAAAAATTACGCAAAAATATAGTCATGACATTCAGGCTGGGTTTTACTGCGGCCTGAATGTCTGTCAGCAAATAGGCCGGTAAATTGCTTGACCGGCATTGATGCAGATTATTCTTTGATGACTTTGCTGGCGCGGTCAATCACAGCCTGCGGGATTTCAATACCCATCTTTTTAGCTGCAACGAGATTGACAACGAGATCCGTACCGGCCGCAACATTGACCGGAATATCACCCGGCTTTTCACCGTTCAGAATACGAACGACCACTTCACCGGTCTGTTTACCGACATCGTAATAGTTGAAACCGAGAGCGATAAAGGCACCGCGGCTGACGGAATCCGTATCAGCTGTCATCAGAGGAATTTTGGCTTCCTCGGCAACGCTGACCGCACCTTCAAGGGCTGAAATAATGGTGTTGTCTGTCGGAATATAAATCAGATCTGCTTTGCCGATCAGTGCACGGGCAGCGCCCTGAACTTCAGCGGATTTGGTTGCGGCAGATTCCACAACGTCCAGTCCGCCTTCTTTGGCAGCAGCTTTCAAACCTTCCAGCAGGGAAAGCGAATTGGCTTCACCGGAATTATAGAGGAAGCCGATGGTCTTCACATTAGGTGCAACTTCTTTGATCAGCTTAACGTGATCGGCAACCGGTGAAAGATCGGAAAGACCGGTGACATTGCCGCCCGGCTTCTGCATATCCTTGACGAGCTGTGCGCCGACAGGATCGGAAACAGCGGTAAACACAACCGGAATATCACGGGTGCCGGAAACCACAGCCTGAGCAGAAGGTGTTGAAATCGGAACAATGACATCCGGCGCTTCACCGATAAACTGACGTGCAATCTGGGCTGCAGTGGCCGGATTGCCCTGAGCAGACTGATAGGTGAATTTCAGATTTTCACCTTCTTTATAACCGGCAGCTGCAAGTGCGTCTTTAACGCCGTCACGGGCAGCATCAAGAGCCGGATGCTCTACGATTGCCGTCACTGCAACTCTGACATCTTTGGCCTGTACCGGTGCAGAAATCATTGTGGTGGCCATAGCTGTCGACAGCAATGCCAGGATAAGTGTACGCATGAAAATCTCCCTCTGTTCCACGTCCCGATTAAAACGAATAATCAGTTCTCTGAGAGAGGTCAACGCGCATCACAACGGATAGTGATCCGGCCGGCATTAAATTGCCATTCTTGGCTTGAGGCGTGACGCTAAAAGCATAGTTGTTTCACGTGAATCATTGTGGTTACTGAATGTTTAATGTTGTTCCGTGAAAATGATGGCCGATAAATCAGAACAGGCTTAAGAGAGAAGACGGATCGCTTTTATCCGTCCAGAGCATTGTGTTCCAGCCACTGTTTTTGGCAGATGCTATATTGGCCTTACTATCATCCAGAAAAAGAATTTCATTCGGTTGATATCCTGACAGCTCGGATATTTTTTCAAAAAATTGTGTGTCCGGTTTTTTGATACCGAGCTTAGCTGAATAAAACACTGCATTTGTCACATCACCCAATCGTAGATTATTGGTGATATATGCCGCTCTCATATGCTCCTGATTTGTAGCAAGGCCGATATATATGCCCTGTTTACGCAGGGTTTTTAAGCAGTTTATTAAGTCAACATTTATGAATGCGTCATTTTTAAACCAATAGGCAATCAGATCATCCGCTGTAAGATGCGGCGCTATTTTTAACAGTACAGGTTTTAATGCGGAAATGAGGTCTATTTTCCCAGTAATAATTTTGTCCCAATAGGGGATAAAAAACTTTTCATTCAAGATTTTTCCCGACAGATTGAGATCGTGTTCAATATCCGTTGACCAGTGCTTTCTGTCTTCGCCGCGCCCATTGATGAGAACACCATCAACATCAACCATTAATGCCTTGAATGAAAATTCGGTCATGTAAATTTGTTCCATTATGTCTGATTTTCAGTGAGCGGAACTGTATTGCAGTACAATCTGCGAATATGAATTTAATGAATGGGAAGTGGTGATCCCGACTGGATTCGAACCAGTGGCCTACAGATTAGGAATCTGTCGCTCTATCCTACTGAGCTACGGGACCGGATAAAATGTCTTGCTAAAAGATATTGGCAACCGGATGCACACATACTGATTTTTTGGCTGTTCGCCAAGGGTGAAGCGGTCAGAAAATATTGCATAGTTGTGATCAGGCCATGACAAGGCGGAAAAGCATATATGTTTTCCGCCTTGTTTGATGGATCAGGCAGCAGCTTTAAGGCGATGTTGCACAAGCTCAACCCAGTAGCTCATGCCATAGGGCAGGGCATCATCATTAAAATCATAGGCCGGATGATGCAGATTGGCGCTGTCGCCATTGCCGATGAAAATATAGCAACCCGGGCGGGCTTCCAGCATATAGGAGAAATCCTCACCGCCCATCATCGGCTCAACGTCACGGATGATCGGCCCGTTAATGCTCACCTTGTCGGCAACATCAGCGGCAATTTCAGTCTGCTCCGAATGATTGAATGTGACTGGATAGTTGTTTTTGAAATTAAGATCGATGGTAATATTATTCAACAGACCGAAAGCTTCGCAATGTGCGCGGATGCGCTGTTCTGCAAAAGCACGGGTCGGTTTGGTGAGGCTGCGTACTGTGCCTGCCAGCACCGCTTTTTCAGGAATAATATTATAGGCTTCACCGGCATTGAATTTGGTGACGGAAACAACCAGTGAATCAAGCGGATTTGCTCCACGTGAAACAATGCTCTGCAAAGCCGTGACAAGCTGGGAGCCGATCACGATCGGATCAATATTACGGTTCGGCTGTGCTGCATGCCCGCCTTTGCCGTTAATGGTAATGGTGAATTCATCGGTTGCTGCCATGATCGGGCCTTTGCATACGGCCAGTTCACCTACAGCAATGCCCGGCATATTATGCATGCCGTAAACTTCAACAATATTGAAGCGCTCCATCAGCCCGTCATTGACCATTGCCAGACCGCCTGCGCCGCCTTCTTCAGCGGGCTGGAAAATCACTGCGACTGCACCGTAAAAATCGCGGGTCTCACAGAGAATTTTTGCAGCACCCAACAGCATGGATGTGTGGCCGTCATGGCCGCAGGAATGCGCTTTGCCCGGATTTTGCGAAACCCATTCCGGTGTACCGGTTTCTGTCAGGGGCAGGGCGTCCATATCGGCGCGCAGACCAATTGTCTGGCCAGCACCTTTTTTGCCTTTGATGAGACCGACAACGCCGGTTTTACCAAGGCCGGTTACAACTTCATCGCAACCGAATTCACGCAATTTCTGTTCTACAAATGCCGCAGTTTCATAAACGTCATAAAGTAGTTCCGGCTTGCTGTGCAAATGTCTGCGCCACAGGCTGACTTCCTGTTTCAATTGTGTAGCGCGGTCTGAAAGCGGCATTTCCTGTTCTCCGAACCTTGTGTGCCTCTCCTCCGAGGCGGTGTGTGGATAACGTAATCCCGCAGAGTTTTCCGCCACGGGAATTATGCAATAAGATTATATTCATTGTGAGCCGGTGTGGGTAAAACACAACGCCCTCAGATAACATAGTGTGATTTATAAAATTTCGCCAATCGGTCTTTGCCTTTTATGCCCTGTCTGGAGTAGAAAAGTGCAGTTGAGAAAAATTTGTTTAGGGCAATTTTTCTGATAGCCGGATTTTTGCCGTTTTATACCGTTTGAAGACCTGATGAATTGATGATCAGGTTTTGATCAAGAGGTATTGAGGTTAAACTCCGGATACCTGTCTTCTGAATATTTCGCCTTGAAAGGTGGTCATCCCATGATCCCGAACTTGTTAAAACAATCTGTTCTGGCCGTGACCGTGTCGTGTCTTGCAGTTTCGCAGGTAATCTCGCAGGCTGAAGCCAATCCATATATGGCTGTTGATGTCTCGACCGGTAAAGTGCTGGCGCATAATGATGCTTTCAAACGCTGGTATCCGGCATCGCTGACCAAAATGATGACAGCCTATGTGGTGTTCAGGGCTTTGCGTTCCGGTGAGAAGACACTGGAATCGCCGGTGCGCATGTCTGTTGCCGCCACCAAAGAGCCGCCGAGCAAAATGGGCTATAAAGCCGGTTCAGTGATGACACTGGATTCAGCGCTGAAAATCATGCTCGTTAAATCGGCGAATGACGTGGCCGTGGCTGTAGGTGAAAGCATTGGCGGCAGCAAAGCCGGTTTTGTGGCAATGATGAATGCCGAGGCGCGCCGTATCGGCATGTTCGGCTCGCATTTTGCCAATCCGCATGGCCTGCCTGATCCGAATAATTATTCCACCGCACGGGATATGGCTTTGCTGGCTGCACAATTGCGCCGCGAATTTCCTGAATATGCGCATTATTTTGGCACGGAAGCGATTGATCCGGGTGAGGGCAAGAAAGTTCAGGCCAATTACAATATCCTGCTTGGCCGCTTTAACGGTGCCGATGGTATGAAGACAGGCTTCGTTTGCGCATCCGGCTTCAATCTTGCAGGATCTGCAACACGGAACGGCCGCACAATCGTGGCGGTTGTTCTGGGGGCTGCGCGGCAGGAAGACCGCACAGTGCAGGCGGCTGAACTTCTGAATAATGGTTTTGCCACCCGCGGTGGCGGCGGTGCCACTCTTGCAAGCCTGGCGCCTTATGGCAGCAATAATAATCAGGTCACCGATCTGCGTGCGCAGATTTGCAGCCAGCAGGCAATGTCTGACCGCTGGGATGGCCGTGATGTGGAAGGCCGTCTGAAAATCAATTCGCCTTATATTACGGCGATGACCCGCGAGCCGGTTGCTGTGCCGGTCGGTCTGATTTCCAAAGCACCGGATGTCCAGTCAGGCAAGGCACTGCATATTTCGCAGGTTCCAATTCCGTTGCAGCGTCCGATGCGCGGCAATATGAACACCGCCGTTAACTGAGCGGTCTCGTTTTATTGCCGGTGCCGCATTGCGGCTCTACAGAATATATGCCGGTCTGAGAAACAGACCGGCATTTTAATTTCAAATATAGGCGCCTTATTCCGAGGGGCTTGTGCCTGTTCCGGATCAATTTCAGAGAGAGTTCCATGTCTTTCAAACCGATCAGCGTTTCTGTTCTCACCGGCTTTCTCGGCTCCGGTAAAACCACCTTGCTCAACAGATTGCTGAAAGATCCTGCTTTGCAGGATACGGCGGTGATTATCAATGAATTCGGTGATGTGAGCATTGATCATTTGCTGGTGGAACAGACAACGGACGGCGTTATTCAACTGGCTGACGGCTGCCTGTGTTGCACGGTGCGCGGCGAGTTGGTGGACACATTGGCTGATCTGGTTGAACGCGTCCAGCTTGGTAAAATCAAGACATTGCAGCGCATTGTGATTGAGACAACCGGTCTTGCTGATCCGGTACCGGTTTTGCAGGCGCTGATGGGGCATCCGGTTTTGATGCAGGTGCTGAAACTTGATGGTGTGATTGCAACCATTGATGCGGTCAATAGTATGGTAACGCTGGATGCCCATATTGAAGCCGTTAAACAGATTGCTGTTGCCGATCGGATTGTCATCACCAAATCCGATCTCGTTAAAGCGGATGCTGTGGCAGTTTTGAAAGCGCGTATCAGGGGGCTTAATCCGGCAGCCGAAATTTATGATGCGGCGGATCCGGCGCTGGGTTATGCCGCCTTGTTTGATTGCGGGCTTTATGATCCTTCAGGCAAAACCCCTGATGTGCAGAACTGGCTCAAAGCAGAGCGCTATGAAGATCATCATCATGATCATGTGTGCGAAATTCACGGGGCAGGCTGCTCCGGCCATCATCACGACCATGATCATGAACATCACCATGGTCACCATCATCACCATGATGCAGCGATACGTTCTTTCTCGTTGCGCCATGATGCGCCGGTTCCTTTTGCATCAATCGAGATGTTTCTGGATTTATTGCGTTCTGCCCACGGCGATAAATTGCTGCGCATGAAAGGCATTATTGCGGTTGCTGAGGATGCCGAGCGCCCGCTGGTCATTCACGGTGTGCAGCAAATCCTGCATCCGCCGGTGCGTCTGAAAGAATGGCCGGCAGAATTGCAGGATACGAAATATCAGACAAGGCTGGTGCTGATCACCAAGGATATTGATGAAGCCTATGTGCGAGAATTGTTTGATGCCTTTTTGGGCAAGCCGCGCATTGATCAGCCGGATGCGCAAGCTTTGACGGATAATCCGCTGGCCATTCCCGGTTTCACGGTAAAAAGCTAAAGTAAAATCAAACCGGCCGGTCGCTTTTCAGGACGGGGTTTGCCCTTTACGGATTAAAAACTGAAATATCCGCCCTTGTGTTTTTTGCTCCAGCAAATCATGGCCTTCGCTTTGGCAAAAATGGGCAATATCAAGCGGCGAGAGCGGATCTGTGGTTTCAACCCTGATCAAAGTGCCGCTGGTTAAATCTTGCAATTTTTTCCGGGTTTTCAAAACAGGCAAGGGGCATTGCAGCCCCTTGAAATCACAAAATAAGATTGTGTCCGGCACCGGCATTATTGACCGGTCAGCCTGTTCCAGAGCGATTTTTTCTCTGCGGCTGTGGCTTCTGCTGCGACCTGTGGTGCAGTTTCAGCTTCTGTTGGATTAGCCTGCGGCAATGGTACAGCCGCATTATTGATCGAGGCCGTTGCATTCTGATCCACTGTATTCTGGTCCAGTGCAGGCTGGCTTGCTGACGGAGCTGTTGTTGCAACTGCTGTCGGCACTGTGGCCGGTGTTGCTTCAGAGGCCGGTTTTTGTGCAATTGCAGTTGGTGCCGCAATATCCGGTGCGCCCGGTTTTTCGCTTGATGCAGGGCTCAGCGACGGCGGTGTGCGCGATACCTTTTCACCACGGGCGCGGCGGGCGCTCCAGTCTGATACCAGACGGGCTTCCTGAAGACCTGTGATGGATGGCGCAGGCTGTTTCTTCGCTGATTTGATCAATGCGCTTGAGAAAGCTGCATCATAGGTTTTTTGATAGCTGGAATAAGCAGACTGGATGGAATCCGGCTGCGACATTGGCGGGCAGGCGGCTGAAGCCGAAACATTCTGCTGGCCGGGGAAGTTCTGGTTAAACACATAGCGCTTGCCGCAAACATCGACTTTCGGCGGCACTTTAGTGATTTCAAACTGGTCATAGCCCTGTTTGAGCATGGTCCAGAATTCATAATTCGGATCGCTCTTATAACGCGCCATATTGGCTGCGGTCATGCGGAACGGAAAGGCCTGAACCTGAAAATCACGCTGGCCGCCCTTAAAGGCATCGCGGCCGAAAGCATAGATTTCCGACATGCTTTCATCGGTCATGGAATAGCAGCCGGCAGAAGAGCAGGCGCCATGAACCATCAGATGCTGACCGGTGCGGCCATTGGCACGGTCATAGGCATTGGGAAAGCCGAGATTGAAAGACAGGTAATATTGCGAATTCGGGTTCATCTGCGCGGCAGTGACCGAATAGAAACCTTCCGGTGCCTGACGATCGCCCTCAACATATTTCGGGCCGAGCTTGCCGGACCATTTGCAGATTTCATATGTGGCAACCATATCATAGCGGCCATTGGTCTTCTGCTTCCAGATTTCCAGCACGCCTTCTTCCTTAAAGATACGTGCCATAACCGGTGCATTCTTGTTCATGCCTTTGGCTTTGATTTTTGCCTGTACCTTGGCAGGCAATTCACGCTCAGCCTTGGCGCCGACACCATCAAAGACAGAACCCTGACAACCGGCAAGCGCCACGGTTGCGATCAGCGAAGCAAAAATTGCAGTTCTCAGTTTCATCAGATTCACCGGCACAATTACGCAAGAGTTAGAACAAAATATCCTGAAATAGCAAAAAGGCAAATTTTCAGCAGCAGTCAGCCTGTCCCGCATTATCGTTTGTTATGATTGACAAAGTGTTGATAAGTTAGTGTCGGGTGATATTTACATAGTCAATCAGCGCTGACCATGGGGCCGATAAGACAAAGGCCGCACATCAAGCACGGCCTTTTCATATCACAATTTTATCTGAAAACTCAGAGATTACGCCCCATTGCCAGATATTTCTGGCGGCGTTCCTGACGCAGCGTGTCACCGTCTGTATTTTCCAGTGATTTCAGCGCTTGCGCAATAATCTCGCCGGTTGCATCAATAATGGCAGTTTTGCCGCGATGCGCGCCGCCAAGCGGCTCCGGAATAATATTATCGATGATTTTCAGCTCATGCAGATCCTGCGCGGTAATACGCATATTGGTGGCAGCATCCTTGGCGCGGGTCGAATCACGCCACAGAATGGAAGCGGCACCTTCCGGCGAGATCACCGAATAGATTGCATGTTCCAGCATATAAACACGATTGGCGACAGCAATCGCAATCGCACCGCCCGAGCCGCCTTCACCGATGATGATGGTGATTACCGGTACGCGCAGTTTCAGGCTGATTTCCAGCGAACGGGCAATGGCTTCCGCCTGACCGCGTTCCTCGGCGCTGACGCCCGGATAAGCACCGGCAGTATCCACAAAAGTAATGACCGGCAGTTTGAAACGGTCAGCCAGTTCCATGATGCGGATGGCCTTGCGATAGCCTTCAGGACGCGGGGAACCGAAATTATGTTTCAGGCGGGTTTTGGTGTCATTGCCTTTTTCCTGACCGAGAACAGCAACAGGAATACCGTTAAAACGGGCAAAACCGGCCTGAATGGCCTGATCTTCAGCAAAGTTGCGGTCACCGGCCAGAGGCGTAAATTCTGTAAACAGGCGGTTCACATAATCAAGGCAATGCGGACGATCCGGATGACGGGCGATCTGCACTTTCTGCCAAGGGGTGAGCTTGCGGTAAATATCTTTCAGCGCATCACTTGAGCGCTTCTCAAGCCGCCGTATTTCATCGCTCATTTCGACGCTGCCGCTTTCCTGCGCCAGTTTTTTCAGCTCGAGAATCTGACCATCAAGATCAGCGACGGGTTTTTCGAAATCAAGGTAATTATACATATGACCTGACTATTACGCTCCGGAGACTTAAACCGTCAGACTTCAAAGCCTGTGCGACGGTTCCATCTGTCCTATATAGATTGTCTGACAGAAAAATCTATCTGCCGAATATGCTTCTCTTAAACGGCATAGCTTCAATCGGCAAGCGGATGATGCGTTGCAACCAGCTGATGCAGACGTTCTTCTAGCACATGGGTATAAATTTGTGTCGTAGAAATGTCCGAATGGCCTAATAATTGCTGAACTGCACGTAAATCGGCACCATTTTGCAAAAGATGACTGGCAAAAGCGTGGCGCAGCACATGGGGCGATACCGCTGCTGCGGCAATACCGGCCCGTGCCGCCAGCGCTTTCAGATCCCGCGCAAAGACCTGCCGTGCCAGATAGCCGCTTTCCGAGCGGGCAGGAAACACCCATGGATTGTCCTGCCATTCGGGCACCCGGTCACGCAATTTCAGATAAATTTGCAGCACATTTTGCGCTTTGACAGACAGCGGTACCATACGTTCTTTGGCACCTTTACCGCGTACCAGCAAAAAGCGCTGATTGCTGCGCACAGTTCTTTCCGCTAGGCTGACAAGCTCGCTCACGCGCATGCCTGTGGCATAGAGCAGCTCCAGCAGCGCATGCAGCCGCACAGCGTTGAAATAGCCGCTCATATCGTCCTGCGCCCATGTGCTGATATCTGCTTCGCTTTCCGCTTGCATCAGCAGCTTTGAGACCGTGTCTTCGCTCATGATTTTCGGCAGCGCCTGTTTTTTCTTCGGCGCATCAATAATGCCCGTCGGATCATCCTTGCGCATGCCTTCCGTATAAAGAAAGCGAAAAAACTGCCGGAATGATGACAGGCGACGCGCCTGTGAGGTGGCGGCAAAGCCTTGAATATTCATATCATCAAGGCAGGCTTTGATGTCCTCAGAACCGGCTGCTGCCAGTGTGCTGTTGCGCTGCACCATAAAATCGGCGGCAGTTTCCAGATCACGGCGATAGGATTCCAGCGTATTTTCTGCCGCACCGCGTTCTGCACTCATCATTTCCAGAAAGGCATCAATAGCGGCATGGGAGGAGAGCTTATTCTGCATCTTCAGCCTCCGGTTCCCCGTCCGTATAAGGGGATTGTGCAGGGGCGGGGCTGACAGGGCTGTTATTGTCCGGTTGTTGCAGCATTTTATGCGCAGGCACGCGCACGATGATTTCCGATGTGACCGGAGTGACCGTCCTGACAAGTGCCAGCATTGCGCCATAAATACAGGCGGCAATAACAGCCAGAATAAGGATGAGGCGGGTAAGGGTCGGCATGGCTGGCGGCTGCGCTTTCGCTTGGTCGGAACTTTCTTTATCCGCTATTGTGCCCTGATATTCTCAACAAAGCCTAACCAGAGCATAATTCCTTAAACTTGGATTAGTTTATAGTAAAATTATGCTCTGATTTTAAAGTGTTAGAGCGACCTTTATACGCCTAATCAGGCATATGGCGCTCTAAGTTTAATCAGAGTAATATCGCTTTGATTTTTATGCCCTTTAAAACAGAAAAGGCCCGGTCAAAACCGGGCCTCTCGATGGGAATTATCCGCAAATTACATATGAATTGGCTTGTCGTAAGTGGCCATTGCCGATTCACGAACAGCTTCCGACATGGTCGGATGGGCGTGGCAGGTACGGGCCAGATCTTCCGAAGAGCCGCCAAATTCCATCAGAACAGTCAGTTCATGGATCATTTCACCGGCATTGTAGCCGAGGATATGGGCGCCGAGAACTTTGTCTGTGGCCTTGTCTGCGAGGATCTTCACAAAACCGTCTGTGTGCTGCATGGCGCGTGCGCGGCCATTGGCAGTGAACGGGAATTTGCCGACTTTATAGTCAATACCGGCAGCTTTCAGTTCTTCTTCGGTTTTACCGACAGAAGCGACTTCCGGCTGGGTGTAAACAACGCTCGGGATCACGTCAAAATTGACATGGCCCTTCTGGCCGGCAATGATTTCTGCAACGGCAACGCCTTCATCTTCGGCCTTGTGCGCCAGCATCGGGCCTTTTACTACGTCGCCGATGGCATAAATGCCGGCAACATTGGTCTGCCAATGATCATTGATGGCAACGCGGCCGCGTTCATCAAGGGCAACACCGGCCTCAGCCAGACCCAGACCATCGGTATAAGGACGGCGGCCGGTTGAGATCAGCACAGCATCGGCTTCAAGGGTAACAGCTTCGCCGCCCTTAACAGGTTCGAAAGTTACCTTGGCGCCATTGCCGGATTTTTCAACAGCAGTCACTTTGGCGCTGAGTTTGAAATCAATACCCTGCTTGGCCAGCATACGCTGGAACTGCTTGGAAACTTCACCATCCATGCCGCCAAGGATCTTGTCGAGATATTCAACAACGGTCACTTTTGCACCCAGACGCGACCATACGGAGCCGAGTTCCAGACCGATGACGCCGCCGCCGACAACAACCAGATTTTCCGGAACCTTAGTGAATTCCAGTGCGCCGGTGGAGGAAACGATGACTTTCTCATCAATATCAACCTGAACGCCCGGAATACCGGCAACATCAGAACCGGTAGCGATGATGATGTTTTTGGTTTCCAGTTCCTTCACGGAACCATCTTCAGCGGTAACTGAAACCTTGCCTGCAGCAACAACTTTACCGAAACCGGTGAAAGCTTCGATCTTGTTTTTCTTGAACAGGAATTCAACACCGGCAGTATTGGCCTTAACGGTGGTGACTTTATGCGCCAGCATCTTTTCCAGATTGAGCTTTGGTGCGCTGACTTCAACGCCGAGCGCATCAAAGGAATGACCGGCTTCGGCAAAAACTTCAGAAGCGTGCAGCAATGCCTTTGAAGGAATGCAACCGACATTGAGGCAAGTACCGCCGAATGTGCTGCGCTTTTCAACAACTGCCACTTTCAGGCCGAGCTGGGCAGCCTTGATAGCTGCAACATAACCGCCGGGGCCGGTACCGATGACAACGACATCATAAGACATTGCTTAATCCTTTTAACGCTTTTTAAGTCTGCTCAGACAGGGGATTTCTGTGTGAACAGAGAGGGCTGATCTTTTATTCTTCGGGTGTGCAGGCTTTAAAGCGAAACACTTCCCAGTTCAGCGGTTCGGCCGGTTTGGCCTGACCAAAATCGTAACTGTCGAGCATGCTGACAAAATCCGGAAACAGGATTGCAGCAGCAGCCGGTTCATCATTGCGCGGCAGCAATTCTGCATCAGCGCCGTCTTTCAGGGCATAAACTACACCCTGCCAGATTGTACAATCATCAATTTCATCTTCTGCACCTTCATCATTGGCACAATTATAGGTGATCATGGCTGTGGGGCGCGATGAACCTTCGCTCCATTGCACATTACCCTGCAATTTGAAATCCGGCGTCTGATTGGCGGCGATGACAAAACTGTTGGAGGATTGCTCATCTTCCTTCTGCGAAGGGCTGAAAGTGAGCGTATAATTCTGATTATTATCCGTATAAACCGCGCGGTTCTGCATACAGGCAGCACTGGCTGCACCCGTCGATGTTGCCAGCAAAACGCAGGATGTGAGACAGGCAAAGGTCTTTTTGAAAAGTGATGTCTTGATAATCATTGTTTCCCTCTGGGGGCGGTTAAACTCTGATTTACAGGGGCGGTCAGATCAGACCGGACGGGGCCTTTGGCGGTACTGTCAATGTGCTTGCTGGCTGGCAAGTTTAATTCCTAATCCGATAAATACCATACCGGTCACACGATTAAACCAGCTGCCCAGTGCAAAAAAGCGTTTGCGCACCGGTTCAAGCGTGAAGAACAGGGAAACAATGGCAAACCAGCTCAGAACGATGACAGTCATCAGCAGACCATAGATCACCTGAATGAGTGCCGGTGTTTCATGGCTGATAAGGGACGAGAACAGCGAGAGGAAAAACAAAACTGCTTTCGGGTTCAGCGCATTGGTGATGAAACCCATTGTGAAGCAACGTTTTGCCGAAATCACATTTGCCTGTGCTGTTGTTGTGATTTCCGCTCCTGTTTCGCCGGTCTGCACCATTTTTTCCGCATCGGCAGCTTTGAGCGGTTTTTCACGCAGCGCCTTGATGCCGAGATAAAACAGATAGGCAGCACCCGCCCATTTGATCAGGGAAAACAGAAACAGTGACTGGGAAACAATCAGGCCGATGCCGAGGATTGTATAGGAAATGTGGAACATCAGCGACGCGCCGATACCAAGACTGGTGATAAAGGCTGCGCGGCGGCCATGCACAATGCTCTGGCGCACAATCAGCGCGAAATCCGCACCGGGCGCGACAAGCAGGATCACGAATACCGCCATCAGACCGGTAAATTCGATCACATACTGCATGAAAGGCTCCGCGATTTTATGCACCTTATCGGATGTCTGAAATTTTATTCAGGCGATATGCGCAAATTTCATATGATCAGAGTATCCGCCTGACGGGATCAAACCGGAATACACTTTAAATTTATCAAAGCGGTAACGCCCTGAGAGAAGGCAGGTAAAAAGAGCGCCGCCATAAGAGGCAGCGCTCTTTTTTCAGTTTATTACAGGTCGAGAACCAGACGTTCCGGATCTTCCAGGCTGTCTTTTACGCGAACGAGGAAGGTCACAGCTTCTTTGCCGTCAACGATACGGTGATCGTAGGACAGCGCCAGATACATCATCGGACGGATAACGATCTGACCGCCGACAACAACCGGACGTTCCTGAATCTTGTGCATGCCGAGAATACCGGACTGCGGAGCATTCAGGATCGGGGAAGACATCAGGGAGCCGTAAACACCGCCATTGGAGATGGTGAAGGTGCCGCCCTGCATATCAGCCATGGAAAGCTGACCATCGCGGGCTGCGCGGCCCAGACGACCGATTTCTTTTTCGATTTCAGCAATCGACATCTGATCGGCATCACGCACAACAGGAACGACCAAGCCTTTGTCTGTACCAACGGCAACGCCGACATGGGCAAAGTTCTTGTAGATGATGTCTGTGCCGTCGATTTCGGCATTAACAGCAGGGATTTCCTTCAGGGCGTGGGTCACAGCCTTGGTGAAGAAGCCCATGAAGCCGAGCTTGACGCCATGCTTCTTCTCGAAAATGTCCTTGTAGCGGGAACGCAGAGCCATAACCGCGCTCATATCCACTTCATTGTAAGTGGTGAGCATGGCTGCGGTGTTCTGCGCATCCTTCAGTCGGCGTGCAATGGTCTGACGCAGACGGGTCATTTTCACGCGTTCTTCGCGTGGTGCATCATCACCGGAAGAAGCCGGACGGGCTGCAACTGGTGCGGCAGCGGCAGGGGCTGTGCCTTTTGCAAGTGCTGCCAGAACATCACCTTTGAGAACCTGACCGCGCTTGCCGGAACCGTCAACCTGATCATTGTTCAGGCCTGCTTCTGCAAGAAGTTTAGCGGCAGCAGGTGCTGCTGGCATGGAGGTGCCGGCGGATGCTGCGGCTGCAACAGGTGCGGCGGCCTTAGGTGCTTCAGCCTGTGCGGCAGGAGCGGCGGCAACAGGTGCAGCAGCGGCGCCCGAAGCGTCAATCTGGCCGAGCAGGGCATCGAGACCGACATTGTCGCCTTCCTGAGCGGCGATTTCGGTCAGAACGCCGGAAACAGGTGACGGAACTTCGATGGAAACCTTGTCGGTTTCCAGCTCAACCAATGGTTCATCAGCAGCAACAGTGTCGCCAACTTTCTTGAGCCATTTGCCGATGGTTGCCTCTGTGACGGATTCCCCGAGGGTGGGAACGCGGATTTCGGTGGCCATGGTTTTATCTTCCCTGGGTCTTTAATCTTGTCGAATGGAACAACGCTGATGCGCCGTTAATTTTTGCCCGTCTTATCCGGAAATATTTACATATCCGGGATGGGCTTTGAGAATGATATGCCCCGCTGAAAACCAGCAGGGCACAGAATTTAAATTTTACGAACCGAGCGCATCTTCAAGGAAAGCTGCGAGCTGTTCAAGATGCTTGGACATCAGACCTGTTGCAGGCGATGCGGCAGCCGGACGGCCTGCATAGCGGGCACGCGGATATTTCGCATCAATATGCGCCAGAACCCATTCCAGATATGGTTCGATGAACGACCATGCGCCCATATTCTTCGGCTCTTCCTGACACCAGACGATTTCTGCACCGCGGAAACGGGACAGTTCGTTGATGAGCGCTTTTGCCGGGAACGGATAGAGCTGTTCAACGCGCAGCAGGTAGACATCATCAATACCGCGCTTTTCGCGTTCTTCGTAAAGGTCGTAATAGACCTTACCGGAACACAGAACCACGCGACGGATCTTGGCATCTTTCTGCAGCTTGATCGGCTGATCCTTGAGATATTGCGCATCATCCCACAGCAGGCGGTGGAATGTGCTGTCTCCGGACAGTTCGCTCAAGGAAGAGATTGCACGCTTGTGACGCAGCAGGGACTTCGGTGTCATCATGATCAGCGGCTTACGGAAGTCGCGTTTCATCTGACGGCGCAGAATATGGAAGTAGTTTGCCGGTGTCGTAACATTGGCAACCTGCATATTATCTTCAGCACAAAGCTGCAAATAACGTTCCAGACGGGCAGACGAATGTTCAGGACCCTGACCTTCAAAGCCGTGCGGCAGCAGGCAGACGAGACCGGACATACGCAGCCATTTGCGCTCACCCGAAGAGATGAACTGGTCAAATACAACCTGCGCACCATTGGCGAAGTCACCGAACTGGGCTTCCCACAGAACAAGCGCACGCGGATCGGACAGCGAATAACCATATTCGTAGCCAAGCACAGCTTCTTCAGAAAGCATGGAGTTGATGGCTTCGTAAATCGCCTGACCCTTCTGAAGATTATTCAGCGGGATATAACGGTTCTGGTTTTCCTGATCGTAAAGAACAGTGTGACGCTGCGAGAATGTACCGCGTTCCACGTCCTGACCGGACAGGCGGATCGGATGACCTTCAAGTGCCAGCGAGCCGAAAGCCAGCGATTCAGCGGTTGCCCAGTCGATACCTTCGCCGCTGTCAATCATCTTGGAGCGGTTGTCGAGGAAGCGCTGAACTGTACGGTGTACGTTGAAATCTGCCGGAACTTCAGCAAGCTTCTTGCCGATTTCCTTGAGGTTTTTCATCGGTACGCCGGTTTTGCCGCGACGCTGTTCATCAGCATTGTCTGCAGTGCGCAGACCTGCCCATGCACCGTCCAGCCAGTCGGCTTTGTTCGGCTTATAGTTCTGGCCGGCTTCAAATTCTGTTTCCAGCTTGTCGCGCCAGTCAGCTTTCATCTTGTCGATGTCAGCCTGTGTCAGAAGACCTTCAGCAATCAGCTTTTCACTGTAGAGCTGTACAGTGGTTTTGTGCTTGCGGATTTCCTTGTACATCAAAGGCTGGGTGAACGCAGGCTCGTCGCCTTCGTTGTGACCGAAGCGGCGGTAGCAGAACATGTCCACAACAACCGGCTTATGGAAGGTCTGACGGAATTCGGTTGCAACTTTTGCAGCGAAGACCACAGCTTCCGGATCATCACCATTGACGTGGAAGATCGGCGCTTCGATCATCTTGGCCACATCGGAAGGATATGGGGATGAGCGGGAGAAGGCCGGATTGGTGGTGAAACCGATCTGGTTATTGATGATGAAGTGAACCGTACCGGCAACGCGGTGGCCGCGCAGACCGGAAAGGCCGAGACATTCTGCAACCACGCCCTGACCGGCGAAAGCAGCATCACCATGAAGCAGCAGCGGCATGACTTTGGCGCGTTCAGCCAGTGGTACGATTTCATCACGGGTACGGCCGGCAAGCAGATCCTGCTTGGCGCGGGCTTTACCCATAACCACCGGATTAACGATTTCCAGATGCGAAGGGTTGGCTGTCAGCGACAGGTGAACGGTGTTGCCGTCAAATTCGCGGTCAGAAGACGCACCCAGATGGTATTTAACGTCGCCCGAACCTTCCACATCATCAGGGGCATAGGAGCCGCCTTTGAATTCGTGGAAAATGGCGCGGTGCGGTTTGCCCATAACCTGTGAAAGCACGTTCAGACGGCCACGGTGAGCCATACCGAAAATAACTTCTTTCACGCCCATGGAACCGCCGCGCTTGACGATCTGTTCAAGGGCAGGGATCAGGGATTCACCGCCGTCGAGACCGAAGCGCTTGGTGCCTTTGTATTTCACGTCGATAAACTGTTCAAAGCCTTCAGCTTCGATCAGTTTGGACATGATGGCTTTTTTGCCTTCCGGTGTGAAAGCGATATTTTTATTTGCGCCTTCAATGCGTTCCTGAATCCATGCTTTTTCAGCAGGGTCGGAAATATGCATGAATTCAACGCCGAGCGTTGAGCAATAAGTGCGCTTGAGAATATCGAGCATTTCGCGCACGGTTGCATATTCAAGGCCGAGCACATTGTCGATAAAGATTTTGCGGTCAAAATCTGCAGGCGTAAAGCCGTAATTTTCCGGTGCCAGCTCGTTATAATCATTCGGCTTTTCAGAAAGGCCGAGCGGATCGAGATTGGCATGCAGATGGCCGCGCATACGGTAAGCGCGGATCATCATGATCGCGCGGACGCTGTCGCGGGCAGCCTGTGTGATTTCAGCTTCAGACAGGGCCGGTGCAGCAGCAGCTTTGCCGCCTTTGCCCTTCAGCTTGTCTGTGATGTGCTTTTCAACTTCCGCCCAGTTACCGTCGAGAGCTGAGGTCAGCTCATCATTTGGTGTTACAGGCCAGTTGCTTCTTTCCCAGGATGCGCCACGGGCGTTTTCAAATACATCCTTTGGATTATCGCCGAGATTAGCAAAAAAATCGCGCCATTCTGCATTGACCGAATTCGGATCGGTTTCATATGCAGCATAGAGTTCCTCAATATAGTCGGCATTGCCGCCATAGAGAAACGAGGTCAGGGCGAAAACGTCATTGGCTTCTTCGTGCCGTGCCATTGTCCTTGCCGGAGTATCCACTCCGTCTCCTTATACCGGCCATACCGGAAAAAGCTTTCCGGTCCCGTTTTAAGTTACTGGTCTGTTGTTTCTGTGATGGAAATAGTGCGCCAGCAAATATTTCCAACAAAAACGGGCATAAGTTTCATTTTATTGTGCCCGGTTCGGGGCATGGGCTACGAACCGGGCTTTTTAGAGGCGGTTGCAGGATGCAGCCGCCGCTGTTCGTTTCAGCTCAAAAGCAATCAGCCTTTGAGAACCTCTACAAGTGTCTTGCCGAGCTGTGCAGGGGATGGGGAAACGCGGATACCGGCTTCTTCCATTGCTGCAATCTTGTCTTCAGCGCCGCCCTTGCCGCCGGAGATAACGGCACCGGCATGACCCATGGTGCGGCCTTCCGGAGCGGTACGGCCGGCGATAAAGCCAACCATTGGCTTCTTACGGCCGCGCTTGGCTTCATCTTTAAGGAACTGGGCTGCATCTTCTTCAGCCGAGCCGCCGATTTCACCGATCATAACGATCGACTTGGTTTCATCATCAGCAAGGAACATTTCCAATACGTCGATGAATTCGGTGCCCTTGACCGGATCGCCGCCGATACCGACAGCAGTGGTCTGGCCGAGACCTTCATTAGAGGTCTGGAACACAGCTTCATAGGTCAGTGTACCGGAACGGGAAACAACGCCGACCGAACCCTTTTTGAAGATATTGCCCGGCATGATGCCGATCTTGCATTCTTCAGGGGTTAGGATGCCCGGGCAGTTAGGGCCGAGCAGACGTGATTTTGAACGTTCCAGACGTTCTTTCACGCGTACCATGTCCAGAACCGGAATACCTTCGGTGATGCAGACGATGAACGGGACTTCAGCTTCAATCGCTTCGATGATCGCATCAGCGGCACCTGCCGGCGGAACATAGATCACGGATGCATCTGCACCGGTGCGTTCCTTGGCTTCAGCAACAGTTGCAAAAATCGGCAGATTTTCGCCCTTGGAACCTGTCCAGGTTTCGCCGCCCTTTTTAGGGTGGATACCGCCAACCATCTGGGTGCCGTAATAGGCGAGAGCCTGTTCAGTGTGGAAAGTACCTGTCTTACCGGTCAGACCCTGAACGAGAATCTTGGTGTCCTTGTTTACAAGAATAGACATGGATCAATTTCCCTTCACTGCAGCAACGATTTTCTGTGCTGCATCGTCGAGATCGTCAGCTGAAATAACATTCAGGCCGCTCTCGTTGATGATTTTTTTGCCAAGCTCAACATTGGTGCCTTCGAGACGAACCACCAGAGGAACTTTCAGGCCGACTTCTTTAACAGCTGCGATCACGCCTTCAGCAATAACATCACATTTCATGATGCCGCCGAAGATGTTGACGAGAATACCTTCAACTGCAGGGTCAGCAGTGATGATCTTGAATGCAGCTGTTACTTTTTCCTTGGTAGCGCCGCCGCCAACATCGAGGAAGTTAGCCGGTTCTGCGCCGTAAAGCTTGATGATGTCCATGGTTGCCATAGCAAGGCCGGCACCATTGACCATGCAGCCGATATTGCCGTCGAGGGCAACATAAGCCAGATCATGCTTGGAAGCTTCGATTTCTTTTTCGTCTTCTTCCGACAGATCGCGCAGCTCAACAACATCCGGATGACGGAACAGAGCATTGCCGTCGAAGGATACTTTCGCATCCAGCACGCGTACACGACCATTGGTCATGACGATCAGCGGGTTGATTTCCAGAAGGCTCATGTCTTTTTCAACAAAAGCTTTGTAGAGAATCGGGAACAGCGCGATTGCATCTGCGCGTGCTTCGCCTTCGAGCTTCAGAGCATCGGCAAGCTTGGCATTGTCTTCATCGGTCACGCCCTTGGCAGGATCGATTGCAACAGTAACGATCTTTTCCGGTGTTTCTTCTGCAACAGCTTCGATGTCCATACCGCCTTCGGTGGAAACAACGAAAGCCGGACGGCCGACGGAACGGTCGATCAGCAGGGAGAGATACAGTTCGCGCTCAATGTCTGCACCATCTTCGATGTAAAGACGGTTTACCTGCTTGCCGGCAGGACCGGTCTGCTTGGTAACCAGAGTGTTGCCGAGCATTTCTTTAACATTGGCAACAACTTCTTCAATCGACTTGGCAAGACGCACACCACCTTTGGCATCGGCTGGCAGTTCTTTGAACTTGCCTTTACCGCGGCCACCGGCATGGATCTGGCTCTTAACCACATAAAGCGGGCCAGGAAGGGTCTTTGCCCATTCTTCAGCCTGTTCAGCGGAGTAGACAGCCACGCCATTGGCAATCGGTGCGCCGTAGGAGTGGAGCAGGCGCTTGGCCTGATATTCGTGAATATTCATCTGGTTGTCCTTTTAGGGCGCCCTGAAACCTGTGTTTACAACTTATGTTGATAGACAGGCTTCGTGATTTTTATATGAAGTTCCAGAGAGCAGTTCGGGGCCACTTTGGGAAAAGCGCCCCGAAACAACCCAGAACTCTAAGCTGCGGGAGCTTATTTCAGGTTAGGTGCAATCGCGATACAAGCGTCGCAAAGACCCTGAACTGCAGCAACTGATTTCTCAAATGCAGCCTGTTCGTCTTTGTCGAGCTGAACTTCGATAACCTGTTCAACGCCGTTCGCGCCGATGATGGTCGGCACGCCGACATACATGTCTTTCACGCCGTACTGGCCGGTCAGATGTGCTGCAACCGGCAGAACGCGGCGCTTATCCTTGAGGTAGGATTCGGCCATCAGGATGGCAGAGGAAGCCGGTGCGTAATAAGCGGAACCGGTTTTCAGAAGACCAACGATTTCAGCACCGCCGTCACGGGTGCGCTGAATGATCTGGTCGAGCTTTTCCTGTGTTGTCCAGCCCATTTCGACCAGATCGGTCAAAGGAATACCGGCAACGGTCGAGTAGCGGCTCGAAGGAACCATGGTATCGCCGTGACCGCCGAGAACGAAGGCGGTGACATCTTCAACGGAAACGTTGAATTCTTCGGAGAGGAAATAACGGAAACGTGCTGAGTCAAGCACGCCAGCCATACCGACAACTTTATTTGCCGGCAGACCGGAGAATTTCTGCAATGCCCAGACCATCGCATCGAGCGGGTTGGTGATGCAGATCACGAAAGCATCCGGCGCATATTTGGCAATACCGGCACCGACCTGTTCCATGACTTTGAGGTTGATGCCCAGCAGGTCATCACGGCTCATGCCAGGCTTGCGCGGTACACCGGCGGTAACGATAACAACATCTGCGCCTTCAATGGCCGCATAGTCATTGGCACCGGTAAATTTCGCATCAAAACCGTCAACCGGTGAAGATTCTGCGATATCGAGGCCTTTGCCTTGCGGGGTACCTTCGGCGATATCGAACAACACAATGTCGCCGAGCTCTTTAAGGCCGGCCAAATGGGCGAGCGTTCCGCCGATCATGCCTGAACCGATGAGGGCAATTTTATTGCGAGCCATGCTGGTTACTTCCCTGATCTAAATCTAACTAAAACAGCCAGACCTCTATCCAGGTTTTTCATTCGGTTTTCTGTCCGAAATTTCTGGCAGAGGCCATTACGCTGTATGGTCGATATGCCCGTTTTCAAAATAACTCAACTAATAATTTTGTATTTAAAGATTTCAATCGTTTAGCTAAATAAGTTCTTACGTAAACGTAAATCAGTTTTGACAAAAGCCAGATTTTTTCCCCTTCTGCACCGGCAAAAACGGAGGCAAAATTCACACTGATTTTATGTCCGGCAAGACATGATTTTAGGCAGTCTGTCAGAGCTTTTCCGGTTTCTCGAAAACAAGAAAAATGCTCTATCTTGTTGTTTTTATGTGCAGCTTATTATGAAACATGGCCGGTTCCTGAAAAGACCGGCGTTTTGTTCAGATGGTTGGGCACGCAAATTGCAGAACAGGAACTGGTTCTGGTCTTATATCCGGACGGCAAATGATTCCATTTGCACATAAAATTCTTAAATCAGGATCGTCACGATATTGTGACGCATCGTTTCAATGCTATTTTGCCTGAAAGGATCTCGCAATCGCCTCAGGCAATATTTTTCTGGCGCGGATCGCCGTCTTCAAAGGCTTCAAGATATTCCGCGCTCTGCATTTCGAAAAGGCGCGAGGCGGTGCGGTCAAATTCAAAGGCTTCTGTGCCGCTTGGCGCACTATAGAGCTTGTCCGGTGTTGCGGCGGCGGAAATCACAGCGCGCGCATGATGATCATAGAGCGTATCCACCAGCAGGATGAAACGTTTGGCTTCATTGCGTCTGGAAAGTTCCAGCACCGGCACATGATCAATAAACATGGTGCGGAAACGGGCCATAATGGCCAGATAATCGGCAGCAGCAAGCGGTTTGGCGCATAATTCATCAAAAGTAACGCGCACCGCATCCCCCACTGTGCGGGTTAAATGAATATTGCGGCCTTTAACTGTGATGGTTTCGGCCGTTTCACGGCGTCCGTCCGTGAGGATGCGCCATGCTTCATCCATCTTCGCATCACTCTCCGAACTGAGCGGCGTGATATAGACCGGCTGGCGGTCGAGCTTTTCAAGGCGGTAATCGGTGCGTGAATCAAGATTGATGACATTGACGCGGGTTTTGAGAATGCTGACAAAAGGCAAAAACAACTGCCGGTTCAGGCCGTTCGGATAGAGATTATCCGGCGCCACATTGGAGGTGGCCACCAGCACCACGCCGCGTTCGAAAAGTGCGGAGAACAGGCGCGACAGGATCATCGCATCGGCAATATCGGTGACGGTAAATTCGTCAAAGCACAGAACCCATGCCTGTTTTTCCAGCGCTTCGGCCACCGGCGGGATCGGGTCTTCCTGCTTGGTTTCGCCGTTTTTGAAGGCTTGGCGATGGGCGTGGATGCGCTCGTGCACATCGGCCATAAAATCATTGAAATGGGCGCGGCGTTTGCGTTCAACCGGCAGCAATTCAAAGAACATATCCATCAACATGGTTTTGCCGCGACCGACCTCACCATGCACATAAAGGCCTTTGACCGGATTTGCGGCCTGTTTTGACCGGCCGAACAGCCAGCCCAGAGCGCTGGATTTGCGGGTCAGTCGCTTGGCGCAAATGGCTTCAATCAAAGTGTCATAGCGTTTCGCCAAGAGTCTTTGCTGCGGATCGGCCTCAATATCGCCGGAAGCGGCCAGAGAATCATAGCGTTCGGAAACGGACGGATAGGCTTTAAGCGCTTTATCGAAAGACATTTAAACCTCTGACAGATGAAAAGCTGCAGAGGGGGTCTGCAGCTTTCGCATTCATGAATTGACCAGCCGGATTATAGCCGGTTTTAACGGGACAGGCTGATCGGCTGACCGCCTGATGTCTGACCGTCGAAACGACCGTCAGCGGAGGAATAGAGCGAAGCGACGGTGCCGCCATTTGCATCATAAAGCACAAGCTGTTTGCCATTCACTGCCCATGAGGACAGGTTGGCCAGTTCGCCCGGGCAGCGCAGCGGACCTGCGCGGAAGCCCTGACCGAATTTGGTCTGCGGGGTTGCCACTTTACAGCTCTGACCGGCAAGGCTTGCATTCCACACACCGGCAACTTTACCCGGTGTCAGATCAACGGAGGATGCAGGCGGCAGGCTGGCAACCTGTGTATTGCCCTGCGCCGTTGCATTCATATCATTCGGATTTGCCGGAAACTGTGATGCATTCACATCATTGAGCGCGCCGGACTGCACTGTGGTGGTCGGTGCCGGACGCAAAGGAGCAGGGCGCTGTGCCTGCGGGGGAGTGTTGCTGGCCGTATTGTCAAAGCGCGAACTCTGGCAGCCTGCGAGAATGGTGGCAGCTGCAAGTCCGAGCAGGCCAATCTTAGAAACTCCCATACCCATCTCCTTGGTCATATCTTTTCTGATGCGGAATCACTGAAACAGTTCCGTATACAGGTCAATCTTAAAGCACAATGCGGCGCAGCTTAGACCATTTTGCATTTAAAAGGAATCATCGAGCAAAAAGGAATTGGACAGAATTGCGTGATTTTTCAGAGGCAATGTCCTGAAAAAGTCCGGCTGTCTGCGCAGCTTGAGCATGTTATACTTGAAAGAATAAACATATTTTGCCGCGCGGCCAAGATATGATCTGCTTTTCCGTGGGTAAAAGCGTGTCACATTCTGGCGGATGATAACTGCGCCATCATCGCGAAGGTGCTAAAAATGTACCGTGCCTTTCTGAAACAGACACACATATACTGGCAATTTCGCTTAAGTTCCGCCATATAGAGCACATCTTAAGCCTTTAAACCTGTTATGGCGTGGTTTAAGGCAGATTTTGCGGGTGTCGCCTTGTTTTTGCGGGTATCCGGACTGAAATTTGACGCTGTTTCGTTGCAGGCTGCAGCATTGCCTGAGCGGAATAAGTCCCAAAATTGTGAAACTTATGTCGGTATCTATGTCAGCCAATGCAGCTTTTGCCAAGATGAACGGCCTTGGCAACAAAATTATTGTTGCGGATATGCGCGGCCGGTCCGACCGGATCACGCCGGATGCCGCACGCGCAATCAATGCTGATGCGCAAACCGGTTTTGACCAGATCATGGCAATTCATGATCCGAAAACAACCGGCACGGATTATTATATTCGTATCATCAATTGCGATGGCAGTGAGGCGCAGGCCTGCGGCAACGGTACGCGATGCGTGGTGCAGGCGTTGGCGGCAGAAACCGGCAAAACACAATTTACGTTTGAAACACTGGCGGGTCTGCTACAGGCTGAGGAGCGGCCGGACGGGCTGATCCGCGTGGATATGGGCAAGCCGCATTTTGACTGGCAGGCCATTCCGCTGGCGGAAGAGTTCCGCGATACGCGGATGATCGAGTTGCAGATCGGGCCGATTGATGCGCCGGTTTTGCATTCGCCTTCTGTGGCGTCAATGGGCAATCCCCATGCAATTTTCTGGGTTGATCAGGATGTCTGGTCCTATGAGCTGGATAAATTCGGCCCTTTGCTGGAAAATCATCCGATTTTTCCGGAAAAGGCAAATATTTCCATCGCGCAGGTGACCGGTGAGAATGAACTGACCATCCGCACCTGGGAGCGCGGTGTGGGGCTGACACGGGCCTGTGGTTCGGCGGCTTGTGCAAGTGCAGTCAGTGCCGCACGCACGCGCCGCACAGGGCGCAGTGTTAAAGTCATTGTTCCGGGCGGAATTTTGCAGATCGACTGGCGCGATGATGATCATGTTTTAATGACAGGACCGGCTGAGTGGGAGTTTTCGGGGCAGTTTGATCCGGCAACAGGTCTTTGGACAAAAGACACAACAGCAGAAGGTGCCTGATTATGGCGGTTGAGGTTGTAACATTCGGCTGCCGGCTGAACACTTATGAATCCGAAGTGATGAAGCGCGAGGCTGATGAAGCCGGTCTCGGTACGCTGGAAAATGGCGCAATCATCTTCAATACCTGTGCGGTAACGGCGGAAGCGGTGCGTCAGGCACGTCAGGCGATCCGTAAAGCACGCCGTGAAAATCCGGAAGCGCGTATTATTGTGACCGGCTGCGCGGCGCAGACCGGTGCGGATGATTTTGCGGCGATGGATGAAGTTGATCTTGTTCTCGGCAATGAAGAAAAGCTGAAATCCAACTCCTATCGCATGTTGCCGGATTTTGGTGTGAACCAGTTCGAGAAAGTGCGCGTCAACGATATTATGGAAGTGCGTGAAACCGCCAGCCATATGGTGGATGCGATTGAAGGCCGTGCGCGTGCCTTTGTGCAGGTGCAAAATGGCTGTGATCACCGCTGCACTTTCTGCATTATTCCTTATGGCCGCGGCAATTCCCGCTCGGTGCCGATGGGCGGCGTGGTTGAGCAGGTCAAGCGTCTGGTCGGTAACGGCTATGCGGAAGTGGTGCTGACCGGCGTGGATATGACCTCTTACGGGCCTGATCTGCCGGGCAATCTGCGTCTCGGCAAACTGGTAAAAACGGTGCTGGCTCAGGTGCCGGATTTGCAGCGCCTGCGTTTGTCTTCCATCGACTCGATTGAGGCGGATGAGGATTTGATGGAAGCGCTTGCCAATGAAACGCGCCTGATGCCGCATTTGCATCTCTCACTGCAATCGGGGGATAATATGATCCTCAAGCGCATGAAGCGCCGTCATTTGCGCGATGATTCCATCCGTTTTTGTGAAGATGTGCGCAAATTACGTCCCGATGCGGTTTTCGGCGCGGATATTATCGCCGGTTTCCCGACCGAGACCGAAGAGATGTTTCAAAATTCCATTCGCATTGTTGAGGAATGCGGACTGACGCATTTGCACGTTTTTCCTTACAGCCCGCGTGAAGGCACGCCTGCCGCGCGTATGCCGCAACTGCGCCGCGAGGTGATTAAAGAGCGTGCCGCCCGTCTGCGTGCTGCCGGTGATGAGGCTTACCGCTTGCATCTGGAAAGTCTCAAAGGCACTGTGCAGAATATTCTGGTGGAGCGAGACGGGTTGGGCCGCACAGAGGGCTTTACCCTGACCGGACTGGATACGGGCGAACTGACCGCCGGGCAGATTGTCAGCCGCATGATCTCCGGTCATGATGGCGATAAGCTGTTGGCTGTTTCGTGAACTATTCAGATCGTATCCCGAAAAGCGGGTGCCGGTTTTCGGGACTAAGATACGCATAAAAATAAATAGATAGAGCATTTTCTAAGATTCAATATAAATTGGAAATGCTCCAAATATCATTCGAAAATAAGAAGCGCTGTATTCATGGCTATGGGTTTTATTAAAAAGATTTTTTCTTTCGGCAAAAAAGAGGAGGCCTCTTCCGAGCCGGCAGAGGAAATTCTGGCACCGGTAGCGCAAGAAAGCGCTGAGGCTGATGCGCAGCCTGTTGCCGTTGAGCCGCCGCATGAAACAGTGCTGGAAAAAATTGAAGACCTGCTCTCAGAACCGGTGATTGCCGATCCGGCAGTGATTGAGCTGAAACCGGTCTATGATCAGCCGCTGCCGGATGAAACTGTGCGGCAAGAAATAACGCAGGCTGATGAGCCGCCGCATGAGACTTTTCTGGAAAAAGTTGAAGATCTGCTCTCGGAACCGGTGATTGCTGATCCGGCAACACTTGAAATTGTACCGGCCTATCCTGAAGCCGAGCCGGAAGTTTTTGATGAAGAGCCGGAAATTTCTGATGAAGAGATTGTGCCGGAGGTTGCAGCAAAGTCGGTTAAGGTCACCGTCAGTAAAGCCGTTGAGGTTAAGCAGGAGCCGGAACCGGTTGTTGCTGACGCCGCGCCGGAAAAGAAGCTGTCATGGTTTGAGCGGTTGCGCAGTGGTCTGTCACGTTCTTCGCAGCAGTTAGGCGATTCGATCGGCAGTATTTTCACCAAGCGCAAGCTGGATGAAGAGACGTTGCAGGAACTGGAGGATGTGCTGATTCAGGCCGATCTTGGTCTGGAAACTGCGATGCGCATTACCGACAGCCTGTCTTCGGGACGTTACGGTAAAGATATTTCGACCGATGAAGTGCGCAAGATCATGCGCAGTGAAATTGAAAAAGTGCTGGTGCCGGTGGCAAAGCCTCTGGAGCTTGATCTTTCCCATAAACCGCATGTCATTCTTGTTGTCGGTGTGAATGGCACCGGTAAAACCACGACTATCGGCAAGCTGGCGGCCAAACTGACTGCAGGCGGGCTGAAAGTGATGCTGGCGGCCGGTGATACATTCCGCGCAGCTGCAATCGAGCAATTACATATCTGGGGCGAGCGTACCGGTTCGCCGGTTGTGTCTTCCAAACTTGGTGCCGATGCGGCAGGGCTGGCTTTTGATGCATGGCAGCAGGCCAAGGATGCAGGCAGCGATGTGCTGATTATTGATACGGCAGGTCGTTTGCAGAACAAAGCCGAACTGATGGACGAACTGGCAAAAATCGTGCGCGTGCTTGGCAAGCATGATCCAGAAGCCCCGCATACAGTATTGCAGACACTGGATGCCACTACGGGTCAGAATGCGCTCAGTCAGGTTGAAATTTTCAAAAATATTGCCGGTGTGAACGGGCTGGTCATGACCAAGCTCGATGGCTCTGCCCGCGGCGGTATTTTAGTGGCGATTGCTGCCAAACATAAGTTACCGGTCTATTTCATTGGTGTCGGTGAGCAGATTGATGATCTGGAGCCGTTTACGGCACAGGATTTTGCCGGAGCGATTGCAGGAGAAGCACGATGAACGATCAGATTTTTGAACGCGATCCGTCCGACCCGCAGCGCAAGGAAGTGCCGCCACTGTTAAAGCTGGCGCTGGAACTGGGGCCGTTGCTGGTGTTCTTCTTCGCCAATTCGCGCGGTGAATGGCTGGTCGAGCGTTTTCCGGTATTGGCACAGATCGGTCAGCCGATTTTCATTGCGACGGCCTTGTTTATGGCGGCTACGGTGATTGCGCTGGTTGTCTCATGGATCATGACGCGCAGTCTGCCGATCATGCCACTGGTTTCGGGGATTGTGGTGCTGGTTTTTGGTGCGCTGACCCTGTGGCTGCACAATGATACTTTCATAAAAATGAAACCAACCATCGTTAACTGCCTGTTCGGCGGCATTTTGCTCGGCGGTCTGTTTTTTGGCAAAGCGCTTCTCGGCTATGTCTTTGATCAGGCGTTTAAACTGGATGCTGAAGGCTGGCGCAAGCTGACATTCCGCTGGGGTGTGTTTTTCTTCGTGCTGGCGGTGATCAATGAAGTTGTGTGGCGCAATTTTTCAACGGATGCCTGGGTGACATTCAAAGTATGGGGTGTGATGCCAATCACAATCGCCTTTACAATGTTCCAGCTGCCGCTGATTAAAAAACATTCTCTGGTTCCATGGGGAACGGAAGGCAGCGCAGCACCGGCAGATAAAAAATAAGCGGGAGCAATATGATGGCTCGTCTTGAAATTGAACAATTCTATTGCCGTGAAGATAATTTCGGCGTGCTGATCCATGATCCTGAAACCGGACTGACTGCGGCGATTGATGCGCCGGAAGAACTGGCAATCCGCGATGCTCTGGCACGCCGTGGCTGGAAACTGGATTTCATTTTCTCCACCCATCACCATTTTGATCATGTGGCAGCCAATGACGTGCTCAAGCGTGCTTTCGGAGTGAAAATTACCGGCCCGTCGGCAGAGACAATTCCGGGCATGGATCGCGGCGTTAAAGACGGTGACAGGTTTCAGTTCGGTACATTTGAAGTGCAGGTGATTGCCACACCCGGCCATACGGCAGGCGAAATCAGCTATTATCTGCCGCAGGCCAAGGTTGTCTTTACCGGCGATACTTTGTTTGCGCTTGGGTGTGGCCGTTTATTTGAAGGCACACCGGCGGATATGTTTGCATCTTTGCACAAACTTACAATGCTGCCTGTGGAAACACAGGTCTATTGCGGGCATGAATATACGCTGAGTAATTTGCGCTTTGCGCTGGATGTGGATGGCGGCAATCCGGCATTGAAAGAGCGTGGCCGTGAGATTGAGCGGTTGCGGGCGGAAGGTCTGCCGACATTGCCGACAAGTATCGGGCTTGAAATGGCGACCAATCCGTTTTTGCGGACGCATGATGGCGCGATTGCCAGACGGCTTGGCATGGAAGATGCAAGCGAATTGCAGATTTTTGCAGAGCTGCGCAAACGCAAAGATCACTTTTGACAAGGTTATGAATATGGTTTGTCTGATCCGCCGTCCGGTTGCTGCCTTTATGGCCGGTTGTTTTTTTGCTGTAACATGTCTCGCCGGATTGCCTCTGACAGCGGATAAAGCGGCAGCGCAGAGTTTTGCTGAAGTGGCCAAGCCGGAAGTGCCGGCTGAGGTGAATAATTATCCGCTTGATGAGGTATTTCTCGGCAAGATGGAAGCCGCACAGGCTGAGCTGAACACAATGGATATGTCCGGCAGTGATGATGATACCGGCACCGGTGATCATTCGCCGAAAGCGCTGGCGGCGAGAATTGAAAAACAGCCCAAGGTAAAGGCAGTGCTGGAAAAGCACGGGCTGACCGCACAGGATTATATTTTCGGCTATTTTGCACTGGTCAGCAGTGTCAGTGCTGTTGAAGCAGAAGGCGAAGAGCAGATTGTTGATGAATTAAAGGGCGTCAATCCGGCGCATATTGCTTTCGGTAAGCAATATCTCGACCGTATTCACAAATTGCTTGGTGAATGAGGTGCCGCTAAAGCACCTCATCTATTTTACTTGTTCAAAACGCGTGGCACGGACTTTAACCGTGCCGATCTGGGTGCCGACACTGGCACCCACAGGGGCGTAAATACCGGCACCTTGCTTGTCAGTATTAAGCGACGCAAAACTGATTGTGATTTTGCTCTTATCCGCGAGATAGCGCAGGGATTTCTTGTCTTTTTCATAGCCCGCCACAGGGATGAATTTGGCATTGCAGCTGATGGCCGTACCATCAAAACCCTGTGCAGACAGTTTTTCCGTGCCAGCCGGTGTCAGACGGATTTGCGCCCGTGTCTGCCCGTCAAAGATCTGCAAGGTGCGGTTACAGACGGCCGCAGCCGAAGGGCTGGTAATCATCATGGCGCTGATCGGATCGAGAACTGATTTCAGATCATCCGCACGCAGTTCTGCCCATGGCTCAATTTTACGGATCGGCGGCTGATTGTCATAAGTTGTGACAGAGCCGTGTTTGAAACTGATCGCTGTGCGCTTGTGCTTTTTGCCGCTGCGATAGGTGGTAACATAAGAAACCGGCTGCACGGCTGAGAATGTGCCTTGCGGGCGCATTTGCCCGTTAATGGTGATGGAGCCTTTGGTCTTGTCGAAAATACGCGCAACGCCGGAACTGTGAAAATGACCGGCAAAAGCATAGGTCTTGTCGCTGATTCTGGTGTCCATTTCAGAGCGGGCAATGGTGATGCCGAAAACCGATATTGTATATTCGGTGCGATAGGTGGAATCAGCGGCCAGAGCGCTGGCCGGGATCAGGGATAAGGCTGTGGCGAAGGCATAAAAACCGCAATATTTTACCCGTTTAACGCCGGTATAGTCAGCAAACCGCATTCTGCTCTCCTGAGACTCACTCACGCAGCTTGTCATGCTTTTGCTGCCTGAAATTGCATTCGTATCAGCTTTCACGCCTGCTGTTTGTCTGATAAAAGCGGCAAAATGGGGTCAAAGGCGGCCAATTCGCCGTCATTCGCTGCAATCAGCCGCAAAGCGGGCTGAAAGTGGCTTGACGGGAAGGGCTGCGTTCACTATAGAAACCCGACTTTCCCAATGGGCCGCTATCCGATATTGCGCGCCGCGACATCTGCAATCTTTATGTTTGTAATGTCTGAAGCGAAGACGGTATCGGGTAATTGTGCCGGGGCCTGAAACAGAATTTTGAAGGTGAGACCAATGTCCCGCGCTTGTGAACTGACCGGTAAAGCGGTCCTCTACGGCAACAATGTAAGCCATGCGAACAACAAGTCGCGTCGCCGTTATTTGCCAAATCTTTGCAATGTAACCCTGATGTCCGATGCAATGGGTCAGAGCTACCGTCTGCGCGTTACTGCGCATGCGCTGCGTACTGTTGAGCATCGCGGTGGTCTGGATGCATTCCTTGCGAAAGCTTCTGACAATGAACTGTCACAGCGTGCACGTCTGCTGAAGCGTCAGGTTGCCAAGAAGCTGGCAGAAGCTGCTGCTTAATAGCAACGATGCTTGAAAAGCTGCACCTATCCGCAGCTCATCTATTAAATGCAGTTTCAGACAAGTAAAAAGCGGTTTACGCTTTTACTGAAATTGCCCGGATTGCTAAGGGCCGGTTTATCCGGCCTTTTTGCTGGTTCCATTACCCAGGATAAAAAAATGCCTCTGCATTCTGATTCCGCTGTTAAAGCGTTGATTTTTCCCGTTCTGGCCATGTGTGCGGCAGTCGCCGCTTCCAATATTCTCGTGCAATATCCGGTGCATTATCTGGGTTTGCAGGAAATTCTCACTTATGGCGCCTTTACCTATCCTTTTGCCTTTCTGGTCAATGATCTGACCAATCGCCGTTTTGGCCCGCAGCGTGCCCGTCAGGTGGTGTATGCCGGTTTTGCGCTGGGTGTTATCATGTCGGTCTGGCTTGCAAGTCCACGCCTTGCTGTGGCCTCGGGAAGTGCGTTTCTTTTCGCGCAATTGCTGGATATCAGCGTGTTCAGCCGTTTGCGCCGTTTGCGCTGGTGGAAGGCACCGCTGGCTGCGGCTCTGTGCGGTTCGGTGCTGGATACAATCCTGTTCTTCTCGCTGGCTTTTGCAGCGCCTTTCAGTGCGCTGGATACGGCTTTCGGTCTTGCCGATAGTTCCATGATTGATCAGGTGCAATGGTTCAGCCTGACAATGCCGCTGTGGCTGTCTCTGGCGCTTGGTGATTTTGGTGTCAAGGTTTTGATGAGTGTGGTGATGCTGGTGCCCTACGGGGCGATTCTGGCGCTGTTTGCACCGTCAATTTACGGTGCTGGTCAATCTGACAAGGCCAAACCGGCTGTCCGCTAAGCGCCGCCAAGATTTATTTTGAAACAAAAATGCCTCCCGTATGATCAATGCGGGAGGCATTTTATTGCAAGGTCTATGGATGGTTGAAAATCAGCGCTTGCCGCGTGATTTTGGCTGATCCTGATCATCAAACAGCGATGCAAGCTGTTCGGTCATTGCACCGGCCAGTTCTTCCGCATCCACAATGGTGACGGCACGCTGGTAATAGCGCGTCACATCATGGCCGATACCAATGGCGATCAGCTCTACCGGTGAGCGGTTTTCAATCTCATCAATCACAGCACGCAAATGGCGCTCCAGATAATTGCCCGGATTGACCGAAAGGGTCGAATCATCGACCGGCGCACCATCGGAAATCACCATCAGGATTTTGCGCTGTTCAGGACGGCCGAGCATACGCTGATGCGCCCACATCAGCGCTTCACCGTCGATATTTTCTTTGAGCAGGCCTTCGCGCATCATCAGGCCGAGATTGCGCCGTGCGCGGCGCCACGGGGCGTCAGCGCTCTTATACACAATATGGCGCAGATCATTGAGACGACCCGGCTGTGCAGGCTTACCGCGATCCAGCCATGCTTCACGCGACTGGCCGCCTTTCCAGGCTTTGGTGGTGAAGCCGAGAATCTCGACCTTCACGCCGCAGCGTTCCAGCGTGCGCGCCAGAATATCGGCGCAAGTTGCGGCCACGGTAATCGGGCGACCGCGCATGGAGCCGGAATTGTCGATGATCAGGCTCACAACCGTATCGCGGAAATTGGTGTCGCGTTCGGTCTTGAAAGAAAGCGGCTGGGTCGGGTCGATCACCACGCGCACCAGACGGGCGCTGTCGAGATGACCTTCTTCCAGATCAAACAGCCATGAGCGGTTCTGCTGCGCCATCAGACGGCGCTGCAGCCGGTTGGCAAGACGACCGACGACACCCTGCAAATTGGCCAGTTGCTTGTCGAGGAAACCGCGCAGACGTTCCAGTTCCGCATCATCGCAGAGGTCTGTGGCTTCAACGATTTCGTCAAATTCGCGGGTGAAAACCTTGTAATCATGATGCTTGTCGAAATCGGCAAAAGGCTGGTTGGAGCGGCGGGCTTCACCCGGCGTTTCCGCATCTTCCTCTTCACCATCATCAGCATCTTCATAGGAAGCGTCTTCAGCCTCCAGATCACCGCGTTCACGGTCATCATTGGTATCTTCGGAACTGTCACCGTCACCGGACTGGTTTTCGGCATCTTCTTCCGAAGTACCTTCCTGTGATTCTTCCGGATCGGCCTGTTCTTCCTGCTGGTTTTCCTCGTCGTCATCTTTGGACGGCTCGGCCAGCTCTTCGGCCATATCCAGCGCAACCAGCATTTCACGCACAAGACGGGCAAAATCCTGCTGGCTGTTCAGTCTCTCGCCCAGTGTGGCCAGCCGGTCACCGGCCTTTTCCTCAATCCAGTCGCGCCACAGCTCAACCACATTACCGGCCTGTACAGGCGGGCGGTAACCGGTGAGCTTTTCACGAACCAGCAGGGAAATGGCTTCTTCAATCGGCGCATCATCGCGTGAGGTGATCGCAGAATAATTGGCGCGGCTGTATTTATCCGCCAGCATGGAGGAAATATTGGCCGCCACACCTTCCATGGCCAGCGTGCCGATGGCTTCAACGCGTGCCTGTTCGACGGCATCATAGATCGCACGTGCCTGCTGGCCTTGCGGGGCAAGTTGCGCATGAATGCGCGGATCGTGGCGGGCATGGCGCAATGCCATAGAATCACCCAGACCGCGGATGATGGAAATATCCTCAGCGGTCGGGCGCTTCGGCAGATCGGGCAGGCGGGCATGGTTGCCGGTCAGTGCCGGACGGTCATGGCTGAAGCCGACCTCAAATTCATTGCTGCCGGCGATGGCGCGCACGCAGGCGGTTACCGCACGTTTGAAAGGTTCGGAATCGACCGGACCATGTGGGCGTTCGCGTATGTTATCGCCGGGGCCTGCCATGATGAAACTGCCTTATATCAGAAGAACTTAACCTTGATCTGCCTGCACTGAGCGGCGGGCACGACCCCGTAAGAAACGGGGTCGTTTGTTCATTTATGCAAGAACCACATTTACTGCGGATTCCGGCAATTCCTGCCCGAAAGCACGCTGGTAGAACTCAGCAACGATGGAGCGTTCCAGCTCGTCACATTTGTTGAGGAAGGTTAAGCGGAATGCAAAACCAACATCCTGGAAGATATTGGCATTTTCAGACCATGTGATCACAGTACGCGGGCTCATCACGGTCGACAGGTCGCCATTGATGAAGGCCTGACGGGTCATATCGGCAACGCGTACCATTTTCGAAACAATGTCGCGGCCCTCTGCATTCTGATAATGCTTGGACTTGGCGAGAATGATCTCGACTTCATTGTCATGCGGCAGATAGTTGAGTGTGGTGACGATCGACCAACGGTCCATCTGTGCCTGGTTGATCTGCTGGGTACCGTGGTAAAGACCGGTTGTATCGCCCAGACCAACAGTGTTTGCGGTCGCAAACAAGCGGAATGCCGGATGCGGATTGATCACGCGGCTCTGATCGAGCAGGGTCAGGCGGCCGGAGGTTTCCAGAACACGCTGGATCACGAACATCACATCCGGACGACCGGCATCATATTCGTCGAAAACCAGAGCCACATTGTTCTGATAGGCCCAAGGCAGAATGCCGTCTTTGAATTCGGTGATCTGCATACCGTCCTTCACGACGATGGCATCCTTGCCGACGAGATCAATACGGGAAACATGGCTGTCGAGGTTAACACGCACACATGGCCAGTTCAGACGGGCGGCAACCTGTTCAATATGGGTGGATTTACCGGTACCGTGATAGCCGGAAACCATAACGCGGCGATTATAGGCAAAGCCTGCAAGAATGGCCAAGGTTGTCTGGCGGTCGAAAATATAATCCGGATCCGTTTCCGGTACATGACTGTTTTTTTGGCTGTATGCAGGCACGACCATATCGGAATCAATCCCGAACACGTCACGCACCGATACAGTTGTGTCCGGCATATTGTTTATGTCGAGATCAACCTTGCTCATCATATCACCTCTCGCGGCTTCTATATGCCGCTGTATCATCATATGTTTTGAAGGGTTCCTGTTTTGCAACCGCAGAACCCTCTTTTCTGTGTGTCTTGGCTCAGTTTTTCCGGCGCAGCCAGTTCCGGTTTTACCTGAAACGGCTGAAATGACTGTGCCGGTATATGTGTTACAGACAGGTTGTCAGGGGGGCGATAAGCAGTGTTCTCCCGATAGTCCCCAAAGCTCCCTGAACCGGGCGGTTGTGCAGATTATTCTACCCGAACCACAGGGTCATGATCATTTCAGGCTCAGTCCTGCGCATTATGCGGATATGATTGCCTGAAAAAGTGCAGACCTTATTGTTCTTCGTAATACTTCCTGCGTCCGCCCAATATTCTTTACTTTGTCGCATGATCCCATACAAAACCGGTTTTCAGTCTTGCAGAAAATGCTCCCGTTTGTCGTATTGTTCCGCTTGCGCAACACTATGTGTTGGCAGCGAACAATTTTTATTTTTGCCTGTTTAGCAAAAACCAGCCGTCTTTAGCAATTGATAAGCTTGCACAACTTCGCGGAAACGTTCTTCCGAACCGCGATCGCCGCCATTGGCATCAGGGTGATGCTGTTTAACCAGCTCTTTATAGCGCGATTTGATGGCATCGCTGGTTGAGTTGGCAGCAATACCCAGCGTGGCAAAAGCCTTGGATTCCAGCGGACGCGGGCGTCTGGTCGGCGTTGCCGCTTCTGCACGGGCGCGTGTCTGCTCAAACAGGTTCAACGGATCGCGGATCTTGTTGTGATAGGCTGCGGTACCGGAGCGCATGCGGGCAAATTGCGGCGCAGATTGGCGCGAGGTCGAATTTTTGGTCGTTGTCCATGTCGGACGGTCGCCGACAGCTGCATTTTTCTGGAATTTGGCGATTTCCTCATCGCTGAGACCTGAAAAAGCATTAAAGTTTTTATTATATTCCCGGACGTGATCAAGGCAGAAGTGCAGATAAAGCCCTTCGCGCGCACCGCCTGCAGGGGCTTTGTGCGTTCCGGTTTCTTCGCATCCTTCCCACTGGCATTGCGGACCGGCGGCTTTTTTCTCTTCTTTACGGGAGCGGATTCGGATGCTGTCAAAATATTTTGAATTCGTTGCCATGATATCAATATTACGAGGTCAGATCTGGTGATACAAGAATTGACATTTCACAGAGCCCATAACCTTCGCTCGAAGTGGCGGAAAGTCGAAGCAGACGTGAAATTGGGATTTAGCTGCATTATGTATACCTGAACGGCAAACCAATGCGCATAACATATCCCCTATATGGGGGCAGGAGATCAGAATGTCTATTCCTTTGACGCGACAAGAGCGGATTACCGCAAAACTATCTGAGGCTTTTCAGCCGGTGTTGCTTGATGTCATCAATGAAAGTCACCTTCATGCCGGTCATCATCATACAGATGGCGGCCATGAGGATGTGTTTGATGGCAGCGGTGAAACACATTACCGCGTTATTATTGTGGCAGAGGCATTTACCGGTTTAAGCCGCGTGGACCGGCACAGGGCGATTAATGCCTTGATGCATGATGAACTGCATTCCGGCCTGCATGCGCTGGCACTGGAGCCAAGCGCGCCGGATGAGCCGACACGCCGCAACCGCAAACCGGCCTGATTATGCAAACAAGAGCAATTGTTTTAAGCGCAGTTGCTCTTGTTTAAACTGCAAACTGCTGTTATTGAGGCGGCAGTGAGCCTCGGGCTCTTCCGTAAGCGTCTAACGTTAAGCAACGCATCCATTCCGGTCTTACACCGGTCTGCCCTGCAATCGCAGGAGGGATGCCTTGTGTAAGACTGCAATTTTACGGAACGCAATGATGCAAAATTCCAAAACACAGCCTGTTTTTCCAAAACTTCCGGCTCGTTTTATTCCGGTTGTGATGCCTTTTATCCTCTCTGTCCTGATGACATTTGTGGTGTCGCTGATTGCCACTTTGAAAAATCTCGGATTGCAGGCTGATCTTCTGGCCTATTGGATGCCCGCATGGGCTTTGTCATGGGTGGTGGCTTTTCCGGTTTTGCTGCTGATCCTGCCTCTGGTAAGGCGGCTTGTCGGCGTTGTCTGCCACAAACCTTAAGCATGAAAATGCAAAAACGGCAGCAAAGATGATTTGCTGCCGTTTACTTTTAATCTGGTTTTACAGTTATTTAAGCCAGTTTTTCCTGCAGGAAAACCTGCACATCGGCGGCATTTACATCTTTGGCGATGAAGGACTGGCCAAGACCACGGGTCAGAATGAAAGTCAGCGAGCCGCGCGATACTTTCTTGTCCTGCGCAATATAGGACATCAGCACATCGGCAGACGGCAGACCGGCAATCTCTTTCATAGAAACCGGCAGGCCGACGGCTTTCAGATGTGCTTCAACCCGTGCGGCAATAGTTTCGGACATCAGACCAAGACGGGCGGAGAACTGGTGCGCCAGCACCATGCCGATGGCAACGGCTTCCCCATGCACAAGACGTGAAGAATCATAATTGGTGGCGGTTTCCAGCGCATGGCCGAATGTATGGCCGAGATTGAGCAAAGCACGGTCGCCGGTTTCGCGCTCGTCACGGGCAACAACGGCGGCCTTGGCACGGCAGGAGGTGGCAATGGCCTGTTGGCGTGCAGCACCGCCTGCAAACACATCCTGCCAGTTCTTTTCCAGCCATGCGAAAAATTCCGGCTGATCAATCAGGCCGTATTTGGCAACTTCCGCATAACCGGCTGCAAATTCACGTTTGCTCAGCGTATTCAGCACATCCGTATCGGCCAGTACCAGTTGCGGCTGGTTGAAAACGCCGACGAGATTTTTGCCGTAAGTGGTGTTGATGCCGGTTTTGCCGCCGACGGAGGAATCAACCTGTGCCAGCAATGAGGTCGGGATCTGGATAAAATTCATGCCACGGCGCACAATACCGGCCACAAAGCCTGCAAGATCGCCGATCACACCGCCACCAAGGGCAATCACCGCATCGCCGCGTTCCAGACGGGCTTTGAGAATATCATTGGTTACAGCTTCAAGCGTGGCAAAACCTTTGGATTTTTCACCGGCGGCAACAATGACCGGTGTGGCAGTTATGCCTGCCTGCTCCAATGCCGCCATAAGCGGCTGCAAATGCAGCTTGCTCAGATTTTCATCGGTGACGACCGCCGCGCGGATGCCGGGCAAACGGGCGGCAATTTCCTGACCGGCGCGGGCAATCAGACCGCTGCCGATGAGAATGTCATAAGAGCGATCTCCCAGTGAGGCGTGAACAGTTTCGGCTTGAACAGGGCTTGCAGACGTCATGGGAGATACTCGTGATAAGGATTTAATTCTGGACGGGGTCTGTTTTCGTTAAATGATTGAGCAGCAAAGTGATGACTTCCTGAGCGATCACTTCGCGTTTTTCATCGCGGGACATGATGCTGAGATCGGCGGTGGCATAAACCGGATAGCGCTCGGTCATCAGCTTTTGCATAACGCCGCGCGGATCAGCATTTTTCAGCAATGGCCGGTCCTGACGGCGCAAGACCCGCTCCATCAACACATCAAGTTCGGCATTCAGCCAGACGGAAATGCCTGCCTCAGCAATGTTTTCACGGGTTTGCTCATTCATGAAGGCACCACCGCCGGTGGCCAGCACCATCGGCCCGCCTTCCAGCAGGCGCTGCATGACGCGGCGTTCAAGATCGCGGAATTCCGGCTCTCCGTAAGAGGCAAATAATTCTGTAACGCTCATGCGGGATACATTTTCGATTTCGGTATCGAGATCGAAAAACGGCAGATCCAGCAGAGCGGCCATTTTTTTGCCGATAGTGGATTTTCCGGCTCCCATCAGGCCGACCAGCACCACAGGGCGCTTGCCCAGAAGAGATTTAATATCTTCGGCCTGTTGACGCAGATTTGCCTGGTCAGGTTTTTTATTTTGGTTCGGCATCGTCTTCTTCTCATGACGGTGCTTCCGTTTGAAACACTTCATTCAGTCAATCGCCGCTGATCACAGGCTTGTCAAGAAAGATCAGAGATTTTCTGCCTCTATTGATGATTATGCCTGAGGGGGCTTAGGGGTGGGCACGGGGATGGGCTTTATCGTAAATTTCCAGCAGACGGTCTGTATCCACACTGGTATAGACCTGCGTTGTGGAAAGGCTGGCATGGCCGAGCAGTTCCTGAATGGTGCGCAAATCCCCGCCTCTGCTTAAAAGATGGGTGGCAAAAGAATGGCGCAGCGCATGGGGTGTTGCGGTTTCCGGCAGGTTGAAAGCAATGCGCATTTTCTGCATTTCCCGCTGGATAATGCCCGGCTGCAAGGCACCGCCTTTGGCACCGCGAAATAACGGAGCATTCTTGCTCAATTCATAAGGGCAAAGGCGGCGATATTCGGCAACCGCCTGATGAACGACCGGCAGCAATGGCACGAGGCGGCTTTTGCCGCCTTTACCGATAATGGTCAGGGAGCGTGCCGACGGATCAGCGATCATCTCCGGTGTCAGGCCGAGCGCTTCGGAAATACGCAGCCCGCAGCCATAAAGCAGGGTGAGAACGGCCGCATTGCGGGCGGCAATCCATTTTTCTTCCGCCATTTGCTGCTTGATATTGACGATATGCACCGCGGCTTCAGCGGATAAAGGCTTGGGTAGGGATTTTGGCTGGCGCGGCGCACGGATGGCACCCGCACCGGCGGCATTGGCCAGTCCCTGTTTTTCCAGATAACGCAACAGCGAGCGCACACCGGCAAGGCCGCGGCCAAGTGTACGGCTTCCGGCACCGTCATTGCGCCGTGAGGCCAGATAGGAACGCAGATCGGCAATGCGCAGTTCTGAAACATCTTTCAGGCAAGGCGGCGTGCCGAGGTGGCCGGTTAAGAAGTGCAGAAACTGGCGGGTATCGCGCTCATAAGCGCTCAGCGTATGCGCTGCCAGTCTGCGGCTGTTGGTCAGGCTGCCGAGCCAGTCCTGCCGTGCCTGATTGAGATCAGGGGCGGCGATGACCAGAAATTCTGCTTTGGAGGTTTCCGTTTTTGCGGTTTGCATGGATTTCTCTGTCATCGTGATTGTCGGCGGCTTTCAGTTTCGTAAGATAAGTGTCGCATGGCAAGGTTACGGAACTGTTGCGGCCACAGAATGGTTTTTTCTTGGCCTTTGGCGCAGGATTGTTTAAGGCAAAATCAGCGATAAAGTACGTCACAGACGTCACTCAGATTTTGACGGCGGGTCTGACAGCCGCCGCAGTTTAAGGTTTTTCATGTCTTCTCAGAAAAAAGGCAGCCAGCCGCGGGTTGCAAATCTTGATAATCCGGTTCAGCTCGCCGTGATCGGCGCGGCACATGGCATCAAAGGGGAAGTGCGGGTCAAAACTTATACAGGCGACCCGATGGATCTCGGTTCTTACGGCCTTCTTTATGATGCTACAGGTAAAACTTACGAAGTTTTGTCGATCCGCCCTGCCAAAACTGTGGTTGTGGTGCGCTTTGCCGGTGTTGATGACCGCAATGCTGCTGAAGCCCTGAACGGCACTGAGCTTTATGTGGATCATACGCAGCTGCCGCAGGATCTGGACGAGGATGAATTTTATTATACCGACCTGATCGGTCTGACCGTGCGCGACAGTGCTGGTGTGTCCTATGGTAAAGTCTCTGCCGTGTTTAATTTTGGCGGCGGCGATGTGCTGGAGATCAAGGAAAGTGGCAAGAAACCGGCTTTGATCCCGTTTACACAGGTTTCGGTACCGCAAATTCTGATGGCGGAAGGGGCGATCCTGATTGACCCGCTGGCGGCCGGTCTTGTTGATGATGGCTCAAGCGCTGCCGATGAGGAAGGCGATGCATCTGACGAGCCGGAAACCGATGATGACGGATGGGCGCGGTAATGGCGTTTAAAGCATCTGTTCTGACCCTTTATCCTGAAATGTTTCCGGGGCCGCTCGGTGCAGCCCTTGCGGGGCGCGCGCTGCGTGATGAGAAATGGCAGCTCGAAACCGTGCAGATCAGGGATTTTGCGCCCGATAAACATCGAATGGTGGATGATACACCGGCGGGCGGCAGTGCCGGCATGGTGATGAAGCCGGATGTTGTGGCCAGAGCGCTGGATAGTCTGGAGCAGGATAACCGGCCGCGTATTCTGATGAGCCCGCGTGGGCGACCACTGACTCAAGGTTTGGTGCGCGAATTGGCGGCAGGCGAGGGCGCGGTGATTCTCTGCGGCCGTTTTGAAGGCGTGGACGAGCGTGTGATTGAAGCACGTAATCTGATGGAAATCTCCGTCGGTGATTATATTTTATCCGGCGGTGAAACCGGTGCGATTGTGCTGCTTGATGCCATTGTCCGCCTGATTCCCGGTGTGATGGGCAATCATGAATCCGGTGAGACCGAGAGTTTTGAAACCGGGCTTCTGGAACATCCGCATTATACCCGCCCGCAGGAATGGGAAGGGCGCTCCATTCCCGCTGTGCTGACCTCCGGCAATCATAAAGCGGTGGATCAGTGGCGGCTGGAAGAGGCAAAGCGCATTACCCGTGAGCGCAGGCCGGATTTGTGGGAGGCCTATCAGAACAGGAATAAATGATGCAGTTTCTGAGACGTGCGGAATATGCAGCGATTTTTCTGGTTGTGATCTGGCTTTACGCGCAAAGCGGTGCAGGCTGGTGGTGGTTTGTGCTGTTGTTTCTGGTGCCGGATCTGACAATGCTCGGCTATGTATTTGGCAATCGCACTGGTGCGCTGGTCTATAATATCGGCCATAGTTTTCTGGGTGTCGTGGTACTGGCGGCGATTATGCAGTTTTGTGCGCAGGACTGGCTGTGGCCTTATGTGCTGATCTGGGCGGCACATATCGCTTTTGACCGGATGCTGGGCTACGGATTGAAATATGCAACTGCCTTTCAGGATACGCATTTGGGGCGTATCGGCCGCAAATCAGCACAATGATAGGATCGGCAGAGTTGATTCACAGGCGGGAATAGTGTATTGCCGCCTCACATTTCGGGATTTTTCCTGAAACCCTTTTCATTGACCTGAAATCAAAGAGTAGTGAAACCGCTCCTGCTTTTCCGGCATAGCATAATGGCAAAGACCGTTTTGCAAGTGTTTTGAGCGCTCTGACTGTTCGAGAAGAATCAGAAGGATAAAGACTATGAACATTATCAAGCAGCTTGAAGCTGAACAGATTGCAAAGATTGCTGAAAAGCGCGTTCTGCCTGTTTTCGACGCCGGTGATACAGTTCGCGTTCTCGTACGCGTTACTGAAGGTAGCCGTACCCGCGTTCAGGCCTATGAAGGCGTTTGCATTGCCCGTTCCGGTGCCGGTTTGCAGGAAAGCTTCACCGTTCGTAAGATTTCTTACGGCGAAGGCGTAGAACGCGTATTCCCTGTTTATTCTCCGCTGGTTGAAGGCGTTGAAGTTGTTCGTCGCGGTAAGGTTCGTCGCGCGAAGCTTTACTACCTTCGTGGCCTTACCGGTAAGGCTGCCCGTATCGTTGAGAAAAAAGACAATCGCTCCAAGGCTGAACGTGAAGCAGACAAGCGCGCTGCTGAGCGTGATGCTGCTGCTGCCAAGGCTGCTGCTGCAGAATAATCTGCCGGTTCCGGTACAGTTCCGGACACAAAGCGATTTCAGAATTTCAATGATCAGGGCGGCCCGCAAAGGCCGCCCTTTTCGTTTTGCAAAGATAAAATGCCGGTTCGGTAACAATCTTGCTGCGACACCCTGTTACGCTTGTCATTTCTTGACGAAAAGCTGTGGCGGGTGCATATGAACCGTAATAATTTTAGTTGTGCAGCGGGCTCTGAGCCCAATGAGGGAAGCTGCTGCAGAAATCTTTCAAAGGATAACAAGACCCATGAGCGCGCCGCGTACACTCTATGACAAGATCTGGGACGATCATCTGGTAGATCAGCAGGACGATGGTACCTGCCTGCTTTATATTGATCGCCATCTTGTGCATGAAGTGACCAGCCCGCAGGCTTTTGAAGGTCTGCGCATGGCAGGCCGCAAAGTGCGCCATCCGGAACGCACGCTGGCTGTTGTTGACCATAATGTGCCGACATCGCCTGACCGTATCAACGGCATCAAGAATGAAGAAAGCCGTATTCAGGTTGAAGCTCTGGCCAAAAATGCGGCTGAATTCGGCGTTGAATATTATTCCGAGCGCGATAAGCGTCAGGGCGTTGTGCATATTGTCGGCCCTGAACAGGGCTTTACCCTGCCGGGTATGACTATTGTTTGCGGTGACAGCCATACATCGACCCATGGTGCTTTCGGCTCTTTGGCGCATGGTATTGGTACATCGGAAGTGGAACATGTGCTGGCAACCCAGACCCTGATCCAGAAAAAGGCCAAAAACATGCTGGTGCGTGTGGATGGTGAACTGGCTCCGGGCGTGACCGCCAAGGACATTACACTCGCCATTATCGGTAAAATCGGCACAGCCGGCGGTACAGGTTATGTTATTGAATATGCCGGTGATGCTATCACATCGCTCAGCATGGAAGGCCGTATGACGGTCTGCAATATGTCGATTGAAGGTGGTGCGCGTGCCGGTCTGATCGCACCGGATCAGACAACTTTTGATTATATCCGTGGCAAACCGCGCGCGCCTAAGGCTGAGCAGCTTGAACAGGCTATTGCTTACTGGCAGACCCTGCGTTCGGATGAAGGTGCGCATTTCGACAAGATCGTAACCCTTGATGCCGCTGAAATCTCACCGGTTGTGACATGGGGTTCTTCACCGGAAGATGTGGTTTTCGTAACCGATGTGGTGCCTAACCCTGACGAGATTGAAGATGATACCAAGCGTTCATCGAAATGGCGTGCGCTGGAATATATGGATCTGAAGCCGGGCACCAAGATCACGGATATTGCAATTGACCGTGTGTTTATCGGTTCCTGCACCAATGGTCGTATTGAAGATCTGCGTGATGCTGCGCGGATGGTTGAAGGTAAAAAAGTTGCCTCCAATGTCAATGCCATGATCGTTCCGGGCTCCGGTCTTGTGAAGGAAATGGCGGAAGCTGAAGGTCTGGACAAGATTTTCATTGAAGCAGGCTTTGACTGGCGCGAACCGGGCTGTTCCATGTGTCTGGCGATGAATGATGACCGTCTGGCACCGGGTGAGCGTTGTGCATCAACCTCCAACCGTAACTTTGAAGGCCGTCAGGGCTTTAAGGGACGCACCCATCTGGTTTCGCCGGCAATGGCGGCTGCTGCAGCGATTGCAGGTCACTTTGTGGATATCCGCAGCTGGAAATAAGGCCTGACGATCTTTGATCGAAGAACTGTTTAAGACAAGAAAAACCCGCCCATTGCGTAAGATCAATGGGCGGGTTTTTCTTTTCCTATAGAAGATGTCTGAAAGGCTCTGGTTTTTTCTCAGGAAGCCGCTACTCTGATTCTTATTCGGATAAGGATGCTTATATGACACAGGATCACGCTATCGATATTTCACTATTGCATCTGCGCGATGCCCGTGAGCTTGCCCCGCTGCTTGCCGATTATGCGCAGGCGCTGAAGCGCGGCGCGCCGCGCCGTCCGGATGAATATTATGCCGAAAAACTCTTGCAAGACCGCACTGCGGAATTGCTGGGCGCCCGTCTTGACGGTGTGCTGGTCGGTTTTGTGATTTTCTATGATCTGCCGGAGCCGGTTTCCGGCATGCGCGCAGGGCAGGTGGATCATATTTATGTGCATCATGATCACCGTAAAAAAGGCATTGCCAAAGCTTTGATCGATGTGCTGGCGGATAAAGCGGAAGAGCGCTCATGGAGCAAGCTGGCGCTCAATGCACCGCGTCAGCCTGAAGACGGCCGTAAGCTCTATGAACAGGTGGCGACAACAGCCGACTGGAGCAGCTTCGTGATTCGTTTTACGCCGCATATTCAATAAGAAAGCGCGGAATCGCTTTTGATGAAGCGATTCCGCAGCCATTTCCGCTCAACCGGATTTTTGTTTTCCGGCGCGATTGCGGCTTTATGGCTCATAAAACCGTTTAAATTGTTATCTCGCTGTTCGGGTGCGACTAATTGCATGGCCGGTCGCATTGTTGTGACTTTGACGTGATGATAAAAGCGCAGTAGATAGACCCCAACATGGTCGTCCTTTAAACGATCTTGGCCGTATTCGCTCTACTGTGCAGCTTTTGAGCCCTTGATGCTCCTAAATTGTACAGCATGTTAAAATGACAGAGTTTTCTTATATGATGTGCAAGCTGGCACAGCATATAAGAGAACTCTGTTGGGCATGAACAGATCATGGATTTTCCGGGATTTCGGTTCGTTTCCTGTGGCCTGTTTATCGGTAACTTTTACCAGGATAGCTATGACAACAAGACCTATAGTCAAAAGCCAGCGCCCGCTGTCACCGCATTTGTCGATTTATAAGCCGGCAATTACTATGACGACGTCGATTGTTCACCGTATTACCGGTGGCGCGCTCTATTTCGGCACATTGCTGATTGCCGCATGGCTGATTTCCGCCGCAGTCAGTGAAGACTGCTTCAATTTCATTAACGGCCTGTTCGGTTCCTGGTTAGGTTTGCTGGTGCTCTTTGGTTATACATGGGCACTGATGCAGCATCTGGCCGGTGGTATCCGTCACTTCATCTGGGATATGGGCGCAGGGCTTGAAAAGCACACCGCCAGCAAACTTGCCTGGGCGACAGTGGTGTTTGCAGTCGTTGCGACAATCCTGATCTGGGTTGTGGCTTTTAGCCTGCGCTGAGAGGACAGATTTCATGCAAGATATGCGTACCCCTCTGGGTAAGGTTCGCGGCCTTGGTTCTGCCAAGGACGGTACCGGACATTTCTTTACACAGCGTGTGAGCGCGGTGGCGCTTGTACCGCTGGTGATCTATTTCGTGGGTCTGATTATCTGCCTGCACGGTGCTGATTATGCACAGGTTAAGGCAACACTCGCGCATCCTTTCAATGCTTTTGTAATGGCTCTGTTTATTCTGTCCGGTGTTTATCACATGCGTCTGGGTATGCAGGTTATTATTGAAGATTATATTCACGGCGAAGGCATGAAGATTGTCTGCGTGATGCTCAATACGTTCTTTGCGATCGTTGTGGGCGGCGCCAGCATATTTGCAATCCTCAAGCTCAGCTTCGGAGGTTGATAGGCCCGATGGCAACAACTCAAGATAAGGCTGCCAACAGCAGCAAATATACTTTTATCGACCACAAATTTGATGTTGTGGTTGTCGGCGCCGGTGGCGCAGGCCTGCGTGCAACGCTCGGCATGGCGGAACAGGGTTTCAAAACAGCCTGTATTACCAAGGTTTTCCCAACGCGCTCCCACACGGTTGCAGCGCAGGGCGGTATTGCGGCTTCCCTGTCCAATATGGGGCCTGATAACTGGCAGTGGCATATGTTTGACACCGTCAAGGGTTCTGACTGGCTCGGTGATACCGATGCTATGGAATATCTTGCCCGTGAAGCACCTGCTGCGGTTTATGAGCTGGAACATTACGGTGTGCCGTTCTCCCGTACCGAAGCCGGTAAAATCTATCAGCGTCCGTTCGGCGGTCATATGCAGAATTTCGGTGATGGTCCTCCGGTACAGCGCACTTGTGCTGCCGCTGACCGCACCGGCCACGCTATTTTGCACACGCTTTACGGCCAGTCGCTCAAGAACAATGCGCAGTTCTTTATTGAATATTTCGCGCTTGATCTGATCATGACGGACGGTGTTTGCACCGGTGTTGTGGCATGGAACCTCGATGACGGTACAATTCACCGTTTCTCCGCCAAGATGGTTGTATTGGCAACCGGCGGTTACGGCCGTGCCTATTTCTCGGCAACATCGGCTCATACCTGCACCGGTGACGGCGGCGGTATGGTGGCCCGTGCCGGCCTGCCTTTGCAGGATATGGAATTTGTTCAGTTCCATCCGACCGGTATTTATGGTGCAGGCTGTCTGATTACAGAAGGCGCACGCGGTGAAGGCGGTTATCTCGTCAACTCCGAAGGCGAGCGCTTCATGGAGCGTTATGCACCTTCCGCCAAGGATCTGGCATCGCGTGACGTGGTTTCCCGCTGCATGACCATTGAGATCCGTGAAGGCCGCGGCGTTGGCAAGAACAAAGATCACATCTATCTGCATCTGGATCATCTGGATCCGGCAATTCTGCATGAGCGTCTGCCGGGTATTTCGGAAAGCGCCAAGATTTTTGCCGGTGTTGATCTGACAAAGGAACCAATTCCGGTTCTGCCGACCGTTCACTACAATATGGGCGGCGTGCCGACCAACTATTGGGGTGAAGTGCTGAACCCGACGGAAGAAAATCCTGATCGTGTACAGCCGGGTCTGATGGCTGTGGGTGAAGCCGGTTGTGCCTCTGTTCACGGTGCAAACCGTCTCGGCTCCAACTCGCTGATCGATTTGGTGGTCTTTGGCCGTGCGGCTGCAATCCGCGCCGGTGAAGTGATTGACCGTGCAGCGAAAATTCCTGATCTGAACCTCGCTGCCTGCGATAAGATCATGGAACGCTTTGACCGTCTGCGTTACGCCAATGGCGGTACACCGACTGCGGTACTGCGTGAAAAAATGCAGCGCACCATGCAGGAAGATGCGGCCGTGTTCCGTACTTCGGAATCCCTCAAGCAGGGTTGTGAACGTATGGCGAAAATCTGGACAGAAATGCCGGATATCAAAGTGACCGACCGTTCGCTGATCTGGAACTCCGATCTGATGGAAACGCTGGAACTGGAAAACCTGATGGCCAATGCGATGACCACTGTTGTGGCCGCTGAAGCCCGTAAGGAAAGCCGTGGCGCCCATGCCCATGAGGACTTCCCGAACCGTGATGATGTGAACTGGCGCAAGCATTCGCTGTCCTGGCTGTCGGAAGACGGCAAGGTAACACTTGATTATCGTCCGGTTCATCTTGATCCGCTGGTCAAGGAAGAAGACGGCGGCATCAGTCTGGCCAAAATTGCGCCTAAAGCGCGCGTTTACTAAGGACAGGGGAAAGAGCAATGGTTGAACTGGCACTTCCCAAGAATTCGCAGATTCGTCCCGGCAAAGTCTGGGACAAGCCTGCGGGTGCAACAAACCTGCGTGAATTCAAGATTTACCGCTGGTCGCCGGATGACGGTCAGAACCCGCGCCTCGACACATTTTATGTCGATCTTGATGATTGCGGCCCGATGGTTCTCGATGCGCTTTTGTACATCAAGAACAAGATTGATCCGACACTGACGCTGCGCCGCTCCTGCCGTGAAGGTATTTGCGGTTCCTGCGCCATGAATATTGACGGTTCCAATACGCTGGCTTGCACCAAGGGTATGGATGATATCAAAGGCACAGTGAAGATCTATCCGCTGCCGCATATGCCGGTGGTTAAGGATCTGGTTCCTGATCTGAGCCATTTCTATGCTCAGCACCGCTCGATTGAGCCATGGCTGAAAACGGTATCTCCGGTACCGCAGAAAGAATGGCTGCAGAGCCATGAAGACCGCGCCAAGCTGGACGGCCTTTATGAATGTATTCTATGTGCCTGCTGCTCGACATCCTGCCCGAGCTATTGGTGGAATGGCGACCGTTATCTCGGTCCTGCCATTCTGTTGCAGGCTTATCGCTGGTTGATTGACTCGCGCGATGAAGCAAAGGGCGAACGTCTCGATAATCTCGAAGATCCGTTCCGTCTTTATCGCTGCCACACAATCATGAACTGTGCGCAGACATGCCCTAAGGGTCTGAACCCTGCAAAGGCGATTGCTGAGATTAAAAAGATGATGGTTGAACGCCGCGTGTAATCGCAGCAAAATCAAACAAATTAAAAGGCACCATTCGCGGTGCCTTTTTTATTGCACTTCCATAAAACGGCCTGATTACACGCGAATGATGTGATAATATTTAATTCTGCAACTCTTGCGCGTTTGCTGCGTTTTACATGGCGCGCATTGTATTATCTGAGGCGGAGGCCGCTATGCTTGATCAGATCGGATTTATGGTCAGTAATAAAGATAAAGCGCGGGCTTTCTATTCAGCGGCACTGGCACCGCTTGGCATTGATGCGATAACGGAATTTGGCAACTGGCAGGGCTATGGCCGCCATGGTAAACCGGAATTCTGGATCGGTTCCCAAAAAGGCTCAGCCTATAAAGGCCATATGCATCTGGCTTTTCTAGCCGGTACACGCGGTGAGGTTGAGCGCTTTTATCAGGCGGCAATAAATGCAGGCGGACAGACACACAGTGCGCCTGTGTCACGGCCGAATTATCATCCGGATTATTTCAGCGCTCTGGTTAAAGATCCTGACGGGCATATTATCGAAGTTGTCTGCCATATGCCCGCATAGGGGGATTAAAAGCCGCCTTTTAAGTTCGGCGGCTTTGGCTGAATGCGATCAGAGCAGGGTAGCGGTCAGAGAAATTTCCAGCGCACTCAAAGCACGGGAAACCGGACAGTTTTCCTTGGCCTGTTTGGCGAGCTTCTGAAAATCATTTTCTGAAATATTGGCAACGCGGGCGCGCAAATTCAGATCGCTTTTCACAATGGAGAAACCGCCGCCTTCATTGGGTGCGGTGCTGACTGTTGCAGTTGCCTGCAATTCCTGCGGTGGTGTGCCATTGGTTGATAAGAGAGAAGACAACATCATGGCAAAACAACCGGCATGGGCGGCACCGATCAGTTCTTCAGGATTGGTGCCTGCATTGCCGTGAATATCCTCTGTGCGGGATTTGAAACTATAGGCAAGCTCGTTCAAAGCCGTGCTTTGCGTTGATAATTTGCCTGCACCGGTTTTCAGATCACCGTTCCAGATTGCTGTGGCAGTTCTGTTCATCGCTTATCTCCTCATTGAGAGCGTATCCCCAAAAGCGGGAATACATATGCCGGAACAAATGGATGCAAAATAATCAGAGCATAATGATGGCTTGATTAAAACCGGAAATGCTCTGATTTGCATCGGGATCCTGCATCAGGAGATAGGTTTTAAAAGCCATTTATCCAGTGCGGCTCTTGAAAATATCGTTTTCAGATCAGATCGCTTCACCCTGCAACAAGCGGGGAATTTCCTTGCCGAAACCCGCAGCCTGTTTGATAAAATAGTTTTTGAGGCTTGGCAGCTTGTCAACAAGACCAAGGCCGATATCGCGCACTGTGCGCAGCGCCAGATTGTCATTGGAGAACAGGCGGGTCAGAATATCGGTGCTGACACCCATTTGCAGCGTATCGAAACGGCGCCAGGTCTGGTATTTTTCCAGAGCCGCAAAAGAGCCGATATCAAGGCCGAGGCGTTCGGTTTCAACAACCACCTGTGCGAGTGTTGCCGCATCGCGGAACCCGAGATTAAGGCCCTGTCCGGCAATCGGATGGATACCATGGGCGGCATCACCGACCAGAGCGAAACGCGGCTTCACAAATTCGCGTGCCAGTGTCAGACCAAGCGGGAAGGCGCGTTTATTGCCTTCCACACGGATTTCACCCAAATGATGGCCGAAACGCTGTTCAAGCTCGGCTTCAAACACAAAATCATCCTGCGCAACCAGCCGGTTTGCGTCTTCTGTGCGTTCAGCCCAGACAAGCGATGAGCGGTTGCCTTTCAGTGGCAGAATGGCGAAAGGACCAGAGGGCAGAAAATGCTCAATGGCGCGGCCTTCATGCGGGCGTTCATGGGAGACATTGCAGACAATGCCAGACTGGCCATAGCTCCAATGCACGGTTTTGATACCGGCCTGATCGCGCATCCGCGAGCGTACGCCGTCGGCACCAACCAGCAATCGGGTTTCAAGAATGCGTCCGTCTGCCAGTGTTACCGTCACAGCATTGGACTCGGTGGTAAAACCGTCAACGCTGCAGCCCTCAATCACATGAATACCAAGCTCTGCGGCTTTGGCGTGAAGGGAAGCATTCAGTACCTTGTTTTCAACCATATGGGCGAAAGGCTCGCCCGGATGAACCTCGCCGGAAAAGGTGAGGAAAACGGGGCGCACAGGATCGGACACACGGGAATCCGTAATCACCATATCATTGATGGCTTGAGCATCCGGCTTGATCGCTTCCCAGCAGCCGAGCTGTTCCAGCATACGGGTTGCAGCAGCGGCAATGGCGGAAGCACGCGGATCTTTTTTCCACTGACCGGCAGGAGCGGCATCAATGATGGTAACATCGAGCTGCGGCGCACCGGTTTTAATGGCAACCGCAGTGGTCATCCCCACATAACCCGCGCCTGCAATCAGCACATCCGTTTTAACCGGACTATTTACTGCTTCACGAGGTTTTGAGGATGATCTGGCCATAAGGTTTTCCTTCTCTGCGCAACGATCTGCCGGAGGTGCCGGTTCTTGAAAGAGCAGTTTCCGTTCAGATCACACAGAGCGGAATATGCTCTAACATTTTGAATAAATACATATCTTGCTGAACAGCATTTCACACTTTTCAGAATGTTCTGCAAGCAGCTGCTTCTTTATATCATACAGATAGAGTTCGGCTTTCACCAGATTTGTCTTAAGCGGAAATGCCGCAGCCGGAACGGGGACATTTGTCTCTTGCACCTGATCCTTGCCGGTTGTAGCCATAGGGAAACAGTTGCAGAAAATGAGTTGTCTATGTCTGATGCGATGCAGGAATTATTGTCGATCCTCGATCTTGAGCCGCTGGAGCATAATCTGTTTCGCGGACGCAGCCCGCAAGTGGGCTGGCAGCGGGTTTTCGGCGGGCAGGTGATCGGTCAGGCGCTGGTTGCTGCACAGCGTACCGTTGAAGCAGGGCGCTATGTTCATTCGCTGCATGGCTATTTTATGCGTCCGGGTGATCCGTCCATTCCGATTATCTACCGCGTTGAGCGGCTGCGGGACGGTTCCAGCTTTTCAACCCGTCAGGTTGTTGCCATCCAGCATGGCAAGGCGATTTTTACGCTCTCGGCCTCTTTCCAGATTGATGAGCCGGGGCTGGAACATCAGATGCCGATGCCGCTCAATGTGCCGCTGCCGGAAAAGCTGATCAGCATCAAGGATATGAAAGAGCAATATTTGCAGCTTGCTCCCGCACCGGTGCGCAAATATCTGGAACGTGAGCAGCCGATTGATATGAAGCCGGTTTCGCTGAGCCATTATTTGACCAGAGATCCGCTGCCGCCGGAGCAGAATGTCTGGGTGCGCGCCTGCGGTGAGGTGCCCGATGATCGTGCTTTGCAATCGGCTATTCTGGCCTATCTCTCGGATATGACTTTGCTTGATACCTCGCTCCATGCGCATGGACGTGCGGTGTTTGATCCGGGTATGCAGGTTGCAAGTCTTGACCATTCCATGTGGTTTCACCATCCGTGCCGTCTGGATGACTGGCTGCTTTATAGTCAGGACAGCCCGATGGCGACCGGTGCGCGCGGTTTCAACCGTGGCTCGATCTTTACACGTGACGGCTTGCTGGTTGCCTCGACCGCACAGGAAGGGCTGATCCGCGTCCGCGACTGAGCCGGTTATGTGCCGAAAATGCGAGAATGTTATGAAACGCGCCTGAAACGGGCGCGTTTTTTATTGCGGTGGTTTTGAGCATACTGATGCGCCCGGTCATGGTTAATGCTGTCTTAACTACCCTTATTGTATGATCGGACGCGATTCATAAAATTTGCCTGTTTTCCGGCGTGCTTGCGCACGTCGCAAACAGGTGAAAAATTTCGAGGCAGGTTTTATGCGGCAAGGCTATTCACCGTCCTATGGGCCAGAGAACCAGGAAATGCGGGGAGAACGATTGAGGTTCAGCGCTTTGCTGCGCCGTCAGATCGATATTTTCTCCGGCCTGTTGCTGCTGGCGCTGGTCGCGTGTGCCGTTGCGGCTCTTGCCACATGGAATGTGGCTGATCCGAGTTTCAGCCATGCCACAGCCAATGAAGTGACCAATGCTGCGGGTTATCCGGGTGCGGTTTTTGCCGATCTGGCCATGCAGTTTTATGGTCTTTCCAGTGTTGTTGTACTGCTGCCGTTGGTGTTTTGGGGTATTTTGCTGATCGTGCATGGCCGTGTTGACCGTTTGGCACGGCGTATTTCTGCATGGTTTTTCGCTTCACTGTTGTTTGCTGCCATTGCCAGCTGTGTGCCGATGCAGGAAGGCTGGCCGATGCAGATCGGGCTTGGCGGTGTGCTTGGCGATATGATCCTGAAAGTGCCGGGCGTTTTTTTAGGTGAATTTCCAACCGGTTTTATTGCACTGGGCATTGCGATTATTCTGGCGGTTCCGGCTTTGTGGCTGGGTATATTTGCCTGCGGCCTGATCGGTCGTGACCGCAGCCTGACCAAGCCGGTTCGTGCCAAAGCCCGCCGTGTTGATGATGAACATTATGAGGAAGAGGATTTTGACGAAGAGGACAGCGGTGAAAACCGTCTCGGTTTCTTCGCAAGGGTCAGCGCCTCAACTCTGGGCGCAGCCTCGCATTGGGTGCTGAGCGTGCGGGCATATCTGCGCCGTCTCTTCGGGCTGAAACCATCTTCTGCCCGCAAACATGCCCGTGATGATGATCCGTTTGCCGATGTTGCCTTGTCGCGCAAAGGTCGCAGACAGGCGGGTGAACGGTTTGAGCCGGGCTTCGATCCTGCCGGTCATGCCGCGCATGATGTGCATTTCGACGATGATGATTTCGATCATGCCCCGCATCCGCATGGACAACAGCCAGTTCAGACACAGGTTCAGGCACCACATATGCAGGCGGCACGCAAAGCGCCGACAGTACGCGCGCCAAGCTATCCGGTCAATAATGGCGGGCGGTTTATGCTGCCTGATCTCAATTATCTGAGCGAGCCGAAGGTGATGGCGCGTGATCCCTCGCTTTCCAAGGAAGCGCTGGAGCAGAATGCCCGTGTTCTGGAAGGGGTGCTGGAAGATTTCGGTGTGCGCGGTGAGATTATTCAGGTCAAACCGGGACCTGTGGTTACCATGTATGAGCTGGAACCGGCTCCGGGTATTAAATCCTCGCGCGTGATTGGTCTGGCCGATGATATTGCCCGTTCGATGAGTGCGATTTCCGCCCGTGTTGCCGTGGTGCCGGGGCGCAATGCGATCGGGATTGAACTGCCAAATCCGAAGCGGGAAATGGTGTTCTTGCGTGAAATGCTGGCAAGCCGCGATTTTATGCAGACCAAGACCAAACTGGCGCTTGCATTGGGCAAGACCATTAATGGCGAGCCGGTCATTGCCGATCTGGCGAAAATGCCTCACGTTCTGGTGGCCGGTACCACCGGTTCCGGTAAATCCGTGGCGATCAATACGATGATCCTGTCGCTGGTCTATCGCATGACACCGCAGGAATGCCGCCTGATTATGATTGATCCGAAAATGCTGGAACTGTCCGTTTATGACGGGATTCCGCATTTGCTCACCCCTGTGGTAACCGACCCGAAAAAGGCGGTTGTTGCCCTGAAATGGGCAGTGCGTGAGATGGAAGACCGCTACCGTAAAATGTCGAAAGTCGGCGTGCGCAATATTGACGGTTTCAACAGCCGCGTTGCACAGGCCGAGAAGAAGGGCGAACAGATTTCACGCACGGTGCAGACCGGTTTTGACCGCAATACCGGCGAGGCGGTTTATGAAACCGAAGAGCTGGATCTGGCGCCAATGCCTTATATCGTTGTGATTATCGACGAAATGGCCGATCTGATGATGGTGGCCGGTAAGGATATTGAAGGTGCAGTGCAGCGTCTGGCGCAGATGGCGCGTGCTGCCGGTATTCATGTGATTATGGCAACACAGCGCCCAAGCGTGGATGTGATTACCGGTACGATTAAAGCCAATTTCCCAACCCGAATTTCATTTCAGGTTACCTCCAAAATCGACAGCCGCACAGTGCTTGGCGAACAGGGTGCGGAGCAACTGCTCGGCATGGGGGATATGTTGTTTATGGCCGGTGGCGGCCGCATACAGCGTGTTCACGGACCATTTGTCGGCGATGATGAGGTTGAACAGGTGGTGCAGCATCTTAAAAGTCAGGGCGTGCCTGAATATCTGGATGCGATTACCGAGGATGATGAAGATGAGGGCGGGTCCGCACCATCCGGCACATCGAATCTGGAAAATTCTGACGATCCTTATGATCAGGCTGTGGCTGTGGTGCTGCGCGATAAAAAAGCATCGACCAGCTATATTCAGCGCCGTCTTGGCATTGGCTATAACCGTGCGGCTTCGATCATTGAGCGCATGGAAGACGAGGGTATTGTCGGCCCTGCCAATCATGCCGGAAAGCGTGAAATTTTGGTGCCGACACAGGATGATGATTACTGATTTTTCTTTGCCATAGTCAGGCCAAACTGCCGGATTATATGAGGATAATGAATACGGTGAAAACCGTGGGACGGATACGGAGCATATTTCTCTGATGAAACTGAAATTGCCTTTGATGGCCGCAAAATATCTGACTGCCGCAACTGTTGCTCTGAGCGTTCTGCTGCCTGCAGGCGCTGTACAGGCACAGGCTCCGACTGCCAATAATGTTGCGCAGGCACAGGCCATTGCCAATCAGTTTACGGGCGTGAAAACCATGACCGGTGAATTTGTGCAATTCGGCCCCAAAGGCGACCAGACCGGCGGTAAATTTTACATCGAACGTCCGGGCAAAATCCGCTTCAATTATGATAAATCGCCGATCACTGTGATTTCAGACGGTGAATCCGTGGTGGTGAACAATAAGAAGCTCGATACCTGGGATTTATATCCGCTGTCGAAAACACCGCTGAAACTGCTTTTGAGTGATCATGTGGATCTGGGCAGTGGCCGTCTGCGCGGTTTGAAAAATGAGCCGGATGCGATGACGATGGTTCTGGGCGATAAATCGGTTTTTGCTGATGCCACGATTGCGCTGATGTTTGATCCGGCCAATGCCGAGCTGAAGCAGTGGACAATCACGGATGCGCAGCGTCAGGACACGACAGTGATGATTTTCAATGTGCGCAAAAATGTCCGGTTCACGGATAATATGTTTAAAATCGACTATCAGCGCATGGCGATGAAACGTAAAAATCATTGAGTTTCAATTGTTTGAAATAAAAATGCCGCGCAATATTCTGCGCGGCATTTTTTATTGTCCAGCATTTGCACATCCTATCCAAGCGGCTTATGGTGTGATGCACTGCGGCGCATCGGGTTCCGCGGTATTTTTTGTTTCCCAGCCTGTTGAGCCATTTTATGAGTTTTTCTGTCGCCACCTGGAACATCAATTCTGTCCGCCTGCGCTTGCCGCTGGTGCTGGATTTCCTCAATCAATATGCGCCTGATGTGTTGTGTCTTCAGGAAACCAAATGTCCGGACAATCAGTTTCCGCTGAAAGAGCTGCACAAAGCCGGTTATGAGCATATCGCGATCAGCGGGCAGAAGGGCTATCACGGCGTTGCAACCTTGTCGCGCCGGCCTTTGGAGCAGACGGAAGTGATCGGCTTTTGCGATATGGGCGATTGCCGCCATTTGAGCAGTGTGGTGCAGGCCGGTGGCAAATCCATCCGCATCCATAATTTTTATGTGCCTGCCGGTGGCGATGAGCCGGATGTCGCCATTAATCCGAAATTTGCGCATAAGCTGGCTTTTCTTGAGGAAATGCGCGCTGTCACGGCGGATCGTGGTGATGGCTGTTCCTCTATTCTGGTCGGGGATTTGAATATTGCGCCGCTGGAGCATGATGTCTGGTCGCATAAACAAATGCTGAAAATCGTCAGCCATACGCCGGTTGAAACCGAGACGCTGGAAGACCTGCGTGTTAAAGGCGGTTGGAGCGATCTGATGCGGCAGATGATTTCAGCCGATCAGAAAATTTATACCTGGTGGAGCTACCGCGCCAAGGATTGGGATCAGTCTGATCGCGGCCGCCGTCTGGATCATATCTGGGGTTCCAAAGATCTGGAACCGCATATGAAAGACCTGCAAATTCTGCGCGATGCCCGTGGCTGGGAACGCCCGTCAGATCATGTGCCGGTGATTGCACGTTTTGATCTCGACTGATTTTTAAAAAAGCTCTGTGCCTTGAAAAGGGCACAGAGCCTGTCTAAATTCTACGCAACAGGTGAAATCATGGCTTGCACCGGAGCATTATAACAGGAGTTCGCAACAATGGATCAGACAGCACAGTTTCTCTTAACTGATGTTTTTGCTGTTTCATTGGATGGTTCTTTTGTCTCTGGTTACACTTCACAATCTGACTGCGCATACGCCTGACGGCCGCGCTCTTTTTCAAAATCTTTCGCTTCAGTTTTCCCGTGAACGCACTGGCCTGATCGGCCGCAATGGTGCGGGCAAATCGACTTTGCTGCGCATAATTGCCGGTGAGCTTGTGCCTGCTTTTGGCTCTGTGAGCAGCCAGGGGCGGATTGCTGTTTTGCATCAACTGCTTGATAAAGCCTATCACAGCATTGCCGACCTGTTTAAAACTTCCGGGCAACTGGCTGTGCTGGCGCGTATTCTGGAAGGGCACGGCACGGAAGCTGAAATTGCCGATGCGGACTGGATGCTTGAGAGCCGTATGGAAGAGGCGCTGGCAGCAATGGGGCTTACAGGATTAAGCCCGCTCACGCCGCTTGGCACATTGAGCGGCGGACAGCAAACCAGAGCCGCCTTGGCGGCGCTGATTTTTCAGCAGCCGGATTTTATTCTTCTTGATGAGCCGACCAATAATCTGGATGCGCAGGGGCGCGAGGCCGTGCTGCATTTGCTGCGCCATTGGCAGGGCGGTGCGCTGGTGGTGAGCCATGACCGGACTTTGCTGCGGGAAATGGATCGTATTGTTGAGCTGAGCTCCGTGGGAGCCGCTCTTTATGGCGGTAATTGGGATTTTTATGAGGAGCGTAAAGCGCAGGAGCTTGCAGCCGCGCATCACGATCTGAATGTGGCGCAAACGGCAATCAAGCAGGCAGACAAACAAGCGCAGACGATCAAAGAACGGCAGGAAAAACGTGCCTCTGCCGGTAAAAAATCACGTTTCAGTGCCGGACAAAGCAAAATGCTGCTGGATGCCAAAGCCAATCGTGCGCAGGCAACCACCGGCCGCAATGCGCTGCTGGCACAAAAACAGGCAGAAGCAGGCAGTGAGGCACTGACAGAGGCAAGAAACCGGATTGAGCGGCTGACACCGCATGATTTCAGCATTGCAGCGGTTGATCTGCCTGCGGGTAAAATCGTGTTGCAGGCAGAAGATCTGAGTATGGTTTTTGAACGGGGTAAGCCGGTCTTCCAATCTGTATCCGTACATATCACAGGGCCGGAGCGTATTGCTTTATGCGGTGTCAATGGTTCGGGAAAAACCACATTGCTGCATGTGCTGGCGGGCAGATTAGTGCCTCATAACGGTTATGTCCGTAGCTCTGTGCGCCATGTGCTGCTGGATCAGCATGTGACATTGCTGGATGATCAACTAAGTCTGCGTGATAATTTTCAAAAGCTTAATCCGCAGGCAGGCGATAATGACTGCCATGCGGCACTGGCCCGTTTCATGTTTCGTGCGGATGCGGCTTACAAAAAGGCCGGTGAGCTGAGTGGCGGTGAAAGGCTGCGGGCCGGACTTGCCTGTCTTTTGGGCGGTACGGATGCACCGGAACTGCTGATGCTCGATGAGCCGACAAACCATCTGGATATTGTATCGCTGCAATCTGTTGAAGCAGCGCTCAATGCCTATAAGGGTGCTTTGCTGGTCACCAGCCATGATGAGGCATTTTTAAACGCTATCGGGATGACACGGCGGATCGTGCTTTCAGACATTTCAGCATGAGCATTGGTGCTGAAGAACGCTGCGCGGCAGGGTTCAGTTTTTGAAATGCGCTGACAGGCGGTCGATCTCTTCCACCATCTCATTGAGATTGTGGCTGATATGCTGATAGAGCGAGGCGGCAAGTTCCGGATATTCTTCCAGAATACGGTGGAAGATTGCACGGCTGAGACGGATGACTTCGGTTTCAGTATCAGCGACTGCGCCGGTCAGGCGGCTGGTCTGGGCAATCAGTGCCATTTCACCGAGAATAGCACCGCTATTGATGGTGCGCAGATTGATGCGCCCCTGTTTGCTGTTATGAAAAAGTGTAATGGCACCGCTGACAACAATATAAGCGCAATCTGCGCTCTGGCCTTCCTGAAACAGTTCTCTGCCGGTACGCAGAACCATGCGTTCTGCGCCGAAAGCGAGCAGCCGCAGGTGCTGAGCCGAAAAAGCCTCGAAAAGGCCGATCGTGCTCAGGAACTGAATATCATCGTCGAGTGCCATTTGCCTCTTTCTTCCGCATAATCCTGTTGCCGGATAAATTCTGTTCCGGAGTCTTATGCTGTAGCTCAAATTACCAAAAAATATATAAAATTTTCGATAAAATGCCGCTTTATTCAATGCAGATCATTTTCATGCCCGCAAGAGAAGCTGCGCAGGTGTTGAAAATGCAAATTATCAAGGAAACAGAACGGCCGGGACAGACCCGACCGCACTTATAGAGGCGGTTAAGGCACCAGTTTGTAACCGCCGCTTTCCGTAATCAAGAGGCTGGCATTGGACGGATCCGGCTCGATCTTCTGCCGCAGGCGGTAGACATGAGTTTCCAGCGTGTGGGTGGTGACGCCGGAATTATAGCCCCATACCTCTTCCAGAAGCACATCACGGCCGACAACGCCACCGGCGCGGTACAGGAATTTGATGATAGCGGCTTCTTTTTCCGTCAGGCGGATTTTATCGCCCTTCTGGTCAAGCAGCAGCTTCTGGCTTGGTTTGAATGTGTAAGGGCCGACGATAAAAGTGGCATCTTCACTCTGCTCATGCTGGCGCAGCTGTGCACGGATACGTGCCAGCAGCACCGCAAAGCGGAACGGCTTGGTCACATAATCATTGGCGCCGGATTCAAAGCCGAGAATAGTGTCGCTGTCGGTATCATGGCCGGTCAGCATAATAATCGGTGCGGAAAATCCGCCTGCGCGCAGCTGTTTCACAGCATGACGGCCATCCATATCCGGCAGGCCGACATCCATAATGAGCAGGCTGATATTATTCGCCCTTGCTGTCTGGATAGCTTTTTCAGCCGTGTCTTCCTGAAGAATCTGAAACTCAGGATGAAGGGACAGCTGGTCGATCAGGATTGAACGAAGATCTTCATCATCATCAACGATCAGAATAGTATGGGCGATCATATCTGCCTCATGCGGTTTTACAAACAGGAGCTGAATATCAGCAAGATGGGTGATTTATGACATTTAACGAGTAAAAACGAAAGAGAGGCCTGATGAAACTAATTTTATCGCAAAACAGGGCTTCTTTTGTGTGTTGTTAAGAGATCATGCATTTTTCATGACCGGTGGAAAGAATCCTGCGGCGCATCTGCGGGCTGTGCCATGATGTGTTGCAGGGTCTGGTAGAGCCTCGGATGCAGTGACTGGGCAACATTAAAGCGCAAAAACCGGCCGCATGATTGTGACTGGCTGAAAATATTGCCGGGTGAGAGAACAATATTATGATCCAATGCGCGTTTGGCAATTACATCGCTATCCACACCATCCGGCAGATCATCGGGCAGTTGTACCCAGAGGAACAGGCCGCCGACCGGCTCGCACCACGGTGTGAGGCCAATGGCACGTAATTTTTGCCGTGCTTTTGTCTGACATTCTGCCAAACGGGCGCGGATTTTTTCAATATGGCTGCGATAGCTGCCGTCGGTCAGCAAATGGTGAATGATCTGCGAGGACAGGGCATTGCTGGCGAAATTGGTGGCCAGTTTCATATCCGTCAGATTTTCCAGCCAGTCGGGACGCGCTACAATATAACCGGCGCGGGTAGCCGCAGACAAGGATTTGGAAAAACTGCCAATATGGATAACCCGCTCCAGACCGTCGAGCTCGGCCAGCAAAGGCGGCGGATTGGCATGAAAATCGGCGAAAATATTGTCTTCCACCAGAATCAGATCATATTGTTCGGCAAATTTCAGCAGCCGGTGGGCGGTAGCAGGCTGCATGGTGGCACCGGTCGGATTATGCAGGCCAGAATTGCTGATATAGAGCTTGGGGCGGTACTGGGCGCAATATTGCGCAAAACTTGCCAGATCAGGCCCGTATGGCGTGTAAGGCACACCGACAAGATTGACGCCCTGCGCCAGCAGTAAACCACGGAAATTGAAATAACACGGATCGTCAATCAGCACTGTATCGCCAGCGCGCAAGAAAGTACGGCAGATCAGATCAAGCGCATTGGTGCCGGAATCTGTGAGCAGAATTTGCGCGGGCGCGGCGGTAACACCCTGCTCATGCAGGCGGGTGCTGAGCAATTGGCGCAAGGGACGAAAGCCGAGCGGTTCATCATATTCAGCAATATTGGCCGCAGGATTACGGGCAATCTGGCGTAAAGCTCGGCGGATTGCATCTTCCGGTAACCAGTCTGCGGGCAGCCAGCCGCAGCCCGGACGCAATGTTGCTTCACCGGTGCCAAGCGATTGGCGCATCACCCAATAGGGGTTAATGCTGCGATTGCGTGTTTCGGTAAAATCAGCGGCAATCAGCGGCAGATGATTTTTTTCCGCAACGTAAAAACCCGCACCACGCCGTGCCTGAATGATTCCTTCGGCAACAAGCCGGTCATAGGCTTCCACAACGGTCGATTTGGAAACTGACATTGTTTCAGACAGGCGGCGGATGGATGGCAGACGTGCACCGGGCATCAGACTCATGGCGCTGATACGGTCACGAATGATTGTCATGACCTTCTCAACCAGTGTTGTTGCTTCAAGAATATCCTGACTTAACGATAGCTGATCCACTGTTCGCTCCGGCGTTGCAAGACTGTCCGTGCATCAGTGGCCAGACATAAATGCAGGCTGTATCGCTCAAATGAGCAGTACAGTTTGGTCAAATTGTGCTGGAATTGTATCTGACAATTTTGAATTTGTACCAATAAATATTCTGTATTCGTGGATAATTTTAAGAATGAATGATGATGCGTAATTCAGAAACCCGACGTCTAAAGGGCAATATGCAGGCTGGCTGGATCAGCGGTTTTATTGGTGTTTTGATTTTCAGCGGCTCTTTACCGGCAACACGTATGGCCGTTTTGCAGATTGATCCGCTGTTTCTCACCGTGTTGCGGGCAACGATCGCCGGTCTTCTGGGCAGTGCTTTGCTGCTGCTGTTTCGTGAAAAACTGCCCAAAAAATCCGAGCTTTTCTCGCTGGCGCTGGTTTCCGGCGGGGTGGTGGTCGGGTTTCCGCTCTTTACCGCTCTGGCGCTTCAATATGTGACATCTGCCCATGCCATTGTGTTTATCGGCCTGCTGCCGCTCAGCACGGCTATTTTTGCGGTGCTGCGCGGAGACAATAATCCGCAATGGCGGTTCTGGGTATTTTCGCTGGCGGGCAGTGCTGTGGTGGCACTGTTCGCCCTGTCGAAGGATCAGACCGGCGGACCGGTTTCGCTCTTTGGTGATCTGATGATGCTGCTGTCGATTGTGGTTTGCGGATATGGCTATGCGGAAGGTGGCCGTCTGTCGCGAACGCTTGGCGGCTGGCAGGTGATTTGTTGGGCGCTGGTGCTGGCACTGCCATTGATGCTGGTGCTTGCCATTGTGTTCCAGCCGGAAAGCTATGCCGCTATTCAGACGCCTGCATGGCTGGGGGTGGCTTATGTCTCGCTGTTCAGCATGCTGATCGGTTTTTTCTTCTGGTATCACGGTCTGGCACTGGGCGGTGCGGCCGGAGTGGGGCAGTTGCAATTATTGCAGCCGTTTTTCGGTCTTGGTCTGGCGGCTTTTATTCTGGGTGAACCGGTCAGTCTGGCAATGCTGGTGGTGGCAAGTGTTGTGGTGGTTTGTGTTGCCGGAGCGAAGCGCTATGCTTGAATATAGCGTGAAGCGACAAAACTAGAAAATATGCGAAGCGCTATGTGTAAGCCAGCGTGAGACGACAAAACTAAAAACATGCGAAATGCTATGCGTGAAGCTAACGTGAAGCGACGAAACTAAAAAACATGCGAAGCGCCGGGCTTAAAATCACAAAGCCTTGCACGGAGTGCTATGCCTGATTTGCAGCGCCGTAATGCCAGACGGTGGTGCGTTTTACGTCCGCATCTTCGAGAGCGCGGGTGACGGGCACGGAATAGACTGCCAGTTCTGTCAGGCGGTGGCGCGGCAGATAAGAGCGCCCCGGATCGCCGGTGATAATCTGCACGCCTTTTGCCGCCAGATTATCAAACCACGGGATCAGCCGGTCAGCCATTGGCTTGTCATAGAAGACATCACCGGCGAGCACGATATCTGTTGTGCTGCTGATATCCTGTCCGATGAGATCTGCATCACTGAAAGCGCAGGATATTTGGTTCAAAACACTGTTCAGGCTGATAGCGTGGCGGGCAAAAGGGTCAATATCATTGGCGGTAATTGTCGTTGCACCGCTCATAGCTGCGGCAATGGCAACCAGCCCTGAACCGGAGGCAAAATCCAGCACGCGCTTGTTGTGTACTATTTCGGGATGATCGAGAATATAGCGGGCAACGCCCTGTCCGCCTGCCCAGGCAAAGGCCCAGTAAGGGGGCGGCAATCCGATTTCGGAGAGTTCTTCTTCGGTCTTATGCCAGAGCTCATGGGCTTCATCGGCAAGATACAGGCTGATTTCCGGCACATGGGGCGGATAATGCAGGCCGGTATTGGCAAGAATAAAATCTGTCGCGCGTTGCGTGTCGGTGATCAGGAGGGGCATAGGCGCTCCGGATCAAGCAGGGGATGAGCGACTGCAAAAGCAGAACGCTTCCGAAATAGAGTTTGGGTTGCGTTCTGCATTTTCTGCCTCAGAGTTTGGAAAGATCCAGTCCGCCCATGCGGCAGACCTCGATCCATTCATCCTGTTTGACCGGCTGCACGGAAAGACGCATGGAGGTGACCAGTGCCATATCGCTCAAGAGCGGATTGGCTTTGACATCTTTCAGCGTCACCGGTTTGGGCATGTCGCACACGGCGCGGATATCTACACATTCCCAGCGTGGATCATCGGTGGTGCTGTCGGGATGGGCAAGGGCGCAGACTTCGACAATGCCGACCACTTCCAGCCCTTCATTGGAATGATAGAAAAAGCCTTTATCGCCGAGCTGCATGGCACGCATATTGTTACGTGCCTGATAATTGCGTACGCCGTCCCATTGTTCGCCGACCGCGCCTTTTGCTTTTTGCATCGCCCACGACCATTTGAACGGCTCGGATTTAAACAGCCAATATGCCACAGAAACCTCCGGATCAGATTATGAGGAAAATTGCTTATTCAGCAGGTTTGTTGATAACCCAGTTCCACGGGCGCACGCTGACCGTTTCAAACAGGCCTGCCAGCGCATAAGGATCGGCTGCTGCAATAGCTCTGGCATCCTCAATGGTTTCAACTTCAACCATCATCATGCTGCCGGTTGGCTTCTGGTCAGCTTCGCTCAGAAAAGGGCCGCCGAATTTAATCTTATCGCCAAGGCTTTTCAGATAGTCGAGATGGGTCGGGCGGGTATCAAGGCGCAGTTGCAGATGGTCGGCTTTATCATTGCAAATAATTGCGAACAGCATGGGATAGGGTTCCTAATCTTCGTTTTTCAAAGGGCGGGATAATAATCCGGCAACGGCCGCATCAATGGTAATACTGCCATTGAGCAGCGCTGCAATTGTGGTGATAACCGGTGCATAAATCTGCCGTTCCGCACAGATTTCAGCAATCACCGGTGCGGTGGCGACACCTTCCGCCAGCAATAATCCTTCCAGTGAAGCCCCGCGCCCGAGCGCGAGGCCATAGGAGTAATTGCGCGATTGCGGCGATGAGCAGGAGAGCATCAGATCGCCCAGCCCTGACAGTCCCATCAGGGTTTCCGGCCGTCCGCCAAAGGCGGTGGCGATGCGGCGCAGTTCAGCAAAAGCACGGGTCACAAGGGCTGCCTGTGCGGAAGCGCCCAAACCTTTACCGATCGTGGCACCGGCGGCAACCGCCACCACATTTTTCAACGCGCCGCCGATTTCAACGCCGGTCAGATCATCGGTGGAATAGCAACGGAATGTGCTGCCGGAAAATTGCGCGGCCAGATCATCGGCAATGGCAAGATTTTCGCAGGCGATGGTAACGGCTGTGGGCATGCCACGCGCTACGTCACTGGCAAAGCTCGGGCCGGACAAAGCGGCAATCGGATGATCGGGCAGAATATCAGCAATGATCTGCGACATCAGCCTTCCGGTTGAGCGTTCAATCCCTTTGGCACATAAGACAACAGGGCAATTATCGGGGATAAGCGGTTTGAGATCCTGCAAGGCCGCGGCCATGGATTGTGCGGGGATCACTGCCAGCACCGTATCGGCACCGGTCAGGGCATCACCAGCCTGTGCGGAAGCACGCAGATTGGGATGCAGCGGAATATCACCCAGATAGCGGCGGTTGGTGTGATTGTGATTAATATCATCAACCGTTGCCTGATCGCGCGCATAAAGCACAACCTGATGGTTTTTCTGGGCGGCCATACAGCCCAATGCTGTCCCCCAGGCTCCCCCACCGAGAACAGCAATTTTTTTTAAATTGCCGGGGGAGGCGTTTTGGCCGGACGTTTCGGAAACCGCAATTTTCCCGCTCATGCTTTTGCTCCCCTGCGGCCAAAACCGATCAGCGGCGTGGCGCTGCTGTCGAGCGGCCAGCGCGAACGCGGGGCAAAATCGAGATTATCCGGTGCATTGCGGGCCGCATGTTCCGCACCCGCCCATGCAATCATGGCCGCATTATCGGTACACAGAATATGTGGCGGAGCGATGAAGCTGAAACCATGCTGCGCGCACAGGTTTTCAAGCCCCTGCCGCAGCACTTTATTGGCGGCAACGCCACCGGCAACAACCAGAGCCGGATTTTCTTTGTCCGGATAGGTTTCAAGAAATTTACGCAGCGAGCGTTTCACACGGTCATTCAGTGTGTCGGCAACGGCTGCCTGAAACGAGGCGCAAATATCAGCCACATCCTGATCGCTCAGCGGCACCAATTGGGTTGCGGTCTGGCGTACGGCGGTTTTAAGACCGGAGAAAGAGAAATCCAGCCGCGCTTCACCTTTGAGCGGGCGTGGCAGGTCAAAACGCGTGGCATCACCTTTGAGTGCGGCCTTTTCAACGGCAGGGCCGCCTGGATAAGGCAGGCCTAAAAGCTTGGCTGTCTTGTCAAAAGCTTCGCCCAGCGCATCATCAATCGTGGTGCCGAGGCGCTCATAATGCCCTAGACCATGGACGAGAATAACCTGTGTGTGGCCTCCGGAAACCAGCAAGAGCAGATAAGGAAAAGCCAGTCCGTCGGTCAGACGGGCGGTAAGGGCATGGCCTTCCAGATGATTGACGGCATAAAAAGGTTTGTCTGCGGCAAAGGCCATGGCTTTGGCGGTCATCAGCCCGACAATCAGCCCGCCGATCAGGCCGGGGCCTGCGGTGGCGGCAATGGCATCAACATCCTGAATCGTCATATCCGCATCGTTCAGGGCTTTGGCAACCAGACCGTCAAGGGCTTCCACATGGGCGCGGGCGGCAATTTCCGGCACCACGCCGCCATAGGGCTCATGCTCGGCAATCTGGCTGAGAACAACATTGGACAGGATGCGTGAAGACACATCACCCTGATCATTTTCAGTGCGTTCAATAATGGCTGCGGCTGTTTCGTCGCAACTTGTCTCTATTCCAAGCACGCGCATAAGCGATTAGACCCGTATTAAAGCATTACCGGCAAAAGCGCGTTTACGCTTTTGCATCAGGATAATGCGTCCAATAAACAAACTTTGCTGATCTTTCTGTCCTGCACCGGATATAGGCATGATCTTCATGATATGACAGTCATGAATTTGCCCTGCAAGCGAAAGGCAGTTAGAAAAGCTTATGAATTCGCGTATCACGGACAGAGCCAGATGCAAACACCAGGTTTAAAAATCGGAACACGTTCCAGCGCTTTAGCTATGGCGCAGGCGATTGAAACACGCACACGTTTGATGGCGGCTCATGGTTTAAGCGAAGCGGATATTGAAATTGTGCCAATGTCCACGCAAGGCGACCGTATTCAGGATCGTGCGCTGTCGGAAATCGGTGGCAAAGGCCTGTTCACGCAGGAAATCGAAGATGCATTGCTGCAGGGGCGCATTGATATTGCCGTGCATTCCACCAAGGATATGCCGACTGTTCTGCCGGACGGCCTGCATCTTGCCACTTATCTGGAGCGGGAAGATCCGCGCGATGCTTTTGTGGGAAAAACCAGTGCCAAACTGACTGATCTGCCGCAGGGCGCAACGGTTGGCTCGTCCAGCCTGCGCCGTCAGGCGCAAATCCGCCATATCCGGCCTGATCTCAATGTGATCACCTTTCGTGGCAATGTAAATTCCCGTTTGCGCAAACTTGAAGAAGGTCAGGTAGACGGTACGTTTCTGGCTTTTGCGGGATTAAAGCGCCTTGGTCTGGAACATGTGGTGACAGAACTGATGGATACAGAGCGTTTTCTGCCGGCACCGGGACAAGGCGCAATTACCATTGAAAGCCGTGTGGATGATGCGCGGGTGGATGCACTGCTCAAGCCGCTCAATCATGAAGAAACATATATTCGTCTGGCCTGTGAACGGGCTTTTCTGGCGCGTCTCGACGGTTCCTGCCGTACGCCGATTGCCGGTCTGGCAGAGGTTAAGGACGGGAAGGTGCAGTTTTCCGGCATGATTCTCACGCCCGATGGTTCGCGCCTGCATCGTGTGTTTATTGAAGGGGATGCTGCGGATGCCGCTGCACTGGGGGCGGAAGCCGCAGCAAGAATCCGTGCGGAGGCCGGTGCAGATTTCTTCACCAGCTGGGCGTGAAATATGCGCAGGGTTCTGGTCACACGCCCGCAACCGGATGCTGTTTTAACTGCGGCCAGGTTACAAGCTGCCGGTTATCAGCCGGTCTGCCTGCCGGTGAGTGAAACCGTGGCGACAGGCACATCTTTGCCAAAATCCGGTTTTGATGCTGTTGCCGTAACTAGTGCGAATGCCCTGCGCCATATTGAGCCGGACGTGCTGGCGCCTTACCGGCATTTGCCGCTTTATGCGGTGGGTGACAAAACTGGCGCTGCCGCACGGCAGGCAGGTTTTACGAATATCTATGCCGGTGACGGCTGGGGGCTGCATCTGGGGCGTCATGTTGCTGCAGAAATGCCGGTTGGCGGCCGCGTGCTCTATCTGACCGGAAAAGTCCGGCGACCGGATTTTGAGGCGCAATTGGAAGCCGCCGGTATTCGGCTGACTGTGGCTGAAACCTATGACACGCGGGCTGTGGCCTATGATCAGGCGCAGCTGGCAGCTATTTTATCCGGCGGGGCGGCGGAGGTGATTTTGCTGTATTCTGCCGTGGCTGCCCGGCAATTTATGGTGCTGGATGCGCAGATGCAGGGCGCTTTTCTCAAAGGTGCAAAATATATTTTTTGTCTTTCGCACCGTATTGCTGCAGAATTGCCGAAAGACTGTGCCGCACAATTGCATATTAGTGATACACCGGATGAAGAGGCCTTGTTGCGCTTGTTGGAGCGTGCCGGATAGGCTGAGAGGCAAAACAGGCCGGAGCGGTTTAAGCGGGTAAGTGATAGATGGGATGCAACTATTTGTTCAATTCCGTCATTTACCCTCATCGGATGTAAATTTCTGCGAGAGGACTTATGGCTAAATCCACAGTAACGCGGCATAGCAAGACACCCCGCAAACCCGTGACGATCGAGCTTGATCCGTCCGATGTGAAATCCGCTGAAAAGCCTCTGCGCTCTCAGGCCGGACAAACAGCGGTAAAATCAACTGTACAATCGGGGGCAAAATCGATTCCGGCAGCCGAGCCTGTGGGAGATAATGTCAGCAAGCCTGTGCAGGCGGCAGCGCCGCAGGATCCAGCTAAGAATGTGCAGAAGCCGCAGGATGATAAAGCCGCTGAGGTTAAACCGGTTGCAGCAAAACCTGCCGTGTCACCGCGCACTGAATCGCAGCCTGTCTCGCAGCTAAAACCACAAACCCCGCCGCTTACGGCAGCTTCTGCCGGTCATTCGGGGTCTAATTCTTTTGCATCGGGAAAAACTATGAATAATGCCAGCACTTCCGCATCACAGAAGACAAAAACCAGCTCCCCCTGGCTGGCTGGCATAGCGGGCGGTGTGATTGTTCTGCTCGGTGCCACGGCTTTGCAATGGTCAGGCTTGTTACCTTTTGCAGCGCAATCTACGCCTGATAGTGCTGCCTCGCAGGCGGCGGCAGCACAGATTGCTGATCTGCAACAGCAGATTGAAGCGATGAAAACCGCAACGCAGCCGGATGCGGCTTTACTGGCGCGACTGGAAAATGCTGAAAAAGCCGCAGCACAGGCGCAACAGCAGGTTGCTGATCTGTTGCAGGCGGGAACGACGGGCGGTTCTGATGAGAGTGGATTGCGCAGTGAAGTGGCCGCTCTGCAAGAGCAGCTGAAAGCGCTGGCAAGCCGCGCACCTGCTGCGGATACGGCGCTGACGGATACGCTGACCGAGCGTTTGAACACGGTGGAAACCCGGCTTTATACGATCGGCTCGCAGGCAGAGCAGGCCAATGCAGCTGCCAGTAGTGATACGGATACGGTTCGCGATATTAAACAACAGCTGGCCGCTTTGCAGGCAAAAATTGACAAGCAGGCAACGCAGCCGGATATGGCTGCCATCATTGCCGCCAATGCTTTGAAAACCGCTGTTGATCGCGGTGGTTCTTTCGAAAATGAATGGCAGACCTATGTGTCGCTGGTGCCGCAGCAAAAAGAAGCGGCGGGGCGTCTTGCAGCTCTGGCTGCAAAAGGTGTGCCGACACTGAGCCAGATGAATACACGGTTTTCGTCGCTGGCGGATGATATGGTTGCAGCCGTTAACAAGCCTGCACCGGATGCCGGTGTGTGGGATCAGCTCATGGGCAGCGCCAAAGGGCTGATCCGTTCCCGTCCGGTCGGCGATGTGACCGGTACGGATGCAGGTGCGGTAACCGCACGAATTGAATTTGCTTTGCAAAATGGCGATGCGCAACGTGCGATAACAGAATGGGCGCAACTGCCGGATGCTGCCAAACAGGCGGGGCAGGATTTTTATCAGGCGCTGACCGCAAGGCGGGATGCAGACGCCTTGCTGGCCGGACTGATTGCTGCAACGGCGCAAGAGGCACCTGCGGGACAGCCAAAACCGGCTGCACAATAACGGACAGGAAGGGAGAACGGTATGATACGGGTAATCCTGTTTCTTGTTGTGGTTGTGGCGCTGGCACTGGGCTTTGGCTGGCTTGCCGACCGGCCGGGTGATCTGGTTTTCACTTTTGCCGGAGAGCGGCATAATATTTCTGCCATGGTTGCCGCGAGTATGGTGGTTGCGGCCATTGCGGGTGTGATGCTGATATGGTGGATTGTCAAAAATCTGATCCGTTCGCCTTATATTTTGCAGCGCCATTTTCGGGCGCGCAAGCGTGACCGCGGGTATCAGTCACTTTCAACCGGTCTGATTGCCGCCGGTGCGGGGGATGCGGAAGCTGCCCGCCGGATGAGCAAACAGGCTGCCAAATTGCTGCGTGCGGATCAGGAGCCGCTTATCCGCCTTCTTGATGTGCAAACCGCTTTGCTGGAAGGGCGCAAACATGATGTGCGCGAGCATTTTGAGGCGATGATTGCCGATCCTGAAACCAAATTGCTGGGGTTGCGCGGGCTTTATTTGGAAGCTGCGCGTGAAGGTGCGCGGGAAGCGGCATTTCAATATGCGCAGGAAGCCAGCACCATGGCACCGCAGCTCGAATGGGCAGCCAATGCTGTACTGGGCCATAAAGTGCTTGAGGGCGATATTGCCGCTGGTTTGCAGGTGCTTGAAGCACGCAAAGCTGTGATCCCTTATGGCAAAGACGGTAAAACCGCCCGTGAAGTGCTGAAAACCAATCGCGCTGTTTTGCTGACAGCGCAGGCAATGGCCGGATTTGAGACGGATGCGGCAGGCTCCCGTGCGGCGGCACTGGAAGCCCTGAAACTGGAGCCGGAGCTTATTCCGGCGGCTTTGATTGCTGCGCGTTGCCTGCTGCGTGACGGGAATATCCGCAAAGGCAACCGGATTCTTGAAACGGCATGGAAACGTGAACCGCATCCGCAAATCGCAGAAGCTTATATTCATGGCCGCAGCGGTGATACCGCGCTCGACCGCTTGAAAAAGGCGCGTCATCTTGCAGGGCAGCGCAGTCATCATGCTTTGTCAGCGGTTATTGTGGCGCGGGCGGCATTGGAAGCCGGTGAGCTGACATTGGCACGCAATCAGGCAGAAGCCGCGCTGAAATCTGACCCGCGTGAAAGCATCTTTTTGCTGATGGCCGATATTGAAGAAGCGCAGACCGGCGATCAGGGACGGGTGCGGGAATGGCTGGCGCGTGCGGTGAAGGCACCGCGTGATCCGGCATGGACGGCAGATGGTGTAATTTCCAGCCAATGGGCACCGGTGTCACCGGTGAGCGGCCGTCTGAATGCCTTTGAATGGAAAGTGCCGCTGGCTGATATGGCGCTGCCTGCTGCGCCGGTTCTGGACGGGGAAACGGTGACGGATGATCTGTTTGCCGTGGTTCCTGACCATGAAGATGGCGACCGGATACTGGTGCTGCCTGCGGTTCATGAGACGGTTATTGACACTGTTATTGAAGATATTGAAACCGTGGCGCCTGTTGCAAAGGCTGAAGAAAAGCCGGTTAAGGAAGATGCTGCGGCCTTGCACAAGGCGAAAGTGCGTATTCTGCCGGAAACGACCGATAATCCGGTGCGCTTTGCAGAAGACGAAAAATCGGCAGAGCCTGTTCAGGAGCAGGCTGCTCAGCACCGGCTTATTGTTGATGATCCGGGTGTGGCGGCTGAAGCAGACGCAAAGGACAAGAAAAACAGCAGCTTTAAATTGTTTTGATGCCGGTTTTGTTGCAGTCAGGTGACTCTGACAAAGTTTAGCGGGCACTTGCCAGCTAAACTGCCGGTTCATGCTTGGTTGTGAATACAGGGTAGACTATGTCTAATAACCTATCAAAGGCTGTATGAGCACTGGGGCATGTATGTTTGAGCGTCTTTTCAGTTTTTTCAAAGAATTACCGGGTCTGGAATCGGCAAAGAAGAAACAGGCATTTTCAGATGAAGATCCGCGTCTTGCTGCTGCGGCCTTGATGTTTCATGTGATTGAAGCGGATGGTGAACAGCATGAAAAAGAACGCGCGCGTTTGTCTGAATTGCTGTCGCAGGCCTATGATCTGCAGGGAGAAGCGCTGCAAGCACTGATTAAAGCTGCGGAAGTTGCCGATCAGGAATCCATTGATCTCTATCGTTTTACCAGTGTTTTGAAACGCCATCTTGATGTGCCGGCGCGGTTGCATTTTATCGAATTACTCTGGGAGATGGTCTATGCCGATGGTGAGGTCGGCGAGATCGAAGATAATATTATGTGGCGTATTGCTGAATTGATTGGTGTGGATCAGCAGCAGCGTATCGGGCTGCAATTGCGCGTGGCTTCCCGTATGCAGAGCGATGAAACTGCACCGGTTCTGCAAGACGTGGTTATTTCCGAATTGAGTGTGGAAACGGACAAGGCCGATGAGCGGGCTGACTAATGGCTTGCATTTTCCGAAATGATGATCTGAAATAAATTAAAGGCCGTCAGTGACGGCCTTTAATTGTTTATGCGGCTATGATCAGTCCTTACCAATCAGGCCTTTCCAGATCACAGCACCAAGAATTGCGCCGATCAGCGGTGCAACCCAGAACATCCACAACTGGCTGAGAGCTGCCGTATCGGCAAACAGGGCTGCTGCCGTGGAACGGGCAGGGTTGACTGATGTATTGGTGACCGGAATCGAGATCAGATGGATCAGGGTCAGACCAAGACCAATAGCAAGCGGGCCGAAACCGGCCGGTGCGCTGGAGGCGGTGGAGCCGAGAATGATGATCAGGAAAAAGGCTGTCAGCACAATTTCAATCACCAGAGCGGCACTCAGGCTGTATTTACCCGGAGACAGGTCGCCGTAGCCATTGGATGCGAAACCGCCGGCACTGAAATCAGCCTTGCCGCTGGCGATAAAATAAAGCACTGCCGCTGCCGCGATGCCGCCGACAAGCTGGGCAATCCAGTAAGGGATCAGGTTTTTGGCTTCAAAGCGGCCACCAATTGTGAGCCCCAATGTAACGGCCGGATTGAAATGCCCGCCGGAAATGCCGCCAACCGCATAGGCCATGGTCAGAACTGTGAGGCCGAAGGCCAGCGCAACACCGGCAAAGCCGATGCCCAGTTCAGGATAGGCCGCTGCAAGCACCGCGCTGCCGCAACCGCCGAAGACCAGCCAGAAAGTTCCGAAACATTCTGCTGATAACTTGTTCAGTATAGAAGGAGTGTTTGGCATGTTTGCCCCCGTATATGATGTAAGCAAAATGAAAAGCCGAGCGGAAATGATAATACGCATAGACTATGAGCGGATTTTGCAAAATTGAATAGTCTTTTTTGAAGAATTGTTGATGTAAATAATTGTATTAAAAGGATATGTTTTGTTTTATTGTATAGTGCTTATAAATAACATAAAAACATTAACTTGAGACAATAATGAAATTTTCAATGATGATTTTTATTTATATTAGTAATTTATGATGATTGAAGGGTGGTCGTAAAGTTTTTGAAATATAATGATTTTTTACGCACTCATAGTATAAAGCCTGTATGGTGCATGCCGATTTATCCGGAATTTACTGGATATATGTGTGGAATAGTCATGTTTAGGGTGCTGATGATTTTTCGGGCTGTTACAGCGATTTAAAGTGTTGTAGCGTGAGAGACGGAACAGCGCATGGCGCTTTTATAGTTTCGGGGTTATGCTTTAACGGTTTCCGGAGTATCGGCATTGATGGATATGATTAAAAGCCGGATGGTTTTAAACTTCAGGCTCCTGTCTTTACCCTTGCTGGCCTTGATGACCGGCTGTACGGGCACGGCAACGGCCTGGACAGAAAAAGTAACAATCGAAAAAGTTGAGCTGCCGAAGGAATGTGCCGGCTGGCAGAAAATCAACATAAAGCAGCGCGCTTATTATGCCCTGATGCGGCAGGATCCGGCGCTGATCATGGAAATCGATTCCCATAATCTCAAAGGCAAGAATTTGGGGTGCTGGGAATAACGCAACTGCTTGTAAAGCCGCGCTGTTATGCGGGGCGTGACCTGTTTCGGGATGAATGATGCATCTGGATATTATTGAGCTGCAGTCATTTTATTCAACCATATTGGGCAGGCTCGCAGTTTCTTCCATATCCGCCGCACTTGATCCGCTCTGGCTGCCGATGCCGCAGGAGCGGCTGGTCGGTATCGGCTATACTTTGCCTTATCTGGATCATTATGCGCCGCGTGCCGAGCGCAGTTTTGCTTTTATGCCCGCCCGGCAGGGGGCAACGGGCTGGCCGCACGATGAGGCGCTGAGCACAGCGCTGGTCTATGATGAAGAATTACCGCTACCCGACAGTTCGGTAGACCGTATTTTGCTGGTTCATGCGCTGGAATTTTCAGAAAGCAGTGCTGAAACACTTAAAGAAATGTGGCGTGTCCTGTCGCCGAACGGGCAGTTGATTGTTGTGGCACCGAACCGGCGCGGTGTCTGGGCGCGTATGGAACATACGCCTTTCGGCAGCGGTCGTCCTTTCAGTCGCGGGCAATTGTTGCAGGCCTTTCGTGAGGCCAATTTTACACCGGGTAAAATCGTCAATGCGCTGCATGTGCCGCCGACACGCTGGCGCTGGTTGCAGCAATCAGCAGGCCTGATGGAAAGTCTCGGCAGCCGCATGTGGCCGCTCTTTGGCGGCGTGGTGATCGGTGAGGCGCATAAGCGCTTGTATCAGGGTTTGCCGGTGCTTAAACGCACATCGCGCCGCGTGTTTGTACCGGTGCTGACGCCGCAGGGGACGGCACGTCAGCAGCCGGTAAAGGTCATGATTCATGATCCCCATTCATGATCTCGGTGAGCGCTCCGGTTAGACGTCTCAATTCTCAGCGTTTCAGCAAAAAGACGGCCTGCTGACCAAGCAGGTTCCAAAAACCCCATGGCAGGTTGAAGGACATGCGCTCGCCGTTACGGTTGAGCGCCACTGCATCTTCCACAGTTGCACCAACCTCTTTGGTCATATCGACAAAATCGCGGATGGTGCAGAAATGGATATTCGGCGTGTCATACCAGCTGAAAGGCAGTTCTTTGGTCACCGGCATCCGGCCGCGAAACAGTAAAGAGCCGCGTACACGCCAATAGCCGAAATTGGGAATGGAAACGATGGCGCGTTCGCCGATGCGCAGCAATTCACTCAAAACTTTTTTCGGATTTTGTGTCGCCTGCAATGTCTGCGATAGCACCACATAATCAAAGCTGGAATCCGGATAATAGACCAGATCACGGTCAGCATCGCCCTGAATAACCGACAGGCCGCGCGTCAGGCACTGGTTCACACCGCCTTGCGACAGTTCCACGCCGCGGCCGTCAACATTGCGGGTGTCGCGCAGCAATTGCAGCAATTCACCGTCGCTGCAGCCGACATCCAGCACCCGTGTGCCGGGGCGTACCAGAGAGGCGATAATGTCGAAATCAACACGGTTATGAATATGCAGGCTGTTCTGATCCTGCTCCTCAAAAAGCGCTGCGGGTTTGGTATCACTCATCGTATTAAACACCTTTCGCCCGTGCCGCAGAGCGGATGAAACCGTCTACAGTTGAATAAAGCACCGGCTCATCCAGCAGGAATGCATCATGGCCGCGATCTGTTTCAATCTCGACAAAGGATACGGAAGCGCCCGCCGCATTGAGCGCATGGACGACAAGACGGCTTTCCGAGGTCGGGAACAGCCAGTCACTGGAGAAAGAGGCAACGAAAAAGCGGGTCTTGGTGCCTGTAAAGGCCGATGCCAGCAGGCCATTATGTTCCGCAGCCATATCAAAATAATCCATGGCGCGGGTCAGATAGAGATAGGAATTGGCATCAAAACGATCAACAAAACTATTGCCCTGATAGCGCAGATAGCTCTCAATCTGGAAATCGGCTTCAAAACCGAAAGTAATATTGGTGCGGTCCTGCAGATTGCGGCCGAATTTGCGGTGCAGGGCGGCTTCCGACAGATAGGTAATATGGGCCGCCATACGTGCAACCGACAGGCCTTTGCGCGGCACAGCTTCTGACTGGGTGAGATATTGGCCGTTCAGCCAATGCGGATCAGCCATCACAGCCTGACGGCCAACCTCGTTAAAGGCGATATTCTGCGCGGATAGTCGCGCGCCGCTGGCCAGCACAACGGCTGAAAACACTTTTTCCGGATAGCTTGAAGCCCATTGCAGTACCTGCATACCGCCGACCGAGCCGCCGACAACGGCCAGCAACTGCTCAATACCGAAATGCTCAACCAGCATGGCCTGTGCCCGCACCATATCGCCGATGGTGATGATTGGCAGATCAAGCGCATAGGGTTTACCGGTTGCCGGATTGAGCGAGGCAGGGCCGGTTGAGCCCATGCAGCTGCCGATAACATTGGAGCAAAGCACAAAATAACGGTCAGTATCAATCGGCTTGCCGGGACCGACCAAAGTTGTCCACCAGCCGTCTTTACCGGTGAGCGGATTGGTATTGGCGACATGCTGATCGCCGGTCAGGGCATGGCAGATCAGAATGGCATTGCTCTTATCGGCATTGAGCGTGCCATAAGATTGATAGGCAATCTGAAACGGGCTCAGAACTGAGCCGCTGTCGAGTTGCAATGGTTTATCCGCACCGAAATGCACTACAGGACTGTTGGGATTAACAGCTTCCTGAATACGGCTATCGGCGAAGGAGGCAGTGTCGGATGATGTTGTCATAAAACATGTATGCTTTTGAATTCGTCCTGTAGCTAGGAGCTATCGGGGCTTAAAGTCAAGGTTTCTCTCGACTTGTTGTGCGATGCGGTTTATGCCGCTTGGGTTATTCAGCGTTTTTGGAGTCTTTGTCCGGATCTCTGTCCGGCTTTATACTTCAAAAGGCTGGTTTCGTGCATAATTTCTTTCAATAAAACAGGCTTCTAACATTGGATCAAAATGATGAACGATTTCGCGAAAGCTCAACGCCCGACACCTAAAGCCGGTGTTATGGATATTGCCGCTTATGTACCGGGTAAAGCCAGTGTTTCCGGCGTTGCCAAAGTACACAAGCTGTCTGCAAATGAAAGCCCGCTGGGTGCAAGCCCGCATGCTGTTGAAGCTTATCGTGCAACCGATCATTATCTGAGCTCTTATCCCGATGGTGAAGTTATTGCGCTGCGTCAGGCCATTGCGGAAACGCAGGGGCTGAATATTGAGAATATTCTCTGCGGCAATGGTTCGGATGAACTGCTCGGCCTGCTGTGCCAGACCTATCTGGCACCGGGTGATGAGGCTATTTTTACCGATCATGGTTTTCTGGTTTATAAAATCCAGACTTTGGCAGCTGGCGCAAAGCCGGTGATCGTGAAAGAAAACGATACGGTGATTGACGTGGATGCGGTGCTTGCCGCAGTGACGGACAATACCAAAATGGTTTTCGTCACCAATCCGGGCAATCCGACCGGCACCTATCTGCCATTTGATGAAGTGAAACGCCTGCATGCTGGGCTGCCGAAACATGTGCTTTTGGTGCTGGATGCCGCTTATGCGGAATATGTGCGTAAAAACGACTATGAAGCCGGTGTGGCGCTGGTCTCCAGCAATGAGAATGTGGTGATGACACGCACTTTCTCAAAGATTCATGGTCTGCCTGCACTGCGTATCGGCTGGATGTATGCGCCTTTGCATGTGACAGATGCGGTGAACCGTATCCGCGGGCCGTTCAATATGAACAGTGCGGCCATTGCAGCCGGTACTGCGGCCATACGTGACCGTGATCATGTGCAACAGGCTTGCGCCTTTAATGCGCAATGGGCTGACTGGCTGACAGAAGAATTCACCAAGCTCGGTTTGAAAGTGACACCGTCTGTCACGAATTTTCTGCTGGTGCATTTTCCGGATACGCAGAACAAATCTGCCGCCAAAGCAGACGATTATCTGCAGGCCAGAGGCTATATTTTGCGCCGTGTCACATCCTATGGCTTTCCTGAAGCCTTGCGGATGAGCATCGGTTCAGAAGAAGCCAATCGCGGCGTGATTGCCGCTCTTACAGAATTTTTGAAGTCGTAACATGTCTGATATTCACTTTAATAAAATTGCGCTGATCGGTATTGGTCTGATCGGTTCGTCGCTGGCTCGTGTCATCCGCAGGGAAAAACTGGCCGGTCATATTGCAATTGCCACACGCAGTCCGGAAACGCTGAAACGCGCGGAAGAGCTGGGGCTGGGCGATAGCTACACCACGGATAATGCGGAAGCCGTGCGCGATGCGGATCTGGTGATTGTATCTGTGCCGGTTGGTTCATCCGGTCTGGTTGCCCGCCAGATTGCAGGCAGCCTGAAAGCCGGCGCAATCGTCACCGATGTGGGCTCCACAAAAGCATCGGTCATTGCGCAGATGCAGCCGGAATTGCCTGATCATGTGCATTTCATTCCGGGGCACCCGATTGCCGGTACGGAATATTCCGGGCCGGATGCGGGCTTTGCCGATCTGTTTATCAATCGCTGGTGCATTCTCACACCTTTGCCGAACACAGATGCAACTGAGCTGGCAAAGCTCAATGCGTTCTGGGAGGCTTGCGGTTCAAAGACAGACCAGATGGACCCGCAGCATCATGATCTGGTGCTGGCGATTGTTTCGCATCTGCCGCATATTATTGCTTATAATATTGTCGGCACGGCCAATGATCTGGAAAAGGTGACGGAATCAGAAGTGATTAAATATTCCGCTTCCGGTTTCCGCGATTTTACCCGTCTGGCGGCTTCTGATCCGACAATGTGGCGCGATGTGTGCCTGCATAATAAGGATGCTATTCTGGAAATGCTGGGGCGTTTTTCAGAAGATCTGGCCTCACTACAGCGGGCAATCCGCTGGAGTGACGGGGATGCCCTGTTTGACCTGTTTACCCGTACCCGCGCAATCCGCCGTGGTATTATTGAGGCCGGTCAGGAAGTGGATGCACCGAATTTCGGCCGCGAAGCTGCAAGCAAGCCTGCTAAATAATACGAAGCTGCAAGCAAGCAAAAGTAGGCCGCGAAGCTGCAAGCAAGCAAAAATAGGAAGTGAGGCCTGATAGGATCAGGTCTGTCTGATAATAAAAACGCCGGCTTGAACAGCCGGCGTTTTTTATATTTGCAGGTTTATATGGCCGGTTTACAGCAGCGGTACGCGCCCCAGCGGGATAAAGCCTGCGGTGATTTTACCGTTTTTGATAATAACGGGCACGATGGTGGCACCGGTTTCATCTTTGGGCATTGAGGCGAGGGCGAAGACGACTGTATTGATGTTTTTGGCCTGTTCAGGGAAGGCGGTTTGCAAAACCGCGCCAATGGCCGCCGGATTGGTCAGGCGGATTTTCAAATTGGCATTGGCCAGCCCTTCTTCATCAACCGATAGCGGACCGCTGATGCTGACACTTGCGCCTGTTGGCAGCAAAAACAGCATCTGATTGAGCTGGGCAGATTTACCGCGCAGGCTGCTGCCGCTCTCGTCCCGCTCTTTGAAGGCGGCAAGGCTGAAAGGAGAGCTGATATCAATCACACCGTCCAGCTCGGGAATAGCGGTGAGAGATGAAGCGCCGGTAATACGCAGATCATCGAAAGTGGTTTTGACCTGCAATGGCTCTTCAAAGCCGTTCAGATCAAATTGCAGACCGGCCAGATCAATACCGGAGGCAACACTGTTGTTATCATCGGCTACCACTTCCTGAACCTGCAGGTTTTCGGCTGTCAGGCTGATATTGCGGGCAGAGCGGCCGCTCATGCGGGCAGCGGCGCTGAATTGTTTCCATTCCGCTTTAAACGCTCCGGCATCGCCCAGAGCTACAGCGGCAGGGCTGGTGATATGGGATTGTACTGTGAGCGGTGAGAATACAGAAGCACCGACATCCAGCGCGCTGGCTGCAATATTCAGCGCCTGTTCCGGCTGTCCGTAAGTCACGCCTGCGCAACTGATATAAAGCGAGAACGGATAGCCGCGGGCAGATAAGGTCTGGCAGGTGAGATTATCGGTCTGATGCGCCAGTTCAGTGCGCACACGGTCTTTGGCAAGCGAAGCAAGATAGAACCAGCCGGCGGTGTATAAAACCACAACAATCAGTGCAATGAGAATGCCCCATGTCATGCGTTTTGAACTTTGCGGGGAACGGCGCGGTTTTGCCACCATGAACAGGCCTCTTGATTTGCAAAGCATTCACAGCTGAAATTTCAGAGGAATGCTCTCATTTTACTCATCCGGACCGGCAGAAAACGGCTGCATTGGCATTTGTTTTCTTAAAATGTCCGAGCGGGAGCATATTTTTCTGCTATTGTGACGTGGAAAAATATGCACCTGTTTGGATATTCTGTATGCAGCATATAATCTGCATTTCATCCTGATAATGCACTATACGAATTTCACGCGACAAGCAAAAGCAAACAAATGACTTCAATTTACGCTACGCAGACAGAAAATGCGTTGCCGCATAATCATTCCGCTTCTGATGCGGATTTGTGGGTCTTTGGCTATGGATCGCTGATGTGGCGGCCGGGCTTTGACAGTGCGGAAAATCTTCCGGCGCTGTTGCAAGGCTATAAGAGGTCTTTGTGCATTTACTCCCATGTCTATCGCGGTACACCGGATGTGCCGGGACTGGTATTGGGGCTTGATCAGGGTGGCTCCTGCCACGGGCAGGCCTTTCGTGTTGCCGGTGCACATAAAGCGCCGGTGCTGGATTATCTGCGCGAGCGTGAACAGGTAACCGGCGTTTATATTGAGAAATATCTGGCGGTGGATTTAGCTGATGGCCGTCAGGTGCAGGCACTGGTCTATGTGGCTGATCCGGCGCATGAGCAATATGCGGGCTTTCTGAGTGCTGAAGCCATGGCAGATATGGTGCGTCGCGCCAGCGGACAAGCAGGTCCGAATTGCGATTATGTTATCAATACCGTGCAGCATTTGCAGGCAATGAATATTCGTGACGAGCGTCTGGATGCGATTGTGCAACTGCTGGGCAATTGCGCGGGCTGACAGGCTGCGGGTTCAGACTCTGCCCTCAGGGTAAGGTAAAATCACGTTTTTTCCCTGTTCTGATCTTGTGAATGACAATTCCGCTGTTTAAATGTGTCTCATCCTGTTGACCGGCAGCACAGCGCGTGCCGGAACAGTGACCGTCCGATTGATGAGGAGACATATATGCTCGCAATATTGCGCACCGTTGATCTGGCGCTGGATATTTATACCTGGATCATCATTGCCAGTGCGGTATTTTCCTGGCTGTATGCCTTTAATGTGGTCAATTCCCGCAACCGTTTTGTCGCCTCTATCGGTGAATTCCTGTATAAAGTGACGGAGCCTGTTTTGCGTCCGATCCGCAAGATTTTGCCGGATCTCGGCGGTATTGATATTTCGCCGGTTATTCTTTTGCTGGCGATCTATTTCATTCGCCAGTTCATGTGGACGACTTTGGCGCCTGCACTTCTGGGCTGAGACTCACAATAAAAAACCCGCTGAAAAGCGGGTTTTTTAATATCTGTAATTTTGAGATGCATAATCACATATGTCAGCTTAATCCGACGTAACCGTGAAATGCGCAGTGACCACTTGGGAGACTGGCCACCGGCTCAATGATTACCAGAGATTATTTGGCGTTTTTAGCGCGTTCAATGGCTTCAACAATGAATTTGCGGGCGTAATCTTCATCACCCCAGTCACCGATCTTTACCCATTTGCCTGGTTCCAGATCTTTGTAATGTTCAAAGAAATGCGCAATCTGCTGCAAGGTGATTTCAGGCAGATCGGTGTAGTTATGAACTTTTTCATAACGACGGGTCAGTTTTGGCGTCGGAACGGCAATGATTTTCTCGTCTTTACCGGCATTGTCTTCCATGATCAGAACGCCGATCGGACGTACATTGATCACGCAGCCCGGAATCAGCGGACGGGTGTTGCAGACGAGAACGTCAATCGGGTCACCATCTTCCGACAGGGTATGCGGCACAAAGCCGTAATTGCCCGGATAGGTCATTGGTGTGTAGAGGAAGCGGTCAACCATCAAGGCGCCGGATTCTTTGTCCATCTCGTATTTAATCGGATGGCCACCGACCGGTACTTCGATGATGACATTTACATCTTCAGGAGGGTTGGAGCCGATGGAAATAGCATCAATATTCATGGGCGTGTCCTTTCATTTGGCGTCTGATACCGGTTTTCGTAAAACCGCGCAACAAAAACGCAATTTCAGATAAAGCGGCTTATTGTCATGTTGGTGATTTTGCAGCCGCACGCAGCTCGGCAAGGCGGGCTTTGGCGGTTGGCGGCATAGGTGGCGGATTTTTATCCATAGAGGCTTCCAGCAGAAACTCGTCGCAGGCTGCTTCGGTGACCTCAATCAGTTTTTGCAGGAAAACATCCTTATCCAGCCCTGGCTGGATCGGCGGCAGAATACGGCAGCGCACGGTGCCCGGATAGCGCATGAATTTGCGGCGCGGCCAGTAAAGGCCGGCATTATGGGCAATCGGCACCACAGGCAGGCCGAGATTCAAGTAAAGATGCACAATACCATATTTATAGGCCGGAGCCGCACCGGGCGCACGGCGTGTGCCTTCCGGATAAATCATGATCTGCCGCTCATCGGCAATAGCCTGTTTGGTGCCGCCGGAAATGGAATGCAGAGCCTTGATACCGGTGCCGCGATCCACAGGGATCATCTGCATTTTCTTTAAGTACCAGCCAAACAAAGGAATACGCATCAGATCGCGTTTCAGAATATAGACCGGATCGGGAATATAGGACAAAAAGGCATAAACATCCCAGAAAGACTGATGTTTCGGCGCGCAAATATAAGCGCCTTCCGGCAGGTTCTCAGCCCCTTCAACGACAAAATCCGTACCGGCAATATATTTTTGCAGAAACAGATTGGTGCGTGCCCAGAATTTCGGCACGATCCATGCCTTTTTGCGCGGCAATAGCAATGTGAGCGGTAAAAACAGGATCATCTGGATGATCAGGCTGATATAGAAAGCCAGATTGAACAGCACTGACCGGATGACTGTGAGCATATTAGGTGTCAGCCTTTTAAAAGCGCAAAACAGATTAAGCATTGCCGGTTAAACCGGTGCGGTTTCTCAAATAGAAGAAATTTGAACGCTTATCAATTCAAGACATCGGTAAAGTTGCGATAAGCGTTGTGCAGGTCACTTGCGGTCAAGGCAGGCCGCACTTTGTGCAACAGGACATCATCTTTAAAGCAGTTTCGGAAAAAATGTCTGCCACTTTTGCGTGATTTGATCCAGATTAATATGGGCGAGGGCACCGATATATTTGATATATTCGGTAAATAGCACGCGCAATGTATCGCTCTGGTGAATCCAGTTCTTGTTTTTCAGGTCGGTATTAATCACCGGATAGGGGATCAGCTCCACATCGGAGACCTGACGCGACAGTTCAAGAATACTGCGCGGGATATGATAATTATTCGTAACAATGAAAATGCGCTTATATTGATGGGCGCGGATCCATTTGGCGCTTTCAACCGCATTGCCGATGGTGTTGAGGGCGGAACGGTCGAGATCAATACAGCAGGCAAAAAGTGCGGGGTCGGTGCCGGTGATACGCTGCAATGCCTCACGTCTGGTGGAAGGATGCACGCCGCTGATCAGCAAACGCTCACCGCGTTTGGCGGCGAGCAGTTCCACAGCCATTTCAATACGGGACTTGCCGCCGGTCAGCACAATAATCGCATCGGCTTTTTCATTGTCTGCCGGTTGCGACAGGTTGCCGACATGTTCACTGAAAATGATGAAGCCGATGCCAAGGGCAATGATCAGTGTGAACAGGGCAACAGCCACCGGCGGGATGCGATGGCGCAGGCGTTTCAGCCAGTGGCGGATAAAGCCGTCTCTGGCCGGTACTTTACAAGCTTCAGCACCGGCATTATCTGCCGGTTGCGCAATATCCTGCCGGTTATTTTCCGCAGGATCAGAAGCATTGTTTTGCACATGCATTGCCGTTTGGCCTGTTCAAGTTTCAGCACAGATGAATGAGCTGTGCATACGGGTCTTATATGAGGATCGCGGTTGCCTGTCCGCGCGATCGCTCTGTTTTTCTGTGATGCATCAGATGTCTGCCAGAAATTGCATTACCTTTAGCATTATGTACTTTAGTATAAGGTGGCGCAGAGCGCAAAACAGAACTATTCCTGACTGCCGCCAATGCTGTCCATATTTTTCAGCTGGCGGATAACTGTCAACCGGCTGGTGAGCATGGTCAGGATACTGACCGTGATGATTGTGATGCCGATGCCGATATAGCCATCCCGCCCGATTGCAAAACTGCCGAACAGCGCTGCTGCCTGATCGCCCTCCGGTGTGGCAAGATTACGGCTTGTCCACCAGGAGATGAGCAAAAACACCAGCAAAGCAGCCGCACCGCCGAAACAGGCGCCTTTGAGTGCTGTACGGAAGAAATGCCATTCAAATTCACGGGCAACAAAACGGGCTTCCGCACCGATAAAATGCAATACTTCGATAATATGGCTGTTTCCGGCCATCGCGCCGCGCGTGGCAAAAATAACTGTCAGCACTGTGGCGGAGAGCATCAGAATCAAAACGCCCATGCCGATCAGCACGGTTGTATGTGCCATGGAAACCAGACGATCCACCCATGTGCGGTGATCGTCAAAACTGGCACCGGGAATATTATTCTGCAATTCACTGCGCAGAGTTGCAAAATCCGGCGGATTTTGCTCGTCAATGGTCACAACCACGAGGCGCGGCACTGGCAATTCATCAATATTCAGTCCTGTGCCGAGCCAGGGCTCCAGAAGACGGGCGGTGGCGGCGCGGTCGATAATATGGGTGCCGTTAACACCGGCAAAACCGGCGGCAATTTTTTCAGCCTGCGCAAGCGAGGCTTCCATATCCTGCCCGTCCACAGGGCGGATCTGAATTGTTGCTTCGCGTGAAATCTGGCTTTGCCACTGGGCCGCAGAGGCGCGCACCAGACTGACCCCGCCAATGGTGAGGCAGGCCAGAAACGTCATAATGGCAATAACGGTGATCAGCGTGGTGCCGGAAACGCTGACGGGCGGCACAATCGGTGTCGGTCCGCGCTTTTCACGCTTGCGCTTGCCGAGAAGCTCCAGAAAAATCCCGTGATAATGGTCAAGTGTCGCGCGCAGGTCAGCCATAAATATCCAGCCTTCCCTGATCGAGAATCATACGGCGCGCATCAACCTGATCCATCAATGTCAGATCATGGGTGGCGATGATAACGGCGGTGCCGGAACGGTTAAGCTCGGCAAAAAGGCGCAACAGACGGCGTGCCAGCGGCGGATCAACATTACCGGTCGGCTCATCGGCCAGCAGGATTTCCGGCTGGTCAATCAGCGAGCGGGCAATGGCAGCACGTTGTTTTTCACCACCCGAGAGCACCGGCGGCAGCACATGCATACGGTCGCCAAGGCCGACCCAATGCAGCAATTCCTGCACTTCATGGCGGTATGTGGCCTCTTCCTTGCCGCGTACACGCAAAGGCAGCGCCACATTTTCATAGGTTGTCATATGGTCAAGCAGACGGAAATCCTGAAACACAATACCGATACGGCGGCGCAGCAGCGGAATCTCGCTGCGCTCCATTGTCGAAATATCCTTGCCGAAAATTGTGATCAGTCCGCGTGTCGGCTTCAGCGCCATAAAAAGCAGGCGCATCAGTGTCGTTTTACCGGCACCTGAGGGGCCGGTGAGAAACTGAAAGGAGCGCGGCGGTATGTGAAAGGAAACATCCCGCAGGATTTCCGATCCCATTCCGTAGCGCAAACCTACATTTTCAAAACGAATCACTGGTGATTTTCCTGCTTATTTCCGGCCGGTATTCCTGTGTCTGCCGACCATTGCCCTATGTGGTTAATCCCGCGTTAATCTGCATGCAAGTTTGGCATTTTGAAGTTGAAAAAAGAACAGAATTTTTGCGCCCCCTGTCTCGTAAAAGCTGCAACACCTGTCACAGAAAACGTAAGTTTAATGGGTATGAGAGGGAAATAATGAAAAACTGCCCTTTCAGTAAAAGACGTAGTACTGTAACAGCTACGTTTTTCCTGCGGGCTCTGTCTGGGCTCAGAGCGGATGAAGACCGGAGAAGTGTTTATGCCTTATGTAGGTGGCAGAAATATTGAAGTTCTGTTCAGCGCCGAGCAGATTGCGGAACGCAACCGTGAGCTGGCACTGAAAATTGCCGAACGTCAGCTGGAGCGCCCGCTGGCGGTTTCCATCCTTAAAGGCTCGTTTATTTTTGCAGCGGACCTGATCCGTGCAATGCATGATGCCGGTGTGGAGCCGGATGTGGAATTCATCACCGTATCAAGCTACGGCAAGGGCACCAAAGGCGGTGATATCCGTCTGGTGCGCGACATTGACAGCGAAGTTGAAGGTCGTGACGTTCTGCTGATTGATGATATTCTTGAATCCGGCAAGACTTTGAATTTTGTACGTGAACTGATGATGTCGCGCGGTGCACGCAGTGTGAGCATTGCCGTGCTTTTGGACAAGCCCGGCCATCGCAAGCTCGATCTTTATGCCGATTTCACCGCTTTTGAATGCCCTGATTATTTTGTCGTGGGCTATGGCATGGATGTGGCGCATTCGTTCCGCCAGCTGCCTTATGTGGGTCGCGTTATGGATGCCGAAGCATAATCCGGTTCTATAGATTTAAATAAAAAGCCGCCTGCGCAAGCAGGCGGCTTTTTTAATGGGCGCATTGTCATAACGCCAAATTGATTCAATTTGGCTATGAAATGCTTAGCGATCACTCTTCAACAGGCGTTCCAGATAGTCCTTTTCCTGTTGCGGGCTTAAAGCATCGCCAAGTTTTTTGCGGATTTCATCAAGAATCCGGCGAGCTTTCTGAATGTCGATCTGGTTTGGCAGTTTGGTTCCGGTGCCGTCAGCATTGCCCTGACCGGATTCACGCCCCAGCGGATCGCGTCCTTCGCCATTCTGCTGCCCCTGACCATCGCCCTGACCCTGCGCTTCCTGCAATTGCTTCATCATATCGCGGGCACCGCGGCGCAGTGCGTCCAATGCTTCTGCCTGCCGGTCTGTTGCCTGACCGCTTTCCCCGCGCCCAAGTGAACGACCGGCGCGATCCATGAAATTCTGCGCCTGTTCCATATCTTTCGGCGCTTCAAGTCCCTGTTCTTTCAGCTGATCGGTGAGAGTATTCAGTTCATTTTGCAGATCACGCTGCTGCTGGCTCAGATCTTTCAGCGCCTGTTCGGTTTCCTGACGTGACTGGCCGTCTTGCGGCGAAGCCTGTTCCTCATCGCCGTCATTATAGCTGAAATCATCGGTCTGCTCCTGCAACTTCTGATCCAGTTTAAAAGTCTCGTTCATCAGTTCTTGCTGGCGGCGCATCAGATCACCCAGCTTGTTCAACTGCTGTTGTGCGCCATTGCCCTGACCTTGACCTTGGCCTGAACCTTGCCCCTGACCCTGTTGGGCGCTTTGCCCCGGTTGCAGATTGTTGAGCATTTCCTGCAATTGCGACAACATCTGCTGCGCTTCCGCATGATTGCCGGAGCGCGCCAGATCTTCAATCTGCTGCATCATCCGGTCAATATCGCGCTGGCTCAGCACACGGACATTCGGATTATTCTGCGCGTTTCTGTTCGGATTGGTTTGCTGGCGACGCGCCATTTCTGCCAAATAGCGGTTCATGGCTTCACGCAGTTCTTTGGTCAGCCGTGCAATTTCTTCCGGCCCGGCATTATTTTGCAGCGCCTGACTTAAGGCTTCCTGTGCTGCCCGCAGGGCTTTCTCCGCATCGGAAAGCTGCCCGTCTTCAATGCCGCGTGCCACATTCCACATATAATCCACAATGCCGCGCAAATCCCCGTCATTACGCGCCAGTTTCAGGCGTTCGCGCACAGAGCGCAGGCCGAGAAAATGGCTGATATCGGCAATGGTGGTTTGCGGATGCATGGTCAGCGCATCCAGCATCTGCATGACAGTGCTTTTCTGTGTGCTGTCCAGTGCCAGCCCCTGCCGCTGTTCGGCAACGGCGCGCGCCAGCGGATTAACAAAAGGACGCTGCGGCAATACAAAATGCATTTCTTTGCTCTGTGCCGTCTGTCCGGCATCATCCGTGACCTTCAACTGCAAGGCAACATATTTGCCTGCCCATGGATGCATGGTCAGGTCTTGCAATGTGGTTATCTCCGCAGCTTCTTTTTGACCGCGTTTTGGCAAAGGCAGGCGCAGTTCCGGCGCATCCGTCAATGATTTTGCTTCTGTGCCATTGGCGGGCTGTTCCAGAAGTGTCAGCGTGGCCTGTAGCTGGCTGATGCCGTAATCATCCGTGACTTTATAATGCAGTTCCAATGTGCCGTTAAGCGCATAGGTCGGATTTCTGGTCAGTTCAACGGTCGGCGCGTGATCAGGAATAATATTGAACTGCCATGTCTGATAGCGTGATCCGGCCTGCAATGCAGCCTCTGCACTTGCACGCAAAGGCAGTTCAAAGCGGGTATTGTCCGGTGCATTCTGGCTGCCGGTTGCCGGTGCGGCTGCAATGGTTTCAGCCTTGCCGCCTGCGGGTGTCAGCGTGAGGCGGTTTTTTGTACTGCCATTGATCTGGATGCTTAAAAGGCTGCCCTGCGGCACATCAATGGTTTTCACATCCTGACCGGTTGCAGAGGTCAGAAAGACCGGCGCTTTTCCGGTATAGGCCGGCGGGGTTACCCATGCATCAATGCGCCCTTCAGGGCCTGCATAGCCCGGTGCAACAGTCCAGATATCGCTGATTGTTCCCGATGACGGGCTGAGCGAATAGGCGGCAGTTGAAGCAAAAAGCAGAATGACAATTGCACGCAAACCATAAGGGTCGCGCCGCGGAATGTCCGGATGCGGAAGAAAACCGTGCAACCGGTCGGTCATCACCGCCATACGGTTGCGGTGTTCCTGCCACAGCGCCTGTGCCAGCGGGTTACTATTGTTACCGGCAAGCTGATCTTCGCTCAGTTGCAGCGGGCTGTGTTGAAGGCCGTTTTCGCGCTCTATGCGGCTGTTGACGGTGCGGTCATCGGGCAGTCTGAAATGCCGGAAGCGGAACAGCGCATAGCACAGTGCCAGTGCAAATGCAGCGCCGGTGACCAGATGCAGCCAGCGCGGCATCAGTTGAAACAGCCCGAGCCAGGCCATGCTGGCGAGCAAAGCTGCAAGCAGTAATACTGGCAAAAGCAATGGCCACAGACGCTCGAAACACAATATCAGTGCCGCTTTGACACGCAGGCGCAGGAGCTTGCTGTTTTGATATCGGGCGGTTTTGATATCGGGTTCAGGCATCAATGATCCGGCTGTTCTTGGCAGAATTTGAGAGCATTGCCTGCAAAATCCGCAATGGTTTTACGCAAAGGCAAAGCGCGAAAATAAAGTGCCGGAACAGTTCCGGCGTCTTTAACAGGACAGGAACCGCGCTGCAGCCGGACAAGCGGCTTATCAACGGGTCTCAGATCAGTTTATCCAGAATAAATGGCTTTTCTTCGACAGCTTTTTTGTCTGTTTTGCGCCAGTCATCATGCACTGTGGCATTGGACGGAGCTTCAAGTGCGCCACGGCGGCCGCAACCGGAAACAATGCTGCTAACCGCAACAAGCATAATCACGGAGGTCATGAACAGACGGCTATTCATAAAACAATATCCTGAAACTGGTGTTAGGCCTGAAGATGCGCCGCACAAATCATGCTGCAATATCCCTTATACGTCCACTCGCCCGCATATCATGAAGACCGCGCCCGAATATTCGCTGACAGTTTTAGCTGAATTATACGCCAACGCAAACTGCACAGTTGCAATCACACATCTTTGACGTGGAAAGGCCGGAGCGCTGATGGCTCCGGCCTGTCAGAATGGCTGGTATGAAGCCCGATCAGGCTTTGGTCAGGCTTTGATCAGGCGCTTTTTCCAATATTTGATCTGGCGGCGCACTTCCTGTGGTGCCGTGCCGCCGAAAGACTGACGGCTTTTTACGGATTTATCCACGGTGAGGAAGCCGAAGACCGCATCATTGATCTGCGGATGGATCGACTGCATGTCTTCCAAAGTCAGTTTGGAAAGATCAACCTTCTTCGATTCTGCCAGAGCTACGGCACGGCCGGTCACGTGATGGGCTTCACGGAACGGCAGGCCAAGCTCACGCACCAGCCAGTCGGCAAGGTCTGTTGCGGTGGAATAGCCGGAACCTGCGGCTTTTTTCATCGCAGCTTCATTAATCGACATATCCGCGATCATGCCGCTCATGGCAGCCAGTGCCAGTTCCAGCGTTTCCGCAGCGTCAAATACGGCTTCCTTGTCTTCCTGCATATCTTTGGAATAGGCCAGCGGCAGCCCTTTCATCACGGTGAGCAGGCCGACAAGCGAGCCGGTGATGCGGCCGGTCTTGGCACGTACCAGTTCTGCCGCATCAGGATTCTTCTTCTGCGGCATAATGGATGAGCCGGTGGAGAAAGAATCAGACAGGCGGATGAAGCTGAATTGCGAGGTAGACCAGATCACAATTTCTTCGGCCAGACGCGACAGGTGAGTAGCACAGATCGCGGCCAGTGACAGGAATTCCAGCGCATAATCGCGGTCGGAAACACTGTCGATCGAATTGCGGGTCGGTTCGCGGAAGCCGAGGGCCTCAGCGGTCATATGGCGGTCAATCGGGAAGCCGGTACCGGCAAGAGCAGCAGCACCAAGCGGGCTTTCATTCATACGCTCAATCGCATCCCGCACGCGGGAGAGATCGCGGCCGAACATTTCCACATAGGCCATGCAATGATGACCGAAAGTGACCGGCTGTGCGGTCTGCAAATGGGTGAAGCCCGGCATCACGGTTGCGGCATGTTCTTCAGCGCGGGTGAGGAAAGTCTCAATCAGGACTTTCAGCGCACCAGCGGTTTTTTCCAGCTCATTCTTGACCCAGAGGCGGAAATCCAGCGCTACCTGATCATTACGCGAACGCGCAGTGTGCAGACGACCGGCAGCAGCGCCGATCAGATCGGCAAGGCGGGCTTCCACATTCATGTGAATATCTTCAAGCTTGCGCGAGAAGGTAAATTTGCCATTTTCGATCTCGGTTAATATGGTATTGAGACCATCGGAGATCTGTTTGTGATCCTGCGCAGAGATAATGCCGGTCTTGGCAAGCATGGCAGCATGCGCCAGCGATCCGGCAATGTCCTGAGCATAAAGCTTGCGGTCATAGCCAATTGAAGCATTAATCTCTTCCATGATGGCAGAGGGGCCCGAGGCGAAGCGGCCGCCCCACATCTGGTTACTGGATTTTTCTGTCGTCATGCGCGCATACCTGAGCCGGAAGCAGAGCAGTTTTTACGTTTTCGCGAACTGAAAACCGCTCCAACAGTTTATTTGAATACAGTTTGGCAGGGAAACCGGTGTGTTTTGCTGCAAAGCTGCTTTAGCGAGTAAAGAACAATATTATGGCCGAAGACAATAAAGCGACCAAACCGAAAAGCGCAATCAGCCCGAAGATGATTTTGTTTGCCGGTGTCGCCGGACTTCTGGCCGGTGCTCTTGCGGTATACGTGATGGAACCGCCTTCTGGCAATGTGGTTCCGGAACAATCGGCTGATCTTAATAGCGCAGGCAGTGCGGAATGTGCCTTGAATAAAGAGCAGTTAGCCGCGCTCAGTCAGGCAGCAACGGGCACAGTGGCCGCCATGCAGCCTGCGGACAGCCCTTTGATGCTTTCTGAATTACAGTTTAATGCACCGGATGGCAGCAAAATCAGCCTCGGCGACAAAAAGGGCAAGACCCTGCTGGTTAATCTCTGGGCAAGCTGGTGCGCGCCATGCCGTGAGGAAATGCCCGCACTGGATAAATTGCAGGCCGCGCAGGGCAGTGACGATTTTGAAGTTGTCACCATTAATATTGATAGTGGTGACGATACAAAGCCCAAGGGCTTTTTGCAGGAAATCGGCGTTCAGAATTTAAGCTTTTACCGTGATGCGACGATGGGCGTTTTCAATGAGCTGAAACGCAAAAATCTGGCATTTGGTCTGCCAGTGACCTTGCTGATTGATGAAACCGGTTGCCAGATCGCCGCGATGAACGGCCCTGCGGACTGGGCAGGGCAGGATGCGGTGCGGCTGATCAATACGGCAAAAACCCTGCGCAAATAAAGCGCGCGGGGTTTTGCATCATCCGGCGCACCGCTTGGCTTTATGCGCTAAAGCCGTCGCGTTTCAGACGCACGATTGCAAGATCGAGTGCGGAGAGGAAAGCAGAGCGGTCGCGGGCTGAAAACGGTTTTGAACCGCCGAACTGACCGGCTGAGACCGGATTGGCAGAGCGTAACTCGTCCATCAGATTGCGGGTTGCGAGAATATTGCCGATATTGGCCGCACTGAACAAGCGGCCATCCGGTGCAATCGTCACAGCACCGGCGCTGACAGCGCGATGCGCCAGCGGAATATCCGCGGTAATGACAATGCTGCCGGCGCGGGCACGTTCGGCAATCCAGTCATCAGCCACATCCAGACCGGCGGGTACAATCACCCGTTCAATCAGCGGTTCATCGCGCGGAATGGCAATATAGCTGTTGGCGACGACAAAGGTGCGGATAGCGTGGCGTTCCGCGACTTTATAGGTCTCGTTTTTAACCGGACAGGCATCGGCATCAATATAAATGCGGATGCTGCGGGGATCGTCAGAGTGTGTCATTCCTGTTTCATGGCAAAGTGAAAAGTGATTGGCAAGCGTTTAACGCTTGGCGTGCGCGTGGCGCAGCGATAAGCCGGTTGAATCAGTTTCGGAACAGATCATGCCAGTTAAATATTTTCCCGCTTTATTCGTCTTTCTCTGGGCCACCGGTTTTATCGGTGCCGGTCTTGCCATGCCCTATGCCGAGCCGTTTTTGTTTATGACGGTGCGGTTTTTGCTGGCAGCTGTTATTCTCGCTGGCTGGGCATTGTTAAGCGGTGCCCGCTGGCCGGACGGGCGCGGGCTGATCAATGCTGCGATTGTCGGCTGTCTCATTCACGGTATTTATCTGTCCGGTGTGTTCTGGGCGGTGCGCCATGGTCTGCCTGCAGGGATGACGGCACTGGTCTCCGGTTTGCAGCCGCTGATTACCACGCTGATTGCCGCAATCTTTTTGCGCGAAACGGTGCTGGCCCGGCAATGGCTGGGCTTGGTTATCGGTTTTTGCGGGGTGGCGCTGGTTGTGGTGCCGAAATTCTCGCTCAGTGCCGGCGGGATTAATCCGGCGACTTTGAGCGCGGCATTGGCGGCGGTGATGGCGATCAGCATCGGTACGGTTTGGCAAAAACGCTTTGCCGTGAAGATTGATCTGCGCACTGGCACCACCGTGCAATATATTGCAGCGGGTATTCTGACCGGTCTGCTGTCGCTGGGTTTTGAAACACAAACTGTGGTCTGGTCGGGTGAATTGCTGTTTGCCATGGTCTGGCTGGTGCTGGTTCTGTCGATCGGTGCAATCTTGCTGTTGCTGATCCTGATCGGGCAGGGCGAAGTGTCCAAAGTGGCATCGCTGTTTTATCTGGTGCCCGGAACCGCTGCAATTATGGCCTATCTCCTGTTTGGCGAAACACTGACACTGGTGCAGATTGGTGGCATGGTGCTGACGACTTTCGGTGTGGCGCTGGCAACATTACAAAGATCTGGACAAAGATCTGGGCAAAGAGCGGGACAAAAGAAAAAACCGGCCGCTTGAAGCCGCCGGTTTTCTTGCCTGTCGTCTATTTCAGCGGCATTTTTAGCGGCGGGGCAGCAGCTTTTTTACTTCACCGGCAGCATCTGCCAGTGCTTCCTCAGGCGTTGCTTTCTGCTCTACCACGCGGGAGAGATTATCAACGATTGTCTGGGTCACTTTCACACCATTAGACCCCGGAAATGCATACCATGGTACCATCAGATTCATCTGGCTCAAACCGGCTTTGAACAGCGGGTTTTCGTCATAGAATTTGCCTAAATACGCATCCGATTTTGCGGCCAGCTCATTATTCGGCACATAGCCGGTGCCCGGTACAACAACCGATGCGCCGTAAGGACCGGCAGCAAATTTGGCAAATTTCCATGCGGCATCCACTTTTGAATCATCCGATGTCAGGATAACAACAGCATTGCCGCCGGTTGGCAGACGGCCTGTTTCCGGATTGAGCAGCGGGATTTTGGCCGTGCGCATGTCGAATTTATCGCCGACATTTTTGATTGTATTGCGCAATGCACCGGTGGTCTGGAAAGCAAAACCGACATTACCGGCAGCAAAAGCCTGTTCACCGGCTTCTTTGGTAAAGACCGGCAGGCCACCTTCTTTGACCATACGGTCGACCAGTTTGAATGCAGCCTGACCTTCCGGACTGTCGAAAGTCACCTGCTTTTCATCATCTGAGAGCATTTTACCGCCCGCGCCAAGCAGCAAGGCGGAGATCATCCATTCATCGCCCTGCCAACGGAAATCAATGCCCTGAATGCCGTTGCCGAGTTCCTTGATCTTACCGCCGATGCGGATAACCTCATCCCAAGTGGCAGGCGGATTATCCGGATTTTCGCCGACTTTCTTAAACAGATCGGCATTGTAATACATGATCGGATTGGAGGTTGCGAAAGCAAGGCCAACCTGACGGTCACCGACCTTGGCAAGATTGAGAATAGTCGGGGTGAAACCCTGCGCCTCGAAATCACTTTCTTTTTCCACCAGCGCTTTCAGATCAAGCCCGATATTGCGCTCGCTCAAAATACGCAGACGGTTGAGACCGGTAAAGGTAACATCCGGCAGTTCAGCAGTGCCGTTCTGGCGCATGATCAGCTGGATGCCTTCTTCATAGGTGGCGGAAGGATTGACGAAATGGATTTTGATGTCCGGATTTTCCTCCATGAATTTCTTGGAGATATTGGCCATCACATCCTGAAAAAAGCCCGGCATCGGATAATGCACATTGAGCGTGGTTTCAGCCAGGGCTGCACTGCACAGACCGGCCAGCATGGTTGCTGCTGTGAGGGAACGGGTGAGAAATGTCATTTCAGGCTCCGTAAATGCGGGGAGGAAGAGCGTTACAGGGGGGGAGATCAGCCTTTGAGGCCGGTCATGGTGATGCCCTCAATGAAGCGGCGCTGCGCAGCAAGGAAAGCGAGAACGAGTGGTAAAGTGATGATCAGCGTTGCGGCCATCAGCGCGCCATAGTCATCACCGGCCTCTGCTGCACGGAAATAAAGCAGACCCAGCGGCGGTGTGGCTTTGTCCATGCTGGTAACAACAATCAGCGGCCAGAACAGATCATTCCAATGCGCGACAACCGAGAAAATCGCGAAAGCGGTAATGGCAGGCCATGCATTGGGAATGATGACGCGGGCGATGATGCCGGTCTCGGACATACCATCAAGGCGGGCAGCATTGATCAGATCATCCGGCATGGAGCGGAAGAATTGCAGAAACAGGAAAATGCCGAAAACCGAGATAAAGAACGGCGCGCTGATAGCAAAATAGGTGTTGAGCAAGCCGCTTTTCTCAAATCCGAGATAAAAGGGCAGAGCGGTGGCATGGATCGGCACAAGCAGGCCGAGCATAACCGCTGCCATCATCACCTGTGCTGCGCGGAAACGCAGTTTGGCCATGGCATAGGCGCAAGGGATAGCGATAATCACCTGCACCACCAGAATGAGGGCGCAGACCAGAATACCGTTGAACAGCAATTGCCCCATCGGTACACGGGAAAAGGCCTTGGTGATATTCTCAATCAGCGACCAGTTTTGCGGGATGAGATTGAGCGAGGATGAGAAAATATCCGATTGGGATTTGGCCGCAGTGGACAGCATCCAGATATAGGGTGCGAGAAACAAGAGCGCGCCTAGCGACAGCAAACCAAGACGGAAAATGCGGGTGACAGACATGGTTTGCGCTCTCTCAGGAATAATGAACGCGGCGGTCAAGCACGCGATATTGCAGCAGCATCATGATGATCAGCACGCCCAGAAAAATAACGGTCATGGCTGAGGCATAGCCGACACGCAGGAAGACAAAACCTTCCTGATAAATGGTATGCAGCAACACTTCCGAAGCCTTGTTCGGCCCGCCCTGTGTCAGGGTTTTCACCGATTCAAAAACTTTGACGGAATTGATGACGCTGATGGTGATGACAAACAGGGTGGTTGGCCCCAGCAGCGGCCAGGTCACCAGTCTGAAACGCTCCCATGCGCTTTTTGCGCCGTCCATTTCAGCGGCTGCATAAAGCTCACGCGGAATGGCGGTGAGACCGGCGAGAAACAGCACCATATTGAAACCGACAGATTGCCAGATGCCGATCATGGCAAGGCTTGGCAGCACGGTTTCAGAACTGCCGAGCCAGTTTGGCCCGTCAATGCCGACAAGGCCGAGCATCGCATTGACCGGCCCCATGGTCGGATGCAGCAAATATTGCCAGACGGTGGCCATCGCCACGAGAAGCGAGGCAACAGGCAAAAAATAAACCGTGCGGAAAAAAGCTTTGCCGCGGGCTTCGCTTTCAATCAGCATTGCCGCACCCAGCCCCAGAAAGACCGAGAGCGGGGTGACAATCAGCGTATAGACAGCGGTATTTTGCAGGGAAATGCGGAAGGTGCGATCTTTGAAAAGCTCAATATAATTTTCCAGGCCGATAAATTCATAATCCGCATAGCCCAGCTCAAAATTGGTGAAGCTGAGATAAAGCACGGTGAAGGTTGGCAGCAGAATGAAAAGCAACACCAGCGTGACGGCGGGTGTCATCAGCTTCCATGCCAGTCTTTCTTCGCGTTTGCGCGCAGCCTGCGCCGCATCTTTGGCGGTTAAGCTGTAAGGGGCGGCCTGTGCAATATCAGACATGATCGGCAACCCTTACCGGCACAGCGCCCGCATGGGAAAGTTTGCGCACGCGATGGCCATCTGCATCAAAAAGCAGCGCTTTATCGGCATCAAAAGTCAGATTGACCGGCATTTCGGGTAAGAGATGTGCGGCTTCCGACGGGGTGGTTTTGGCAATCAGCGGTTCCGGTGCGCCCGGCGTATCAAGATAGACCAGTGCTTCCGAGCCTAAAAATTCGACACGGTTGACACTGGCGGCAATGATGCGCTCGGCGGTTTTATCGGCGGTAGGGCGGATGTGCAGATGTTCCGGACGGATTGCAACGCTGAGCGCCGAACCGGCATGAATGTCGATTTTTGTGAGGATCGGTTTGCCGGCAAAATGGATGATACCCTGATCACTGGCGCGCGCGCTCAGCACATTGATGCGCGGACTGCCGATAAACCGTGCCACTTCAATATGGCGCGGATTATCATAAATCTCCACAGGGCTGTCGAATTGCAAAAGATGACCGCCGATCATCACCGCAATACGGTCGGCCATGCTCAGGGCTTCCGCCTGATCATGGGTGACATAGAGGCTTGGCACGGCGGCGCGGCGGTGCAGTTCAACAATTTCCGCACGGGTATGCACACGCAGATTGGCATCAAGATTGGAAAGCGGTTCATCCATCAGGAAAACACGGGGCTGGCGCACCATAGCGCGGGCCAGTGCCACACGCTGGCGCTGACCACCGGACATTTGCGCCGGTTTACGCTCCAGAAGATGGTCGATTTTCAAGCTCTGCGCGGTGCTGTGAACCTGTTGTTGAATGGCGGCCCGTTTGGCCGATTGCCCGGGCATGAAATTGCCGATCAGCGGCATACGTTCCAGCGTGGTCAGATCGCGCATGGCCAGTGGTACGGCGATATTTTCACCGGCTGTCAGATGCGGATAAAGCGCATAGGACTGGAAAACCATTGCAATATTGCGCTCGGAGGGATGCGCAGCGGTAATATTGCGCTCACCCAGCCAGATGCTGCCTTCATCGGCATGTTCAAGACCGGCAGCAATGCGCAGCAAAGTGCTTTTCCCGCAACCAGACGGGCCGACAAGGGCGATAAACTCGCCTTCTTCCGCTTCGATTGTCACATCTTTGAGGATGTGCTGGTCACCGAAGGATTTGGAAATATTCCTTAATGCGAAGCGGCTCATTATGCCTGCTCCGGCTGGGCATCAGGGCTTTTAATCGCGGCTGTATGGCTTGTCGGATAAACTTCATGCACCACATCATCGAGCAGATAAGGGCGCAGTTCGGCAAGCTCGGTAATTTCGCTGTGAACCGTCTCTGTCAGCGTGTGAATAACCGCACCGACAATGCGCTCACCCGGCAGATCACGCTCCATCGACCCGACGATAAAGCCGGAGGACGGCCCCCAGATCAGAGAAATCCCCTGATGATTGCCTGCCCATGCGCGGTGCAGATGGCCGCTGGCATAGAGATGCACATTATGGGTGATGAAGAGATCTGTGAGACGTTTGCGGTCTTTCGGAGAGGCACCCCAATAGCCGGTATCGCCTTCATCTGCACTGTCCACAAAGAGCGGCTTATGGGCAAAAACGGCAACCGGACGGCCGTCTGCGGCTTTCAAAATATCTTCCAGCCACTGATATTGCTGTTCTTCTTCCTCATGGCCTGAGCCGATAAGCAGGCTGTTCAGACCGATCAAACGCCAGCCGGACTGGTCATGTACCCAGCGGTCAGGGCCGACAAGATCGCGCCAGCGTTCAAGGCGTTCATCATTGACCGGCTGCAGAGAGGAGGGCAGATGGCCGACATCATGATTGCCCGGCACGCACAGCACCGGCACGCTCAATTCGCCGAGCAGATCGGCGCAGAAAGTCAGATCGTCGTCAAAATCAGCACCGTCAACGGCGAGATCGCCGGTATGGATTACCAGATCCGGCTGTACCTCTTCCAGCCATTCTGCAAGCGGGCGCCAGTTCTTGGTGAAATGGGCTTTGGAGGGGCTGAGATGAGTGTCGGTGATCTGAACAATCCGCATAGGTCTGTACCTTCATGAAATGCTGAAGAGAAAATGCGGATGTGCCTGCCGGTTCTTAATCCGGGAAAAATTTACAACACTGCCCGCGGTAGCGGGACTTTTACACGCCCAAAATGACAGGCAGGCTGCAGGCAGGTGACAAGATTGTAACATTCACAACAGCTTGGATAGTTACTGCGTAATAATGTTGCGAATAAAGGCGGATAGGTACGGAAACTAAAAAAGCGCCGCAGATGCAGCGCTTTCGGGAATGTTTGATTGTGAAGGTTGTTTATTGCAGCTTCTGGCAGGCATTACCGCAGTTTTGGCATGCGGAATGCTCTTCGTGTTTTGGCTCTGTTGTTGTGTGCGGTGCTTTCTTCAGGCTGACCAGAATATCAATCTTGGTAATGACATAGCCTGCCGGTGCCTCGGGCGGTGGTGAAAGCGCCAGCAGAGCGCCGCCGATATCAATCATGCGGTCTTCATCTTCCAGATAAAAATGCTGGTGATTGCAGGCATTGGTATCGAAAAATGTGCGCTGACCGCTGACGGATATTTTGCGGATCAGACCGGCTTCAGCAAACTGGTTGAGCGTATTGTAAACCGTGGCCAGAGACATGCTGAAACCGTAATGCATGGCGATCAGGTGCAAATCATCGGCTGAAACATGCTGATGGGCGCCGCAGAGCAGCAATTGCCCTAATGCAAGGCGCTGGCGGGTGGGACGCAGACCTGCCTGCAGCAATATTGAGCGGACATGCGGAATGTCCTGCATCTGCGCTAAGCGTTGCCGGCGCAATTGCGCACGGAGTTTTTCAGGTACTTCCAGCATAGGCGATCCGTTCATTGGCTATTTGCAAATGATTTGCAGTTGCATATTTGGCGGAATGCGCCCTGCCGTCAAGCCTTAAATATTTGCCGAATTGCGGAAAGCGCTTGAGCTTTCGACAGCCATAGCCTGACAAATGATTGTTTTTTGGGGCTCCTGCTGGGTTTTTCGGAAATTTTTTGCGTCACAATTTTGCAAATGATTGTCACTTGCAAAAATATAGCGGGCAAGATATTAATTGTGCAATTGACAATCATTTGCAACAGGGATGGACAATGTTCAATCATATCAGGCGGAGGCTTCTGGCCGGTGTAATCGGTGCGGCATTTGCGGCGGCGCTGGCAATTGTGCCTGCATCAGCAAAAGAAAAATTCAAAGCGGTGACAACATTCACCGTGATTGCGGATATTGCGCAAAATGTTGCCGGTGATGCGGCAATTGTCGAATCCATCACCAAGCCGGATGCAGAAATTCATGATTATCAGCCGACGCCGGGTGATATTATGAAGGCGCAGGGTGCACAGCTTATTTTGTGGAACGGTCTTAATCTGGAACGCTGGTTCGAGAAGTTTTTCCAGCATCTGAAAGATGTTCCGAGCGTTGTGGTTTCGGACGGTGTTGAGCCGATGGGTATTTCCGAAGGCCCTTACAGCGGTAAACCTAATCCGCATGCGTGGATGTCACCTTCTGCAGGACTGATCTATGTGGATAATATCCGCGATGCTTTTGTGAAATATGACCCAGAAAATGCGGAAATCTATAAAGCCAATGCGGAGGCCTATAAGGCCAAGATCAAGGCTGTGATTGATCCGATCAAGGAAGAGCTGAAGGATATTCCGGAAGACAAGCGCTGGCTTGTTACCAGCGAAGGTGCGTTCAGCTATCTGGCACGCGATTTCAACCTGAAAGAGCTTTATCTCTGGCCGATCAATGCTGACCAGCAGGGCACCCCGCAGCAGGTGCGCAAGGTTATTGACGGTGTGCGCAAAAACGGCATTACGGTGGTTTTCTCCGAGAGCACAATTTCTCCGGCTCCGGCACAGCAGGTGGCTGCGGAAACCGGCGCGAAATATGGCGGTGTTCTCTATGTCGATTCTCTCTCGGAACCTGACGGTGTTGTACCGACCTATCTTGACCTTTTGCGCGTGACCGCGGACACAATTGCAAAAGGTCTTAAATCCGGAGAAGCGAAATAATGAATGCCCCGCTTAATGTCCTCCCAAAGGCATTGCTGTCTCCCGCATCGGAAGGTGCGGGGGCAGGGCTTATGGTGAAGGACGCAACGGTGACATACCGCAATGGCCATACGGCTTTGCGTGATGCGAGTTTTGAAATTCCAACGGGTACTATCACCGCGCTGGTCGGGGTGAATGGTTCCGGTAAATCAACCTTGTTCAAGGCGCTGATGGGCTTTGTGCGGCTGGCGCGCGGCGAGATCCGGATTTTAGGTCTGCCGGTACAGCAGGCGCTGAAGAAAAACCTCGTTGCCTATGTGCCGCAATCGGAAGATGTGGACTGGAATTTTCCGGTTCTGGTGGAAGATGTGGTGATGATGGGGCGCTATGGCCATATGGGCATGTTGCGCCGTGCAAAACCCGCCGATCATCAGGCTGTGTCTGATGCGCTTGCCCGTGTGGGCATGAGCGAGTTTCGCAAGCGCCAGATCGGTGAATTATCAGGCGGTCAGAAAAAACGTGTGTTTCTGGCGCGCGCCTTGGCGCAGGACGGCAAGGTGATTCTGCTTGATGAGCCATTTACCGGTGTGGATGTTAAGACCGAGGATGCGATCATCAAATTGCTGCGTGATTTGCGCGATGAGGGGCGGGTTATGTTTGTCTCTACGCATAATCTGGGCAGTGTTCCGGAATTTTGCGACCGAACAGTGCTGCTCAACCGCACCGTGCTGGCCTATGGCGATACGGATACCATTTTTACGCAGGCCAATCTGGAAAAAACTTTCGGCGGTGTGCTGCGCCATTTTGTTCTCAATGAAGCCGATAAAGGCAAGGCGCATCCGGTGAATATTCTGACCGATGATGAGCGCCCGCTGGTGCTGTATCATGATGGCAGCGGCAAGGGGGCAGAATAATGGAACTGCTGCTGGAGCCGTTTTCCTATCAATATATGATCAATGCCATGTGGGTTTCGGCGCTGGTTGGCGGTGTCTGTGCCTTTCTGTCCGGCTATCTGATGCTGAAAGGCTGGTCATTGATCGGTGACGCGCTTTCCCATTCGATCGTGCCGGGTGTTGCCGGTGCCTATATGCTGGGTTTGCCTTTTGCAATCGGGGCTTTCTTTTCCGGCGGGTTGGCTGCGGCTGCCATGCTGTTTCTCAATGAGCGCACCAAGCTGAAAGAGGATGCGATTATCGGCCTGATTTTCACCTCCTTCTTTGGCCTTGGCCTGTTTATGGTTTCGCTCAAGCCGACGGCGGTGAGCATTCAGACCATTGTACTGGGCAATATTCTGGCAATTACACCGGCAGATACGCTGCAACTGGCAATTATCGGTTTTGTTTCACTCGCCGTTTTGCTGGTGATCTGGAAAGATCTGATGGTGACGTTTTTTGACGAAAGCCATGCGCGCTCGATCGGCCTTAACCCGAGAGCACTGAAAGTGATTTTCTTTGCGCTGCTTTCTGCCTGTACGGTTGCGGCCATGCAGACTGTGGGCGCATTTCTGGTAATCTGTATGGTGGTGACACCGGGGGCAACAGCCTATCTCCTGACAGACCGTTTTCCGCGCCTGTTGTTGATTGCGGTGGCAATCGGAACTGTGACCAGCTTTACCGGTGCTTATATCAGCTATTTTCTCGACGGAGCGACCGGCGGGGTTATTGTGGTGATGCAGACACTGATCTTCCTGCTCGCTTTCTTCTTCGCGCCCAAGCACGGCATGCTGGCGTCACGGCGTAAGGCGGCCAGAGCTCTGGCATCGGAGGCGCAATCATGAGTTTGATTGAAACTTTGCTGATGCCGTTCCGCTTTGATTTTATCAATAATGCCATCATCATCGGCGTGATGATTGCGGTTCCGGCGGCTTTATTATCGTGTTTTCTGGTGCTGAAAGGCTGGTCGCTGATGGGAGACGCGGTTTCCCATGCGGTGCTGCCGGGCGTGGTGCTGGCTTATATTATCAATATTCCGCTCGGCATCGGCGCATTTGCTGCCGGTATGGTCTGTGCCTTGGCAACCGGTTTTCTGAAAGAAAACAGCCGTATCAAGCAGGACACGATTATGGGTGTCGTGTTTTCCGGCATGTTCGGCCTCGGACTGGTGATGTATGTCAAAGTGCAGTCCGATGTGCATCTGGATCACATCCTGTTCGGGGATATTCTGGGTGTCGGATTTCGGGATATTGTCGAGACAGCTGTGATTGCTGTGGTGGTGACTGTTTTGCTGGTGGCAAAATGGAAGGATCTGCTGCTGCATGCTTTTGATCCGGCGCAGGCAAAGGCTGTGGGACTGCCGGTGCGGCTGTTGCATTATGGTTTGCTGGCTGTCTTGTCGCTCACCATTGTCGGGGCGCTGAAGGCTGTGGGGATTATTCTGGCCATTGCCATTCTGATTGCTCCGGGCGCGATTGCGTTTCTTCTGACGCGCAATTTCGGATCAATGCTGGTGGTTGCTGTTCTGGTGGCGGTTTTGTCATCCTTCTTCGGAATCTATGCCAGTTTCTTTATCGACAGCGCCCCGGCACCGACAATCGTGCTTTTGATGACACTGGTTTTCATTGCAGCTTTTATTATTGCGCGCCGCCGTGTTGCCCGTGCAGAGGCACAGGTTTTCTCTTCTTAGGCTTTATGCATGAAAACAAGGCTTTGTGGTTAAGGCGTCGCACTTCCGGTGCGGCGCTTTTTTAATGGCTGGAATAGTCTGGCCGATGGGTGAAAAAGCAAAAAGCCACGCTGTTGCGCGGCTTTTGAAGGCTTAACCAAACTGGAGCGGGCGAAGGGATTCGAACCCTCGACCCCAACCTTGGCAAGGTTGTGCTCTACCCCTGAGCTACACCCGCTCGCGCCAGTTTGTTGGTTAGGCCTGCGCTATATGGCAAAAGCTTCAGTGATTTGCAACAGGGAAAATTCAAAATCCTGTAATTTTTATAAAGGATTTAAGACGACACGGCAGGGCATGGTGCGAGGGCTGTGGAAAACACAGTTTTTGAAGCGGATTGAAGCGCTTGCGGGAATTGGCTGCGGTCAAAACCTGTGCCGGAAAAGCAAAAAGCCGCGCTGTTGCGCGGCTTTTGAAAGCTTAACCAAACTGGAGCGGGCGAAGGGATTCGAACCCTCGACCCCAACCTTGGCAAGGTTGTGCTCTACCCCTGAGCTACACCCGCTCGCGCCAGTTTGTTGGTTAGGCCTGCGCTATATGGCAAAAGCCGCAGGCAATTGCAACAGGAAATCTGCAAAAATATCAAACAGTTTTGTGTAAAAGCCGTAATCGGGTCTTTTGAGGGAGATAAAAGCTGCAAAGAGCCAGTTTTTCACTGCTGATATATCGCGATATGCGCAAAACAGGGCGTAAATCATTGTTATGATTCGGTTCTGACGCGGCATTGCATGACGCTTTATTGCAGGCAGCTTTGCTTTTATGGCGGATATTTTCGTGCAGAGAGCAGTACCGGCATAGATTGGCGGGCTTGTGATTCATGTGGCTTGCTTCAACAGCTATGTAAATGCTCTATGCCTGTATGTTTTGTGCTGCGTGATCTGTTCTTGTTGGCAGATACTATGGAGGAGACCCCGCTTATGCCTAAAACCCCTGAAGACTTGCATGATTATCTCGCTGCACTCGGGATTGAAGTTAAAACGGTGACGCATCCGCCTTTGTTCACGGTTGCTGATTCCCAGAATCTGCGCGGTGAAATTGCCGGCGGGCATACCAAAAATCTTTTCCTGAAAGACAAAAAAGATAATTTCTTCCTTGTGACTGTTGAGGAAGATGCGGTGGTTGATCTGAAAACCATTCACACGCTGATCGGTGCGGCAAGCAAGGTGTCCTTTGGCAAGCCGGAAAAGCTCATGGACTATATGGGACTGATACCGGGTGCGGTTTCAACCTTCGGCGCGATCAATGATACGCAGCATCAGGTGAGCATTATTCTGGATGAAGCGCTGATGCGTCATGATATTATCAATGCGCATCCTTTGACCAATGAAGCGACGACATCAATCAGCCGTGATGATTTGCTGAAGTTTCTGAAAGCCACCGGCCATGAACCGCGTATACTTATGGTCAGTGCGGCATAAGCCGTGCCGGAATAGCTTGGGACGTATTAGTTTGAACCAGCGGACTTGTGGGGGCTTGAAACCACAGCTTAAAATGCCGAATTAGCATGGCAGGAAGATTATATTCTGCCATAATTATTGTGGCATTTGCACATTAACGGCGCAGCTTTACGGAAAACCGGCGTAAAGCCGTTCGGTAAAACGGATTAAGGGACGACGATGAATAGCGGTAATAATCCATATGGCAGCAATCCTTACGGCGCGTCTTACGGCAATGCAGGCGGTCAGGCGAATACAAGCGTGACCTATAATAACGCGCCGGATCATGCTGCCGGACATATGGCATCTGACGCGGCAACCGCAGAAGATACGGCAGGCGCTTTATCAGCGCTGGCAGGCTTCGGCAGTTCATCCGCGCCTGCAGCAGAGTTGATCAAAGACACGACGACGGCTGCTTTTGCGGCTGATGTGATCAGCGAATCGCGCAATCAGCCGGTTCTGGTGGATTTCTGGGCACCATGGTGCGGTCCGTGCCGTCAGCTGACGCCATTGATTGAAAATGCGGTCAAGGCTGCACAGGGTGCTGTGCGGCTGGTTAAAATGAATATTGATGATCATCCGGTTATTGCCGGACAGTTGGGCATTCAGTCGATCCCTGCTGTGATTGCTTTTGTGAACGGTCAACCTGTGGATGGTTTCATGGGTGCGCTGCCGGAGAGCAAGATCAAGGAATTTATTGATAAGGTCGCAAAAAGTGCAGGTTCGACCGGCGGGCCGCAGGCTGCGATTGAAGAGGCGCTTGCCGCCGCGCAGGATATGCGCGACCATGGTGAAAGTGATCAGGCGGCGCAGATTTATGCGGCCGTTTTGCAAAATGCACCGGATAATGTGACAGCGCTTGCCGGTCTTGCCGGATGCCTGTTTGACGCCGGTGCATATGATCAGGCGCGGGAGGTTCTGGCACAGGTGCCGGATAAGCAGAAAGATGACGCGCAAATCCGTGCGGTTGAAGCGCGTCTGGCGCTGGCAGAACAGGTTGCGCATCTCGGCAATCCGGCAGAATTGCAGGCGCGGCTTGAGGCTGATCCGAATGATCATCAGGCACGATTTGATCTGGCCATGATCGCCAATGCGTTGGATCAACGGGAAGAGGCGGCTGATGGCCTGCTGGCGATTATGAAGGCCGACCGTGAATGGAATGATGACGGTGCACGCAAGCAATTGCTGCAATTCTTTGAAGCATGGGGTTTTAAAGATCCGGCCACATTGAGCGGCCGCCGCAAATTGTCTTCGCTGTTGTTTTCTTAAAATTTTCACAGCCGCAGCGGCGATCTGAAACAAGTGCCGCAGCGGCGATGTGAAATATGTGTTGTGAGGTGAAATTTATGCAGGCTGGCAATGCCCATTACCGTAAAGCATCCGACTTACCGGAAGTGATTCCGGTATTTCCGCTGGCGGCTGGCCTGCTGCTTCCGCGCGGACAAATGCCGCTCAATGTGTTTGAGCCGCGCTATCTGGTGATGGTGGATGAGGCGCTGGCGGGCAACCGACTGATCGGTATTATCCAGCCGAAGATCATCAATGGCGTTGTGGTGGAAGACCGTGAAGGTGCCGCCAAGGGCACGGACCGGCCTGATCTGAGCCATATCGGCTGTATCGGCCGGATTACCTCCTATACGGAAACCGGTGACGGACGGGTGCTGATTACCCTGCAGGGCATTTGCCGTTTTGATATTATCGAGGAACTTTTGACGGAGCAGCCGTTCCGTATGGTTCGTATGCGTCCTTATTGTCAGGATCTCGATGAAGATCAGGGCGAGAACGCGGTTGACCGTGAGGCGCTGTTGCAGGCATTTCGTGATTATCTTGAGGCCAATAATCTGGAAGCGGATTGGGAAAGCATTGCCAAAGCGGGCAATGAAACTCTGGTCAATGCCTTGTCGATGATGTCGCCTTTTGGTGCTGCGGAAAAGCAGGCTTTGCTCGAAGCGCCGGATTTGAAAACTCGTGCGGAAACGCTGGTGGCGATTACCGAGATTGCCTTGGTGCGCAATGGTGATGATGACGGGCCGGGCCTGCAATAGGGTGCAATAGGGAGAGCCGTGATGCATGAGCATGAGAGCGTCAAAAAGATTGATCCCAAAATGCTGGAATTGCTGGTTTGCCCTCTGACCAAAGGCAATCTGGAATATGATCGTGAAAATGCTGAGTTGATTTCCAGAAAAGCAAAACTGGCCTATCCCGTGCGCGAAGGCATTCCGATTCTGCTGCCATCCGAGGCGCGTGTGCTTGAATAGCCGGGCTTTTCCGCAGCTTTTGCTTTCCTTTTAGGATTATTGCGGAATTCATAAAAATATGAGTCAAATCTTGCGTTTGACACTTTCCCCTTGTCGATCTTTTGGGCTATGAATAACGCGAATTTTTCGCGTGGGCGCTTTACCTTTGAGTATATTCTGATGGGGGAGGGGTGCTCTGATTTGACTGAAGATCAGCAGCAGGAAGATATTTCTGTCTGATCTGAGAAAAGGCATGGCAAATGGCAACCAGAAAACTGTTTCTTCTGCCGGGCGACGGTATCGGCCCTGAATCAATGGCGGAAGTCCGCAAGATCATTACCTATCTGAATGAAGAAAAAGGCCTTGGCTTTGAGACCGATGAGGGTCTGGTCGGCGGCTGCGCTTATGATGCTTATGGTCAGGCGATTTCTGAAAGTGATATGGAAAAGGCACTGGCAGCAGATGCCGTGCTGTTTGGTGCTGTCGGCGGTCCGAAATGGGACAGCGTGCCTTATGAAGTACGCCCTGAAGCCGGCCTTTTGCGCCTGCGTAAAGATCTGGCCTTGTTTGCCAATTTGCGTCCGGCCATTTGCTATCCGGCTTTGGCTGATGCCTCGTCCCTGCGCCCTGAAGTGGTTGAAGGTCTCGATGTTCTGATTGTTCGTGAACTGACCGGCGGTGTCTATTTCGGCGAGCCGAAAGAGATCATTGATCTGGGCAATGGCCAGAAGCGCGGTATCGATACACAGGTTTATGAAACCTATGAAATCGAGCGCATTGCCGGTGTGGCTTTTGAATTGGCGCGTACCCGCGGCAATAAAGTCACCTCGATGGAAAAGCGCAATGTGATGAAGTCCGGCGTGTTGTGGAACGAAGTTGTGACCGCAACCCATAAGGCAAAATATGCGGATGTGCAGCTTGAGCATATGCTGGCGGATGCCGGTGGTATGCAGCTGGTACGCTGGCCGAAACAGTTTGATGTGATCGTTACCGATAATCTGTTCGGCGATCTGTTGTCTGATGTTGCTGCCATGCTGACCGGTTCGCTCGGTATGCTGCCATCGGCATCATTGGGTGCACCGGATGCCGCAACCGGCAACCGTAAGGCCCTTTATGAGCCGGTACATGGTTCCGCACCGGATATTGCCGGTAAAGGCATTGCCAATCCGATTGCAATGATTGCATCTTTTGCAATGTGCCTGCGCTATTCTTTCAATCTGATTGAAGAAGCCGACCGTCTGGAAGCTGCGATTGCTGCGGTTCTTGACGATGGTATCCGCACCGCTGATATCTGGGCAGAAGGCTCGAAGAAAGTCGGCACTGTTGAGATGGGCGATGCAATTCTCGCCAAGTTCAAAGCACTGTCTGCTTAAAATTAAAATATTGCAGCCTTTGCCTGATGACTGCAAAGGCTGCACATAGAAAAACCGCCGGAGCATTGCTGCTCCGGCGGTTTTGTTTTGTCAGGTTTTTACTCTACATGGTTGAGGTCACGGTCTTTGGTTTCGCGTACGAAGATCAGACCGACCACGAGGGTCATGAGTGCGATAATGATCGGGTACCAGAGGCCGTAATAAATATCGCCTTTGGCAGCACTCATCGCAAAGACTGTTGCCGGCAGCAGGCCACCAAACCAGCCGTTACCAATATGATATGGCAGCGACATGCCGGTATAGCGGATGCGTGTCGGGAACATTTCCACCAGAATAGCCGCAATCGGGCCATAGACCATGGTGACATAGATCACCAGAATAGTGAGGATCAGGATGGTCAGCGGCCAGTTTACCGCATCCGGATCGGCAACCATTTTAAAGGCGCCTGCATCAGGAATTGTATAAACTTTTTCTACAAGGGCTGCTGCTGCATCGGCCTGACCAATCAGCTTGGCGGCAAGCTGCTGCTCCGGTGTCATGCTGACAGCTTCCCCGGCACGGATTGCATCTGCATTCAGCGCCAGCTCAGGATTGGCGGCAACAAAGCCGTCAAGCTTGGAATCCAGCACCTTGGCAGGGCTGCGTACCAGCGGGAAGCCGGATTTTTGCAGCGCCAGATTGATGTCATGGGTGAAAGCAGGTCCGCGTGTTGCGGCATCAGCGCCGGTCGCATCATAGGATGAGATGGTGCTGTCACCGATTTTCACGGTTGCGGCTGCGCCTTCCGGACCGGTTTCAACCGTATAAGGCACCGATGAGCGGGACAGGAAAGCAGTTGCTACGTCACAGGACGTGGTGAATTTGGCAGTGCCCACCGGATTGAACTGGAAAGTACAATCGCCCGGTGCTGCGGTAATGGTGGCGCTGATTGTTGCTTCCGCACGGGCAAGTGCCGGATTAGCGGCGCTGGTCAGAGCTTTGAACAACGGGAAATAGGTGAAGATTGCCAGCGCCAGACCTGCCATAATGATTGGCTTACGGCCGATTTTATCGGACAGCCAGCCCCAGAACAGGAAGAAAGGTGTTGCGATGAGCAGCGCTACGGCAATCATGATATTGGCCGAAATGCTCTCCACCTTCAGCACATTCTGCAGGAAGAACAAGGTATAGAACTGGCCGGAATACCAGACCACGGCCTGACCGGCGGTAAGACCGAACAGGGCAATCAAAGCGATTTTGGCATTTTTCCACTGTCCGAATGCTTCGCGGAGTGGTGCTTTGGATTGCTTGCCTTCTTCTTTCATCTTCTTGAAAGCAGGCGATTCACTCATCTGCATACGGATCCAGACGGAGATACCGAGCAGAACAACCGAAATCAGGAACGGAATACGCCAGCCCCAGCTTGCGAAGTCTTCCGCCGTCATGGAATTCTGGATCAGCAGAATAACAATCAGCGACAGGAAGAGGCCGAAAGTCGCTGTGGTCTGAATCCATGATGTGTAGAAGCCGCGTCGGCCATTTGGTGCATGTTCAGCCACATAAGTTGCCGCACCGCCATATTCACCGCCAAGAGCCAGACCCTGCAACATGCGCAGGCCGACCAGCACAATCGGCGCTATAATGCCGATACTGGCAGAACCGGGCAGCAAACCGACCAGAAAGGTTGACATGCCCATCACGACGATGGTGACAAGGAATGTATATTTACGTCCGACGAGATCGCCGATACGGCCGAAGAACAAGGCCCCGAAAGGGCGCACGAGAAAGCCTGCTGCAAAGGCCAGCAGCGCGAAAATATTACGGGTTGTTTCCGGATAATCACTGAAGAAAGCGGCCCCGATATAAATTGCCAGAGAGCCGTAGAGATAAAAATCATACCATTCAAATACTGTACCGAGCGATGAGGCAAAGATAACTTTGCGTTCCTCCCGGGTCATTTTGGGTGCGCGCTCGCGCACGCCATCCACTGCTGCCATAATTTATCCTCCCAGATAAAAGCCCCCGGCAGTTCCTATTGCCGTCAGGGCAATGCAGTTGTCTGCTTTATGTGCGGTTTATCTGTACCTTTTATGCAGGGCAGATCCTCCGTACCGGCCGCGGTTCCTCCATCCGTCTGACCAAGCAGTCAGGAATACAATGAACTGAAAACGGGATTTGCGTCAGTATTCTTTAGTCTAATAAGCCTGAAAAAATTTTCTCCGCAGGGACTGTTCGGGCACGGCATATTGAAAAATTGGTATTTTCTTAAAAAATACGCGCCCTTGACGACATAAACGGCAATTGACTCTTCCCGAAATCGCGTTAAAAGCAGCAGTGAATTAGGAGAAACCGCGTGGAAACCCTCGCTTCGTCATCAGTTCTGTCTGTTTTTTCCGGTCTTGTACCGGAGGGCGGCGCTATGGCTTTATCCTCTCCCCGATTCAGAATTATCAAAACGGCCATGATTGCCCTGACGACAATCACCTCGAAAACGACCACCAAAACGGTCTGATCCCTTGGCCTGCTCACCCTCTCCCGGGTTAGGCCCGGGGCGGAGAACCTGCGTGGCCAACGGGTTTTCTGGTGTGAAAGCGGAGAGGGACAGGAGATTTCACATGGGTTTCAAAGTAGCTGTTGTCGGTGCCACGGGAAATGTGGGCCGCGAAATGCTCAATATTCTCGAAGAACGCGGTTTTCCGGCTGATGAAGTTGTGGCGCTCGCATCGCGCCGCAGCCAGGGTTCTGAAGTATCTTACGGTGACAAGACGCTGAAAGTTAAGGCGCTCGACACTTATGATTTTTCCGATACCGATATTTGCCTGATGTCAGCCGGCGGCAATATTTCCAAGGAATGGTCACCGAAAATCGGAGCGCAGGGCTGTGTGGTGATCGATAATTCATCCGCATGGCGCTATGATGCCGATGTGCCTCTGATCGTGCCGGAAGTTAATCCTGACGCTGTTGAAGGTTTCCGCAAGCGCAATATCATTGCCAATCCGAACTGCTCAACCGCGCAGCTCGTTGTGGCACTGAAGCCTTTGCATGATGCCGCAACCATCAAGCGTATTGTGGTTTCGACCTATCAGTCGGTTTCCGGTGCCGGTAAAGAAGGCATGGACGAATTGTTCCAGCAGTCCCGTGCGGTTTTTGTTGCTGATCCTGTCACAGCACAGAAATTCACCAAGCGCATTGCTTTCAACGTCATTCCGCATATTGATTCCTTTATGGAAGACGGTTCCACCAAGGAAGAGTGGAAAGTGATGGCGGAAACCAAGAAGATGCTTGATCCGAAGATCAAGGTTTCCTGCACTGCCGTGCGCGTTCCGGTGTTTATCGGCCATTCCGAAGCCGTAAATATTGAATTTGAAAAGCCGATCAGCGCTGAAGAAGCCCGTGAAATCCTGCGTGATGCACCGGGTTGTCAGGTTGTCGATAAGCACGAAGACGGCGGCTATATCACCCCTTATGAAAGTGCCGGTGAAGACGCGACCTATATTTCGCGTATCCGTGAAGATATCACACTGGAAAACGGTCTTTCCATGTGGGTTGTGGCGGATAACCTGCGCAAGGGTGCAGCGCTCAACACAATTCAGATTGCTGAACTGCTTTTGGCGCGTGGCCTGATCAAGCCAAAATCAGCAGCCTGATCCGGCTGGTTTATCTGTCAAGATTGCAGAAAAAGGCGCGGTTTCCGCGCCTTTTTTATTGTTGCTCGCGATTGCGGTATTGCATGATCGCGGCATTAACTTCTGCACCGATGATGAAAATCGCGGCAATAATATAGAGAAACACAATGGCCACCATGATCGAGGCAAGACCCGCATAGGTGGTGACATAGCTGGCAAAGCTTTCTAGATAGCGGGCAAAGGCCGTGGCACCGGCCAGCCATGCAACAAGCGTCAGCACAATGCCGGGCAGAATATCCACGAAGGAACGGCGGCCTGCAGGCAGCCAGATATGCACCACAAACAGACCGAAAATCAGCACGGACAGTGCAATCGTATAACGCCAGACGCGGAAGGAAACGGTCATGGTTTCAAGGGCCGGCACCCATTGTTCCGCAAGACGGATGGCAAGTGGTGCTAAAACCAACAGAAAACTGATGGCCATAATGCTGAGCGTGGCGATAATCACAAAGCCGAGGCTTTGTGCCCGGCAAAACAGGATGGAGCGGGTGTCTGTCACACGATAGGCGCGGTTAAGCGCAACACGCAAAGCCTCCACACCATTGGAGGCAAAATAGGCAGCGGCGATCACACTGAGCGTCAGCAGGTCACCGCGCTGAATAGTCAGCACATTTTGCACTTCACGGGCAATTGGTGCGGCAATAGCCGGTGGCCAGGTGTCGAAAATCACATGCACGGCCGTATCGGCAAACGCATTGGCGCCGAGAAAACTGGCCAGTGCCGTTGCAAAAATCAGAAACGGAAACAGCGCCATCAGGCCGGATAATGCAATATGGGAGGCGAATGCCCAGCCATCATCGGAGGCAAAATGTCCGATTGCATCAACAATAATCTGTCTGAGGAAACGGATTATTTTTCGCATAGACAGAAAATTCCTTCAGCATTTTTCAGGTAATGCGTTACGCTTAGCCGCATTGTGCAGACCGGCGTGTAGCCGCTTATGGTTTGAGCTTGTATATCCGGCAATAGAATTAATCATGCGCCGGACGTGCTATAGCGGCTGTGTTTGTGTGGTATAATTGACAAGAAGTCAAAAACTCAAACGCTATAATCATTTTACAAACAGGATTTGCAATCAGGCCAGCGCATTTTTATCGCATTTGCAGCTTTGAAGCTGCATTGTTTGTTTGCACTGTCTTTTATCTGAAGATTGCTGCAATTTTTCAAGGCATGTTCCGGTCTGTTTATGCATCACTTATCAGTAACAGGGATATCACCATGACGAGCGGGTCAAACGGGAAAACGATTTTGATGACCGGTTGTTCCAGCGGCATCGGTGCTTATTGCGCACAAGGCTTGAAACAGCGCGGCTGGCGCGTCTTTGCCACGGCACGCAAAGCGCAGGATATTGCCTATTTGCGCGAACAGGGTTTCGAGGCTTTTTACCTCGATTATTGTGAGCCGGATTCCATTGTGCAACTGGCTGAAACCGTGCTGGAATTATGTGATCACCGGCTGGATGCCCTGTTTAATAATGGTGCTTATGCGCAGCCCGGCGCGGTTGAGGATTTACCAATGGAGGCGCTGCGCCTGCAATTTGAGGCCAATTTCTTCGGCTGGCAGGATTTGACACAGCGGCTTATTCCGGCCATGCGCGCAGCCAAACAAGGGCGGCTGGTGCATTGTTCCTCAATTTTGGGGCTGGTGCCGATGAAATGGCGCGGAGCCTATGTTTCCTCCAAATTTGCGCTGGAAGGGCTGATGCTGGTGCAGCGCATGGAGCTTGAAGGTTCGGGCATTACGGTTTCCATGATCGAACCGGGGCCGATAACCAGCCGTTTTGCGGTCAATGCTGCGGCCTATGCGCAGAAATATATTGATATGGAGGCATCTGTTCACGCTGAGGACTACCGCCGGCAATTTGCTAAATTGCAGGGCGGCGGGACAAAATCTTCCGTGAAGCTCGGGCCGGATGCGGTTTTTGATGTGTTGCTGCATGCGCTGGAAAGCGAAAGGCCACGCCCGCATTATCCGGTGACGCGACCGGCGAAGCTCGGCATTCTGGCCAAACGATTGCTGCCTGCACGCTGGCTTTACAAAATGCTGTCGGATCAGTCGTGAAGTCGGCTTTGTTTCCGCAAACTCAGCCTGAACCGGAAATGCTCTATCTGACAGAAACAGCATCTGTTACATAAAACAATAAAAGGACGAACCGGCAGCGGTTCGCGGGGAGGACGGGAATGGATAGCGGATTTAAATTTGCGGCAATGCTTGCCATTGTTGCGGTGGTTTTTGTGCTGTTTCTGGGGTTGCGTAATATGATGCGCCATGGCGATGGCAATACATCCAACAAACTGATGCGGCTGCGGATTATATTGCAGTTTGTGGCGGTGTTGCTGATGGTTGGCGCCTTGTATTTCGCCAAGCGCTGAAGCGGGTTATTGCATAAAACGGGTGTGATCTGTCGTGGTTAAGCTGAACAAAATTTATACACGCACCGGCGATGACGGCACGACCGGCCTTGTCAGCGGTGCGCGGCGGCGCAAGGATGATCTGCGTATTGCCGCTTGCGGTGATATTGACGAGACCAATGCGGCTGTGGGGCTGGCGCGGCTCTATTCGGCGCTGATATTACCGGAACTCGATGCCATTCTGGGAAGGGTGCAGAATGATCTTTTTGACCTCGGTGCTGATATTGCCACACCCGATCATGATGCAGATCTTGGTTATGAGCCTCTCCGGATTGTAAGCGGGCAGGTTGAGCGGCTGGAACAGGAAATTGACGGGCTGAATGCGCAATTGCAGCCGCTGCGCTCCTTTATTCTGCCCGGCGGATCGCCCCTTGCAGCCCATTTGCATATGGCACGCACGATTGCACGGTGTGCAGAGCGTTCAATGGTGGCATTGGCGGCGCAGCCGCAAGAGCAGGTTTCTGCGCCTTCCCTGCATTATATCAACCGGCTGTCTGATCTTTTATTTGTGGCAGGGCGCATTGCGAATGATCATGGCAAAGATGATGTGCTTTGGGTGCCGGGGCTAACGCGCGGATAAACCGGTGTTTTTGTGTGGCACTTGCGCATGAGCCGTGCGGAAAAAGGCCTTTTTACATCCGCCCAGCTTGCAATAATACAGGCTGTACGGGACTTGGCAGAGGTTATTCACTCAGGTGATTCTCTGTCTTGCGAATTGGTTATCTATTTGAAATTATTTTGGAATTTTATAGTCCTGGTTTTAATTGATATAAATTTTCCGACTTGCGAAGCCTGTCATCTATTTTGAGAGAAGTGAGTCTGACGAATGTTATGATCATAATTCATAGCCTTTCGTCCGGTTATGATTGACCTCCTTGCTGTTCAGAATTACGTTCTTCTTGAAATTTCTGAAACTCCGGTCAGCAGGCCGCAGTGTCAGAAGCGTTGCGCGTTACAATCGGCTGATGTCGGCATCGGACAAGTGATTGTTCAGTTGTGTCGTTAAATTGACATCTGACGGAGAGGTGTGACGGATATATGTAAGTCCTGAGGGCATTATATTCTGTTGAAAGCGAGCGGCACAGGCTGCTCAAGTGGAGAGGATCTTAACCGAATGAAAGTTCTGGTCGCAGTTAAACGGGTTGTTGATTACAACGTTAAAATCCGCGTCAAAAGTGACGGTTCAGGCGTTGAGCTGACCAATGTTAAAATGTCGATGAACCCGTTTGATGAAATCGCGGTTGAAGAGGCACTGAAACTGAAAGAAGCCGGTAAAGTTTCTGAAGTGGTTGTCGTCTCCATCGGCCCTGCACAGGCACAGGAAACCCTGCGCACAGCACTGGCAATGGGGGCAGACCGTGCAATTCTGGTCAAGAATGACGATGCTGTTGAGCCTCTCGCTGTTGCCAAAATTCTGAAAGGCGTGGTTGAAGCCGAACAGCCGAAACTGGTTATCCTCGGCAAACAGGCCATTGATGATGATGCGAACCAGACCGGTCAGATGCTCTCCGCACTTCTGGGCTGGGCACAGGCAACTTTCGCTTCGGAAGTTCAGCTTTCCGATGCTTCTGCCAATGTAACCCGTGAAGTGGATGGCGGTTTGCAGACCATTGAGGTCAAGCTGCCTGCGATTATTACCACGGATCTGCGTCTTAATCAGCCGCGCTATGCTTCTTTGCCGAATATTATGAAGGCCAAGAAGAAGCCGCTGGATGAAAAGACACCTGCCGATTACGGCGTGGATACAGCGCCGCGTCTGAAAATCCTCAAGACAGAAGAACCGTCCGGCCGCAAAGCCGGTGTCAAGGTTGCCTCCGTTGCCGAGCTTGTTGACAAGCTCAAGAACGAAGCAGGCGTATTGTAAGCGGTTCAGGACAGGAAAACGATTATGGCTATTCTTCTTTTTGCAGAACACGATAATGCAACCCTTTCCGACCAGACTGCCAAGGCTTTGACTGCGGCGCTCGCCATTGGCAGTGATGTGGATGTGCTGGTTGCAGGCAAAGGCGCTAAAGCTGCGGCAGATGCTGCTGCCAAGCTGAGCGGTGTGCGCAAGGTTCTGCTGGCTGAAAGTGATGCTCTGGAAAACCGTCTGGCGGAGCCTGCTGCTGCGCTTTTGGTTAGCCTTGCCGGTAATTATGACACTGTGATTGCACCGGCTACAACCTCCGGTAAAAACGTGCTGCCGCGTGTGGCTGCCCTTCTGGATGTGGCACAGGTATCGGAAATTACCGAAGTTGTGTCTCCGAATGTGTTCAAACGTCCGATCTATGCGGGCAATGCGATCCAGACCGTGGAAACCACTGATGCTAAAAAAGTGATCACCGTGCGTACGGCTTCTTTCGCTGCTGCCGGTGCAGGCGGTTCTGCTGCGGTTGAAACCATTGATGCAGGCAGCGATCCGGCTGTGTCGAAATTTGTTGAAGCCAAGATTTCCGGCGGTGACCGTCCGGAACTGACTTCGGCAAAAATCATCATTTCCGGCGGTCGCGCATTGGGTTCGGCTGAAAAATTCAACGAAGTTATCACCCCTGTGGCTGATAAGCTCGGTGCTGCCATTGGTGCCAGCCGTGCGGCCGTTGATGCGGGCTATGCACCGAATGACTGGCAGGTCGGTCAGACCGGTAAAGTTGTTGCGCCTGAACTTTATATCGCCTGCGGTATTTCCGGTGCGATCCAGCATCTGGCCGGTATGAAGGATTCCAAAGTGATCGTTGCGATCAATAAGGATGAAGAAGCGCCGATTTTCCAGGTTGCTGATTATGGTTTGGTCGGTGATCTGTTCACCGTTCTGCCGGAACTGGAAAAAGCGCTCTGATGACGGGGCAAGGTCATGACAATCGGGCATGACCATTTTCAACATAGAGCGCGTCCGGATATTTAATCCGGGCGCGTTTTGTTTTAGAGCCATAGAGTATCGTGTGTCATATCTGGCATATAAAGGATGTTCTAACGCTTTAAAATCAGAACATAATTGTGCTTTAGACTGCAATTGCTTCAGCCTCATCCGACAATGCGCGGCAGGTCAATGGATAGCAGACCATTTGGGGTAAGCAGGGCACAGTTTTTGGGATGCGCGTTAATCAGGACTGGACTTATGCAGGTGAGACTGATCATCTGTGGCAAACAGAGATAATTCTTTTGCTGTAAATTTATTGATACGAAGGGACCGGAGCGGATCATGAGTTTTACGATCAAAAAAGTAGGTATCATCGGCGCAGGTCAGATGGGCAACGGGATTGCTCATGTCTGTGCGCTGGCAGGCTATGATGTTTTTCTGCATGATGCTTCGCTTGAGCGCCTTGAAAACGGCATTGCCACTATCAGCGGCAATATGGCCCGTCAGGTTGCTTCAGGCAAACTGGGCGAGGATGCGCGCATTGCCGGTCTGGCTCTGATTAAACCAGCGCATACAATGGCTGATCTGGCGCCTTGTGATCTGGTGATTGAAGCGGCAACGGAAAACGAAGCGATCAAGAAGCAGATCTTTGCGCAGGTTTGCCCGCATCTGCACAGCAATGCCATTCTTGCCACCAATACATCCTCAATCTCTATCACCCGTCTGGCAGCAACCACAGACCGCCCTGAGCGCTTTATCGGCATTCATTTTATGAATCCGGTGCCGGTGATGAAGCTGGTGGAACTGATCCGCGGTATTGCTACGGAAGAGCCGACTTTTGCCGCTGCGCAGGATTTTGTGCAGAAACTCGGTAAAACCATTACGGTTTCTGCCGATTTTCCGGCCTTTATTGTCAATCGTATTCTGCTGCCGATGATCAATGAAGCGATCTATACGCTTTATGAAGGTGTCGGCACGGTGGATGCTATTGATACGGCAATGAAACTTGGTGCCAATCATCCGATGGGGCCGCTGCAATTGGCAGATTTCATCGGTCTGGATACCTGCCTGTCGATTATGCAGGTGCTTTATGACGGCTTGTCGGATTCCAAATATCGCCCGTGCCCGCTCTTGGTGAAATATGTTGAAGCAGGCTGGCTCGGCCGTAAAACCGGCCGCGGCTTCTATGATTACCGTGGCGATGAACCGGTACCGACCCGTTAACCTGCCGCTCCATATATCGACCGGTTTGGAATGCCGCTCAGATATGAAAAACCCCGCTTTTTCAGCAAAAAGCGGGGTTTTTTGCATCCAATCTGGCGCACAGCGCTCTAATTAATAAATAAATGGTTAGTTTTAACTGGTTGTTAAGGATGTGAATTCACCTCGCATTCACCTTTTGCGGCTATGATTTACCTTAAATTCACCGTTGCGATTTGGGCTTCGGTAACAATAATTACTTAAATAAATCAGGGTGTACGGCGATGGGTCTGATTGTTCAGTTTCGTCACATTATTAAATTGTTCCGCGAATTTCTTGCACCAAGCTACCGTCCGGAGCGCCATTATATGCGTGGTCCCGGTCCTGCCTGTGCAGCACGTCATTCGCATTGAGCAATTATTTTAGCGGACAATTCCTCCCTTTTGTCCGGTGAAATAATCTTATGAAAAAAGCCGGCTTGTGAGCCGGCTTTTGTGTTTTTATGAGAGCGTCATGTGCCGGATTTTGGCACATAAAGGTTATTCCGGTTGCAGTTATCAGGCATCCAGACCGTCGAACAGTGCGGTTGAGAGGTAGCGCTCGGCAAAAGACGGAATGATCACGACAATAGTCTTGTCTTTATTTTCAGGACGCTGGCCAACTTCAACGGCAGCTTTGAGCGCGGCACCGGAAGAAATACCAACCGGAATACCTTCTACACGGGCAATCTGGCGGGCATAGCGGAAAGCATCTTCATTGGCGACCTGAATGATCTCGTCATAAATGCCGGTATCCAGTGTTTTCGGTGCAAAGCCTGCGCCAATACCCTGAATCTTATGCGGGCCCGGATTGCCGCCGGACAGCACAGGCGAATCTTTCGGCTCAACCGCAACAACTTTGAAGGCTGGCTTATAGGCTTTGAGAACCTGACCGATACCGGTAATGGTACCGCCGGTGCCAATGCCGGAAACCAGAATATCGGCTTCACCATTAGTATCATTCCAGATTTCTTCAGCCGTGGTTTTACGGTGAATTTCAGGATTGGCAGGGTTTTCAAACTGCTGCGGAATAATCGCATCAGGATTACCGGCAGCGATTTCTTCGGCCTTGGCAATTGCACCTTTCATGCCTTTGGCACCTTCGGTCAGAACCAGTTCCGCGCCAAGCAGCTTGAGCAGCTTACGGCGCTCCACCGACATGGTTTCCGGCATGGTGAGAATCAGGCTGTAGCCTTTGGCAGCAGCGGCAAAAGCCAGTGCAATACCGGTATTGCCCGATGTCGGTTCAACAAATACAGTTTTGCCCGGAACGGCCTTGCCTTCGGCTTCCAGTGTTTCAATCATTGCCAGACCGATACGGTCTTTCACGCTGGCCAGCGGATTGAAGAATTCCAGCTTGACCAGAAGATTGGCGACAACACCGTTTTCGCGGGCGAATTTATCAATACGCACCAGTGGTGTATTGCCAATTGTTTCAACAATAGAAGAGTAAATGCGGCCGCGGCCTGGTTTATTCGAATCGCTCATTGCAAATCTCCTGATCTTTTCGCAGAGCATAAAGCCTGATGGTGCCTGATTATAGAAGCAGTCTTGCAGATTGATTGGTAATATTAGAATAAAATTCCAATTATGGAAAAAATTGGAATTTTATTGTCGCCCTTGCCGTAATGCGCTTTGTGCAGGGCTTCCGGTTTTATGCAGATGAATAATGCTGACTTCACGAAGAATTTGATCGCAATCAATGGAATTGCTTCTATCAATGCTTACAATAATAATATGATATACAGATCAGACACAGCCGCATGACAGCCTTTATTATCGTAGGCGGTATGGTGCAAAGAAGAAAGGCGCAAGAATGTATAAGCATATTTTGGTTGCAACGGATGGTTCGGAGCTTGCCAATAAAGGTTTGGAGCAGGCAATCGGTCTGGCCAAGGAACTGGCAGCAAAAATCACAGTTGTAACAGTGACAGATCTGTTTCCGAGCTATGGTATTGTTGTGGCGCCGGGCTTGAGCACATCACCGGAAATTTTTGAAGAATACCGCGAATCCATGGCTGAACAGGCCAAGGCAATTGTGCAGCAGGCGCTCACTAAAGCGCGTGATGCCGGTGTGACCGCGGAAGGTCTGCATATTGAAAACCAGTCGCCGGCTGTCGGCATTGTGGAAGCTGCTGAAACACATAAGGCAGAGCTGATCGTGGTTGCCTCGCATGGCCGCCGCGGTGTGAACAAGCTGCTGCTCGGCAGTCAGGCAGCGGAAGTTCTGTCTTTGAGCAAAATTCCGGTACTGGTTGTCAAATAACTGCTCTGCATCTTTGTTGAAGATGTAAAGAACGGCGCTGACTCGCCATTTCAGGAAAAAATGGCAGCAGTTTTTCATTTGAACTGCGTTTCAATATTTAAAAAGGCGGCTTTCTGAAGAAAGCCGCCTTTGTCATTTTCGCTATTTAAGTATGATTACATACCTTTGGACTTCGAAAAACGCTTACGGTCATTCGGATCCAGATAGAGTTTGCGCAGACGGATGGATTTTGGTGTAACTTCCATCAATTCGTCATCCTGAATCCAGGACAGAGCGCGTTCCAGAGTCATGCGGATCGGCGGG
>JBEBVV010000002.1:0-328619 GCA_040392545.1 Pseudochrobactrum asaccharolyticum | reverse complement strand
GAATGGACGCCTGCTGATTTTTTTTCTCATCGAGATTGAGAACCACACCCAATGCTTTATCTCCAGTTCACGCGGCCTGACTTTGAGACCCGTTGCTGCAGCCCACATTATTCAAGGCTGCACTTATGCTCAAGCGTCAAATGCACTAAAAGCCCTGTTAAAGGCAAGAGTTGCACGGCGCGGCGCGTCACAATAAAGCACTTAAAAGCCGATATGAGATGTCAATTTACCGGTATGCGGTAAAATCACAGCTTTTCCCGTCCTCTTGCAGAATCGGTTAAAGCAGTCTTGAACCATGTTCTGATGTAACACAGGAAGCGCCGCATTTATGTCCACACCGCCCCTCAATGACAGGCAATTGCCCTATGGCGAGACGTCGGACGCTTTTCATCGCGGTGCTTTTCACCTGATACAGCCGGCACTGAAAGGGCACCGTTCCGGCATTGATGCCATGATTTTGGCCGCAGCCGTGCCGGATGATTGCAGCGGTGATGTTGCCGATCTTGGCGCCGGTGCCGGTGCTGCCGGACTGGCCGTTGCCGCCCGTTGCAGCCATGCGAAAGTGACGCTGATTGAACGCTCGCCGGATATGCTGCTTTATGCGGAGAAATCCTGCACCTTAGCCCAAAACGCCCATTTGCGTGCCCGCCTTGCGTGGTTGCAGGCCGATGTCACCATGGCTGGGCCTGCCCGCCACGCGGCAGGGCTTAGCGACAACAGTTTTGACTTTGTTATTATGAACCCGCCTTTCAACAGCCCGCAGGACCGTGCAACACCGGATGCGCTGAAAGCACAGGCCCATGTGATGCATGAGGGCATGTTTGAAAGCTGGATCCGCACGGCTTCCGGCATTTTGCGCCCGCGCGGGCAGATCGCAATCATTGCCCGCCCTGCCAGTTTAAGTGAAATCCTTGCGCCGCTTGAGCGCCGTTTCGGGCAGATTACCATTCTTCCCATTCACGCAAGACCCGAAGAACCGGCCATCCGCGTGGTCATCACAGGAATAAAAGGCAGCCGCGCACCGGTTTTCCTTGCACCGGCATTAATTTTGCATAAAAGTTCCGGCCATGAATTCACCACGCGCGCAGAAAGCGTCATCAACGGATGCACCGCTCTTTTTTGAAGCCGGTTTTTCCGAAGATTGTGTCCGTCATGCGCTGCGCTTTTCCCGAAACCAGAATGATCAGGGCGCACAGGCAGAAAAGGCCGGACTATTTTCTCTGTTGCAGTTCAGACACTCTGTTTTATTGCCCGCAAGCATAAAGGCCGACCACGGATGACACAAAGCCAGACCAAGCGCCCCTTCTCAACGCTCCGCCATTGGCTCGACAGTGAATCCGCCAGTGGTATTGCCCTGATGATTGCTGCGGCGCTTGCGCTGATCACCGCCAATTCACCGCTTGCTGCCTTTTATTTTGAAGGGCTGGAGACCAAGCTCGGCCCATTAAGTGTATTGCACTGGATTAATGATGCGCTGATGGCGGTTTTCTTCCTGCTGGTCGGGCTGGAGATCAAGCGCGAATTTCTTGACGGTCAGTTGGCAAGCTGGTCCAACCGCGCTTTGCCCGGCATTGCCGCCGCCGGTGGCGTGATTGTTCCGGCACTGATTTTTACCGGTTTCAACTGGTCAAATCCGGACACCATTCGCGGCTGGGCCATTCCTTCCGCCACTGATATTGCTTTTGCGCTCGGCGTCTTATCCCTGCTGGGCCCGCGCGTGCCGACCAGCCTGAAAGTGTTTCTGGCAACCCTTGCTATTCTTGATGATCTTGCCGCCGTTGCGATTATCGCTCTCTTCTATACAGCCGATATTTCCACGCTTTATCTGGCCGGTGCGGCCGGTGTTTTCGCGCTGATGTTTGTGCTGAACAAGGTGGGTGTCATGCGCCTGACACCTTATCTGATCCTCGGCTTTATCCTGTGGTTCTTTGTACTGCGCTCCGGTGTGCATGCCACCGTTGCCGGTGTGCTGACCGCACTGACCATTCCGATCAAGCCTGCCCTTGGTCGTCCCGATGATATGAGCTCGCCGCTGCACACGCTGGAACATGCGCTGGCAAAATGGGTCGGCTTTGTGATTGTGCCGATCTTCGGCTTTGCCAATGCCGGTGTTTCTTTTGCGGGCATGAGCCCTTCCATCCTTGGCGATACGCTGACACTCGGCATTGCGCTCGGTCTCTTCTTAGGCAAACAATTCGGTGTTTTCGGTGCCGCTTGGCTGGCCATCCGCGCAGGCATTGCTGCCAAGCCGATGGGCGCAAGCTGGTCCCAGCTTTATGGTGTGGCGCTGCTCTGCGGTATCGGCTTTACCATGAGCCTGTTTATCGGCCTCCTGTCTTTCGACAATGTGCTGCTGCACAGCGAAACCAAGATCGGCGTGTTGCTCGGCTCCAGCGTTTCGGCCATTTTCGGCTATATTTTGCTGCGTATCACCACCCGTGACCACACGACAAAATAACAGGTTCAGTCTTCACCCGCTGCAACTCTAACAGCGGGTGAGGCTTGTTTTTCATCTGCTTTTCCCGCATGGAGACTTATTGTGCCATCCTGCATCAGCCGTTTTATTCCGCGCCGTTTCAAATCTTCTCAGGTTGAGATTCCGGTTATCCGGCTCAGCGGTGCGATTATGAGCGGCGGCAGCCCGCTGCGGCAGTCGCTCTCGCTGGAAGCGGTGGCACAGCAGCTTGATAAAGCCTTTGCGCTCAAGCACAGCCCTGCTGTGGCGCTCAGCATCAATTCGCCCGGCGGCTCACCGGTACAATCGCGGCTGATCTATAAGCGCATCCGTGATCTGGCCCAGGAAAAGAACAAGAAAGTCCATGTCTTCGTGGAAGATGTGGCCGCATCTGGCGGCTATATGATTGCCATTGCCGGCGATGAAATCATTGCCGATCCGTCTTCCATTCTCGGTTCAATCGGTGTGGTCTCCGCCTCTTTCGGCTTTACCGAGTTGATCAAGAAAATCGGCGTCGAGCGCCGCGTGCATACGGCAGGCAAAAACAAAGTGTCGATGGATCCGTTCCAGCCGGAAAAACCGGCCGATATTGACCATATCAAGGCCTTGCAACTGGAAATTCACGAGACATTTATCGCTATGGTCAAGGAGCGCCGCGGCACGAAACTCAGTGATAATGAAGACCTCTTTACCGGCCAGTTCTGGACAGGGATCACGGCTTTGCAACTGGGGCTGATTGACGGGCTGGGCGATATGCGCTCCCATCTGCGTGGGATTTATGGCGACAAAACCAGTCTTAAACTGATACAGGCACCGCGTGGTCTGCTGGGGCGCAAAAGCGCCGGTGGTATTGCCTATGGCCGGATACTTGGCGAGGCCGGTGACAGCCTGATCACAGCGATGGAAGAAAAAGCCCTGTGGTCGCGCTACGGGCTGTAGGATCAGAGCACCTCAGGCGGCGCAGTCACATTATGATCATGTGATCCTGTTAAGAGCCCGGTTTTAAAGCCCTATGCTGCTTGAAATATACGCATGGCCTGCCTAAATTTCAAAGCAGTTTGCCCCTCTGTCCGGAAAGGAGCCGGTTATGCCACAGCTGATTCTTCTGATCCTTCTTGTTGCAGCTGCACTCTATGGCTATCGCTCCTTCAAACGCGAAGCCGCCCGTGTTTCCCAGCGTGTGCGGCAGGCGGAACAGGAAGCCAGAACCGGCGCCAGCGGCACGCTTGTGCGTGATCCGAAAACCGGTGTTTACCGTCCGGCAGAAAAAGACTGATCCATACCGATGCCAGATTTATCCTCTCATCCGGCCTGCGCTGAGAACGGTATTGCGGGCGCATTTCATGCCACGGCCTATGCCAAGCTCAACCTTGCTCTGCATGTAACCGGCAGACGGGAGGACGGGTATCATCTGCTCGACAGTCTGGTGGCTTTTGCCGATTACGGTGATGAAATCACGGTTCACGCCAGCACAGAAGACAATTTTACCCTGTCCGGCCGCTTCGGGCAGAATTTGCCGGCAGACGGCACAAATCTGGTTCTCAAAGCCCGCGATGCATTGCGCGCGCATTTCCCGCAGCAGGCACAGCCTGTTGCCATTCATCTGGATAAAAAACTGCCTGTTGCGTCCGGCATCGGTGGCGGTTCCAGCGATGCCGCAGCCGTTCTGGCCCTACTGCTCCGCTTGTGGAAGATCGAGGCTGATCCGGCACGCCTGCAACAAATCTGCCTGCAGCTCGGCGCGGATGTACCAATGTGCCTGCATGGGCAGCTCTATGGCGGCAGCGTGATTGCACGTGGCATCGGCGAGGATTTGCAGGTCATTTCCGGCCTGCCGGAACTGCCGCTGGTGCTGGTCAATGACGGCACGGCCATCGCCACACCACGGATTTTCCAACACTTGCAAAAGCGCGATCATCCGCCTTTGCCCGATCTGAGCACAGTCAGCACCCATGCCGGTCTTTGCGACTATCTTGCAACCACGCGCAATGATCTGCTGCCACCGGCTGTCAGCCTTGCACCGCAATTGCCGGAGATTTTGCAGGTGTTGCGCAAGAACGGTGCTTCACTGGCGCAAATGTCCGGTTCCGGTGCCACATGTTTTGGAATTTATGCTACACATGCCGAGGCGCAGCAGGCGGCGGCATTTTTGCGAAAGCATTATCCGCATTGGTTTATCTGCGATACCAAGACACTATCGTTTAACCGGTAACGGGAGCCGTCATTATGTCTGAAATTACTCCAAATGAGCGCCCGTTCATTCCGGTTGGTATTGCCGTGCTGACAGTTTCAGACAGCCGGACGTTGGAAACGGACACATCCGGTGCTTATCTCGCTACCCGTATCGAAGAAGCAGGTCACAGATTATGCGACCGGCAAATTGTGCCCGATGATGTGCAAAAAATCCGCGATCAGGTTGTGCAGTGGTCAAAGGATCCGGCTATTGATGTGATCATCACCACCGGCGGCACCGGTTTTACCGGACGCGATGTCACGCCGGACGCGCTGGAACCGCTGTTCGATAAGAAAATGGACGGTTTTTCGGCCCTCTTCCACCGGATATCTTTTGAGAAAATCGGCACGTCCACCATTCAGTCGCGTGCGACAGCCGGTCTGCTCAACCAGACTTTTATCTTTGTACTGCCCGGTTCCGGCGGTGCCTGCCGCGATGCATGGAACGGCATTCTCGCCCAGCAGCTCGATTATCGCCATCGCCCGTGCAATTTCGTTGAGATCATGCCACGTCTTGATGAACATCTGAAGCGGAACGGCAAATAGCATCATCCTGAGGGATGCAGTTCACGTTTCTGTCTGCCTTTAATATAGTTCTTGCTTTGTTCTGATTTTAAGATTAAATTTTAAAGCATCAACGGTGCGCCTGAGTCGTGTATGCACCGTCCTCTTTACAAACACAGTTTCATTTATCAGCTCCGGTCAGGCTCTCATCAGGCTTTTCCGGCAAGGAGAAAGCTATGGCAATTTTACAGGAGGTTTTCGGACCGGCTGATCAGGCCGTTTTCTCCCGCTCTGCTGTGTTCGGCTCTGAGCGCACAGATCAGGCCAATGCGATTGTTGACGGCACCGGTTTGCGTATTGATCACAGCCGCCGCAGAGGGCGCGGTGCAGGGATTAATCCATCCGGCCGTTTTGAAAATCAATCACGCATTGCCGATGATGACGGCTGGAATTCGCTTGAAGAACTGGAACCGTTCAAGACCGAGGTTCAGATTGAAAAACCGCGCACCATCATTACCCGCAATGACTCGCCCGACATCAATTTTGACCGTTCCGTCAATCCCTATCGCGGTTGTGAACATGGCTGCATTTATTGCTTTGCCCGCCCGTCACACAGCTATATGGGGCTGTCAGCCGGTCTTGATTTTGAGAGCAAGCTATTTGCCAAACCGGATGCTGCGAGGCTTCTGGAAAAGGAACTCGCCAAGCCGGGCTATAGTCCGAAAACAATTGCTATCGGCACCAATACCGACCCCTATCAGCCGATAGAGAAAAAATGGCGCATTATGCGTGATATTCTTCAGGTACTGGATGCTGCCAACCATCCTGTCGGTATTGTTACCAAATCAGCACTCGTGACACGGGATATGGATATTCTGCAATCCATGGCGGAACGTGGCCTTGCCAAAGTTGCCATGTCGGTGACCACACTGGATGCGAAACTGGCACGGCAGATGGAACCACGCGCCTCCACACCAAGCCTGCGCCTGCAAGCAATAAAGCAATTAAGTGCGGCTGGTATTCCGACCTCGGTGCTGCTCGGCCCCGTCATTCCCGGTATTAATGATCATGAGATTGAGCGGATATTGGATTCCGCCTCTGCCTTGGGTGCCCGTGAGGCAGGCTATGTGCTGCTGCGCCTGCCCTATGAGGTGGCGCCTCTGTTCAAAGACTGGTTGCTGCGCCATTTCCCCGATCGCTACCGCCATGTCATGTCACTCTTACGCTCCATGCGCGGCGGTAAAGATTATGATGCGGAATGGAGCAAGCGGATGCGTGGTGACGGCCCTTATGCCTGGCAGATCGGCCGCCGTTTTGAGATTGCCTGCAAAAAGCTAGAACTGAATATCCATAAATACCGGTTGCGTTGCGATCTTTTCACACCGCCGCAGCCAAACGGTACACAGCTCTCGCTGTTTTAAATGCCTGTTCAGAATGCCGGTAGACGCCGCCTCCTTTTTACCGGCACAACCACATCACTTTGCTTCCTTTGTGATCGGCCTTTGCGATGTGGTCTTGCGGAGAACCAGCAAGGATGCAATCTCACCTCATGAGCAAAGCACCTTCTGATTCTCCGCTTTTTTCTGAAAAGCATTCAAAATCATCCGCCGCAAAGACTGAAATCTTCACGCCGGATTATCAGCATGAACTGCAATTGCAGGCTCAGGGCTACAGGCTGATTGCCGGTCTGGATGAAGTTGGCCGCGGCCCGCTGGCAGGGCCCGTGGTTGCGGCTTGCGTGATCTTGGATGCGAATGATCTGCCGGAAGGACTGGATGATTCCAAACGCCTCACCGCAGCCAAACGGAACAGGCTGTTCGACATCATTATGCAAAAGGCCGTGGCTGTCAGCCTGAGCAGCCTGAGTGCCGATACGATTGACAACAGCAATATTCTTGCAGCCTCCCTGCTGGCAATGAAACGCTGCACAGATGCGCTGACAGTGCAACCGGATTATGCGTTGATCGACGGTAATAAAATACCGGCAGGCCTGCCCTGCCCTGCGCAGACACTGGTCAAAGGTGATCAGCGCTCTCTGACTATTGCCGCCGCATCCATTATTGCCAAAGTCACCCGTGACCGGATGATGGAACATGCAGGTCTTATCCATCCTGCTTACGGACTAGGCAAACATGCCGGATATGGTACAGCAGCGCATCGGGCAGCAATTGAGGCTCAGGGGCCGGTCAGCGGGCTGCATCGCTATAGTTTCGCGCCGATCAAAGGCCGCTGGCATAAAGACTGAGACATGCAGGCATTAACCTGCCTGCTTCGCTCCATTGATTTTTTCTTTTTCAAGAAAATCATCTGTGCTGCATCGTCAATAATATCAGTATGGGTTTCAATATTACTCTGCCGGTAAGCCTCACGGCAGAACATGCCTAGAGCCCTATCATAGGCGTAACTGTGCACCACATATGGCAGGTCTTTGTGTATCTGTTACATCCCGCGCCAGCAGTATATCCCGCTTTTAAGACAGGCAGCGGCGCGACCCTTCCCTTAGCCTTGCAAGCCTGTCACCAAATATCTGTTTAAAACAAAAAACGCCGCTGAAAAGCGGCGTTTTGATAAACTGATCGGCGAGGAAAACTTAGTTGAAGTTTTCTTTTACCTGTTCCAGCGAAGATTTGAACAGTGTGCCTGCGGTTTTCGCATCAACCTTATTGGCGATAAGCGAACCGGCAGCAGCAACAGCAATTTCAACAGCCGATGCACGAACCTGATTAACAGCGTCGCTTTCAGCCTGAGCAATTTTCTGTTCGGCCAGCTTGTTACGGCGAACAATATATTCTTCAGACTTTTCTTTGGCTTCATTCAGCAGGGCTGCAGCTTCACGCTGGGCGCTCGCAACAATTTCACCGGCTTCTTTTTCGGCTTCTTTGCGCTTGCGATGATATTCAGCCAGCAGAGCCTGCGCTTCTTCACGCAATGTGCGTGCTTCATCCAGCTCTTTGGCGATATTGGCTGCACGCTCATCTAATGAGCGACCAACCATGCCAGGGACTTTAAGATAAGCCAGCAGCGCCAGGAAAATAATCAGACCAACGAGGGCCCAAAACGTAGCGTCCATAATGGTCTCCCTTACGCGCTGACAGCTTTAACAGCAGCTGCAACTTCAGCCTTGTCAGACTTACCGCCGAGCAATGTCTCAACGATTTCTGCCGCTGTATCTTCAGCAATCGAGCTGAGATCGTTCATTGCCTTGGTCTTGATGGCAGCGATACGGGTTTCAGCTTCGGATAATTTCTTTTCAAGTGATGCTTCAACGGTTTTGCGTTCAGCATCAATATCAGCTTTTGCCTTGTCGCGGGCTTCCTGACCGATAACAACAGCACGCTTGCGTGCTTCTGCCAGTTCCTGCTCGTAAGCAGCAATGGCGTTGTCCGCATCTGTTTTCAGGCGGGCAGCCTGTTCCAGATCCTGCGCAATGCGGTCACGGCGTGTTTCGATGACACCGCCGATACGTGGCAGCACAACGCGCGACATAAACAGGTAAAACAGCCCGAAGGTAATCGCGAGCCAGAGAAGCTGCGATGCATAATGGGTGGAATCAAATGGTGGAAACACGCCTTTACCGGCTTCGTGCGCCACACCTGTCTCGGTGTGCACAACAGAGCTACCACTGTCAGTTCCCGACACAGGTGCCGGCTGAGAATCGGTCGCGGTTTGGGCAAATGCCGTGGACACGAACATCCAATTTTCCCCTTATAAGTCAGGCTTAATAAACGATAACCAGCCGCATATGTAGCACATCTTTATAAAGACAGACATATGCGGCCGATTTAATCCGGCAGCTTAAGATTAAACTGCGAACAGGAGAAGAAGCGCGATGAGCAGCGAGAAGATGCCCAGAGCTTCTGTCACAGCGAAACCGAATACCAGACGGCCGAACTGGCTGTCAGCGGCAGATGGGTTACGCAGTGCGCCCGAAAGAAAGCTACCGAAAATGTTGCCGAGGCCGAGAGCCGTACCGGCCATACCGAAACAGGCGAGACCTGCGCCGATGTACTTTGCTGCTTCCGCTTCCATGTTAAGCTCCTTCTGGATTGATATAAATGCGGATTTCAGTTCTGGCGGAAACCCGCCGGCGATATTTCAGAGCGACCTGTAAATCGAATGATGTGCCACACACAGTTCACAAGAAATGCAGAGCCTGATTTGTTGGATAGACCAGACTGCCGCCCGATAACCGGACAGCAGTCAATTCAGTGATCAGTGCCCCGGATGAACTGCATCATTGATATACATGCAGGTCAGAACGGTGAACACATAGGCCTGCAGGAATGCAACGAGGAATTCCAGAGCCGTAATCGCAACAGTCATGATCAGCGGCAGGATTGCGCCACCGATACCGATGGCACCCATCGAAGCCAGCGACACAACAAAACCTGCGAACACTTTCAGTGTGATGTGACCGGCAAGCATGTTAGCGAAGAGACGTACGGAAAGGCTGATCGGACGGGAAAGGAAAGAGATCACTTCAATAGCAACAACCAGCGGCACGATAATGCCAGGCACGCCGCTCGGCACAAACAGCTTGAGGAAGCCGAAACCGTGCTTGAAGAAACCGTAGATAATCACAATAGCGATAACGAGCAGCGCCAGAGCGAAAGTAACAATAATCTGACTGGTTACCGTATAGAAATACGGGAACAGGCCGAGAAAGTTTGCTACAAGGATGAATGTGAACAGTGAGAACACAAACGGAAAAAATTTCATGCCTTGTGAACCGGCGGAATCTCTTAACGATCCTGCCACAAATTCATAAGCCATCTCAGAGACTGACTGCAGACGTGTCGGAACAATGCCGCGACCTGCTGATGTCAGAAACAGAAAAGCGGAAGCGGTTACGACAGTCAGCACCATAAAGGCGGACACATTCGTAAACGACAGATCGACACCGCCGACATCGATAGGAATCCATCTGGAGACCTGAAACTGATGGATCGGATCGTTTGCCACCTTAACCTCACCTGTCAACCCGTGCCCGAAGGCGTTTCATTCATGCCCGAGGGCGCTTTTCATGCCCGAAGCGAACTTCGGGACTGTCCGGAAAACCCTGCGCCTTGCGCAACAGCCTTCCTGATTGGTGTTACAGCCTGCCTGCAGCTCACCAAGCGCATGGCACAACCATATTTAAACTTTGACGGCGCTCAAAAAGCCTTTACGGCTTCAAACACCTATTTGCCTTTACAGGCTAATTCGTCACGATGCATTCAGGCACTCGCCTTTATGCACATTATTTTTCTTTCTGTTGCTTCTCGCCCACAATATTGCCGTTTTCTGCGACATAACCTGCGGAACGTAAAACATTCAGAGTACCGGCACCAAAACCAAGGAAGAGACAAATGATCAAACCCCACGGATTTGTGCCCGCAACCTGATCAATAAACCACCCCAAACCGGCACCGGCCACAATACCAGCAATAAATTCGCTGGAAAGTTTCATGGCCTGCCCCATCGAGGCTGATCCGCTTTCGGTCTTTTTGCCTTTTTCAGATTTCTCACCCACGCCCTTGGCCGCCAGATGGCTCTCAAGCTTGCGTAAACGATCATCCAGACTTACCCGAGCAGGGTCATTGGCCTTGCTTGCCGTATTATCGGATTGCTGAGGCTTTTCGGGTATATTCCCGGCGGCCATTCATGCCTCCTTTGGCAAGAAAACTGAAGTTTTCACCCCACTGTGAAGTCGGCCGCAACATATTAACAGGCAACTCATTCGTCAAGGCACTGTCTGCATAGAAGTTGAAGGTTTTTTGTATTATTAAATCATATACTTAACAGGCTTACGCATCAGATGGCACCGGAATCCTGCCTTCAGGCGTGATTTCCGGCACCGAATCCCTGCCCGATCAGCTCCAGCCGCCACCATAAGTGCGGTAGAAAACATGCAAGCCGATTTTCTTCACTTTTTCCATCGTCGAAGCCCAGCGCGGACGCACATAAGTGGCGTGATAATGGGTGGCAGAGCCCACTTCCGGTAGCCAGATCTGTCCTGCTGTCACCGCTTTGGCCACTTGCTGCGCCATACGCCAATGTCCAGCCTCGGTCACACGATGCTTCTGTCCGTCACAGGCAAAGGAGAACTGACAGGCATTGCGCCAGTCCTTGTTCTGATAGACCACACCACAGATTGTTGACGGATAGGCAGGATTGCGCACACGGTTGAGAATGACCTGGCCGACAGCCGCCTGCCCCTTCAGAGGCTCACCGCGCGCTTCAAAATAAATCCCTTCCGCAAGGCATTTCTGTTCAGCCGCGCCGAATGCCGCTGGCGGCAAAGGTGTGGCCGCCCAATTATGATCACGGGCGCTGATTGGCGGAATGAAGCGGCCATTATCCTTTTCAGCCACCAGAATGCTCTCAAATGGCGAGGTTTTGGCATAATCCGGCTTTGACGGCGCATAGCCCAGCGCCAGCACATCAGGCTTATCATTGGTAATCAGCGATGCCAGCGCCGTTGGCACAGCAATAGCAGGCTTTACCTCCGGACGATGGAAAGCGAGCGTGATTTCAACTTCCTTGCCGCGGATCGGACCTTTGACGAAAGCGGTTTTGACGTCTTTCTTACCGGCTACCGGTTGCAACAGCCTGGGACTCACCGATGTGACCTGCTCGGCAAGTGAACCGGCATTGAACATCCGTGCCGGAGCCTTGGTCTGCACTGAAACCAGACGCCCCTGCTTATCAGAACGGCTGATACGGTTTTCATCGGGATTAGGGTCATCAACGCCACGCTTGCCACCGGCTGTACGGCCGCTCAGCACTACACGTCCCAGACCATTAATATCGGCCGCAGCGCTCAGACTGCCCGTCACGATAGACGAATCGACAAAAGGCATTTCCGCCTTGTGAATGGAGCCGGCAGGTGCATCAACCATATAGGCCGTCCAGCGGTGGTCGGATTGCTCACCGACACTCATCATACTGGCCATATCCTGATAGGCGATGACATTGCTTGAATAGAAAAACAGCCCTATGCCTGCAAAAAGCACAGGCAAGGTTGCAGATTTACGTTTTTGTTTCAGTGTGACTGCGACAGGATAATAGCGCCCGTCCTGCGGGCAGTATCCTTCGGAAGGATAATACCAGACCTGTGCTGGCTCATTGCCGGAACGGCCAAACAGGGCCCGCAAAGCTACACTACGCACCGGAACACTCCACTCAATCAACAAAATGACTATGAGTGAACAATGATCTATTAACCTTGATGCTTGGTTAACGCGAAACAACTTTATGCATTGATTTTATTCGTTAATTTTCAATTAATGCATGACGGATATGCGGTTTATATCCGTTGATTTTGCTCGATAATCCTTCCCGTGCCACACAGTTTTCAGCGTCGAAAACCTGATTATACCCCGAAAAAATATTTATCCCTACACCGCAAAATTGACCGCCATAATCATTCGGACAAGCATTATCCGGCCGCCCTATTGAAGATTGAGGGCAGCCGGATACCTGCAAAATTTAAGAAAATACCGCTTTTTAAAATGTCGATGCGAGCGGGAACTCGCTGCGATAACGTCGCGGCAGCATTGCTGACAAAGTAACGCCGCGGATGAACAAAAACATGTTCAGCGCCAGCCACAGGCTGTGATTGCCAAGCCAGTCTCGCGTGCCATAGAGCGTGCCGAAAAAGACAAACAGCGACAGAAACATCATATTGCGCATGTCTTTTGACCAGGATGCGCCGATAAAAATACTGTCCATCTGAAAGGCATAAAGGCCGGTCAGCGCTGTGAGCGACACCCACGGCAGATAATAAAGCGCCATAACCCGCACATGCGGCTCGGTTGTCAGAACGTTAACCAGCCACTCGCCGAAAAACAGAAAGCCAATGCCCATCACCAGCGCCATGATCAGACCCCAGAAAAATGTGAGCTGAATAGAGCGACGGAATGCAGGACTGTAGCGTGCACCGACCGCACGCCCTGACAATTGTTCCGCGGCAATAGTAACCCCTTCAAGAAAGAAGCCGATTACCAGATAGAAATTCATCAGCACCGCATTGGCGGCCAGCGTGATTGTGCCAAGTTCATTGCCCACACGGGCAAAGAACACATAGGTCGACATCAGCAGCAGAGAGCGGATCATAATATCACGGCTGATCACAATCATCCGCCACAGGCCGGCTTTATCCAGCAGGCGATTGACATCAAGTTTGCGCAGCGCACCACCGCGCCAGATCAGAATGCTCATGCCGGTGAGCGCCGCCACCGTCTCCCCTGTCACGGTTGCCCATGCCACGCCGGACACTTCCCAGCCAAGGCCAAGCCCGAGAAACAGCGCCAGAATAATATTGATCCCATTGAGCAGAAATTGCAGTGCCAGCCCGAATAGTCCCTTGCCCCGCCCAAGCAGCAAGCCCAAAACCGAGAAATTGACCAGCGCCATAGGTGCTGAAATCATGCGGATGGACACATATTCATTCAGCGCTTTTGCCGTATCCGAAGTGGGCTTCAGAATATCATTGGCGGCATAAAGTGTGAGCGGCAGACAGGCAATCATCAAAAGACCGGCCATCAGCGCCACGATGATTGCACGCCAGAAAACCACAATCTCCTCTTCCGCATCGCCGCGCCCCATCGCTTGCGCCACCAGACCGGTGGTGCCGGAACGCAAAAAACCGAATACGGAAAACAGACAATCGAAGACAAGCGCGCCCATTGCCAGCCCGCCCAACATGCCTGCATTACCAAGCTGCCCGATAACGCCGGTATCAACCAGCCCCAGCAAAGGTGTGGTCATACCCGCAAGCGTCATCGGGATCGCAATGGACAGCACCATGCGATGCGTCACATTGAACGGACGAACGAGAGACGGTGCGAGCACATCACTATCGGGCTTAAACATAGGACCACACAAAACTGTCAGAAATGGAGGAGTGTTCTGCAGTCAGCTGTTGCGGTTCCCCTGAATATTGATCAGGCTTTATTATCAGACAGCGCAGAAAATCCTGCCAACTCATAGCCTGTTTTACAGAGCCGGTCAGCAGGATTTTGCCATTACACGGGGAATTGTACTGCGCATCTCGCCGCAGGGTTACACGCCGTAGAGCATTGCCCAATAAAGATAATGCGGCTTGTCATCACGCGATGCATAAGCAAGGCCATAGCGTGTGAAGAGCGGGTCTAAAAGATTGCGCCGGTGCCCTGCCGAATTCAGCCATGCATTAAGCACGGCGGCAACATCTTTCTGGCCGGACGCAACATTTTCAGCCGCAGGTCCGCGAATACCCGCCTGTTTTAACCGCCCTGTAAATGTATTGCCCCAGCCGATATTATGACCGATTTTGCCATTTTTTGCCATCAGCTTCGCCTGATAGAGTGCGGCGCTGTCCAGCCTTTCATCAGGCTCCAAAGGCGGCACATTATATTGTTTACGCAAGCGGTTCACCTGCGCAGTCACATCCGTTTCAGCAAAAGCATCAGAGGCACCGAGCACAAGCGGCGACAGCAAAAATGCGCCACCGGCAACAAGCAGGCGGCGGCGCGAGAGCAGCAAATCATCAAGCATTGAAAACCATAAGTGAAAAGATTTTACAGATCCGTCTTCGCCCTGAAACACATGAAGCGCATTCCGGCAGGCGCTTATTTTCTGTAATTGATAATTCTGAGCAAAATAAAGGCAGGGATCACCACCGCCGCACCAAGCAGCAGATAATCAGCAAAGCGGGACAATGCCGAGAAGCCCATATTCCAAAGGCTCATGAAGAAATCGCGGATATTGCGCAAAATATCATAAGGCGTCCAGTTGAAGGCATGCATAACCACACCGACCACCAGCGAAACCAGTATCAGCTTGACGAGAACACGACCCGGCGTATCGCCTAAGAAACGGGTGGCACGATCCGACATAACAGCACTCCTTTGTTGAGGGAGAACAAATAAGCACGAATACGGGCGCTGGCAAGCCTTCGCCTGCGGCCTCAAACCGGTTCAGGCCGCTCAGCGCCCCGCTTTATAGCTGCGCGGCAGGCTCTGGTTCTGGCGCAGGAAAGAGCGGTTCATGCTGCGCGTATCTGTGAAACCGCTGGCGACTGCCACATCCAGCAAGGAAGACCCGCCCGTCATCAGCAATTCTTTGGCACGCTGCACCCGCAATTCCTCACGTACCTGAAAAGCGGTTTTGCCAAGCCCCATTTTAAAGCCGCGCTCCATCTGGCGTGTTGAAATGCCAAGACGGCGCGCAACATCGGCCATAGCCAGCGGCTCTTCCAGCGTTTCTTCAAAAATACGGATAGCCTTGCGGATCATCGGTGAACGCACACCGTTAAAACTTAGCGCCGGTTGCTCTGATGACAGTAATTCATAGGGGAACATCAGGATTGATGCGCTTTTACGCGCCATTTCCTCGGAAATTTCCGCCTGAATGATCGACAGCGCCAAGGATGCCGCCCCCAGACCGCCTGCACAGGTAAAATGCGCTCCGCTGCGGTGAAACTGACTGGTCGTATCGGCGGTAAAACCGTCGAATAATTGCAGGAAATCCTCTTTGTGAAACCAGTTGACGCAACATTTGCGATCTTCCAGCAAGCCCGCTTCTGCCACGATAAAAGCGGCTGTGCAAAGCCCGATCACGCTTTTGCGCTGTTTATCGACACGGCGGAGCAATTCGATCAACGTATTCTGACCCGGCCGGTAATGGGGCAGTACACCGCCAACCACAACAATATAATCGCACTCATCCAGCGCACCGATCGGCGCTGTCGGCTCTACCGTCAGGCCTGAGCTTGAAACCACAGGCAGTCCTGTCAAAGTGCAGATTTTCCAGCCGCAACGGATTTGCCTGCTCTTATCCTTCTCGTCAGCCGCCAGCCGGAAAGGATCAAGAAACAGGCTCAGCGCAGATAAAGTGAAACCGGGCAGCACAATAATACCCAGCATCAGCCGGTGAGGCTCACTCTCTGCGGTATTTGCCGTGCGATGGTGTTCTATTGCCATGATCGTGCGTATCACTCCCCTTGAAACGCATAATCCTGTTTGTCCTTAAGAGACAGACCTCAAGGACACAGGCCGCTTCGAGCGATAAAGTCCGGCACGGCTTTTGTAAAGGCTTTGCAGATTTTTCCGCTGTTTCTGCGCTCAATGCGCAGATGATCAGCGAAAATGCTTGGAGAGTTTCAGACCCTGCGCCTGATAATGCGAGCCGAGATCACTGCCGTAAAGCGCCTTTGGCCGCTTGAGCATATGTTCATAGACCAGACGGCCAACAATCTGGCCATGTTCGAGAATGAACGGCACTTCATGGCTGCGCACTTCCAGCACGGCACGGCTGCCTTTGCCGCCTGCGGAAACATTGCCGAAGCCCGGATCAAAGAAACCGGCATAATGCACGCGGAACTCGCCGACCAGCGGATCAAACGGGGTCATTTCCGCCGCATAAAGCGGCGGCACATGCACCGCCTCCTGCGAAACGAGAATATAAAACTCATCCGGATCAAGCACCAGTTCATGGGTGCCGCGATCATAGATCGGCTCCCAGAAGTCCAGCAGATCATGTTGTGCGCGTTTATCCACATCGACAACCGATGTGTGATGCTTGCCGCGATAACCGATCAGACCGTTTTCACCGCCCCGTAAATCAATCGACAAAGCAATGCCGCCATTGGAAATATTCGGCACTGCGGAAGCAACCAGTGTTTCCGCCTGATGCAGCGCACTCAATTGCGTTTCATTCAGCAAAGATGAGCCTTTGCGGAAACGGATTTGTGACAGGCGGGAACCGGTGCGTGCCACAATCGGGAATGTGCGCGGGCTAACCTCCAGATAAAGCGGCCCGTGATAACCGGCAGGCACCTTGTCAAATTCCTGCGCATTATCGGTGATGACACGGGTGAAAATATCAAGACGCCCTGTCGAGCTTTTCGGATTGGCGGAGGCCGAAAGCTCCGCAGGCAGTGCCAGACTTTCCAGCAGCGGCACGATATAAACGCAGCCGGTTTCAAGAACAGCACCGTCACGCAGATCAATCTCGTGCAGTTTCAGCCGTTCCAGCTTGTTGGCAACCGGTGTGTCCGGTCCCGGCATGAAAGAGGCACGCACCCGATAGGCCTTGGCACCAAGCCGCAGATCAAGACTTGCAGGCTGTATCTGATCATGATCCAACGCCCGCTCAGCTTTAAGCGCACCTGTTTCAAACAAGGCTGCAATATCGCTATCTGCCAATATTCCGCTGTCTCGGGTCATTATCTGTCCAGTCCTGCATATAAAAGCATCCGCACCTGATGCGCACCGCCTTTCACAGGCGGACGGGCTGCGGTATTTTTCCGATCCATAGCCTTTAACAGTTAAAAGAGGACTACTGCAATCTTCCCGTTTACAGATTCCGCTCTCTGCAGTTTTATGTTTCCGGCAAAATGCCGCTCTTGACAGCATAAACAAAACAGGCCTACAAATTTGCCCGTGGTGATTTGGCCGGCCGGCTTGCAGCCACGTTAAAGAATTCGCTAAATATGGCCGCGGTTCCCAACCGGTCTTTTTGCGTATTCATGCATAGGCCGGTTTTTTATTGGCCGGTGTGGCCCGAACCCTGCCGACCACCCTTATATACAGGTTGGACCGATGACTAAAAATACGACCCGAAAATTGCGCCCTGCAACACAGCTTGTGCATAGCGGCACAACCCGCACGCCTTACGGCGAAACATCCGAAGCATTATTTCTGACACAGGGCTTTGTTTACGACACCGCCGAAGCCTGTGAAGCCCGCTTTACCGGTGAATATCCCGGCTTTATCTATTCCCGCTATGCAAATCCGACCACGGATATGTTTGAAAAGCGCATGTGCGCAATTGAAGGCGCAGAAGAAGCCCGCGCCACGGCTTCCGGCATGGCCGCTGTTGCAGCAGCCATTCTCTGTCAGGTCAGTGCAGGCGATCACGTCCTGGCCGCCAAGGCAATGTTTGGCTCCTGTCGTTACATCATTGAAACCCTGCTGCCGAAATATGGCGTGGAATTTACCCTGATTGACGGCGTGAAATTTGAAAACTGGGAAAATGCCGTTCGCCCGAATACCAAAGTGATGTTTTTGGAAAGCCCGACCAATCCGACACTTGAAGTGATGGACATTGCAAGGATTGCGGGTCTTGCCAACAGTATCGGCGCCAAGCTGATTGTTGATAATGTGTTTGCTACACCATTGTTCCAGAAGCCGCTGGAACTGGGCGCTCATATTGTTGTTTATTCCGCCACCAAACATATTGACGGTCAGGGCCGCTGCCTCGGCGGCGTTATTCTCTCCGACCGTGAATGGACGACGGAAGTGTTGCAGGATTATTTCCGCCATACCGGTCCGGGTCTCAGCCCGTTCAATGCATGGACAATGCTCAAAGGTTTGGAAACCCTGCCGGTACGTGTGCAGGCACAGACCCGCTCGGCAGCAATTATCGCTGATTTCCTTGCAGAACAGGATGCCATCGCCCGCGTTATCTATCCGGGACGCAAAGACCATCCGCAGGCCGACATTATCGCCAAGCAGATGAGCGGTGGCTCAACCATGATTGCGCTGGAACTGAAAGGCGGCAAAGAAGCGGCTTTTGCCTTTGAAAATGCACTGGAAGTTATCCGCATTTCCAACAATCTCGGCGATGCCAAGAGCCTGATCACCCATCCGGCCACATCCACGCATAAAAACCTGAGCGATGAGGCCAAGGCCGAGCTTGATATTACCGACGGCCTGCTGCGTCTTTCCATTGGTCTGGAAGATACAGATGACCTCTTGGAAGATATTGACTTTGCCCTGAAGGCCGCTCAAGGCTAATGCATCATGCGGCTGCGGATTTTCCGCAGTCGCTCCCCTGACCTGATGGTTTTCCGGCTGGTTATCCATGTATCGCGCAGTTACGCATAATATTGAAGTTACTGTTGAGCCGTTTTATCTGGAAGAGCAATCGTCTCCGGAAGAGCAGCGCTATGTCTGGGCCTATCGCGTGACCATCATCAATCATTCCGATATTGCGGTGCAGCTACGCTCGCGTTCATGGAAGATCACCGATGCCAATGGCCGCACGGAAGATGTGCACGGGCCGGGCGTTGTGGGTGAAGAACCGTTTTTAAAACCTGGTGACAGCTATCAATATTCATCCGGATGCCCGCTGACCACATCATCCGGCATGATGTCCGGCAGCTATATGATGCAAAATCATGAGGCGGGCAGCCTTGATGAGGGCAAATTATTCGCCATCACCATTCCGGCCTTTTCGCTGGATATGCCGGGACACAGGCCAGTGCTGAATTAAGCGGATGTACCGCTTTCCAGATCAGAGCGCTTTCACCATCGCCACGCGGCGCTCAACTGGCAGGCCAAGGGACTGCTCCAGTTCAAGAATTGAGCGAAAGCGTGCATTATGCTGTTGCGCTGGCAGCACTTTATAGCCGCAGCTTTCATAAAAAGGCCGGTTCCACGGCACATCGTCAAATGTTGTCAGGCTGAGGCTTGAACAGCCCTGCTCTCCGGCAATTCGAGCTGCCGCATCCAGCAATTGACGACCAAGGCCGCGGCGCTGGAAATCCTGATGAACGGACAGTTCCCATACATGCAAACAGGCTTCATCCGGCATGGCTTCCGCCACCAGAAAGCCTGCGGGTTTGCCGTCACATTCAGCAATCAGCACAAAGCCTGTCTGCATAAATTCCAGATGCTGTTCTGCCGACATAACCGGCATGGACAGCAGGAAATGCAGCGACGGATCAGCCTGAAAATTCTGCACAGCCGATATTTCAATCGCCGGCAGCAAAGGCGCATCGGCAATTTGTGCCTGCCGGATCCGGCAGGCACTCATTTCATATTGCTCTGTCATTGCGCGGCAGTGATTTCTGCCGGATCAAAATCATGATGTGTGGAGCAGAACTCACAAGTCACAGAGATTTTGCCATTCTCGGTGCTATGTTCCAGCTCCTCTGCTGTGAAGCCTTTCAGCACACCGAAAATCTTGTCGCGCGAACAGGCACAACGGTCAGAAACTTTGGTTCCTTCATAAACACGCACGCCGCGCTCATGAAACAGCCGGTACAACAAGCGTTCTGACGGTACCTGCGGATCAGTCAGCTCGGAATCGTCAATGGTTGCAACCAATGAGCGGGCTTCCTGCCATTCATCCTCAACCGGTGCCTGTTCAGCCTTTGAGCCATCCGGATTGTCACCACCGTCCAGATCACGCTGGCGGGCACGCAATTCGGACTGCGGCAGAAACTGTACCATCAGACCACCGGCGCGCCATTGTTCGGTTGGCTTGCCATCGGCACCGCGCTCAAACAGGCGGGCAACGGCCAGCTGCACTTCCGTTGCAATCTGTTCCGACTGCATGAAGTAATTGCGGGCAATATCTTCCAAAGAGGAACCGTCAAGTGCAACAATACCCTGATAACGCTGGGTAAATTCGCCCTGATCAACGGTCAGCGCCAATGTGCCTTTCCCTAACAATTCTTCAGGCTTGGTTTTACCGGCAGCCACGAATTCAGCCACACGGGCTTCATCAAAACGCGCATAAGCACGGATTGCATCCGGCGTGCGGAAATCGACCACCAACATATCCACCGGACCGTCAGAGCGGGTCTGGAAGATAAATTTGCCCTCGAATTTCAAGGATGTGCCGAGCAGCACTGTCAATACTGCGGCCTCACCGAGCAGGCGGGAAACAACTTCCGGATAATTATGGCGTTTCAGAATACGGTCAAGCGCTTCCCCGAGCTGAACGGTACGGCCACGCACGTCCAGCCCTTCGACCTGAAACGGCACAACGACATCATCACCGGACAGGGTGATATGGTCTGGCATTGGCGTATCAATCATAATTTGGTCTGTGCTGGTCTGGTTGTTCATTTTTTTATCTCTTTATACGGACTGCAAATGCACCACTAAATGGCAGACGGCTTGCAGGCTGTTTTACAACCTGCAAGCCGCGAATGCATCATGCAATCAGAACCGGCACCGTGCCGGTTATCAAGTTATCCTATAGATAGGTAAGGATCAGCGTCCTTCAAGACACCAGGTCAAAATCGCCTTTTGTGCATGAAGACGGTTTTCCGCCTCATCAAAAACCACCGATTGCGGACCGTCAATCACGTCATCTGTCACTTCCTCACCGCGATGGGCCGGCAGACAGTGCATGAACAAAGCATCCTGATTGGCCTTGGCCATCAGCTCGGCATTCACCTGATAAGGCATGAAAACATTATTGCCGCGCGCATTATCTTCCTGCCCCATCGAGACCCATGTATCGGTCACAATACAGTCGGAACCGGCAACAGCCTTTTCCGCACTGGTGGTCGAGAAGATTTTGGCACCGCGTGTATTGGCCCAGTCGAGGAAACGCGGCAAAGGCTCACTGCCCGAAGGAGTGGCAATATTCAGACGGAAATCAAATTGTGCCGCCGCTTCAATGAAAGAATGCAGCACATTATTACCGTCACCGCTCCATGTAACGGTACGGCCTTTGATCGGGCCGCGATGTTCCTCAAATGTCAGAATATCGGCCATGATCTGGCACGGATGGGTATCATCCGTCAGCGCATTGATCACCGGCACGGTCGCATGCTCGGCCAGCTCAAGCATGCGTTCGTGCGATGTGGTGCGGATCATGATCGCATCGACAAAACGTGACAGGACTTTTGCTGTATCCGCAATGGTTTCACTGCGGCCAAGCTGCATTTCCGAACCGGTCAGCATGATTGTTTCGCCGCCAAGCTGGCGCATACCCACGTCAAAAGACACGCGGGTACGGGTGGACGGCTTTTCAAAAATCATCGCCAGAACTTTGCCTTCCAGCGGCTTGTCGCGCTCACCGGCCTTCAATCGTTCTTTGCGGGCGCGTGCTTCATCCAGAATGAAGCGCAGGTCCTGCGGGCTTACTGCTGAGAGATCGGTAAAATGCTTTAAAGTCTTATCACTTGTCATTATCAGTCACCGTTTACGCAGGCGCTTTGGAAAGCTTGGCTGCGACCTTTTCAATCCGGTTCAGTGCTTCACGCATATCATCGGCCGTTACTGTGAGCGGCGGCAACAGGCGCACAACATTATCACCTGCACCAACGCTGAGCATTTTCTCTGCGCGCAGACCGGTAATAATATCTGTGTTCGGCACGGCGCATTTCAGGCCGATCATCAGGCCTTTGCCACGCACTTCCGTGAAAACATCCGGATAGCGGTCAATAATGGAAGCCATGCCCTGACGGAACTGCGAGGCCATTTCGTTGACGTGATCGAAGAAACCGTCGGCCAGCATCACATCCAAAACAGCTTCACCGACAGCCATAGCCAAAGGATTGCCGCCATAGGTGGTGCCATGCACGCCTGCAACCATGCCCTTGGCAGCTTCCGCTGTTGCAAGGCAAGCACCCATAGGGAAACCGCCGCCGATACCTTTGGCAGTTGCCAGAATATCAGGCTCAATGCCTGCCCATTCATAAGCATAGAATTTGCCGGTACGGCCAACACCGGTCTGCACTTCGTCCAAAATCAAAAGCAGGCCGTTTTCATCGCAGATCTGGCGGATGAGACGCAGAAACTCACTCGGGAAGGAACGCAGACCGCCCTCACCCTGCACAGGCTCCAGCAAGATACCTGCGGTTTCAGGGGTAACCGCGGCGCGCAAAGCAGCTTCATCGCCGAAAGGCACCTGATCAAAACCGTCAACCTTCGGGCCGAAACCTTCCAGATATTTGGCCTGACCGCCAGCGGCGATGGTTGCGAGTGTGCGGCCGTGGAACGCGCCTTCAAAAGTGACGATGCGATAGCGCTCTGGCTGACCATTGGCGAAATGATAACGGCGGGCGGTCTTGATCGCGCATTCAAGCGCTTCCGCACCGGAATTGGTGAAAAATACCTTATCGGCAAATGTATTATCGACAAGGCGCTTACCCAGACGCTCCTGACCCGGCACTTCATAGACATTGGACAAGTGCCACAATTTTGCAGCCTGATCCTGAAGCGTCTTCACCAGATGCGGGTGGCTGTGGCCAAGGGAATTCACAGCAATACCCGCTGCAAAATCCAGATAGCGCTCACCATCCTCGGTAATCAGCCAAACGCCTTCCCCTCGCTCAAAGCGCAACGCTGCACGATTATAGGTGTCGTAAAGCGGGTGCACAGTCGCAGTCGTCATGCCAATAAGGCCTCCAAAGCCTTGAAAATTGAAGCGGCAATAGTCACAAATTTTCCCGATCTCCGTATTTTTTAAAAAACTGCCAAATGGCAGAACCCACGGGAAAGCGTGCTGTTGCGCGCAGATGAAATCAAAAAGCCGCCCTCGGGGCGGCTCGACAATGCACTATTGTTCGGCCTGAATTAAATGTCAATCAAAAGAGACAGGCCGTTTTGGCGGAAAATACACCGGCAAGCCGCGCAAAATGCCGCTGCCTGTAGCACAAGCGCGATTGCCTGCACCGGCTGCTTATACAGCGGTCATTTTACCTCACCGCAAAAGTCACGGCGGCTTATTATAGCCACCATCCCCCTATAAAACGGGGGTAAATTCCGGTTTTATAACAGTTCCGGCACGCACATAAAAAACTGAACGGATGAAATAAAGTCTCAACTGTTGCACGAAAACCTTGTATTTAAAAAAAACCGGTCTATTAAATGCCCGCTGATCTCCAAGGTTGGGGAAAACCATTTCAGCACCGGACGCCGCGCTTGTCACGGAGTCCTTGCTTAAGGTAGTTTCATATTAAAGTAAGACTAGATTTAGTGCGACAGCGCCAGCTGTCCGGTACATATGGTGCCTGCTTGACCGGGCCCGAAAAATGTCAGCCGGACGCTATAAAGATTATAAAGAACGGAGCCTGAGCCACAATGAACTGGACAGATGAACGCGTCGAGCTTCTCAAGAAATTGTGGAGTGAAGGCCTGAGTGCAAGCCAGATTGCAGCCCAGCTGGGCGGTGTAAGCCGCAATGCGGTAATCGGTAAAGTGCACCGGCTTAAACTCTCCGGACGCGGCAAAACCACAACTGCCGCTCCGCGCAGCAAAAAACCGGCACCTGCACCGGTCGCCGCACCACGCCCGGCAACCACTGCCAGCGCCCCGTCCGGCATGTCTTCCGGCAATTCCGGTGCCAGCCAGTCTGCAATGCGCGCGACAGTGATGAAAACGTCCGGCGCTGCTGCCCTGCAGGCTGAAGTTCTGGCCGATGCCGTTGCCGAGCCGATCATCCGCTCGAATGAAAATGTGGTCGTGCCGATCTCCCGCCATCTGACCCTGTTGCAGCTCACCGAGCGCACCTGCAAATGGCCTGTCGGCGATCCGCTGCATGAAGATTTTCATTTCTGCGGTCATGAATCCGGTGAATCCAGCCCTTATTGCAGCTACCATTCCAAGCTGGCATTCCAGCCGACAGCAGAGCGCCGCCGCGCCCGCTAAGCGGTTCATCACGTCATGAAAAAAGGCGCTTTTCAGCGCCTTTTTTATTGCTCAAATCTCAGGCGCATCATGCGCTGCCCGCATTAATTCATCTGCATTTAGTGAAAAGACAAAGCCCTGAATTCACAGTCTATGCGGGAATTATAGGCGCAAAACTCAAAGCAGACGCTGATAAACCGCCAAAGTCTGATCGGCGATTCCAGCCCAGCCATAGGTTTTTGCCACATCCGCACTTTGCCGTGCGGCCTGTTGCGCATCATAAGGCTGATCAAGTTTAACCGCCATTTGCCGTGCCAGAGCATCAACATCGCCTAAGGTAAAATAATCCGCCTCCGGCAGTCCCACTTCCAGATTGGCTGTGATATTGCTGGCCAGCACCGGCAGGCCATAGCCCATCGCCTCCATCAAGGCGATCGGCATGCCTTCATGGCTCGACGGCAGCACGAATAAAGCCGCCTTGCCGAATAATGCCGCCAGATCATCACCGCGCTGCACACCGGTCAGCACCACATTGGGGGTGTTTTTTGCCAGTTCACGTACTTGTTCCGCATAAGGTGAGTGGTGATCTGCCGCGCCAACAATTGCCAGTTTTTTATCCGGATGCAGCCCTGCCGCCTGCATGGCCGCGAAAGCCGCAATCAGATCATGCTGGTTTTTCTCCGGCACGATACGCGCCACCATCACCACATAATGTCTGGCTTCCAGCCCGAATTGTTGCAGTACATTGCTCTCCCCTGCATCCGCACGCAGGGTCACACCATTGGGTATAAATTGCACCGGCACATGATAGCGCTCCGCCATGGCTTCAGCGATATGATTGGAAACCGCAATCCGCTGGCTGGCAAAACGCATGCCCGCCCATTCGCCGGTTTTCAGCATTTTGCGGGCAAGCCCGCCCCATTTATCGCGGTTATAATCAAAGCCATGATGGGTCACGACAGTTTTCAGCCCGAATAACCGCGCCAGCGGTGCAAGCAGAGCGGGACCGATTGCGTGAATATGCAAAATATCCGGCCGCCGGAAGGCTGCCACCAGCACACCGAGACATGTATGCGCAATCGCTTCAAATTTAGCCGAAACCGGTGCCCAGAGCGGGGTCACCTGCACACCTTCCCATTGATAGGGCGTTTTTTGCGCCACATAGGGTTTGCGCGCCAAGACCTCAACATCCCAGCCTTTTTCAACAAAAACACGCGCCAGCTCTTCCACATGCTTTTCGACGCCGCCCTGTATCTGCGGCACACCGCGCAGACCCAGCATCATCACTTTAGGCTTTCGTTTTGCGGTCATGCTTTTACTCCGAGCGAGGCATAAAGCTCCAGCATACGGTTGCGATAGGCATCCGCTGAAAAATCACGCAAAATCCATTCGCGCCCTGCAAGCCCCATCGCATTGCGCTGCGCAGGCGGCAGCGCTGCCATCCGGTTCAGCTGATCTGCCAGATCATCCGCATTGCCAGCCTCAGCGATCAGCCCCGTTTCCCCTTCACGGATCATCTCCGGAATACCGCCGATACGCGCACCAATCACCGGTGTACCAAGCGCATAGGCTTCCAGAATACTGACCGGCGCATTTTCATACCATTCCGATGGCAGTACCAGCGCCTTTGCCTCCCCGATCAACCGATGCAATTTTTCTCCCGTTACATATCCGGCAAAATCCACCGGTGCATTCAGCTCCGCCGCCAAGGCTTTCAGGTCAGCTTCATCCGGCCCTGTACCGGCGATAATCAGTTTTACGCCGGCTTTTGCCGCAGCATGAATGAGTGTCACCAGTCCTTTTTCCGGTGCCAGGCGACCGGCGAACAGAAAATAATCCTGCGCCTCATAGACAGGCTGCAAATGCTGGGTCTCAACAAAATTCGGAATATAGATCAGCTGTTCCTGCGGCCAGCCCCATTCAATCAGCTTCTCACGGTAGAAACGGCTTGGCACGACAAAACGGTCAACCTTGTTGCGATAAAGCCCCAGCATCCGGTGGATTGCCGTTTCAACAAAGACCAGACCGCTCAAAGGCAGCGAGCCTTTAATGCAACGATTGGCGACAACATTATAAATCCGCCCGCCTTTGCATTGCTCGCAGACATGGCCATCCACCAGCATTTTATAGGCGGGGCAAGCCAGTTTCAGATCATGCACCGTCATCACCACCGGAATATGATGCGCTTTCAACGTGGAAAAAATCGACGGCGACAAATGGTGATAGACATTATGCGCATGGGCAATATCCGGCCTGGCCACCTCAATCAGCGCATTGAGATTGCGTTGCGCCTCGCGGGAATAGATCACCTTGGCGGCCTGCGTTATCTTGGTCAGCGCCGAGCTTTTGCGGCCATATTCAAGTTCGGACACAAAATAGCGCGACCATTCCGACGGCAGATTATCGGGATGCTGCATGGCAAAAGGGATGACATCCCAGCCGATCGCTTCAAACAGGCTGATATGATCGAGAAAAATCGCCTCTGCACCACCGCGCCGGTAGAAATAATTATTAATGGCCAGCAGATGTGGCGCCTTGTTATCAGCTTTCATATCTCGTCCTGTCACTGACCCGATCCGGTCAGCATCTGCGCAATACGGTTGCAGCCTCAGTTATGGTCAGGGTGGCAGCGCTGCAATCAATTTGCGCGCAAACCCCGTAGGGCAAGGTCAGCATCGGTTGTGTGTGCCCGAAATCCAGCCCCGACAAGACAGGCAATGTGCCCAACCCTTCTTCCGCCAGAATATCGAGAAATGCCTGTTCCAGCCGTACTCTGTAAGTCTCATCTCCGCACGGATCAGGACGGCTGATCAGAATACCGCTCAGGCGCTGCAAAATGCCCTGTGCCGCAAAATTGCGCAGCCAATATTTGATGAATTCCGGTGGCGGCGCATCTTCCGATGTTTCATAAAATAAGATTTTACCCTCCCAGAAAGAGGGCTGCGGCCACCATAGTGTGCCTTTCAGCATTTCCAGCACTTCGGCACAACCGCCGATCAACCGGCCGGAAACAATACCGCTGCCTTGCAGGATTTTCGGTGCATCTGCCGGAGATAATATCTGCGGGTATTCAAGTGCAGCGGCATCCGTCCAGTCTGTTTTTTCCGCTGTCCAGCCATCCTGATTGCGCGGGATCAGTCCTGCCGGTTCGGCATTGCACAACACGGCACGCAATGCTGCCGCACTATAGGCATGCATACCGCCATTTTCACCGAAACCGGACAGGATGCTCGGCCCGTAAAAAGAGCTGATCCCTGCCGCCATACAGGCAAAATGCAAGGCCGTTGTGTCTGAATAGCCGAGAAAAATCTTAGGATTTTGCTGCAAAATACGCAGATCCAGATGCGGGATAAGCCGGATTGCATCATTGCCGCCAATCGAGGTGATTACCGCGCGAATGGACGGATCGGAAAAAGCCTGCATAAGATCTGCCGCCCGCGCGGCAGGATGCCCGGCAATCCATTCAGCAGGCGCCAGTGCATGGGGCATTTCCACCACGTCAACACCGAAAATCTGCTCTAACTGCTGCTTACCGAAATTATAGCGGTCAGGGCAGACGGACGGCCCGCCCCATGACGGTGAGACCACGGCAACACGATCACCGGCAGCCAGCATTTCCGGCTTTACCAATTTGTCAGGGAAAAGGATCATCTTATCGGCCTGTCTTGATTGCAGCTGTGAAGACAGGCTGCCAGTTACGCTTTTTCATAATGGTTCAGCGCCTCATCAACGGTCATGATCGTGCAGCCGCTCTCAACCGCATAGCGCACGATCTTGTCAAAACTTTCAGGCGTGCAGCCATAAGGGGTCGGATTGCGGGCAATGTCATGGGTGAAAAAGATCAACCAGCCGGGTGCGGCTTTCAGCGCATCAATCTGCTCTGTCAGTTGCAGGCACTGCTCTTCCGGCTGGCCGATTTCCATACCATAGAGCATTTGTAAACTGGTTGCGCCGCGATTGATCCGGTTTTCACCGGCGCGGCAAGAACGGTAATTGCGCGCAAGGCTTTTGCGGGCAAAATAAGACACGGCATTATAGGGATAGGCAAAGTTCAGCCTGCGCCCCTGCCCGCCCTGATCACGACCCAGAACGCGGCTCAAAAAAGCACGGTTATGCTCAATATCGTCCTGTAATTGCGCAGCACCCAGCCCCGCCACATTGCGATGCCCGAAACTGTGGCACCCTATCTCGTGACCATGCTCTGCCAGAGTGCGGATGCCCTGCTCATCAATCAAAGTGCGGTTTGGCTCACTGCGCCCTGCAAGACTGCCGGCAATATAGAATGTGCCGCGCAGACCATATTTTTCCAGAATAGCAGCCCCCTGATGCAAGGCGCTGTCCGGCACATCATCAAAGGTAAAGGAGATGACCGGTCTGTCTGCGGTGACAAGCAGATTACGCGGCGCCAAGCGCTGCAACAGCCGCGCCTGCATCCTGCCTGTCCAATATTTGAGTTTCTGCTTCACTGCATTACTCCGCTCTGGCACCATGTGCATCAAATCTGCCCGCCCGCCTGCTTTCTCTGCTATCCGCTACGGGCGCCTTATCCGTAAGCGGCACGGCAACGGCCTGCAAACGCATGCCGAAAATCGCCATCATAATACTCAGCCATAGCTGACTGCCGGTTTCGAAAAATGCACTTTCAAGCGCACTGCCGAACAAACCATAGAGCCAGATGCGGACATAAAGCCGGACGAGAGGTGAATATAGTTTTTTCCGGCTGATGCGCCCGATATAAAATAAGGGTAGAAGCAGCACCCAGAAAAACAACAGTATAAAGCCAAACAGACCCAAGTTGATCAGCACATCAACCCAGGCATTATGGCCGTTGAAAGCTGTCGGCGACCAGTTTTCTACCGTATCATTATTGACCAGCGTTTCAGACAGCCAGTAACCATGCAGGCCATGCCCCAGAAACGGCCGTTCTTCAATGGCGCGCACCGCAAACCGCCAGATATCGGCGCGATTAGTGAAAGTCGGATCAATTCCAAGCGATTCCACAAAATCATAAACCGGCGGTATCAGTGCCGCACCAACGGTCAGAAAATTTATTGCCACCACACCGCCGATCACAATCAGCCAGCGCGTCCAGCGTAGTTTTTCAAAAATAAAGGCAACCAGCAAAATCAGCGGGAACATGGCTGTCGATGTTTTGCCGCCCGTATGCATCAGGAAGAAAACGGACAGGATCAGGATCACCCACCCAGCCAGCCGGTAGCCTTTTCCCATGGCATAAAGCGCATAGAAACCACTGAGCACCATCGCCGCCGAGGCAACATTTTTATGCGGAAAATGACCACGCCAATTGCCGAGCAGGTCATCTCCCAACTGTGTTGAAAACTGGTGAATGGCCTGCATTGGCAAAAATACAATACCGAAATAGGCAAAACCCAGCATGATCAGCATGCCGATAATCATCAGCTTGGCAAATTGCTCTTCGGAACGCGGCAGCAGCAGCATCACCGAGGCATTGATGATCAGGATTGCCGACAGCACAAATTGTTTAAAAGCAACAAAAGGCTGCGGGGACAGAACAGATGTCAGAAAAATCCAGCCCAACAGCAATCCTGTCAGCAATCTTGGTTGCAAGGCCAACGACCTGCGCGGACTATAAATGAAAAAACACACCGCTCCGCCAAGCAGCAGCAAGGCAACAATCTGGTTAAACGGATTGGGTGCAACCTCAATGGACAGAGCCACAGATTCCGACGCATAAGGCGAAACTGTTATCCACAGATAGAAAAACTGCAGCATGAACAGCATAACCGCCAGCACATTTCTTATGTCTGCCGATTTTGTGTCTGCCTGTCTCATGCCTACCGGTGTGCCCGCCTTGCCCGCGATCATATAATCCGGCGTGGCGGCTGGTTTTTCAGTCGTCTTATTCCCGAAATCAACCTGCAACATAGACATGGCGACGTTGTCCGCGCATCAAACCGGCAAAGCCCAGAACCATAGCAAGTATTGCTCCAAGACCACCACCGGCAACGCCGCCGCCAATGGCCAGCAAAGCTGTGCCCGGAGGCCATGAGCGGTTCTTTGGCGGCAATGCTGTTGAGACAATGCGGATATTGGTTGCATCAATCTGCTGGCGCTGGGCAATTTCCTGCGCACGGGTCAGATAAGTCTGGTAAAGGGTGGTTTTGGCCTGCCTGTCACGCTCCAGATCATTGAGCGTCACCTGCGCATCCGTATCCAGAGACACAACCGAACGTGCACCTTCGGTCTGGCGGCGCAGCGATACAACCACCGAATTTGCCTGATCGAGATCAAGTTTGGCCGCACGGAGAATACGGTTTGTCTCCTGCGTGATCTGCGTCTGCAAACCGGCCAGTTGCGACTGCGCACTCACCAGTTCAGGATAGCGTGGCCCATAGGTCATGGCCATGGCATCCAGACGCTGTTTCAGCGTTGCATATTGTGTACGCAGGGCTGTCAGTGTTTGCGATTGCAATGTGCTTGAAGGGTCAAGCGCCTGATTTTTGGCACTGGTCAGTTCGTCATAGCGCGACTTGGCTTCCGCCTGACGGGTCAGCGCACTGATAAGCTGCGTATTGATCTGGGTCAGCGACTGTGTACTGACCAATTCACCATTGGTGCTGGCCTGCAAACCTTGCGCATTGCGGAACTGTGCCACTTTCATTTCCGCTTCGGTTGCGGCCTTTTTCAACTCATCCAGAGGTTCCGCAAGGGCACGGGCAGCGCGCGCAGCACCATCCTGCTCATTCTGCGCCATTTCTTCCTGAAAAGCTCTGGCCGTCGCATTGGCCAGCAGCACAGCTTTTTCAGGCTCATGCGCCCAGACGCTGAGATTAATCAGATAAGAGCGCTCCGGACGGCGCGCATCAATACGGGACGACAACTCACGCAGCGCAGTAATATTCTTTGCCTGCTGCGGGTCAGCACCATTCTCAGCCTTTGGTGATGCGCCGAAAAACCCGCCAAAGAGTGAAGGTGCCGTGCCGTTAAATTCAGGATCATCCTGCAGTTTCAGCTCATCAACCACGCGCTGCAACACATTGACAGATGTGAGAATACGCAACTTACTTTCCACATCCATCAGCTGGCTTTCAGCCTGCATGCTCGGCATATAAACATCATTGGGTACAAGCTGCAGATTGGACGGGGCAACAAGAATATCTGTGGTTGCGCTGAAACGCGGCTTTGCAAGTTTGCCGTAACTGACACCACCCGCAGCGCCCAGAAAAGCCAGCAGCAGGATCAGCCACCAATAGCGCAACATCCAGCCGATAATTCCCGTGAATGTGACCGATGCCAGACCTTCGCTCAAGCGCACAGCCGGATCATTTGCAGGCTGCAAAGGCACCTCATCCTGAAAATGCGGATAGGATTGCGCCGCCATATTATCCGGCAACCTGCCTGTATCAGCCTGCACGGAAGACTGCGCATCACGGCTTCCCGCAGGCGTGGTCTTTGCTTTCTGTGCCAATTCTTGCAAAGTATACATGGAGCGCTTTTACTACCGTGGTCAAATTCACATGATGAAATTCAGCATTCGCCGGAGCATTCTGTCTTCATTCCGATCCGGCGCGCCGCTTTGGATTGCCAAATGTCGCGTCTGTTCCGCAGATAATCCGGAACCGGTCGGCCTTGCATAATGCTCCGCCAGCATAGTAAGAAAAAAGGGTTAACAAATCGGGTATTTTGTCTTTTTCAAAATCTGCGGATAACTCAGTTAACATTTAAATTCAGTAATATAAGTGATTAATATATTATTTTTCAGTCGCGTTTGCCGTCGCAAAACAGTTCCAATTGGCAGGTAAATATTCTAGAGCATTTGATGTCCGGAGAGCAGCGGCAAGGGAAACCAGATTATGAGTGACATGAAGTTGCAAGGCAGCGGCCTGTCTGCACGGATCCGGCACTATATACCTTCGCTCCTTTCCTATATGGCCTCCAGCGGCAGCCTGATTATGGCAAGCGCTGCACAGCTTGTTACTTTTGCCATTCTCGCCCGTTTTCTCGGTGCTTCGGAATTCGGCATGTTTATCACCATCATGGCCGTGACCAGCATTGCAGTGCATGTCTGCGGCATGGGCGGAGCAGAATGTCTGCTGCGCCGCGTTGCGCAAAACAACAATATCTATCCGGCCATGCTCGGGCATAATCTCATTCTTGTTGCCGTCAGCGGTACGCTTCTGGTGGCCGCAGGGATGATCATTCTGCCCTATTGGATTACGTTTTCAGAAGATCCGGTAACAAGCAATACCGATATGTTCCTGTATCTTGTGACCAATATCGTGCTGTTGCGCCTGATCCTGCTGGTTGAAGCGATTTATATCGGCCACAGTAATTTCAAAGCTGCCAATCTTTCTGTGGTCGGTTTTGCCTTTGCACGTACCCTTGCCGCAGTACTGGCTTGCGTAGTTTTCGGTGTCGATACGATTCACGGCTGGGCATGGTGGCAGTTTTTCTGTCATTTGCTGGTGTTGCTGGTCTATTGGGGCTTGTTGCTGCGCCTCGGCAAACCGGAATTCCGGCTGGTGCGCGAAGAAATCAGGCTTGGCATCTTCTTCGCAACCCCGTTTATTTTCCGCGCTTTTCGCCAGAATATCGACTTGCTATTGCTTGGCCTGCTGCTCTCTCCTGCCATTATCGGCAGCTATGGTGTTGCCCGCCGCATTGTTGACAGCAGCTATCTGAATATTGATGCCATGAACCGGCTGCTCTATCCGCGTCTTGCCCGCCTGAGCGCCAATGGTATCGACAAAGGCTGGCCACTGACAAAAAAAGTGCTGCTGATCGCCCTTGGCATCGCATTTTTCACCGCGATTGTGATTTATTGCCTTGCCCCCTATCTGCCGCTGATCTTCGGCCATGAGTATCAGGCAATGGTCTATTTCACGCAAATTCTGTGCTGGATCATCGTGCCTTATGCCATCTGGTCCATCGGCGTTGAGGCCATGGGTGCCGCCGGTGAGCACGGTTATCGCGCTGCCATTCTCAATACCGGCAATCTGCTTGGCACACCGGTACTGGCATTGGCCACATGGGCAATGCCGCCGCAGGGCACATTTATTTCCATCTATTTGATTGAATTTGCTATCGCCGCCTGCATCTGGTGGATGCTGAACAGGCTGGTCAACCGGCAGAAAAATCTCTCTGCCGCCTGAGTTCTCTTCGGCTGCGAGGCTAAAACCGGCACTTAAGCGCCGGTTTTTTCCGGTAAAACTGCTTGCTCCGGCCTGTGAATGACTTTGCTTTCAATCATTGCAGCCGGATCAATCCGTGGTGTAAAAAAGCCCAGCGGCAAGGCTGCCGCATGGAAAAACCAGGCCGTGACCGAGTAAAGGCCGATTTGCAGATTTTTATGCTTAAGCCCCATCAAAAGCACAGCGCTGATTATCCAGACAAGATCAATCAGCAGCGCAAGCTTGAAATCCGGCATCAGGATCAAAACCATGATCATGGCGGCAATCCAGCCATAAACCATCATCCACAACCGCAGCTCCGGCAGTTCCGCAAAAAGATTTTTCAAATAGGGTTTGCCCATAGCACCGCGCAGCAATTCGCCGATACCGCGGATATATTTTGTCCGCCAGCGCCGCACCAGCAAATGATAAGCATTTACCTCATGGCCGGTGTGATAGACAAAACGCCGGTCGAGACGATACAATGTCCAGCCTTTGGTGCGCAGCCGCACACCCAGATCATATTCCTCATAGGAATGCAGATTGCGGTCAGAAAAATAGCCTGCCTCTTCAATCGCTTCACGGCGATAAAGACCACCGCAATTGATACGGTCAACCACGCCCACGCCTTTATAGGCCACTTTGACCTGATCACGGCGGACATATTCAAGACTATCGTGATTTTGCTCAACAACATGACCGGCAACACCGGCAACCTGCGGATTTTCGTGCAAAAACTGTAAGGCGACACCGATGAAATCGGGCGCAATTTCCATATCACCATCAATCAGACAAATATAAGGGTAGCGGCTATATTGAAAACCCAATTGCGGCCCCAGACCACAGCTTGGTTTTGCCGGTGCTTCAATCTGCGTGATCACAATCGGATATTGCCGCGCAATTTCAATTGTCCGATCAGTGGAACCACTATCTGCCAGAATGACCTCGCCTTGCCCGTCGGGCAAAGCGGCCAAGGCGCTCTCAATCGCGGCTGCAATCCGTCGCTCTTCATTCAATGCTTTAATAATGATTGAGACCGTCATCTTAAACCCTGCTTGTCTGAGCGCTCCGGCTGTCTGCCGCATATAGGCACAAGACAGATAAAATGCAATTAACAACGCCCCGCACTATAATGCAGGAATACTAAGGTAAAATTGACGAACCTTTTGTTTTACTTATATAAACTTTAATAAATCACGATCATTTAACTGTGCATTCACCCTTTCTGTAAGCTGTCAAAATAATTGTGCGGCACAGAATTATCCCTAGGACATTGTTTACATAATTCTGCCAATCTCACTCCAGTTTCTTAACACTCACAGCACTTTCAACATCGTGCCTGATCATTGATGTAACGGGACAGGGTAAGACAGCATGGCAGTTTCCGGTTCAGCACAGCTTCTCCGTAAAGAGACGGGCATGAGTCTGCCTAAAGCCATGACGATGCAGAGGAATGCGCAGACATTGCTGCGTTCTGAGCCGCATCTTGCCCTTTACGCGCATTATACGATCCGCTGTTTCGACACGGCAGATGCGGTGTCGCCGGACTGGCCGCAAGCGGAAAAAGATGGCCCCGGAAAGCTCAACAGCCATGCCAGCCCCAATTATCATATTTTCCAGACCTCCACTTTTCTGAAAATCTGGGAAAAGACCTATGCGCCTGCCTTAAAAGCACAATTATGTCTGGTTGAGGTGCGTAGCGAAGATGGCAGGCCGGTGGTTTTTCTGCCGCTGGCGATTTTCAAACGCAATGGCACCCGCATACTTTCCTTCACTGATCAGGGTGTTGCCGATTATAATGCGCCGGTTGTTTTTGCCTGCGGTATCAAATGGACACGTATACAGGCTGAAAATCTGTGGCAGCAGATTGTGAAAGCCCTGCCGGTTTTCGACTTTGCCGATTTCAACAATATGCCGGAAATGCTCGGCAATCTGAGCAACCCGCTGTTTTTACTGGCCAACCGCAAGAATGATGCGAACAGTCATGCCACGATACTGACCCGTGACTGGGACAATATTCAAAAAAGCCTTGTGCGCCCCAAGACGCTCCGGCGCAAATTGCGCCATCTCAATGAGATCGGGCAATGCGACTTTGTGGTTGCGCAGAGCGATGCCGAACGGCAGGCTTTTCTGGATTTTATGCTCACAGCCAAGCAACAGCGTTTCATTGAAACGCAGGTGCCGGGATTTGAGCAATATCCCGAAAAACTGCATTATTTCAAAGAGGCAACGCAGGTCTTTCACGATGCCGGCGTATTGCATTTCTCTGCACTGAAACTGAATGGCGAAATCATTGCCTGCATGTGGGGACTGGTTAGCGGACCGCATTATTACGGTATTATGATTGCATCCAATCTCAAAAACTGGGCGAAATATTCCCCCGGCCATGTGCTGCATTATTTGCTGCTCAAAAACCTGAAAGAACAGGGCTATGATTGCCTTGAACTGGGCGTTGGTGATGAAGAATGGAAAGTGCAAAATTGCGATCTGACCATTCCGCTGATGCGTATGACCTTATGCAACACCATAAACGGGCACATCTATCATATGCGCCAGAGGATGATGGCGGCGCTGCGTGCAACATCACTCTGGCAACAATTGCGGCCATTGAAATGGCGGATGATCCGGCATTTTCAGCGCACCAGAGCATAATTTCTTAAACCTGATCAGCTTGAGCATCATGTTACCACGTCTGGAACATGATGCTCTGAAACGCATTTGCGGCCGCTCAAGGCATATTTCAGCTACCGGTAAATACGGCGGTAAAGACCGCACCTTTACCCAGTTGTGAGCGGATGATCAGGCGGCCGCGATGACGGGTCAGGATGTGCTTGACGATTGCCAGCCCAAGCCCTGTTCCCTTATGCGCGCGGCTGCTATCCACATCCACACGGTAGAACCGCTCGGTCAGGCGCGGCAAATGCTCTGCCGGAATACCGGGGCCAAAATCTTCCACACTGACCGAGAAACCACGGATTGCATCCGGTGCGCTTTGCGCATTTTCACTGTCATGTTCATCCAGCGTCACGATTACCTTTTTGCCGGACTGGCCATATTTGCAGGCATTTTCAACCAGATTCTGAAACACCTGAATAAGCTCGTCCCTGTCACCCGGTAACCAGACAGGATGATCCGGCTTTGTCCATTCAATGCGCACACCGGCATCCGCTGCCATTGGTGCCAGAGTTTCAACCACATGGTTCAGGATCAGGCCAATATCCACCCGTTCTTTCAACGGGATGGCCGCTTTCATTTCAAGCCGCGACAGAGACAGAAGATCATCAATCAGACGCGACATACGATCTGCCTGTTTTTGCATAATGCCTAAAAAGCGGTCGCGTGCGGCAGCATCATCCCGCGCAGGGCCTTGCAATGTCTCGATAAAGCCACGCAGAGAGGCCAGCGGTGTGCGCAATTCATGGCTGGCATTGGCGATAAAATCCGAACGCATGCGGTCAATACGGCGCAAATCAGTCTGATCCCTGAAAATCAGGATGAAACAATCCGCCTCGCCTTTGGCGGTTTCAAATGTCATGACCGATGCACGATACCAGCGCTCCAGCGGCAGACGCTCCAGATAATCAGTGGAACGCGCCTGACCGTCAGCAATAATGCCCTGTATCAGGGAGTGCATTTCCGGCGAGCGAAAGCACAAATACAAAGATGTATCACGCGCCAAGGGCGGAAATGCTTCGCGGGCGGCATGGTTCATATAAAGAATTGTGCCATCTGCATCGAAAAGCACCAGCGGATCAGGCAGGAAATTGGCAAGCCGCTCACCGGACAGGCGCGATAGCGGCCCCTCACCCTTGCCCGATTTATCTGCAACGGCAACCGGTTGCGGTACGCTCAACCCTGTTGCCACCGCCAGCAGAACGAAAAGCAGGAGACAACCGACAATGGCCGTCAAAGGCTCAACGCCCCAATAAAGCAACAGCAGCAAAAGCGGGATCAAGATAAACAGTGCAGGCACAGATTGGCGCATAGAACACAGCAGCCTTTGCAATCCGTTTTTCTGATGTGTCACGCTGTCTGTATCCGTTGCTGCAATTGCGGCAACCTCGTCATCCTGTTTCTGACCGGTGCCCATATATCTGAATATTATCCTTATATCCGCCGCGTTGCAGCCATGCAATCAATGCCTTGCGCTCTGATGTGACGGTAAAATATTTTGCCGTCAAAAGAAATCACAAGTCCGCATATCCCGCCCGCATCATGCATATCTGTTTCCGCGAAAGAATGATGCAACACAGCCGTAAGCGCAAAATCTGCCAAACCTTCCCTGCTTATCAATGATTTACATGACCGGTTTGTGACAATCGCGTATATGCCCGTTTTCTTTCTGTGGGTAGCCGGACAGAGATGTTCCCGCAACCAACGCCGCGCCCTGTTGCTCTGGCAGCGGCTTGATAAAACGGCTGGGAAAATGCGGAGTTTTCTCCCAGTGATGCGGAGCGGTAAACATCTGAAACAATGCCCGCCATGACGCGACCGACAATAATAACCAATAAAAAGGCACGCCCCAGAGATAGAAATAGCCCCGCTTTTCATCATAACGCAGGGTTTTGCGGCACAGAATATGAAAACTCAGATAGGCTGTTATCAAATTCATACCATTAAAGACCAGCATAGCCGCTGCCGCCTGATCATGATGATCCGCGGCCACCAGAAAACCACCCCAGATCAGGCTGATGAGCATGAAAGGATGCAACAGCGCTGACAGTAACAGGCCGGTCGTATAGAGCATATAGAGGCTGAAACGCATCACACCAAGCTGACGGCAGGTTTGCACCGGTGCCCGCATATGCACCAGCCATGTCTGCATCCAGCCTTTGAACCAGCGTGTGCGCTGTGTTTTCCAGTCTTTATAATTTTCAGGTGCGTCTTCAAGTGTCGGCCGGTTGATCACATCCACCTGATAGCCGAACCGCGCCAGCCGCATTCCCAGATCCGCATCCTCGGTGACATTGAAACTGTCCCAGCCACCGACTTTCTGCAATACAGCACGCCGCAGATGATTGGATGTACCGCCAAGCGGCATGACCGCACCGCGCCTGCCAAGCCATGGCAAAAGCCCGCGAAACAGCCCCGCATATTCAAAAGAGAAATAACGGGTCAGATAATTGACTGAAAAATTACCTATCACCAAAGGCGCCTGCACACAGGCAAGCTGCGTGCCACCGCGATTGAACGCCTGCCATGCTTCCAGAAGCTGGTCGCGATGCGGCCTGTCCTCAGCATCATAAACCACCATGAAAGCACCACGGGCAAATTGCAGGGCATAATTCAGTGCCTTCGGCTTGGTACGCGGGCCGATGGCCGGTACTTTCAGAATTTCAAAATGCGCAGGCAGTTGCTGCCTTGCAAGTGCCGCCAAGGTACCGCTGTCATCGGCTTCACAAACCAGTTTAATGTCGAGCTTTGTGGCAGGCCAGTTAAGCGCACTCAGAGCCTCCACCAATTGCGGCACCACACCCGCCTCTTTATAAAGCGGCACCAGAACCGTATAGACCGGCAATGCCTGTAATTTATAGGGCGAGAGCGGCCTGATATGCAGCGGCCGGGCATTGAATGCCGCGCAGAGGCGGATTGTGACACAGGCAAAGAAAAATAATGTCAGCCCCCAATAGAGCAAAGATAAATATGCCCCGCCCTGTGTGAGAAATATCCACAACAACCCCAACACCAGCCCGCCGAAACAGAAACCCTGCCAGCCATTCAGCACAAGGCTGGCAGAAAGATGCCGTGGCGTCATTGTTTGCGCACGCCCTGCAGCCGCTTTGCCGTAACGATGATGCAGCAATGCAACCAGCACCGATGGCGGGCATAAACGCAAACGCCCGCGCATTTCCGGATATTGCCGCAAATAATATTTAAGCATTGCCAGTTCTTTCAGATCCGGCGCCATATAAAGCAGGCTCTGCCCTTTGGGGCCTGCAATCAGAATATGCCGGATATTACTGAGCCGCGCAGGCCCGTCAAACGGGCGTAACAGCACCTCGCCCGCATCCGGCATATCATCATAAATCAGTCCCGCCTCTTCCGCCCACAGGCTGTAAAGCTGCTTTTCAGACACTGCGCCACGATGCACCAACTCATCATTAAAAGACGTATTATGCTGCGCGGCACCGGCAAAGGCCGCAATAATATCGGTTTTACGGATACCGGCCGCAACCAGCCGCACAGAGAAAGCAGCACAAAGTCTTATAAAGGTCTGGGTAAACAAAACATGTATCGTCATTTCGCCCCTCAGGAAACAACATGATAAATTTCATTAATTTAGGTAAAATTGAACTGAACTATTCTGAAATTAACGTAAGATTAACAATAATACTCATTAAAACAAAATATCAACTGTAAAAACTACATTATACAATTCATTAAAATTTCGTAATATCAATATTAATTGAAATTCATAAAGTCTATTATTTTAAATAATATTCTCTCTTTCTATAAAGAGAAGAAAATTTTATAATCCGCCTATTCTAGAATGTATCCCTTATCCGGCGGACGAAACCATGCATCACCGGCGCAGCCCTGCCCGTCTCATTCATTTTGTGAAATGCCTTGCTCTGACGCTTTTACTCAGCGGCAGCATTGCGCAGGCGGCTCCACCACGGCTGGCAGGCGACAATCAGAAACCGGCCAAGCCGGATATTTCGCAAAGAAACCAAATCCGCTTTATCACCGGAACCGATTTTGCCCCGTTCAATATGCTCTCCGCAGAAGGCCGGTTAAGCGGTTATAATATTGATCTGGTTCGTGCCATTTGTCAGGAATTGTCGGCGACCAACCGTTGCCAGATTGAAGCGCGGCCATGGAATGAATTGCTGCCGGCGCTGCGCAACAATGAGGCAGATGCGCTGATTGCCGGTCTTGCGCCCGACCGTGAAAAGCGGACAAATTTCAGCTTTACGCGGCCTTATTTCAGCCTGCCCGCCCGCTTTGTCACCACCAAACAGGATCAGACAGCGGATGGTGCCTTTTCACCGGACGGAAAGACAATTGGTGTTCGTGCAGGCACGGCCCATGAAGCGGCACTGAGGACCTATTTCCCGAAGGCCAAAGCGGTGCCTTATAAAGACAATGTGCAAATGTATAATGATCTGCGCAACGGCAAATTACAGCTGATTTTCGGCGATGCGATGAGCCTGTCACTCTGGATGAATCCGGCAGATCAACAGGATAGCGACAAGCAAGAGAATGCAGCGCAGGACGGTGCCTGCTGCCGCTTTACCGGCGGCGCCTATCCGGCACCGGAATTTTTGGGTCAGGGCATGACGATTGCCTTGCGCAAGCAGGATGATGATCTGCGCATTGCCTTTAATAATGCGCTCGATGCCCTGGAGCGCAAAGGCGTGCTTGATGATTTATATCTGCGCTATTTTCCGGTCGATTTTTACTGACATTTTCAACAACCGATAAGTAAAAACGGCGCATCGGTGAAACCCGATGCACCGGATAGATCACAATTTGCGGTAGCGCACTCGCGCACTGCGCTCAATGGCAGCAACGCTCAGTTCATCAAGGTTCCACAGATCACGCATCAGTTGCAGGAAAGCCAGTTCTTCCTGCTCCACATGCAGATCGGCTGCGGCAACTTCCACCGCCAGCGCATAGGCTGTTTCATAGAGTTTTTCCGGCAATGCCTGATGGGCAATATTCAAAATACGGTCAAGCCCGTCATCTTTGGTCAGCAACTCATAGCAACGTTCTGCAATTTCCGGCACCCTGTCTGTATTAAAACCGGTAAAAACCGGCAGACGGCGCACCAGATTGCCGATTGAAGACAATTCCGCATCTGTCATCCGCGTATCCGCAGCTGATACCGTTACCATAATATAGACCAGCGCATCCTGCGGCGTGATTTTCATTCTCAGAACTCCTGCATCGGCTTTGAATGTCTGTGAGCTTATTCGACAGGGCTTAACAAGTACTCAATTCTGTTTCATCCCACACATAATTCCCGTAACACGCCGCAATTTCCTTATTGTTGGCAGAGTGCTTGCCGGAAACTGCTGCAAATCCTCCATATGCCTGCAAAGAAAGCACAGCAAATGATTGACGAAACCCGCATCTCACCATAGACCTGATACTCCGCGCTTGCTGAAAGTGCGGATATTTCAAACCAACACCTCCTATCAGGAAAGATATTATGACAACCGACCGCTCAAACCACATCGACCTTGCGCCCGACCTGATTGCGGCAGCAGCACAGGCGAAAGCGTGGCCCTTTGAAGAGGCTCGGAAAATCATAAAACGGTATGAAAAAACCGGCTATCCCGAAGTCGTTATCTTCGAGACCGGTTACGGCCCGTCTGGCCTGCCGCATATCGGCACTTTCGGCGAAGTTGCCCGTACCTCCATGGTGCGCCATGCATTCCGCGTTCTGACGGAAGACAAGGTCAAAACCAAGCTGCTGTGCTTTTCCGATGATATGGACGGCCTGCGCAAAGTTCCGGAAAATGTGCCGAACCGCGAGATGATGAGCACATTTATCGGCAAGCCGCTGTCCCGTGTGCCGGATCCGTTTTCCAATGAATATCCGTCTTTCGGCGCGGCCAATAATGCACGTCTGCGGGCATTTCTTGACCGTTTCGGTTTCGATTATGAATTTGCTTCGGCAACAGATTATTACACATCGGGCCGTTTCGATGCGACCTTGCTGAAAATGCTGGCGGTCTATGATGATGTCATGGACATCATCCTGCCGACACTGGGTGAGGAGCGTCGCGCGACCTATTCACCGTTTCTGCCGATCTGCCCGCGTACCGGTGTGGTTCTGCAGGTACCGATGATTGCCCGCAATGTTGAAAAAGGCACCATCACTTATGTTGACCCGGAAACCGGCGAACAGATTGAAACGGAAGTCACCGGCGGCAAGGTAAAATGCCAGTGGAAGGCAGACTGGGCACTGCGCTGGACGGCACTGGGCATTGACTATGAAATGGCCGGTAAAGATCTGATCGACAGTGTGATGCTGTCTTCCAAAATCTGCAAGGTGCTTGGTGGCCGTGCACCGGAGGGCTTCAATTACGAACTGTTCCTCGACGATAAGGGACAGAAAATTTCCAAGTCCAAAGGCAATGGTCTGACGATTGAGGAATGGCTGACCTATGCGCCGACTGAAAGCCTCGGCCTTTATATGTTCCAGAAGCCGAAGACCGCCAAGAAGCTGTATTTCGACGTCATTCCGAAAGCCGTAGATGAATATTTCACCTATATGGCAGCCTATGAAAAGCAGGACTGGGCAGCACGCCTGAGCAGCCCGGTCTGGTATCAGCATAACGGCAATCCGCCAAAGGTTGACCTGCCGGTGCCCTTTGCCATGCTGCTCAATCTGGTCAGCGCATCCAATGCAGAAAATGCCGGCACATTGTGGGGCTTCATCTCCCGCTATGCGCCGGAAGCTTCGCCGCAGACCCATCCGGAGCTTAACGCACTGGTTGAATATGCCATTCGCTATTTCAATGATTTCGTGAAACCGTACAAGAAGTTCCGTGCGCCGGATGAGGTCGAGCAACAGGCATTGCGTGATCTTGATGCCAAATTGGCAAGTCTTGATGCCGGTGCTGACGGCAATACAATCCAGAACTCTATTCTGGATGTTGCCCGTGTGATCGAGCGCTATCAGGACCACAATAAGAAGAGCCCTGACGGTGGCCCTGGTGTGTCTGTCTCGTTCTTCCAGATGCTTTATGAAGTGCTGATCGGTCAGGAACGCGGCCCGCGTTTCGGTTCTTTCGTCGCGCTTTACGGCATTGATGAAACACGCGGCCTGATTGCCGAAGCGCTGAACCGCGCCTGAACATCATAGCCTATCAAGAAAAAAGCCGCGTTTCTCAAAAACGCGGCTTTTCTTATATCTATTATTGTGGCGCAGGCGGAAACGGTAAATCAGGCTCCGCCTGTTGTACAGGCAAAGTTGGCATCACCTGTTGTTCAGGCAAACTTGGTGTCACCTGTTGTGTGGGCAAAGTTGGCTCCGGCGCGGCATTGTCCTGCGGGAATAAAGGCGCAGCATTTTCCGGTGCAGGGGCAGACGTTTCAGGCAAATCCACCGCCGGTTTACGGCCGAACACGCCGAGTAACTGTTTTTCAGCCTGTGTCTGGCTGTCTGCATAAGGCCCGCCGAACGTTGCCCGTGCCCAGCCATTTTCCACCAGCCAACGGGCAAGATCGGTTCCCGCCAAAGAACATGTAGTGCGGATCAGCTCCTGATGCTGCTCAATACCATCCATATTGCAGGTCACCGCACGGCCACGCAGCCATGAACGGAAAGCGGTACGCGCCTGCATACCGCATTGCCAGACATCACCATTAATATCCGCGCAAGATGCATCCGGCTCAACAATATCAATACCGGTCAGTTCAATCGTGCGGTTGCCGACCGCCAGCCTGCCTGCAGCCAACGCTACAGGACGGTAAAACAACCCGTCTTCTGCCGCCTGTTCTTCGGAAGGTGTTGCCTCAACAGGTTTTTCCTGCACCGGCGCGGCCAGTCCCAGATCACTCAGCGGCGGGCGTGGCTCTATGCGCTCCAAGGGCTTATCCTGCATGGCACCGGACGCATCCGGCAGAGGATTTTCAGCCGGTATCTCCTCACCGGCCAATTGGCCTGACGGCAATCTTTCCGGCGGCATATCTTCCGGCATATCAAAATTTTCAATGACAATGCCCGTGCCACCGCCAGCCCCACCGTCAAGCGCACCATAAAACGGCGCCACATAGGCTGCAAACAAAGTTGCACCAACACCAACAGCAAGGATCGGCGGCAGAATTGTCCGAAGGGTCGCCGGTTTACGCATAATCACTCCTGTTCATTGCCATGCTGTGCAGCGGAAACCGCAGATTGTTTCCGGCCTTCCACAAGCCGCGCAAATGTAACCATATCCGTGGCTGTGACTTCAAGAATTTTAGCCAGAGATTCCGTGGACGGCCAGCGCGGGCGACCGTCTGCCGCATAGCGCTTGGACTTGTTAAACGTCGTCGGGTCAAGCCCCGCACGCCGTGCCAGACCGGATGGTGTCAATTGCGCATTTTTTGCCAGCAAATCAATTGCTGACCATATATCGGCATGTGAAAACATCGGCAATCAGAACATTTTCAACGATAACCACACCGCCGGACCTGCCCTGTCCTTTTGTTTGCAGATCAGAGCAGCCAAATTGCCTCACGCATTTTGCTCTCCGCCTGAAGGAATAAAATCCTTACAACTATACCGGTTTTCAAACATGAGAACATCATAAAAAATGAAAATGGCACGGAAACAACCGCGCCATTTTCAGTTTCAAAAATCTGATGCCCTATCGCGGGGCGCCCTCAAACCGGCCTATGCCGCTTTATAGGGATTGAAACGCTCATAGAAGGTCTCGCCATTATCGGCCATATCGGTCAGCAATTTAGGAGCCTTGAACTGTGCGCCGTAATCTTTCTGCAGCTTCTTCGCCAGTTTGACGAAAGCCTTGGCGCCCATGCCGTCAATATAAGACAGGGTGCCACCGGTATAAGGCGCAAAACCGAAGGCAAGAATGGAGCCGACATCAGCTTCACGCGGGTCGGTTACAATGCCTTCTTCCATCACGCGGGCAGCTTCCAGAGCAATGGTGACGAGGAAACGCTGTTTCAGCACCTCCACATCCACCTTGTCCGCGTCCTGCTGCGGATAAAGTGTGGCAAGCTCCGGCCACAAATGTTTCTTGGCAGGTTTCGCCGGATAGTCATAGAAGCCCTTGCCGTTTTTACGGCCAAGGCGGTCATATTTATCCACCAGCGTATTGACCAGTTCAACATGGCGCGGATCAACGGCCTTGTCACCCAGATCAGCCAATGTGGCTTTGAGAATTTTCTGCGACAGATCAATTGCCGTTTCGTCATTGAGCGCCAGCGGCCCGACCGGCATACCAGCCATTTTGGCGGCATTTTCGATCATTGCAGGCGGCACACCTTCCACCAGCATATTATAGGCTTCAGACATATAGCGCAGCACGCAACGATTGACGTAGAAACCGCGTGTATCATTGACAACAATCGGCGTTTTCTTGATTGCACGCACATAATCCAGCGCTGTTGCCAGAGCCTTTTCGCCGGTCTTTTTGCCCATAATCACTTCCACCAGCATCATCTTGTCAACCGGTGAGAAGAAATGAATTCCGACAAAGTTTTTCGGGCGCTGCGAGACCTTGGCAAGACCGGTGATTGGCAATGTTGAGGTATTGGATGCAAAAATGGCATTCTGCCCCAGCACAGCTTCCGCCTGTTCGGTGGCCGCTTTCTTAACATCGCGGTCTTCAAACACGGCTTCGATCACCATATCCGCACCGTCAAGCGCCGCATAATCGGCAGATGGGGTGATGAGCGCCAGAAGCTTGTCTTTATCCTCTGCCGTCATCCGGCCTTTCTGCATTTCCTTGGCAATCAGGTCTGCGGAATGGGCTTTGCCTTTTTCTGCGGCTTCCAGATTGCGGTCGATCAGCACCACCGGAATACCGGCTTTGGCGGTCACATAGGCAATGCCTGCACCCATGAAACCGGCACCGATCACGCCGATTTTCTTGAACTTGGTTGGCTTGATGCCTTCCGGACGGCGTGCGCCCTTGTTCAGTTCCTGCAAGGATACAAAGAGCGAGCGGATCATCGACTGCGCTTCTGTGCTTTGCAGAATATGGGTGAAATAACGCTGTTCAATCTTCAGGCCGGTATCAAACGGCACCAGAAGACCTTCATAAACGCATTTAAGAATGGTCAGTGCTGCCGGATAATTGCCGGAGGTTTCACGGCGCAGAATAGCTGTTGCCGCAGGCCAGAGATTGGCACCGGCTGCGGAATAAATCGCACCACCCGGCAGCTTGAAGCCCTTCTCATCCCAAGGCTGCACCGGCTTCAGACCGTTGCGGATCATCTTTTTAGCGGCTTCCACCAGCTTCTTCGCCGGAGCCACTTCATGCACCAGACCCATAGCCTTGGCGCGTGCTGCGGTGAGACTAGACCCGGTGGTCATCATCTGCAGGGCGTCCTGTTGATTGACCAGACGCGGTACACGCTGCGTACCGCCTGCACCCGGAAACAGGCCGACTTTAACTTCCGGCAATGCCAGTTTCACGCCTTCCGCATCGGACACCACACGGCCATGACAGGCCAGTGACAATTCCAGCGCGCCGCCCATGCAGGTGCCGTTAATTGCCGAAACCCATGGCTTGCCGCAGGTTTCCAGCTTGCGATAGAGACCGGTCATACGGCCGACATTGTTAAACAGGTTCTGGACGGCTTTTTCAGCATCCTGTTTCTGTTCTTTTTTGAAGGTGCTCAGCATTTTCTGCATCATGGTGAGGTCGGCACCACCCGAAAATGTATCCTTGCCCGATGTGATCACCGCACCTTTGATCGCGGCATCGGCCACAACCTGATCAATGATCTTATCAAGCTCGGTCATCACCTCTTCGGTGAGCACATTCATGCTCTTATCGGGCATGTTCCATGTGACAACAGCAATACCGTCAGTGCCGGTTTCAACTTTGAAATTCTTGTAATTCGTCATTGGTCTCAACTCCCTCACACACGCTCAATGATGGTCGCCGTGCCCATACCCGCACCGATACACAAGGTAACCAGTGCCGTATTGAGATCGCGCCGTTCCAGCTCATCCAGCACAGTGCCGAGAATGATTGCACCGGTTGCACCCAGTGGATGCCCCATCGCAATCGCGCCGCCATTCACGTTGATCTTGTCGTGGGAAATATTGAAAGCCTGGCAGTAGCGCAGCACCACAGCCGCAAAGGCTTCATTGAGCTCGAACAGATCAATATCCGAGATTTTCATCTTGGCGCGTTCGAGCAGTTTTTCTGTCACATCCACAGGGCCTGTCAGCATCAATGCCGGTTCGGAACCGATATTGGTGAAAGCCCGCACGCGGGCGCGGGGTTTGATATCCAGCATTTTACCCGCACGTTTGGAGCCGACCAGCACCGCCGCCGCACCATCAACAATACCCGAGGAGTTACCGGCATGATGCACGTGATTGATCGCTTCAACTTCCGGATGCGCCTGAATACCCACAGCATTAAAGCCGCCCATTTCACCCGGCATCACAAAAGACGGATTAAGGCCGGACAATGCTGCCAGATCAGTGGTCGGGCGCATATGTTCGTCACGGTCAAGAATGGTAAGACCATTCACATCTTTCACTGGAATGACCGAGTTTTTGAAATAGCCTTTTTCCCAGCTATGCGCTGCACGACGCTGGCTCTCCACCGCATAAGAATCCACATCCTCACGGGAAAAGCCGTATTTTGTAGCGATCAGATCGGCAGAAACGCCCTGTGGCATGAACCAGCCCGGAAAACCGACCGACGGATCCATATACCATGCACCGCCGGACATACCCATGCCGATACGGGACATGCTTTCCACACCACCGGCAATGACCAGCTCATCCGTGCCGCCTGCAATTTTGGCAGCAGCCAGATTGATGGCATCAAGGCCGGAAGCGCAGAAGCGTGAAATCTGCATGCCCGGCGCTTTGAAATCATAACCGGCCTCAAAAGCGCTTGAGCGCGGAATAACCGCACCGGCTTCGCCGACCGGATCAACGCAGCCGAAAATAATATCGTCGACTTTGGCCGTATCAATGCCATTGCGGTCGCGCAAAGCTTCCAGCACTTTGGCACCAAGACGCACAGCAGGCACTTCATGCAGGCTGCCGTCCTTTTTGCCGCGCCCGCGCGGTGTGCGCACATGATCATAAATAAAAGCGGTCATAATTCACTTAACTCCCAAATCTCACAGGCTTTTTAAAACACGCTGTTGAGTGTTCTTAAAAAGCATCTTCCGGCAGTGTCATCAGCGTATCGGCGCCAGTCTGGATGCGTGCCAAGCGCAACTGTGTTTCCGGCAGGATACGTTCCATATAGAAACGGGCTGTGACAAGTTTGGTTTCAAAATAGGCTTTATCGCCATCACCCGCGTTCAGACGGGCCTGTGCGGCTTTGGCCATTTTTGCCCACATATAGCCCAGCGCCACCAGACCAAAGAGATGCATATAATCGGTGGATGCCGCACCGGCATTATCCGGCTTGGCCATGGCATTCTGCATCAGCCACATGGATGCGCCCTGCAAATCATTGAGGCCTTTTTTCAGATGCTTGGTGAAGAAGGCCAAGGCTTCATCGCCACGGTTTTCCTCACAGAAATCACCGATTTCCTTGAAATAGGCCATCAGGGCACGGCCGCCATTGGCAGGCAGTTTGCGTCCCACCAGATCCAGCGCCTGAATACCATTGGCACCTTCATAAATCATGGTGATACGGGCATCGCGCACATATTGGCTCATGCCGTTTTCTTCAATATAGCCATGGCCGCCAAAAACCTGCTGCGCCATAACCGCATTGTCAAAGCCCTTATCGGTCAGCACACCTTTCAGCACCGGTGTCAGCAGCCCCACATGATCATCGGCCACTTCACGCACAGCTTCATCGCCGGCATGATGGGCAATATCCGCCTGCAAAGCTGTGGACAGCACCAGCGCACGGCCTGCCTCATTAAAGGCGCGGATGGTCAGAAGTGTGCGGCGGATATCCGGATGCACAATGATCGGATCAGCCTTCTTGTCCGGATAGGCAGCACCGGTCAGCGCACGGCCCTGCAAACGCTCCCGCGCATAATCAGCGGCATTCTGATAGGCGGTTTCAGCGATTGACAAGCCCTGCAGCGCCACGCCGAGACGGGCTTCATTCATCATGGTGAACATGGCACGCAGGCCTTTATTTTCACCACCGATCAGGAAGCCGGTCGCATCATCATAATTCATCACGCAGGTGGAATTGCCGTGAATACCCATCTTTTCTTCAATGGAACCGCAAGTCACGCCATTGCGTGTGCCTGCCTCGCCATTGGTATCAAGATTGAATTTCGGCACAATAAACAGCGAAATGCCTTTATTACCTTCCGGCGCACCTTCAATCCGTGCCAGCACCAGATGAATAATATTTTCCGTCATGCCGTGCTCACCGGCAGAGATGAAAATCTTCGAGCCGGAAATCTTGTAGGAACCGTCAGCCTGCGGCACGGCTTTGGTGCGCAGCAAACCAAGATCGGTACCGCAATGCGGCTCGGTCAGGTTCATGGTGCCCGACCAGCGCCCTTCAATCATTTTCGGCAAATAGGTCTGTTTCTGCTCATCCGTACCATGGGTGATGATCGCGGCAATCGCACCCTGTGTCAGACCCGGATACATCATCAATGCCATATTGGCAGAGGACATATATTCCCCGACCGCAGCATGCAGCAGATAAGGCAGCCCCTGACCGCCAAATTCTTCCGGCGCAGCAAGGCCAACCCAGCCACCGGCACAATATTCATCATAGGCTTCTTTGAAACCCTGCGGTACTTTTACGGAAGCATCCGGCAAACGCTCACAGCCCTCGCGGTCACCGCTGTGATTGAGCGGAAACAAAGTCTGCTCGGCAAGTTTTGCACCTTCCTGCAAAATTGCCTCGATCACATCGCTGCTCATTTCAGCATAAGGCGGCAGATCATTGCGGGACGAAACACCCAGAACATCATTCAGAATAAACTGCGTATCCCGAACCGGTGCGCGATAGATTGGCATGCACTTCCTCCAAGTTTGACGACAGCAGATGCTGCATCTGCCGGTAAGCCGGAACCTGTCTGGAACTGCCAGACACAGCGCGGCATGTGTTACATCATTCAAACATCAGGGCGCCGGGTCTCCCCTGCCCTGCCGTGCCAAATTTTCCGTTCCGCTCTCCGACATTCCGCCCCCTCCGGCCGGTGGCAACAATCCTGCAACTTGTGTTGCTAACTGCCTGCCTTGTCAGAAACTGCTTCACTGTATCATGAAGCACAAAGAAGTAATCCCCGTGACACAGTGACTGACTTCTTTGTGAACGCTCAGAATAAATCCGGCATTTCTCTTCAAGCCTAATCAATTTTGACGTTTGCGTAAACGTCAAAATTGATTTTCAAATAAATTTAATTCTGCGCTGTGAACACTCAATAATCCGCGCATATGACAGGCGGGCGACAAATTATGCGCCCTTTCAGCAGAAACAGGGCGTTTTTCAGGAAAGAGCAGAGCAGATTTCCGCGCACTGATTCTTCAACTCAGGCACGATACGGGCAAGATTTCTGCTACCTGTCGGTTTAAACTGTCGCTTTTATACAACAGGGGCAGAGTAACCATATTTAAGCAATATAAGCAGAGAGCATGATTTTTACAATCGGATTCAATTATATTAGAATTATACAATTAAATCCAATAAGTTGATTTATAAAGGTTAATTCAAATCATAGCGTATCGCATAATAAATTTTCTAAAATATATAACAATTTCAATATATTAGCATGTTCCAATTTAGACAATAGAAACCATATTTTTTAGCTTTGATTTAATTCCGCGGTCATTATCAGTTGGCTCAAATTCCTTTAACCAACGGACTTGATGCTATGAAAAAAATTGCAGCTATTCTCGCTATGACCGTATTTTCCGGCCATGCTTTCGCAGCAGACGCGATTGTTTCCGCGCCAGAACCAGCACCGGTTGAATATTCAACCTTCAGCTGGACCGGTGGCTATCTCGGTGCCCATGCTGGCTACGGCTGGGCTTCCATGCATGATGTGCACAACCCAGAAGCAGACAAAGTTAAGCCTAAGGGCGGCTTTGGCGGCATCCAGGCCGGTTATAACTGGCAGTTCGACAACAATGTTGTTCTCGGTGCAGAAGCCGACGTTTCTTTCGGTAAGATGAAAAAGTCTTGGGCTGGCAACGACAGCAGCCCGTACGACTCTTACTATGGTGAAGACAAAATCGGCACCCATGGTACAGTTCGCGCCCGTCTCGGCTATGCTGTTGACCGCTTCCTGCCATATGTAACCGGTGGTATCGCTTTCGCAGAAACCAAGCACTCCCTTGGCTGTGATGTTGCTCGCGTATCTGCTACAAACGGTTGCGGCGGCAAAGCAAACGGCGGCAAATTTGAAGATACAGCTTCCAAAACCCGTACCGGTTATGTTGTAGGTGCTGGCGTTGAATATGCAGTTACCGACAACTGGACACTGAAAGCTGAATATCTCTATTCAAACTACGGTAAGAAGAACGTAACGCTTTCTGACCCTTACAAAAACCAGTTCAACGAACGTCGTTTCAAGACAGACCTCAACGAAGTTCGTTTCGGCGTAAACTACAAGTTCTGATCTGCTGATTATTAATTAATCACAATCTGAATTTTAAGCCCTGCCTCATCTGAGGCGGGGCTTATACATTTGAGGCCGGAACGTTAAACTTCGTTCCGGCCTCTCTGTCATTGAGGTGAATGCAACACCGCAATGGCTGCTGCAAAGCGGTTGAGCCCATCGGGGCGTGAACTTTCGTTCGTAAAAAAGCAGAACCCTTTGCAGCTTTTGAGGTCTTGTCGCACCGTTGAGGGAGCTTCGCGCTCGTGTATAAGGGAGACCAGCCTCATGTCTTATACTAGCCGTTTTGTCGGCATCGACATATCAAAATCGTCTCTGGATGTCTGCGTTCTGCCGGATGGCCAGACAGCAACCTATCAAAATACGACAGCAGGCATTGCCAGTTTTCTCGCCTTTCTCGCAACTGTGGACGATATTAGACGTCTGGTTCTCGAACCGACCGGCGGTTACGAGCGCCTTGTCGTTACCGCCTTGCAGACCGAGCGATTGCCTGTCGCCAAGGTCAATGCGAAGCAGATCAGGCAGTTTGCACGTGCCTGTGGCCAGCTCTCCAAGACCGACAGGATCGACGCCTTCATTCTTGCCGATTATGCAAGGCGCATGGAAACAAGAATTCTGCCGCAACGCTCTTCTCAAGAGCGGGCTCTGGCGGATTTTGTCAGTCGTTACAGACAATTGTCGCATATGATTGTGCAGGAGAAAAATCGCCGGGAGAAGTTGACCGGGCGAACGAAAGCCTGGATCGAGGAAAGCCTGCGTTTCCTGCTCGATCAGCGTCAGGCTGTCGTGGATGAAATGATAGCTTGCCTGAAAGCGGATGCAGAGCTGAGCTGGAAGGCTGAGGTTTTGATGTCGCTCAAGGGGATCGGCCTACGAACGGCATGCTTCATCCTCGCCGACCTTCCCGAACTGGGGCATATCGACAAAGGACAAATTGCCAAGCTGGTTGGGGTTGCGCCGCTTAATCGCGATAGTGGTCTGATGCGCGGCGAGCGCATGATTACAGGTGGTAGAAGACATCTGCGCGACGCGCTTTACGTCGCCGCGCTGCCTGCCATTCGTTTCGATCCCCACATGAAGGCATTCTTCACACGTCTCAAGCAACAAGAAAAGCCCGGAAAGGTCGCACTTGTCGCCGTCATGCGTAAAATGATCATCATCCTAAATGCTAAAATGCGAGACGCCAACGCAACGGTGCTTGACGCCTAACACCGTTGCTTTTTCATATCGGGCATTGCTGATCATTTCAGATATTACTTCTTTAAAATTCAATATATTCAAAGTCCAACGCTTTTAACGCTTCATATTTTCTTGCGGACTATGCGAAACAGACAGGCTGCAAGGCCGTTACGGACTGTCATGACAGCCGCTTTTAAAAAGTTAAGAAATACTAGCCAATATTAACCACTTATTTACCACGTTTCGACAAAACTGCATTTAAGGCAAAATCTGCTTTATGCGCCGTTTTTCTATTCAGGCCGGCATAGAGCAGATCTCAGGATAAACAATCATGTGATCTTTCCGCCCGGTGGCGGCTAAGTTGGAAGAGTGTAAACGGCGATGACAAATCAGCGGTCTCCCCTTGATAGCCTGAATATGCGCCGTGAGCGCCGCCCGCTTGCCTCTCTTGATGAGTTGAACCGCACCCTGTCTGCTCTTGAAGATCATTTGCGTGTGCAAAAAAATGGCAGTCATGATGCTGAACAGGCACATAACACGCCGCAAACACAGGCTGATACGCTGGATTTTCTGCGCCATAATCATGCGCCGCAACCTGCACCGGTGTTCAGCAAAGCCCCGAACACCGACAGCCCGCATAAAGAGGCACTGGCCGCAATTGCCGAAGAATTGCAGCGCTTACGCGCACGCACCGAGCTGAAGCAGGCCGCCGCGATCAGCGAAAAGCTGCAGCCATCTGAAGATCATGGCCAGCAACGCCTTTCTTCGGCTGAGCGTTTTATCGCCGGCACCAGCAGCTATACAGGCAAGACCGCGCACAGCGCCAACCCCGATATTATTCTACGCCGCGATTTTGATGAGTTGAAACGCACCGTGGAAACACTGGCGCGCGAAGAATCCCTGCGCCGTATGAGCCATCGCTGGGATGCGCTGGATGAGCGCTTTGACAATTTTACGCAATTACAGTCAGAAAAGCTGCATGCACAGCAGTCGATTGATCCCGCACTTGATGCCATCAGCGCAAGGCTGGAAGACATCCGCCTGACGATCGAACAATTGCCGGACAACCAGAACCATTCCCTGCGCCAGCTGGATGAACGTCTGGACGAGATCAGCCGCGCCATTCTAGCCACCAGCTATCACAACCAGAAGCAGGAACAGAGCACTGCGGTTGTCGACGAGCTGGAACGCCGTTTTGCCGATCTGACCAGCCATCTGGATGAACAATATCGCAACAGCCAGCATAACAGTGCGCTGCATGATGACCGTTTCATTCAGGCACTGGAAAACCGGCTGGATCATATTACCCGTCAGGTTAATGAACAGACTGCCGTTTTGCAGGCGGCTCCGGTGACACCGGCAGCTGATCAGCAACTGATGCGCAATCTGGAAAAGCAGCTTGCTTTCATCACCGAGCATCTCAGCAGGCCTGAAAGCCTTGTACCGGAACTGGCAGAGATTAAACCGCGCCTTGATGAGATTGAGCGCTCGATTGATATCAGCCGCGATACAGTTCTCAGTGCTGCGCGTGAAGCCGCAGAAGAAGCCATTCGTCAGGTCGTCGATAAAGGTTCGGCACGCGATACCGGCTTTGCCCGCCAGCTCGCTGATGATCTGAAGGCGCTGGAAAAGCTGACCCGTGAAACCGACGAGCGCAACAGCCGTACCTTTGACCGCGTTCAGGATACCTTGCTGAAAATTGCTGACCGTCTGGCACAGATTGAAAAAGACAATGTGCAAAAGCCGCCTTACGCGCAGACAGCGCGTCCGGAACCTTTAAGCGCACAGGTCAGCAAAGAACGCTTTATCAATCAGTTCTCCATTCCAGAATGGGGTCCTGAAAGAGGTCATGAACGCGGGCACGATAATGCCAAGCGCAGCACCGCACCGGTTGCAGGACTGAGCACGCAGGTCAGCGATATTGCTGTGGAAGAAACAGCACAGGATGCACCGAAAAAGTCGTTTCTGAGCAATTTTGCCAAGGCCATGCGCAGTAAAAAACCGGAAGCGCAGCCTGAATCGTCTCCTGTCGCCGACAGTTCGGAAGATTTCCGCCTTGACGACAGCGAATTACAGCTCGAAACCCGATCTGACAGCCTGTTAACGCAATCTTCCGCTTTCAAAACACAGGATATTGCAGAACAGACCGTAGCCGCCCAGACGCTGGCGGCAATGCCCGATCTCAATGCCATTATCCGCCGTGTGCGTGATGAACAGCGCGGCCGCAATACCGGCATGGTTCCGCAGTCCAATGGCAAAGCCGATCTGATCAGCGCTGCCCGTCAGGCTATGCAGGCTGCCGCGGAAGAAACCGGCCGTCTGCGCGATCAGGACAAACCAAGTGAAATTTCCGGTGAAGGTCATCTGAATGGCAACCTTACCGGCGCTGAAAACCGTATTTCCGATCATGACAAGCCGAAACGCTCTTTGCGCAAGCCGCTTTTGCTGGCAATCGGCGCAATCATTATGGCTGGCACCGGTTTGCAGCTCAGCAATAGCTATCTGGCAGAATATGACAGCACTCCCGCCGGTCAGGAACGCGACATTACCAGCGCTAAGCCTCTCCCTGCGAAAGACAGCCAGCCGGAAAATACCGCTGCAACCAAAAGCAAAACTGTGCTGCCGACTGTGACCAAACTTGGCACATCAGAAGATATTAACGGGCAGAAACAGGCTCCAATTATCATTTCCGGCAAGGTCGTTAATGCTGAACAGCCTTTCTCCGGAGACGATGCTAAGCCTATGGGATCACAGGCATTGCCGTCTCAACCGCTGTCTGCAACACCGATGGCTGCCAGCACACAAGCTGTACTGAAACCGGTCACCGTTGCACAATTGCCGGAAGCACCGCTTACCGCGCCGCAGGCCACTGTACAAAAACCAGATAGCCTCACCACGCAGCCTGTTACCGAACCGGCTATTACCGAACCGGTTGCGGAAAACACACCGGAACAGAGCCCGGCTCCGGAGACCAAAACTGTTGTCGCTCAACTCAGCCCCGTGCCAGCCATCCCGCAGGAAGCCGGTCCGATTGCCCTGCGCAATGCGGCTGAAAGCGGTGATGCCCGTGCGCTTTATGAAATCGGCATGCGCTATACGGATGGCCGTGGCGTTGCCAGCGATTTTGCAGAAGCTGCCAAATGGTATGAACTCTCCGCAGAGCGCGGCTTTGCCCCTGCGCAATACCGCCTCGGCAATTTCAGCGAAAAAGGTCTTGGTGTTACGCGCGATGCGGTAAAGGCCGTCAAACTTTATGAGCAGGCCGCCACACAAGGCAATGCCAGTGCCATGCACAATCTGGCCGTGCTTTATGCTATGGGTGCAGATGGTAAGCCTGATAATACAACAGCGGCCAAATGGTTCTTCAAAGCTGCGGAACTTGGTGTCAAAGACAGTCAGTATAATCTGGCTATTCTCAATGCCAAAGGTCTCGGCACACCGCAGAATCTGGAAGAAAGCTACAAGTGGTTCGCCCTTGCCGCCAATGCCGGCGATAAGGATGCCGCCGAAAAGCGTGACCAGATTGCCAAATCCATGAAGCCGGAACAGCTTGAACGTGCAGTTAATCTCACCAAGCTGTGGAAGCCGAAAGACATGGCTGAAGAAGCCAATGCGGTTGATATTCCCGATGCATGGAGTGATGAAAAAGCCGTCACCACAGCATCCGTGGATATGAAAAAAGCCGTGCGCAATATTCAGCTGATCCTGCAGAAAAACGGCTATGATGCCGGTGCTGCGGACGGGCTGATGGGCAATAAAACCCGTCAGGCTATTGCAGCTTTCCAGAAGGCCAATGGCATGGAGCCAACCGGCGAAGTTGACCGGCCTCTGGTTGAAGCTCTGCTGGCAAAGAACAGCTAAGCACAGCAACAATCAATCAAAAGCTCTGCACCCGCACCGGTTGCAGAGCTTTTTCATATCCGCACGGAGCATCATCACAGTGGCCGGAGCGGCAAAAATTGCGGCCTTACTGCAACACTCCTGTTTACAATTCCCGTTCTGCTTTGCTTACGCTGATTTCACATCATCTTATGCACAGTGAAGATTTGACTTGATGCATGCAAAAGCGCAGAAAATTAACAGTTTTTTGCGAAAATGGATGCGTTGCCGCCTTCAGGGCTGCGAAAAACCGAAGCATGAGCAATTTTTCAGGCCTGAACCGCCCATAAAGCATTTAAAGCCTGTCTGTTGTTCAGGCATCCTGCAAGGAACCGGAACCGGTTAAACTTGCGGTGATGCTGAAATGAGAAAGCCGGAACACGCGCAGAGAACCAAATTCACTGCAACGCGTTCCTGTTCACAGATAAGCATCACGGCTGCCATCGAAAAGCTGCAAAGTCTGCCGATAGGCACCGATATTATCGGTGAACCGCAGGTTCATATATAAGCATTCGGAAAGACCTGCAGGCACGGTCCTGCAAGCCGCAACAGGTTTGCAAAGATCAACACCCGCAGCAACAGTGAAGCGGTAGTCTGTCGTGGGTATTTATCTGCCAATAGCTGAAATTTCAGTCAATATGCTGGTGCTTCTCGGCATGGGGGCTGCTGTCGGCTTTTTGTCCGGCCTGTTCGGGGTCGGCGGCGGATTTCTCATCACGCCGCTGTTGATTTTCTACAATATTCCCCCTGCCATTGCGGTTGCTACCGGCGCCAATCAGGTGATTGCCTCTTCCGTTTCCGGTGCGCTTTCCCATTTCAAGCGCCGCACGCTGGATATTAAACTTGGCATTTTGCTGGTGATCGGCGGTCTGTTCGGCTCGCTGATCGGTATTTATCTGTTTTCGCTGTTGCGCGATCTCGGTCAGCTCGATCTGATCATCTCGCTGCTTTATGTCGTTCTGCTCGGTTCTGTCGGCGGACTGATGGCCGTTGAAAGCTGGCGCACATTGCGCCGCAGCAAAGGCAATCAAGCACCGGAAGCACGCCGTCCCGGCCAGCATAACTGGATCCATCGCATGCCGTTTAAAGCGCGTTTTCGCGCTTCGATGATCTATGTCAGTGTCATTCCGGTTTTAGGAATCGGCTTTTCTATCGGCATCCTGTCATCCGTGATGGGTGTCGGCGGCGGATTCATCATGGTGCCTGCGCTGATCTATCTGTTGCGCGTGCCCACCAATGTGGTTGTCGGCACCTCCCTGTTCCAGATCACATTTGTGACCGCTTTCACCACGGTCATGCAGGCAACCAACAACCACACAGTTGATATTGTACTGGCCTTTTTGCTGATGGTTGGCGGCGTGATCGGTGCGCAATATGGTGCGCGCGCCGGACGCAAACTGCGTGGCGAGCAATTACGCATGTTACTGGCACTTTTGGTGCTGGCAGTGGCGCTGCGACTGGCCTTCGGCCTGTTCATCCAGCCGGATAATGTGTTCTCCATCGGTTTTGCGGATGAATGATATGAAACATTATCTCCGCAAAACCACTTTATTCCTGATCATGCTGATCACTGTGTTGTCCACCCAACTCAGCACAGCGGCGCCGAAGACAAAGGAACGCGGTCGGGAACTGGCCAATGTCGGTAATGTGCAGGAACCGCTGCCACTGCCGGAAACCATTGAGATTGGCCTTTCCACCGAGACCATTGCCATTGCCTCCAATTTCAGCGGCACCAATCTCACCATTTTCGGTGCGCTGGACAATGCTGACCCGCTGATCCGCAGACAGGCGCGCTATGATATTATCGTGGTGCTGGAAGGCCCGCAGCGCAATCTGGTTGTGCGTGAAAAATCACGCTATCTAGGCGTCTGGGTGAATGCGGATTCCGAGACCTTTCTCTCGGTGCCGCTGTCCTATTCGCTGGCTTCCACCAGACCTTTGCAGGATATTACGGACGAGCGCACCTACCGGCAGCTGTCTCTCGGCGTCAATTATTTTGCGCTTAATCCTGAATATGGCACGCTGGCCTATCCCAATGCCGCGCGTTTCGGGCAGGAACTGCGTGAGATCAAATCGCGGCAGGGGCTTTATACGCAAAAGGTCGGTGCGGTGGAATTTGTCTCGCAGACCCTGTTCCGCGCCACATTATCCCTGTCAGCCAATGTGCCTGTCGGCCGTCACAAGGCCCGCGCCCTGCTGTTCCGCCACGGCGTGTTCATCGGTGAAGCCAATACGCATCTCAATATTGTCAAAGCCGGTCTTGAACAGCAAATTTTTGAAGCCGCGCATCAATACAGCCTTGCCTATGGTCTTTTTGCGGTATTTCTCGCCGGTTTGACCGGCTGGCTTGGTCAGATTCTCTTCCGCAAAGATTAAAGTGCAGCGCGAAAATCTGTAATGGTGTTGCCGGTCGAAGTGGGACTGGATCAGCGCTTTTGCGCCAGAAAAACATAGCCGGGCAAATATTCACCACGATCCAGCCTTATCGGAATCTGCTGGCGCTCAAGCAATGCAAAACCGCAATTGTGTAAAAGAGTTTCAATATAACTTGCAGAATGGGTAAAACGTAACGAAGGTTGTAAAATCATATCTTCACATGAGCCGTCTGAACACTGCGCTTCAGGCCGGTCATGCGTTTCCACCGAGAAGGCAAACACCCCTCCTCTCCGCAGACAGTCTGCCGCCAGTGCAAAAGCGCGTTCCAGCTGGCCGATATAGATAAAAACATCCGCCGCCAAAATCATATCCGGCTTTGGCAGATTATCATCAACAAGATCAGACACGCGGCATTGATTGACATCCGCCTTGATCAGCCGTGCATAAATCTGCTTGTCTTCTGCTTTTTTGAGCATGGCCTCCGACAGGTCGGCACCGCTGAGCAAATCTGCGCTGCGGTAAATCTCCTCACCCATCAGCCCTGTTCCGCAGCCCAGATCAAACACATGCTGATAGATGCGTTGCGGAAAATGCGCCGCAATCAGTCCGGCCATTTTCTGCGGAGCGCAATAGCGCAGCTTCTCTACCAGAGAATGTTCAAAATCCGGCGCATAAGCATCAAACAAAGCTTCAATATAAGCAGGCGGTGCAGCATCAGGCGTTTCACCCAGCCCCAATTGCGCCAGTTTCAGCCCCGCACCAAAACAGTCTTCCGGATCAAGTTTGAGCAATTGCCGCCACAACGCCACGGCATCCTCTGTCTGCCCTGCTTTTTCATGTATTTCGCTGAGCAGAAACATGCCCGCAGGCCATTGCAGATAATTGGATTTTACATAATCAAGCGCCTGACGCATCAGATCGGCTGCGGCGGCATGGTCGCCCGCCTCAGACATCATGACCGCATAATGAGCACGGCGATCCGCAATCAGATCGCCGGAAGATAAAAATGCCCGCGCCATTGTTTTCCGCATAAAGTTGCGGCACGCGATATGCAGTGATGCGCGGCTTTTGACAAGCGGTTTTTTTCAAATTCACAGTACAAAGCATATAAATTCTGTGCTGTGACAAGCGGCTTCAGATAAAGCCGCCAGTCCGACCGCTTATTGGGTCACTTTTACCCTGATCGCGTAAATATCAATGCTCTTGCCGCTGCCGCTCATATCACTGGTAAAGATGATACGTCCGGTGCTGTTGGCCGGTTTGACTTCCGGCGTATTGAGGTCAAATAACAGGCTGCTTTGCTGGTCGGTCACATCATAACGCTTACGGCCGCAATCGCCCAAAGCGCCGAAATCACAGCTGACCGACATTTGCACTGTACCGCCGTCATCACTGCGCACAATCACTTCAAAAGTCGACTGCCTGCCTTCAAGCTGATCGAGTACACCCTGCCCGACATCAAAACTGATTGTATCAGTCGCGCCCGGCGATTTGATCCGCGCATAACGGGCATTACCCGAACCGCCGATTTCAACCGTTGCCCTGCCCTGCACAGAAATGCGGTCAGGCTGTGCGGCAGTAAACAAAGTCAGCCAGTCTTTACGATCCGCCTCATTGCCTTCACGCACCGGCCCAAGGCTGGCATTTCGCGGCTGTCCATTATTCACCGCAGGCCCCATGGCCACGAAACTATTATAGACCGACCAGCCGATAAAACCGGCAGTCAGCAAAAAGCCGAGTGGCAGAACCAAAGACAGAAGGCGGGATTTTTTACGCTTTTTTGACGGCGCAGGGCGTATATCCGGTTCATAGCCCAGATCAGGCTCCTGTTCCTGACGGGCACGGCGCTTGGACGGTTTTGCCTGCGGGCGAATATCAGCACGGTCAAGATCAGGCATGCCCAGACCACCGTCATAATGCGGTGCCGGTGCCGGTGCCTGCTGCTCAACGGCCGGAGCGCGCTGATTAAGCGCGCGCATTTCCTGCTCAACGCGGGAAATAACTGTTTTCAGCCCGTCACGGCGCTCGATACGCTGCTGATCAGAAAGTTTTGCATTCGCTGCCATAGCGCGTTCATGCGCGCTCCAGACAGATTCATAAATCCGCTGGCGCATCGCCGGATCTGACGAATCCGCCTTTGCCAAAGCATTGCGTATTGCACTTTCGATCCCTTGCAAAAACTGTCCTTCCCGGCTCTCTGGTTCTGCTCATCGCAGATAATAAACGGATATACGCATTAACTGATTTTTAAACTTTATAAAATCCCAACCACCGTGGGAAGGCAAAAAGATTATAACCGACATTAACATATTGTTCGACAAAGATTTTTTACAAAAAATCTTCACAATTACATCATCTAACGCCCGCTTATCACAGGAAATTCGCCTGTTTTCAGGGCATAAAGATGGAATAGTAATGGTTTTTATGCCCGCGGCCTCACCCGTCACACTGCATTGCGGCGACTGTGAAATCCCCTCAAATTATTTTTCCTTTGACAAGCAGCCATCCCTGCCAACATTATAACTTTTACGTTTACGTCAAAAATACGGATCTGCACAATGGCTCTTCCAGATATTCTTAAGCAACATCTGCGTTTACCGGCAATCGGCGCACCTTTGTTCATTATCGCTAATCCGGCTCTGGTGATGGCGCAGTGCAAAAGCGGCATTGTCGGCGCGTTTCCTGCGCTCAATGCCCGCACCACAACGCAGCTTGATGAATGGCTGGCAGAAATCACCGAAAATTTGCGCGATTATAATCTGGCGCATCCCGATCAGCCTGCCGCCCCCTTTGCCGTCAACCAGATTGTGCATCGCTCCAACCAGCGGCTGGAGCAGGACCTGGCTTTATGTGTGAAATATAAAGTACCGGTGGTGATTTCCTCGCTCGGCGCTGTGCCGGAGGTCAATGCCGCAATCCATTCTTATGGCGGTATTGTACTGCATGATGTGATCAATAACCGCCACGCCAATTCCGCCATCCGCAAAGGCGCAGACGGGCTGATTGCCGTTGCAGCCGGTGCGGGCGGCCATGCAGGCACATTGTCGCCTTTTGCCCTGATCGCAGAAATCCGTGAATGGTTTGACGGACCTGTTGCCCTGTCCGGTGCCATTGCCAGCGGCTCCGCCATTCTTGCCGCGCAGGCAATGGGCGCTGATCTTGCTTATATCGGCTCGCCATTTATCGCCACAACACAGGCCAATGCGGTGGATGGCTATAAGGAAATGATCGTGCAATCCGGCGCCAAAGATATTGTTTATTCCAATTATTTCACCGGCATTCACGGCAATTATCTGCGCCCGTCGATTGAAGCCGCCGGTATGGATCCCGATCATCTGCCGGAAGCGGACCCGAGCAAAATGGATTTTGCCAAAGCAAGCAGCGGCGCAAAAGCCTGGAAAGACATCTGGGGCTGCGGTCAAGGGATTGGCGCGGTGAAAGAAATTCTGCCCGCAGAACAGCTGGTTGCCAAATGGATTGCAGAATATAAACAGGCCAAGGCCGCACTTTGCGGCTGATCTTTGCGCGGCTGATCTTTACCATTATACTGCGCACACAAAAGCGCTGTTACGGAGCGGAATTACCCGCTCCGTCGTTTACAGATTATGAGCGCAAACCCGGCGCTTCCTGCCCTGTGCTCTGCACATATTCCGTATAGCCACCGCCATATTGGCGGATACCATCCGGTGTCAGTTCCAGCACCCTGTTGGACAGCGCGGCAAGAAAATGCCGGTCATGGGAAACGAACAGCATGGTGCCTTCATAGGCTGCCAATGCTTTGATCAGCATTTCCTTGGTATCGAGATCAAGATGGTTGGTCGGCTCATCCAGCACCAGAAAATTCGGCGGATCAAACAACATGGCCGCCATAACCAGACGTGCTTTTTCACCGCCCGACAAGACACGGCATTTCTTCTCAATATCATCGCCGGAAAAGCCGAAACAGCCGGCCAATGCCCGCAAAGGCGGCTGGCCTGCCCGTGGGAAACGCTGTTCCAGCCATTCAAGAATTGTGCTGTCGCCGTCCAGAATATCCATAGCATGCTGGGCGAAATAGCCGAGCTTGACGCTGGCACCCAGATTGACAATGCCCTGATCGGCATCCGTGGTGCCGGTCACCAGTTTCAGCAAGGTGGATTTACCTGCACCATTGACACCCATAATGCACCAGCGCTCACGGCGGCGCACCATAAAGTCCAGCCCGTCATAGATTGTGCGGCTGCCATAGGCTTTATGAACGCCTTTCAGGCTCACCACATCTTCACCGGAACGCGGCGGCGGAGCAAATTCAAACACCACAGTCTGGCGGCGGCGCGGCGGCTCCACACGGTCGATCTTTTCAAGCTTTTTGACACGGCTCTGCACCTGCGATGCATGGGAAGCACGCGCCTTGAAACGCTCGATAAATTTGATTTCCTTGGCAAGCATGGCCTGCTGACGTTCAAACTGCGCCTGCTGATGTTTTTCATTCAGCGCACGCTGCTCTTCATAAAAAACATAGTCGCCGGAATAGGTGGTCAGATTACCGGCATCAATTTCGATAATCTTGGTGACGATGCGGTTCATGAATTCGCGGTCATGCGATGTCATCAGCAGCGCGCCGTCATAATTCTTCAAAAAGGCTTCCAGCCAGATCAGGCTTTCCAGATCAAGATGGTTGGACGGTTCGTCAAGCAGCATCACATCCGGCTGCATCAGCAGAATACGGGCCAGCGTCACGCGCATTTTCCAGCCGCCGGACAGATTGCCGACATCGCCGTCCATCATTTCCTGCGTAAAGCTTAAGCCCGCCAGCACTTCACGCGCCCGTCCGTCCAGCCCGTAGCCGTCCAGTTCTTCATAGCGCGCCTGCACTTCACCATAGCGTTCAATGATGCTGTCCATCTCGTCCAGACGATCAGGATCACACATGGCAGCTTCCAGCTCGCGCAATTCAGCAGCAACCACACTGACCGGCCCTGCACCGTCCATCACTTCAGCAACAGCGGAACGGCCACCCATTTCACCGACATTCTGGTCGAAATAGCCGATTGTTACCCCTTTTTCGACCGTGACCTGACCTTCATCGGGCAAATCCTCGCCGGTGATCATGCGGAACAATGTGGTTTTACCCGCACCATTCGGCCCGACAAGGCCGATTTTCTCACCACGGTTAAGCGCAGCCGATGCCTCAATAAAGAGAATACGATGGCTGTTGGATTTACTGATATTGTCAATGCGGATCATAAACGTGGGCAACCTTCCGGAGCATTTTAATTGAGCGTCGGAATAATCCGAACCCCGAAGAGAGTTTTCGGTTCGTCGCCCCTATGCCATGCCTTGCCCTGACTTGTCACCCGCATTCAAGGCAAAAAAGCTGTAAATCACGGCTTGCCAAAGCTGCCATCCGTCAATCCTTTGGCTCCACATCCCACTGGCAAGGCAGTTTGATATTCATCAGCGTTTCAAAAGAACGGATGCCGAGGGCAATCAGTTGCTCCACGGTTTTTCCCGTTTCATCAAGGCAGGCCTCAATCCACAAACCATCGAGAATCGCATTGGCAATGATCGCCATGCGTTCGACCTCTTCCTGAGAAACCGACCGGTCTTCCGCAGCAAAAACCTCGGCAATCAAAGCCTCGGTGGCCACACGCAAATTAACATATTCCTCATTGCGCAAGGCTGCAATCACCGGATCAACCCTGATCTGGCTGATAAAGGTCGCCCAGAGTGAGATCATGCGATATTCAGAAGCCTGACCGCCCAGCGCCACGCAGACAAACAGGCTCAGCCGCTCATGGGGCGTGCCCTCTTTTGAAGCCAGCACCTCAAAAGCCGCCTGCGTGATCAGCTCCATTGTCCGGCGATAGGCCGCGACAATCAGATTCGCTTTATTTTCAAAATGATGCCGGATCAGGCCATTGCTCACACCGGCTTTGGCCGCAACTGCACGCACCGTTGTCGACTGAATTCCCAGTTCCGCAATACATTCAAGCGTGGCCTCAATAAGATCATTGCGACGGTCACCGTCCGGTGCATGCCTGTTCAAGCCTGACATTATGCCACGACACTCCCTGATTTCCGATCATGCTGCATAGGTGTGACAAAACACAACACTTTACCAGTGCTTTTTTGCTTGTTATGCACTTGCATAGGACTATGCAAATGTATAGCCTGAAAATAAGCAAGATCGCTTTCCTGAGTTAAAATAAAGGTAAAAGCGGCAGTAGGGGAATGATGAGGAACGGCTGAGAAGTAAATTTAAAGACTATAAGAATCAAAACGCCTCTCGATAACTGCAAAACAACATAATTGAGATACGCCGCGCATTCTATGCAGGCGTAAATGCTGGTTTTTACTCAAAATTCCAGAAACCATAAGGACGGACGGGAGATGTCCCAAGTACAAAGCGCCATATCAATCAGCAATCTGCACAAGACATACGGCTCTCTGGAAGTGCTGAAAGGCGTTTCACTGGAGGCAAATACCGGTGATGTGGTTGCGATTATCGGCGGCAGTGGCTCCGGCAAATCCACATTGCTGCGCTGTATCAATATGCTGGAAATACCGACCTCCGGCAGCATCGCCATTCATGGCGAAACCATCAAAATGCGCAACAGTGCCGAGGGGCAGGTTCCGGCGAACCGCAAACAGGTGCAGCGTATCCGCTCCCGCCTCGGCATGGTGTTTCAAAGTTTCAATCTCTGGCAGCATATGACAGTGCTGGAAAATGTGATTGAAGCGCCGGTGCATGTGCTGGGCGTTGCCAAAGATCAGGCGATTGCCGAAGCGGAAACCATTTTGCGCCGTGTTGGCCTTTATGAAAAACGCCATACTTATCCGGGTTTTATGTCCGGCGGACAGCAGCAACGTGCAGCAATTGCCCGCGCCGTGGCGATTCAGCCGCTGGCCATGCTGTTTGACGAGCCAACCTCAGCGCTCGACCCTGAACTGGTAGGCGAAGTGCTGGCTGTGATCACCGATCTCGCCCGTGAAAACCGCACCATGATCCTTGTTACCCATGAAATGAAATTTGCCCGCAAGGTCGCCTCCAAAGTGGTGTTTGTCCATGGCGGGCAGATTGAGGAACAGGGCACGCCGGAAGAGGTTTTCGGCAATCCGAAATCCGAGCGCTTGCAGAAATTCATCAGCACTGTTGATGCCTGACGAAGACTTGAAAAAAACAAAAAACGAGGGAACCCATGAAACGCTTTAGCAAAACAATCACCGCCGCTGTTTTCGCCGGCACTGTCGCTCTCACCACAGCCATGCCTGCGCTTGCCCAGCCGTTGAAAGTGGCTGTGGGCGCAGAGCCTTATCCACCGATGTATTATCCGGATGCCTCCGGCCAGTGGCACGGTTTTGAAGTGGATATGGCGATGCTGCTGTGCAAAACCGCTCATCTTGAATGCGAAACCGCACCGATCGCATGGGACGGTATTATTCCTGCCCTCACCAGCGGCAAGATTGATATGATTATGGGTTCCATGTCGATTACACCGGAACGCATGAAGAAAATCGATTTCTCCGACAAATATTACAGTATTCCGCCAATGATCGTTGGTGCCAAGGATCTGCAATTTGAACCAAATGCAAAAGGCATGGCCGACAAGACCGTTGGCGTTCAGGTCTCCACGATCCATCAGAGCTATATTCAAAAACATTTTGTACCAAACGGCACCACGCTCAAAGAATATCAGACACAGGATGAAGCCAATAATGATCTGGCTGCCGGTCGTCTGGATGCGGTGATGGCCGATGCCGGTTCGCTGGAAGATTTCCTCAAAACCGATGCCGGAAAGGCTTGCTGTGATGCCAAGGGCAATCCGGCACCGGATATTGAAATTCTGGGTCCGGGCGTTGGCGTCGGCCTGCGTAAAGGCGATGATGCTTTGCGCGAAAAAATGAACGAAGCCATCAAAACCATACGTGCCAATGGCGAATATGATGCGCTCGCCAAGAAATATTTCCCTTACGACGTTTTCGGCAATTAAGGCTTAAAACCCCTTTAAGTCACTGAAATCATTGCGACATGACGCATCCCGATTGTTTCCACAAGATCGGGATGCCAGCTGCGGGGCAGCGCTCTCAAAAGATGCGCGCCTTGCATGACAAATGCCGACTGCATTACCTTCCAAAGGTCTGAAATATGGATATCACCGTCCCTTCGCTGATTAACTGGGGTCTGCTGGCCTATTCACCGCCCGGCTGGGGCGGCGTATTGCTCGCAGGGCTTGTCAACACTTTGCAAATCGCCATTGGCGGTTATGCGCTGGGGCTGTTTCTCGGTATTTTCGGCGCGATGGGTAAGCTCTATGGCGGGCCGGTAACCCGTGACCTTCTGGAAGTTTATACCACCGTTGTGCGCGGTGTGCCGGAGCTGGTTCTGATCCTCATCCTCTATTATGCGGGCACGGAACTGCTCAATAGCTGGCTCGCCGTCATGGGCTATGGTTCAGTTGATATTAGCGGGCTGGTCGCCGGAATTATCGTGATCGGGCTGGTACAGGGCGCTTATTCCACAGAAGTGATCCGCGGCGCCATCAAATCCATTGCACCGGGACAGATCGAGGCCGCACGATCTTTCGGTATGCCGCCGCTGAAAATTCTGCGCCGTATCACTTTGCCTGCCATGCTGCCTTTTGCCATTCCGGGATTATCCAATCTCTGGCTGATTGCCACCAAAGATACGGCTTTGCTCGCCGTTGTCGGCTTTACCGAGCTGACCCTTGCCACGAGGCAGGCGGCTGGTGCCACCAAAGCCTATATGCTGTTTTTCCTGACAGCCGGTGCACTTTATCTCGCTATCACACTGCTTTCGACACTGCTGATCCGCCTCATTGAAAAACGCGCCCGCCGCGGTCTGCCGGAGGCTTCTTAAGATGGGAAATACCTTAGACACCTCATCACTCAGCCCGTCACTGGCTGCTGTGCAGCCTGCAAGCTGGTTCCAGCCACATCGCATTCTTCTGCTGCTGATTTTTGCAGGCCTTATCGCCGCCGCCATGATCATGGGCGAATGGGACTGGGTGCCACGTTATCTGCCGCGTTTGGCTTCCGGTGTCGGCGTTACACTGGGCATGTTGTTCAGCAGCGTCATTATCGGTTTCCTGCTGGCTTTGCCGCTCGGCATTGTACAGGTCACCGGCCCGTGGTGGCTGAAAGCGCCCGCAGCCACCTTCTGCACCATTTTTCGCGGCACACCGCTGCTGCTGCAATTATGGCTGATCTATTATGGCCTGGGCTCGCTGTTCCCGATGATACCGGGCATCCGTTCGTCTTTTCTCTGGCCATATTTGCGTGAGGCATGGCCTTACGGTGTCTTCGCCCTGACCGTGTCTTTTGCAGCCTATGAAGGTGAAGTGATGCGCGGTGCGTTTTCCGGCGTGCCTTCCGGCGAATTGCAGGCTGCGCGCGCCTTTGGCATGGGACGCTGGAAAATGTTCCGCCGCATCTGGCTGCCACGCGCTTTCTACCGTGCTTTGCCGACCCTGACCGGTGAAACCGTGCTGCATCTCAAAGCCACGCCGCTGGTAGCAACCATTACCGTGATTGATGTCTATGGCGTGATTGCCAAAGTACGGCAGGAGACATTGCTCACTTATGAACCGCTGTTTTTGCTGGCGGCGATCTATCTGCTGCTGACCTTCCTGCTGGTTGCAGGCCTGCGTTTTCTGGAAAAACGCATACCTGTGAAAGGTGGCTAGCCACACCCGACCGGAGATTTCCCACAATCCCCTCCCTGATGACCACAACAGGCCGCAGCGCAGTCCTTTCAGACTGCGCATAGCCGGACTATATCTGAACTACGGATAAATATTATGCGCGATCCACGTTACGACATTCTCTTTGAACCGGTCAAAATCGGCCCTGTCACCACCCCAAACCGTTTTTATCAAGTGCCGCATTGCAGCGGCATGGGACATCGTTACCCTGAAGCCGATATTCACCTGCGTGCCATGAAGGCCGAAGGCGGCTGGGGCGTGGTCTCCACACAGGAAACCGAAATCCATCCGTCCTCCGATATTTCCCCCTCCAATCAGGGACGTATCTGGGATGACAAGGATATTCCGCGTCTGCAGGTTCTGACCGAGAAAATTCAGGCACATGGCAGCCTTGCTGCCATTCAGTTAGCGCATAACGGTATTCACACCGCCAACCGCCTGAGCCGCATTGCTCCTTATGCCCCGTCCGATGCGATGGTGGATGTGGAAGATCCGGTGCAGGCACGCGGCATGGACAAAGCAGATATTGCCGAATTTCGCAAATGGCACCGCGATGCGGCGCTGCGTGCCAAACGCGCCGGTTTCAACATTATCTATGTTTATGCCGGTCATGATATGACCCTGCTGCAACATTTCATGCTGCAACGCTATAATACCCGCACAGACGAATATGGCGGCAGTTTTGAAAACCGTTTGCGCCTGTTCCGCGAAGTGCTGGCCGATACCCGTGATGCCGTGGGCGACACCTGCGCTATTGCCATCCGTTTTGCCGTTGAAGAATTTCTCGGCAAAGACGGCTTGCAGCATGATGGCGAAGGCCGTGATGTGGTGGCAGCCCTTGCCAATGAGCCTGATCTCTGGGACGTCAATCTTTCCAACTGGTCGAATGACAGCCAGACTGCCCGTTTCTCGCAAGAAGGTTTTCAGGAAGATTTCGTCTCCTTCGTCAAGCCGCTGACCACGAAACCGGTTGTCGGCGTGGGGCGCTATACCTCGCCCGATGCCATGGTGCGCGTGGTGAAGAAAGGTATTTTTGACCTGATCGGCGCGGCACGCCCGTCCATTGCCGATCCGTTTTTGCCGCAGAAAATCAAAGAAGGCCGCATTGACGATATTCGTGAATGTATCGGCTGCAATATCTGCACCGCCAGCGACAATACGGTTGCGCCATTGCGCTGTACCCAGAACCCGACCACCGGTGAAGAATGGCGCAAAGGCTGGCATCCGGAAAAAATGCCTGCTTTTGAAAGCGCGCCATCTGTCCTGATCGTCGGCGGCGGCCCTGCCGGTCTTGAAGCCGCACGCGGTCTTGCCAAGCGCGGTGCTGATGTGACACTGGCCGAAGCCGGACAGGAATGGGGCGGCCGCATCTCCCGCGAATGCCGTCTGCCGGGTCTTGCCACCTATGGCCGTGTGCGCGACTGGCGCATGGGACAATTGCAGCAAATGCCGAATGCCCAGATGTATCTGGACAGCCCGCTGAGTGCTGAGGATATTCTGTCTTACGGCATTCCGCATGTGGCGCTGGCCACCGGCTCCAAATGGCGCGATGACGGTGTGGGTCGCGTGCACCGTAAGCCTTTGGAATTTCTCACACAAGGCGCAACCGCCGGCGTGGAAGCTCTGCTCACCTCCGGTGCCAAGGCAATCACCGCAGACGGCCCTGTGGTGGTGTTTGACGATGACCGTTATTATATGGGCAGTGTGCTGGCAGAAGTTGCGGCAACAGCCGGTCACAAGACAATTTTTGTTACCCCTGCATCAATTGTTGCGCCATGGACAGAACATACGCTGGAACAGCGCCGTATCCAGAAACATCTGCTTGATCTTGGTGTGGAAATTATTGCCCTGCACCAGTTGGCCGATCGCAGTGCCGACACGCTGACCATTGAATGCAACTATTCCGGTGCCAAGCGGGTGCTTGAATGCGGCACACTGATACCAGTCACATCACGCATTGCAACGGATACGCTGTGGCATCAGCTTGTTGCGGTTAAAGACCAATGGGCGGATCACGGCATTGAAACAGTGCAGCGGATCGGCGACTGCCTTGCACCCGGCATTATCGCTGCCGCCAATCATGCAGGCCACTCCTATGCCCGCAATTTACTGAGCGAACCGGCCAAAGACATGGATATTTACCGCTAAACACAAAAAAGCGGCTGCGCATATTGGATGATGCGCAGCCGCCTTGTTTTTAAATGCAAGCTGCTCAGAAGTGGAAATTCACACCGATTTTGAACATATGCGTATCCATTGCATTATTTGCCTTGCGGCCATTCACAATGGTTGACGTGCCGTCATGTTGCACTGTTTCATAGACAGGTTTCTCGGACGGTTCGCAGAAGTCCCCGCCAAGAATGGAGCAGGTAAAATCGTCCGGCGGCACAATTTCAGTCCCGACCTGTTCTGTCGTTGTGTAGCTGCCGCTGGTTCCTGCGCGGCCATTGCCGAAGTTAAACGCCTTATTGCCAAAGCGGCTATAGGTATAATCTGCACTGACCGACCAGCGGTCATTAATGGCATATTCCACACCGCCGCCCAGTGTCAGACCGGTACGCACGCCTGACTGTTTATCCATGGAGAACATGGTCGTGCTTTTGCTGCCGAAACCGTCATCATAATAGCGATATTGGTCGCGGGTTTGTTTTTCCCGCAGGAAGGCCACACCGGCCGTTCCGTAAACCATCCAGCGATTATCCAAGGCATAGCCGAGACGGCCTCGGATCGCACCGCCCCAGTCAATATCGTAATGGGTGCGGGACTGGATACCGGCAATATCATCAACCGGTTGCAGCCATTCTTCCTGCATCATCGCCGTCTGGCTGTGTTTCATATAGGTTTTGCTGATCTCACCCTGAATGCCCAGCACAATGCCATTGCTCAGCTGATGATTATAACCGGCCTGCAAACCGAACAGCGCCGAGCTGCCGAATGTGTGGTCAGCGGATTCACTGGCGGAAACCGGATCATATGTACCGTCCAGCGCCGTTGTTGTGCCCCACATACGCGCTGCAACCGAACCGGCATGAACACCGGTATAGAAACCTGTCCAGTCAACCGGTGCATCATCCTGCCTTTTGGAGAAAGGCGACAGGGACGGCAATTGCTGCTCACCGCCCAATGTGCCGGTCAGACCCGCATAGAAAGTGCGGCCGGGGCCTGGCTGGTTCACCAGACCCAGCGGATCAACATAATACTGGTCTGTCAGATTTTCGATGCGGGCTGTGGCTGTCAGATTATCGGTCAGCTTATATTCGGCAAACACATCCACCAGCGTATAAGGTTTCCAGCTGACCTGTGAGATGAACTCGCCTGCACCGGTTGCCGTCACGTCGCCATGACCGATTGCACGTTTGCCGACATAGGAAACACGACCGCCGAGTGTCAGCCGTTCTTCCAGCATTTTCTGCGACAATGTCAGATCAAACGAATATTTCGGCGGCACATGATTGGTGGCATAATCCGCATAGAGTGTCTTGTTCACGCAGCTGTCGGATGTGCGGCAGAATTCGACATCGAGATAATAATTGGCCGAAACATCTGCGGTAAAACCATCATTCTCATAACGGGCGGATAATTCCAGCCCCGAAAACCGTGCCCGGTCAATATTATAGACCTGCATACCGGAGAAAGTGCCGCCGTGACCATTGGAAAATTCGCGGAATGAACGGGATACATAATCCTTCACATCCCAGTTGAAATAACCGAATTTAACCATGCCGCGATCATCATCACTCAGCAAACCGTCGCGCATGACATTGGCACCCAGCTCCCAATTATTGGAGCGCTCCGGCTTCAGATCGGGATTAGGCACCACGGTAAAGGCCGAGACGGTTTCAAACAGGCTCGGGAAACGCAAGGCACTGGAATAATTCACATAGAGCTGCGTACCGTCAAAAGGCTCAACCGTTACACCGAAAGACGGGCTGAAACCACCGCTGTCACGATCCGGCTTGCTGTTGATCTGCTCGGCGGCATCCACCACAGGGCGCCGGTCATGGGACCAGTAATGCGAATAGCGCAGGCCTGTATTCAGTGTCAGCCAGTCCACCGGCTTATAGGCAATCTTGGTGAAAACCCCAGTTTCATCCCTGTAGGCATCACGCAGGTTCAACCAGCCTTCAAGCTCGTTGCTATAGGCGCTCGGACGGGTATCCTCATTCAGATAAGACAGGCCGTAAGTCACATCAATATCGCCGTAATCATCCAGCGAGAATTTGGAAATATTGGTGATATCGCCGCCCCACATCACCGTGTCGGAGCCGGTGCGGTAACCACGCGGCAATCCCATATCCTCCGTAGTCGGGAAAGGCGAACCGCGCCGCGGATTGCGCAATTCAAGCTTGGTGACCCATAAATTGGATTTGAGATCAATCAGATCATTATCATCAGGGTTCCAGCGATAGCGCAATGTGCCGGTATCCAGCCTTGTGCCGGAGGTCTGCTCCTGCTGCTGCGGCTGCTCCCGTTTGGAGGTAAAGCGCGAGGCCAGCATGTCCCCCGCCTCACCGCGATAACCGGTATAGCCGAGCTGCAATGTATGGCCGCCGTCCAGACGCAGGGTTGCTTTTGTCAGCCATGACTGGGTTTCAAGCTGGGTATTGAGCACCTCTTCACCGGCGCGATAGGCAGTGAGCCCGTCATTATCGATATATTCCGGCCATTTCGGGCAATAAGTACCGCTGGTATTACAAACAGTTTGCTCGCCTTTATTGACCAGCCCTGCGGACGGCCCGTGCTTGCCTGCATAATAATTACCGCGTTTGCGATAGGCATAGGCACCGAAAAGGTCGAAATTTTCTTCCTTCACCGCAGCCGCAATACTGGCAGAACCATTGGTCGGCTTCAGGAAAGACGGCCTGTCCAGACCATCCGGCGAGGCAACAGGCACAGGATTATCCCACGGATTGGCAGGAAACTGATAACCGCCTTTGGCACCGGCAACCGGCGTTGCGGAATTGGTGCCGAATTCACCTTTGAGACGCACGCCCCATGTGTCACCGTCCTTGACAATATCGCCCGCATCCAGCGTGCGGATTGCCACACTGCCGGCAATGCCGCGCGATGCGGCATCGGACCCTTTGCCAATATCAACACCGGCAATCAGATCAGGATCAATATAGGTCCGGTTGGAAATCCCCTGATAGCCCTGATAGACCGTGACACCATTTTCCGCACCATCAATGGTGGTAGCCACACGTCCCATACCCTGCATACCGCGGATATTCACATCAACCGCACCGGCACCATTGCGCGATTCACCGGACATAACCCCTGCCGTACCGCGGAAAATATCCGCCGGACTGGAGCCGCGAAAACGCTCAATCGTCTCACCTGTAATATAAGCGCCCGGTGCTGCGGTCTGGTAGGGGCTTTCAGCCGAAGCGGTAACCCCGCCCTGATTGATCGTGATTGTGTCCAGCACAATACTGCCATCCGCAGCACCGCCCCCGCTTGCCGATGAAGACGGATCGGAAATTGTAACCGTATTGGCATTAGTGAAATGATAAGAAAGGCCGGTGCCGCTGAGCAGACGCGACAAAGCCTGATTGGCGGTAAGCTGGCCGCTGACGCCGCCGGTCTTGCGCCCTTCGGTCATGGCGCTGCGATAGACAATGCGCAGACCCGCTTGTTGTCCCAGTTTAAGCAATGCACTTTCCAGCGCACCCGACGGCACAGAAAACCGGACAAGGGATGCAGCCTGCGCCTGAGCAGAAGAACTGGATTGTGCCTGCAGGGCTGTGGTCAGTGCAAGCACCGAAATTCCTGCAAGGGCAAACCGCATCATGCGGCTGCGCGTGTGATTGAATAGCTTTACAGATGACATAACAGCCCCGTCTCATTGCAACCGAAAAGCTCCGGCATTTCCGGATTTCGTGCCTCTCACTCATTAAAGAGTCGAAATGCACGCAACTCCTGACGTCCATCTGTAAAAAATTATCGTGATGTAACCAAAACCAGCATATTGGTCAGGCGGGTGACCCGCACATCCAGATTTTGCGCCAGACTGTCCAGCGCTGCATCAGTATCATGCACATCAAAAATACCGGACACTTTCTGGCTGCCCACGTCACTGCCCACCACCACAATGCGTCCGTTTCTGTAACGCGCCAAGGTGGCCAGCACCTCCTGCAAAGGCTGACCGGAGAAAATCAGCTTGCCATCCCGCCATGCGGTTTGCGCATCCACATCCTGCCTGCTCAGTTGCAGATCCTGACCATCAAGCTCAGCCACTTCGCCGGCCGTCAGCACCGCATGATCGCGGCTGCTGGTAACCTCAACACGGCCTTCCTGAACCTGCACCATCTCTTCAGCGCCGCCGGTATCAGTGCGCACCGCATAATGTGTACCCAGAGCCGTGGCCGTCAGCCCGCCGCTTTGCACAATAAACGGCCTGTCCGGATTATGCGCCACGTCAAAAAACGCCTCGCCGCGCAGAATAACAATGCGTCTTTCCTGTTCCGTGTAATGAACGGCAATCGCTGTATCGGTATTGAGGTCAATATAGGAACCGTCCTGCAATTCCACCGAGCGCACTTCACCGGCAATGGTGTAATAATCCGATTGCCAGCGATCAACATAACCCATACGGAAAGCCGATGTGCTGACCGCAACCGCCATCAGCAGCGCCGCCACACCACCCGCAGAGGAAAGGCGTTTTTTACGGCGCAGTTTTTTCAGCTGATCCGGCGGCAAAGGCACTTGTTTCAGGTCGCCCCAAAGGCTGCGGAAACTCTCATAAAGCGCATGATGATCGGGGTGCTGACCCAGCCAGATTTCAAAGCGACGCCTATCCTCTTCGGTCGCATCCCGCGACTGGAGACGGGCAACCCATCCGGCAGCTTCTGCTTCTCTTTTATCCGCCATATGTCTTATCCCGCACGCGCCCGCTCACAGCCGACCGGTCATTTCCGCACGCAATGTCCGGCAATGCAGCAATGCTTTGATAATATGCTTTTCAACCATATTGCGGGAAATGCCCAGCTCTCTGGCAATCTCGCCATTTGGCATATCATGCAGACGGCTCAGAATGAAAACCTGCTGGCAGCGGTTCGGCAATTTGGCAATTGCCTGCGCAAAAATCTCCAGCATCTGCCGCCCGTCAACAATGCGCTCCTGACAAGGAGCTTCATCCGCCACCGGCAGATCATGCAGATCCAGACCGCAAAACAATTTCTGCTCCAGTGCCGTCCGCTTGGAAAAGCTGATGGCAACGCTCTGCGCCACGCGATAGAGATAGGCCTGCGGATTTTCAATCAATGTGCCGCGCGATGCCGAGAGCATGCGCAGAAATGTTTCCTGCGTGGCATCCGCCACATCATTTTCATTTCTGAAACGACGCATAAAGAAGCGCCGCAACGGCGTTTCTTCCTGCTTGTACAAGTTGGCTGGTTGTCCGCTCATAACGCAGCACCCGTTACCGCCATAAAACAGCGCTTAACCGCAGGAAACTGGACACCTGCAAAACAGGATTTTCTTCGACAGGTCATTGGCTTGGCTATATCTGAAACGGAACAAGGTCATTTTATATGACTAAATTTATCAAGTTTAATATCAGAAGCTGCCCGAACTGGCAAATAAAATGTCCGGTATAAAAACCGGCTTTGCACAAACAAATCCGGCTCCTGCCTTAACAGAAGCCGGTATTAGCATCCAATTTCACGATGCGGGTGTGGTTCAGGCACCTTTGGCAGCGGCCCGTTGCAGAATTTCAACCACCATTTCCGAGGCCTTATTCAGCGAGCCAACAGGCAGAAATTCATAAATGGAGTGGAAATTATGCGCCCCGCAAAACAGGTTCGGACATGGCAGGCCTTTTTCTGAAAGTACAGCACCGTCATAGCCGCCGCGCATCGGCACAGCATAAGGCGCAACACCGATTGCCTGCATTGCTTCCAGCGCCAAATCAACCGGATAGCGGTCGCCCTGCAAACTGTCTGCCGCATTGCGATACATCGGGCGATATTCAACATGCACCGTCTGCGCACCATGCAACTGGTTAAAACTTGCCGCCAATGTATCCAGAAACTGATGCCGCGCCTCATAGCCCGCCTTGGTAAAATCGCGTATATCGACCACAATTTTAGCCTCGGCAACACTGCCCTGAATACCTTTGACCCAATAATAGCCTTCACGGTTTTCAGTATATTCCGGCCGTTCTCCGGCAGGCAGCATGCCGATAAATTGCTGCGCATAAAGAATGGCATTGCGCAATTTGCCCTTGGCCGACATCGGATGGGCAGGCTGGCCGCGGAATGTGATGTGAAACTCACCGGCATTCCAGTTTTCATAAACAATCTCGCCCACCGCACAGCAATCAAGCGTATAGGCAAAATCAGCCTCAAGGCTCGGCACATCCAGCGCCTTGGCGCCGAGAAGGCCGATTTCTTCATCCGGCACAAACACCACTTTAACCGTGCCATGTTCAATCTGCGGATTATCGCGCAGCACCTGCATGGCATGCATGATTTCAGCAATTGCCGATTTATTATCCGCACCCAACAGGCTGGTGCCGTCGGTCACAATGATCCGGTCGCCCTGATAGCGCAGCAGTTCGGGAAATTCTTCCAAACGCATCACGATATTGCGTTCTTTGTTCAGCACAATATCACCGCCATTATACTCAACGACCTGCGCATGGGTGTCGGTATTATATTCGCAACTGGTATCCATATGCGCGACCCAGGCAATGGTTGGTGCCTTGCGGGATGCATCCTTGATATTTGATGCCAGCGTGCCGACAATAATGGAATGGGCGCGCATTTCAACCGACAACCCCAGATCACGCAATTCGCCCGCCAGCAAATTGGCCAAGGCAGTTTGGCCGTCACTGGAAGGCAGCCTGCCTGCATCCGGCACAGCGGTCGTATTGATACGGGTATAATTCAGGAAACGTTCAACAATATCCATCGGGCTTTTCTCAATCATCTCTGCAATCTTCATCTGTAAAAACGGCGCCTGCAGCGGCGCCGTTTCTTGCTGCGTCTTCTCAAGACAACTTATTCTTCAATATCCACATCTTCAAACAGATAGCCGCCAAAAGGATCCACACGGAAATCCTTGACCTTGGCGCTGACCGGCTGCTCCACGATCTGATGAGCGATGGTCAGCCATGGTGCCTGTTCTTTAAACACCACCTGAGCCTGCTCATAAAGCTTGGCACGTTCAGCCTGATCTGTGGTGAGCTTTGCCGCCTGAATGAGCTTTTCAAACTCGGCATTGCACCAATTGGCGCGGTTACTGCTGCCGATGGCTTCACAACCCAACAGCGCCGCAAGGAAATTATCCGGATCGGCAATACCACCGGTCCAGCCCAGCATCACCGCACCGTCATGATCTTTCTCAAGCGAGCGCTTCAGATATTCGCTCCAGTCATAGGTAACGATTTCAGACTTAACACCAACTTTTGCCAGATCAGCCTGCATCAGCTCGGCTGCACGCCGCGCATTTGGCATATAAGGACGCTGCACCGGCATGGCCCATAATTTCATGGACAGGTCTTTGACACCGGCCTCTTCCAGAAGCTTGCGTGACTGTTCCACATCATAAGGATCATCCTTGATGTCCTTATTATAGCCCCAGACACCCGGCGGCAGCGGATTAACCGCAACAATGCCGGTGGATTCAAACACCGCATCAATAATTGCCTGTTTGTTGATCGCCATATTCAGCGCCTTGCGCACCCGCACATCATCAAACGGCGCTTCTGTCGTATTATACGCCATGAAGGCAATATTCATCGCTTCCTTGGACAGGATATTGAGCGATTTATCCGCTTTCATTTCCGGCAGATCAGCAGGATTAGGATAAGCGATAATATGGCACTCACCGGCTTTCAGTTTCTGAAAGCGCACCGATGCATCCGGTGTGATGGCGAAAATCAGATTATCAATCTTCTGTTTGCCGCCCCAATAATCCGGATTGGCCTGATACCGGATGGCGCTGTTCGTCTGATAACCGACAAACTGATAGGGACCGGTGCCCACAGGCATCTGGCTGAACTGGTCAATATTGCCTTCCGCTACCAGCTTATCAGCATATTCCTTAGACTGGATTGCCGCAAAGGTCAGCGACAGCGTGGCGATCATTGTCGCCTCAGGACGGTTGAGAACGAATTTAACCGTATGATCGTCGATCTTCTGAATGTCTTTGATCAGGCTCGGGAAAGAATAGGCACCATATTGCGGCCATGTGCCCTTGCCGTAAAACGGATTTTCCTTATTGCCCTGACGATCAAAGGTGAAAATCACATCATCTGCATTAAATTCACGCGTCGGGGTGAAAAAATCAGTGGTCTGGAATTTCACGCCTTTGCGCAGCTTGAACGTATATTCCTTGCCGTCTTCCGAGATTTCCCAGCTTTCCGCCAGTCCCGGCTCCAGCTCGGTCGAACCGCGTTTGATCTTGATCAGACCATTGGAGACATTGCGCGCCGATGCATCATAGGTTGCGCCCGATGTGGTCAGCGCCGCGTCAAAACTGTCCGGTGCAGCTTCAGAGCAGTAAATCAGCGTTTTGGCTGCGGCCGGTGCCGCCGCCATTCCGCCGGCTGCGATCATAACCGCAGATGCTGAAAGCAGTTTCTTATAAATATTCATTATCCCGTTTCCCGAGTTCCAAAGGATAATCCGCCCGTCATAAAACCCCGCATTCCGCCTGCTGGCAGATTGCGCAGCCTCTCCTATTCCGGTCAAACTCCAGTGTCCAATTCAGGCTCCCAATTTCGGCGAAGTGATTCCGCAATCATGATAGTGATATGTTCGCTGCCTCAGCACCATTGATTATTTTTCACAAATTCATTTTCATCCCATTATGACCAGCAACAGGCGCAGGCCCGACACACGCAACAGAAAGCCGATATGAGAGATTATTGCGGATTATTCAGCTTAACAGCCCTTGCCATTCTGGCCGCAACTGCGCTTTCAGCCAATGCGCAAGCTGATTGGCAGCCGATTGAAAAAACGGAAACCTATGCCATTTCCGGCCGTAGCGGAGCCGAGCTTTATGCATCCATCGGACAGAAAGGCCCGCGAATCAATACAAGTATCGGCAAGGCTATCCGCACAATTGCCCATACCAATTTCACGCTCACATGGTCACGGCGCTATGAAACCAGCGACGGCAACTGCACTCTGGTCGCAGCCAAACCAAAACTGACCATCACTTATACTTTACCGAAACCGGCGCAAAAACTGCCGCCGGAAACTGCACAGCTTTGGGAAATCTTCATTGCCGGTATTGAACGGCATGAACATTTGCACGGCGATTATATCAAGGAAATGGTGCACAAAATTGAAGCCGCCACGGTCGGCATGTCCGTTGCCAATGACCCGAAATGCAGCAAATTTAAAACCGAGTTGAACAAAACCCTGTCCGCTTTGTTTCAGGAGCAGCGCCAGAAAGGCCGCGATCTCGACCGCTCTGATATGGCCGAGGGCGGCAATATTCACCAATTGGTTTTAGGTCTGGTCAATGGCCGCTGAGAGCGGCATTGACCTGTTATCTTGCCTGCCGCTCAGCCTGAAAGCTGATTATCTTCAGATGCTTGGTTGTATTGTGCAACCTGCAACGGCACACAGCACCCTGTTTTGTATCGCAAGGCGGGGCTGCTCCGTGACGTGATTATCATGTTTGCTGTTCCGCCCGCGACATATACCCGACATCTGCTTATATGATCAAAAAACAGATAACAGCAAAGCTAGGCTGATCATAATGGCAAATCATCCAGCCATTTTGAGCAGCAATTGCGCAACGCTGCGCACTATTGCGCCTGTACTCTGCCATTTCGTGCCGATATTTTCCCGAACTTCGGGAATGGGAGGTTCTTCATATGAAACGTGTATCTTTGGCTCTCACGGCGCAATTTTGCCGTGCATCAGCATTATAAACTGTGTTGACAGTGGTTCTGCGTAAAAACAACGCTTGAATGAACCGCCAAGGAATTTTATCAGCACCTAAAGCAGATCGCAGTCGAATGAGCGCATTTGACCTTCAGCGGATATGCGACAGTTAAAACATTCAGTGCGGGCACGAGGAGTGCGATTAAGTGCGGCACGTTCTGAATATAATTTGATGCGGCAAGATCCGTCCTGCACCGCTCTCTATGAAGGAGCAGATGCGACAGAAACCTTGCCGGCAACGACAGGTGCGCATAAAGCGTGTCATCACCTCTGGATTACACAATGACTTTTACATTTATCATGAACAACCGGCCAAGGACATTATGAAGCAACTCAGCTTTTTTGAAATCCTCAGCTTCGGTCCGGACGGCTGGGGTCAGGTGTTGCTTACCGGCGCGCTGATGACCGTTGCCCTCGCGGTAACCGGCTTTCTGCTTGGCGCTGTTATCGGCGTTTTCGGCGCATGGGCAAAAATCTCCGGCGGCCGTATCACCCGCGCTGTTGCTGACGGTTATACCACCGTTATTCGCGGTATTCCTGATCTGCTGATCATTTACCTGTTTTATTTCGGCGGCAGTGCCGCCATCACCGCTATCGGCAAATTCTTCGGCGCACAGGGCTTTCTGGGCTTTCCCGGCTTTCTCGCCGGTATGCTGGCCATCGCCATTTCCTGCGGTGCGCATCACACAGAAGTTTTCCGTGGTGCATTTAAAGCGGTCAATAAAGGCGAGCTGGAAGCTGCAACAGCCTGCGGCATGGGTCGCTGGCTGAAGTTCCGCCGCATCATCGCGCCATTATCGCTGCGCCATGCGCTGCCGGGTCTGGGCAATGTCTGGCAGGTAAGTTTGAAAGAATCTGCCCTCGTATCGGTGACCGGCGTGGTGGAACTCTTGCGTCAGGCGCAGATCGGCGCTGGCTCAACCGGCCTGCCGTTCAACTTCTTCCTGATTGCAGGCGCCCTCTATCTGCTGATCTCCTCTGTTTCCGGCGGTATTTTGCAATCAGCTGAGCGCTATTTCTCGCGCGGTGTGAGGAGAGCCCAATGAGTTTTGAGTTTTTCGCTGAATCCTTCATGGCCATGGCAGCGGGTATTCCGCTGACACTGAAACTCGCATCCACCGCCATTGCGCTCGGTGCCTGTCTTGCGCTGCTCCTTGCGATGATGCGCCTGTCCGGTAATCCTGTGCTGGACTGGATTGCCCGTATTTATGTCTTTGTGTTCCGTGGCACACCGCTGCTGGTACAGATTTTCATCATTTATTACGGCCTTAGCCAGTTTCCGGCGATCCGCTATTCCTTCCTGTGGCCGATCCTGCGTGAACCTTACTGGTGCGCCATTATCGCACTGACCATGAATACTGCTGCCTATGCCGGTGAAATCATCCGCGGCGGTCTGTTGTCCGTACCGCATGGTCAGGTTGAAGCTGCCAAAGCCTGCGGCATGTCGCGCTTTACCTGCTTCCGCCGCATTGTTATGCCGCTGGCCGTGCGTCAGGCATTGCCTGCCTATGGCAATGAAATGATCTCTATGGTCAAAGCCACATCGCTGGCCTCGATCATTACGCTGATGGAAGTCACCGGTATTGCCGCCAAGCTGATTGCCGAGAGCTACCGCGCGATTGAAATTTTCATCGTCGCCGGTGCGATTTATCTGACCATCAATTTCGTGCTGACCCGTCTTCTTCTGCTTGCGGAATATCGTCTGACGCCTTATCTGCGCCAGCCTGTTCCCGTCAGCGCACCGGTTTCCGGCGTTAAAGTTCCTACAGAAGGAAAATCATCGTGAGCAAAACTATCTCCTCCTCCGCAACGGTGGCTCTGAAAGTCGAGGACTTGCGCAAGAATTTCGGTCAGGTGGAAGTGCTGAAAGGCATTTCGCTTGAGGCCCGTGAAGGTGAAGTGATCTCCATTCTCGGCTCATCCGGCTCAGGTAAATCCACTTTGCTGCGCTGCATCAATCTTCTGGAAACGCCGACATCGGGCAAAGTCACGATTTCCGGCGAAACCATTAAAATGGCGCAGAACTCCAAGGGCGAGAATTACCCGACCGACAAGAAACAGGTTTCACGTATCCGTTCAGAACTGGGCATGGTGTTTCAGAGCTTCAATCTCTGGTCGCACAAAACCATTCTGGAAAATGTGATCGAAGCCCCTATTTATGTTCAGGGCCGCAACCGCGCTGAAGCAACGGAAGAAGCGGAAGCTTTGCTGGCCAAAGTGGGCATTGCGGACAAGCGCAATTATTATCCGTCGCATTTGTCGGGTGGACAGCAGCAGCGCGCCGCTATTGCCCGTGCGCTGGCGATGAAGCCGAAAGTCATGCTGTTTGACGAACCGACGTCCGCGCTGGATCCGGAACTGGTCGGTGAAGTGCTGCGCGTGATGCGTGGTCTTGCCGAAGAAGGCCGCACCATGCTGGTTGTCACACATGAAATGGGCTTTGCCCGTGATGTCTCCAACCGCGTGATTTTCGTGCATCAGGGACAGGTTGAAGAAGACGGCGCTCCGGCCGATGTTTTCAGCAATTCCAAATCAGAGCGTTTCCGTAAATTTATCAGCCACGAAAACGCAGTCTAACGCATAATAATCATTCTCTAACAGGGTGCTTTCATGAAAACCAACCTCTTCACCAAATCGCTTATCGCGTCTGCCGTGATGTTTGCCGCCGCCTCGGCCAGCGTTACCGCGCAGGCAGAAGAAAAGAAATGGACTAAAGTCACCATCGCCACCGAAGGTGCTTATCGCCCATATAACTTCACCAAGGCAGACGGCACACTCGATGGTTACGAAATCGAGCTGAGCAAATATCTCTGCGATTATATGAAAGTGGAATGCACGATCGTTGCAACGCCGTTTGACAGCATGATCCCTGCGCTGAATGCCGGCAAATTCGATGCGATCATGGCCGGTCTGACCGCCACTGCCAAGCGTGAAGAAACCATTGATTTCTCGGTTTCCTACGGCCTGACACCACAGACTTTCGCCACGCTGAAAGACAGCCCTTTCGCCAAGCTGCCACATAGCGGCGAAACCCTGTTTCTGGCCAAAGATGACGAAGAAACCAAAAAAGCAATCAGCGACTTCGCCACATCGATCGAAGGCCGCACCATTGGTGTACAGACCGCTTCGCTCGGCCTGACCCTGCTCAACACCTATTTCAAAGATGGTACAGACATCCGCGAATATAAGACCACAGAACAGCACGATCTGGATCTGAAGTCCGGCCGCGTTGATCTGGTTGTTGCGTCTCTGGCCTATCTGGCCGATGCAGCCAAGAAGCCGGGCAATGAAGATATTGTTCTGACCGGCCCTTACTTCAAAGGCGGCGTATTGGGTCGCGGTGTTGCCGTTGGTCTGCGCAAGAACGAACCTGAACTGCAGAAAATGTTCAGCGAAGCCATTGAAGCTGCCAAGGCAGACGGCACCATCAAGAAGCTGTCTGAAAAGTGGTTCGGTTTCGACGTAACCCCATAATTGTCTGAACAGACATGACCTGAATGCAACATGGCCGCATCTTTTGCGGCCATGTTTTTATCTGGCACGAATAGAATTACCACCTCACTCTGAGACCTGCGGTCGCTTTGAGCGTATAGCTGTCAGCAAAGTTTGAAAGGCTGGTATTAAGTGATCCCTCGCCATAAAGCGCATATTTGTCATCCGCCCATGTGAGCGTGCCGCCCGCTCCAAGCCCGCCCCATGTCCGCTCGGCTTCCGCTTCGAAATCAACACCGGCAACTGTCACTCTACCACTGCCACCGCCGGTCAGCTCCTGATAAAGATTGGCAATCACATAGACAGAGTTGCGGCTAATCCGGCCATGGGCATCCCGCCATGCATTGCGGTAATCCGCAGACAGGCCAAGCCGTGCATTGAGACTGTCACCGTTACGGCTGGAAACAGATGCTTCCCATGTGTCCTTGAACCTATCGAATGTCACTGAGCTCCATATCAGTTGCGCCTGCGGTGTCAGCGACCAGTAATTGTCCAGATCAATCCTTCTGCCGGCCTCCGCACTAAAGCCATAGCCGAAGCCCTTATTGCCATTGACCAGAGGCTGGCCTGCAGTTGCCGAAGTCAGGTCACTGTCATACCACATGGCCTGCGCCTGCAAATCCGCATAGAAGCCGGTATCTTCATACCAAGTCAGGGTGCCGCCCAATCCCCAGCCCTGCGTGTCGATCTTACCGTCACCGTGGTCCGAGGCAACATCACCTCTGGCTTTGCCATACTGACCGGTGACACCGCCGATCAGCCTGCCGGTTTCCCCTTCATAGAACTGACCGTCAATACCGGCCTGCAAGAGGAAGCTATTGACGTCCTGTTTCATGCCGGTGGTTGAGCGATTGGCTTCAAAGCGGCTATGCGCGCCTTCAATCCTCCCCCAGACAGAGCGTCCGTCCACAACAGCACCGGATTCTGCGGCAGATACAAGCGGTGTGCCGGCCATATCCCCGCCATGTTCAATCACCGGATTGGCCGCACCATTCCAGTAACGATTACCGACGCGCTGCTGCAAACTCGGCAAAGTGTTCAGCGTTTGCAGGGTTTGTACATAACCTTCATAAACCGGAGTACCGGGATTATAACGCGGATCCGGAGCAGGACAGCTGTTGTCCTCATGGCAATCAGGGTCTGGGTTCGGATCCGGAACGGACATATGACTGGTCAGATACCAGTTTCCATCCTTGTTGCCGGAGCCGGAACCCTGTTGCAACGTATAAGCATAAGCTCCGCCCACGACAGCCTTCTGACCGTCCTTCGTGATGTAATCACTGACGAGTGAGAAAGTGCCGCTCGATTGGCCACCGACACTCACAACTTCGATACCGTTGACAGTCTGCGCACCAAGCCCCCCGCGATTGATAATCTGCAAATTCGTATTACCCGATATGTCACCACCGACTTGCAACAGGTCGGTCTTCGAATTGTCATCCCCCAGCACCGTGTTCATCACCAGTACACCGCCATTACCGGTGTAGTTACCGGTAATATTAAGAACCGTACCTCCCGTGTCGCCAAAATTAATCGTGCCGGAATTGGAAATATTAGCAAGTGACTGCTCATGGCCGCGCAAGTCCAACATACCGGCTTTATGGACCGCAAAATCGGATTTTGTACTGAAAATACCGGCCCCGCCCGCCGACAGAATGCCACCGTAGATATTGGTCGGAGCTGAATAATCGCTGCCAATACCGGTCAGAACAGTATTGCCACTATAGACATTCACAGTGCTTTCGGCATTGCCGCCAGTTATGACCGGAGAAAATTCATAATTGCCACTCATATCGGTGTGATTGAAGGTCAGATGAGCGTCACCAACACCAAACATCACCATATCCGTTTCAAGTGTCCCAGGCGCAACCGCAGAACTCCCCGCAGCAGAACCAATATTGATCGTACCGTGGGTAGCCCCTACCCTCCCTGAGGCCGCGGTTCTTGCCACATTCACTGTCGGCGATATAACTCTGCCGCCGTTGGTGATGGATAATATGCCGGAATCATATTCGCCTACATAAAGGCTACTGTTTTCCTGAATAACCAATGCGGAGCCAATTCCGTCAACTGTCAGCGTACCATTCATCACGCCAAGGTTTCCGGAGGCTGATACGGTACCACCATTTAAAATATTCAACGTTCCGAGGCCTTTACCGGGCTGGCCAATACTCAAATCGGAACGACTATTCAATACCGAGTGAGCGCCATCTACGGTAACCGTTCCATTACCACCCATCGCTACTCCGATCAGGAGAGCATCAATATTTATCATGCCGCCATTCACAATGTTCAGAATACCGGTTCCGGCATCGCCTACATGCAATCCACGAGCAGCCGTCCATTCTGAACCAATGCCATCAACCGTAACTGTTCCCGTAGAACCAGCAAAACGACCGACAAAACCTCTAAGATTGGAAGCCACACCGCCATCTTTGATCACCAGTTCGCCGCCGCCTGCATAGCCGACTGTGAACTCTTCAACGCTTACCCATTTGGAGCCTGCCCCCTCAACAGTCGCTGTGCCTGTTGAACCGGCCAGATAACCAATTCTTGCATGCGTATCGGTAACAAGACCGCTATTACTGACTGTTAAAGTCCCGTCACCACCATCACCCAAATTGATATGAGTAGTAGCAATGGCAGAGTCTTTGCCATTTACAGTTAGATAAGCTCCTCCGAGACCAGCATTACCACTACCTACAAACAGAGTATCACCGAATGCTGTTGCGCCATTACGAATGTCCAGTGTACCCGCACCATTATCCCCGACAGTCAGCACTTGAACAAGCGACCAGTCCCAGTCAGCTACCCCCGGCGGAGGTACCGGCGTTACGTTTCCGGTATAAGTAATAGAAGGATCAGCCTTTGAAGGCTGAACCGGTAAAACCGAGGCTCCGAAGGCCAATGCCAAGATTGTATGAACCCGAATATACCGGCCAAAAGCACAATTTACTGAGAGAAAATTAAAAAAATATACAGGCGAGATTATATGCATTTATTATCCGACCCTTACTTAGATCCATTATAGTCAGCATAATAAAATCAACCATAAGTAGAATATCTTAGAACAATAAACCTTTGGAATGACCATCTATAGTTGCAAACTTATCACCATAATTATCCAAAGACATAAACCCTGTCAGATCATCCTGTGCGGGTATGATTTGATCTGAAACTCTGATGATCTGTTGCCGGGAATATGATTGGACTGTAATGCGTGGTCGCTGTAAAAGCTTCTGCATCAATGCTTTAAACGCGGCACACTCTGATTTCCGGATAAACTCATGCCTGTTTATGAACTCGCCGCACTTGGCGCCGCGACCTGCTGGGCGCTCACAGGTATCATATCCGCCATCCCCGCCGGTCATGTCGGCGCACTGGCTTTCAACCGCGGGCGGCAGGTTTTTGTCACCGGCCTGTTGCTGATCTATGTGCTGATCAGCGGCACATGGCGCGAGCTCAGTTTTGAGAGTGCAGCGCCTTTATTATTATCCGGCCTGATCGGTATTTTTATCGGCGACTCACTGTTATTTACCGCCCTCAACCGTCTGGGGCCGCGCCGTTCCGGCATTCTGTTTGCGCTCAATGCACCAATTGCCGCGGTGCTCGGCTGGATCTTCCTCGATGAGACATTATCCCTGACCGGAAGTGCCGGTATTGCTGTCACGATTTCCGGCGTCTTGCTGGCTATTTTATTCGGTAAGCGCCGTGCACAAATGCATGAATGGGAAAAAATCAAAGGCCCGCTCTGGATCGGTGTCGCACTGGGACTGGCAGCGGCAACCGGTCAGGCAATCGGCTCCATTATCGCACGCCCTGTCATGGCAAGCGGTGTTGATCCGGCATTGGCTTCGCTGCTGCGCGTAGGCATTGCCGCCTGCTGCCTGACTGTTTTGACGCAACTGCCCGTTCAGGCCTTCAAGCCAAAACAAAAGTTTACGCTGAAAATTGCACTTCTGACCGCATTGACCGGTTTTCTGTCGCTGGCAGTGGGCATGACCTTGCTGCTTTTTGCTTTATCCGGCGGCAAAACCGGTATTGTCTCCACGATTTCGGCGACAACACCGGTAATCATTCTGCCGCTCTTATGGCTGCGCACCGGCGAAAGACCGGCAGGCGGCGCATGGCTTGGCGCATTGCTGGTCGTTGCCGGTATGGCGCTGATTATGCTGCGTTAAACCAGCGCCTGACGTCAGAATTACTCAGCGGCAATCTGCCGGTACTGATGGCCGGAAACCGTGCGTACAGCCTCGCTCACGGCCTGCGCCACCCGCTTGTCGATCAGCGGATTGCTCAGTTTGCCATCAGTGAAATCACGGTCGGAAACATAAATCGCCGTCGGCAGAGAGAAAGCTTCAAAAAAACCGAACAGCGGCCGCAACTGGTGCTCCACAATCAGTGAATGACGGTCACCGCCGCCGGTTGCCGCCAGAATAACCGGTTTGCCGCGCAGCAATTGCGGATCAAGCAGATCGAAGAAATGTTTGAACAGGCCTGTATAGCTGCCTTTAAAAGTCGGCGTACCGACAACCAAAAGATCAGCCTGTCCGAGCGCATCAATAATTGCGGATGCCTGCGCATCAAGCTGTGACGGCCAGCGGGCGGCAGGGAATGAATCTCCCAGATCGGCAATGTCATAAACAGTTGCAGCACCGCCCAGAGACAGAGCAGCCTGTCCGGCAATATGTTCAACAAAACCGCGGGTTTTGGACGGGCTGGTCAGATTACCGGAAAAACCGACGATACGGTGTGCGGTCATGGCATGTCCTCAGATTTTTGATACTTCGCGTCTATTCTTTCAGTTATTAGAAAATCTATCAGCTTTGGCAGCGCAGAAAAGTAACCGGATGCTCATGAAACCGGCAGAGCGGAAGAATTTGTCTGTCTTATCCTGTAAAAGTAAAATGCTATACCGCGCATTGATTTCTGTTTTCTGCCCTGACCGCGAAGCCACACTTGATACGGGTAAAACTGATTCAGCAGAACTTTACGGCAGCGGTATTTCTGTTGTGAAAACCGGCAGACGATAGCCACGCTGCACCGCTTCACGCTGCGCGATCTTCACATACCAGCGCCGCACAGACGGGTAATCATTGAGATTGATTTTATGCCGTTCAAAGCGCGACACCCACGGCCAGACCGACATATCGGCAATGGAATAATCCCCCGCCAGATAATCCTTACCGTTCAGATGCTGCTCAAGCTTTTCATAAAGCCGCTTGGTCTCATGTGCGAAAAGCTCAGAGGCGGCAGGGGCAATTTCAGGATGATAGGTCAGGAAATAATGCGCATGGCCAAGTGTCGGGCCGAAGCCCCCCACCTGCCAGAATACCCATTCCAGCACCCCATAGCGCTCAGTTCCGGATGCAGGCAAAAACCGGCCGGTTTTCTCCGCGAGATAAGTGAGGATAGCGCCGGATTCCAGCAGCACCAGCCCGTTTGAATGATCAATAATGGCCGGAATTTTGGAACCGGGACTGATCTTGCGGAAGGTTTCAGAGAATTGCTCGCCCTTTGTCAGATCAATCGCATGGGTTTGAAAAGGCAGGCCAAATTCTTCCAGCGCAATGGTGGTTTTCAGACCATTCGGGGTTATCCATGTATAAAGATCAATCATCGTATCAATCAAACATCAAATCGGACATATGCAATTCACGGTCTTGCCCATTATAGTGCAGTGCCCTGCGGCCGGTGACATCCTCCAGCCCGTCGAAAATTTCCCGCAAGCGCAAAACCACCTGCTCAATACGCGGATCAGCCACGCTGTAAATCATAGTCTTGCCCTCGCGCCTGCAGGCTATGGCGCCAGCTTCACGCAGAATACTCAATTGCTGCGACAGGCTCGGTTGCGGAATACGCAATTCCGCTTCCAACTCGTTGACCTGCGCCTCCTGCTCCATCAGATAGCAGACAAGCGCCAGCCTGTTTGCATTGGCAATCAGCTTCAGCAATTCGCTCGCAGTGGTAACAGAGCGGCATAATCTGGCCGCAACCGGCTTGGTCATCACATATCCCCGAAAAGCCAATCCGCAATCATTATATAAAAAGATATAATGATACTACATACTAATCAATATGTTATAAAAATCATCCTTAAAAATTATGATCTGCCTGCGTGGCAAAAACTAGAATAAAACCATCACCGTCCGCCATAAATTTAGAACAGGCCGCTTTGGCTTTCATTTTACAAAAAAGTAAATTGTTATCGTAGCAGAGCATTTTTTGCCCTGCCCCGAAGCCTCAATAGCCCAGCCATTTTTTTCCGGCTGGCAGCCTGCCTGAAAGGACAGTTTATGAAAATCGGCGTTCATCCCAGCAATCTGCATTTGCGTATTGCTCAGGTCTGGCCTGATGCCTTTGCGTCCTTTGACGGTGAGTTTGTTGCCTATCGTGAAGGGCGCGATACCGGCAGGCTGATTGCTGAAGGCAAGATTGATTTTGGCGGTACGGGTTCCACCCCGCCAATCACCGCCGCACTGGAAGGCTTGTCAGTCAATTATATTGCCGCCTCCGCGCCACGCCCAGCCAATGGTGCCATTCTGGTGCGCGCGGACAGCATAATCAAAACCACAGCCGATCTGAAACACCGCCGCATCGGACTGGTGGACGGTTCTTTCCAGACCTATTATCTGGCACGCAATCTGGAAGATGCAGGCCTTGGCCTTGCCGATATTGAGCGCGTGGAACCGGAGGTCAATGACGCCTTGCCCGCTTTGCTCGAAGGCCGCATTGATGCATGGATTGCCATGGCACCCCGTCTGGAAAATGCCCTTGAGCGCAATGATATCCGCCTTTTATCACGCTGCGGTTCGACCATTCCCAACCGCTCTTTGTTCTGGACACTGGAAAGCAGCGGGCTTGATGGCGCAACCCGTTTGCAAATAGCGCAGGAACTGGCGCGTATCGGCCGCGAGATCACCGCAGATCCGCATCAGGCCGCCCGCAGGCTGGTGGAAAGTGGCGCAACGGAAGCGAGCCTGGAAGGCTGGGAAAAGGTCATTGCCTCGCGCGATTTCACCGTCATTCCGGCAGATGAGACCATTCTCACAGAACAACAGACAGAAGCAGAGGTTCTGCATCGTCACGGTCATTTCGACCGTCTTGCCCGCATTTATCCGCAGGCAGCCTGAACCTGCCTTTCAACAAATTTAAGAATACGGACAATGATATGAATATTTTCTGGTATATGTGCGCGCCTGACGGTGCCTATCCGTGGAAGCCTGAAGGCTCCCGCAGAGTTGATCTTGGCTATTATAAGCAGCTCGCTATGGCCTATGACCAGTTGGGCTATACCGGCGCACTTTTTGCCACCGGCGCTCATGATGTCTGGGGACTGGCCAATGCGCTGCTGCCTTATACGGAACGGCTGAAATTTCTTGTCGCCATTCATCCGGGGCTGGTCGCACCGACTTTGCTTGCCAAAATGGCGGCGAGTTTTCAGGAATTTTCCAAAGGCCGCCTGCTGGTCAATGTAGTATCGGGCGATGCCAAAATGCTCGGCGCCTATGGCATGAATATTCCCCATGATGAACGCTATGACATGGCAGATGAATATCTGACCATCTGGCACAAATTATTTGCCGGTGAGAGCGTGGATTTTCAGGGTAAGTATTTCTCCACAACCGGCGCCAAACTGGCATTGCCGGTGGGCGACACAATTGCCCCGCCGCCGCTCTGGTTCGGTGGTTCTTCCGACAAAGCGCTTGATGTTTCCGCCAAACACACCGACACTTACCTGTCCTGGGGTGAAACACCGGAACAGATCGGTGCGAAAATCGCCAAGGTCAAAGAACGCGCCAAGCATTTTGGCCGGACAATGCAATATGGTATCCGCCTTTATGTGATCGTGCGTGACACCGATGCGCAGGCGTGGGAAGCCGCCAATGATCTGTATGCGCAGATGGATGAGGCATCCATTGCCGCCAATCAGCGCTTTGTTTCCAATACGGATTCCGTTGGCCAGAAACGCATGAGTGCGCTGCATGGCGGCGTGAAACCTGACAACCTGCGCGATCTGGAAATTGCACCCAATCTCTGGGCAGGCATCGGTCTTGTGCGTCCGGGTCCGGGCACAGCCATTGTCGGCTCGCCGGATACGGTTATCCGCACGCTGGAAGCCTATCGCGCGGCAGGGGTGGAAACTTTCATCCTTTCCGGTATGCCGCTTCTGGAGGAAGCCTATCGTTTCGGGGAAAGTGTCTTGCCACGGCTTGATGTTTCAACCGAAGTGAAGCAAGCCAAAAACTATACATGGTCAACCTTGTTTGACCGCGATCTCTCCAAGTTGAAAACGGCCTGATGATGAGCACCGTGAAGACCTATCCCGCAATTGCAGCCACACCGCTTCAATCTCTTGCCAGATCCGTGCTGGCAGGCATTGAAAATGTGCTGGGTGCGCTCTGCGCCGTGCTGCTTGCCGCATTGCTGCTGATTGTGCTGACAGCGGTTGTGTTGCGTTACGGGTTCAATACCGGTCTTCTCGGTTCAGAAGAACTGGCGACATGGCTCTATGTCGCTTTGATTGCCTTCGGCGCGCCGCTGGCAATCAATTCGGCACTGGCCATGCGCCTTGATCTGGTAACATCGCACCTGTCCCCCGCAGGCCAGCGTCTCGCTGCCATTATCGCCGATATTTTCACGCTGATGAGCGGGCTGATTTTGAGTTTCGGCAGCGCACGGATTGCCACACTTCTCGGCGGCATTTCCCCAACGCTTGGCCTGCCGGAATGGATCCGGTTCGGCTTTCTCGGTCTCGGCGGTTTTTTCATTCTGATTGTTCTGGGCTTGCAGCGCATCAGCGAGAACAAAACACCCGATCTGCTGATTGCCGGCCTTGCATCCGCAGCGCTCTATATTGCTGTCAGCCATATCCAGATTGATACGGATTTAAGCCCGAGCATTATTCTGGGACTGATCGCGCTTGTCGGCCTGCTGGTTGCTGCCCCACTACCGCATGCCTTTCTGGCCGCCGCCTATGGTGCCATTGCCTTTGGCAGCACGCTGCCGGAACCGGCGGTGGTTTCCTCCACAGTCACCGGTGTTTCCAAATTTCTGCTTTTGGCAATCCCGTTCTTCCTTTTGGCAGGCAGCCTGCTCACCGCCGCAGGTATTGCACAGAAAATCGTGCAATTTGCCTCATCTCTGGTCGGTCATCGCCGTGCAGGGCTGGCGCAGACAACGCTTTTGACGAGTGTGCTGTTTTCCGGCGCTTCCGGCTCCTCCGTTGCCAATGCCGCTTTTGGCGCCGCAACCTTCCAGCCGGAACTGGTCAAGCGCGGCTATCCGCCGGCACAGGCCGGGGCGATTATTGCTGCCTCATCAGTGCTGGATAATGTGATCCCGCCGTCCATTGCCTTTCTCATTCTGGCTGCGGCCACCAATCTCTCGGTCGGCGCATTGCTGGTCGGCGGGTTCTTTGCCGGTGCCATTATGGCAATCTGCCTTGCAGTCGCCATTCACCTGACTGTGCGTGAACAGGTTGCCCAACCCCGAGCCAGCCGACAGGAGCGTCTGCAATCTGCCATTGGTGCAATTCCCGCTTTCGGCCTTGGTATTATCGTTGTTGTGGGTATCCGCATGGGTATTGTCACCACAACGGAAGCCGCCGCTATTGCCGCTGTTTACACGCTGATCATGGCCGTGATCGGTAAAGTCGGCGCTGCCTCGCTCTATGATATTTTCAAACAATCCGGCAAAGAGGCCTCGGCGATCGGCTTGCTGATCGGCACGGCCAGCCCCTTCGCCTTCCTGCTGGCGGTCGATGATATTTCCGGCACGATTTCCGATCTCGTCAGCGGTTTTGGCGCTAATCCGGTTGTGATCCTGATCATCATCAATCTGGTGCTGCTGGTTGTTGGCCTCGTACTGGATATTGGCGCGGCAATCCTGCTCTTCGGCCCGATCTTTCTGCCGATTGCCGTTGCTGCCGGTATTGATCCGGTGATGTTCGGCGTCATTCTCGTTGTCAATCTGATGATCGGCGGGCTGACACCACCGGTGGGCATGCTGGTCTTTGTGGTCAGCGGTGTAACCCGCCTGCCCGCCACGGCACTCTTCAAAGCGATGACACCCTATTTTATCGCACTTTTGTTTTCACTCGTCATTCTCGGCGCATGGGCGCTGCTCATCTGACCTGCCCTCATAAGGATTATCCGCTATGATTACGCTTAACCGCCGCCATTTTTTGCGCACCGCCACACTCGGCACGGCCAGCGCTCTTGCCATGCCTGCCCTCATCCGCACGGCACAGGCAAAAACCTCTGTGACTATTGCCTCGCTGTTTGGCGAAGACAAGCCGGAAACCAAAATCTGGTTGAAAATCCGCGATCTCGCGGAAGCCAAATTGCCGGGCCAATTCCGCTTCAACATTGTTAAAGACAGCGCTCTGGGCGGTGAAAAAGAAGTGGCAGAAGGCATCCGCCTCGGCTCGGTTCAGGGCAGCCTCTCCACAGTATCCGCTCTGTCCGGCTGGGTACCGGAACTGCAAATTCTCGATATGCCGTTCTTGTTCAAAGATGCAGACCATGTCTTGAAAACCGTGCAGGGTGAGACCGGCAATGATCTGAAAGAAAAACTCAAAGCACAAAATTTCATCGCCACCGGTTTTATCAATTATGGTGCCCGCCATTTGCTCACCAAGGAAGCCGTGACCAAACCGGAACAGCTGAAAGGCAAGCGCATCCGCGTTATTCAAAGCCCGCTGCACACCAAACTCTGGAGCAATCTCGGCACCACACCGGTCGGCATTCCAATCACCGAAACCTATAATGCGTTGGAAACCGGCGTTGCCGATGCAATGGATCTGACAAAATCAGCCTATGCGAGCTTCAAGCTCTATGAGGTTGTGCCCTCTGTTACCGAAACCAGCCATATCTGGGCATCGGGCGTGGTATATTTCTCAGCGCCTTTCTGGAACAGCCTGAACGCAGAACAGCAGCAGGTCTTGCAGGAAGCCTCTGTTGAAGCAGCAAGCTATTTCAACCAGTTGATTGTTGATGATGAAGCTGCCGCCATTGCCACAGCCAAAGAACATGGCGCGCAGGTTTTGCAGCCGGAAGATTATGACAAGTGGCAGGCCGGTGCCAAAACCGTATGGGATGATTTTGCACCGGTTGTCGGCGGGATTGACCGGATCAATGCCATTAAAAATCTTTGATCCGGCGGGATCAGACCAATAAAGAAGGCGGGGTTAAACCCGCCTTTCTTTTTATCCCTGACAGCACATACTTTATTTAATACCGGCACGCATGAAGCTTTGCACAAACTGACGCTGGAACAGCAGGAAGCCGATCAGCAAAGGTGCCGAGGTCATCAGTGCCGCAGCAGAAATAATACTCCATTGCACTCCCTGATCCGGCGAGGAAAATACCTGCAAACCAACGGTCAGCGGACGGGTGGAAACGGAATTGGTAATTACCAGCGGCCAGAGCAGATTGTTCCAGTGATAGCTGACCGACACCAGCCCGTAAGCCACATAGATCGGCTTGGCCAGCGGCACATAGACTTTGAGAAGCGTGGTAAGGGCACCCGCACCTTCAACACGCGCCGCATCATCCAGCTCTTTCGGCACGGTCAGGAATGTCTGGCGCAGCAGAAAAATCCCAAAGGCCGAGGCCATATAAGGCAGCCCCATTGCCACAACTGTATCCACCAGACCCAGCTTGGCAATCGTGCGGTAATTTTCCACCAGCAAGACTTCCGGCATAATCATCAATTGCACCAGAACCAGCATGAAAACCAGTGTTTTTCCGCGGAATTCATAGCGGGCAAAGGCATAGGCCGCGAGAGTACAGATGATAAACTGGCTGATCAGGATCGTGCTGATCAGCATGAATGTATTGAGAAAATAACGCCCGAAAGGTGCTGCATTCCACGCATTGGTGAAATTATCCAGCGTCACCGGTGCGAAAAGGTCAAACCGCGCTTCATATTCCGGCGGATGAAAAGCCATCCACACGGCATAAAGCAAAGGCAATATCCAGAGCAGCCCCAGAAGATAGCAGCCGATGGTTTCAACAACACGCCAGAACGAGAATTCACGCGGCTGATGCGGTAATGTCATTGTGCTCATTTGTAATGCACCTTGCGATCAAGAATCCCGAACTGGACGAAAGCAATGAGCGCAAGCGCCAGAAGCAGCACAACCGTCAAAGCCGATGCATAGGCCGTATCCCAGAAACGGAATGCAACATTGTAAACATAATAGAGCAGCAAAGTGCTGGCATTATCCGGCCCGCCGCGGGTCATCACAATCACATGGTCGATCAGGCGGAAGGCATTGATCACCGCATTAATCAGCACGAACAAAGTTGTCGGCATCAATAGCGGAAATGTAACGCGGCGGAAGAAATACCAGCGCCCTGATCCCTCAAGCGCTGCCGCCTCCGACAGGCTGGGGCTGATCTGTTGCAGAGCCGCGAGATAGAAGATCATGAAGAAACCGGCCTCTTTCCAGATCGCCAGCGCCATCAGACTGCCAAGAACCGTATCCGGATTGCCGAGCCAGTTGGTTTCATGAAAACCGAAAAGGCCGAGAAACTGGTCAATCAAACCATAACCGGGCGTGTAGAAAAACAGCCAGATATTGGCAACCGCAATCATCGGCAGCACAGTCGGCAGAAAGAAGGACATCCGCATCAAAGAGCGGCCGCGAATGGACGAATTGACGATAATCGCCATCAGCATGGCCAGTGCAATGGATGCAGGCACAGTACCAAGCGCATAGATTGCGTTGTTTTTCAGTGCGGCCCAGAACACCGGATCGCTGATCATCGTCGAATAATGATCTGCCCCGACAAAGCGCGGCGGACGTTTGCCGCGCGGGGTCTGATAGAAACTGTTGATGAAGGTCATCACCGCGGGGATGTGCGTAAACATCGCCAGCAGCACAGTGGCCGGCAACAGCAGCAGCCATGGTGTTATCTGGTTTTTCGCCTGATTCACGCGAATTCTCCGGCTTTATACTGATCATGCTCACCGGCAGAACCGGTCGCAGATCATCGTGTTTTTATGAAGAATGAGCTGTGCACGGTTCCTCCGCCGCACACAGCTCCCCGGATTCAGCTTTTACTGATATGGCTTGAGAATACGCTCAGCTTCGGCCTGCGCATCATTCAGCGCCTTTTCAACGCTCTTATTGCCTGTCAGCGCGGCTTCAATCGCATCATCAATCACACGGGCAACGCGCTGGTTCTCATAGGTGGAGAGTTCCGGCACCATGTAAGGAATCTGATCATGCGGAACTTTCGCACCCGGAAATTCCCCGACATATTTCTTCATGGCTTCTGTTTCCCATGCATCATCACGGGCAGCGATATAGCCGGTTTTGATGCTCCACTCGGCAGCCTGATCTGCGGAGGACAGCCATTTCACAAATTTGAAAGCTGCCTGCTGCTTTGCCTCATCTTCAACATTGAAAATATAAGCATTGCCGCCGCTGGTCGGTGCGCCGAAAGCCTTGTTCTTCGGCAGAATCTGCACACCAAACGGGAAAGGCGCATTGTTCTTTACATTGGTCAGATTACCGCTGGTGGTGGTGATCATTGCGGCACGGCCTTCGAAGAAGTCCTTCGGATTGGTTGCCCATTCGATCACACCCGGCTTCATCACCTTGTGCTTATGCGCCAGATCAACCCAATATTGCATGGCCTCAACAACTTCAGGCGCATTGAAATAGGTTTTTTTGCCATCCGGTTCGGCAATCTTGCCGCCATTCTGTGCCACATAGCCCTGCAACAGCCAGTAAGAGGTCAGCGATGAAGGCACCTGCATGCCCCAGCGCTCCACATTGCCGCCCTCGGAGCGTTTGGTAAGTTTGGTTGCAAAATCCACAACTTCAGCCCAGTCCTGCGGGCCTTTTTCCGGATCAAGCCCAACTTCCTTGAACGCATCCTTGTTCCAGAAGAACACCGTGGTACCGCGCTGGAAAGGCACGCCCCATGTCTTGTCTTCGCTTTTGCTGTTGATCATGAAAACCGGCGTAAAACCTGCAAGCCAGGCTTTATCATCGTCGCTTTTCACCAGATCTTCATAAGGAATAATCGCGTCTTCCTCGATCAGAGTGAACATATCTGTCGAGAGCATCACCGCCACTTCCGGTGCCTGACCGGATTTGAAAGCGGTGAGCGACTTGCTCAATGTTTCAGGATAAGTGCCGGAATAAATCGGCTTTACCTTAATGTCCGGATTCTCACCTTCAAAACGGGTGATCAGATCATCCACGATCTTGGTAACCGGCCCGCCAATGGCCACCGGATAATAGAAGCTGATTTCGACCGGTTCGGCCTGTGCGGAACTCCAGCCAGCCAGACCGGCGAGCAGAGCGGATGTTGCGAAGAGTGTTTTCACGGATCGTTTTGCCTGCATTGTCATTGTTACACCTCCCAATGATGATGATTATTGTTCCCCGATTTTTTATTAAACAGGCAAAGCCGTGCGCTCGACGCGATGCCCTGCCGTCTCATCAAAAACATGCACCGCCGAAGGCGTCCATGTGAGACCGATCGTGTCGCCCGTATTGAGCCGGCGGACACCTTCAATACGCACCTGCAGGTTCTGGTCGCCGACGCGGCATTCCAGAATACTGTCGGCACCGTGATATTCGATTGCTTCGATACGGGCTTTGACGCGCCCTTCATCCGCCACACGGATTTCCTCAGGGCGCAGACCAAGCACCAACCCCTGTGCGGAGCCGTCAATAATCGCCGGCGCATCCGCAGCACCGCTTATCGTGGCTTTCCCGCCGTGATCGGCCATGCAGATGATATTCATCGGCGGGGTGCCGATAAAACGCGCAACAAATGTGGTCGCCGGCTTCAGATACAGCTCCGAAGGTTTGGCCTTCTGCTCAATCTTGCCGCCCTTCATCAGAATAACCTGATCGGCAAGGCTCATGGCTTCAATCTGGTCATGGGTCACATAAACCATAGTCATACCGAGCTGCTGTTGCAGGCTGCGGATTTCTTTGCGCATTTCATGACGCAACTGCGCATCAAGATTGGAGAGAGGCTCGTCCATCAGACAGACAGAGGCTTCAGCCACAATGGCGCGCCCCAGCGCCACACGCTGCTGCTGTCCGCCGGAAAGCTGTGACGGGCGGCGGTCGAGCAAATGCGACAGGCCGAGAATATCAGCCGCACGTTTCAGCCGCTGATCCCGTTCACCGGCGGCAACTTTGCGCACGCGCAGACCGAAGATAATATTTTCCGCCACAGTCAGATGCGGAAACAGAGCATAGGATTGAAACACCATGGCAAGGCCGCGCTTGGCAGGTGCCGCATTGGTGACATCCTTGCCGCCGATAATGATCTGACCGGAAGTGACCGCATCGAGACCGGCAATCAGGCGCAGCGATGTGGATTTGCCACAACCGGAAGGCCCCAGAAGAACGGTCATCGTTCCGGGCTCCACCGTAAAACTCACATCATTCACAGCGTGAAATGTCGTCCACTTCTTGTTGAGATTAATGATCTCAATGCCGGACATCCGCGTCCCCTCCCAAATGCAGTCTCAAGGCCGCATACAAACCTTTGCGGTTTTCATGTCAGCAATTCAGCGTCCGCCTTCTCACAAATTGACAAGAACGCCTTCACTTTAGAAAAAAATTATTGAACTTTTTATTCACAGTCAATACTTTTGTACAAAACTAAATGATTTGCACAAACACATATCAATCTGCGGGAGTGAACATGACCAAATTCAGCATATTACAGATCTCCGATACCCATCTTTCACCGCGCACGGAGCATTTCCGTGAAAACAACCGCCTGCTGGCAAAGCCGCTGGCGGAATCAAATCACGACCTCATCATCCACACCGGCGACATCACACTCGACGGTATCCGCTATGATGAGGACTATGCGCTGTGCCGCGATGTCTTCAAGGAAAGCGGCAAGACCATCCATTTCCTCGCCGGCAATCACGATATCGGCGACAACCCTGCCCTGTCCAAACCGGAAAGCGAAAATGGCAGCGCCATCAATGCTGCCCGCTATGCAAAATTTTCGGATTATTTCGGTACAGACCGATGGGTGATCGACCGCGGCAACTGGCGCATTATCGGCATCAGCTCCATGCTGATCGGCTCAGGTCTGCCGCAGGAAGAAGAACAATATGCCTGGATTGACGAGCAAATCACCACATCCGGCGACCGTTATCTGGCCGTTTTTTCCCATCAGCCGCTCTATATTGACAATATGGACAGCACAGAACTGACCTATTGGACTGTCGATCCGAAAGGCTGGAGCCGCCTTGATGCGCTGATCAACCATCCGAAACTGCGTCTGATTGCCAGCGGCCATCTGCACCAGCAACGCTCGGCCAAACGAGGCAATGTGCATCTGGAATGGTGCTCATCCATCGCCTTTACGACGACGGAAGAACTGGTACCGGAAATGGGCGGTACGCGTGAAGTCGGCTTTATGGAGCACGTCTTTTCCGAAGATGGCAACGTGGAAAGCAAAGTGCTGAAACACGAAGGCTTTGCCAATAATCACCTCGAAGACGTGATCAAAATCGTCTATCCGCTGATCGGCGATTAAAGACAGATAAGCCGGTTTTCCGGCGTTTTCTCATAAAAACCCCCCCCGCACTGCAAGAACAGGCGGGGGTGTTTTCGTTTATCAGGGCACCCGAAGAATCAGTCCGGTTTATGCGCCGTCACCGAAGCCGGTACATTTGAATGACCAAACCAGTTCGGATTGGTGACGCTGGCCTTACCGGCATCAATCAACGCATTTTCATCCCTGCCATTGGTTTTATAATCACGATCGGCCAATGGCTGAATACGCACAAAATCTGCGGTCTCTTCCAGGATATTCACATATTTCAGATTTTTATCGCGGCCGATCTCAGCCATTTCCAGCGCCGCAGGTACTTTGCGCGGCAGATTGACATTGAGCCAATGGCCATCATGCGCCCATTCGCTTCTGGTCTCCCAGAAATTGCGGATATGGCTGGCAAGCCATTGCAGCGCATCCGCATCAAAATCTTCACAATCACGCGGCGCTGAGAAGGCAACGGATGCAATATTATTCAATGCGCCCTCACGGGCAACCGCCATCGTGCCGGAATAGGACACATCTTCCGCCACATTGCGCCCTGCATTAATGCCAGACAGAATGAGATCCGGCAGCGGCTGATCACGGAACACCCAATGCACCGCTGCAATCACACAATCCACCGGCGTACCGGTGCAGGCAAAGCGCTTATCGGCCAGTTTACTGACGGAAAAACCCGCACTCAGAGAGACACAATGACCATTGGCACTGCGATTGCCATCCGGCGCGATAATCCAGACATCATCAGTCAAAAGACGCGCGGCCTTTTCGAGCACGGCAATGCCCGATGCATCAATACCGTCGTCATTTGAAATCAGAATTCGCATTTCCCACACCTCTTGAGCAACAGACGACCTCTTCGCAAAGCGAAAACCGTCTTACAATTTTCATGATGGGGAATATATGATTTATTCGTACAATTTTTGCAAATTAAATATTTTTGTTCAAATATAATTCTGAACAATTCTTGACCGCACACCTAATATCAGGTCATTATGACAACAAGATAACAACAGGCTTATTTCAACAGAAAATCGCACAGGGATGTCACTATGGCCCGCAGCAGCAAGCCGAAGACCAAATTTCAGGCAGATCAGGATGAACTGAAGCTGCGCGCGGCATGGCTCTATTATATTGAAGGGCTGACACAGGAGCAGGTTGCTCAAAATCTGAACATCAGCCGCATCAAAGCCTTCAGATTGCTGGCGGCAACGCGTGAGGAAGGCATTGTCCAGATTTCGCTGAACTCTCATGCCGAACCGCTGATCAAATTACAGCGCGCGCTGGAAAAACATCTCGGCCTGTTTGAGGCCATTGTCGTGCCTTCTTCCGACCAGTCCGAAGCCAGCCTTTCCGCAGTGATCGGCCATGCGACGGGGCGCTATCTTTCCGAGCGGATGCAGGATGGCCTGACCATCGGCGTGGGTTGGGGCGCGACATTGCAGGCCTGTATGAGCAATCTGAAATGGCGTGAATTCAACGATCTTTCCGTGATCTCACTGCTTGGCGGGCTGACACATTCCATGGCTTACAATCCGTCTGCCGTGGCATGGCGGCTGGCGGAGTTCTACAAGACCGAGCTTTTCCAGATCACAGCACCGGTTTTTGTGCCCCATGAAAAACTGGCACAGGAATTATGGGACATTCAGGATCTCAAAGCTCTGAAAAACAAAGTTTCAGAAATTGATCTGGCGATTCTGAGTGTTGCCGATGTCAGCAAACAGGCTTCGATTTTCCGCCGCGGCCTGCTGAGTGCGGAAGATGCGGAAAGCCTGCAGGCGGCAGGCGCGGTCGGGGATGTGCTGTGCCAGTTCATCAATGATAACGGGGAGATACTCGATCACCCGATCAACAAGCGCGCTATGGCGATCAATCCGGCAGAATTACGCAAAGTGCCGAAAGTGATCATCTCCGCAGGCGGTGTGCGTAAAGCGCAAGCCATCCGTGCCGGTATTCTCACCACCAAAGCACAGGTGCTGATCACGGATGAAGCGACCGCACAGGAATTGCTGTCGTTAAAAAGCCTGATCTGACCACAGATCAGGCGGCATTTTCTGCCTGATATTGTTTCAGCATCGCCGCAGCACTCACCTCGTCAGTGATAAAAACCGTCGGCCGCAACAGCTTCATCGCACCAAGCAGCGCCTCGATCTTTTCCGGCCCGCCGGAGGTCAGAATACGCACCGGCGCTTTCTGCAGCTTATCCATGCCCACGGACATGACACGCTCATGCACAGGGTCGGCAACAATCTCGCCATTGCGGTCATAAAAATGAAACAGCATATCGCCCACAGCGCCATTGGCGATCAGCGAACGTTTCTGCACATCATCAATCAGGCCGACACGGTAGGATGTGCTGCTGGCAGTCTCAATACCACCGACGCTGACCAGCACCATATCCAGATCATCCGCCATTTCAAAAACATCTTTCAAACCGCAGCGCTCAATCAGCGCCTCGCGGGTGGCGGCACTGTCAACCAGTGCAGGCGCGGGAATCAGATAGCCCTCGCCCTGAAAAATCTGTGCAAATTGCCAGGCAAATTCCGGCGGATTGAAACGGCGCGGCTGCGCAATACCGCCAAGCAGCGAAATCACTTTAAGATCATTGAGGCTGCGCGCGCCAATATGCTGCAATGTATCCGATAATGTGCGCCCCCAGCCTACACCGATACGCATGCCATGCTGCACTTTTTCCGAAAGATAAGCACCGGTCGCCGCTGCAACCGGCATAATCGGATCAATTTCCGGCGTCGATAAAGGCGCAACCACAGCCCGCTCCAGCCCGAAATTCTGCTCCAGCATCCGCTCCAGCGCAGTCAGCCCTGCAAGTTTACCTTCAATCGTGATTTTCACTTCATTGCGAGCTCGCGCTTCTGCCAGCAAACGCACAATCGTAACACGCCCGACACCCAGCACATCGGCAATATCATTCTGCGTCATCTGCTCGACATAATACATCCATGCAGCCCGTGTGCGCAGCCGGTTGGTTTTATTCTCGCTTGCAACGCCTTCTGATCCGACGATCAGTTCAATTGACTCCTGATGATGCCCTGTCTTGCGTCTGGTGCTTTTCAACCCAATTCCCCGAATAATCTGTGTGACACTGTCTTATACTGCCTGAAAGGCCAAGATATGCAGGATTTTCTTGCCCAACTTATTGCTTTTTAGACCGTGAAGAAACAATAATCCCCTTATCATTTCGGGTTATACCCGTCTCATATGTGCAGGATAAACGACTATGCATCAGGACCTTCCTAACGGCATTGCCGTCAATATCAAAGACAAGCTGCGAGGCCTGCGCCATGCCCTGCGCCGCACCCGCGATAGCGGTGGCACAGATACGCCTTTCACAACCGGTCATCCCCCTTTGCTGCCGGAAATCGTGCTGAACCGCGCCGCCCATGCTGCAGCCACGGTGATAGATAAAGCGTTCAGCACAGCAGAAACCATTTCCATTTCACTGGTATCTGACAATCCCGCTTTGCATGATGATGCCGCACCTGAGGTGCAGAGCCTGCAAGACTATTTCAGCGGCAGCGCCGAGGGGCAGCGCGCATTCCACCGGGATATGTATTATCTCACCAAATATGTGCTGCGCCGTCATAAAGCAGACAATGCACTGATTCAGGAAGCAGCCTTTATGGCTGTGTATACTAATCTGAAACAGCACCATCATGCACAGATCACCCGACTGAACGCGCCTGACACAGATATGATCCGTGCCAGCGCTGCACTGTGCTCCATATTGCTGCGGCAATTATTGCGCAGCCAGCCTGTGCGCCTGTCCGGCACGGTCTCCAAACCCGTACTGACATCCTGTTTTGCGGCAACAAGCCTCATATTCGGCTTAGCTACGGCCAAATCCGCAGATATGGCGGGACAGAATAATGCGGATTATGCCGATAATCTGGACAGCGCCTTGCTGGCGACAGAAGCCCGCTTTGAGCGTTTTCTTGCTGCACTGGAACAGAAGGATGATGCTGAACTGCAAACTCTGTTCGCCACGCTGATTTCCCATCTGCCTTAAACAAAATCATGCCGCGCGTGATCAAGCCCGCGCGGCATTGACGATTACAGCTCTGAAATCAGTTTCTTTGCCCGCGGAATTGAGGCAGGGCTCATGCTCAGTTCCGTCAGCCCCATGCGGATAAATCCGGCAATCAGATCCGGTCGTGCAGCGGCTTCCCCGCACATACCAACCGGAATACCGGCATCCTTGGCCGCTTTTGCCGTCATTTCAATTGCAGCCATCACCGCCGGATGTGCCACATCATTCAATCTGGCAACAGACGGGTTAAGCCGGTCTGCCGCCATCACATATTGGGTGAGATCATTGGTACCGATGGAGAAAAAGGCAGCTTCCTGTGCCAAGGCATGAGCGGCAAAAACCGCAGCCGGCGTTTCAATCATCACCCCAAGTTCAAAACTGCCCTGCGCCTTGCCCTCAGCTGCCAGTTCCTGCCTGCATGTCTCGATCAGCGCCTTGGTGGCGCGAATTTCCGCCACATCGGAGATCATCGGCACCATAACTTTCAACTGCCCGTGCACGGCGGCACGCAGCAAAGCGCGCAATTGCGGCTTGAAAATATCCGGTCTGTCGAGACACATGCGAATACCGCGCCAGCCGAGAAACGGATTATCCTCCTGCGGAAACTCAATACCGGCAACCGGCTTGTCGCCACCAATATCGAGCGTACGCACAATCACCGGATAGGGCGCAAAAGCCTTCAGCAAAGCCGCATAAGTCTCCGTCTGCATATCTTCTGACGGCAAATGCATATGTTTCATAAACAGGAGTTCTGTACGAAACAGCCCCACCCCCATGGCACCGGCAGCTTGCGCCACCTCGATCTCCTCAAGCGAGCCGAGATTGGCCGCAACTTCAATCACGGTGCCATCGGCAAGGCGCGGCACCACTGTGCGATAGGCTTCAAGCGCCTGTTTCTCAGCCTGCGCATCCGCAATACGCTGCCGGAACTGTGCACTGACTGCCGGATCAGGATCAGCAATCACACGCCCGCTGCTGCCATCCACCGCAATTTGCCGGATCGTTTTCAACTGATGCACGGCCTGCCCCAGCCCCAACACAGCCGGAATACCATGCGTGCGGGCGATAATCGCCACATGCGATGTTGCCCCGCCATGACCGCAGACAATTGCACCAATCTTTTTTAGCGGCGCACGGGCAAAATCCCACGCGCCAATATCCTCTGCCACCAGCACCGCACCTTCCGGCAAATCAGCAAGACTGGCATCCTCCTGCCCCAGCAGCGACAGGCAAATCTGACGGCTGACCGCCTGCACATCATCGGCACGGGCATTGAGATAAGGATCATCAATTTCCGCAAACTGGCGGGCAACTGCGGCACCGGCGCCAAGCATTGCAGACAGGGCATCCATACCGCCTTTGATCAGCGTGACTGCCTCTTCCAGCAGCGTTTCATCTGCGGCAATATCTTTCAATGCCGCGATAATACCACGGTCGCTCTCAGCCAGATTATCCGCCTGTAATTCCGCGTCCATGCGTTGCTGCACCTGCAAAACCGCGGCGTGAAAACGCTCAAGCTCTGCCGGTATCTCCTCAGCCTTCAGCAGCCGGTTATCTGCAGCCAGTTGCGGCGGGAAGAAAGGGCATACAGGGCCGATGGCCACCCCTTCACTGGCGGCAATCCCTTGCAGAACCCCCTTATCATCAACGGCAACAGGCGGCGTTACAGCGGCTTGCGGTTGCGCCGGTTCCGGTGTGGCAGGCGCTTGCCCGTCAGGCGTGTTCTCAAGACCGGAAAGCGGATTTTCCAGATAGCCGATCAGTGCCTCCAGCGCCTCAATCGCATCTGCGCCTTCGGCACGCACGGTAACGCTCTCATGCTCTTTCACCCCGAGCAGCATCAGCTTGACCGAGCTTTTGGCGCTGACGCTTTTACCGGCCTTAACAATCTCAATGTCCGATTCAAAGCTTTTGGCAAGCTTCACAAAGCGGGTGGCGGGGCGTGCATGTAATCCTTCATGCACCCGCACGATTGTCGAGCGTTCCATGCTATACCTGTTTCAAATTATTCAAATAAACTATGCGCGGATAACAATGCTGGCACCGGTCTGCAATTGCGCCACCAGAGCCTGCGTATCCACTTCCGAAGCGCAGATTTCCCCCGGGCGGTCAGCATCACTTGCACCGTTGAACGAAATCACCACATGGCCGATATCCAGCACTTTCTGCCATGCACTTGCACCAACAGATGTAATAACCGCCTCAACCGTGCCAATGCTGATTGTTGCGCCGACGGATGGAGCTTCAACAGCCGGTTCCGCTTCCACCGCATGAAGCACGGAGACTTCCGCCAGTTCCGAAGGTGAGCCGTCAGCAAACAGAATGATCACACCACCCTCGGCCAGATCCGCCACTTCAGGTCCTACTGCGGTTACCCGTGTTTTCAAAGAGATTGTCATGGCGGCAGTACCTTTCATTCTGTAAGTCTGATCTGTCTGAGAGGGGCAGCTACAAAGCGCAGCCGCCCCTTTGTAGAAGCGTGTTTTAGAGTACGACGAGGCTAACAGCCCATGCGATCAGCACGGAGACCGGCCCCATAATCTGGCGGCTGACCAGAACTGCAGGCACGCCGATTTCAATGGTTTTCGGTTTGGCCTCTCCGAGCGCCAGACCAACCGGCACAAAGTCACAACCCACCTGCGTATTATAGGCAAACAGGGCAGGCAGAGCCATTGCCGGTGCAATCGTACCATTGGCAATCTGCGGGCCGATAATCGCCACACCCACAACTTGCGCAATAACCGCACCGGGCCCGAGGATCGGGGACAGAAACGGCAGACCGCAAATGGCGGAGAGGATCAGCAGGCCGATAATATTATTTGCCAGCGGCCCAAGCGGCTGCGCAAGAATATCGCCGATACCGGTATAAAGGATAAAGCCGATCAGCATTGTCACAAAGGCCATGAACGGCAAGACGTTACGGATCACCTGATCAATGGTGCGGCGGCCTGCATTGAAGAACACGCCGACAATACCGCCCATTACGCGGCCGATACTGCTGATAAGGCCGATAATACCACCCTCAGACGGCTGTTCAGCAGCATGTGTTACCGGTTCTTCCGTTTGGGTCTGTGCGTGTGAAACAGCAACAGGTGCAGAACCGTCGGCCGGTTCAATATTTTCCGCTTTCACACCGGAGACATAAATATCTTCGGTAATATACTGCGCCAGCGGCCCGGACTGACCAACCGGCATCACATTGACAGTCGGAATGCGCTTGCGCGGATAAACACCGCAACGTGCGGTGCCGCCGCAATCCACCACCACAACCGCCATTTCGCTTTCAATCGGCGGGCTTTTAAAGCCGTCCACCGCTTCAGCACCGGTCATATCGGCAATCTGGCGCGCAATCGGATGAATCCCGCCACCGGTAACAGACACAACCTTGTTGCGCTGTTCTGTCGGCTGAATGGTCAGCGGGCCGCCCCAGCCGCCGGAACCCGGATTGATTTTTACGGATTTATAGGTTTTCGCCATGTTGTCCTCCCGCCCTCTCAGAGCTCAATGCCCTGACGGCGCGCCATAATGGCGGTAATCCGCTCGGTTAGCATGCCTTTGAGCAGGATAACCACAAGCCCGACCAGCGCATACCAGATTGCAACCGAAACATGATATCCGGCAGGGACAGCGCCTTTCTTTTCCAGCTCCATCAGCGCCACAAGAATGCCGCCCCAGACAAAATATTCACCCGGATTAATATGCGGAAACAGACCGAGCGGCGGATGTACATAGGAAACCGTGGCATCATAAAAAGCCGGTTTATATTTTTCATCCAGAAACGAGCCGAATGTATAGGCCATCGGATTGGTGAGGAAGAATACAGAAATCAGCGGCAGCACCGTATAGCGCGTTAAAGCGATACGCCCTGCACTGCGCGCCAGACCATGCACCCGCCTTTCACCAACCAGTTCGGTGATCGCGTAAAATGCGGTCATCAGCACGATCAGCGTCGGAATAATACCGGTGACAAAACCGGTAAAGACCTCGCCGCCCTTCTGGAACACGCCGATAAAATGCTTACCCGCAGCGGTGAGCCAGCCAAGCTGTTCTTCCTGCTGCACATTTTGCAATCGTTCGCGGAACTGATCAACCGTGATATCACTGCCGCTTGCCTGCGCCAGCACCACCAGATCATGGGTGCCGCCTTGCACAGCCGCTTTGCCGTGCAGCGCTCCGTTTAAAACTGCATCTGAAACCAGCCCGCCCGCATGATGCAGGGATTGCATGGTGATGTCGGCATGTTGTGCCAACATTGCTGTAATTGACATATGACCTCCCTGATTGCCGATCTTTAAGATACGGCGCTCCCCTTCTCACTTCATGGCGAGTCAGTCTGCCCAGACCGGCCTGCCTGATAGCTGCGGTTTCAGGCTGAAACCGTTTTCAGTCCGGACAAGCCTGCTTCACCGTCACTCTGTTCCGCCAGCCGCTCGGCCTGCTGAATGGCCGTATGAACGGCCGGTGCAACCACCGGCAAAAACACACCCTGATCGGCTTTTTCCCGCAATTGCTCCAGTGTCAGCCCTTCAAAAGCCTCCCGACGGGAAAATTTGGCAAAAACCGTGCGCCCGCTCATCTCCAGAAGCCTGCGCACAACCAGATGGCGGTCTGTTACGATCAGCACGATCACGCCTTTGCCGAAACGGCCGCGTACATGACCGGCACCGACATAGCCATCCTTGTATTTATTGCTGATGCCCTTCATCACATCCGTATAATGGCGCATCTGAAACCAGACCCCGAGCGACTGGAAACCCCAGAGCAATGCCAAAGCCAGTAATGCCCATTGCCATATCGCCATAGGATAATCTCTCCGCTGCCCTACCACCTGTGACCGGTGCATTCTCCCAATGAATTAGAGAACATTTGTTTTTTCAAATGTCAATATGTATAATTAAAGCTTGACAGTTCAACCCGCTGTCATCCTGCCTTTCCGGACAAGGATTTCAAGCAGGTGAAGCGATTGCAGAAACAGTTATACGCGAAGGGATGTATCAGGATTTATGTGATGTTTACCGGCGACATTGCCGCGCACATCGCTTATGATCATCGGAAACAGAATGCCCTTGCGCGACATATGAGGACAAAAAGCAAATCATGGATCTGCTGTTCAAAAACCAGATGACAAATATGCCTGATCTGCGCCACAGGCTGCGGCAGCTGCGCTGGTTTCGCGCCACATTGCGCAAACATGCCGGCCTGATTACCGAGATGACCGGTATCCGCTATGATATTGACGAAAAGCGCCTGACGGAAGCCTTTCTCAACTGGATTGAGCTGGTCAATCAGAACAAGCATTATGCCGCTGTTGACCGCAAGGATTTCATCACTTTTGCAGCCGGTCTGGTGCTGAAAGAGCTGATCCGTCTGAGCCCTGCCAAAGCCGTAACCCCGCCGGATAAAAACCTCAGCGGCGAGATGGAAAACCTGAACGAAATCATCCGTTTCTGGCCGGAAGGTTTTCTCTATACCAATTATTGCATCTGCGCGATTGCCGCAGTGCAGGAACAGGAATTCGGCACCAGCCCTGATATTGACCAGAGCGCCAATGATCTGCGTACATGGTGGGCATATCGCGAGAACGCATCTGAAATGCCGGGCTTTGCCATCGCATTTCTCGATAAGTTTCTGGGGCAGGAACCCAACTGGATGATGCCGGATTTTGCTTCTGCGCGCGCTGCCGTGCAACGGGCACTTGGCAGCGAACATCCGGCAGCAGCGCTGACCCAGCCTGCCAGCCATTAAGCTGCATTTTTAATAAAAAACACCCCCGCAGCATTGTCATGCGCGGGGGTGAGATCAGAAGAACAGGCAGACAGAGGAAACGATATACGGCCTGTTCCCTGTATTTCAGACGGCTTGTGCTGCCGCGGCACAATCGCGGATGATCCGCAACACAGCATCACGCTGCTCAATTTGTGGCATATGTCCGCATTTCTGGAAGACATGCACGCCAATCTCGCCGGGCAGACCATAGGCATGTGCCACAGGAATGATACGATCCTGCGCGCCGAAGATCAGCCGTACCGGTATTGTCAGGCGGGCAAGGCCGGAGCGGATTTCAAATGTCTGCGTCCCGTCGGCACAAAGATGCGCTGCCATTCCGGCTTGCGCATTGCGCAATTCTGTATCCTGTGCCTGCGCAACAGTTGCATTGATGAAGGCTTTTGACAGCAGTGCTTCATCGGCAAACAGTTCTTTGAGCCAAGGCGTTACACTGGCCTCAGATTTTGCCCGCACCAGCCCTTCAAGGAAAGCCCCGTTTATCTGTGGCCCGAGACCGGCAGACGAGATCAGCACCAGTGAGCGCACATCCGCAATACCGCGTGCTGCGGTAACCGCCGCAACCGCGCCGCCCATAGAATGACCGGTGAGAATGCAGGCTCCGATATTATGGGCAGCCAGCACAGCTTCAACACCGGCAGCCATGACATCAAGACTATCGGGCACAATACGCGGTGAACTGCCATGGGCAGGCAGATCAAGTGCCAGAACCGGATTGCGCAAAGTGCCACCGGCCAGCAACATGCGCCAGCTATTGAGATCAGAGGCAAAACCGTGGATCAGCACAATCGGCAAATATCCGGCCTCACCCTGCCGCAGCCAGACGGCATTGAGTGCCAAATCAGCGTCACTTGAGACGATAACGCGCGGTGCAGGCGCTGCCACAGGCTGCACAACCGCAAGCGGAGCTGCCGATGTCAGGCTGGCCTCAACATCCTTTTTCTGAATACGGCCTTTGGGCCCTGATCCCTGTACAGTGCCGAGATCAAGTCCGGCATCTTTTGCAAGACGGCGGGCAAGCGGCGTGGCGCGAATACCGGCAATACTCTCCGCCTGCGCAACCGGTACGGGGGTCATGACCGGCTGCGCAGCGGGGGCTGTAACGGCGGGTGTTTGCACCGCATCCGCAACAATAGCAGCAGGTTCAGCCACTGCCTTGTTGGCCGCACTACGCTCTTCACCTTCGGCGTAAATCCACGCGACAGCCTGCCCCACAGGCACAACAGCACCTTCTTCGGCAGTCACATCGCCAAGAATACCCGATGCAGGCGCATCCACTTCCATAGCGGCTTTGTCTGTTTCAATCTCAAACAGCAATTGCCCTTTGGTGACCGTATCGCCATCCTTGGCGTACCAGCGCGAAATCTGGCCGGTCTCCATATCCATATCAACTTTAGGCAGGATGACTTCAACCGCCATGACTAGCGCGCCCCCTTCACAAGTTCACGGGCGCTTTTGAGAATATCCGGCACCTGCGGCACCGTTGCCCGTTCAAGATCAGGATTATAAGGGATCGGCGTTTCTGCGCCGCCAAGGCGGATGATCGGCGCATCAAGATAGTCGAATGCATCGCTTTCAGCGACCAGCGCACTGATTTCCGCACCAATACCCAATGTTTTAACCGCTTCGTAAACACACATCAGTTTCGAGGTTTTCTTCACGCTGGCAATAATGGTGTCACGGTCAATCGGGCGCACTGTGCGCAGATCAATCACTTCAACATTGATGCCTTCTTTGGCGAGTTCTGCCGCAGCATCCAGTGCCTTATGCACCATGATAGCAGTGGCAACGATCGTCAGATCAGTGCCTTCACGCACCACTTCGGCCTTGCCGATCGGCACAGTATAATAACCTTCCGGCACCGGCCCCTTCATCTTGTAAAGCAGCTTATGTTCAAAGATCATGACCGGATCAGGATCTTCAACGGCGGCCAGCAACATGCCCTTAACATCATGCGGGGTCGATGGCTGGATGACTTTCAGTCCCGGCACATGGCCGAGCCATGCCTCGATGCTCTGACTGTGCTGTGCGGCAGCTCCGGTGCCGGAACCGGCAGGAAAGCGCATCACCAGAGGCACAGAAACCGCGCCGCCCAGCATATAGCGGATTTTTGCCGCCTGATTGACGATCTGCTCCATAGCGAGCGCCGCAAAATCAGAAAACTGGAATTCAAAAATCGGGCGCATGCCAGTCAGTGCGGCACCCACAGCCACACCGGCACCGCCAAGTTCGGAAATCGGCGTATCCATCACCCGGTCTTCACCGAAACGATGCACCAGATCACCGGTGACCTGAAAAGCACCACCATAAACACCAATATCTTCGCCCATCAGAAACACACGCTCATCGCGCTCCATGGCGATAGCCATCGCTTCCTGAATAGCCTGAGAATAGCTCAACTCACGGATTGTCGTGTCCATATTTATCAGTCCGTGTATACGTCGCGTGTCAGATTGGTGAGATCAGGCGCAGGGCTGTTCTTGGCGAACTCGATAGCGTCAGCGATCTCTTTCTCGACAGTGGTGCGGATTGTTTCAATTTCAGCGTCAGTGATGAAGCCGTATTCCTTAAGATCAGCCTCGAAACGGGCGATCGGGTCACGATTGGTTGCCCAATCCTCAATCTCTTCCTTTGTGCGATAACGGTTGCGGTCACTCTTGGAATGGCCGCGCAGACGATAGGTCTTGTTCTCGATCAGGGTTGGCCCCTCACCGCGGCGCGCGCGCTCAATCGCTTCATGCGCAGCCTCTGCAACGTCAGACAGGTTATTACCGTCCACAATCACGCCCGGCATATTATAGGCCACAGCACGGTCGGCAATATTTTCCACCGCTGTCGAGCGCTTGGTGGAGGTGGACATGCCGTAACCGTTGTTTTCACAAACAAAGACCACCGGCAATTTCCAAACCGCAGCCATATTCAGCGCCTCATGGAAAGCGCCTTCATTATTCGCACCATCACCGAAAAAGGAGATAACGACTTTGCCGTTTTTCAGCTTCTTGGCCGAAAGTGCAGCGCCCACAGCAATCGGAATACCGCCGCCGACAATACCATTGGCACCGAGATTGCCTTTGGAAACATCGGCAATATGCATGGAGCCGCCGCGGCCTTTACAATAGCCGGTTTCCTTGCCGAAAAATTCCGCAAACATGCGGCCGATATCTGCACCTTTGGCAATACAATGGCCATGACCGCGATGGGTCGAACCGATCATATCGTCGTCTTCCAGCGGCAGACAGATGCCCATAGCACTGGCTTCCTGACCGATAGACAAATGCATGGTGCCGTGGATGAGACCACGCATATAACTTTCTTCCGCGCCTTCTTCAAAGCGGCGGATAAGATACATTTTATGCAGGGCTTCTTTCAGCTTCTCCGGTGAATATTCACGGAAAGCAAAGGGCAGATTGCGCAGATCACCTGTTGCGCCATCTTCCGTCTGAGCTTTTTTGACCTGAGCCATTCAAGTTAACTCCCCAGTGCATATCGCGGTTCGTTGCAGCCGCGACAGCCTGTTACCGAATTTCAAATTGATCAGACGCCATAGACCAGCCTGTCCTGACGGGCGCGCAGTTCCGCAATCTTGGAATTTGGCGCGACTGCCGCATTGGCATAGGTGATCAGCTCACCCTTTTTGATCGGCGCAATCACTGTACCGCCTTGCAAAAGACCGCAGGGAATAGCTTTGGCGGCACGGGCTTCACCGGCTGTCATGATCCATGCGCGGTAGCAATATTCGCCGATCGCATCGAGGGTTTCACCCACGGCCATATCCTTCTTGGCAACGGCGGCCACTTCCGCCACCGGCTTATCCAGCGGCACCATATCCGGCTTGCCATAGAGCACGACACGGGCGCAGGTGAGCGGCACTTCCAGCGACGTCAGGTGATACGGGCGGTGGAAGGTGAAATAAGGGCCTTTGCCCATTTTCAAATCTTCCATGCGCTCGGAAATACGCGGATGGGACATGTCGGCGACGACAAATACTCCCGGTGCCACGCCTTTGCCGATGGTGTAATCGACCACGCCCACGCGGGAGAGCACGCCGCCGTCTTTTTCGGGGATCAGCGTGGAGGAAAGCTGGTCGAGGGTTGCCGCAGGGCCATGCATACCGGCTTTATCCGGCACCAAGCCGGTGGCATTGGCAATCGCTGCCATTTCCACCATGGTTTTGGAACCGTCAACAAATTCCACCAGCATACGCACATTCATATTACGGCGAATGGCTTCTTCCATATAGGCATCCGGCACCGCATCAATATTGAGCGGATTGTTCTTGCCCTTACCGGCAGCAACAATCGGGTGTCCCATCGCGGAAACGAACTCAATCAGCTCCATACAGGATGACGGTTCGTCACCGGCACCGAGCGAATAGGTTACGCCGAGGCGGTCGGCTTCGCTTTTCAGATAGGCGCCGATTGTCACATCGGCTTCAACATTCATCATGACGAGGTGTTTGCCATGTTCCATGGCACGCAGACCAATTTCCGCACCGACTGCGGGAATACCGGTCGCATCAATCACCACATCAATCAGGTCATTTTCAAGGATCAGATCGGCATTGTCAGTCACCGCAACCTTGTGGCTTTCCATAGCGGCAGTCAGCTCGGAGGCTGTTCCCACCTCGCGGCCATGACCGCTTTCCTGAAAGGCAATGTCGACAGCTTTCAGCGCATTCGGCACCCGCAATTCGGAAATCGCGCCGATCTCAATGCCCGGCATATGGGCAACGCGGGTCACAATATCCGTACCCATTTCGCCTGAGCCGATCAGCCCGATGCGGATTGGTTTGCCGGAATCAGCGCGGGCTTTCATATCGCGGGCAAGCCCTGTCAGCGCAACATTTGTCGTCATGGAATCCTCCTGAAAGCGCCCCGCTCTGTTCAGGCGCTTCACCTGATCTTTTATCATTACCCTATCGAGTAGTGAACATTTGTATTCAAGTCAATACCTCTGTTCATATTGAGCACGCAAAACATCACCCAAAAACAGGCCGGATATGAGGGAGATTGACTTGGATTTAAAATTCGCGGATAAAACTTTAGTATTGCAATAAAAACAAAAGTTGTCTGACGACATAGAAATGCAATCACAGAACAATTCACATATCCGGGGAGGCTTGGTGATATGGATGAATTCCTCAATGGCCTGAAATCGGCGGTCGATACGCTCGGACCAACCGTGCTGCTGCCAATCGTTATTTTTATTATTGCCGTTATTCTGGGGGCAAAGGCAGGCAAGGCATTCCGCGCTGCTGTCACCATCGGCGTTGCCTTTATCGGCATTAATCTGGTGCTTGGCCTGATGTTCACTTCTATTGGTGAAGTCGCTCAGGCCATCGTCACCAATACCGGCATTAAACGTGACATTGTTGATGTGGGCTGGCCATCCGCCGCCGCCATCGCTTTCGGTTCATCTGTCGGCCTGTGGGTTATTCCTGTCGGCATCGCGGTTAATATCGCCCTGCTGCTGTTGCGCTGGACACGCACGCTGAATGTGGATGTGTGGAACTTCTGGCACTTCGCCTTTATCGGCTCGCTTGTCGTCGCCGCCACTGATAATCTGGCCTATGGTATTGCCATTGCCGCATTGGTTGCCGCGCTGTCGCTGCTGTTTGCCGACTGGTCAGCCCGTGCGGTACAGCAATTTTATGATGTTCCGGGCATTTCCGTGCCACATATTGCATCCGCCCAGATTTTGCCGATCGCAATTATCGTCAACTGGGTGCTGGAACGTATTCCCGGTATTAATAAGGTCAATATCAGCACCGAAACCATTGAGCGCCGCTTTGGCGTTTTCGGCGAACCGGTGGTGCTTGGCCTGATCATCGGGCTGGTGCTTGGCACAATCGCTTTCTACAATGCCGGTGATTTCGGCACAGTGCTAGCAAAAATTCTCGGCACCGGCATGACACTGGCTGCTGTGATGCTGTTACTGCCGCGCATGGTGAAAATTCTGATGGAAGGCCTGCTGCCAGTCTCCGATGCCGCACAGGAATTTGTGCGCAAACGCACCGGCGACCGCGAATTGCTCGTGGGGCTTGATTCAGCCATTCTGATCGGTCATCCGGCAGCCATTTCATCATCGCTGATCCTGGTACCGATTGCGATCCTGCTTTCCGTTATTTTGCCGGGCAACCGCGTTATCCTGTTTGCCGATCTTGCGGTTATTCCCTTCATCGTCGCGCTCACCGCGCCTCTTTTGAAAGGCAATGTGTTCCGCATGGTCATTGTCGGCACCATCACACTGGCTATCGGTTTCTATGTAGCCAATGCGCTGGCACCACTCTTTACCAGTGCCGCCCTGTCCTCAGGCTTCAAACTGCCGGTTAACGCCCTGCAGATCACCTCGGTCGTGGATGGTTTCCTGTGGATTCCATATGTCATTATTGAATCCATCCAGTGGTTTGGCGCTTTGGGTATCGGCCTGCTCTTCGTGGTTGTGGCGGCATTGTTTGTCCTTTACCGCCGCAATACTGCCGCCTGGGAACGTGCGGCCGGTGCAGCTGACGAACCATCCGCCTGACATTCCAGCCAGGATGCACCCTGCCACAAGCAGGGTGCATTAAGATGCCAATAGCTAACGGAGACACAGTATGGCAGCGAACCTCTTCAACGCCCTCACCCCAGAAGCTGTTTTGCTCGGTGTTGAGGCAAAAAACAGCGAGGAGATTATTCGTCTGCTTGCAAATCATCTGCACAGGCTCGGTTATGTTAAAGACAGCTACGCAGATGCCGTGGTGAAACGCGAACAATCCATGCCCACCGGCCTGCCGCTGGAGCGCATTGATAATGTTGCAGTGCCACATACCGACCCCGAGCATGTACTGAAAGCCGGCATTGCGATGGCGACACTGAAAGTACCGGTCGATTTTGCCAATATGGAAGATCCCGACGAAATGATCCCTGTCGGCACGGTGTTTCTGCTTGCCATTAATGACAAGGATAAGCAGATTGAAACATTACAAGCGATTATGGGCGCACTTCAGTCACCGGACATTCTCGACGGGCTGAGACTGGTACGAACTACCGATAACTTAAAAAAACTGCTCGGCGCATAAATAAAGGAACACGCAGATGGCCCGACTAAAAACCATTCTCTTTGCCTGCGGCACAGGTATCGCCACCTCCACGGCCGTCAATGCCGCTGTAACCGAGGAAATGAAGAAACGCGGCCTGACCTTCAATGCCCAGCAGGCCAAAGCGACAGAAGTACCGGCACTTGCGGATAATGTGGATTTTATTGTCTCCACCACACCGATTTCCGCCTCGGTGACCAAGCCCGTAATCAAAGGATTGGCCTTTCTTACCGGTATCGGCAAAGACAAGATTCTGGATGAGATTGAAGCCGAATTACGCAAATAATTCACGCCATAAAACAAAAAAGCCGCTCAAAACTGAGCGGCTTATTTAATTTCAGGCAAATGGTTGTGTCATACTGAAAGACGGTTCCGTGAACCATTCTGCGCCCTGTTCCGTCATGTAAAAATGATCTTCCAGACGGATGCCGAATTGTTCCGGAACCACAATCATCGGCTCATTGGAGCAGCACATGCCTGCCTGCAGCACGGTCTGATTACCACGCACCAGATAAGGTGCCTCGTGAATGGTCATTCCAATACCGTGCCCGGTACGGTGCGGCAGCCCCGGCAACTGATAGTCCGGCCCCAGACCATGGCGCTCCAGCACGGCGCGGGCGGCATCATCAACTGAGCCGCAACTTGCACCGATTTTAGCAAAGCTGAAAGCTGCCAATTGCGCCTCTTTTTCAATATCCCAGATGCGCTGCTGCTCAGCAGTCGGCGTACCAAAAATATAGGTACGCGTCAGATCGGAATTGTAACCCTGTACCAGACAGCCGGTATCGACCAAGACAACATCATTTTCAGCCAGCACATCATCCTGCGGCAGACCATGAGGAAAAGCGGTTGAGCGACCAAATTGCACGGCACAGAAAGTGCTGCCATTGCTGCCGATAGCCTTATGCGCTTCATGGATAAAATTACGCACCGTACTGGCTTTGATACCAACATGCAGAATACGGGCAGCACGGCGCTGCACTTCCAGCGTCATCTGCATCGCCTGTTTCATGATCGCGATTTCTGCCGGTGATTTCACGCTGCGGCAGCCGTCAATAATCGCAGTTGCATCTGTCAGTGTCACACTGCCGACGGCTTTATCAATACTGCTCGCCATACCAAAGGGCAGCGCCGGATCAACAGCCAGAACTGTGCAATTTTCCTCTTTCAGAATATGCGCAACAAGCTCCGACGGGCTTTCATGTTCTTCCCAGAGGCGGATGCGTGCATCCATAATCCGCACGGCTTCAAGTGACCCCGCCTCAAAAGCCGGACAGACCAGATAAGGCTCACCTTTCAGCGGTAAAACCATTGCCACCAGACGCTCAATCATGCCCCAGCCGATACCGGTAAAATAATTAAGGCTGATGCCAGCGCCAACGATCAATGCATCAGCGCCATTTGCCGCCATCAGAGTACGGGCTTTCTCAAGACGCGCCTGCCGCTCCCCCACTGTAATTGCCGGTGCAATATCCGCCCAAGGGCGAATAGATGCCAGTTCCGTTGCGTAATCAGAACCACCAATCATCAGATATGCCTTCCCGTAAAATCAGATTTGTACCTCATATATCAACTTCGCATACCGACAGATACTTTATTTTTCGCTCCTCATTGCAAACAAATGCGAATATTATTGACAACATATTTGTAGACAATATTGGTGAATTTTCTTAAGCTGAACCGACTCCACAAGAATAAACGGGGGAACATGAATGGATTTTGATTTCACGCGCATGGAACCGCAGGATCGTTACCGGTTGCTGACCAATTTTGTCGGCCCGCGGCCGATTGCTCTGGTCACAACCCGCGCCGAAAACGGGCAGGATAACGCTGCTCCTATGAGCTTTTTTAACGTTTTTTCCCATGATCCGGCGATTGTTATTCTCGGCATTCAAACAAGGCCTGACGGTCGGGAAAAAGATACTGTTCTCAATATCCGCCGGACACAGGAATTTACCGTCAATATGGTGGATATGGCGATTTCCGATGCCATGCTGGTTTGCGGGATCGGTTTTGAGCCCGATGTGAATGAGGTCGCCATGGCCGGACTGGCATCAGAAGCCGGAACGCAGGTTTGCTCCCGCTGGCTGCCGCAATCGCCGTGCTCCATGGAATGTCGGGTAGAACGGCTGATTGACTATGAGCACCGTGTGATTGTGCTGGGCGAAGTTGTGCATATGCATGTGCGCCGTGATTGTCTGGATGCTGAAGGTCGTTACGTCAATCCGGATGTCTATCAGCCGATCGCCCGCCTGCACGCCGATAATTACATTGCTTCCGACAACCAATTTGTACTGAAATCACCGGGTTTGGCTGCGTTTCAGGATCGTCTGACCAATAAAGGTTGAAATTTTGCGTATTCTTCTGATCAACCCGAACTCCACTAAATCCATGACCGATCAGGCTGAGCGCAGCGCCCGCCGCGCAGCCTTGCCAACCACTGTCATTGAAGCGATCAATCCGGCAGACACCCCGCGCAGTATTGAAGGCCACGCCGATGAAGCGATGGCTGTTCCGTCGATGCTGAAATGCATCCGTGAAGGTGAAGCGAACGGCTTTAATGCCTATGTTGTCGCCTGTTTTGACGATCCGGGACTGGATGCCGCCCGTGAAGTTGCAAGCGGGCCGGTTTTCGGTATTTGTCAGGCTGCTGTGCAGGTTGCCATGACCATTTCCAAGCGTTTCTCCATCGTCACCACCCTGCCCCGCTCGGTGCCGATCATTGAAGATCTCGTGCAGGAATATGGCGCCACCCACCATTGCCGCCGTGTGCGTTCCATCGACATGCCGGTACTGGCACTGGAAGAAGATGCCTGCCATACGGAAGAAATGCTGGTGCAGGAAATCGAACGCGCCAAATGCGAAGACCATGCAGAAGCGATTGTCCTCGGCTGTGCCGGTATGTCTGAACTGTGCGAACGGCTGGAGCAACGCTGCAGCCTGCCGGTGATTGACGGTGTGACCGCTGCGGTCAAACTGGCAGAAGCTTATATCAGCGCCGGATACCGCACCTCCAAAGCCGGTGCCTATGATTACCCGCGGGTGAAATAATCTTTTATAGCTTCTACAGTAAGGCGGCAGGGTCATCTCTGCCGCCTTTTATCATAAGGATTAATCTCTTCAGATTTCACCAATGCGATGACAGGCAACACGGCTGCCGTCATCATAGGCTTTCATCTCCGGCTTTGTTGCCGAGCAGCGGCTGTCCGCAAAGGCACAACGCGGATGGAATGTGCAACCCGAAGGTGGTTTCAGCGGACTTGGCACTTCACCGCCGCCAACCACACGATCACGATGCGGTTCAGCAATATTCGGGATCGTCTCCAAAAGCAGACGCGTATAAGGATGCTTCGGATCAGCAAACAAAGTTTCCGTATCCGCTTCCTCAACAATCCGTCCCAGATACATCACCGCGATGCGATCCGACATATGGCGGACAACGCTCATATCATGACTGATGAACAGGAAGGTCAGGCCAAGCTCATCCTGCAGCCTGCGCATCAGATTGAGAATCTGCGCCTGCACGGAAACGTCCAAAGCCGAGGTCGGCTCATCGCAGACCAGAAATTCCGGCTCACCGGCAAGTGCACGGGCAATCGAAATACGCTGGCGCTGACCGCCGGAAAACTCATGCGGGAACTTCTTGCCGTCCGATGGTGCAAGACCAACGATTTTCAGCAGTTCTTCCACACGATCATTGATCTCAGCTTCAGTCTTACGCAGTTTCAATTCACGCAGCGGCTCAGCAATAATGCTGTGTACCCGCCAGCGCGGATTGAGGCTCGCATAAGGATCCTGAAAGATCATATGGGCTGACAATGGCGCGCCGCTTTTTGATGGTGCAAAACGGATTTCACCATTGCTCGGGCGGTAAAGACCGGTCACCAGACGCGCCACGGTGGACTTACCGCAACCGGATTCACCAACAAGGCTCAAACACCCGCCCTGCGGCACGCTGAAACTGATATCATTGACCGCATGCAGCATCTGACGCGGTTTGCGCTCGATCACACGGTTGAGCCATGGTGCGGAGACGTCAAAGCAAATACTCAGATCTTTGACTTCAAGGGCAGCAGGTGTCTGTTTCATAGCAATATCACTCATCAGGCAGCTCCTGCATTGAGCCAGCAGGCGCTGACACCTGTACCATCCGCAGCAGGCATCAAATCAGGACGCTCGCTACGGCAACGGTCAAACGCTTTCACACAGCGCGGATTAAAGGCACAACCGGACGGAATGGCATCAAGACGCGGCATAGAACCGTCAATCTGGTTCAGCCGTTCCACACGTTTGCCCAGCGCCGGAATGGAGCTCATCAGTCCGCGGGTATACATATGGCTCGGATTTTTCAGAACGGTTTCAACCGGCCCGTTTTCCACCAGACGTCCGGCATACATCACGGCCACACGGTCAGCGGTTTCGGCAATCACGCCCATATCATGGGTGACCAGCATTACCGCTGTGCCGTGTTCTTTACAAAGACGACGCAACAGCGAGGTAATCTGCGCCTGAATAGACACGTCCAGCGCTGTTGTCGGCTCATCGGCAATAATCAGTTTTGGCTCTGCGGCCAGTGCCAATGCAATCACAACACGCTGGCGCATACCACCGGAAAACTGGTGCGGATAATGGTTGATGCGGTCTTCCGGTGCCGGAATGCCCACCTCTTTCAACAGTGAAATCGCGCGTTCTTGTGCTTGCGAGCGGCTCAATGGCAGGTGCTGAGTGATGGTTTCAACCAGCTGCGATCCGATTGTGAAAAGCGGATTGAGCGATGTCAGCGGATCCTGAAAAATCGCACCGATTTCACGGCCACGAATTTTCTGCATTTCCTTGTCGCTGAGATTATCAATGCGGCGGCCATTGAGCAAAACTTCACCACCGGCAATATGCCCCGGAGATTCAAGCAAGCCCTGCACAGCCAGACCAGTCATGGATTTACCCGCGCCGGATTCACCAACCACGCCGAGAATTTCCCCCGGCATTATGGACAGGCTGACATCAGACAAAGCAGTCAGTGTGCCGCGACGTCCAGGAAAATCAACAGCTAAATTTTTGACCTCAAGGGTCGGTCTGGTAGAAGAGGTTTCTGCCATATTATGCTTCCTCTCCGTGTTTTCCGGCCAGCGGATAGCTCGGCGGGAAAATCTCTGATACCGGCGGATTATTGTAGGAACGCTCAGGATATTTAGCGATCAGGCCGTCATATTGCGCCTGCGCCTGTGCACGTGCTGCCTGCATATCAATGCCTGCAACTTCACCAAAGCGCATCGACAGACGGCCATCCACAAACACAGCTTTAGTGACTTTGCCGGAACCGCCGGTGACCAGTGTGGTGATCGGATCAATGCTTGGCGCCATGAATGTATCATCAAGGCCAAACACTGCTATATCAGCCTTGGCACCTGCCTGCAGGCGGCCAAGATCGTCGCGTCCCAGTGCTTTAGCGCCGCCCAGTGTCGCTGCATCAAACAGATCAGCACAGCGGATGCTTTCCGGTGTACCGTCACTGATACGACAGGTGATCAGCCCGATCAGCAGGTTCATCAACATATCAGGCGGTGTGGTGTCGGTGCCCATAGCAATATTGATGCCGCGCTTTTTCACACTGGAGAACGACTTCAGCGTGCTGCCGCCACGGGATGAAACCAGCGGACAATGAATGATCGACACATTATTTTGCGCGTATAGTGTCAAATCTTCATCTGTAGCATTGGTGGCATGAGGAGCAATAATCCGGTCATTAAGCACACCAAGGCTGTTGAGCCAGACCGGTGCAGTGGTGTCGTGTAACTCACGCACCGTTTCCACTTCCATCTGACCCTGCGCCATATGCAGACGGATTTTACAATCCAGTTCACGCGCTACATCCTGTGTGCGTTTCAGCAAATCAGCAGTACAGGTTTCCACCCGATCCGGCGCCAGCATACCACGCACCAGATCGCCATGACGGCCATTCTGACGGGTAATGTAATCCGCAGCATCCTTGAGACCGGCAAAGCCGCGCTCTTCGTTAAAGACCGGTACAATCTTCCCCGGTTTTTCCAGCATCATGCCGCCGGAACGATAAGCAGGGCTTAAGTAAACACGCAGGCCGAGATCACCGGCTGCATCCGCTGCCGCATCAAATTCCGCAACGGTTTCGCCCCATTCGCGGTAAAACAGCGAGGCAATCGGTGCTGCAGTGGTGATACCATTTTGCAAAAGCTGGCCAAATGCAAAGCGCTTCTGGAATGCCAGTTCATCCTGGCTGTACATTTCATAAGGGCCGTTATCGATATAGGATTTCGGCCAGACACGGCCTTTCGCCCAACCCGGATGGTGGTCAATACCGAGAATGGTTGTATCGAGATCAGACAGCGCATCGAGGTCAATCAGACCCGGACTGATAAGCGCATTGCCCAGATCAATACGACGTGCAACCTCACCGGCAAAATCATGACCGACGAACAGCACAGTGCCGTCTTCGATCACCACTTCACCGTTTTTATAAAGACGATGCTGGCCATCAATATGCCCCAGCACCCATTGCGCTGTGAGCAGTGTGCGCCCGCTTGGGCGCGCACCCAGTTTCAGGCTTTCAAGTGCAGTGAATTGTGTCTTGTCTGTCATGGCATTTCCACCACTGCTTTACCGTTACGCGCAGTGACACGGCCACCTTTAATGACCAATGGCCGTGGCGCTACATCAACAACCGCATGTGCCAGTGTCTGTCCGGTGAGCAGCGTCATGTCAGCCTTGCAACCAATATCCAGACCATAGCCCTCCAGTTGCATCACATCAGCACCGCCCTGCGAACAGATATGCAGCACATGTTCCAGATCAACATCACGGCGCAGGCCGTTTTTCATACCGATTACTTTGGCACGGTCGATCATATCCGGCTGTCCCCACGGGCCCCACGTGTCGCGGATACCGTCACAACCGGCGCCCATGCGGATACCCGCTTCTTTGAGGTGCAGCACAGACGGCACCGGAACAGAAGGCGCGCCGGTGGTGAGAATAGCAACATCAAGCTCGCGAAGCTGCTCAAGCAGGCTCGCGACACGCAGATAATCATTTGCACCGAGTGTGAAAGCGTGGCTGATTGCGACCTTACCCTGCATGCCATTAGCGCGGATACGCTCAAAGATCAGCTCCATGGTGAAAGCGCCGAGCTCACCCAGTTCGTGCAGATGAATATCAATCGGCTTGCCATGTTTCACTGCAAGCGCAAACAGCGCATCCAGCTGGCCCTTCGGATCACGGTCGATACCGCAAGGATCAATGCCGCCCAGCACTTCACAACCCTGTTTCAGTGCTTCATCCAGCAATTCCAGTGTGCCCGGCATCACCATCAGACCGGATTGCGGAAAAGCCACGATTTCGATGTCGATCAAATCTTTAAGTTTCTCGCGGGTTTCAAACACGCCTTCGAGAATTTTCAGACCATGGGTCGTATCAATATCCACATGGCTGCGGATATGGCTGGAACCGTGCGCAATCAGGCCGATCGCATGGCGCATCGACTGGATATGCGGGTCAAGACCGATTTCAAGACGCTTTTCACGTTCAAAATCAATACGCTCACGCAAACTCGCCTGCTTGCCGTTCACATGCCAGTCGAGACCCCAATTGGTTTTATCCAGATGGGTATGGGCATCAATCAGACCAGGGATAACAATATGCCCCTGACCGTCTTCAACAGCCACACCATCCGCACTGAGGTTTGTGCCATATTCAGCGATGCGACCCTGACGGATCAGAATATCTGTGGCTTGACCTGCATGAGGGCGCACATTGCGTAACAAAAGATCAGACATAATTTTTACCTCAGTTTAGGATTGAGAGCATCGCGCAGCCAGTCACCAAGCACATTGACGGCGACAACCAGCAGGCAGAGCTGCAAGACAGGGAAAACGGTAATCCACCACAGACCGGAGAACAGGAACTGATTACCAAGACGGATCAGTGTGCCAAGGCTCGGCTGGCTCGGCGGCATACCGATACCAAGGAAGGAAAGCGTGGCTTCGGTGAGGATAGCCATACCGAAATTGAGCGTTGCGGCCACAAGGATCGGGGTCAACGTATTCGGCAGAATATGGTACATCATAATGCGGCGCGCAGGCACTTTGAGAAGACGTGCAGCCTGCACATATTCCTTGGAGCGCTCAACAATCGTCTGCGCTCGCACGGTACGGGCATATTGTACCCAGCCTGATAATGTGATCGCCAGTACCAGAACACCTGCTGCCGCATAATCACGCAAATCCGCAGGCAGCATCTGGCGCACCACTGCACTGACCAGAATAGCGATCAGGATAGTCGGGATTGACAGCAGCACATCACCGATACGCATCAGCAGATTATCGACAATGCCCTGCACATAACCGGCAATCAGGCCAAAACCCAGACCAATCACCAGCGACAGCACAACAGATGCCACACCGATCAGGATGGAAATGCGCGAGCCATAGAGAATGGCTGAAAGAATATCGCGCCCCTGCGTGTCCGTGCCCAATAAATAAGGCCACTGACCATCAGCCTCCCATATTGGCGGCAATTCGGAGTTCCACAGATCAAGCTGTGACGGATCAAACGGATTCTGAGGAGCAATCAGCGGCGCTGCAAAAGCCGTCACGATCATAAAGACCAACAGAAAAGCTGCAATCATGGCCGGTTTATTGCGGGTGAATGACCACCACAGGTCACTGTCACGCAGGCGTTGCCAGCGGCTTTGCGTTTTCACAAGCGGGGTATTTACTTTATCGGTCATAGGTTCCCCCCCTCAACGCGTGGCAGCACGCAGACGCGGATCAATCACGGCATAAGTGATATCAACCAACGTATTCAGCGTAACAAAGATGAAAGAAACGATGCAAAGATAAGCGGCCATCACCGGAATATCGATGAAAGTTACCGCCTGAATGAATAGCATTCCCATGCCCGGCCACTGAAACACGGTTTCTGTAATCAGAGCAAAAGCAATCAGCGAGCCGACATTCATTGCCGTCATGGTTACAACCGGCATCAAACAATTGCGCAATGCATGTCGAAAATAAATCCGGTAGCGGGGAATACCGCGGGCACGGGCAAATTTGACAAAATCCGAGCGCAAGGTTTCCAGCATTTCCGCACGCACCAGACGCATGATCAGCGTAATCTGATAGAGCGACAAAGCAATAGACGGCAAGATCAGCGCCATACGTCCGGAATGGGTGAGGAAACCTGTCGACCACCAGCCAAGCTGCACAACATCACCGCGACCAAAGGCAGGCAATAGCCCGAGATTGACGGAAAAAACCAGGATCAGCAAAATACCGACCACAAAACTCGGCAGGGAAACACCGATAATCGAGGTGAACTGAAATAATTCCGTGTACCATTTGCCGCGATGAATAGCTGTTATCACCCCCATCGGTATCCCGATAATCAGCGACAGCAGCGTGGCGACAATCACCAGTTCCATAGTTGCGGGAAAGCTCTCGGCAATCAGCCCCAGCACTTCCTGACCATTGCGGTATGAAATGCCGAAATTGCCCTGCACCGCATCCCCGACAAAGCGGGCATATTGCATGACGAAGCCGTCATTCAGCCCCAGTCTTTCACGCAATGCATCGCGGTCGGTCTGGCTCATCTGCTCATTGGCCATCAGTTCCACAGGATCGCCCGCAAAACGGAAAATCATGAAAGCCAGCAAGGCCACGGCAAGCATAACCATTGCCGCATTGGCCAGTCGCTTGATTATAAATACAAGCATTCAGTTCCCTCTCCCAAGGATAATCACGCTATGCCGCAACCGGCATGATCGCGGCATAGCTATTCATCTTATTTTTTAAGGACAGTCAGCCAGTGGCGCGGTTTGTTATCAGCCTGCTGCACAACGCTTGCCACTTTATCGGTGAGAACCCATGCAATCGGCTGCTGGTGCAACGGCAATTGAATGATTTCCTGTTTCACGATTTCCAGTGCCTGTGTCTGCAAGGCCAGACGTTTATCGCGATCCATCTCGGTAGAAGCCTGAATAATCAGCTTGTCCAGTTCCGGATAAGACCAACCGCCCCAGTTAAACACACCTGCCACGCCGGACTTGGTCTGGATGACCTGCATCAGGATGGAATAGCTGTCGAGCATCGGCTCATTGGCCCAGCCCAGAATATAGGCATCAGCCTGACCAGCAGTGCGCTTTGGTGCCTGCACAGCGGTCGGCCCGATATCCAGCGCAGGCTTGAAACCGGCACGGGTGAGCATGGAAACCATGCCGTTGCACAATTCTTCTTCATTCAGATAGTTTTCATAAGTGCAGACCAGCGTGAACGGGAAACCTTCCGCGCCGTTTTCCTTCAAAAGCGCTTTGGCCTTGTCCAGATCATAGCCGTAAAGCGTATCCAGCTCCGGCACATAACCCGGAATTTCCGGCGCAATAATCGTGCCGGCATTGCGGGATTTATCGCGCATGATACGCTTTTTGATCAGTTCCATATCCAGCGCATGGGCAAAAGCCTGCCGAACCCCCAGCTTGTTGAACTGGTTTTCTGTACCATTATGTAACTTGTCCCGACGGTTAAAGCCGACAAATACGGTGCGCAGATCAGTGCGTTCCATCAGGCGCAAACCGGGTGCAGCGCCAAGACGCGCCAGATCCTGACTGGGCGCAGATTCAGAAAAATCAACGTCGCCGCCAAGAAGGGCAGCCACACGGGTTGCCGCCGATACAATCGGCGTGAATTCGATCTTGTCGATATTATGCTGAGGCTTATCCCACCAGCCGTCAAATTTCACCAGAACGGTCTTGCTGTCCGGCACGCGGCTTTCCAGTTTAAACGGCCCCGTGCCATTGGTATTATAGGTGGCATAACCTTCCTTCTGCCCGCCAACATCGGTTGGCAACAGACTGTCATTTTTAACCAGCCAGTCCTCATCAAAAATATGAATATTGGTCAGGTCATTGAGCAGCAGCGGATAAGGCCCTGTCAGTTCAATATCAATTGTATGATCATCAATGATTTTAGCGGATTTATAGGCCGGAAGATTGCCGCGCAGCGGTGATGTCGGGTGGCTGACACGGGTGAGCGATGCCAGCACATCTTTCGATGTAAAATCCGCACCGTCATGGAATTTCACACCCTCGCGCAAATGAAAGCGCCATGTGTTATCACCCACCACTTCCCAACTGGTCGCCAGTGCGGGCTCGATCTTCAGATCGGCATTATAGCGCACCAGACCTTCGTAAACATGATTGAGAAAGGCAATCGTATAGCTGTCGCCATAGGAATAGGGATCCATAGAATAAACATCATGCGCGGCACCCCAGCGCAATGTTTCAGCAGAAGCAGAATGTGCGGTATGGCTCAAGGCAAAAGCCATCAGACCCGCAAGGATCGATTTTCTGAATTTCATGATTGAGTTCCCCAGTAAAGATGACCGGCTGCACACTCTTATGCGGTGTCTGGCCGGATAGTGAGAGTGTGTGGAATTCAGCAATCATTGTCAACTATATTGTCTACATAATATTCAGCGATTTCGTTACCATGCAAATATTAACTACCCCTAAAACGCATTCAGCGCCTGCATAATGGCTATGCAGGCGCTGAAATCATGTTGCAAAGTAAGCAATTGGCTTAGTTAGCTATGCGTGTCAGCCAGTGGCGCGGCTTATTGTCTGCACGAATGGTGACATCCTCAACCTTCTTAGTCATACCCCATGCCATTGGCTGCTGATGCAGCGGGATCAAAATTACTTCGGATTTAACAATGCCAAGCGCTTCCGATTCCAATGCCAGACGTTTATCACGGTCAAGTTCCAACGCCGCCTTTTCAGTCAGCGCATCCAGCTCCGGATAGGACCAACCACCATAATTAGCGACACCCGCCGCACCTTTGCGGGTTGCGAGAACCTGCACCAAAATAGAATAGGCATCCAGTGTCGGCTCATTAGCCCAGCCGATCATAAACATATCGGATTTACCGCCGGAACGTTTCGGAGCCTGTACAGCACGCGGTGCAATATCCAGCTTCGGTTTAAGACCGACACGGCTCAGCATCGTCACGATCACCGAGCAGACATCTTCTTCATTCACGCTCTCATCATTCATACAGAGATAGGTGAATTCCGAGCCGACAGCACCGGCCTCCTCAAGCAGTTTCTTCGACAATTCCGGATCATACTTGGTCGGAATATCCAGTTCTTTTGTATAGCCAGGAATTTCCGGTGCCACGACAGTGCCAGCTGTATGGGTCATACCGCGCATCACCCGCTTGGCAATCAGATCACGGTCAATGGCATGATCAATCGCCTGACGCACACGAATATCGTTGAAGAAATTATCCCGCCCGTCTGCCAGTTTTTCCTTACGGTTAAATACCAAATTGATGGTGCGCAGATCAGGTCGCTGTTCCACACGGATATTCGGTGTGCTTTCAAGGCGCTTCACATCCTGCAATGGCACACCATCTACCAGATCAATTTCACCGGAAAGCAGCGCCGCCACGCGGGTTGCAGGTGAGGCAATCGGGGTAAATTCAATTCGGTCGAGATTATGTTTCGGTGTATCCCACCAGCTGTCATTTTTGATCATAACAGTCTTGCTGTCCGGCACACGGCTTTCCAGCTTGAACGGTCCCGTGCCATTGGTGTGAAACGTGGTATAACCTTCAACCTGACCGCCGACATCGGTCGGCATTTCGGAATTATTTTTCACCAGCCAGTCCGCATCGAACATGAAAATATTGGTCATGTCATTGAGAAATAGTGGGCTTGGCGATGAGACTTCAATATCCACCGTATAGTCATCAACAGCCGTGGCGCCGACAAAAAGCGGAATATTGCCACGCAGCGGTGAAGACGGATGGCTGACGCGCTTCATCGAAGCCACCACATCAGCGGCGGTAAAATCTGAACCATCGTGGAATTTCACGCCTTCACGCAATTTGAAACGCCAGATTTTATTATCGACCAGTTCCCAGCTGGTGGCCAATGCAGGCTCGACAACGAATTCCGGCGTATAACGCACCAGACCTTCATAGATATGGTTCAGAAAGGCCAGATTGGAGGTGCTGCCATAGGAATACGGATCAAGCGAGAAGATATCCCGCGCGCCGCCCCAGCGAAGTGTTTCCGCGTAAGATGCCGTGCTGATACAGGCAGCACCCACGGCTGCGACTGTGCAAACCAGCAGTTTTTTCAATAGTGAAGTCATCGTCGTCCCTCTCCCGACCTATGAGCCGCCTTGCTCTTCCTCATAGCGGCGCTCAGATTGCATAGCAGGACGATGTTTTATGTAGTCATAATTGTCAACATATTTGTCATCAAATAATTTGAGCGGCACAAAAAACTCCGGCAAACCGTCAGGTTTCCGGAGTTGTTATCGCGCTCAAAGCGGGCACGATCAGAGCAGAGCAGCCCGCAGATTATAGGACTGATCCTTGTCATCTTCCAGTTCCAGCTCACATTCCACGCGGTCGAGATGCTCAATCACCGCTTTGATTGCCACTTCCGTATCACCACGCGCAATATGCTCGACAATAGCCTGATGCTCATCCGGCCCGCAATTATGCAAATGCCGAGAGCGGTAAACCGCTGTAATCAGCGATGTACGCGAAATCAGATCTTTGAGAATACCGTAAAGGAAAGAAGAACCTGCCAGTTCCGCCAGCAACAAATGGAAACCGCCGGACAGACGGATAATATCCGTACGGTTGCCCTGCCGGTCTGCATTGCGCTCTTCTTCCACATGGGCGTTGAGGCGTGCCACCTGATCTTTGCTGATCCGCTCGCACAGCCGTTCAACCACACGATGTTCAATGGCGCGGCGGGCATAAAACACATCCCGCGCCTCTTCCACTGAAGGTTCCGAGACGAATGCACCGCGATTGGCCTGAATTGTCACCAGCCCTTCACGCTCCAGCGTTGCCAGAGCCTGCCGGATACGGGCGCGGCTGACATCAAAAATTTCCGCCAGTTCTTCTTCTTTCAGACGGGTGCCGGGCTTCAGTTTCCGCTCGGCAATTGAGAGCCATATCCTGTCAAATATCTGACTTACCGGCGTAGCATGGGCACTTTCTGCCTTGGACATGGAAACTCCCGTTAATCTCACTCGCATATTTATATCAGAACACGTCAGCGTCCCTGTTTAAATATTTTCAGCGAAATGTCGACATGATTGTTTTCCGGCAAGTGTGAATGTCCGGCAGCCTGTTGTAAAGGTCAGACAACAAAATAAAAGCCCGCGAAATCACATCGCGGGCTTTTCTTGAAGGCCGGTTTCAGGCGCGAAACCATTACAGATTTTCCCGCCCCCGCTTTCACGACATTGAGATACCCCAATGCGACACAGGCCGGATTTTACCGTTCACCGGCTTTTACCGTTCGATTGTGCGGTTCCAGCGGTTGTTCCATGCCTGACGGTTTTTATTCACAGAATCCCAGTCCAGTACGTTGGCTGTTTCCATATAACCGCGGAATGCAGTGAGACGGTCATTGGCTGCCTCTGTGCCTGCTTTTGCATTCACATTGGAAGGAATACTGTTGCCGTGATCAAGCGCGAGGCTCTGTGCATCGGCAGAGAGCAGATATTGCGCCAGTTTCTGGCTCAGTTCCGGTTCACTGTTTTTGGCAATCACGCATTCGGCTACGGCCAGCACAACCGAGCCTTCCTTAGGCTGGGCATATTCCACCGGAATACCCTTGTCCTTCAGGTTGTTAACGCCTGTTGGTGTCAGCGGGAAAATTGCCGCTTCACCGGTCTGCACCATTTCAGAAATTTTGGCAGAGCTTGGGATAAATTCAATCACATTCTTGCCGATTGTGTCGGAGAATTTCTCAAAACCCGGCTCAACATTGGTTTCGTCACCGCCCTGAATACGGTTGAACATCAGGAAAGCATGCAAGCCGAAGCTGGAAGCCGAAGCGGACTGGAACACAACCGCATTGGCAAATTTCGGATCAGCCATATCCATCCACGAGGTTGGCGCTGCCCAGCCTTTTTCATCAAACAGCTTCTTATTATAGGCAAGACCGGTCATGCCCATATCAACGCCGATTGCCATATCATCTTTCATGCGGGCGGCTGGCTGAATATCTTTGAGAACGCCATTATCCGCAATCGGCTGGCAAAGTCCGGCACCAATAGCGCGCACCATCACACCGTCATCCAGCAGCATCACATGCATCTGCGGATTGTCTTTGGCAGCGGTCGCCTTAGCCAGAATATCGGCTGAAGTGCCCGGCACCACAACCACTTTCACATTATTGGCCTTTTCAAAAGGCGGCAGAACATGCTCGGTATAAGCGCGTTCAAAATTACCGCCATTCATGCCGATATACAGGGTCTTGGTCTGTGCCTGTGCAGCACCGGACGCAACTGCAACGGCGCCAAGAGCCAGTGCGGAAACCATAGTCTGTCGAAAATTCATGTCATGCTACTCCCATTATGAAGACAAAAGAGCTTTCTTTCCGTGCTGTTCTGCGGCCGGAAAGTCTTGAAAACGGCTGATGCTGAAAGCCTCAACCGGTATAGTGCTGTGGCCTTTGACCACGAGATCGCAAAGTACCTCACCTACGGCAGGCGCGGTTTGAAAACCGGCGCCGCAAAAGCCGAAACCGTGGAACAAACCACTGACCTTGCTGCTGGCACCGATCACCGGATTACCATCCGGCATTTCCGCTTCCGTACCTGACCAGAAACGGATGACATGCGCATGTTGCAAATGTGGAAACAGGGCAATTGCCCGCTGCATCACTGATGAGGCTGCAGTGACAGAAGGGCGCGAATAATCAGGATTATCCAGCACAATGCCGCGCCCGCCGCCCATTACATAATTGCCGCGCAAAACCTGACGCCCGTAAAAACTGCCGCCCTCTTCGCCCATGCTCACCGGCAGGCGATAGGGCAAAGGCTCGGTCACCACCATTGACGGATAAATCGGTTTGAGCGGCACCGGTTCACCGAATTTTGCCGCAAAACTGCCAGACCATGCTCCTGCCGTATTGACCAGCTGACGGCAGGTAATTTCCGTATCCGCACCGGCAAGCAGCGCAAAACCATGTCCGGTGGTAACGGCTTCGCGCACCGGCATATGTTCCAGCACTGTCACTCCGGCAGCCCGCGCCGTACGGGCAAAAGCCGGTGAAACAAGACGCGGATTGGCGTGGCCGTCATCATGGCACAGGGATGCACCGGCCACATCACCGGTTAACCATGGAAACCGCGTTTTGACCGCTTTGCCGCTGATCAGTTCCAGATCAAGCCCGTGCGGGCGCACATGCGCGGCATAGGCTTCAAGCTTGGCGAAATCCTCTTCAGTGCGTGCCAGTTTCAAATGGCCGCTGCGCTGATATTCACCGTCAATGCCGATCAGCTTTTGCAGATCACCCCAGATTTCATGGGAGCGCTGCGAAAGCGGCAATTGCTCAACCGAACGCCCCTGACGGCGCACACCGCCATAATTTACGCCGCTGGCCTGCGCTCCGCAAAAGCCTTTATCAAGCAGGATGACCGACAAGCCGGCTTTGCGCATAAAAAGCGCTGCTGAACTGCCGACCAGCCCGCCGCCGATAATTGCCACATCCGCTTGCAAATGTTTGGTCATGATGCCACCTTTTGCTCGGATGCGGGCTGGTTTTGCAGATCACCAAAACCCAGTGGCACCGGTTTGACCGGTGCCTGCGCGCGCAAACGTCCGGCTTCAGATGTATTGATCTGCAATTGCGATGCCAAAAGCTCCGTGGTTGCGGCTGTGCACATCCGCCCCTGACAACGCCCCATGCCAACACGGCTCAGCGCCTTCAGGCGATTGATCTCATGCACCTGACCGGTCTGCATCACTGCAAGTGCTTCGCCGACGGTAATTTCTTCACAGCGGCACAAAGTGACATCGGGCTTCACGGTTTCAAACCAATCTGCCGGAAACGGAAAGGCTTTTTCCAACAAATCACGCTGCGTGATGATCTTGCGATGTGCCTTTTGCAGGCGATGTATCCGGTCAGTATCAGCCGTCAGCCCGCCATCCTGCAACAGCGCAAAAGCGGCCAGCTCACCGGAAATTTCCGCAGCATCGGCACCGGCGATACCACTGCCGTCACCGGCAATATAAATATTTTTGCAGGATGTGCGTCCCTGTTCATCACGCTGCGGCAGCCATGCCCTGTCGCGGTTGTTGAAGGTAAAGGCACAACCGGCAAGATCGGCCAGCTGCGTTTCAGGACGCAAAGCAAAACCATAGGCCAGCGCATCACAGGCCAGTGTTTTGACCTCCGATTGACCGTGAATATGATAGCTGATGCCTTCAACATGGGTTTTGCCGACAATGCTGTCCGGGCGCACATTATAGATGGTTTTCACACCGGCAAGGCGTAACTGCATGGCATAGAATATACCAAGCGCCACAATACGCGGGGCATGCAATGCCAGTTGCGCCAGATGCAGCTTGGCGCTAAAAGGTGCCGTATCGAGAACCGCTGCCACACTCGCTCCGGCTTTCATATATTGCCATGCCACCAGATAGAGCAGCGGCCCTGAGCCCATGAAAACCAGCCTGTTACCAATAGTAACACCTTGCGCTTTCAGCGCGGTTTGCGCGGCACCGAGCGTATAGACACCGGGCGTTGTCCAGCCTGCAAATGGCAAGACGCGGTCGGTTGCGCCGGTTGCCAGAATAAGCTGCGCACATTCAAGCCGCTGATAGGTGCCGGAGGATAACAGATCGAGAAAGCGGTTCTCACCCGAGGGGGAAATATTCCACACCAGCGTTTCAGGACGATAATCAATGGCCGGTTGCAGCGCCTCGAATGTCTCATGCAGGGCTTTGGCTTTTGCTGCTTCCGAGCCGTAGCGTTTGGCATAAGAACGGCCGTCATCAATCAATGGCTGGCGATAGATCTGTCCGCCTGCACGCAGACCTTCATCCAGCACAAGCGGGCGCAAACCGGCCTTCACCAGCACTTGCGCTGCGCGGATACCCGCAGGCCCCGCCCCGATAATCACCGGCTGCATTTGGCTTTGTTGTGCCATCTCACACCGCACTTTCTGCAGGCATAGCGGTGACAAAACGCATACCTTCCTGCAAAGGTGTGGTGCAGGCGCGGATGCGGCGGCCTTCTTCTGTCATCACATAACAATCCTGACAGGCACCGATCAGGCAAAAACCGGCGCGGTTCTCACCGGTAAATTCAGTTTGGCGCACATGGGAACTGACAGCCATAATCGCCGTCAGCACCGTATCGCCGTGCCGTCCGGTCTGAGCCGCACCATTGAGGAAAAAGCCGACCGGCTTTTCATCCTGGCGGTAGCGGCGAAAAAACTGACCGTCACTATGCGTATTTTCACACTTTGCTGACACGGGCGTTCTCAGCCTTTCCCGACCAGAATACGGTCAAGACCGAACAGGCGATCCAGAATGATCATCGCTACAGTTGCCACAGCAATCATCAAAGCAGACACCGCTGCCATCATCGGATCAATCGATTCACTGGCATACATATACATGCGTACCGGCAAGGTAACGGTTGAAGGCGATGTCACGAAAATCGACATGGTCAGTTCATCAAAACTATTGATGAAAGCGAGCAGCCAGCCGCCGCTCACACCCGGCAACAATAATGGCAGCGTGATGCGCTTGAACACTGTCCACTCGCCCGCACCCAATGTGCGTGCAGCATTTTCCGCATTGCGATCCATACTGCTGAGCGATGCCAGCACCAGACGCAGTGCATAAGGGGTGATGATAATCGCATGGGTTGCCACCAGCCACAGGAAGGAGCCGGTCATCCCCATCAGCGAGAACAGACGCAGGAAAGCCACGCCCAGCACCAGATGCGGAATGATCAGCGGTGACAGAAACAGTGCATTCAGTGCATCACGCCCCGCAAAATCATAACGGGTGATGGCAAGGGCGGATGGCACTGCCAGCAAAGTGGAAATCGTCGCCGCAAGGAAGGCCAGTTTCAAACTGTTGCCGAAGGATGTCATAAAGTCATTATGCCGGAACACCGCCTCGAACCAGCGCAGGGACAAGCCGTTCCACGGCATTGTCAGCGTGTTTTCCGGTGTGAAGGCGACGAGACAGACCACCACCATCGGTGCCAGCATGAAGATGACGACAAGGCTGTGAAAAATCAGAGCGACCGGACCGTTTTTCTGCATTATCTTACCCCAGCTTCCGTTTGGCCTGACGCTCAATGATGCGGTTATAGGCGATCATGATGACAAGATTGGCGACCAGAACAATGATGGCGATGGCTGCACCAAGCGGCCAGTTCAGCTCAATCATGAACTCGTCATAGACAATGGTTGCCGCCATTTTCAGACGGCGGCCGCCGAGCAGCCCCGGGATTGCAAAGGAGCTTGCCGACAGGGCAAATACAATCAGACTGCCGGAGAGAATGCCGAGCATGGCCTGCGGGAAGACGATGCGGCGCAGCGCTGTGAAACGGGACGCACCAAGGGTAAGCGCCGCAGCCTCAACCGTCGGATCAAGCTTTTGCAGCACTGTCCATACCGGAATAACCATGAATGGCAGCATAATATGCACCAGACCGATCACAATCGCGGTTTCGGTATAAAGCAGTTGCACCGGCTCCAGTCCCACCGCAACCAATGCGCTGTTGATGAAACCGTTGCGACCCAAAATCATGCTCCAGCCAAAAGTGCGCACCACCACCGATACCAGCAGCGGGCCGATAATCACCAGCAGGAAGATAGAGCGCCACGGCGCCCGCATATTGGACAGGATATAGGCTTCCGGCACGCCGATCGCCACGGCAATCACCGTGGTAAGCAATGCCAGACGCAGCGTGCGCCAGAAGATCGACAGGTAATAATCATCCTGCAGAACCTGCGCATAATTATGCAGGGTAAAGCTGTTCTCAATCCCTGTATCATAGCTGTAACTGTTGAAGGACAGGATGATTGTCAGCACCAGCGGCAGAATGACAAGACCCAGAAACAGCAATGTGGCAGGCCCGGCCAGAAACAAAGGGGCGCGGCTGCGCTTTTCCTTATGCACGGGCACTATTGTATCAGGAGTGGTTGCGCTCATGGTCAGGCCGCTCCGCCTGCGAGAATGCGGCAATCTTCATGTTGCCAGACCAATCCTACCGTCTCACCTTCAGCCGGTGGCGGTGTGCCGACATTGGGCAGCGATACGGAAAGATCACCGGCCGGTGTAGAAACGGTTACAAACCACTGACTGCCCATGAAATAACGGGTGGAAACTGTGCCGTCGATATGGCCGCCGCCATGCGCGGTCAGGTTCAGTTTTTCAGGCCGGATAAACAGGGAAACCTGTTTGCCGCTCACAGCCTGCTGCGGCTTGAACCGTATCGTGGTTTTGTCAACCGCCAGCATATTTTCCGCATCAAGCTGTGCGGACAGGAAATTGGACTTGCCAACAAAATTGGAAATGAAATCATTACGCGGATGCTCATAGAGTTTGTAAGGCGCATCGACCTGCGTGATATTTCCGCGTTCCATCACCACAATGCGGTCGCTGATTGAAAGCGCCTCGGCCTGATCATGGGTCACCATGATTGTGGTAATGCCAACTGCACGCTGAATGCGGCGCAGTTCAAACTGCATTTCTTCACGCAGCTGCGCATCGAGATTGGATAAAGGTTCATCCAGCAGCAGTACCGGCGGGTTGATCACCAGCGCACGGGCAATTGCCACACGCTGACGCTGACCACCGGACATTTCACGCGGGTAACGGTCAGCCAAAGCGGAAAGATGCACAAGACCCAGTGTCTCTTTCACACGGGCATCGCGCTCCATCTTCGGCACTTTGCGCATTTCCAGACCAAAGCTGACATTCTGCGCAACGGTCATATGCGGAAACAGCGCATAGCTCTGAAACACCACACCAAGCTGGCGCTGTGCGGGCGCTGTATAAGTAATATCGCGGCCATCCAGCGTGACAGAGCCTGCACTTGGCGACACCAGACCGGCAATCATCTGCAATGTGGTGGTCTTGCCGCAGCCGGAAGGGCCGAGCAGAGAAATGAACTCGCCCTTCTCAACGGCAAGGTCAAAATCCTTCACCGCTGTGAATTTCCCGTAAATTTTGGAAACCTGTTTCAGGTTCAAAAAGCTCATATAGTATCTCCCTGAGCGGCTCCGGCAATGGCTGCGCGCCGCCTATTATCTGCTTGATCACCGCCAGTTATAAAATGCAAAGACCGGCCGTCACACCGCAGGCCCAAAGCCCGCATGCGCCGTTCCGTTTCTGCCAGAGCGGTATTTTTCTCAAATATTGACAGAAAATTTCCGAATTAGACAAATTCTATTTTCTATTATGAAATAATTTGTATATTTTAATTCAAAATACGGAATTGATACATAAACGAGCAGGCTAATGAGCGATAATACGAAATCTCCTGTGAATACCAGTCTCACAAAAGCCATTCAGATTTTAAAAGGACTGGCTGTGGCCTCGCGGGACGGCATGCGCCTGATCGACCTTGCGCGGGATCTGGAACTGAGCCAGCCTTCCGCCCACCGCCTGCTCAAAAGCCTGATCAGCGAGGGTCTGGTCGAGCAGATTAATGACCGGAAATCCTATCGTCTTTCCCTCGATTTTTTCTGCATGGCTGCGCAAACCCGCCAGCGTGACGGTATATTGGATTTTGCCCGTCCGGCCTTGCTGCGCCTGTCCGCGACATTCAATGACACGGTGTTTTTGCTGGTGCGCAACGGTTTTGATGTTGTGTGTCTTGACCGTGTGGAAGGCCCTTTTCCGATCCGTTCCTTCACCGGCGATATTGGCGGCAAGGTTCCGCTCGGTATCGGACAGGGCAGTATCGCTATCTTAGCGTTTCTGCCGGAAGAAGAGCGTGAGGCGATTATCCGGTTCAACATGCCGCGCATTCTGGACCGCGCTTCGATTGATGAAGTTGACCTGCGCATTATGATTGAAAATGTGCAGCAAACCGGTTCTGCGCATATGAATTTTGATATGATTGAAGGCATGGCAGGGCTGGGCGTGCCCATTCTCGACCAGAATGGCATAGCCGTTGCCGCACTCAGCATCGGCACGCTGGCTTCGCGCCTTACCGAGCAGCGCCAGCGCACCATTGCAGACCTTTTGAAAAAAGAAGCCGCACTGATTTCCAGCAAGCTCAATCCGCTGGATCCGACCCTGCGCTATCCAAGTCAGGCACTCTCACGATAAATCGCGACCGGAGCCTTGTCGTATTCCATATATGGCAAGGCTCACGCCTGCATCAAACCATGCTGTTTACGGCGCAGGCTGATTTCGCCCAAAAGCCAGTCGAGGAAATCTTTGGTCACCGGTTTGGTGCGAAACAAATCTTCCTGACATACAAACTGATAGGTCTCCTGCGGTTCAAAATAATGATCCGACACCAGAACCATCTGGCCGGAGCGGAGTTCCATATCCACCATTGCCAGATCAATCAGCGCCACACCTTGTCCCTCTTTCACCGCTTCCAGAATAACATGCTGATCATCAAAAATCAGATCCTGCTGGCTATGCGGCAGAGTGAGACCGGATGTTGCCACCCAGCTCTGCCACTCAGAAACTGAGCGATAATGCAGACGGGTGCTGCATAGCAATTCCTGCGCGGTGGCATAGCGCTCCTTAACCACACGCCCGCAAACCGGCACCAGTCTTTCACGCAGCAATTGTCGGGAAAATCTGCCGCTAACCGCACCCAGCCGGTAATCAATCACAATATCAGGCTGGCCTGCGGCGGGCAGATTGGTATCAAGATGTGATAAATGCAGTTGCAAACCCGGATGCTGTGCCAAAAATTCGGAAATACGCGGCGCAATCACCTTCATTGAAAAGAATGGCCCGACTTTAACCCGCAGCAGTTTTTTCACCGTGCGCGGGCTGATATGCCGGAGCGTACCTTCCAGATCATCAAAAGAACGCTGGCAGGAAGCAAAAAGCAATTGCCCCTCATGGGTGAGCTCAACCCCATGCTGCCTGCGGATAAAAACCGGCAAGCCCAGATAATCCTCTAGCAAGCGGATCTGATGGCTGACGGCGCCCTGCCCGACACAAAGTTCATCAGCCGCAGCCGTCAGACTGCCGCAACGGGCAGCCGCCTCAAAAGCACGCAAAGATTTCAGCCCCGGCAAATCACGCATATGCTTCCTGCAAAATCATTTCAGACATGAATTATTTCGATACCTTAGTTCAATTCTTTCACATTGCATATGGGTTTTAATTCCCGCATGCTGCAATCATAAAGACTGCTACACAATCAAATAAACAATTAATATCAGCATCTTAAGAAAGATATCACTGCGTTTCTCGGCAGGAGGAAGGTCGCCCGCAGATAGAAAATCACGCAATCCGGCATCAACAAAATAAAGAACAAAACGGGGAATAATGAAATGAAAACAACACGCAAAGCCGCAACCGCACTTCTGGCGCTCGGGCTTTTCTCCCTGCAGGCACAAGCCGCAGAAAAACTGCGCATCGGCACAGAGGGTGATTACAAGCCATTCAACTATGTAACCGGCAGCGGTGAGATCAAAGGTTTCGATTATGATATCGGACAGGCCATTTGCGCCGAACTGAAAGCAGAATGCGACTGGAGCACCCATGAATGGTCGGGCATTATTCCTGCCCTGCAATCCGGCAAATTTGATGTGATGATTGCCTCTATGGCGATTAATGACGAGCGCAAAAAACAGGTAGATTTCACCAATCCCTATTACTTCAACGCCATGCATTTCGTATCGCGCAAGGATCTGAATATCAGCGAGATTTCTCAGGAAGCCCTGAAAGGCAAAATCATCGGCACCCAGTCCGGTTCGGTAGCGGTTGAAACGCTGCGGGAATATTTCCCTGACAATGAGGTCAAGCTCTATCCGTCGCTGAGCGAAGTGTTTCTGGATATGGAAAGCGGCCGCCTCGACATGGTTCTTGAAAGCCAGATGGCGCTCAGTGACTGGCTGATCAAAGACGGCAATGATTGTTGCTCTTTCACCGGCAAGCCTTTCATTCTGGACAGCGCCAAAGGCAATGCCATGGCAGTGCGCAAGGATAACGGTGATCTGGTTTCACGCCTCAACACGGCGCTTGAAGCGATTATGAAAAACGGCACCTATGACAAGATCCGCCAGCAATATTTTGATTTTGACATCATGGCGCGTCCGGTCAATGCCAGCGACTATCTGAAATAAGCCGCTTTGTTACGGGGTGTATTTGCAGGCAGCGTTCCGCCCGCAAATCCGGCCTTTCCGCTTCTTAAAACCGACAGGGCGTGAAAGGCCACCCCGCTTTTTCCTTCATTTCCGCCCCATATGAAAGACATCCGGCATGCATTTTAAAGTCGCCGTTCTTGAACTCAATCAGGAAACCAACACCTTTTCCAAACTCACAACCGCCCTCAAGGATTTTCATCTCTGCCACTATTTTAAAGGACAAGAGATCGAAACCCATTGCCGCGGCACCAATTCGGAAATCGGCGGATTTATCGACTGTTGTGAAACCTATAATTGGGAGCCGGTCTATACAGTTGCCGCACGCGCCGAGCCGGGTGGTCTGGTTGAAAAATCCATGATCGAACAGTTTATGCGCGATGTTACAGAAACTCTTGCAGGGCAAAAACCGGACGGTGTTTTCATTGTTTTTCACGGTGCAATGTGCAGCGAAACCGCCGATGACGCACAAATCCAGTTGCTGGAATTTATCCGCGGCATTGTCGGCAACGACATTCCGATTGCCGGTACATTCGACCTTCATGCCAATAGTGCGCCGGAAATGAGCGCCTTACTCGACATTGCCGTTTCTTTCCGCACCTATCCGCATATTGATATGGCGGAATGCGGGCGCAAGGCCGGAAAATTACTGGAACAAGCCATGCGCGGACAAATCCGCCCTGCCCTTGCTATTCGCCAGCCGCCAATGCTCAATGGTTGCAATGACGGCCGTACCACCCATGCCTGCGCAATGACTGAAATTCTGGAAATTGCCGATGGAATTGCCGCACAGGACGGTATTCTGGCAACCTCTGTCAATGCCGGTTTCTATGATGCGGATGTATTCAATACCGGCCCGTCTGCTGTGATCTGCTATGACAAAAACAAAATCAGTGACAAGCAGGCCGTCGCTCATGCCGAAAAGCTGTGCACTGAAATCTGGAACCGCCGCGAGAGTGAAGACAGCCGCTTACAGGCACCGGATATGGCGCAGGCAATACACGCCCATTTCACGAAAAACACCCAAGACGGCCCGCTGGTAATCGCCGACTTTTCAGACAATCCGGGCTGCGGCGCCTATAGCGACGCCACGACTGTACTGAAGGAATTGCTGAAATCCGGTTCACGCAAAGCCGCCTTCGGCGCCTTATGTGACCCGCAGGCTGTCCGCGAATTAACTGCGGCAGGCATTGGCACCACATGCACAGTGACATTGGGCGGCAAGGTCGATCCGGCAGTGGGCGGCGGCCCTGTCACTCTGACAGGCACTGTAACCGCATTATCAGATGGCAATATTACCTTTGAAGGGCCGATGTTTCAGGGGTTGCCTGCATCGCTTGGCCCAAGTGTTTGCCTGCGCATTGGCACCCATAACGGCTCGGTTGATATTCTTATCTCATCGGAACGCCAGCAAATGCTGGATAAAAACCTGTTCCGCTGTGTTGGTATTGAACCTGCAGATTACGAAATTGTCGTGGTGAAATCCCAGCAGCATTTCCGTGCGGCTTTCGGACCGATTGCCTCGGCAATTATCGAAGTGGATGCGGACGGGCTCAGCACCGCCAATCTGAATGCACGCCACTACCAGAAATTGCGCCGTCCGATCTACCCGCTTGATAAGGATGTGCAATTTCCCTGAGTTTCAACCACAATAATGCAGTAATATGCGTGGGAGGGCTGCATCAGCATGTGCAGCTTTCCTCCGCCATCGTTTCTGCCTGCATGCCCAGACGTTTGAGCAAATCCGCATCGCGGTCATCACCGGCATTGGCGGCGGTGAGCAGAACATCGCCGATGAAAATCGAATTGGCACCGGCAAAGAAACACATTGCCTGCATTTCATCGCTCATATTGCTGCGGCCTGCTGTGAGGCGCACATGAGACACCGGCATCATAATCCGCGCTAAAGCAATAATGCGGATGAAAGCGATGGAATCCACCGGTTTGGCATTGGCAAGTTTGGAGCCTTCAATCGGGATCAGCATATTGATCGGTACGCTTTGCGGCACGTCTTCAAGATTGGCCAGCGTCACCAGCATATTAACGCGGTCCTGTTCGCTCTCGCCCATACCGAGGATACCACCCGAACAGACATTGATACCGGCCATGCGCACATTATCCAGCGTATCCAACCGGTCTGCAAAAGTGCGGGTCGTGATAATCTGCGGGTAAAATTCCTCAGACGTATCAATATTATGATTGTAATAATCGAGCCCTGCCGCACTCAACCGTTGTGCCTGCGGCAGTGACAACATGCCAAGCGTCATGCAGGTTTCCATCCCCATGGCCTTCACACCCTCAACCATGGCAATGACCATATCCATGTCGCGCTCTTTTGGGCTGCGCCATGCAGCACCCATACAGTAGCGCGTGGCACCGGCTGCTTTTGCCTGTCGCGCTTCAGCCAGAACACGCTGCACTTCCATCAGCTTGGAGGCTTTCAACCCTGTCGGATTATGCGCAGACTGGTTGCAGTAAAAACAATCCTCAGGGCAGCCGCCGGTTTTGATGCTCAGCAATTTGCTCATCTGCAACCGGTTCGGATCAAAATTCTGCCGGTGAACACTATGCGCCTGAAACATCAGATCATTGAATGGCTGATCATAAATCTGCCGGGCATCTTCCGCAGTCCAGCGTTTTGCACTCTTGTCTTTTCTGGCTTCACAGTCCGGCATCTGGCTTTCCATATTTCAAATTATAGATAATTTTTCTAGAATCGCTATTTTAAGCATGATTAAGACGCTAAGCCACATTCGTCCAGATAAAAATATCTATATTTTTATCGTACCTAACGTCATTTCGATTAAAATTATCTATAATTTATGATTTCATGTATGGAGCCACTATCAGAAGTCCGATCATCAAAACTCCGTCATAGTGGCGAAACCAATGCGCTTTTGCGAAAATTTTGTATTATGCAGACAGTATTAAGTCTGACCTGCCTGCCAGCCTTTCAACCAGACGGCATTTGCGAAGAGAAAGCGAAACCCATGATCCCAGCCCCTTTCAAGCGCATATCTTTGCAAGCCCTTCTGCTGATCGGCAGTCTCATCATCGGCCAGAGCGCACAGGCGGGTATTCCGGCAAGTGGCCCTGACTATCTCAACAAGGCCATGCAGAATTTTATCATCCGCCTTGAGGCTGCGAAAAAGCACAGGCTGCTGCCATTAATCAGCAATGAGCAGGATGCGTCGATGCTGGAGAATGTCTGGAACCTGCGCCCCATGATCGGCTCAAGCCCCTATCATGCCAGTGACCTGCCGGTACTGCTGGATATGATCCAGCAACAGGCCCAGATTACCAAAACCTATGTGCTGTTTTCACCTGATCCCGATAAATTGCCGGACACCAAAAGTAACAGCAAAAGCTTTCAAAATGAAATCACCCGTTCATCTGTCGCCATGCTCGGATTGATCAGCGCGGCACTGGAAGCTGCGGGCGATTTTGCAAAAACGCTGGAGCAGAATAATCAGGCTCCAGATACCCAAATCAAAACCCAAAAAGCGAGCCTGCTCAAATTGCGCCTCGGCTTGCAGCAGGTGATTAACGGCACCGTATTGATGTTGCATGATCCTGATTTGAAACCGGATAATCAGCAATTGCTGACACAGGCACTGGCCGATCATAGTGCAATCATCGCCACGTCTGTTTCCGTACAGGACCGGCAAGCGCTGATCAGTGTGATCAAAGGAGCAGAGCCGGTACTGAACCAATCCTCCCGTGATAATATGCAGCGCTTTATTGAAGCTATGAACAGTACAGGCTGCACCGGCCTTTGCGCTTTGCATTAAATATTTCAGCTTTCGGAACAGCTTGAAACTATGACACTATACCGGCAGCACATTGACCGGAAAGGCGAGAGATGAAACCTGTTTGGCTGGAAAAATTCTGGAATTCCCTGTCGCTGACAGGACTGCTGCTCGGCACCTTGTTTTTCGCAGCCTCGCTCACGCCTTCTCTGTTACCCCGTCCGCACCTTGTGCAGGGCGTGTTGTCCGGCACCTGTTTCGCTATTGGCTACGGCATCGGCACTTTTCTGCTGTGGTTATGGGATTATCTGCAATTGCCGCGTTTGCAGGGGCGTATATCCCACGCGGTCAAAATCATTGCCGTCACATTCTCGGGCGCCATTGCACTGGTCTTTCTGTGGTATGCGGCAGACGGGCAGAATTCTGTGCGCGCGCTGATGGGACTACCGGCCGTTGAAAGCGCCCGCCCGTTTAAAACTGGTGCGATTGCGCTGATCAGTTTTATTCTTCTGATTGCCCTTGCCCGTCTGTTTCAAAAAATTTACCGCAGTTCCAGCCGCTGGCTCGACCGCTATGTGCCACAACGCCTGTCGCGTTTTGCGGGCTTTGTGCTTGCCGCAGTGATTTTCAGCACAGCGATTAATGGTGTGCTGTTCCGTTTCGGCCTGCATGTGCTGGACTCGTCCTACCGCAAATTTGATGCGCTGATAGAGGCAGAAGTTCCGCAACCGCAAGACCCGCTGAAAAGCGGCAGTCCTGCCTCACTGGTCAAATGGGATGAGCTTGGCCGCATGGGGCGCAGCTATGTCAGCACCGGCCCTGATGCCAGCCAGATCAGTACTTTCACCGGCCGTAGCGCACACAATCCGCTGCGCGTTTATGTAGGCTTACGCTCCGCAGAAACAGCTAAAGAACGCGCCAAACTGGCACTTGCAGAGCTGATCCGCATCGGCGCTTTTGACCGCTCTTTGCTGGTCGTGACCATTCCTACCGGCACCGGTTGGGTTGATGAAATGGGCATAGATCCGCTGGAATATTTGCATGACGGTGATGTAGCAAGCGTTGCCGTGCAATATTCCTATCTGGCCAGCTGGCTGTCACTGCTGGTGGAGCCGGATTACGGCAGTGAAACCGCAATCGCTCTGTTTGATGAAGTTTATAATTACTGGACAAAACTACCGAAAACCGATCGCCCCAAGCTCTATCTTTATGGGTTAAGCCTCGGCGCCATGAATTCGCAGCTTTCCTCAGAACTGTTTCAGGTGCTGGGCGACCCTTATCAGGGCGCATTGTGGAGCGGCCCACCTTTTACCAGTCATTTGTGGCGTTTCATCACCAATCACCGCAATGCAGGCACACCGGAATGGCTTCCTGTGTTCCGCGATGGCTCCTATGCCCGCTTTACCAATCAGGAAAATGCCCTGAAATTAGCGGACAGCCATTGGGGGCCGATGCGGATTGTCTATCTGCAATATGCCAGCGATCCGATTGTGTTTTTTGACCCGAAGGATTTTTACCGCGAGCCGGACTGGATGAAAACTCCGCGCGGCGCTGACGTGTCGCCGCAATTGCGATGGTATCCGGTGGTGAGCATGTTGCAGCTTGCGCTTGATCTGGCACTGGCGACCACGACACCAATCGGCTACGGCCATGTCTATGCCCCGCAACATTATATTGATGCGTGGGTAGAAGTGACTGATGTAAACTGGCCGCAGTCCGAGATTGACCGGCTGAAACAGCATTTCATTGCCCGATTGCCAAAACCAGAATGAGATGCTGCCCGCAGCCGTTTTCTGCACAGCATCAGCTGTGCAGATTGCGGCCAAGCGCGGTAAAGGCGGCCTCCTGAAATGCTTCGCCGCGTGTCGGATGCGCATGGATTGTCTGCGCCACATCTTCCAGCACAGCCCCCATTTCCAGCGCCAGTGCGAAACCATTGACCAGTTCGGACACATCATGGCCAACGGCCTGTATGCCCAGAACCAGATGATTATCCGCCCGCGCCGTAATGCGGACAAAACCGCTTTCATCCTGCTGGGTCATGGCGCGGCCATTGGCGGTAAACGGGAAAATGCCGGTGATAATCTCATAATCCTGCAATTTCGCCTGATCGGGCATCAGCCCCACGCTCACCACTTCCGGATCGGTGAAGCAGACGGATGGCATAACCGGCTCCTCAAAAGCGGATTTTTGTCCGGCAAGATGTTCCGCAAGCATGGTGCCCTGCGCCATAGCGCGATGCGCCAGCATCGGCTCGCCGGTCACATCGCCGATTGCCCACACATTAAGCATTGATGTGGCGCAATGTTTATCAATGCGGATGAAAGCGCCGTTCATCGCCAGATCGAGCCGCTCCAGACCGAAACCGCTGATATTGGGCCGCCTGCCGACCGCCACCAGAAAACGGTCAGCTTCCACCGGCACCGCCACACCGCTGCCATGCTGATGCACCTGCAAGATGCGGCCGTCTTCGCTCAGCCCCCGCGCCTCGCTGCGGGTCATCACCGTTACGCCCAAAGCTGTCAGCCGTTTGCGCACCGGCGCTGTCAGCTCCATGTCCCAAAGCGGCAAAATACGGTCAGCCGCTTCAATAATCGTGACCTGCGAACCAAGTTTGGCAAAGGCGGTGCTCAGTTCCAGCCCGATATAACCGGCACCAACCACCGCCAGTTTTTTCGGTATTTCTGCCAGTGCCAGCGCATCGGTTGAGGAAATGACACTGCCGCCAAATGGCAATGCCGGAATTTGCAGCGGCACAGAACCGGTTGCCAGCACCAGATGCTGGGTACGGATGCGCGTGGCACCGGCCTTGCCATGCACCAGCACGGTTTTCCCATCCTGAATCTCTGCCGTGCCTTTCAGCACAGTCACTTTATGCTTGCGCAACAGGCCTTCCACACCACCGGTCAGGCGCTGCACAATACTATTTTTCCAATGCAGCGTTTTAGCCCAGTCCAGCGTCACCTCGCCCACCTGCAAACCCAGTGTCGAGCCTTGCTGCTGACCGAGTGCCTGATAATAGGCATCTGCCGCATGGATCAGAGCCTTGGACGGGATACAGCCAATATTGAGACAAGTGCCGCCCAGCTGTTCCTTTTCAACCAATATGACCGGCAGCCCCAATTGTCCGGCACGGATGGCAGCAACATAACCGGCAGGCCCGCCGCCGATGATCAGAACTTTTGTTGCAATATCTTCCATCTTACACCTCAATGAAAAGTGTTGCGGGAACTTCAAGCAATTGTTTGATGCAGCGGATAAAAGCCGCAGCATCATAACCGTCAATCATCCGGTGGTCGAAAGAGGAAGACAGGTTCATCATCTTGCGTGGCACAAACTGGTTATCCTGCCATTGCGGGCGCACAGCCATGCGATTGACCCCGATAATCGCCACTTCCGGCTGGTTGATCACCGGCGTTGTCACCAGCCCGCCCAGCTCGCCGAGACTGGTGATGGTGATGGTGGAGCCGGTCAGTTCTTCACGCCGTGCTGTACCCTCACGCGCAGCACCGGCCAGCCGTGCAATCTCCGCCGCCACCGCCCAGAGATCCATAGCCTCTGCATGGCGCACCACCGGCACCATCAGCCCGGACGGGGTCTGTGTTGCCACGCCGATATGCGCCGCCTCATGGCGGGTCAGACTTTGCGCCTCTTCATCATAAAGCGCATTCATCTGCGGAAAATCACGCAAAGCCACAACCAGCGCCCGCAAGATGAAAGGCAGCACTGTCAGCTTGCCGCGCGCTGCCGCATGGCTATTGTTGAGCGATGCCCGCAAAATCTCCAGATCCGTAACATCCACCTCCTCCACATAGGAAAAATGCGCCACTTCGCGTGAGGCTCTGGCCATACGCTCGGCAATTTTACGGCGCAATCCGCTGACCTTGATCACCTGCGCCCCGTCGCGGCGGCGATACTGGCTATTATGTGTGCTGCCGCCGCTTTTAACAGCCTGATCCAGATCATCACGGGTGATACGCCCCGCAGGCCCGCTACCCTTGATCTGTGCCAGATCAATCGCAAGCTCCCGCGCCAGGGCCCGCACCGCCGGTGAGGCAACGGGCTTATTATGCGCGATCGTCAAAGGGGAATGTGACGAGACGGGTGGCGGAACCGGAAACGACACAGTTTTAACCGGCTCGCTCTGCGGCTCATCCGGCACCACTTGCGGCGCAGGAACGGTTTGATGCGGCAGCACATCGTCAACGCCTGTGCCTTCCACCTCAATCTCCACCAGCATAGCACCAACAGCCATCACGGTTCCCGCTTCAGCCCCGATGGCCAGCACAGTTCCGGCCACAGGCGACGGCACTTCCACTGTCGCTTTATCGGTCATCACCGCTGCCAGCAACTGGTCTTCAGCGATCACATCGCCTGCCGCCACATGCCATTCCACAATTTCAACTTCCGCGACACCCTCGCCGATATCCGGCATTTTAATGATCTTTTTCACCATTTATGCCTCCATCACCTGAATAAGCGCACGGCCGACACGCTCCGGCCCGGGAAAATAATCCCACTCATGCGCATGCGGATAAGGCGTATCCCAGCCGGTGACACGCAGGATCGGCGCTTCAAGATGGTAGAAACAGCGTTCCTGCACTTCCGCCGCCAATTGCGTGCCGAAGCCGGAAAGACGGGTGGCCTCATGCACAATCACGCAGCGGCCGGTTTTAGCAACAGAAGCGGTAATCGTATCAATATCCAGCGGCACCAGCGAGCGCAGATCAATCACCTCGGCATCAATACCGGTTTCAGCCACCGCCGCTTCAGCCACATGCACCATTGTGCCATAGGCCAGCACCGTCACCGCCGCCCCTTCACGCCGGATTGCGGCCTTGCCGATGGGAATGGAATAATAGCCCGGCGGCGTTTCGCTCAGAACATGTTTCGACCACGGCACCACCGGCTGGTCATAATGACCGTTGAAAGGCCCGTTATAGAGCCGCTTCGGTTCCAGAAAAATCACCGGATCATCATTCTCAATCGCCGCAATCAGCAGGCCTTTGGCATCATAAGGATTGGAAGGAATAATGGTCTGCAAACCGGCTACATGGGTAAACACCGCCTCTGGGCTCTGGCTATGGGTCTGCGCACCAAAAATACCGCCGCCGCAGGGCATGCGGATCACCATTGGTGCGGTATAATCACCGGCAGAGCGAAACCGCAGACGCGCAGCCTCCGAGACAATCTGGTCATAAGCAGGATAAACATAATCGGCAAACTGGATTTCCACCACAGGGCGCAAACCATAGGCGCCCATGCCGACAGCCACACCGACAATGCCGGTTTCCGAGATCGGCGTATCAAAACACCGCGCCTCGCCATATTTGCGCTGCAACCCTTCTGTGCAGCGGAACACACCGCCGAAAAAGCCGACATCCTGACCGAACACGACCACTTTATCGTCGCGTTCCATCATCACATCCATCGCCTCGCGGATGGCTTCAATCATCGTTCGTCTTGGTACTGAATTCTGTGCAGACATGATCAATACCCCATCTGCTGGCGCTGTTCGCGCAAATGTTGCGGCATGTCTTTATAGACATCTTCAAACATTGTGGCCGGACTGGCCTTCGGCCCCTCATGCAATGTGCCGGATTTCAGTGCCTCACGGGCAGCATCATTGATCTCCGCATCAATACCCGCAAGCAGCTGCACATTGCGCTCTTCGCTCCATTCTCCTTTGCGGATCAGATGGTGTTTGAGCCGCTCCACCGGATCACCCAGCGGCCAGTTATTCTCCTCCTCTTTTGCCCGGTATTTGCTCGGATCATCGGAGGTGGAATGAGGTGCCACACGATAGGTTACCCATTCAATCAGCGTCGGCCCCAGATTGCGCCGCGCCCGCTCCGCCGCCCAGCTGGAAGCCGCATAAACCGCCAGATAATCATTGCCATCCACCCGCAAAGACGGAATGGCAAAGCCGTGCGCACGGGCGGCAAAGCTGATATTCTCGCCCCCCGCCACACTTTGCGGCGAGGAAATTGCCCATTGATTATTGACGATATTGAGCACCACCGGCGGGCGATAGACGGAAGCAAAAACCAACGCCGCATGAAAATCGCTCTCGGCAGTGGAGCCGTCTCCGATCCATCCGGCAGCAATTTTGCTGTCGCCGCGCATCGCCGAGGCCATTGCCCAGCCGACGGCTTGCACAAATTGCGTGCCGAGATTGCCGGAAATAGAGAAAAAACCGGCATCCGGCACCGAATAAAAGATCGGCAATTGCCGCCCTTTCAGATGATCTTTCTCATTGGATAAGACCTGACACATCATATCGGTCAGCGGCCAGCCCTGCGCGATCAGCAGCCCCTGCTGGCGATAGGTCGGAAAATTCATATCCCCCTTTTGCATCACCATCTGAAAAGCACAGGCAATCGCCTCTTCTCCGGTACATTGCATATAAAAGGAAGTTTGCCCCTGCCGCTGCATCCGCATCATGCGCCGGTCATAGGCGCGGGTTTTCAGCATGGAGCGCAAGCCGTGGCGCAATTGTTCCGCGCTCAGATCGGGCGCCCATTCACCCTTTGCCTCACCGTCATCATCCAGCACGCGGATCAGACTATAGGCCAGATCATGCATTTCATAAGGATCGGCATCAATGGCCGGGCGGCGCATCTCACCGGCAGCGGCAAAGCGCAGACGGGGATTGGCAGGCGGTGCATTTTCTCCCCGCACCATTCTGGGCATATGTAACGAGAGTGGCGGATATGACATGACTGCACTTCTCCAATTGCTGGAACTGACACTGCATGCTGTTTCTGCCGCATTTTCCGCTGCGGCAGAATTTAGTCCGTTTATCCCCGGGGAGCCCCCTTTTGAGTCTTTAAAATTTCGGCCACGGCCTTTGCTGTGGGCGCAGTGTTTCATAAGCACGGGCAAGACGCAAAACACCCAGATCATCAAAACGCTGACCGATAATCTGCAAGCCGATCGGCAGGCCTTTTTCCGTATAGCCGCAATTCAGCGAAACAGCTGGCTGCTCCGACATATTCATGGCAACGGTAAAGGCAATATGCTCGAAAGGCAGCTGCGGATCATTGAGCGGCGAAGCCCATTCTGCCGGATAGGTCGGCATTGGTGATGTCGGCGAAATGATGAAATCATAAGGGCTGATCGCCGCCAGCGCCGCATAGCGCATGGCATCTATCTGGGCAAAACCATCATAGACCTGTGCGCCGTTCAAATCTTTGCCACCCTCTGCCCATTGATAAATATAAGGCAGGATTTTTGCCTGATTTTCCGGTGTCATTGCGGAAATATCTTTCCACGAACGCACGCGCCAGAAATTATCCAGCCCGTCAATCATCTGGCGGGTCAGATAGGCAGGCACTTCCTCAACCAATGCACCGGCATCGGCCAAGGCACGGGCAGCGGCTTCCACCGCAGCCTTGACTTCCGGCTCCACAGCCGAGCCGAAGCCGGCATCCAGCCACAGGCCGATGCGCACACCGCTGACACTGCGCTCAAGATCAAGCCAGTCAACCGGCACATCAGGCAGGCTCATCGGATCGCGGCGATCCGGTTTGGAAAGCACTGACATATAGAGCGCGGCATCGGTAACCGTGCGGGTCATCGGCCCTGCAACACGGCCGATAAAGGGCGGATCAATCGGAATGCGCCCGAAAGACGGCTTGAGCCCCACAATCCCGCACCAACCCGCAGGCAGGCGGATAGAGCCGCCAATATCCGTGCCGATATGCAACGGGCCGTAACCGGCGGCAGCGGCAGCGCCCGCACCGGCACTGGAACCGCCCGGATTGGTATTCACATCCCACGGATTGCGTGCCAGATCATGAAAACTCGACAGGCCGGACGACAACATGCCGAGATCCGGCATTGTCGTCTTACCCAAAATAACACCGCCGCTCTCACGCGAACGCGCGGCAGGTGGCGCATCTTTAACCGCCGGATTGAGCGCAATAGCAGCGCAGCCCAGCGGCACCGGCAGGCCTTTGGTGGCAATATTTTCCTTGATTGTCAGCGGCACACCATCAATCAGCCCGCGCTCTTCCTTGCGTTTCCAGCGGGCTTCCGATTGCGTTGCCGCCGCCAGTGCCGCTTCCGGCTCAAAGGCCCACATTGCATGAAGATGCGGCTCATAAGCCTCAATACGGTCGATCACCGCTTCCGTCACCTCAACTGGCGACAGGGTGCCCGCTTTAAAACCGGCAACCATTTCCACAGCGCTTAAATCAGCAAGCTCAGACATATAAACTCCCGTTTCCCTGTCCGGTTGCAACCTCTTGGCGGGTTTGCGCAGACCGTCAGTCTTTCATATTGGCATTACGATTCCTGTTTTGCGGCACTTTGACGGCGCATCTTACGCGAGCCTGCAAAGGGCTGCGGCACGGCCTGCACCAGTGCCTGCGTGTAAGGATGCTGCGGATTGTCAAAAACCGCATTGGTCGGACCTTCTTCAACAATCCGCCCGAGATGGATCACCGCAACACGGTCGGTTATGACCCGCATCACGCCGAGATCATGGCTGATAAACAGATAGGACAGGCCGAATTGCTCCTGCAAATCCATCATCAGATTAAGCACCTGCGCCTGAATGGAAACATCCAGCGCCGAGACCGGCTCATCTGCCACAATCAAAGACGGACGGGTGATCAGCGCACGGGCAATGGCAATGCGCTGGCGCTGCCCGCCGGAAAATTCATGCGGATATTTATCCGCGGCAGAGGCTGGCAAACCAACCGCCTCAAGAACCTGCAAAATGCGGTGTTCACGGCTTTCCGCAGTCGTGCCCTTTTCCAATGACATAACCGGCTCGGCCAGAATGCGGCGCACCGTGTGACGCGGATCGAGCGAACTGTACGGATCCTGAAAAATTGCCTGAAATTCCTTGCGGGCGGATTTCAGCGTCGCGCGGTCAAGACTGTAAATATCCCTGCCATTGATCGTCACACTGCCCGATTGCGGGCGCTCCAGCCCCATAACAGAACGGGCCAGTGTGGATTTACCGGAACCGGATTCCCCGACAATGCCGAGGCTCTCGCCTTTTTGCAGCGTCAGGCTCACGCCATGCAGCACACGCAGGCTTTCCGGCTTGGACAGCAAAGACTGTTTCGGCAGCGTATAATCACGCACGAGATCGCGCACTTCCAAAAGCGCAGTCATCGCACCACCTCATCGGTAAAGGGATGAAAACAGGCCACCCGATGGCCGCCGCTCAGAAAACCGGCACCATCCAGCGCCGGAACCGATGCGTGGCAATCAGCCTGCGCATAGCGGCAACGATCGGCAAAACCGCATTGCGGCAAACGGCTGAACGGATCAGGCACCACGCCGGGAATGGCTGTGAGGCGCTGACGCTTTGCACCACCGTCCGGCCTTGGCAGAATGGTCAGACTGTGCGGCGAAGCTGCAAACAGCCCGCGTGCATAAGGATGCGCCATGCGGCGGAACACATCGTCTGTCGCCCCGCTTTCCACCACGCGGCCTGCATACATCACCGCAATACGGTCTGTCATTTCAGACACCACACCAAGATCATGGGTGATCAGCAACAAAGCCGTGCCGCTTTCATCAATCAGCTCATCCAAAAGATCAAGAATTTGCGCCTGCACTGTCACATCCAGCGCGGTTGTCGGCTCATCGGCAATCAGCAGTTCCGGCTCGCAAGCCAGCGCCATGGCAATCATCACACGCTGGCGCTGCCCGCCCGATAATTGATGCGGATAAAGCTCCAGATCAAAACGCGGAGCAGCAAGGCCGACACGGTCGAGCAAACGCCGTGCGACCTTATCGGCATCGGCACGGTTTTCACCCATATGCAGGCGGCGACCTTCACTGATCTGCGCACCGATCGTCTTGATCGGGTTCAGCGCCGTCATAGGCTCCTGAAAAATCATCGCCATTTGCCGGCCACGCATCGAGCAGCGGGCAGCTTCGTTCAGCACAGTCAGATCCTGACCGGCAAAACGCATCGTGCCGCGCATTGTCATACGATGCGGCAACAGCCCCATCACCGCCAGTGCGGTCACAGATTTACCAGAGCCGGATTCACCCACAACACCCAGACGTTCGCCGCGATGCAATGTCAGATGAATATCCGACAAAATCTCGGCCTGCCTGTTGCCCGCAGGCAGCAACACATCAAGATCACGGATTTCGAGAAGCGGTTCCATCATCTCTCCCTCCTGACCCGCGGATCAAGTATATCGCGCAGACCATCGCCCAGCATATTCAGCCCCAGCACAGCAAAAGTGATTGCCAGCCCCGGAAAGATCGCCAGATGCGGTGCATCATAAATATAGGTTTGCGCATCATTGAGCATTTTACCCCAGCTCGGATTAGGCGGCTGGGTGCCAAGCCCGACATAGGACAGACCGGCCTCTGCAACAATTGCCAGTGCAAACTGGATTGTCGCCTGCACAATCAGCACATGGCCGATATTCGGCAGAATATGATCGAGCGTTATCGCCACATCACCGCGCCCTGCACAGCGCGCCGCCAGCACATAATCGCGCTTCCACAGCCCCATGGATGCACCGCGTGTGATACGGGCAAAAACCGGAATATTGAAAATACCGATGGCGATCATTGCATTGACCGCACCGGGGCCGAAAACAGCGGTGATGATCACTGCCGTCAGCAGTGCCGGAAATGCAAAGGCAAGATCGGTCATGCGCATCACAAAACCATCCACCATGCCGCCACGCGCTGCCGCATAGGCGCCAAGCGGCACGCCAAGTCCCATACCAACCGCAACGGCAATCAGCGCCACGGACAAGGAATTGCGTGCGCCGACCATAATCATCGACAAAACATCACGGCCCAGCGCATCTGTGCCAAGCCAATGCTGGGCGGAAGGCCCCTGCAATTTGCGCACTATATTCATGGCTGTAGGGCCATAAGGCGTCCAGAACAGCGATATAAAAGCCAGTCCGAGCAGCAAAGCTGTAATCAGTGTGCCGATCAGCAGGCTGCGGCTCATGCCAAAGGACAGGGCAACCATCCGGCTGCGGCGGCTCAAAGTCTGCATCATGCTCATGCGCGCACTCCCGAAGACAGGCGCGGATCCAGATAACCATAAGCCATATCAACCAGAAAATTGACCGCAATCACACTTGCTGCCAGCAAAGTCACCAGCGATTGCACCGTGACCAGATCGCGCTGCGCAATCGACTGGAAAATCAGTCGTCCCAGCCCCGGCAGGTTGAACACGTTTTCAATAATGATTGTGCCCGCCAGAAGGAATGAAAATTGCAGCCCCAAAATCGTCACCACAGGGATCAGTGCATTGGGTGTTGCATGTTTCCACAAGGCAGCGTTACGGCTCAGGCCTTTGGCACGGGCAGTGCGCACAAAATCCTCGCTCAGCGTTTCAATCACCGCAGAACGGGTAACGCGTGCCAGAATAGCTGCCAGCGGCAGAGCCAGCGCCACGGCAGGCAAGACCAAGGAGCGGATGCCGTTCCACAAACCGTTTTCCCAACCGGCAAAGCCAGAAGCAGGAAACCAGCCGAGCGTGAGCGCAAAAAACAGGATCAGCAACAGGCCAAGCCAGAAATTAGGCACAGCCACACCGATCTGCGCCACGCCCATGCCTAAAACATCTGTGGCGCTGCCGCGTTTTGAAGCGGCGATCACACCAAGCGGAATGGCAATGACAACAGACAGGATCATCGCCATAACCGCCAGCGGCAAAGTCACCTGAAGGCGCGGGCCGATCAGCTCACTGATCGGAACGGAATAGGTATAACTGGTGCCGAAATCACCGATGAAAAAACCGCCGATCCAGTCGAAATACCGCATAATCAGCGGCGCATCGAGACCGAGCTGCTTATGCAGCGCTGCCAAAGTATCGGGCTGCGCATTAATGCCCAACATAATCGCCGCCGGATCCCCCGGCAGCACCTGCATCAGCAGGAATACGATGACAGAGGCCGCAAGGGTCGTCAGGATCAGAGAAATCAGACGCCCCGTAAAATAACGTAACAAATGCGGCCTCCCTTCATTTCATGTCAGTCTCAGAGCATTGTGTTTCCGGATTAAAACCGGAAACAGCCCTTATTCAGCCCAGTAAACATGGGTCAGATCATTGGCCGGAATGGTCTGGTTCTTCCACATGCCTTTAAGTTTCTTATCCCAGACACCGATTTTCGGCAGAGCGTAGAGAAATACATTCGGCTCATCTTCAGCGAGTTTGCGCTGCAACTGACCGAGTAGTTCAAGCTGTTGCTTTTCATCCACGGTTTCTGAGAATTGCTTATAAAGCGCCTTATATTCAGGGCTGTTATAGTTGAAATAATATTTGTCCCGCGCATAGATATCGAGATCGCGGGTTTCCACATGGGCGATAATCGTTGCGTCAAAATCGCTGCGGGCAAAGACCTGATCCAGCCATTGCGCAAATTCCACCGGCACCAATTTGACCTGCAAACCAACCTCGGCCAGCATAGCGGCAATGACCTCACCGCCACGGCGTGCATAGGCAGGCGGCGGCAGCATAATGGTGATTTCCGTTCCCGCAGGCACGCCTGCTTCCGCCAGCAGCGCTTTAGCCTTTTCCACATCATATGGATAAGTATCGCTCAAATCGACATAGCCGGGTTCTGCCGGTGTGTAATGAGCGCCGATTGTCTTGGCGAGGCCGGTGGTAATGGCTTCCTGCACCACATTGCGGTCAATGGCATGGGCAAGCGCACGGCGCACACGCACGTCATCAAAAGGCTTGCGGGCATTGTTGAGCGACATAATCACTTTGCCAGCGGTAGAACCCACCTCAACCGCAAGGCGCTCATCGCTTTGCAGGCGGCCGATCAGTTCCGGTGCCGGAAACTCAGGAAACGCGTCAACATCACCGGCCATAACCGCCGCTGCGGCCGCAGACGGATCACTGATAAAGCGGAAGGTCACAGCGGAGAGTTTGGCAGGCTCGCCCCAATAATCAGGATTGCGTTCAAATTCCACACGGTCGCCCTGTACCCAGCGCTTGAATTTGAACGGGCCGGTGCCGACAGGACTGGTCTTATTGGTGGCCACCGTATCCGGTGCCATCATCACCGCATCACCCCAGCCCATACCGAACAGGAAGGTGGAAGACGGACGCTTGAGCGTGACAACCGCGGTTGCCGGATCAGGACATTCGGTCTTTTCAATCGGCGCAAACAATGCCTTCTGCGCATTGGTTGAATCCGGCGCAATGGCGCGGTCATAGGTGAATTTCACCACGGAACAGTCGAAGGACGTGCCGTTGTGAAATTTTACGCCTTCGCGCAGCTTGAATGTATAGGTCAGATTATCCGGCGAGATCGTCCAGCTTTCCGCCAGATTTGGTTTAACCGCACCTTCTTCGTCAATGCGCACCAGACCTTCATAAAGATTATTATAGGTCAGACGGCGGATGGAAGCCGCAGCATTTGCTGTCGGGTCCATGCCCGGAGGCTCCAGCACTTCGCCGATTGCCAATGTGTCTTTTGCCAGCCCCGAACCGCTTGCCGCCACAACAGCAATCCCCGTCATTGCTGCCAGCATGAGCTGTCCGGTTAAATATTTATATCGCATTGCCTGTCCCCTTATTTATACCATCCTGATGATTGCTCAGGAATTGCCGGAATAGAGCTGGCCAACTTTAGAGCATTTTCAGCTTATCTTGAACCGTAGAAAATGCTCTATCTTTTTGTTTTTACGCGTATCTTATCCGAAGATTGCTGCACAATTTTCGCGATACGCGCAAACGAACCACTTGCAGTTCAAAGGCTTATCGCCGCCGAAGCCATTGTTTTAAATTGAGCGCCCGCCATCCACATCCAGCGCCACGCCGGTGATCATGCTGGCAGCCGGCGAGCAGAGAAATGCTGCACTTTCAGCCAGATCTTCCGGTTTCAACAGGCGGCCGAGCGGAATGGAAGCGCGGAATTTCTGCCGGATTTCTTCCGTATCCTCACCCATAAATGTGGTGAGCAACGGGGTTTCACCGGCCACAGGATTAAGCGCATTCACGCGGATATTATGTGCAGCCAATTCAATCGCCAGCGCCTTGGTGGCGGATACAACCCAGCCCTTGGTGGCATTATACCATGTCAGGTTCGGACGCGGACGGGCAGCACCGGTGGAGGCAATATTGAGAATAACGCCGCTGCCATTGTCTTTAAAATGCGGGATCAGCGCACGGCTCATCAGATAAATGCCGCGAATATTCACCCCGACAATACGGTCAAATTCATCCGGCTGCACATCTTCCGCAGGCTGCGGCTTATGGCCGATACCGGCATTATTGATGAGAATATCCACCCGTCCGAAATGCGCAATCGCCTGACGGACAGCCTCTGCCACACCGCTTTCCGAAGCAATATCCGCTTCAACGGCCAGCGCTTTGCCGCCCAATTCATCTGCTACGCGTTTTGCGCCGATAGCATCGCGGTCCACCACCACGACATTTGCCCCTTCACGGGCAAATTTGCGCGCCATGGCTTCACCAAAGCCAGAGCCTGCACCGGTGATGATTGCGGTTTTCTTATCAAGCGAACCAGTCATTGAATTTCATTCTCCCAAAGCAAATATGCGGATCAGCCGTGATAGACCGAGATGGTTTTCATCACTGCAAAACCATACAGCGCTTCAAAGCCTTTTTCCCGTCCGTGACCGGAGCGTTTAACCCCGCCGAAAGGCAGTTCAATACCGCCGCCCGCACCATAATTATTGATAAAGACCTGTCCGGCCTGCACCGCATGCGCCATACGCAACTGGCGTGCGCCATCCTTTGTCCATACACCGCAAACCAGCCCGTAAGCCGTGCCATTTGCCAGAGCGATCGCTTCTTCTTCCGTATCAAACGGCATGATCACCTGAACGGGGCCGAAAATCTCTTCCTGCGCCAGCCGGTGCTGCGGTGGCACATCACGCAGCAAAGTCGGGCGCACATAAGCACCGTTTTGCGGGGCATCACCGGCAATTTCACCCTGTGCCGCAATCTGCAAACCATCCTGCGCTGCCAGTTGCAGATAATTTTCGATAATCGCTTTCTGACGGTCAGAAACCACAGGCCCCAAAGACAGATCGGCCTCGGCATTCCCGGCCTTCAAGGCGCGGTAACGCTCGCTCATACCGGCAATCACCTGCTCATAGATCTCGCGCTGCACCAGAATGCGCGATGATGCCGAGCAGGTCTGACCGGCATTCTGAATGCCTGCATTGACCAGAAACGGCAATGCACGCTCAATATCCGCATCGTTAAACACGATCTGCGGGGATTTACCGCCAAGTTCCAGCGTCACCGGCACCGCATTTTGCGCCGCTGCCGCCTGCACGGCCTCACCGGTACGCAAAGAACCGGTGAAGGAAATATGATTGACATCCGGATGCGACGACAAAGCTGCTCCGGCTTCCGCACCAAGCCCTGTCACCACATTCAATGCACCGGCAGGCAAACCGGCCTCATGGGCAATGCGGGCAAATTCCAGAATAGTCAGGCAGGCTTCTTCCGCCGGTTTGACCACAGCGGCATTGCCCATGGCCAGTGCCGCGCCAAGGCTGCGGCCGAGAATCTGCATCGGGTAATTCCACGGAATAATATGCCCTGTCACACCATGCGGCTCATAGACGGACAAGACCGTGAAACCGTTCTGATAAGGCAGGGTCTCACCATGAACCTTATCCGCCGAGGCACCGTAAAATTCCAGATAGCGTGCCAGCGCCACCACATCGGCACGCGCCTGTGTCAAAGGCTTGCCGACATCACGGGCTTCAAGCACAGTCAAAAGGTCGATCTCACGCAAAACCGCTTCGGAAATCTTGTGCAGGATACGGCCGCGCTCGGTTGCCGTCATATTCCCCCATGCGCCGGACAATGCCGCACGGGCAGCTTTAACCGCCAGATCAATATCCGCCGCATTACCACGGGCAATCAGCGCCAGATCACTGCCGTCAGACGGGTTTTTCAGTGTCAGTTTTTCACCCTGCACGGCATCCTGCCAGATGCCATTGATGAAATTGCCGTAATACCGCAGCCCGTTTTCCGCCCCAGATGCCATGTCATTCTCTCCCGCAGGATGTTGCCTGCTGATTATTCTTGCAGGATGCTTCCTGCTCGCCATTCTTGTTTCTTGCCTGTTTCAGACTGTCGATTGTTCTGCGGATATGCTGCCGCGCCAGATCTTCTGCGCCCGCGCCGTCTTTGGCGGCAATGGCCTCAACAATCCGGCCATGTTCTTCAATAGCGTTTTTGGCACGCTCTGCCGTCAGCGCAAAAAACGGCGCAAAAACCTGCGAAGTCATGCGCAACAGCGGCACGAAACCGTCCAGAGATGCATTGCCGCCGGCAGCCATCACAGCAAGATGAAAATCAACATTGGATTGCGTATAGGCCTTGGAATCCCATGGCTCGATGATTGCGCGCTGATGGGCGATCAATTGATGCAAACCGGCAATGGCCGCATCATCGGCACGTTCCGCCGCAAAACGGGCAGCAACGCCGTCAATCACTTCACGCACCGCATAGGCATCGAGCAGATGCGGCAGATCAACACTTGCCACACGCACGCCGCGTCCGGGCAGATAAATGATCAGCCCGTCACGCTCCAGCACACGCAGCGCCTCGCGTAACGGTGTGCGGCTGACACCGAATTCGGCAGCAATCTGCTCCTGGCGCAAAATCGTGCCCGGCGCATATTGACCCGCATAGATACTCTCACGAAGTGCTTGCGCAATTTCGTCCAGCAGCCTGGTCTGGCTGCTCCATTTATAGCTGGACAAGCCTGTGTTCCCTTATATTTTGACCTATGATTATCCAGGATACAAAATTGATCAAGATAAAAATGAGCAAAGCCGGAAATTTGTTTTCACAACAAATTTCCGGCTTTGACACTCTCCTCATCCAAGTGGATCAGCGATGCAGGAAGAACGGATCGCGCTTTTCGATAAAGGCGCTCATGCCTTCTTTCTGGTCATGGCTGGCAAAACCGGCATGGAACAGACGGCGCTCGAATTTGACACCTTCCGCCAATGTTGTCTCATAAGCGGCATTCACTGCCTCTTTGACCATCATTGCCACCGGCAGGGATTTTTCCGCTATGCCTGCGGCCACGCTCAACGCTTCCTGCAACAATTGCTCTGCCGGAATGATACGGGAAACAAGGCCGCAACGCTCGGCCTCTTCGGCCTCCATCATCCGCCCTGTCAGGCACATTTCCATGGCTTTGGACTTGCCGACAAAACGGGTCAGCCGCTGTGAGCCACCCATGCCCGGAATAACACCAAGGCGGATTTCCGGCTGGCCAAATCTGGCATTATCCGCCGCCAGAATAAAATCGCACATCATCGCCAATTCGCAGCCGCCGCCCAGCGCATAGCCTGCAACAGCCGCGATAACCGGTTTACGCAGGGCAGTAAAACGCTCCCATTCACCGAACCAGTCCGCCGCATACATGGTGCTGAAATCCTGCCCCTGCATTTCCTTAATATCCGCACCGGCAGCAAAGGCTTTGGCCGAACCGGTCACGACAATGCAGCCGATCGCAGGATCTTTATCTGCCGCTTGCGCTGCCGCAATCAGCTCTGTTGCCAATTGCCGGTTCAACGCATTCAGAGCCTGCGGGCGGTTGAGCGTGATCAGCAATACGCGGCCATGCACTTCTGTGAGAATGGTTTCATACGTCATGACTGGTTCTCCTTGCCCCGCAACATGCGGATAATGCCGGAAAAATCCTCCCCGCCGGAGCCAAGCGCATTGAACAGATTATAAAGCTGCGCAGCTTCCGCGCCCAAAGGTGTTGTGGCACCAACAGAGGCTGCGGCCTCCTGCGCCAGTTTCAGATCTTTCAGCATCAGGCTTGCGGCAAATCCGGGCTGATAATCCCTGTTGGCAGGCGAAGCCGGCACTGGCCCCGGCACCGGACAATTGGTGGTGAGCGCCCAGCACTGGCCGGATGAGGTGGAAGCCACATCAAACAAAGCCTGTTGCGACAGACCCAGTTTTTCACCCAGCGCGAAAGCCTCACACACCCCGATCATGGAAATGCCGAGGATCATATTATTGCAGATTTTGGCAGCCTGCCCTGCACCCGCATCACCGCAATGGACAATGCGCTTGCCCATTGCTGCCAGCACAGGCTCCGCCCGCTCAAATGCAGCTTTCTCACCGCCTGCCATGAAGGTCAGCGTGCCTGCCGCAGCCCCCACAACACCACCGGAAACCGGCGCGTCAATACTCGGCAGACCACGCACAGAGGCAAGATCATGAGCTTTACGCGCACTGCCAACATCAATGGTGGAACAGTCAATCAGCAGTGTATCCGGTGCAACCAGCCCCATCAGTTCTGTCCACACGCTCATCACATGCGCGCCCGCAGGCAGCATGGTGATGATTGCGGACGCGCTCTGCACCAGTTGAAACAGAGTGGTTGCAATATGCACACCATCCGCCTGTGCCTGTGTTTTTGCGGCTTCCGACAAGTCAAAGCCACGGACATTATAGCCCGCTTTGACCAGATTGGCCGCCATAGGCCCGCCCATATGACCGAGGCCGATAAAACCAATCGTTTTCGCGCTCATTTGCCTCTCCCGCTCAAGAGTTCGCGGGCAATAATCACCCGCATGATCTCATTGGTGCCTTCCAGAATTTGATGCACACGAAGGTCACGCACCAGTTTTTCCACACCATATTCGCTCAGATAACCATAGCCGCCATGCAGTTGCAGCGCCTGATTGGCAACATTAAATCCGGCATCGGTCACAAAACGCTTGGCCATGGCACAAAGTTTCACAGCATCCGCATCATGACGGTCGAGTGCACGGGCAGCGCGGTGCAAAAATGTGCGTGCCACTTCCAGTTCTGTAGCCATATCGGCAAGACGGAATTGCAGCGCCTGAAACTGATGCAGCTTTGCGCCGAAAGCCTTGCGCTCATCCATATAGGTCAGCGCCTTGTCAAAAGCGGCCTGCGCTCCGCCGAGTGAACAGGCGGCAATATTCAACCGCCCGCCATCCAGTGCGGACATGGCAATTTTAAAGCCGATACTCTCTGCACCGATCAGGTTTTCTGCCGGTACACGCAGATTATCGAACATCACCGTGCGGGTCGGCTGGGCATTCCAGCCCATTTTCTTTTCATTGGCTCCGAAGGACAATCCGGCTGTATCTTTCGGCACAATGAAAGCCGATATGCCTTTGGCACCTGCCGCACCGGTTCGTGCCATCACGATATAGATGTCGCTTGCACCGGCACCGGAGATAAATTGCTTCTGCCCTGTGAGCAGATAATCATCGCCGTCGCGCACAGCTTTGGTGGTGAGGTTGGCAGCATCGGAGCCGCAGGACGGTTCCGTCAGGCAATAGCTGGCGATCAGCTCCATAGATGTCAGTTGCGGCAACCATTTCTGCCGCTGCATTTGCGAACCATAGGCATCAATTACCCATGCGCACATATTATGGATCGACAGAAATGATGCGATGACAGGGCAGCCCTGCGACAGTGCTTCAAAAATCAAAGCCGCATCCATACGCGTCAGGCCGGAACCACCCACATCGTCACGGATATAAATGCCACCCATGCCGAGCCCTGCCGCCTTGCGCAGCACATCTAAAGGGAAATGCTTGTGCTCATCCCATTCCAGAGCATGAGGTGCCAGTTCCTGCGCGGCAAAATCCGCCGCCATTGCAAAAATGCTGCTCTGCTCCTCATTGAGTTCACCGGACATGGTTCTCTCCTCCACTTGGGACAAGCCGGTTACGCCCGACATTCAGCTCCGGAAATTCAGTTTCGCAAAATGTAACACCGCGGAACACATCATCCTCTATGCCCTCGCGCTCCAGCCGCCGCAGTTGCACACGGCGGATTTTTCCGGAAATCGTCTTGGGCAGTTCCCGCACAAATTCCAGCGAGCGGATGCGCTTAAACGGTGCCAGACGCTCATTGGTATATTGCAGAACAGACAAGGCCAGCGCACGCGAAGGCTCCTCACCGGCACGCAGCAAAATATAGGCTTTGGGAACAGAAAGACGGATCGGGTCATCCACCGGAATAACCGCAGCCTCAATCACCGCATCATGTTCAAGCAACACGCTTTCCAGTTCAAACGGGCTGATACGGTAATCCGAAGATTTAAACACATCATCGGCGCGGCCGACAAAATGCAAATAGCCATCTTCATCCTGATAGGCCACATCACCGGTGCGATAGACGCGCCCGTCGGTGCCGCTCAGCCGCCCGTCATTTTCCTGATAGCCCTGCATCAGCCCTGCCGGATGCTTGTCATTCAAAAGCAGACAGACTTCACCTTCCTGCGCCGTATGGCCGTCCGCATCAAGGATCACCACCTCATAGCCCGGCAATGGCCTGCCCATAGCGCCGTTTTTCACGTTCTGCGCCGGACTATTGGCCACTTGCGCGGTGGTTTCCGTCTGGCCATAACCATCGCGGATTGTCAGCCCCCATGCCTCGCGCACCTGTTCAATAATTTCAGGATTGAGCGGCTCACCGGCACCCACCACTTCGCGCAGGCTCATTTTACAGGCTTTGAGATCTTCCTGTATCAGCATACGCCAGACGGTCGGCGGAGCACACATGGTGGTCACTGCGCAGCGCTGCATTTCTGCCAGCAGCACTTTGGCGCTGAAAGCCGGTTGATTGACAATCAACACAGTTGCGCCGGCATTCCAGGGCGCAAAAAGCGAGCTCCAGGCATGTTTTGCCCAGCCGGGCGATGAAACATTGAGATGCACATCTCCCGGCTGCAAACCGACCCAATACATGGTGGACAGAGAACCAACCGGATAGCTGCGATGGCTGTGACGCACCAGTTTCGGCTTGGCCGTTGTGCCGGAGGTAAAATAGAGCAGCATCGGATCATGCGGCTGTGTCTGAGCATCCGGCTGAAACGCAGCTGGCTGGCTGAAAGCCTCACTATAATCATACCAGCTATCATGCTCTGCAACATGACCATTCGGCACCTGAATGCGCAGCACATCTGCGCCCGCCAGACCTTCGCATTTCAGCAATTGATCACCGGTTGCGAGAATGGCACGGGCATGACCGCGCTCCAGCCGGTCGGATAATTCATCCGGTGTCAGCAAAGTGGTGGCAGGGATCGTAATAATGCCGAGCTTCATCGCGGCCAGCATCACTTCCCATAATGCCGGCACATTACCGAGCAAGACCAGCAGATGATCACCGCGTTTCAATCCAAGTCCGCGCAGGTAATTGGCAACCTGTGAGGAACGGGTGCTCAGATCAGCAAAGCTCAGTTTTACTTCTGTTTGCGCGGCGCTATCGACAATCCACAACGCTGTCTGATCACGGCTTTGCGGATTGCTGGCAAGCTCAGCATCGAACCAGTCCAGCGCCCAGTTAAAGGGCAAGGCTTCCGGCCAGACAAAGCCCCTTTTCGCAGCCCAATAATCCTCACGATGCTGCAAAAGAAAATCACGTGCGTCTTTAAAACTCTCCGTAGTCAGTTGCCTCATGCCATCCTCCCAAAAAGCATAAATCACTGTGTCTGCGGCTGAAACAAAGCCGCTATGATTTTATAATTTCAATGAAAACGCTCCACGCCTATGGCTGTTGCCTCACCGCCACCAATGCAGATACTGGCAATGCCGCGCTGCAAATCATGGGTCTGCAAGGCCGCGAGCAATGTCACCAGAATACGCGCACCCGATGCGCCGATCGGATGGCCGAGCGCACAGGCACCGCCATGGATATTCACCTTTTCCGCAGGCAGATTGAGCTCCTGCATCGCGGCCATTGTCACCACGGCAAAGGCCTCATTGATCTCGAAAAGATCAACATCATCTGCCGTCCAGCCGGTTTTTTCATATAGTTTGTGCATCGCACCGACCGGTGCCGTGGCAAATAAACGTGGCTCCTGGGCATAGGATGTTTGCGCAACAATGCGGGCAAGCGGGGTCAGGCCACGCTTTTCTGCCTGAGACAGGCGCATCAGCACCAGTGCCGCTGCACCATCGGATATTGAACTGGAATTGGCAGGTGTCACCGTGCCGTCATCACGAAAGGCAGGGCGCAGAAACGGAATTTTCTCCGGCCGTGCTTTGGCGGGCTGCTCGTCCATATCAATCAGATGCGCGGAATTGCCGTTTCCGGTAACAACCGGTGCAATCTCACTTGTGAAATAGCCGCGCTCCAGCGCCGTCTGTGCGCGTTTCAAAGAGCGCAGCGCAAATTCGTCCTGTGCCGTGCGGCTGAACTGAAAGGCCTCGGCACAATCCTCGGCAAAGCTGCCCATCAAACGGCCTTTCTCATAAGCATCCTCCAGCCCGTCGAGAAACATATGATCGGTGATTTTGCCATGCCCCATGCGATAGCCGCCACGGGCTTTATCCAGCAAATATGGCGCATTGGTCATGCTTTCCATACCGCCTGCCACGATAATATCCGCGCTGCCACCGGCCAGTATATCATGGGCCAGCATCACCGCCTTCATGCCGGAGCCGCACATTTTATTGATGGTTGTTGCCCCCGCTGCCACGGGAATTCCGGCCGCAATAGCGGCCTGACGTGCCGGTGCCTGCCCCTGCCCTGCCGACAGCACGCAGCCGAGCAGCGTTTCGTCAATATCCGCCTGCGCTATGCCTGCCCGCTCAATTGCGGCCTGAATAGCAACAGCGCCCAGTTGCACTGCCTGCAATGTCGTGAAACTGCCCTGAAATGCGCCCAAAGGCGTGCGTGCCATGCCGACAATAACCACCGGATCTGCCATCTGCACGTCCTCCCAAAACTGCAAATTCAGATGAATGAAGCTCGAGCCTAGCCCTAAGGTCTATGGTACAGAATGACAGTTTGGACTTTATTTCATGATCGGTTTTGCCATATCCTGTCTTTCGGGAGCAGGAGGAAATTATGATCGGCAGCGGCTTTATTGATGATGCGCTGACAGCCTTGCAGCACTATGCACCGGAAAAACTGCCGCTTGTACTTGCCGCCGCAGGGCTTGATGCCCGCGCCATAAAACAACCGGATTTCAAACTGGATGCCACCCGCTATGCCCGCCTCTGGCTGGCCATTACGCAAGAAATTCAATGTGAGTTTTTCCGTTTTGGCGAGCGACCGATGCCGCCCGGCAGCTTTGCCATGCTCTGTCACGCCGCCCTTTCCAGTGAAAATCTTGAACATGCCATCCGCCGTTCCTTGCGCTTTTTCACCTTGTTGATCGGCGAACCGAAAGGGGAGCTGATCCTGCGTGACGGCTTGGCTGTGATTGTGCTGCGTGAGGTCAGCCCTGCACGGCCTGCCTTTGCCTATCGCACCTTTTTTCTCATTCTTTACGGGGTGTTATGCTGGCTGGTGAAACGGCGTTTGCCAATCCACGATATTGGTTTTCGTGGCGTACCGCCCGCTGACCGGCCGGATTATCTGGATTTTTTCAGCACCAAAGTCCGGTTCTTCCAACCGGAAACCAGCCTTGCTTTTGACCCTGCCCTTCTGTCGCTGAAAATTCACCGCAGCAAAACAGCCTTACGGCAATTTCTGGCGCAGGCACCGGCCAATATTCTGCTGCGCTATCGCTATGATCGTGGCAGTGCCTCTGCAATCCATAAATTATTGCGCGAAACCCCACCCGCCAGTTGGCCGGATTTTGCTCAAGCGGCACAGATTATGCACCTTTCCGAGCCGACTTTGCGCCGTCATTTGCGGGCAGACGGCATGAGTTACAGCAGCCTCAAGCAAGAACTGCGCCGCCAATATGCGCTCAACTGGTTGCAGGAAACGGACAAGCCCGTAGGCGTGATTGCGGCAGAGCTCGGCTATACGGAACCAAGCGCTTTCCACCGTGCGTTCAAGAAATGGACCGGCACCAGCCCCGCCGATTTTCGCAAGACATTATAGATCATCATAGATCATCGCGGCTGGAGCGGGAAATGTGACGGCGCAGCAAGGCGGCGGCAAAATTGATGTCCCGATCCTGTATCGCCCGCAAAATAGCGATATGGTCATGGCAGGCATCATGCAGACGTTTCTCGCTCAGCTTGCCGAAATCGGCATATTCCGTCATCCGGCGCAGGCTGTTCTGCCAGCGCACCGATTGCGTGAAAAACCGGTTATTCGCCCATGAAACAATCGTCTCGTGAAAGGCCGCATTGGCATGAAACCACGCATCTTTGGTCAGTTGCTCAATTGGCAGATCAAGGATCGTCTGCTGCTGGCGCAGCAAGGCCTGCAACTGGTCTTCCTGCGGCGCATAATCCGGTTGCAACAGTGCCCCGCATTCGACCACAAGGCGGAAAGTATAGCTTTCCTGCACCGCCCGTTCATTGTCGAGTGACTCGGTAAACCGCCAGCCATGACCGGGCAGACGCTCTGCCAGCCCTTCCGCCGAAAAACGCATCAAAGCCCGGCGCACGGCGCCGCGTGTAGTTTTGAACTGTTCAACCAACTCTGTTTCCGAGACCTCCGTGCCGATTGCCCCCATGGCACGCGCAGTCATCAGATCATTATAAAGATTGGTATTTTCCGATTCCGGTATCAGCTGATCAATCAGCTCACCCTCTGCGGGCATCCTTGTGAGATGATAGCCTTTGCCTGCCACATGAGCGACAAGGCCATATTCTGTCAAAAGGTTCAGCACATAGCGCACCGGCGAGCGGGAAACATTCAGCTCCCGCGACAATGCCGCATCCGAAATACGATCCTGCAACTGCCATTTGCCGGAGCCGATCAGCGCCAGAACTTTACGCGCCACATCTGCCTGCAAACCGCTCAGCTCCCAGTCAAAACCGGTGGTCTCAGCTGTATTTCCCTGTGCATCCCGCTGTGAATTCATGAGCCATTTCTGTTTTTTGTTGAAACATAATCCCGAAGCTATGCTGTACACAGCTATGCACGAGCACGGGATGCTCCGCAAGAGACAGCATGTGTCTGCGCATAAGCTACAGGAATTATCAACAGTCAAAATTGTATAGTCTAAATCAAAAAATCTGTTGACTTCCGTAAAAAGACATAAGATATGTATTACATGAATACAAAATACAATACAGGACACCCAATGACGATTGAGCCATTTCCTTTTGTAGCCCTGACCGGAGAAGCCTATGAACGCGGTCGTCAATATGGGGTCTTGCTGAAATCACGCATTACACGCAGTGCAGAACTCTATACCGGCACGCTGACCGGCTTCGGTCTTTCATCTGCACAAAAAAGCAAGCTGATTGATGATTGCGCCGCCAAGATCACCGAATTCGAGCCGCTTTATCTGGAAGAAATGCGCGGCATCAGCGACGGCTCCGGCGTGGCTTTTGAAGATATTGTGATGATTAATGCCCGCACCGAAGTTGTGGCCATGGCACGCACCATGACCGGCGCACCGGAAGATGATGATCTGGATGACGGCTGCACCGGCGCTCTGATCATGCCCGAGCGCAGCAAAACCGGCAATCTGGTACACGGTCAGAACTGGGACTGGCGTGCGGAATGTGCTGAAACCGGCGTCGTGCTGCGCGTTGAGCGTGAAGACGGGCCGGATTATGTGACCTTTGTTGAAGCCGGCGGTCTGGCACGCAGCGGTTTCAACGAAGCCGGTATTACTATCACCGCCAATTATCTGGAATGCGACCGCGACTATAAAAAACTGGGCGTACCGCTTGGTCTGTTGCGCCGTAAAGTGCTGGAGCAGGAACATTTTGCGAGAGCAATCAAGACGGTAGCAACCACACCAAAATCCTGCTCCAACAATATTATGATTGCGAGTGCTGCCGGTTTCGGTATTGATTTTGAATGTGCGCCTGACGAAGCCTTCCCGCTTTATCCTGAAAATGACCTGATTGTGCATGCCAATCACTGGGTCAGCTCGATTGCCTTGTCCAAGCTGGTGGATACCGGCCGCCCTTATGTGGCGGAAAGCTTCTACCGCGACTGGCGCGTGCGCAAAATCCTTGAACAGCAGGGCGAGAAACTCGACCGTCAGGCGCTGAAAACCGCCTTGTTTGATGATTTCCTCACGCCGTTTGCCGTTTGCCGCCCGCCACGCCCGAGCGATACCAGCAATCTCACCGCAACCGTTGCCATGGTCATCATGGAAGCCGCGCTGAATTTCATGGAAATTGCTCCTTTGCCGGCACTCAACCGCACCTTCACCAGCTACACGCTGCGCAATGATACGCCGGTTCCTGCGGATGCCGGCAAGCCTGCGCAGGCTGTATCAATCAAAGGCTGAGGCCATGCTGCGATTTGCACTGACACGGATCGTCATGGCCATTCCCACATTGCTCATTGTGGCAGTGGCGGTTTTTGTCATCGTCCGTATGATACCGGGAGATCCGGCAGCGATGATGCTCGGCGATGCGGCGGATGCCGCAGCGCTGGACGCACTTCGCGAACGGCTGGGGCTGAACCAGAGTGTCACCACACAGTTTTTCATCTGGGCGGGCAATATTCTGCACGGCGATTTCGGCGTTTCCATCGCCAATAAAGAACCGGTGCTGGGGCTGATCCTTGACCGGTTCTCCACCAGCGCCACAATCGTGTTCAGTGCGGTGATCCTCGCAACGCTTGTTGCGGTGCCGCTGGGCATGATCGCGGCGTGGAAGCAAAACAGCCTGACCGATTTCACCGTTGTCAGCTGTGCCACTTTGCTGCTTTCCATCCCGACATTCTGGATGGGGCTATTGCTGATCCTCGGCTTTGGCATGAAGCTCGGCTGGCTGCCGGTTGTCGGCTATGTCAGTTTTTCGGAAAGCCCGAAGGCTGCCCTGATCTATCTGATCCTGCCGGTGATGACGCTGTTTCTCCATGAGATCGGCGTTATCATGCGTATGGCACGCGCCTCGACACTGGAAGTGCTGAACCTTGAATATATTATGCATGCCCGCGCCAAAGGCCTGTCTGAAGGCACTGTGATGTGGCGCCATGCTTTCCGCAACGCGTTCGGCCCGACATGGACATTGCTGGGTCTCATCCTCGGCAATCTTCTGGCCGGTGTTGCCGTTGTGGAAACGGTTTTCACCATTCCGGGGCTCGGCCGCCTGCTGGTCAACGCAATTTTTGCCCGTGACTATCCCGTTATTCAGGGTTGTCTGCTGTTTATCGCCGGAATTTACGTGGTGGTAAACCTGATTGTCGATCTCGTCTATCCTTATTTTGACCCGAAGGTGACGGCACAATGAAACATCTGCCTTTAAACCTTCTCATCGGCGGCACACTGATCGGCATAATCGGCTGTGTTATGATTATCGGCGCGTTCTGGACACCCTATGATCCGCTGGCGCTCAATTTTGCCGCCAAACTTGCAGCCCCCAGCCTTGCCCATCCTTTTGGCACGGATGAATATGGCCGTGATGTCCTCAGCCGCCTGATGCGCGGTGCCGCGGCTTCCGCCCGTATCAGCCTGCTGACCGTTTTTCTCGCCACTGTCTGCGGTGTGTTTCTCGGTGCCTTGACCGGCTTTTTACGCGGTTGGTTTGACCGCATTTTGATGGCCGTGAATGATGCGCTGATGGCCTTTCCCGGCATGTTGCTGGCGCTTGGTCTGCTGGCGGTTTTCGGTGCCAATGAGAAAGGTATCATTCTGGCACTGGCGCTCGCCTATATGTCTTCGGTCATCCGCATTGTGCGCGGCACAGTCCTCTCCATCCGCGAGCTGGAATATATTCAGGCCTCGCGCCTGATGGGCAATTCCGAATTTTTCACCATGCTGCGCCATGTGCTGCCCAATTGCTTAGCCCCGATTACGGTGATGGCCACTTCCATGCTCGGCTGGGTTCTGCTCGCCGAAAGTTCTTTGAGTTTCCTTGGCCTTGGCGTTGCACCTCCTGCACCGACCTGGGGCAATATGCTGGCCGGCAGCCGCGCGCATATCGAACAGGCCATGTGGCTCGGTATTTTCCCCGGCCTTGCTATTTCGCTCACTTTGCTCGGTGTCAACCTGCTTGGTGATGCCCTGCGCGATCTGCTCGATCCACGACTGAGGAAACGCTCATGACCCCGCTTCTTGAAATCGACAGCCTGACATTGCGTGTCGGCCAAAGCGGCCCGCAAGTGGTCAAACAGGTCAGCTTTCATGTCGGCTCCGGCGAGATTGTCGGCGTGGTCGGGGAGTCCGGCTCCGGCAAAACCATGGTTGCACGCGCTGTTATGAAATTGCTGCCGAAAACCATTCAGCCGATCAGCGGGGCAATCCTTTTTGACGGTGAGGATGTTTTTGCCATGAGCGGCACGGCCATCCGCTCTATGCGCGGCAAACGCATTGCCATGATCTTTCAGGAACCGATGACCTCGCTCAATCCTTCCATGACAATTGGCCGTCAGCTGGAAGAAGGGCTGGAGCTGCATTATCCGCAGGAAAGCAAAAAACAGCGGCGGCTCAAGATCATCACTATGCTGGAAAAGGTCGGCATCAAAGATGGTGAAAAAGCCCTTGCCGCCCATCCGCACCAGTTTTCCGGCGGTATGCGCCAGCGTATCATGATTGCCTCGGCCATGTTGCTGCAACCGGATTTACTGATCGCTGATGAGCCGACAACGGCACTGGATGCCGTGGTGCAGCGTGAAATCATGGAACTGCTGCTCAAACTGACCCGCGAGAACAATACCTCCGTATTGCTGATCAGCCATGACCTGCCGATGGTGGCACGTTATTGTGACCGCATTGTTGTGATGCGCTATGGTGATCTGGTTGAGGAAGGGATGACCGGGCAGGTTCTGAGCAATCCGCAACATGATTACACCCGCAAGCTGCTCTCCACATTGCCACGCCGCATCCCTGCCCGTGCCCCTGCGAGCGGTGAAGCTCTGATGCAGGCAGACAATATCATTGTCGATTTCATCGGCAATAAGAGCCTGTTTCAAAAAGCGCCGGTTAAAACCGCGCTGGATGATGTGAGCGTTACAATTTTCCCGAAAGAAGTTGTGGCGATTGTCGGCGGCTCAGGCTCCGGAAAAACCACTTTGGCACGGGTGATTGCCGGTCTGGTGCAGCCTAAATCAGGTACGCTCAGCTATAAAGGCCAACAGGTCAGCCGCAATAACAGCCATTTCAATGATTACCGGTTCAATTGCCAGTTGGTGTTTCAGGATCCCTATTCATCCCTCGATCCGCGGATGAAAATCGGACAACTGGTGGCAGAGCCGCTGCGCCTGTCTGAAAATTTAAGCGCTGCGGAAAAAGCAGAGCTTGTGACCAGAACATTGGAAGATGTCGGTCTTGGCGGCGATTTTGCAGAGCGCTTTCCCCATGAATTATCCGGCGGCCAGCGCCAGCGCATCGCTATTGCCCGCGCCCTTGTGCGCCGCCCTGCCTTTTTGATTGCTGATGAAGCCGTCTCAGCTCTGGATGTGACTGTGCGTGCACAGGTGCTCGATCTCCTGGCGGAATTGCAGGAGCGCTATGGTTTTGCCTGCCTGTTCATCAGCCATGACCTTGGCGTGGTGGAACAGATTGCCGACCGCGTGGTGGTGATGAAAGACGGTAAGATTATCGAGCAAGGCACACGGGACGCAATCTTTGACCATCCGCAGACGGATTATACCCGCCAGCTGCTTTCCGCTATTCCGATTTTAGAAGTGACCGGCACCGGCGGCGTCCGCCTGAAATGGCGTAACGAAGCCGCATAATGAACCCATTCGGGGAGGAAAACATGTCATCAACGGTTAAACGCGAAGGCCACGGCATCAAGCTCAGCTTTTATGATTTTGGCGCGACGCCGTTTTTCGCCAGCCAGAAAGACCAGCGTTTCAGCTACTGCCTTTATGTGCCGCAATCTTACGATGAGACGGATAGCAAAACCTATAATCTGGCCGTGATCGTCCATGGAACCGGACGCACAGCCGCGCAATATCGTGATCGTTTTGCCGATTTTGCCGAGAAGAATGATTGCATCATTCTCGCCCCTTTATTTCCCGTGGGCATTATCCAGAAAGATGAGCTGTCCAACTATAAGCGCATCAAATTCCACGACATCCGCTATGATGAAATTCTGCTGTCCATGGTTGATGAGGTGGCTGCCAAATACCGTCTCAAAGATAATCGCTTTATGATGTATGGCTTTTCCGGCGGCGGGCAGTTCAGCCAGCGTTTTTTCATGCTGCATCCGGAACGTCTGACTGCCGTTTCCATCGGCGCACCGGGTGTCGTCACCCTGCTCAATCCCGATTATGACTGGTGGGTCGGCACCCGCAATATAGAAGCTTTGTTTGGCAAAAGCATCAATCCCGATGCTATGCGCAATGTGAAAGTACAGACCCTGATCGGCACGGAAGACAATCTGACATGGGAAATCGCCATTCCGCGTGACAGTGCCTTCTGGATGGAGGGCGCCGATCTGATGGGCGAAAACCGGCTGGATCGCATTGAAGCACTGGCCAGATCTTTTGAAGCGCAGGGCATTCGGGTGCGCCGCGATCAGGTGGCCGGTGTGGCGCATGAGCCTTTCCGCGTGATCGAGCCTGCGGAGGCCTTTTTCACTGACGTTGTGCAGGGTCATTACTAAAATCTATAAAAACAGGGGAATATTATGATCTTTAAAAACAGCCTGAAATTACTGGCCTTGAGTGCCCTGGCAAGCACATTGTCCTTCACCGCGCTGGCACAGGAAGGCCAGACACTGCGTCTGGCTTTGCACTCGGATATTGCCAGCAAAAATCCCGGTGTCAGCCGTGACGGTTCTTCCGATATGGTTCTCGCCCATGTGGTGGAAGGGCTGGTTGCCTATGGCGAAGACCTGACCATCAAACCGATGCTGGCGGAAAGCTGGAGCAGCAATCCGGAAGCCACAGACTATGTTTTCAAACTGCGTAAGGGTGTGAAATTTCACAACGGGTCAGAACTGACCGCCAAAGATGTGGTGTGGAATTTCAAACGCTATCTGACCGCTGAAACCGATTTTCAATGTGTTGGCCGCTACAACGGCACCGTCGGTGCGGCCATTCAGGATATCAGTGCCACAGATGATTATACCGTAACCATCAAATTTGATGCACCTGCCCCGAATTTCCTGATGACATTGGCGACCATTCAATGCACGCCATGGATCATTCACCCTTCTTCCGTTGCCGCAGACGGCAAATTCGACAAGCCTGTCGGCACCGGCCCTTACCAGTTCAGCGACTGGCAGACAGGCCGTTATGTCGAGTTGAAAAAATTTGATGATTACAGCGCGCTTACCGGTAACAAAGACGGCTATGCCGGCAATAAACAGGCACTTGTTCCGACCTTGCGTTTTATGACCGTGCCGGATGCCAGCACCCGCAGCAATGGTCTGGTTGCCGGTGATATTGATATTATCGACGAGGTTGATCCGACACTGATCGACAGCCTGACTGCCAAATCCATGAATGTAGATATTCAGCAAACACCATCATGGATGACACTGCATCTGCAGACCAATGCCCTGCGCCTGAAAGATGTGCGCATGCGTCAGGCCATTGCCCATGCCATTGATCTGACACAGCTTGTCGGCGCGGTCGGTCAGGGACGCTATGTTGCCAATCCGTCGATCATCCCGTCGGAAAGCCCGTATCGTGATGAAAGCACGTCCACATGGCCTGCTTATGATGTGGAGAAAGCCCGCGCCCTGCTGGCTGAAGCCGGTTATAATGGCGAGCCGATCAGCCTTTTGGTTTCCAACCGCGATGACCGTGTGCAGGTCGCAACCATTGTACAGGCCATGCTCAATATGGCCGGTATCAATGCCCAGCTGGAAGTGCGCGACTGGGCAACCCAGCTCGACCGCTATCGTCGCGGCGATTATGAAATGGAAATCTTCGCTTATTCCGCCCGCCTTGATCCACTGCTGATGTACCAGTCACTGATTGGCGACAAGGCACAGGAACCGGCCCATCAGTGGGATGACAAGGAAGCCATTGCCCTGCGCACCAAGGCCGCCAATACGCAGGACTTTGAAGAGCGTAAGAAAATCTACAATGAGCTGCATCAGCTGGCGGCAAAACAAGTGCCGATCATCGGCCTGTTCAATATGCCGACCATCACCGCGCTCAACCCGAAAGTCGCCGACTATAAAGGCTGGCCGGCCGGTACACACCGCCTCTGGGGCGTAACCAAAAAAGACTGAACCTCATATGTGATGCCGGATATTCCGGCATCACCTTTCATTTCATGAACAGGACCCATGATGGCCGCGCCTGATTTTAATTACACCAACTGCGATGCAACTGCTCTGGCGCAAGCCATTAAAGACAAAGTGCTTTCTCCGCGTGAAGCCGTTGATGAAGCCTTTGCAGCCATTGCTCGTGTTAATCCGCAACTGAATGCCGTTATCTGCGAAATGCGCGATGCAGCGGATGAACAATTGCAGCGGCTTGCCACTCGCGCCCCTGAGCATCAGGGCGCACTTTATGGTGTGCCGACCTTGCTGAAAGATGACTGCCCGTCTTTTGCCGGTGCACCTATGTCCTATGGCTGCCGCGCCGCAGACGGTAATGTCTCTGAACGGGATCATGAACTGGTGACCCGTTATCGCGCTGCCGGTCTGATCGTCATAGGCAAAACAAATCTGCCGGAATTTTCCTGCAACATTGCCACCGAACCAAGCCTGCATGGTGCAACGCTTAATCCGTGGGATATCAGTAAAAGCATTGGCGGCTCCTCGGGTGGTGCAGCAGCTGCTGTTGCTGCGCGCATGGTGCCGGTGGCCTATGGCAATGACGGTGCCGGTTCTATCCGTATCCCCGCCGCCTGCTCGGGTCTGTTTGGCCTGCGCCCGTCCCGCGGACGGGTTCCCTGCGGCCCAGTCTCAACGGAAAACTGGGGCGGTCTGGTGAGCCACCATGTACTGACCCGCTCTGTGCGTGACAGCGCTTTGATGCTTGATCTGACAGACGCACAGGAGCAAGGCGCGCTTTACAGTGCGCCAGCCAAAACCGGCACATTCATGCAGGCGGTCAATCAGGCGCCGCGTAAATTGCGCATCGGTCTGTGGCAGAAAACCGGCCTTGAAACACCGGTCGAACAGGCGGTACTGGAAGCCCTGCATAAAACTGCGGATATGTGTGCAGCACTCGGCCACGAGATTGTTGAGATCATGCCGGATTATGATGCGCAGGCTTTGCGGGATGCCTTCACCAGACTGGTTGCCACCTATACGGCGATGGAAGTGGATGATCTGGCACGCGATTTCAACAAGCCGGTCAATAGCGACTTCTTCGAGCCAAGCAATCTCGGCCTTGCCGACTATGGCCGTTCGCTCAGCGGTCTGGATATTCTGCGTGCGCGCAATCAGGTCAATGCAACCGCCCGTAGTTTCGGGCGTATGTTCAGCACTGTTGATGTGGTGCTGTCACCTGTATTGCCATGTCTGCCTTTCGACAAAGGCACATTGAATGTGCGTTCAAACGACTGGAAGCATTTTGCCCGTCAGTTCATGGAACTGACCATGTTTACCCATCCGGTCAATGCCGCCGGTGCACCGGCCATGAGTGTGCCGCTATTGCAAACGGCGGAAAATACCCCGCTCGGCATGCAATTCATTGCTGCAAATGGCAAGGAGGAAACCCTGCTGACATTGGCCGCTCAGCTTGAGCGCGACTATCCGTGGCATAACCGCCGCCCTGCAATCTGCGCCTGAGGATAATGATCATATGCTTTATACCAAGGACTATTTTCAGCCGCATAATGAGGATGAGATTTTTGATCTCATCGACCGCACGGTGCTGGGCACTTTGATCACCCCGCATGACAATGGCGTGGCAATCTCCCATCCTGTTTTCATGATCGACCGGCAAAACCGCCGTCTGATCTCTCACATTGCAATGAACAATGATCACGGGCAATATTTGCGCGCCGGTTTGCCTTCTGTTGCCATTCTGATGGATCAGGGCGGCTATATTTCATCCTCATGGTATCCGAACTACCCGCAGCGTGACAGTGCGCCGACATGGAGCTTTATGGTCGCGCATATTCACGGCAAGCCGGAAATTATGAGCGATGCCGAGACGGTGCGCCATTTGCAGGATCTGGTGAGCCATATGGAGCGCGGCCGCGATAAGCCATGGCAGATGAAGGAATTAGGCCCCGGCGGCATGGGACGGCGCCTGCCCAATATTCTCGGCTACACCATGCCCATCGACAAGATGGAAGTAAAATTCAAACTCGGGCAGGATGAACGTAGCGGTGACATGAAAGCCGCAACAGAACAACTGGACAAAGACGGCCAACAGGAACTGGCCGCCCGTATGCGCGACTATTGCAAGCTCGAAAACTGATGGCGAATGCGCTGACCGGCTTTTAAAACCCGCCGGTCAATGCCTGCGCCGTGTTTTTGAAAGACCGGCCAGAGCCATGCCATAACCGTGGCAACAAACAACCATGACAGCACAATATCCGACAGGAAATGTGCGCCCATGATCAGCCGGTTCAGAGAAAAGACCAAAGCCGCGGCACCGGTCACAAGCAGCAAAGGCACACGGTAAATCCCGCCAAGCGCCAGCGGGATTGCCAGCATTGCCATTGCACTTGCTGCCTCGCCGGACGGAAAGGAACAACTGCTGCGGCATGCATGTGCAATCTGCCATGCCGGTGTGAACAGCATTGTGCCGCCAAATTCCATAATTTCATTCGGGCGTGCACGGCCGACCAGAAATTTAAAACCATGCACAATGGCCGCTGCACCAATGGCATAGACGACAAGAATATAGATTAATTTATGCGGTGACGGCAGCCAGCCCCGATTGCACACTGCCTGTGTGGCAAGAGCGAGCAGCACAGCCGGAATGATAAGCGCGGGCAGCATGCGGTGCAGATCACGCAAAGCGAGCAAAGAGTGATTATCATGCAGATAAAACCGGCCTTCACCATTGGTAAACCAGCCGGAGACGACAAGATCGGTTGCAGGCAGTGCCATAAATAAAAAGCTGACCACAAAAACCATGCGCAACAGTACAGATTGCCAAAGGCGGTTTCCTGTCTGCTGCGCCTGTTTAAATGCCGGATTTCTCTCCGGACAGGTCAAAAAAGCCTGATTTAAATCCATAGAAACTCACGAATAAAAAGAACAACTAAAAACAAGATATAAAGATAAATCAGTGATGCAGATCGCCATGCAAAACCGGCCTATCTGCCGGATGCGCGACAGGATTTCGGTTTTTGCACGATGTGTTTCTCACAGGTTTGCATGCTGTTTTCCGGCTAAAAGCCGCCTGCCTTGCTGCAGAAAATGCAATTTGCACCGGTCGCGCTTGGCAACAGCCTCGCGCAGTTCCGTGTTGCGCAGCGGCAGGCAATAGCCAAAACGTCCGCCCTGCACACCGCCGCGCTCCTCCCAGTAGCTGTCGAGATCGGAGCGCATTTTCTCACGGCGCACAGAACTGCGGAAATTGATGACATGCCCTGCATTGCCAACAGCCAGAAAATCATCGGCACCACAGGCCTCGGCCATGCCTTCAGCCAAAAGCAGCAAAGCGTCTTTCGGGCGCACACCATAAAGATCACGGGTTGCATCAATCACAGCACGTTTGGCATCCGCACCTCTGGCGCCCTGCAGGCCGCCGATTGCCAGACCGATCTTATCCCCGCGATCGCGCACGAAAATAAAGCTCATCATACACAGCAATGCCTGATCGCTGCGACGCATCATGCTGATGGTAAAACCGCCTTCATGGCGCGCACCCGCATGATCAGACAAGCGCAGCACAATTTCATAGTGTTCTTTCTTGCCGGTTACGGTGGCGCAGCCCATCTGCCCGCCCTTCCAGAGACAATACAGCAGTTCCGCATCCATATACTGTCCGGCAATGGCAAAATGGTCTTTCAGCCATGTCAGCCTTTCACGCGAAGATGCTTTATAGAGAAAGAAATTCGGGATCGCCTTGCGGATAATATCATCATGCGGCAGCCCCAGCCGGTGCTCAGCCGCAAATTGCGCCAGAAACTCATACCAGCGCAAAGACAAAACCGGATAGGCCACAAGGCGCAAAGTAAAAGTTGCGGCCTTTCTGAAACGCATGCGCAAGCCCAGTCCCAGCACCTGTTTCAGCACCGAACCATAGGTCACATTGTGCGCATTAAAAGCTGCAGAATGCAGTGATGCGGATTGCGGCATGGCAATCTGCATGGACTTACCGGCTTTACGCATTTCAGTTTGATATGACACGGCACAACTCCCGTTTCCTGTTCGGAGGGGTTGTGCTACCGGATTGTCAAGATTTGGCCGGTAAACCGTGTGAGCCACTCTAAGACATATTTTGAAACGATAAAACCGGTCGTTTTTTATCGGAAAAACTGCAAATCCTGAGAAATATACGAGTTGTTTTGTGCCAAAATCTCAAGATTGCGCGGCAGAATTTTGCTTTTCCTGCAATTTTCGCGGAAAAATCATCGTCACCACAGCACCGCCTTCTTCCGATGTGCTGCGCTCAACCCTGCCGCCATGGGCACTCACAATAGCCTGCACGATCGACAAGCCAAGGCCTGAACCGCCGGTTGATCTGGAACGCGATGGCTCCGCCCGCCAGAAAACATCAATGGAATGTCCGGCAAGCGCCTGCGCAAAGCCGGGGCCATGGTCGATAACCCGTAAAAAAGCCTCTTCTTTATTCAGATGCCCGCATTCACAACGCAGATATTTGCCTGTTGCCGCATAGCGGATGGCATTTTCAATCACCGCCAGCAAGGCCTGACGCAGGCGCTGGCTGTCTGCCGGAATAATTGCCTTTTTCAGGCTGGTTTCAACCACCATATCTGCTTCGGCAAAAAGCGGGCGCGAGGCTTGCAAAACCTGTTCAGCCGCCTGTGCAATATCCACGCGGCTGCGCTGTGTTACCAGTTTCTGGCTCGCCGCCAGTGACAGGGTTCGCAAGTCATCAACCAGCCGCGACAGGCCTTCAACCTGTGTCAGCAAATCTGCAATACGCCCGTCATCACGCGGAAAAACCTTATCGGCCATGCCTTGCAATGTGCCTTGCACAATGGTCAGCGGCGTGCGCAATTCATGTGCCACAGCCATTGTGTTGAACCGCAACCGCCGCTCCATGTTTTCCAGCTCTTCCGCCAGCGCATTGAAGCGGCTGATCAGCAAAGTCACCTCGCCCGTGCCTTTCACATTATCCGGCACACGTACGGAGAAATCACCCTGCCGCAGATTATTGACCACTTTGGTCAGCGTTGTCAGCGGGCGGCTGATTTTGCGTGCCAGCCAGAAGCCGATCAGACTACAGACAAACGCTGCCAGAAAACCGGATTTCAGCACCAGCCAGTAAAGATCATTCTCACTGCCATCATAGAGTTGCGGCAATTGCTCAACCAGCGCCAGAAAATCCTCGCGCAGCGGTAACTCGCCCTTATCCAGCAGATCATAGGCTTTACGCGCATTATCCGTGAGCAGCCCCAGATAGCTCTGCTCCTGCATTTCCAGCACCCAGAGAATGCCGAAAAACATAATCACCGTGCTCAGTAAAAGCATGGCAGCCGTCACCAATGCGGAGACCGTACTGAGTGATAAACGGGACAGGGACAAACGTGACAAAACCGAACGCAATGTTTTCATCTCGGCTCTGCCAGCCGGTAGCCAATGCCGCGGACAGCCGGAAACAGGCCGGACGGCCCGCCATGAATTTCAATCTTGCGGCGCAGATTGGCAATATGTGTATCAATCGTGCGCACCAATGCATCGCTTTGCGGCAAGCAGGCATCGAGCAGATCATTGCGCGGAAAAGCATGGGTGGGACGCCGGATCATATGCGCCAGAATGCGAAATTCACTTAATGTCAGCGGCAGTAATTTGCGCTCTTCATCCGTATCCACAAAAGCGGCATGGGCATCAAAATCGAGCAGAATATTCTCAAAACGAATGGCCACATTGGCTGCATTATTGCGGGTCCGGCGCAGCACGGCATTCACCCGTGCTACCACCTCCTGCGGATTGAACGGCTTGATAATATAATCATCCGCCCCAAGACGCAGTCCCGACAACCGGTCAATATCTTCAGCAAGAGCGCTCACCATAATCACCGGAATATTGCTCTCGCGCCGCAACCGCGCCAGCACTTCAAAACCGTCCATCTTGGGCATGCGCGCATCCAGCAACACCAGATCAGGCGACAACATGGCATGGTGGCGCAAGGCAATTTCACCATCGGCAGCACAAATGGTGCGGAACCCGTCACGGATCAGATAGGCCTCCAGAATACCGGCAATAGCCGGTTCATCCTCGACGATCAGTATCAGGCCTTTATCAATCATGGCATACCTGTCTTCAGTTGCAGTGATCCGGATGTTCTGCGCAGCCTTACCGGTACAGATGCTGATCGCATCCTTGTTGAATATGGATGCTGACCGCATCCGGTAACCCAAGTCATCCTGTCCGGAAGAACAGTTGCCAATATAAGAGAATTGTCAAGATTATGTGCGCAGACGGCCAAGCGACGGGAGACAGATAAAAATAAACCGCACGGTGCAAACACACCGCGCGGCATAACTTGATCATTCAGCCTTACCGGTTAAACGGCAAGCGCACCATGAATGGCTTCTTTTTCAGCCGGTGTCAGGTCAAGACGGTTCAGTTCTGCATCCAGCAGAACCGGCACATCACTGCCTTCATACATCACAGCCAGCGCCGGTGCGCCGTCCGCATCACCGCCCGCGGCAACGCTCAGATAAAACGGTTCTTCATTTTTCTTGAAACGGCTGGCCTGTTTTTTCACCTTACCGGCGCGATTGGTAAAGCGGTAGAACACATTACGAATGCCGTAATTTTTCTGAATATTGGTCACCATAACGGAGACAGGCTTCAAAACCAGCGGCTTTTTCATCTGCCGGTTCAGGCGGCGCACCCGCATCATCGCGAACACAACGGCAATCGCACCACCGATCAGAAGCACGGTGAAAACAGCCAGCGTGAAAATGCGATCCCAGAGCTTTTCAATGCCCAGATCCAGCGTTACCAGCGACGGATCGTCACCGGAGCGCACCACTTCCACATCATAGCCCGACCTGTTCAGATCAAAGAACATGAAGCTGACAGAGCTCTGCACCTTCTTGCCCGCATTATCCTTGTATACAAGATCAGCTTTACAATCGGTCATAATCAGCTGACGGGTTTTACATTGTCCCTTGAGCACATCCGCATTGTCATCCACCACAGGATTCTGGCTGATCTGATAATCACGCAGAATGCCCGGGCCCTGATACCACAGCAGAAAGATGCCAAGTGCCATACAGACAACCATAGCAAAGGAAAGCACGATACCGCCCGAAAGACCGGAATTTTTGATCTGAATTGCGCGGCGCGGAAACGCCTTTTCAAGTGCTTGCATACGGAGTTCTTTCCTGAATATTCGAAATATTTGCAACGCTATAACGAAACTCAATCCCGCAGACTACCTGCGACAGCGATCACAAAACGCCATTTCTTGTAAAAAAACTTGTAATTTTGCGACCGCACCGCTTCGCAGCATGGTACTGAAACGCCTATTGCCCCGCATAAGCCGCCTTGATTTTCAGCGTTTTCTGGAGATCGCCCAGCACTTTCAGCGGCTCTTCATTGGAGACCAGCGTGAAGGCCGGATCAAAATTCAGCTGAATTTCTGCAGGGGTTTTCGGTTTCGGCAAATCTGTAATGAAACGAATAATCGCCTGTTTATCATCACTGCCCAGCATATCCGCTGACAAGCCGGACACGAAGGCCAAAGCCATGGAACGGTATTTCTCAACCTCGGGCTCCGGATCTTCCTGATAGCCGATCAAACCGATCAGAGACATCATAACATAATTCACGAAAAAGCCCTGATCGTCGAGTTTCGCCGAAAACTGGCGCAATTTAATGTCTTCAACGGACGGGACTGATGTGTCCAGCACATCGAATTTCGGCAGTTCCGGCAATTCGACACTGGCGGATAGCAGTACGTCACCAATATTTTTGCCGTTTAAACGAAGCTCACTCACATCCAGGATTTTGCTGTCTTTATCCCAGCTGTACGCCACTTTAAGGTTGAAACCATCATCCTTGATTTTATTCAGATAGCGCATTGCCGGAAGATTGCTCGGCCAATATCCCACAGACTGAATATGCACCTCCCCCCATTCCGGCAAAGTATCTGTATTGGCATTAATAGCAGCACTGCGGATTTCCACCTTTTTGGCCGTCCAGCTCTGATACATGCCGGCATTGAAGGTAACATTTGTGAGCGTGCAACCATCTGCGCGATAGGTAATTTCTGCATCATCCAAAAGCGATGTCGGCTCAGCAAAGAACACGGCGCAAGGGCCTTCCGCTTTGACCTCAGTCTGTTTTACCGGCTCTGCTGAACTTTGTTCTGCAAGCACTGCGCCTGACCATAAAGGCAGCATAAGACAAGCAGATAAAAGCGGGCGTAAAACGGACATAACAGGCTCCTTAAAATGCAATATCCCGCCGGTGTAACACCGGCGGGATACAACAACAATTATTATTAAGTCGATGAAACTTATTGCCTGTTACAAGTTGATAACCGGCTCATTACTGGCTGCTTATTGGCCTAAGCCCATTGCTTCCAGATATTTCATCGATTTTTTGATGTCATTATGATCGCGCATTTCCAAAATCAGGCGCGGATTGCTGTCATAATGTTTCAGCGCAGCAAAAACGGCCTTCCAGTTCACAGTACCATCGCCTGCGGCCCAATGGCGGTCTGCATAACCATCGGCATCCTGCAAATGCACATGCTGCAAACGATTGGCGGCAGCGTGAACAAAATGATCCACCGGCGCAGCACCGGTATTGCCATGCGCATAATGGGCATGGCCGGTATCAATAGAAAGCGCAACAGCGGATGAATTGAAGCTGTCGGCCAGTTTCAGACGTTCAAACGGATTGATGTCTTCGATATTTTCAATAACAAAAGTCACGCCCATATTTTCCGCACGGCGCACAGCCGGTGCCAGTGTGAGATGGGTATTTTCCGTAATTTCTTCACGTCCCTTGAAGCCGTCATCGAGGTGGAAATGCGACCATGTGGTAAACGGGCTGTGGATGACAACCTGATCGGCACCGAGGAATTCACAAACATCCAGTGCCTGATCAAGACGCTTCTGCACAACAAGGCGCACATCCGGATCGGCCGCATCAATGGTGAAGCCCCAGAACGGGCCGTGAATGCCCAAACGTCCCTGATGACCATCCAGCTGTTTTTTAATTTCTTCAGCCATCGGCTTCCAGTCGCCGATCAAAACATCAGCATTGATAAAGCTCTGGATTTCCAGATCACGCGGCTTTTCAAGATACCAGTCACGGTGAACCGGCATTTCATCAACCAGAAGGGCAGCGCCAATAATCGGCAGTTCAGACATTGTCTCGTCCTCAGATAGTCATCATTAGCCACGCTTGCTGAGCGCAGCGCCAAAATTTCACGCACGCATATGGTGCATGTTTCAAACGGCGCCGCAACCCGCGTGCCACCGCATGGCGCGCTCTTGCCTGCAATATATGTCAGGGATTTTACAATGCGCTGCATTTTGGCATTTCAGCAGCGGTTAATACGGGAAAACATCAAAAATTCATAAATATGTCATGTGCTTAGCGATCCGCCTGCTCATGCCTTACCGGCCTTCAACAGAATGTCATGAAAAGATAAAGCCAGATTTATACCGTTGTCACACGCGCTGCTTATTCCGCTGCCAGCACCGCTGTCTCCCCCCTTATTTTCAGGAGACAGTGCATGTTTCAGTCAACAACGGGAGACCTTCGATGGTTTCGATGAACCGGCGCAATGCACTCGGCCTGATCGGCTTTGGTGCTGCTTCTCTGACCCTGCCACGCTTTGCCATTGCCCAGAGCAATGACCGTCCTTCCATCACTATTGCGGTGCAGAAAGTATCCAACTCCAATACGCTGGATGTGCTGCGCGAACAGTCCAATGTGGGCGAACGCATTTTCTTCTCGCAATTATGGGAAGCGCTGATCGGCCTTGATTATATGAATAATCTCGTTCGTGTGCCGGAACTGGCGACCGAATGGAAGCGCATTGACGATCAGACCGTTGAACTGAAACTGCGCCCGGGCGTAAAATTCCACAATGGCGATGAAATGACCGCCGAAGATGTGGCCTTCACTTTCAGCCCGGATCGTATGTTCGGCGACACCAAGCCGAATAGCGGTGAAACCCTGCGCGTTCAGGAAATGAACCCGACCAACCGCGAAAGCAAGGAACTGCCGCCGGAAGTACCGGCCACGGCGCGCCGTAACTTCCCGTCGCTGCTCGGCGTTGAGATCGTCGATAAATATACTGTGCGCTTTAAAAACGGCACACCGGATATCACATTGGAAGGCCGCATTTCCCGTTACGGCAGCCAGATTATGAACCGCCGTGCTTTTGAAGAAGCCAAGAGCTATCTGGACTGGGCACGCAAGCCTGTGACCACCGGCCCTTATAAAATCGTTGAATTCAAACCGGATAATTATCTGCAGCTTGAAGCCCATGACGATTATTGGGGCGGCCGTCCGCCACTGAAAAGCATCCGCTTTGTGGAAGTGCCGGAAGTGGCCTCCCGCGTGAATGGCCTGCTCTCCGGTGAATATGATTTTGCCTGTGACATTCCGCCGGATCAGATTGAGATGATCGAAAAAAATCCGGAATTTGAAGTTCTCGGCGGTGCGGTTCTCAACCATCGTCTGACCGTGTTCGACAAGAACCATCCGCAGCTTGCCAATCCGCTGATCCGCCGCGCTTTCACCCATGCGATTGACCGTCAGGCCATCGTTGACAGCCTGTGGGCAGGCCGCACAGAAATTCCGGCCGGTCTGCAATGGCCATATTATGATGACATGTTCATCAGCGACTGGACCGTGCCGGAATATAACCCGGAACTCGCACAGCAATTGCTCAAGGAAGCCGGTTATAAAGGCGATCCGATCCCTTACCGCCTGCTCAATAATTACTACACCAACCAGACCGCAACCGGTCAGATTCTGGTGGAGATGTGGCAGCAGGCCGGTCTCAATGTTGAGATCGAAATGAAGGAAAACTGGCAGCAGGTGCTGGAACAGACCCCGACCCGCGCCGTGCGTGACTGGTCAAACTCCGCGCCGTTCAATGATCCGGTTTCCTCCATTGTCAGCCAGCACGGGCCAAACGGCCAGCAGCAGCAGGTTGGCGAATGGACCAATAAGGAAATGAACGAATTGTCGGTCTTCCTTGAAACCAGCATGGATCAGGGCAAGCGCCGTGAGGCCTTCAAGCGGATGCTGGAAATCTGCGAGCGTGAAGATCCGGCCTATACGGTTCTGCATCAGAACGCGACCTTCACCGCCAAGCGCAAATCCGTGAAGTGGAAAGCCGCACCGGCCTTCGCCATGGAATTCCGCAGCAATAACTGGGGCTAAGCCCTTTCAGGCCATGCGGGTGCTGCCATCCGCATGGCTTTTTCATTTCAGGTTTCAGACCGGATGACATGCCGGTTCTATTCAATAACGGGAGCGTATCGATGACTTTGGTCGAGATCGCCGATCTGAAAGTGGCCTTTGACGGCACGCAGGTTTTGCATGGCATCAACCTGACCATCGGAAAAGGTGAAGCCGTGGGGCTGGTGGGTGAATCCGGTTGCGGCAAATCCGTAACATGGCTGGCCGCCCTTGGGCTCCTACCAAAGAAAGCCACAGTCTCCGGCTCGGTGATGATTGACGGCAGTAATCTGGTCGGTGCGCCACGGCGCAAGCTGGAATCTGTACGCGGTGCCCGTATTGCCATGATTTTTCAGGACCCGTCCTCCTCGCTCAATCCGGTCATCCGTGTCGGCAAGCAGATTGAGGAAGCCGTTAAACTCCATCGCGGCATTTCCGGTGCGGCTGCGCGCAAAGAAGCACTGCGCTTGTTAGAACTGGTGGGCATTCCCGATGCCAGCCGCCGCCTTGACAATTTTCCGCATGAATTTTCCGGCGGGCAGAACCAGCGCCTGATGATTGCCATGGCACTTGCCGGTGAGCCGGATTTGCTGATTGCCGATGAGCCGACCACAGCTTTGGATGCCACCATTCAGGCGCAGGTGCTCGATCTTCTCGCCCGTATCCGGCAGGAAACCGGCATGGCGATTGTGTTTATCAGCCATGATCTGGGCGCGGTCTCGCAAATCTGCGAACGGGTCTGTGTGATGTATGCCGGACGCATGATTGAGAAAAGCGCGACAGAAGCGTTGTTTGCCCAGCCGCGCCATCCCTATACACGCGGGCTTTTCGACGCAATTCCGCGCATTGACGGCGGGCGTGAACGTCTGATCCCTATTGAAGGCACCGTACCGGAACCGGGAAAACTGCCGAAAGGCTGCGCCTTTTCTCCGCGCTGCAACCGTGCGGAAAATCGCTGCAAAAGTGATCTGCCACCTTTGACCGGCAATCAGGATGACCGTTATGTCGCCTGTTTCCGCCCGATTGAAGCGCAGATCAACACGCTGCCAATGGCGGAAATCACAAGCATTGCTGTACATCCTGCCTCTGTGCCCGCCACCTCTGCCGAGCAGGTCTTATCATGACAAAAATGCTCCTTGAAGCCAAAAATCTAAGCAAGATTTACACCTCGAAACGCGGTATTTTTGCCAAGCCGACAGAGGTCAAAGCCGTTGATGCGGTGAGCCTCTCTTTGGAAAAAGGCAAGACGCTGGGCATTGTCGGTGAAAGTGGTTCAGGCAAATCTACCACCGGCCGCCTGCTGCTCGGGCTGGAAAGTCCCAGCACCGGCGAAGTTCGTTTTGACAATGCGGCTCTGCCGCCTGCCCGCACCAATGAATGGCGGGCTTTGCGCAAGCGCATACAGCTTGTTTATCAGGACCCGCTGGCGGCCCTTGATCGCCGTCTGACCATTGCCACGCAAATTGAAGAGCCACTGCTGATCCATAGTATCGGTGACAAGGAAAGCCGTGACGCACGGGTAAAAGAGCTGATGCAATCGGTCGGTCTGATGCCGCATCATGCAGCACGCTTTCCCCATGAGCTTTCCGGTGGGCAGCGCCAGCGCGTGGTGATTGCCCGTGCCATTGCCTGCAATCCCGAATTGCTGGTTTGTGATGAAGCCGTCTCCGCGCTGGATGTGTCCATTCAGGCGCAGGTGGTCAATCTGCTGCGCGACCTGCAGGAGCAACAAGGCATTGCCATGGTGTTTATCAGCCATGATCTGAAAGTGGTGCGCAATATCAGCGACCGCGTGGCGGTGATGTATCTGGGCCGGATTGTGGAAGAAGCACCGTCCGATGTGATTTTTAAAAATCCCCAGCATCCTTATACGCAGGCACTGGTTTCCAGCATTCCCGTCCCCGGCACAATTTTGAGCAACCGTATTATCCTGCAAGGCGAACCGCCAAATCCGGCGAAAAGACCAAGCGGCTGCGCCTTTCATCCGCGCTGCCGTTTTGCCGAGGCGCGCTGCCGCACACAAGTGCCGGAAACCCTGCAAAGCGGGCATGATCATAGTGTGGCCTGCCATCTCTATGACCGGCGCCATCCGTCCGCAACGGTCAAAGAGATGACCGGCAGCATTACTGGGCCGCATTTTGCCGGATCACAGGTTCTGGCAGGCTGAGGGAAACAGAATATGGCTTCATTTTTTCTTACCCGCCTGTTGCGGGCCTTTATCACGGTGATGCTGGTTGTAACCTTTGCCTTCATCGTGCTGCGCATGTCGGGCGATCCGGCACAGATTATTCTCGGCCCCGATGCGCCGCCGCAGGCTGTGGAAGCCTTCCGCAAGGCATGGGGGCTGGATCAGCCGATCCTCGTGCAATATTTCAGCTATTTCGGTGCAATTTTTCAGGGCGATCTCGGCGTTTCCATGCGCGATGGGCAGAAAGCGATTGATCTGGTTGCCGAGCGCATTCCCGCCACGCTGATGCTGACAATCCCGACCCTTATTCTCAATCTGGCAATCGGTATTCCCGCTGGTGTTTATGCGGCACTGCATCGTGACAGTATCATCGACCGGCTGGTGATGATGACGGCGATCATCGGCTTTACCCTGCCGAATTTTGTGCTCGGTCTGGTGCTGGTGCTGATCTTCTCGGTCACGCTGCAATGGCTGCCATCGGGCGGCAGTGATACATGGATGCACGCTATTTTGCCGGTGCTGACCATGAGCATTGCCGGTGCTGCCATTCTCGCCCGCTTTGCCCGCAGCGCAATGATCGAAATTCTCGGCCAACCTTATATCCGCACCGCCAGTGCCAAAGGTGTGCGTTGGGGCGATGTAATCCGTAATCACGCATTGCCCAATGCAGCTATCCCGATTGTGACACTTGTCGGCTTCATGGTCGGCTCACTGGTGGCCGGTGCTGTGGTGATTGAATCCCTGTTTTCATGGCCGGGTGTCGGGCGCCTGCTGGTGGTGGCCGTTTCCAACCGCGATCTGGCAGTGGTGCAATGTATCCTCTTGCTGATTGCCTCCACTATGGTGCTGTCCAATCTTGTTGTTGACCTGCTCTATGGTTTTCTCGATCCGCGCCTGCGCGATAATCAGGCCAAAGCGTAAAGGAACCGGCTCATGTCCCAGCTTTCCATCAGTGACAGCGCTGCCGTGCCAGTGATCAGCGTCCCCAAGCGCAAAAAGAAACGCATCCCGTTCCTCGTCATGCTGTCGCTGATCTGGTTTGCGGCGATGATTTTCATTGCGCTCGCCGCAGACTGGATCCGTCCTTACAGTATCACGGCCATGGATCTCAAAAGCCGCCTCGTGATGCCGGGGCATCCGCTGCACTGGCTCGGCACCGATGAGGTGGGGCGCGATGTGTTGTCCCGCCTGATTGAATCCATCCGCGTTTCCTTGTTGATCGCTTTCGGTGCCACAATCATCTCCACCCTGCTCGGCACCACTGTCGGCTTTCTTGCCGCTAATTTCCGCAAAACCGTGGAACAGGTGGTGCTGACACTGGCCGATTTTCAGGCGGCATTGCCGTTCCTGATCCTCGCTTTGTCGGTGCTGGCTTTCTTCGGTAATTCCATGATGCTGCTGATCTGCCTGATGGGGCTTTATGGCTGGGAGCGCTATGCGCGTATTGCCCGTGGTCTGGCCATTTCCGCCAGTTCGCAGGGCTATGCCGCCGCTGTCACGCAACTGGGTGCAAAATCATCCTGGGTTTATCTGCGCCATATTCTGCCGAATATTGCCTCCACACTGATCGTCTCCATGACCCTGACTTTCCCTGAAATTATTCTTCTGGAAAGCAGTCTGTCTTTCTTGGGCCTTGGCGTGCAACCGCCCAAATCCAGCCTCGGCAATATGGTTGGCTATGGCCGTGAATATCTGACCACCGCACCATGGATCATGCTGGCACCGGCCTTTGTGATCATGTTCACCACGCTGTCGATTTCCATCCTTGGCGACTGGCTGCGCGACAAGCTCGACCCGACTATTCGCTAAAAGGACTATCAGCAATGACACGTATTATCGGCCATCGCGGCGCACGTAATCTCTGGCCGGAAAATTCGCTCTCCGGTTTTCGCAAAACCGCTGAACTGAATATTGCCGGTGTGGAATTTGACCTGCATCTGACCAATGCCGGTGAAGTGGTGGTACTGCATGATCCGACACTGGAGCGCACCACCCATGGCAGTGGCGATGTGGCGGAACTCTCCAAACATGCACGCGAAAATACAATTTTGCGCGAGAGCATGGATGAACATATTCCACTGTTTGAAGAAGTGCTGGAGATTTTCAAGCCAACCGGTATGGAACTGCATGTGGAACTGAAAAACCGCATCAATGGTGATCTCTATGACGGTCTGACCGATGCGGTGGTGCAGATCATCCGCGCACAGGGCATGGAAGACCAGTGCATACTCACCGGTTTTACCCGTCAGATATTGGAAGAGGTGCGCAGCATAGCGCCGGAAATGCGCCGCCTTGCCTCGCTCAATGCTTTCAGTGCCACCATTCTCGGCGGTTTGCAGGAGGCGCTCGATTATTTCGACAGGCATGCCGATATTCTCGCCGTGGAAAAAGCCCTTCTCGCCCATAGCTGGGAAGCAATCACCGACCGGATTGCGCCGGAACGTCTGGGCGTATGGGTGCCCAATACCGAGCCGGAACTGGCCTTCTGGAAGAACACACCGATCCGCCAGATCACCACAGACAGACCCGACTTGGCCTGATTGGATCTGGCCTGAGACGGATATCCCGCTTATTTTTGCGATAAACGGGATATTCCATACAATATTGTCGACAATTTGTGATTTTTAGCAATAATCTCCCGATTGCCTCTTGCAGAAAAACCGAAAACCGGCCTGACTGTGACAGAGAATAATTTGACTGCCTTGCAACAAGGCAGCCTGATAAAGCAAACGGGAGAGATCATGACCGAGCGCACCTATTACGCGCCTGCCGGCGGCGCACCGAAGCAGACTCAATTGCTGAGCGACCGCGCAGTCTTTACTGAAAGTTATGCGGTTATTCCCAAAGGCGTGATGATGGATATTGTCACCTCCTGTCTGCCTTTCTGGGACAAGACACGGGTGTGGATTTTATCGCGCCCGCTTTCCGGTTTTGCCGAAACTTTCGCGCAATATATTGTGGAGCTGGAACCAAAAGGCGGCAGCGACAAACCGGAGCCGGATGCCGATGCCGAGGCCGGTATTTTTGTGGTTGAGGGCAATATTGTCATTACGCTTGATGGCAAAGACCATGTCATGCGTGCGGGCAGCTATGCTTATCTGCCGCCGAAAAGCCTCTGGACAATCCGCAATAAAAGCGATGCGCCTGCCCGCTTCCACTGGATCAGAAAGTGCTTTGAATATGTGACCGGACTGGATGTGCCGGAAGCCTTTTTCAAACATGAATCCGAGGTGGAACCGGTCGCTATGCCGGATACGGACGGCAAATGGGCAACCACCCGTTTTGTTGATCCGAGCGATCTGCGCCATGATATGCATGTCAATATCGTCACTTTTGAGCCGGGCGCGGTCATTCCTTTTGCCGAAACCCATGTGATGGAACACGGGCTTTACGTGCTGGAAGGCAAGGCCGTCTACCGGCTGAATCAGGACTGGGTAGAGGTGGAAGCCGGTGACTATATGTGGCTGCGCGCTTTTTGCCCTCAAGCGTGTTATGCGGGCGGACCCGGTAAATTCCGCTATTTGCTTTACAAGGATGTGAACCGCCATGTGAAGCTGAAGCTCTGAAGCTATTGCAAGCCTTCCTTCACAACCGTCACTGGTTTTAAACAGGCCGCGTCCTATCGGAAGCGGCCTGTTCCGTTTTTATGCATGCGCTTTTAAGCAGCCTGTTCTTTTTCCGCCCGCTTTTTCGCAAACAGTTCCAGACGTTGCTGCAATTTCTCCGCACCGGATGCGAAATGTGCCGCATGTTTGAATACCGGCACTTGCCCCTCAAAATGACAGGCCACCTGATGCCCGCCCTGCAATTCTGTCAGTGCCGGTGCCTGCTCACGGCATTTATCCTGTGCCAATGGACAACGGGTGTGGAAACGGCAACCGGAAGGCGGGTTGAGCGGGCTTGGCACATCACCGCCCAGCACTTTCCACGTCCCGCGTGCAGCCGGGTCAGGTTGCGGCGCGGCAGACAGCAATGCCTGCGTATAGGGATGGCGCGGATTATTATAAAGCTGGTGCTTATCGGCGATTTCCATCACCTGCCCCAGATACATCACTGCCACACGGTCAGCCATATGTTTGACCACCGGCAATCCGTGCGAAATAAACAGGTAAGACAGCCCCATTTCTTTCTGCAAATCCTTGAGCAAATTAACCACCTGCGCCTGAATAGACACATCCAGTGCCGAGACCGGTTCATCGCAAACAATCAGTTTCGGTGACAGCGAAAGCGCACGGGCAATACCGATACGCTGGCGCTGACCGCCGGAAAATTCATGCGGATAGCGTGCGGCATGGTACGGCGCCAGATCAACACGGCGCAGCAATTCAATCACCCGCTCGCGGCGTGACGCATCTGTGCCCACACCATGCACCAGCATTGGCTCGGCAATCAACTCGCCCACCGTCATACGCGGATTGAGACTGGCATAGGGATCCTGAAACACCACCTGCATCTGGCGGCGCAGATCGCGCAGTTTCGTGCCACTGGCATGGGTGACATCCTCGCCTTCAAACAATACACGACCGGCGGTCGGTTCCAGAAGACGCAGTGCCAGACGCGCGGTGGTGGATTTACCGCAACCGCTTTCCCCGACAATTGCCAGTGTTTCCCCCGGCATCAGCTTGAAAGAGACTTCATCCACGGCGCGGACTGTGCCGACCACTTTTTGACGGATCAGGCCTTTTTTAACAGGGAAATGTTTGGAAATGCCCTGCAACTCCAGAAGTGGCTTTGTCATACGAAATCCTCCACCGGTGCTTTATGGCAGGCAACAAGATGATTGGCCTGCAAGGCATGCAAAGCAGGCAGGCTCACGGTGCATTCCTCATCGGAAAACGGACAACGCGGGTTGAACCGGCAACCGGAAGGCAGACGGAAGGGCGGCGGCACCACGCCACTGATCGCCACCAGCCGGTCAACATCTTCATCCATACGCGGCATCGAGCCCATCAGGCCAATGGTATAAGGGTGCTGCGGGTCTTTAAAAATCGCATTGACGGAAGCGCGTTCCGCCACTTTACCGGCATACATCACCGCCACATCATCGGCGACCTGCGCCACCACACCCAGATCGTGGGTGATGAGAATGATGGCCATATTGGTTTCCTGCTGCAACTCACGCAGCAAATTGAGAATCTGTGCCTGAATGGTCACATCCAGCGCCGTTGTCGGCTCATCGGCAATCAGCAGAACCGGCTTGCAGACCAGCGCCATAGCAATCATCACACGCTGGCGCATACCGCCGGACAGTTGATGCGGATATTCATCAAAACGGCGTTCCGGCGCAGGGATACGTACTTTACGCAGCGCTTCAATCGCTTCCTCGCGCATTTCCTTATACGGTTTTTTATGATGCGCCTGTAAGGCTTCAACCAGCTGATAGCCAACCGTATGCACCGGATTGAGCGAAGTCATCGGCTCCTGAAAGATCATCGCAATGCGGTTACCGCGCAGCTTGCGCATCTCATCAGGCGACAGTTTCAACAGATCCTGCCCTTCAAAAATCACCTCACCACCGGCATTTTTGCCCGGTGGCGGCACCAGCCCCATCACAGACAGCGACAGCATGGATTTACCGCAGCCGCTCTCGCCCACAATACCCAGTGTCTTACCGCGTTCGACTTTCAGCGAAATACCGTCCACCGCACGGATAACACCGTTCGGGGTTTTGAACTCCGTGACGAGATTGCGGATTTCGAGTACCGGTTCTGTCATATAGTCTTCTCCAAGCCGGTCATATTTTCATATGATCGGAATATTGCTTCAGCCTGTTTAATTAAGGCCGGAAAATGAATGCGGGGCATAGGCACTGACAGGGCGTTTTGCCCAATCTTCCTGCGGTGCCCGTTGAACTGTGCGTTGCTGTGCGGCGTGGAGGTCTTCAGCGGCCTGCTCAAAATCAATCGTCAGGCAGCGGCCTTTCTCGACCACTTTTTCACCGCCGACATAGACCGTATCCACGGCGCGTTCGGCTGCCGCATAAATCATACTACGGATCGGATCATAGCCCGGCCGCATCATCGGATGTGCGAGATTGACCAGCACCAGATCGGCATTGCAGCCTGCCTCCAGCCGCCCGATATCATTGCGCCCCAACAGATCAGCGCCGCCCACAGTTGCCGCAGTGAAAATCTCGCCGGAGGTAACAGTGCGCGGGTTTTCAGCCATCATCCGCGCCACGTAACCGACATGGCGCATCTCTTCGAGCATATTATGCGGATAAGTATCGGTGCCGATACCAAGGCGCACACCGGCATGCAAATAACGACCGAAATCGCGCATGGCTATGCCACGGCGCATAAACACGGTTGGGCAATGGGCAACGGCTGTGCGGGTTTCCACCAAAAGATCAAGATCGCGGCGCGTATGCCAGCTATTGCGCGGATAATCGTCGAGGAAAATCCCGTGACTGACAATGCTGGTCTCGCCCAATACATCAAGCTGTTCCAGCCATTGCACCGGTGAAACGCCGTGACGGCGGGTAATTTCATGAAACTCAACGGTCGATTGTGCGGCATGAATCTGCCAGGGAATTTTGCGGCGCTTTGCTTCCGCATAGCTCTCTTTGATCAGGCCTTCGCTGCATGTATCAATCTGTGCCGGACAGAGCATTGAGAACAGGCGACCGGACGGATGCGCCTCGGCGGCATCCACCATTTCCAGCGCCTCTGCCATGGCTTTTTCACCCACGGCCTCATCCCATTCATATTCAACCACATGGCCGTTTTTGGTGTACCAGCGGGCGGTGCGGAACATTGGTGTAATGCAAACACGCAGACCGCTCTGCCCTGCCAGATCAATCCATGACGGATGGGCGATTGAAAGATCGGCCAGCGTTGTCACGCCGGATTTGAGCAATTCCGCATAGGCAACTTTCCATGCGGCTTCCGCGCCTTGCTCATCAGGGCGGATAATCGGCATAAATTCATAAAGCGCGGAATTATACAGCCCCGGAGAGCCAAGCTCATCAAGGATGCTCTTATTCAGCGGTTCGCTTGCAGGATGGGAATGGATGTTGACCAGACCCGGCATGACCATAAAACCGCGACCGTCCTGCTCTTTATCCACAGCACCGGAATAGTCCTTGCCGACATAGGTCAGCTTACCGTTCTCAAACGCGACATCAGCGTTTTTCACATAGATATGGCTTTGGGTGTCCTTATCCCATGCAACGACAATATCTGCATTCTTGATAACTGTTACAGTCACCGTCTCACTCCCCTGCATGTCATGTTTTTTGTTGCGGCACTGCCTCCTCGCAGTGCCGCAATCTTTGTTTTTAGCGTTTCAGAGAAATATCCAGACCTTTATAGATACCGGCACCATAGATACCGTGCGCCTTGGCACCCTCCACGCGGTCGCCGGCGATCAGCCACATTGGCTCGGACGACAGCGTGACCCAGACATTGGCCTCGGTCAGATTACGCTGCAGGGTTGCCAGCGCTTCGTGTCGTTCTTCCTTGCTGGTGGTGGTTGCCGCTTTACGGATCAGCTCATCCGTTGCCGGATCTTTCCAGTTCATACGGTTCGGGGTTGGTGCCTGACGGCTCGGGAAGTAAAGACCAATGGCTTCTAGCGCGGTCAATGCCGGATAGTTCATATAGAAGGCATCAAATTCCTGCGTTGCCAGCTTGCCCCAGCCAACAGTGGCATCCCAGAGCTGGATTTTCATGTCGATACCGACTTTGCGCAGATCAGCCTGCATGGCTTCACTCACAGTCGGATTGGTGGCATTGCGCAGACCGTAGACAAGGAAAGTCGCTTTCTGGCCGTCTTTTTCACGGATGCCATCGCTGCCCATTTTCCAACCGGCTTCATCCAGCATTTTATTGGCACCGTCCTGATCAAATTCAGGGGTCAGCTTGGCGGATTCAGGATCGTAATCAATGATTGCCGGATTAACGAGCGAGCGCATTTCCTTGCCGTGACCAAAATAAACCGCTTGTGTGATCGCGGCCTTGTTGGTCGCCATATTCACAGCCTTACGGATCACCGGATCAGACACCACAGGCTTGTCGATCTTGAAGCCCATGAACATGTCGTAAATATAGTTTTCCTGCTTGGAAACGCTGATACCCGGCATGCTTTCCATCGTGGTCAGCGCAATCGGCGGCATATAATAGGTCATGTCTGCCTGACGTGCCTGAATGGCCGCCATCAGCGTATTGGCCTCAGGGATTACACGCCAGACGATCTCGTCAATCTGCGGACTTGGATTTTGATAGAAAGACGGTCCCCATGTGTAATGCGGGTTCTTCTTCAGTTTCAGTTCCTGACGCGGCTGCCAGCTCACCCAGCAATAAGGGCCGGTGCCGTTAAAGCCCTGCACGCCAAAATTCTCACCCAGTTTTTCAACGGTTGCTTTATCGACAACGGAGGAGAACGGCATGGTGAGCTGTGCCAGAAGATCGGAATATGGCTCTTCCAGCTCATAGATCACGGTATAATCATCTTTGGCAGTAACGCTCTTGACCTTGCCGCCACGGAAAGCGGTTGGCGAGCGTTTTTCCGGATTTTGCCAGCGCTCGATCGTATAGACCACATCTGCTGCGGTCATCGGACGGCCATCGCAGAATTTGACATCCTTGCGCAGGTTGAATGTATAGGTTTTGCCGTCTTCGGAGACAGACCATGTTTCCGCCAGCCCCGGCTTGACGGTTTTCATGTCAAAATCGAGCGAAACCAGCGTATCACCCAGCATTGCCATGACCTCAACCATAGCCGTTGCCGTGGAGCGGATCGGATCATAATTATCCGCATCAATCACACGCAGAATGGAGAGCGGCGCTTTGGTCTGCGCATAGGCTGCACCGCTCATCACGGCTGCCGCCGCTACACCGGCGGTCAGAACGGAAGTCAGATATTTTCTCATTTTAGTCCTCCTGATGAGGCGCCCACTGTTCTGTGCAGTGATCCGCCGCCAAAAATGATATTATTTGCGTAATTTCGGGTCGAGCGCGTCACGCAAGGAATCCCCGAGCACGTTGAACGCCAGAACGATAATGAAGATCATCAGGCTTGGCAGAACCGAAACATGCGGGGCGAAAAACAGAAAATTACGCCCTTCCGATGCCATGGCACCGAGTTCCGCTGTCGGCGGCTGTGCGCCAAGGCCGATAAAGGACAGTGCTGCCCCTAACAGGATCACCTGCCCGAAACGCAATGTCACAAACACAAAGATGGATGACAGGCAGTTCGGCAGCACATATTTGAAAATGATGCGGCTGTCAGACATGCCGAGCGAACGGGCGCTTTCAATATAATCCTGTTGCAACACCACAATTGCACCACCGCGCACCACACGCGCCATCAAAGGCACAGTGGCAATCGACAGCGCGATGATAACAGCCGTGAGGCCGGGGCCAAAAATAGCGGCAATTGCCAGACCGAACAAAATGGCCGGAAAAGACAAAAGCACATCCATGAAGCGCATCAGCACACCGCTCCAGCGGGTGTAATAAGCGGCGATAAAACCAATAAAACCACCGACAACACAGCCGAAGAATACCGAGACGAAGCCCATGAACAAAGTGGTTCGGATACCATAAAGCAGACGTGTGACCATGCCGCGCCCCTGCCCGTCCGTGCCGAGCAGATAACCGGCCTCACCGATTGGTTTCAGCATCATGCTGAGATTGCCGCCATAAGGGTCTTCCGGTGCCAGCCACGGGGCAAAAAGCCCGCAGAACAATGTGGCTGCCACCAGAAACAAGGCAATGACCGAACCGGTATCGGACATCAGCATCCGCAGCACACTGACGCGTTTGAACGCAATTTCCTGCTCAGCAGGTTGGGATGCATTCGCCACAGCTGTTTTCGCAACACTGGTCATCATGCACCTCTCACACGCGGATCAAGCACGGCATAGAGAATATCCACGCCGAGATTGACGAGAATAAAGCCGAGCGACATCACAATAATGGTTCCCTGCGCCATAGGTAGATCGCTGGAAAGAATAGCACCAACGGCAAGACGGCCGATGCCCGGCCATGAAAACACCGTCTCAACCACCACGGCACCACCGAGCAAAAAGCCGATTTGCAGACCGATCAGTGTCACCACCGGCACCAGCGCATTGCGCAAAGCATGGCGCATCACCACCAGACGCTCGGTCAGACCTTTGGCGCGTGCCGTGCGGATATGGTCAGCGCCCAGCACATCCAACACCGAGGTTCGCGTCATACGGGCGACAGGGCCGACGAAAACACCACCAAGGGTAATTGCCGGCAGAATGATGCTGGTGAAACCTTCCCATGTCCATAAAGGCCCGAGACGACCGGTGAAAGGCAGGATCGGATATTTGAAACCGAACAGCCAGATCAGTACCAGACCTAAGAAAAACACAGGGATGGAAACACCGGCAACCGAGACGGCCATGATGGAGCGATCCAGCAGCGAACCGCGATAATAGGCGCCGACGGTGCCTAAGAATATACCAAGCGGGATCGCCCAGACCAGAGAAGCAAACATCAGTTCCAGTGTCGGGCCGATGGTTGCGCCCAGCTCCTGCGAAACCGGCACATTATTGATGATGGATACGCCGAGATCGCCATGCAGCAGGCGGCCGATATAATAGAAAAACTGCTTCCACAAAGGCTGGTCGAGCCCGAGATCGCGGCGGATAGCCTCGACCAGTTCCTGTGTGGCGGTTGGCCCTGCACGTACCTGTGCCGGATCGGTCGGCACCACCTGCATCAGCAAAAAGCCGAGCAGCAACACACCGAACATGACCGGAAGGGCGAGGAGCAAACGCTGTAACGTGTGCCGGAGCATGAATTTGCCTTTCCCTAGAGCGCCCTGCGCCCTCTTTGGCGCACAAAAGTCGCTCTAACATTTTATATTTACAGCATAATTTTACCTAAACCGGTTCAAGTTCAAGGAATTATGCTGTAGCTGTGTAGCTGAGGGACTTTAAGTACCTCAGCCAACAACAGTTACACCTGCCGCTCAAAAACGACTTTGCCATCGAGGACGGTCATGTCGCAGACCACAGCACTGCGCAGTGTTTCCTCATCACAGGTGAAAATATCTTGTGACAGAACCGCAATATCCGCAGCCATGCCTGCAACCAGCTTTCCGGTCTGCTGTTCCGCAAATTGCGTATAGGCACCGAAATGCGTGTAAGCATGGATCGCCTCTTCCATTGTCAGGCGCTGATCGCCGCCAATGACCGAGCCGATTTTGGTTTTACGGGTGACAAGAGTGTAAAGATTCTGGAACGGATTGGTGGAGGTTACCGGTGCATCGGATGACGCTGCCGGATGCAGGCCTGCATCCATCCATTTGCGCATCGGATAGGATGCATGGACGCGGCGCTCCCCAAGATTTGCCACATAAAGATCGCCGAATTCATAGATGAACATTGGCTGCGGCACCGGATCAATACCGGCTTTGGCCATGCGCTCGATCTGTCCGTCACTCAAAAAGCCGCAATGCTCAATACGATGGCGGCGACCATGAACCGGATGTTGTGCACTATCGGCATTTTCAATGCCCGACAGCACCTGCTCAATGGCCGCATCGCCAATGGCGTGAATGGCCAGCTGATAGCCAAGCTCATGATAATGCTTAAGGAATTTGTGCATTTCCTCTTCTGGATAGCAGAAAATGCCGAAATTATTCGGATCACCCGCCACATAAGGCTCGCTCATCGCAGCTGTCAGACCACCGGCACTGCCATCCGAGAACACCTTCATCGCGCCATAGCGTAAATTTCCGGTCTGACGTCCGGCGCGGAAGCCCTGTTCATAAGCCTGATCTCCGATACCGTCATGATTGCCATAAATGCAAACCCATGTGCGGATCGGGAGATCACCGCTTGCTGCCAGCTCCTCATAGGCATGCAATTCTTCCATACCATAGCCCATGCCGACAGCTGCATCCATCACGCTGGTGAAACCCTGAGACAGCATATAATGGCCTGCACGGAGAATGGCGGCTTTCAGCTCTTCGCGGCTCAAAGGCGGGATCTTGTCTGTCACCACACGCATGCCGGATTCGGCCAAAAGCCCTGATAATTTGCCGTTGCGCTTCTCAATCAGACCACCGGACGGGCTTGGTGTATCATGGGCAATACCGGCCAGCCGCATGGCCGCACTATTGGCAATGCCGACATGGCCGCAAGTGCGCGTAATATAAACCGGATGATCGGGCGCAATCGCATCCAGCTCTTCAATCGTCGGATGACGCTGCTCGGTCAGTTCAAAATGATCGTAGCCGCCGCCGCGGATCCATTCACCGGCAGGCTTTTTCGCAACATCCGCAGCAATACGTCTGAAAATCTCATCGAGACTGCGCACACCGGATTCAGGTCGCAGATTAATCTCATTCATGCCGATACCAAGCATCAGCAAATGCATATGCGCATCATTTAAGCCGGGAACTGCAACACGCCCTTGCAAGTCAATATGACGTGTATTGGCGCCAATCAGCGCCGCAATATCTGCATATGTGCCGGTAGCCAGCACTTTACCATCTGCAACGGCCAGAGCTTCGGTGAAACCTTCCTTAAGGCCGCAAAAAATCCGCCCGCCCGAAAGGACGAGATCTGCATATTTCATAATCCGTTTTTCTCCCAGATGCCCTGCACGCAAGCGCAAGACATAATTCAGCTATCCGCCCCGATATTGCTTCGGGAAGGTTGATATGTGAGCTGAGGAAAAGCCTCACTCCTGCGAGATTTGACGGCTTTCTTGTCCCCTGACTGTATGGTTTTACCCTTTCTCAAAAAGAGGGCTTTCCATCAGTGCTATTTCTTGTTGTTATCATGCTTGCAAAAAACTGGTTCCAAAGCAAGAGCCCGCAAAATTTAATGCCGACAATTTTCCATACTAAAATTGCATAGATTGATAGCAATTTTGCATAATAAAGTTCACAATTGCCCTGTCGTATCCGGAACATGCTCTCAGCCATTCACCCGACCGGCAGACAGCCCCATAGAGTAGCATAGTGGAATATATGGCTTTTCGCCTGTGCCACCCATCACGCGCCCTGCGAAACACAACCATATAGTGCAAAAATGCCGGCTGCAGAATCAAATCCGGCTCTGTTTTTCTGCCATCAGACCGTGGTGCCGTTTATGGGAAAAAACGACTCTTCTGCATCAATACGGCCATTACAGCGACAATCCGCCCCACCTTATGGCCGGAATGATAAAGGGTATAATTTTTCTTTTCAAAATGTCCCAAAACTGCCTTTTCAAGCAAGTATGGCTATGTTGTTTTTACAGAAATTTCTGAAACAACTGCATAATTGAAAACATGAGAATATCATTTAATGCGTTGAATCACATTACCAATTAGGCAACGTCATTTTTATCATCTCCCCGTTTCGCAAAAATATAAATGCACATTTTCTAATTAAAGCACCATCTGCCACAGCATTGTGGCAGCACAAAACACCCTGCCCAGATTTTGCCATGATCCGGCTCTCATGCCGCAGGCCTGCTTGATTTAAATCAAAGACGGAGAATGCTACCGCCTTATAATAATTCTATTATGCCGGAATTGCGGGTTTTTCCCGAAACCTGACGGCAGAACCAAGTTATGCGCGCGAGGGGACTCTCATGAATTACGCTGCGGGAATTGTAATCTCGGGGCTCGGTGCGTTTTTCGCACTGTTGCTTGCCGGGTTTACGCATGATCCATTGTTCAGAAGCCATATGTGGGTTCTGTTCTTTACACTTGTCATCTTTACCATTCTGTTGCTTCGCAATGCTGATTACAGCCTGAAGCCTGTAGAGCAGGACAAGACCGGCTATATTGACGGCCCGATCCGTTACGGCGTTATCGCCACGGTTTTCTGGGGCGTGGTCGGTTTTCTGGTCGGTGTTGTCGTGGCTGCGCAGCTCGCATTCCCCGATCTTAATTTGGGTCCGTGGCTTAATTTCGGCCGTGTCCGCCCGCTGCACACATCTGCGGTTATTTTTGCTTTCTGCGGTAACGCCCTGATCGCCACATCTTTCTATGTGGTGCAGCGTACCTGCCGGGCGCGCCTTTTCGGCGGCGATCTGGCCTGGTTCGTGTTCTGGGGCTACAACCTCTTCATCGTGATGGCCGCAACCGGCTATCTGCTCGGCATCACCCAGTCCCGTGAATATGCGGAACCGGAATGGTATCTGGATGCATGGCTTACCCTTGTCTGGGTTGTTTATCTCGTGATCTTCATGGGTACGATCCTCAAGCGTAAAGAACCGCATATTTATGTGGCCAACTGGTTCTACCTGTCTTTCATCATCACCATTGCCATGCTGCATGTCGTCAACAATCTGGCAATTCCGGTCTCTTTCCTCGGCGTGAAAAGCTATTCGGCTTTCTCCGGCGTGCAGGATGCGGTGACCCAATGGTGGTACGGCCATAATGCTGTGGCCTTCTTCCTGACCGTGCCTTTCCTTGCAATGATGTATTATTTCGTACCAAAGCAGGTGAACCGCCCGATCTATTCCTACCGCCTGTCCATTGTGCATTTCTGGTCGATCATCTTCCTCTATATCTGGGCCGGTCCGCACCATCTGCATTATACAGCCCTGCCTGACTGGGCGCAGACGCTGGGTATGGTCTTCTCCATCATGCTGTGGATGCCGTCCTGGGGTGGTATGATCAACGGTCTGATGACGCTTTCCGGTGCATGGGACAAAATCCGTACCGATCCGATTGTACGTCTGATGGTTGCCGCTATCGCCTTCTACGGTATGGCCACATTTGAAGGCCCGCTGATGTCGATCAAGGCCGTAAACTCCCTGTCGCATTATACAGACTGGACCATCGGTCACGTTCATGCCGGTGCGCTGGGCTGGAACGGTATGATCACCTTTGCGGCGGTCTATTTCCTTGTTCCGCGTCTGTGGAACCGTCAGCGGCTTTATTCCGTACGCATGGTCAACTGGCACTTCTGGCTGGCGACACTCGGCATCGTGCTCTATGCGGCTGCGATGTGGGTTGCCGGTATCCAGCAGGGTCTGATGTGGCGCGAATATGATGATCAGGGCTTCCTGGTTTATTCCTTCGCGGAAACTGTTGCAGCCATGTTCCCTTATTATGTCATCCGTACACTCGGCGGTCTGATGTATCTGAGCGGCGGCTTTGTGATGGCCTGGAACGTCTACAAAACCATCAAGGGCGACCTGCGAGAAGAAGCAGTAATCCCCGGTTCCACTCCGATTGTACACGAAACGACAGGCCCGGTTTTGAAGTCACAACCTTCATCGGGCCCAGCCATGAAGCCGGCAGAATAAGGAGCAAGTGAGTTATGTCTATTCTCAAAAAACACTCACTGATTGAAAAAAATGCGACTTTACTGCTGATCACCTCACTTGTTGTGGTCACTGTCGGCGGTATCGTGGAAATCGCGCCATTGTTCTATTTGCAAAACACCATTGAGAAAGTAGAGGGCATGCGCCCCTACTCTCCTCTGGAGCTGGCCGGACGTGATATTTATGTGCGTGAAGGCTGCTATACCTGTCACTCGCAGATGATCCGTCCGTTCCGTGACGAAGTGGAGCGTTATGGTCATTACAGCCTTGCGGCTGAAAGCATGTATGACCATTCCTTCCAGTGGGGTTCCAAGCGCACAGGGCCTGATCTTGCCCGTGTCGGTGGCCGTTACTCCAATGAATGGCATGTACAGCACCTGATTGCACCGCGCGATGTGGTGCCGGAATCTGTCATGCCAGGCTATGGCTTCCTCAAAGACACACCGCTCAACATGAACAATATTACTGCAAACCTGCAGGCCAATATTGCTGTTGGCGTGCCTTACACGCAGGACATGCTTGATAATGCCATGGCTGACATCAAGGCGCAGGCTGATCCCGATGCGGATACAGAAGCATTGATTGCCCGCTATCCGAAAGCCAAGGTCGGCGATTTCGACGGCAATCCGCGTATGGTCAGCGAAATGGATGCGCTGATCGCCTATCTGCAAATGCTCGGCACATTGGTTGATTTCTCGACCTATGACCAGTCACCGCAGTCACGCTGAGGAGGTTGACCATGGATTATAATACCCTGCGTCATTTTGCTGACAGTTGGGGACTATTGGGGATGTTCCTGTTCTTCCTCTTTGTCGTTCTCTTCACATTCCGCCCCGGCAGCAAGAAAAAGGCGGAAGATGCGCAAGACATTCCATTCAAGGATGACTCCAATGACTGAAAAACAGATTGATGATGTCACAGGCGTTGAAACAACCGGCCACGAATGGGATGGTATCCGCGAGCTTGACAATCCGATGCCACGCTGGTGGCTCTACACCTATTACGCCACGATTGTCTGGGCGATTGCCTATACAATCGCCTATCCGGCATGGCCGCTGATCAACGGTGCCACATCCGGTGTTCTGGAATGGTCGAGCCGTGGTGATTTCTGGAAAGAAAATTCCAAAATCCAGACGGATCGTCAGGATATTCTGACCGCGATCAAAGAAAAATCCGTTCAGGAAATCATGGCCGATCCGCAGCTCAACCAGTTTGCGATTGCCGGTGGCGCCGCTGCATTCCGCGTCAACTGCGTGCAGTGCCACGGTTCCGGTGCGCAGGGTGCGCCGGGCTATCCGAACCTCAATGATGATGAATGGCTGTGGGGCGGTTCCATCGGCGAAATCCTGCAAACCGTACGTCACGGCGTGCGCTCCAAGGATGATGATGACACCCGCATTTCGGAAATGCCTGCTTATGGTGAAATTCTTGAACCGCAGCAGATCCGTGAAGTGGCAGCCTATGTCACCAGCCTGACCTCGACACCACATGATGCCAAGCTCATCCCTGCCGGTCAGCAGATTTTTGCTGAAAACTGCGCAGCCTGCCATGGCGAAGATGCCAAGGGCAGCAAGGAGTTCGGTGCGCCGAACCTGACCGATGCCATCTGGCTCTATGGTTCGGGTGAAGATGCAATTGCCCGACAGGTCAAAAACCCGAAACACGGCGTTATGCCTGCTTGGGAAACCCGTCTCGGTGACACGACCGTCAAGCAGCTTGCCATTTATGTGCATTCGCTGGGTGGCGGTGAATAATAAAATCACCTCCGGCAGAGCATCTCTGCCGGAGGCCGTTTGAACCATTGCAAGTATGGCAGTTTTCAAAAGGCTGTTGCCTGCACAATGGTTCGGAAAACAAAACAATAACAGCAATTGCAGCTATCTGCGGATAATGCGAATGCGGGGTTCAGAATGTCCGATGTCAGTGAGGTTGAACGCATAGATGCGCAGGCGGTAAATTCGTCTGAAAAGCGCGGCCCGCTTTATGCCGCCCGCGTCAAAGTATTCCCGAAACGAGCGAGCGGTGATTTCCGCCGTTTCAAGTGGATTATCATGTTCATCACACTGGGCATTTATTACCTGACCCCATGGCTGCGCTGGGATCGCGGGCCTTATGCACCCGATCAGGCGGTTCTGATCGATATTGCCCATCGCCGCTTCTATTTCTTCTTCATCGAAATCTGGCCGCAGGAATTCTATTATGTGGCCGGTATGCTGATTATGGCCGGTATCGGGCTGTTCCTCGTCACCAGTGTCGCGGGGCGTGCATGGTGCGGCTATACCTGCCCGCAAACCGTATGGGTTGATCTGTTTCTGGTGGTTGAACGCGCCGTTGAAGGCGACCGCAATGCCCGTATCAAGCTCGACAAAGCACCAATGACAGCGAATAAGCTGATCAAACGTGTGACCAAACATTCAATCTGGCTGATGATCGCCATCATGACCGGTGGCGCGTGGATTTTCTATTTTGCCGATGCGCCGACACTGGCCGTGGATTTCGTGACCGGTCATGCTGCAATGGTTGCCTATGCAACCGTCGCTATTCTGACCGCCACCACTTATGTTTTCGGCGGGCTGATGCGTGAACAGGTCTGCACTTATATGTGCCCATGGCCGCGTATTCAGGCAGCGATGCTGGATGAAAGCTCGCTCACCGTTACCTATAATGACTGGCGCGGTGAGCCGCGCACCCGCAACTCCAAAAAAGCAATTGCCGCAGGTGAAAGCGTGGGCGATTGCGTGGATTGCAATGCCTGTGTTGCCGTTTGCCCGATGGGGATTGATATCCGCGACGGCCAGCAGCTGGAATGTATTACCTGCGCTTTGTGTATTGATGCCTGTAACTCGGTTATGGACAAGGTCGGCAAGCCGCGCGGTCTGATCTCTTATTCCACGCTGTCGGATTATGATGCCAATATGGCGCTGGCGACCGATAATGGCACGACACCGGTTGATCCGAACCGGATTTACACCGCCAAAAACATCTTCAGCGACAAAGTTCAGCAGCTGAAAATGTCCAAGATTTTCCGCCCGCGCAGCCTGTTCTATTTCTCGGTCTGGGCGCTGATCGGCGTGGCGCTGATCACCTCGCTCTTATTGCGCGAACGGATCGGTATCAATGTGCTGCAGGATCGTAACCCGCAATATGTGCTGCTGTCCGACGGCTCAATCCGTAACGGCTATACGGTCAAGCTTTTGAATATGGTCAATGAACCGCGCCAGTTTGAATTGCTGGTCGATGGCCTGCCTGACGCCAGCATCAATATTGCCGATCAGTCCGTTGATGCTTCAGGCCGCTATATTTTTGATGCCGAACCGGATCGTCTGAAAACGCTGAAAGTCTTTATCATTGTGCCGAAAGATGCCGCCGCACCCGGCAGCTCATCTTTCACAATGACTGTGCGTGACTTTAACGGAACGGAATCCGCCACCTATAAAGCCACCTTCATTGCACCTGAAAAACGCTGATATGGTGCCGCTTCTGCGGTAACCGGCGTTGGATAGACGCAAGAACAAAGTGATAGAGCATTTCTGATTTTCAGATAGACTGTGAAATGCCCTGAAATGGAGAACCGCTGATGATCAAGCAAAACACACCGGCACAGACGGAGCAGCAGGGCGGCTTTACCGGATGGCATATGCTCGGCATCATGGTTGCCTTTTTCGGGGTTATTATTGTCGTTAATATCATCATGGCGACATCGGCCATTCGCAGCTGGTCGGGGCTGGTTGTGCAAAATTCCTATGTTGCCAGTCAGGAATTCAACGAAAAATCCATCACCGGCAAAGCCCATGCAGCGCTGAACTGGCGTGAGCATCTGACCTATGAAAACGGCCTCGTCACCTATCGCCTGACCGATGCCAATGGTGATGCCGTCAAGGTTGTCGGGGCAACAGCCGTCTTCCGCCGTCCTGTGAACGAAAAAGAAGACCAGACGCTGAATATGCTGCCTTCCGCCGATAATGTATTATCAGCAGAAGCTGATCTGAAAGACGGCAACTGGGTGGTTGAGGTCAATACTTATGCGGGACTTGAAGAGCCTTACCGGCAGATTCACCGCATCAATATCAGCAATGGCCTGTTTGTGATCAAAGAAACCGAACAGGATGTGAAAGGATCAGCACAATGAGTTGCTGCGGCACCGGCATCCAGTTTTCTGCGGCTGATTATCGCCCGGAGGAATTGCTGCTGGCCAGCCGTGTGCTTGGTGACGGCCAGCGTCAGCTTGATCTGTCTGTGCCCTCTGTCCATTGCGGGCTGTGCATTCAAACCGTTGAATCCGCGCTCAATGCCTTGCCTGACATCACCTATGCGCGTGTCAATCTTTCCTCCAAGCGGGTTTCTGTACGCTGGAAAGACGGCGCAGAGCCGCCCCATGTCATTGATGCCCTGCAAAGAGCCGGCTATCCCGCCCATATATTCGAACTGGGCGATGACAAAGACCCGCAGCTCTCCCGCCTGCTGATCGCACTGGCTGTTGCCGGTTTTGCCTCGATGAATATTATGCTGTTTTCCGTCTCCGTCTGGTCGGGTGCGGATGCGGCAACGCGTGATATGTTTCACTGGCTTTCCGGCCTGATTGCCCTGCCGACACTGGTTTTTTCCGGCCGTATTTTCTACCTCTCCGCCTGGAATGCCCTGAAACACGGACGCACCAATATGGATGTGCCGATTTCACTGGCAATCAGTCTTGCCTTTGCCATGAGTGTTTATGAAACGCTCAATTCCGGCCAGCATGCCTATTTTGATGCCTCAGCCACATTGCTGTTCTTTTTGCTGATCGGGCGCACGCTGGATCATGTGATGCGTGAACGCGCCCGTTCCGCCGTGAAAGGCCTGTCACAGCTCAGCCCGCGCGGTGCGGTGGTGATCGGCGATGATAACCAGAACAGTTTTGTACCGATTGCCGATATCCGCCCGTCCATGCGCATTATTCTGGCTGTCGGTGAACGCGTGCCGGTTGATGGCGTGGTTGAAAGCGGCCGCTCCGATCTTGATTGTTCCATTGCCACCGGTGAAAGCGTGCCGGTGCCGGTGACACAGGGTTCCAAAATCCGCGCCGGTACCATGAATCTCAGCGCACCTTTGACCATGAAAGCCACAGCCTCTGCGGATCATTCCTTCCTCGCGGAAATGGTGCGCCTGATGGATGCGGCAGAAGGCGGCCGTGCCCGTTACCGCCAACTGGCAGACCGCGCCTCCGCGCTTTATGTGCCTTTGGTGCACACCACCGCATTTCTGGCCTTTGTGGTCTGGTTCTATCTGTCCGGCGACTGGCACAAATCCATCTATGTCGCCATCACCACGCTGATCATCACCTGCCCTTGCGCTCTGGCGCTGGCCGTGCCGATTGTGCAGGTTGTTGCCGCACGCCGTCTGTTTGAAAACGGTATTATGATCAAAGACGGTTCGGCCATGGAACGCATGGCGGAAATTGACAGCGTGATGTTTGACAAGACCGGCACACTGACCCTCGGCCAGCCGCAGCTGACTGAACGCGGCAGCCTTGATCAGAACGCGCTGGCACTGGCTGCGGAACTGGCACTTTATTCCCGCCATCCGCTGTCACGCGCCTTAACCGCCTATACAGATCCGTCCCGCTCCATCCGTTTTGACGCAATAGAAGAGATCAGCGGTTTTGGTATTGAAGCCCGCAATGATGCGGATATTTACCGCCTTGGCCGCCGCAGCTGGGCTGTGGACGATCAGGGTGCAGGCAATGACAATGCCGGAACGGAAACCGTTTTGTCGCGCAATGGCGTGCTGGTTGAGGCCTTCCGCTTTGAAGACCGCCCGCGTGACGATGCCGCCCGCTCGGTACAGGCGCTGAAAGATGAAAAACTCAGCGTTGAAATTCTCTCCGGTGACAAGCAGCAGGCCGTCAGCACATTGGCGCGTCAGCTTGGCATTGAAACTTACCGTGCAGAAATTCTGCCTGCCCAAAAATCCGATCTGGTAACCGAATGCGCCAATCAGGGGCATAAAGTGCTGATGGTGGGTGACGGGTTGAATGATGCGCCTGCTTTGATGTCAGCCTATGTTTCCATGGCACCGGCCACGGCTGCCGATATTGGCCGCAATGCCGCTGACTTTGTGTTTCTGCATGACAGCCTGACAGCGGTGCCGCTGGCTGTTGCTATTTCGCGCGAAGCAGGCAAGCTGATCCGGCAGAATTTTGCGCTGTCACTGGTCTATAATATGATTGCGGTGCCAATCGCGCTGTTCGGCTATGTCACGCCACTGATTGCCGCGCTCTCCATGTCGCTGTCATCCATTCTCGTTGTCAGCAATGCCCTGCGCCTGAGAGCCGGTAAGAAGAAAGACAGTGCAAGCCCCTCTCCTTTAAGCCTGCTCAAGCGGCAAAAGGCCTGACAATGAATATATTGCTCTTCCTCATCCCTATCGCCCTGTTATTCGGGCTGTTATGGCTGGTCGTTTTTCTGTGGTCTTTAAAAAACGGACAATATGAGGATATGGACGGCGCGGCGAACCGGATTTTCCTGACCGATGATAACAGGCCTGCCGATGAAGACCCTGTTGAAAACGGGTCTGTATCCGGCAAGCCTTCCCGCTAGCGCATAATTTCAAACTGTCAGAGCGCGTTTTGTGCGCCCGATCAGCGGCAATCGCTCAGATGCTGCGTGAATAATGCACCGGCAACACCCATTTCACCGGAATTATCAATCACCCACAAAGGCAGGTCACAGGCTTCAACCGGCTCCTGCCGGTCCAGACGTGCAGCGATGGAGTCCGGCGTTTCGCGTCCGCGCGATGCCAAACGCTGCGCCAGCACGTCACGATTTGCCGTAATATGGGCAATAGCAACATTGGGAAAGCGTTTCGCCAGTTGCGGCAATACACGGCGTGAAAGATTGGCAATGACCACGCCGCCCTGTGCCAGCACATCCTCAACGGATTTCGGCAAGCCGTAATAAAGCCCGTGCGCCTGCCAATGCATGGAAAAAGCACCATTCTCGGCAGCTTTCAGAAATTCTGCTTCCGACATGGAATCATGATCTTCCGCATTGCCGTCAGCTGTGCGGGTGACAACACGGCGCACAAAATGATAGCTGCCATCCTGCGGCAGATGTTTGCGTGCATAGTCGATGATTGTGTCTTTACCTGCGCCGCTTGGTCCAACGACAGCGACAAAAATACCGGTCATAGTCTTCAAAATCCGCCCAAACTTACCTGTCTCTTATAAAGGATATTGCGCCCGTCTGAACAGAGGATCAGACAGGCGCATGATCAGAGCATATCCGGTTTACATCACGCGCTGGCCTTCCCGCCAGACCGAGCGCACCACCGGTATTGTATTCTGCATATGGATACGAACCATATCAGCCCGTTTGCCTGTTGCAAGCGTGCCGCGATCATTAAATCCAACAGCCTGTGCAGGATTGCGTGTGACCAGATTGATTGCCTGCGGCAAAGTAAAGCCATCCACCAGTTCCGGCAGTGTATACACCGCCTGCACCAGACTGAAAGGAATATAATCCGACGACAAAATATCCAGATGACCGGCATTAGCCAGATCACGGGCCGAGACATTGCCGGAATGTGACGAACCGCGCACAATATTCGGTGCGCCCATCAAAACGGCCATACCGGCTTGTTTGGAGGCCTGAGCCGCCTCCAGCGTGGTCGGGAATTCCGCAACCTGAATACCCTGCTCCACCGCTTCATCCACATGAGCCAGTGTTGCATCATCATGGCTGGCAAGGGAAATTCCCTTGGCCTGACAACGGGTAGCAATTTCTTTACGGAAACGATCCGAATTCGCCACAGATTCCGCAATCCGGCGGTCGCAATAGGCGTCAAATTCGGCCTGCGTCATCTTCTGCTTGCCCATATAATAGGTCTTATAGGCCTCAAGACTGGCAAACTGACGCTGACCCGGTGCGTGATCCATCAGCGAGGCGATTTTAACCTGCGGATTGTTTTCAAACCGTGTGAAAGCATCAAGACAGTTTGGTGATGACACTTCGCAGCGCAGATGCAAATAGTGATCAGCGCGCAAACGGCCATTGCGCTGGCCTTCTTCAATTGCACCGGCAAGGCGCACCATATCATCGGCATTAATATCCGTATCGCCATCAGATCCCACGCGCAGTGCATCAAGCACTGTGGTAATGCCGGAGGCGGCGATTTGCGCATCATGCGCCATCAAAGCGGCATCGGCATTCCAGCGCACTTTCGGGCGTGGTGCATAATGGTGCTCCAGATGATCCGTGTGCAGTTCCACAATACCGGGCATCAGATAATCGCCGCCCAAATCCTCCCCGCTGACAGTATTTCCGGCGCTGATATCGGTAATTTTGCCGTCACGGATCTGAATGCTGCCGGTGATGATTTCATCCTCAAGGATGATACGGGCATTTTTGAACGTGATATCTGTAGGGCGCATGTCGCGTGTCATCGAAGCTGTGCTTTCCTGCCAGAACATATCCGGTTTTCGCTAAAACCGCAGACATATTCTTTAATGTGTTTCTACGTGCATCCATTCCGGCCACGGCAGGCTGAATTCCCTGCACCGCATTCCGCCAAGCGGTATGCAGAATGACCAAAACCACCCTGCATGATCTTCAGGTGATCATTCAGGATGGCTGTGGCCTACAGGAGTTTTATGACAAGCTTACAAAGCTGATTTGAAGCTTTTATTTCATTTCAAAGAAACGCGCTTATCTCCCATCAAACGCGAGCGCAACGCATTGGAAATCGCATCAAAGATAAAGACGACGATCAGGATCAGCACCACCATATAGGCAACATTGGCCCAGTTGGAATTGGTGCGCATGGCTTCCCACAATTTCAGCCCGATACCGCCGGCACCAACGGCGCCGATAATGGTGGCCGAACGGGTATTCGACTCCCAGAAATACAGCATCTGGCTCAAAAAGACCGGCATGACCTGCGGAATAACCCCGTAACGCTGCACATTGGCAGGCGAAGCCCCTACAGATTTCATGCCTTCGCGCTGCTTGTCATCAATATTTTCCAGCGTTTCGGAATAGAGCTTACCCAGCGTTCCCGTATCGGTGAAGAAAATCGCTGAAATACCGGCCAGAGGCCCCGGGCCGAAAGCACGGGTGAAGAACAGCGCCCAGATGAACATATCCACCGAGCGCAGAAAATCGAACAGGCGCTTGGTGATCTGGTTGGCAAAGAAATTCGGCGTGATATTACGCGCAGCAATGAATGCCAGCGGCAGCGCCAAAAGCCCCGCAAAGAATGTACCGACAAAGGCCATGACGATGGTTTGCAGCATTTTAATCCACACATCGCCATGCTGCCATTCAGCATTATTCCAGATATTATTAAAGGCCAGCGACAGATTGGACATATCCGGTTTGATACGCTCACCGGAGATAATCATCGATGCAACTTCGCTGAAAGATTTGCCCCAGAATGGTGAATTGGTATCAAAGACAAAATTCGGCCAGCCCAGAAAACGCCGTGCAACGCTGATGCGCTCCGGCATGATACGGGCTTCACCGGCAAAGCCGAAATCCACCTGCACTTCATCATTGCGTACCTGTGCCCAGGATGGCAGCACTGCACCGCTTGCAGGACGGGCAGCATCATCACCGATCACAATGGCAAGGCTCTCGCCGTCACGCTCCACGACAACGGATTTGCCATTGAGATGCAAGGCTTGCGACGAGCCAAAGCTGACCGTTGTGGTGCCGTCGGCCTGTTTGACCCAATCCGGATCAGGATTTTTACCCAGCACCGAAAAGCGCGGATAAGTGACCTTAACCTCATCGCCGTTTAAGCGGATTGTCGGGCGCACTTCATAGGAATACCATTGCCGTGCGGTAATGCCTGCGCGTTCCCACTGGCCTTCCGAGAGCACAGTACCAATGGCGAAAAACCACCAGCAATAGAGCAGATAGACGATCACGCCCAGACCGATCAACGGCAGCATATAACGCTTGGCCTTTGGACGGCGGAAAATTTCCGGATAGCGGTTTTCATAATCGGCAACTTGTGCGGAACTGAGAGTTATTGCGGTCATCATCACGCTCCGAACTTAAAGGCCTGCGCACCGACAAGGCGGCCGCGCAGCCATGCCGATGTCTGATCCACGGCAACAATTGTAAAAAACAGCAGCAGCACAATAGCCAGCGTCTTGGCCTGATGGCCATGCCCGATGGAAAGGCGCAATGCCTCACCGATACCGCCGCCGCCAACCGCACCGATAATGGTGGAGGCACGCACATTGATCTCAAAACGCAGGAAGGCATAGGACATGAAATTCGGCATTATCTGCGGTACAATGCCAAAGCCGACACGCTCCACCCAGTTGGCACCGACAGCACGCAGACCTTCTTCGGCCTTCATATCGGCATTCTCGACCACTTCGAAAAACAGTTTTCCCAGCGCACCGATCGTATGAATACCAACGGCAAAGATTGCCGGAATGGGACCGAAAGACAGAACCGCAGCAAAAAATCCGGCAATAACGATTTCCGGAAAAGCGCGCAGAATTTCCATATAACGGCGCACAACAAAGCGCAGAATACGGTTTGCGGTCAGGTTTTTAGCAGCAAAAAAGCAAAGAATAAAACCGAAGAAAAAGCCGATCAGCGTTGCCATCATCGCAATATTGAGCGTTTCAAGCATTTTGTAAAAATATTCCGGCACATAAAAATTGCTGCCGAACAGATAAATACGACCGGCCTCATAATCATATTTCTGGCTGCCGTCGAAATAAGGTGACGGTAAATCAAACAGCGCGCGCCAGATTTCCCAGCCGTCACGCGGCATCATATCACCGACAAAATCAAAAAAATGCGGCAGGCGTTCCCAGAATTTTCCGGCATTGGTTTCATTGGCAAACCACAGCGATGCCGCAAGAGCCACGAACAAACCGACAGCAATCAAAATGGAATAAATACGGCGGCGAAAAACAAGCTCTTGCCAATGTTTTTCAACCAGTGCCGCTTCACCGGAAACCGGCGCTGAAAGGGATGGTTTAAAATCAAAATTTGTCATCAGGCCGCCATAAACAGGCCGTTTCAGGACAAATGCCGCAGCATTTTTCCTGAAACAACAACTGAACATTAAACAGAGAAACGGCCGGATCAGGATGATAGCCGGCCGCAGCGCATTTTACTGACCGATTTCAGACTTACGTGCGTCAATGATCGGCTGGTAGAAGTCTTTATTGACTTCGATATAGGATTTGAAATCGCCGCCCATGGTGGAAGCAAAGCATTCAGGATCTTTTGTCGGCAGTTCAAGCATATAGGCCTTGAACTTGTCTTTAAGATCAGCATCGATTGCAGTGCGGATAACGATCGGGCCGTTCGGGATCAGCGGGGATTTCCAGACTTCGTTGAAGTCTTTCATGTCGATGAGGCCTTTATCAACCATCTTGCGCAGGTTGCCGGATGTATAGCCCTCATCAAAGCTGCCAACGCCGGAACCGAAAGTTGTACCGGCATCAAATTTGCCGTCTTTCACTGCCAGAACCAGATTTTCATGGCCGCCGCCAAAACCGGTTTCGCTGAAATAATCTTTAACGGTTGCACCGTTCAGATCTTTTGGCAGCGAAGTTACAGGAATGAGATAGCCGGAGGTTGAATCCGGATCAGCAAAACCGAGCTTTTTACCCTTCATATCTTCAAGGGTCTTGATGCCGCTGTCTTTGCGGGCAACCATGATCGAATAATAACCGGTTGAACCGTCGGTCTGTTCTGTGGTCAGGATCGGCTCAACAGCGTCTTCCTTGGTCAGATAGATTTTGGCATAGCCGGAAGCACCAAGTTCCGCATAGTCCAGTGTGCCGCCGAGCAGACCCTGAATAACGCCGTCATAATCGGCAGCAGGGAACAGCTTGACTTCCTTGACGCCGATTGCGGCAGGCAGCTGATCAACAATGCACTGGTAATTACGCAGACGGTCAGCTTCGTTTTCACCGCCGATAATACCGACGCGGAAAACTTCAGGCTTATCAGCCTGTGCAGCGGTTGCTGTTGCCACAGCGGACAGCGCAACAGCGCCGAGCATAAGCTTCTTCAAGGTCATGAACCATTCTCCTGTTAAACGGTAATTTGTGTTATTCCAGTGCCGGATATGCCGCATTTCAGCCCTGTGTTTCCCCGTTCTTTACGGCAGGCAAAACACACCGGGGCGGGTACCCCGTTACGGTTTCATGCGATAAATCCGGAATTTCTTATTGTGCATCAGCTACGAGTTTAGCGACCTGCCGTGCCACTTGTGGGCTCACAGATGCCAAAGGCTCCATTGCAGGCTCCAGAGCCGTTGAGGTCACTGCTTCGGAGAAGCTTTCATCATCAGCTTCCGCACCATAAATTTTGCGGGCCGCGGCCTGTGTCAGCTCAACAGGCGTACCGTCAAACACCACTTTACCGCCCTGCATACCGACAATGCGGTCGCAATATGTGCGCGCCGTATCCAGCGTGTGCAGATTGGTGATAACTGTCAGGCCTTCGCGTTTATTGATGTCGCGCAACGCGCTCATCACCACCTGCGCATTGCGCGGATCAAGCGAGGCAATCGGCTCGTCAGCCAGAACAACTTTAGGATTTTGCATCAAAGCGCGGGCAATCGCCACGCGCTGCTGCTGACCGCCGGAAAGTGTGCCCGCAGGCTGCAAAGCGGTTTTAACAATGTCGAGACGCTCGATATTGGCAATGGCCTGTGCGCGCTCCTCACGGGAGAACACACCCAAAAGACTTTTCACTGTTGAACGCTGATTGAGACGGCCGAGCAACACATTGGTCAGAACATCAAGACGCGGCACCAGATTGAACTGCTGAAAGATCATGGCGCAATCACTGCGCCAGCGGCGCAAGTCGCTCCCGCGCAACCGCGAAACATCCTGCCCCTTAAACATGATAGAACCATCAGATGCATCGATCAGCCGGTTAATCATACGCAGCAAGGTCGATTTTCCGGCACCGGATGCACCGATAATCCCCACCATTTGGCCCTGCGGAATTTCCAGATTAACACCTGAAACCGCAGTATTACCGCCAAAACGACGGGTTACATTCTCAAGTTTAAGCATCAACGTCCTCAATCAATTTCCTGCGAAATTAGGGACGTGATATGAAACAGCTATGTGATTTAGATTACAGTTCCATGAAAGTTTTGAATCGTTTTTATACAAAACAGACAGGCCGAAAATCCAATTCGCGGCCTGTCCTGTAAAGTATTTTCGTATCAGAGCGGCATTACCGCCGCTCTGTCAGCCTTCGTGTTTTTCAAGAAAAGCTTCAATATCCAGCGTGCGGAAATCCTCCAGCGCACCGCGCAGGCGCTGATGATCCCAGTCCCACCAGGCCAGTGCTTCCAGCCGTTCCACAATCTTGTCCTCGAAGCGCTTGCGGATCGGTTTTGCAGGCACGCCGCCGACAATTGTATAAGGCGCGACATCCTTGGTCACCACGGCGCCGGAGCCGATCACAGCACCATTGCCGATTGTCACGCCCGGCAAAACGGTAACACCGTGGCCAAGCCATGTATCATGGCCGATTGTTACCTGATGGGCACGGCGCCATTCAAAGAAATCCTTTTCCTGTTCGGCATCCGGCCAGTAATCATTGGCGCGATAGGTGAAGTGATGAAGCGTTGCGCGCCACATCGGATGGTTCGGCGCATTAATACGTACCGAAGCGGCAATATTGGCAAATTTGCCGATCTTGGCACACCACACCATGCCATCACGTTCAATATAGGAATAGTCGCCCATTTCCGTTTCATTGATACGGCAGCGGGTGCCCACTTCCGTATAACGGCCGAATGTGCTGTCGGTAATTTCCACATCCGGATGAATAAAGACCTGCTCGGATAATCGTGTCATGCGTCAGTTCCCCGTGCGGTATTGCCATTTGCAAATTCAGTCACATCAATAATGCGGTCTGCCACGGCATCGCGCACATCTTCATCATGGAAAATACCGAGCATTGCCACGCCTTGCGCTTTTTTGCGGCGGATCAGTTCCACAACCACATCACGGTTTTTCGCATCGAGTGAAGCGGTCGGCTCATCAAGCAGCAACACCGGATGATCAGTGATAAAGCCACGGGCAATATTCACACGCTGCTGCTCACCGCCGGAAAATGTGGCAGGCGGCAGATCCCACAGGCGCTGCGGCAGATTGAGCATAGCCAGCAATTCACGGGCTTTATCCTGTGCGAGTGAACGGTCAACGCCACGGGCAAAGAGCGGATCAGCCACAACATTCAGGGCGCTGACACGCGGCACGGTGCGCAAAAACTGGCTGACATAGCCGATTGTATCACGGCGCACAGCCATGACGGTACGCGGATCAGCCGAGGCAATATCAATCTGCTTACCGTGATGGCGCAGAATGATCTGCCCCTCATCCACGGCATAATTGCCATAGACCATTTTCAGGATCGAACTTTTACCGGCACCGGACGGGCCGCCAAGCACCGCACATTCACCGGCCTTCAGGGCAAAGAATACATTATTCACCACCGGCAGCTTGATGCCGCCCTGCAAATGCATGGTGAAGCTCTTTGCCACTTCGGAAACAATAAGAGGCATAGTCATAATTAAACCTGCAAAATCGAGGAAACGAGCAGCTGCGTATAAGGTGCCTGCGGATCATCCAGCACGCGGTCGGTCAGACCGGCTTCGATAATATGGCCGTCCTTCATCACCATCATGCGGTGTGACAGCAGACGCGCCACCGCCAGATCATGGGTCACGACAATCGCGGCCAGTCCCAGATCGGCCACCAATCCGCGCAACAAATCAAGCAGACGTGCCTGCACAGAAACGTCCAGACCACCGGTCGGCTCATCCATGAAAACCAGACGCGGCGCGGTCACCAGATTGCGGGCAATCTGCAGGCGCTGGCGCATACCGCCGGAGAAAGAACGCGGCTGATCATCAATACGATCCGCAGAGATTTCCACACGTCCCAACCAATCGGTCGCCGTTGCGCGGATTTTGCCATAATGGCGGTTGCCCACGGCCATCAAACGCTCGCCGACATTGGCACCGGCAGACACGGTCATGCGCAACCCGTCGGCAGGATTTTGATGCACAAAACCCCAGTCAGTGCGCATCAGAAAACGGCGCTCAGCTTCACTCATCCGGTAAAGGTCGCGGAACTGGCCATCACGCATCCGGTATTCCACCGCACCGACAGAAGGCTGCAAACGCGTGGCAAGGCAATTGAGCAATGTGGTTTTGCCCGAGCCGCTCTCGCCGACAATAGCCAGCACTTCACCCGGATAAAGCTCGAAAGAAACATTGCTGCAACCAAGGCGGCTGCCATAAAATTTCGACAATCCGTTAACGCGCAGCAAAGGCGTATCATGATTTATATCGCTCATTGAGCTGCCTCCAGAGCTGAGGACCCTTGTACGGTCTCTTTGTTATTTGCAGCGGACAAATGTCCGATATGGCCTTCAGCCTGCCGTGTTTCGCAATAATCAGTATCGGAGCAAACAAACATGCTGCCGCCCTTGTCATCCAGCACCACCTCGTCGAGATAAACGCCTCTGGCACCGCACATGGCGCAAGGCTGCGCGAATTTCTGCACCTCGAACGGATGATCTTCAAAATCCAGACTGACCACTTTGGTATAAGGCGGCAAAGCGTAAATGCGCTTTTCACGTCCCGCACCAAACAGCTGCAAAGCCGGTGACATATTCATTTTCGGATTATCGAATTTCGGGGTCGGCGAAGGATCCATGACATAACGGTCTTCCACTTTCACCGGATAGGCATAGGTGGTGGCAATATGACCGTGACGGGCAATATCTTCATAAAGTTTGACATGCATCAGGCCATATTCTTCCAGCGCATGCATTTTGCGGGTTTCCGTCTCACGCGGCTCCAGAAAACGCAAAGGCTCAGGGATCGGCACCTGATAGACAAGGATCTGGCCTTGCTGCAGCGGTGCTTCAGGAATACGGTGACGGGTCTGAATAATCGTCGCATCCGCCGTGCGGGTCGTGACTTTTACCTGCGCGGTCTTTTCAAAAAACGCACGGATCGACACGGCATTGGTTGTATCATCTGCGCCCTGATCAATCACTTTCAGCGTATCATCCGCGCCGATCACGGCAGCTGTGACCTGCACACCGCCCGTGCCCCAGCCATAAGGCATCGGCATTTCACGGCTTGCGAAAGGCACCTGATAGCCCGGCACGGCAATGGCTTTCAAAATCGCACGGCGGATCATCCGCTTGGTCTGCTCATCAAGATAAGCAAAATTATACTGCATCAGAACGCTCATTCTGCGGCTTCCTTCTCTGCTTCTTTTTGAGCATCGGTTGACGTGTGGTGGGCTGCATATTCGGCGCGCATGCGGCGGATCAGATCAAGTTCTGCCTGGAAATCCACATAATGCGGCAGCTTGAGATGCTCGACAAAACCGGTCGCCTGCACATTGTCGGAGTGGGAAATCACAAATTCCTCATCCTGTGCCGGAGCGGTAATATCTTCCTCAAATTCTGCAGTACGCAAAGCGCGGTCACAAAGCGACATTGACATGGCTTTGCGTTCGCTCTGACCAAAAACCAGACCATAGCCGCGGGTAAATTGCGGTGGCAGCACAGCAGAACCGGCAAACTGGTTGATCATCTGGCATTCCGTAACCTGAATGCTGCCGAGAGACACCACACCGCCGAGCTCCGGCACATCGAGCTCCACCTCAACCTCACCGATGCGGATTTCACCGACAAACGGATGGGTGCGGCCATAACCGCGCTGGGTGGAATAGCCGAGCGCCAGCAAAAAGCCTTCATCGCCGCGTGCAAGAGCCTGCAAACGCAGATCGCGCTCCATCGGGAACGTCCATGGCTCACGCGTCAGATCACCCGGCACATGGCCTTCCGGCATTTCGCCATCCGGTTCGATCATGCCGTTTGCGCCGAGAATATCCGTCACACGCGGCATATCCTCATGGGCTGCCTCATCTTCACGCTGCAAGCCTTGCTCTACCGCATGATCACCGGCCATATCCGGATCAAGCAGACGATGCGTATAGTCAAATGTCGGGCCCAAAAGCTGGCCGCCCGGCAAATCTTTAAAGGTTGCGGAAATGCGGCGTTCTGCCAGCATCTGCGCTGTGTCCAGTGCTTCGGAATAGCCGAAACGCGGCAGGGTTGTGCGATAGGCACGCACCAGAAAAATCGCCTCAATCAGATCACCGCGCGCCTGACGGATTGCCAGTGCGGCCAGTTCGCGGTCATAAAGCGCGCCTTCGGCCATCACACGGTCAACAGCAAGCCCGAGCTGTTCCACGATCTGCGCCAGCTGCAATGCCGGTATTGAGCGGTCACCGCGACGGCGGTCACCCAGCAGCTGATGTGCATTTTTAATGGCGGCTTCACCGCCTTTTACTGCAACATACATGGTTCAATTTCCGTTTTTTATGAGTTTGGTGCTGCGCGGCAGTGCGGCAACGGCTTGAGGTGCTGCAAAAACCAGATCAACACCGCGCGGGAACAAGGCACCATTGGCTGCCCATTGTTCCTGAAAACGCACCGGCAATATATCCGGTGCAAAATCACGGACATGCTCGATCCCCGGCCCCTGCAATTGCAGAACCGTGTCACCGTTAAAGCCTGTCACAGCCATGATAATGGTGGCGGAGCAATCCGGATATTCCGCTGTCCCCTTGGCAAAAACATCCAGCGGCGGCATTTGCGTAATATCGCTGACCAGCGCAAATTGCGCCTCGGACACATCCTCAACCAGAACCAGACCGGTCTGGAATGCGAGCCATTCGCGCACCGGTGCATTGGCAGCCAGCCGGCTGTCGAGCCAGACCTTGGTGTCATGGTCAAACAGAGCCTGCGCAACGGCACCGAGTTCTGCTGTCAGCGGCTGCGGCGGCTGTGTTGTTGCCGCCATTGCCTGAATGCTGCCGGGATTGGCCAATGCATCCATCAAAGCGCGGAAACAGCTCTGCGCATCATAAACGGCATCAGCGAAACCGCCTTCAAAAGCCTGATTATCAAAAGCCATCAGTCGTCTCCCCGAACCATGGTGAAGAAGTCCACTTTGGTTGCCGCAGCCTCGCGGCGGCGCTGTGTGCTACGTGCATCAAGACGCGCCACAATCACGTTCAGCAATTCATTTTCCACGACATCACGGCTCTGCGGTGCCTGCCACAGCGCATCGGCAATGGCTGCAAGACGCGCTTTTTCGTGATCACGGCCCAAAGCATAAGAGTGACCGACCAGACCTTCAGAGCTTTCCGATGTCACACGTACTGTCGCACGGGTTACAGTGGTTTCACCCAGATTAAACGGCGCTCCGCCACCGCCGATGCGGCCGCGCACCATCACCAGACCGGTTTCAGGACCACGCAGCACATCCACCTGCAATTGCGGCTCACGCGCATTGTAAAAAGCCGCCAGTTCCTGCAGTTCTGCTTTTGCCAGCAATGCGGCAACCCTGCGCCGCCCGCTCTGCATTTCTTCCGTTTGATTTTCCATTTGACACACCGCTGTAAATTGTCTATTTATCTATACAACTAGACATTAATTATTGTCTTAAACACTCTTAGTGACAAGCGCATGACAATCAGCGGGACTGCGGCAAAATAAATGACGGAAACAACAGGCTCCAAAGCAAAAATTGCCCGTAACAGCGGCGTCGCCGTCTGGCGGCAAATCGCCGATGCCATTCGCGGCGAGATCAAACACGGGCATTTCCAGCGCGGGGAAAAGCTGCCGCCGGAAATGACACTGGCCGCCCGTTTCGGGGTTAACCGCCATACGGTGCGCAGCGCCATTGCCGCACTGACGCAGGAAGGCGTGCTGCGGGCGGAGCAAGGGCGCGGCACATTTATCGCCAATGCACGACGGCTCACTTATCCCATCGGCAAGCGCACCCGTATGTCCACCGGCTTTGCCGAACAGGTTGCACGTCAGGAACGCCGTATCCTCGCGCATCAGATTGAAAAGCCCGCGCCGGATATTGCCCGCGCCCTGCAATTGCAGGATGAAGATGCGCAGGTGCATCATTTTGAAAGCCTGTCGATTGCCGATGGCCAGCCGGTTTCACGCTCCGAAAGCTGGTTTGACTATAAGCGGTTTCCGCAATTTGATGACTATTACAAGGCCAGCGGTTCGGTCACACAGGCGCTCAGACAATCCGGTGTGGAAGATTATTTCCGCCAATCCACACTGATCTCCGCCCAACATGCCAATGGGCAGGATCTGCTGCATATGAAACTGACACCGGGTGCGATTGTGCTGACGGCACAGGCCATCAATGTCGATACCAATGGTGTACCGGTGGAATATTCCACCACGCGCTTTCCGGCAGACCGTATGGAATTCTCTATTGAAAGCATGCCGCGCAATGAGGAATAAACTATTGCCTGCAAGAATTTTCTGTCGTTAGCTGCGCGCAGCAAAGCAGTTCACAACAGGGCGCGCATTATGGCTTTTTATCTTGGTCTTGATCTCGGCACATCCGGCCTCAAAGCGCTGCTGACAGACCAGAACCAGACGATTATCGCCTCCGCCCATGCGCCGCTGGCGGTCTCCCGTCCGCAGGACGGCTGGTCCGAGCAACATCCGCAAGATTGGATCAAAGCGGCAGAACAAGTGCTGGATGCGTTGAAAGCCAGCCATAGTGCGGCACTTGGCCGGTTGCGCGGTATCGGCCTGTCCGGCCAGATGCACGGGGCGGTGCTGCTCGATGACGAAGACCGGATATTACGCCCTGCTATTTTGTGGAATGATACGCGCAGCCACCGGCAGGCCGCCACCCTTGATGCCGACCCGCAATTTCGCCGCCTGACCGGCAATATTGTTTTTCCGGGCTTTACCGCACCCAAATTATTATGGGTGAAGGACAATGAGCCGGAAATTTTTGCCCGTATTCAAAAGATTTTGCTGCCCAAAGATTATCTGCGCCTGTGGCTGACCGGTGAATATGCCAGTGAAATGTCGGATGCCTCCGGCACGTCATGGCTGGATGTGGCGCAGCGCACATGGTCGCCTGCCCTGCTGGCCGCAACCGGTCTTGATGAAAGCCGGATGCCGCGCCTCACTGAAGGCACAGATATATCCGGCACTTTGCGGACAGCACACAGCGCCCGCTGGGGCATGCCCGCCACTGTTGTTGTGGCAGGCGGTGCGGGTGACAATGCAGCCTCAGCCTGCGGCATCGGCACCGTGAAAGCCGGTGAGGCCTTTGCCTCGCTTGGCACATCCGGTGTGCTTTTTGCCGCTAATGACCGTTTCCTGCCGCAACCGGACAGTGCAATTCATGCCTTCTGCCATGCTTTGCCGCAAACATGGCATCAGATGGGCGTTATCCTTTCGGCAACAGATGCGCTCAACTGGTATAGCCGCATTACCGGTCATGCGGCTGCGGCACTGACCCAGGAACTGGGCGACAGCTTGCTTGCCCCCTCTCCTGTCAGCTTTCTACCCTATCTCTCCGGCGAACGCACTCCGCATAATGACAGCCTGATCCGCGGCAGTTTCACCGGATTGAGCCATAGCGACAGTCGCGCCTCACTCACGCAAAGCGTGCTGGAAGGCGTGGCTTTTGCCTTCCGCGATAATCTGGAAGCATTGGCAAAGACCGGCACCAAACCTGACAGCATCACCGCAATCGGCGGCGGCTCGCGCTCTGCCTATTGGCTGAAAGCACTGGCCACCGCCCTGAATATACCGGTTCACCTGCCTGCGGATGGCGATTTCGGCGCGGCTTTCGGTGCCGCCCGCCTTGGCCTGATTGCTGCGGAAAAGGCTGATCCTGTTGCCATTTGCACAGCTCCGCAGATCATCCGAACCATTGAACCGGACAAGCAGTTGCTTGAAGCCTATGAGCACGCCTATCACCGCTATAAGGCGCTTTATCAGGCGCTGCGGCCGGTGGCCTCTACTTTATAAACAAGGCAGATATAGATAATCGCCGCTGCAATGGTCAAACCCAACACATAGAGCGGAAACACATAGCCTGCCCCGCTATGCAGCAAGGCCATGCCTTCTGTGAGCACCGTGATGACTGCATAATAAAACAGGCCGAGCAGAGCCCCTGCACTGCCCAAAGCATCGTGATAATGCTGTAAGGCACCATGCAGGCAGGCGGTTGTCAGCAGGGTAAAACCGGCAAACAGCACTGCGGAAAAACCGGTAAACAGCACAAGATAGGTCAGCCCCGCACTCCACAAGCTCACCGCCAGCAAACCGGCAGCGGCACATCCAAGCAATAAAATACCGGTGATGATAATTGTCTGCCCGCTATAGCCTGCATGATGCAGACGGCGCATGGCCATACCGCCCCAGATACTGCCCGACACCACCAGCATACACAGCGTGCCATAGAGGGCGGCAGACAGGCCGTGCATTTTAATCAGCAGAAACGGTGCTTCGGCATAAAAGCTGAAAATAATCCCGTTACCGATACCGATCAGCAGTCCCGTGCCGATCAGTTGCGGGTCACGCAACATCCGCCCCAGCACCTGCATGACAGAGTTTTTATGCCCAGCTTTTACCAGGGTTTCCGGAAAAGCCAGCCAGACCAGCACCAGCGACACAGCCCCAAGCAAGAACAAAATGATAAACGCCATGCGCCAGTCAGCGAAAGTCACGGCAAAGCCACCGATAAACGGCCCCGCAGCAGCCGAGACCGGAATCAACATGCCGATTGTGGTGAAGACCACCATCCGCCGCTCACCACTGAATGCCTCACGGCACACGGACTGGATGACAACCGAGCAGCTTGCCGCGCCGAAAGCCTGCACAAAACGCCCGCAATTCAGCACCCACAAAGCGGAAGCCGACAGGCAGGTCACGCAGCCCAGCAGATAAAGAGCCAGCGTGATCAGCATGGTTTTGCGGCGGCCAATATGATCAGATACCTGCCCCCAGCATAAAACGCCAAGAGCAAATCCGGCAAAGAAGATGCTCAACGTGGTCTGTGCTGCCGAAGCGGGAATATGCAGGCTCTGCGCCATATCTGTCAGCGAGGGCGTGTAAATGGTTTCGCCAATTTGCGGCAGGGTGACCAGCAGTGCCAGCAACAGTAAAGCCGGTGTTTGGCGGGCCGGTGTTTCACGGGCGACACCCGTTTGCGCAGCCTTAGAGCTCATAGCGCATTCCTTTCTTTATCCGAGATTTGCGCCAGCTCTTAAAACACTCTAATAAATAACAACAGACATCCTAAAATTACGATTTGATAACTCAAAGTTACGAATATGCCCGCAGATCAGAACCCGTCAGTCCTCACTATCTCGCCTGCACAGATGCAGATATTCCTTGATATTGCCGAGGCTGGCAGCATTGCAGCGGCAGCTAAAAAACGCGGTCTTTCTGCCCCTGCGATCAGCAAGCAGCTCAGCCAGTTGGAAAGTCAGCTGAAAACCGGCCTGATCGAGCGCACCACACGGCATATGCAACTGACACCGGCCGGACGGATTTTTCGGGATTATGCCGCAGAAACACTGAAACTGCTTTTTGACCGCGAAAACCACTGCCTCACACAGATGCGCGGTGAACCTTCCGGCACATTACGGGTGATTGCCGCCCGTCCGCTGGCGCAGCAATTTCTGCTGCCGCATCTGCATCATTTCACTGAAAAATTTCCGCATATCCGCCTTGATCTGGAACTGGCGGAGCGCTTTCCCGATATTGAGCAGGAAAATACCGATCTGATTTTTGGCATGACCATGCAAGCTAATGCAGGCCTGATGCAGCGCTCTCTGGGGCAGACGGCCTATTGGCTCTGTGCATCACCGGATTATCTTGACCGCTATGGTGTACCGGAAACGCCGGAAGATCTGGCAGGCCACCGGCTGATTACCCATAAAATGCGCTATATGCCAAGCCGTCTTATCTTCAAAAACAATCTTGAAATAGCGATGCAGATTGCCCTGCAACTCAATGATACGATGGCAATGCGCGAAGCCGCCTGCAACACGATCGGTCTTGTTTCACTGCATCATTATATGGTTGAGGAACAGATCAGATCAGGGCAGCTTATCCGCCTGCTGCCCGCTTATGAATTACCGCCTCAGCCGGTCTGCCTGTTCTACCGTAAAAGCGGGCATATGCTGCCGTCGTTACGGCATTTCATCGATTTTGCCGTGAAATTCTGCCATATCAGCCCGCTGGAACCACAGGCTTAAACAGTAAAAACGGGATCAGAAAGCCAGTTTGGGTACAGCATCAACCAGCTGGCGCGTGGCTTGCGCCTGCGGATTGCGCAAGATGACATCCGGCACGCCCTGTTCAACAATCTCCCCTTCATGCATCACCACCATGCGGTCACTGAAAGCCCGCACAATTGCAAGGTCGTGGGAGATAAACAGATAGGCGATGCCGTTTTCCTGCTGCAAATCGGCCAGAAGATTGAGGATTTTTGCCCGCACAGACACATCAAGTGCGGAAACCGGCTCATCCAGCACAATCAGGTCAGGCTTGCTCAAAAGCGCACGGGCAATCGCCACACGTTGACGCTGCCCCCCGGAAAGTTCACGCGGGTAGCGCTGCGCCATGGCCGCGTTCAACCCAACACGTTCCAGCACGGCAGCAATGTGTTTGTCCGCCTGTCTTGCCTCCCCATGCAAAGCCAGCGGCACCTGCAAAATCTGCCCGATATTACGGCGCGGATTAAAGGCCGCCATCGGATCCTGAAACACCATCTGGAAACGCGCCCGCATCGCACGCAACCGGCTGCCGCTCAGGCTGTTGAGATCAATACCATTGAGCGCAATATGGCCGCTATCCGGTTCGCTCAGCCGCATGATCAGCCGTGCCAGCGTGGTTTTACCGGAGCCGGAACGACCAACCAGCGCCAGTGTTTCTCCGGCTTGCAGGCTCAGATTGATATTTTTCAGCCCCTTTGCAGGATCATCACCGAAACGCTTATTCAGCGCTGAAATCTGCAAAACTGTTTGGCTATCCGTTTGATGAAGCATCCGGTCAGACATCTGAAGCTGCTCCGTTTAATGCCGATAGTGCAATTTCAGGCGCGGTAATTTCGGGCAGACGCGGCTGCCGCTGCCAGTCCAGCCCGATATGGGTGGCAAGCAGCGCTTTGGTATAGGCGTGTTGCGGTGCGGTAATCACCTGCTGCGCCGTGCCAAACTCCACCAGCTGACCGCGATAGAGCACAGCAATTTTATCCGCAAGCTGCGAGGCAAGCGCAATATCATGGGTCACAAAAATCAGCGTCAGCCCCTGTGCACGCACCAGATCATCCAACACCTGCACCACATTTTGCTGCACCACCGTATCCAGCGCACTGGTCGGCTCATCGGCAATCAGCAATTGCGGCTTGCCTGCAAGGGCGGCAGCCATAGCGATACGCTGTTTCTGCCCGCCTGAAAATTCATGCGGATAGCTGCGCAGACGGTTCAGACTGTCGGGAATTTGCACCTGTTCCAGCAAGGATGCAGCCTGCAACCGCGCTTCCCGCCATGATGTTTTCAGATGCGTCACAATCACTTCTGCAATCTGATCGCCCACCCGGATCATCGGATCAAGCGAACCATTCGGATCCTGAAACACCACGCCGATATCACGCCCGGCCACCGGCACATGCGGAAAAGCGGGAAAGCTGATCTGTCCTTCAAGCTGCGCATTCTCCGGCAGCAATCCGGCCAGCGCCATGGCAAGCGTGGTTTTACCCGAACCGCTCTCGCCGATCAGCGCCAGACGCTCACCGCTTTGCAATGTCAGATTGACCGGCTGCAAGACGCGCTGACCGGCATAAGAAACACTCAAATTCTCAACGGAGAGGAAATCGGCCATCAAATATCTCCGCCATCTGTTGGCATATTTCTGCTGCGACGCGTGAAAGCCTGCCCTGTCAGATGCACTGCAAGCACTGTCACCACCAGTGCCAGCCCCGGAATGATGGAGAGATAAGGCGCCGAGCGCAAAACCGTGCGCCCCTCCGCAATCATGGTGCCCCATGTCACGCTGTTCGGATCACCAAAGCCCAAAAATGCCAAAGAGGCCTCAATCAAAATAGCAGCGGCAACCGAGACAGCTGCAAGCGATGCCGCAGGGCCAAAAGCATTGGGCAATATCTCCCGAAAAGCGATGGAAAACGGCCCTTGTCCCAATGTACGGGCTGCGGCCACAAAATCGCGTTCGCGCAGTGACAGCACTTCAGCCCGCGTGACACGCGCAGCCTGTGTCCAGCTGCCAATACTGATTGCAATGATCAAGGCCGGTATGCTCGGCCCCAGAATATTGATCGTCGCCAGTGCCAGCAAAAATCCGGGCACGGTCTGGAAAGCTTCCGTGATACGCATCAGCGCATTATCGGCAAAACCGCCGAGAAAGCCTGCCAGCGTTCCCACCGCACTGCCCGCAATCAGCGCCACGGCGGCAGAACTCAATGCCACCAGCAAAGTGGTACGCGCACCATAAAACAAACCGGCCAGCACATCGCGTCCCAGACGGTCTGTGCCCAGCAGATGGGCCGTATCCGCGAAAGGCCGCAGCATCGGCTCTCCGGCAATTGCCAGCGGATCACCGGCAAACAGAAACGGCGCCGACAAAGCCATCAGCACCAGCAAGCCAAGGAGAAAAATACCGGCTTTTCCCTGCCGGTCGGTCTTTTGCAAAAATCTCATTGATGTGACTTTCGCACCCGCGGATCCAGCCGTGTATAAGCAAGATCCACACAAAGATTGGCAATAATCACGGCAAAAGCCCCGAACAAAATAACGCCGAGCAGCAAAGTCGTATCGCGCTTTGCAACGGCTTCTGCCGCCAGACGGCCAAAGCCCGGAATAGCAAAAACGCTTTCAATCACCACACTGCCGCCAAGCATAACACCGGCCTGCAGCCCCAGCATGGTCACCACCGGCAGCACCGCATTGCGGGCAATGTGACGCCAGATAATTCTGCGCTGTTGCAAACCCCGTGCTTTAAGCGCCTGTACAAAAGGTTCCTGATGCAGCTCCACCATGCGGTCGCGCATCAGCCGCAGATAAAGCGTGAGATACACACAGGACAGAGACAGAACCGGCAAAACCAGATGGCGGGCAATATCCTGCGCCCGTGCCAGCCCCGTCTTGCCGGAGGCGATGGTTTCCAAACCGCCGATCGGCAGCCAGCGCAGCGTTACACCGAAAACCACAATCAGCACCAAACCGAGCCAGAAACCCGGCACCGCATAAAGCGCCAGCGATGTGAGCGATAAAATCCGGTCGCGTTTGGAATGCGGTTTGGCACCGGCCACAACGCCCAAAAGCGAACCGGCAAAAAAGGCAAGAAAAGTTGCTATGCCCATCAGCAATAAGGTTGCGGGTAGTCTTTCCAGAATAATATCCAGCACCGGCTTTTGAAACGCCGTTGACCAGCCGAAATCACCGGAAAACAGCGCACGCACATAAGCGATGAAACGCGGCAGCGGCCCCTGATCCAGCCCCCATGCCTGACGCAAAGCTTCAGCCTGCTGGGCATCAGCGCCGCCCATTTGCGCCACATAGGCATCCACGGCATCACCGGGGGCGGCTTCCAGAAGCAGGAAGCCGCCCGCCAGAACAAGGCCAAGAACCGGAATGATACTGGCAAGACGACGAATAAAAAACTGCACTGAAAACCCGCTTTATTCTGTTCCGTATTATTCGGCCAGACCGGTATTGGCCCAGTTCGAAACAGCCCAGCGCGGATTATCAGAGACATTCTGCACCTTGTCACTGGCAACAGTGATGAAGGAGAAATCCGCAACATTGATCAATGGCAGATCTTGCGCCACCAGACTCTGCAGATCCTGATAAACGCCGGCCCGTGCCTTATCATCCAGTGTTATGGCGCCTTTGGCAATCAGCGCATCAACCGCATCATTTTTATAGCCATACTGGTTGGTAAAAGGCGCACCGGCCGGCAGGCCGCTCTGGAACAGAACCGTTGTGGAAATAGCCGGGTCAGAACGATAAACCGGCGTGGCCACCGCAATATCAAAATCATGATCCGTATAAACGGCCTTGAGATGGGCTGGCGTATCATTGGCAACAATCACCGCATCAATGCCGATTTTTGCCAGCGCCTGACGCAAATAATCACCGAATTGTTTGGTTTCATTGAAGAATGGCGCAGGCAACAGCTTCAGCTTGAAGCGGATACCATCAGCGCCTTTTTTGTAACCGGCTTCATCAAGCAGGCTTTCAGCCTTGGCAATATCAAACGGATATTGCTCAGTATCGGCGGCATAAAACACCTTGTCAAAAGCCGGTACAGGCCCTGTTGCCGGTTTGGCATAATTGAGGAAAATGGTTTTAACCACAAAATCCTTATCAATCGCATGGGCAATAGCCTGACGTACGGATTTGTCTGCCAGTTCCTTGCGGCGATGATTGATCTCAACCGTCAGCTGATAGGTCAGCGCCTCATAACCGTCAGCATAGACTTTCAGCCCCGGTACTTTGGCAAGGCGCTCCAGCTCGGCCAGAGGCACAGCGGAGAAAGCGGCAAGCTGAATCTGGTCAGCTTCCAGCGCATTACCGGCGGCAGCACGATCCGGCAATACCTGATAGACGATCTCGTCCAGCGCAGGTGCCTGTGCATCCCAGTAATTTTCATTGCGCTTCAGCAGATAATATTCGCCCGGCTTGTGCTCGCTATAGGTGAAAGGCCCTGTACCGACCAGTTTTTCGTTGGCAGGATTTTTAGCAATATCCGTGCCTTCATAAAGATGTTTCGGCAGTACCGATGTCACAATCGGCAAAGCATTGCGGATCAGCTGAAACGGTGTCGGCTCGGAGAAACGGAAAATCGCCGTATGTTCATCCGGTGTTTCAACCGTTGCCAGATTTTTGAAAACCGAGCGGCCGAGATTTTGCAAAGGCTTCCACACTTCAAGCGCCGAGAAAGCCACATCTGCCGAGGTGAACGGCTTGCCATCATGCCATTTCACGCCTTCACGCAGTTTGAATGTCGCAGAAAGGCCGTCTTCCGAACCTTCCCAACTGGTTGCCAGCAGTGGCTTCAGCCCGTCCGGATGCTGCTCATCCACATAGACCTGTTCTGCCAGCGGCTCGATCACTTTGCTGGCAACATAAAACACGCCATTGGAGGCAACAATTGCCGGATTGAGATTGGCCGGTTCACTATCGGCAGCCACCACCAGACGCCCGCCGCGTACCGGTTCAACGGAGGCTGCTTTTTCAGCGCCTTGCGCAAAAGCAAAACGCGGCAGCACCGCAACCGCAGCGGCCACAGCAGTACCGGCCAGCAAGGCACGGCGGCTAAGCATGAATGTTGTCATTGAACCAATCCCTCATAAAATGCATGGCGGTTCTCATAATCCGCGCCAGCACTGCCCGTTATCATTTCTGTATCGTGCCGAATATTTGCAGGAGCCCTGTCAGCGCGCTGCAAATCCCAGTTTCTTCAATGAGCCTGCCAGAGCCTCAACAGCTCTTGTGGCAAAATCCGGTTGCGCGGAAGCGCCCATATGGCCGATGCGCAGCACTTTGCCTGCCGTATCCTTGCGGCCCAGCGACACCAGCACATCATAATCCTGCACCATCAGATCACGTAGTTGCGTGTCTTTGATGCCTTCCGGCACTTTGAAAACTGTGGCCGTCGGCGCGGCATAATCCTCATGGCGCGGCCATAATTCAAGTCCCAGCGCCTGCACACCGGCGCGCGCAATCTGCGCGGTTTCCAGATGGCGTGCCCAGACATTTTCCGGCCCTTCCGCCAGATAGCGATCAAGCGCCGCATTCAGTGCATAAATCTCGGCAATCGACGGCGTAACGGGGAAATTATTGCCTGCCTGCCATGCATCTTTCCAGTCCAAAAGGCTGAGAAAAGAGGCACGCGGTGCATCAGGATTGGCAGCCATTTTCTGCCATGCGCGCTCACTGACCGCAGCCAGCGTCAGCCCCGGCGAGCTGCCGAGACATTTGGACGGCGATGTAATGAAAATATCCGCATGCACTGCTTCAGGATGCACATCCATGCCTGCAAAACTCGAAACACCATCCACGATCAGATAAGCGCCGTGACGAGCGGCAACCGCACCAATTTCAGCCAGCGGGTTCAACGTGCCGGACGGTGTATCATGATGGCAGATGGCAATAATGCTGATATCAGGGCGCTGTTTCAGCGCCTCTTCAACGGCTTGCGCCGTGATAATATCATCATAATCAACGGCCAGCTCAACAACCTCGCGCCCGTAGCGTTCTGCCCAGAAACCAAAGCCCTTGCCATAAACACCGGAAACCAGATTAAGCACCACATCCTGACGGGCGATCAGGCCGCTTGCTGCCGCCTCAATCCCGAGAATGGCCTCGCCCTGCATAATAACTGGCTTATTGCCGATACGCATGGCTAGCGCCAGCTTCTCTACAACCTGCTGGTAAAAACTCTGAAATTCAGCTGTATAATCATAGGATACAGGGCGCCCCAAAGCCGTTTGCACTTCGGGATAAACCGGAACAGGGCCGGTTGTCAGCATATAGGCGGGTATGTGCAGCATAGAATATATACCAGTTTTTTTAAAGGGCATCATAGAAGCGGCTTCCCGCTTCTCCAAGAAGGATAATTTTCCACAAATCAGATTTTTTAAAACAGGATTTTCTTTTTTATCCCTTCGCGAAAATCTAATCCTGAAATATTTTTATAACGATAGGTAATATTACCACAGTGCGCACGCAATGGCCGGAAAGCATTATGAACGGCAGCCGCTAACTTGATTGTGTCAATCAAGTTTTATATAAAGCCGGTCAGGGCGTTTTATTTTCAGCAAGCTATTTTTCACGGGCGGCATGGACCTTTCCGATCCTGACAAGCCGCAGCACAGCGGCACAAACCGGCACCAGAACAGCGCTTCCCCGCAAAGTGATCTGGCGCAGGCTGCTGCCTGTCATTATCGTGAAATGCAGAATTTTGCCCGTTCCAAAACCGGTGACAATGCCCTTGCCGAAGATCTGGTACAGGAAACTTATTTGCGCGCAGCGGGCAATGCCTCCGGCGAATTGCAAAATGTACGCGCCTTTTTGTTCCGTATCCTCAACAATCTGATGAGTGATCATTTCCGCAAATTGCGCCGTACGCGGGAGCGCTTTACCACACAGGAAGCCCCCGATATTGCCGAAGACCGGCAAGGGGCGGAAGAACAGATCATCGCCAGACAACGCCTGCAAATCCTGCAGGCTGCAATTGATGAACTGCCGCCACGTTGCCGTGAATGTTTCGTTTTGCGACGATTTGACAACCTGTCCCATGCCGAGATTGCAGCACGGATGAATATTACCAAAAGCGCGGTTGAGAAACATCTGGCGGCCGCAACAGCCCATTGCACGAGGCGGTTACGTGAGCGCGGATAAATATTTTTGCAAAAAATCAGAGAAACCGGCCCGTTCATTCGTCTTAGTAAATAAGGGGGCGTTTTCACGGAGTGAGAACACACTTTTTAAGCCCTGAGCAGTCATACCGTTTTTCCGACAAAACAGCAGATAATAACAGGAAACAGAGCAGAGCAACGTGATGAAACCGGAAACAGAGCATCATATTCTGGAGCAGGCCGCCTTCTGGTTTGCCCGTCAGGAAAATAATGCTCTCAATGATGCCGATAAACTGATTTTCGACGACTGGCTGGCAGCCAGCGAGCGGCATCGTGCGGTCTATCATGAGGTTTCAGGTGTATGGCAGGAAACGGCTCTGCTGGAGCGCCCCGTCTTGCACAATGCGGCGAGACCACTGACCGTCAGGGAAACTGCGGCGCAAAACCGCAACACCGGCAGGCAGACAGGACGCGCTTCAGGGCAACAGGCCGGCGCATTTTCCTTTATGCGTCCTCTGACCGCAGCTGTCGGTTTTATGCTCTGTTTCGCTCTTGGCGGGTCTTATATTTATGACGTGCCGACACGCATCAAGGCCGATGCCTATACGGCAACGGGGCAAAGCAAATATGTCAGCCTGCCGGATGGTTCAACAGCCGAACTGAACACATCCTCTGCGATTGAAATTCTCTATACACCGCAGGAACGGGCTATCCGCCTACTCAAAGGCGAAGCTCTGTTTACCGTAGCGCCGGACAAGACACGCCCGTTCAGAATTCTCACCCGCGAGGGCGGTGTAACTGCGCTCGGTACGATCTATGCCGTGAAGCAGGACAAGAACAGCACGGATGTAACCGTGCTGGAAAGCAAAGTGCAGATCACCGGAAACGGGGATGATGCACCGCAGGCCGTACTGCATGCCAATGAGCAAGCCAGTTTTACCGGCACTGCGGTTTCAGAGATCCACGCGGTGGACAGTGACACGGAAACCGCATGGCGGCGCGGCAAGCTGATTGTCAATGACCGGCCGCTTGAAGAAGTGATTGCCGAACTCAACCGCTATCACCCGGGCACCATCCGGATTACTGACAGTACGATTGGCCGCTTACGTATCAGCGGTGTTTTTGAGACCAGAGAAACCGCAAATGCCGTGAAAGATCTGGAAAATGCCCTGCATATCCGCTCTACACGCTTAAGCGACTATATTATTCTGCTGCATCGCTGATGCGCAATAACGAGGAAAAGCAGCTGTGAAAAAGCCGTTTTTCACAGTCTGAAATTATTTTCAAAATAATATGATTATTTTTATCCGGTTTTAGCAAACTCAAACGTCTACCGGTTTGAGTACTCGATAATGCGTATTATTATAGCGGAATTTTGAAATGACCAGCCGGATAAGAGCCGATATTGCCCGTCCTTCCCAGTTTCTGACAGCGCTGCTTCTCAACTCTGCCGCCTTTGTGGCTGTTGCAGGCGGCGTCATGCTGACAGGCAGCACACCGGCAGCAGCACAACAAAGCGCCAGTTTCAGCTATACAATCCCTGCGGGCAATTTAAGTGCGGCGCTGAACCGCTTTGCCGATACCTCGCGCATTCGTCTGGTCTATGATGCCGCCGTCACACGCGGGCTGTCTTCCGCAGGTGTGCAAGGCACCATGTCGGCAGAAGCCGCGCTTGGCCGCTTGCTGGCAGGCACTGGCATCAGCTATCACTTCACCTCGCCCTCTTCTGTAACCCTCAGCGCCGCTTCCGGCAGCGCCAAAGGCGGTGCGGTACCGGAAGGCGCAATCACGCTGGACACCATCACGATCGCCGGAAACAGCGCGATTGCCGCGTCAGATGCCACCTATTCCAGCCCCGGCTCTTCCACCTATCTGTCACAGGAAAAGATCGAGCTGTTCCGTGGCACCTCCACCGGTGACTTTCTCAAAGGTCAGGCCGGTATTATGACCGGTGATAACCGTAACAGCGGTGCGATTGATATTAATGTGCGCGGGATGCAGGGCTTTGGCCGTGTTCCTGTGGTGATTGACGGTGCCCAGCAACAAAACACGGTGTATCGCGGTTATTCCGGCGTGGCATCGCGCAATTATGTTGATCCGGATATGATCGGCGGCGTGGAGATTATTAAAGGCCCGTCTGCCGGTGTTTACGGCGTGGGCGCCACGGGCGGTGTTGCCAAAATGCGTACACTCACGGCTGATGACATCATCAAAGACGGGCAAGATATGGGCTGGCGGGTACGCGGCAGCCTGATGGGCAATACATCCACACCACCGCCTGAAGGCACCACCGGCGGGCTCTATGGTGTGAGCAAAAGCTATACAACAGGCTGTAATACCGGCTGTACAATTCAGGAAATTCCGCCTGAAGTTGCGCAAATGGATCTGAAAAACTACGGCAGCAAAACCGGTCTTGACCGTCCCGGCTTTCTGGAGCCAACCTCAGGTTCCGGCAGTGTCGCTTTTGCCAAGCGCTGGGAAAGTTTTGAACTGGTTGCCGCATATTCACGGCGTAAAATCGGCAATTACCATGCCGGAACACGCGGCGAGACACCGGAAATCAAAAAGACCGTGAGCACCTATGTGCGTCCCGGCCGCGGCGGACAACCGGACAGATGGACCGAGACCACATCTTTCTCACTCGACGGGCTTAACCGCTACCGCGCCGGTGAAGAAGTGCTCAACACCTCGCAGGACAATACGTCTTATCTGGTGAAGGGCAAGCTGATGCTGGAAGGCGGCCATACGCTGAATCTCGGCTATATCAAATATAAGAGTAAATTCGGCGAGTTGATGCCTTCGGTGATTATCCGCGGTGAAGGTGCAGTACAGGCCCCGCTCAGTGATGTGGATGTGGACACCTATACGGCACGTTATAACTGGAAGCCGGATGATAATGATCTGATCAATCTCACAGCCAATCTGTGGCACACCAAAACCGAGACAGATATTCGCACGCCTTATGAATTTTTCGGCGATGATTATTCGCAGGGCTATTCAGATGTCGCCAAGCGCACCGGTTTTGACATTGCCAATGAAACGATTTTTGACACGCGCTGGGGTGATGTAACGCTGGATTACGGCGGCTCCTATACGTATGAAACTCTAGCGCCATCAAAAGACCGGCCGAACACACCGGATGGCGGCACGCTGAATGCCCGTGACGGCTGGCGCAAGGAAACCAGTGCCTTCATCTCCGGCGAATGGAAACCGATCGACTGGCTGAAATTTGACGGTACGCTGCGTTACACCAGAACACACAGCTATGATAATGCTCTGACCCGCATTCCGACCAAAAATCCGGCCGATGCTTATTATCTCAACAATGAAGAAAAAAGCTCCGGCTTTGCACCGATTGCCGCGGTGACTGTGGAACCGCTGGACGGTTTGCAATTCTATGCCCGTTATGCGGAAGCCATCCGTGCGCCGAACCTGTTTGAAACCACATCCGGCTGGTCATTTGATGCAGCGCCTTTGCTGACGCTGAAGCCGGAACATGCCAAAGACTGGGAATTCGGTACCAATCTGAAACTGGACAGCGTGTTTGACGGCGGCGATGAGCTGCGCTTCAAGGCTGCTTATTTCAACAATCACATTGATAATTATCTGACCCGTACCATCGAAAACAAGCCGGGTGAGAATATCGGCTCCACAACCATGCGTAACCTGAAATATGCCAAATTCAAAGGTTTCGAGCTTTCAGCCCGTTATGACAATGGCTGGTTCTTTGGTGAGGCATCGGGCGTTTATTATACCGGCACCGAATTCTGCACCACGGAAGATGTCGGCAATACATCGCGGCCAAACTGCTTTGCCGGCGGGGTGCCAAGCGGCTATGCACAGATGCATCTGCCACCTAAAAAATCAGGCTCCATCACATTGGGCACACGCTGGCTGGATGAAACCCTCACTGTGGGTGGCCGTGTAAGCTATACAGGCAAGCGCCCGACAGAGCTTAGCAACAGCAGCAGCGGCGGCTATACTGCGGGTATTGAATGGAACCAATATACATTGGTCGATTTGTTCGCCAGTTATAAGATCAATGAGGATACGACATTTGATTTCAACGTCGATAACCTCACCGATGTTTATTACATGGATGCGCTGACCCTCGGGCTGATGCCGTCACCGGGACGGACATTCCGCGCCAGCCTTACCGCCAAATTCTGATTAAAACAGGCCGGAGACTCAATCTCCGGCCTGTATAACCTGCAAAAGCAAGTTCCCATCCCGTATAAGATGGCGTAAAAGGCGCAAGATCAGTTTCTCACCGGCAGTCATCCTGCGGAGCCTGATCGCCCTCTGATCGGGCAACGCAAGCTGTTGATGAAACTGACCCGTGTCCTATCATCAAAGGTATTCCAGAATTGCGCTCGCTTCTTCTCTCTGCTTCCGCCCTTACCGCCGCAACCGTGCTTGCTATGCCTGCCGTGGCGCAGGACAGCGTCAAAATCGCCCCTAAAGTCATGGTCATCACCATGTTCGGTCAGGAAGCCAAGCCATGGATTGAAGGTGAGAAATTCACACAACAGGTCAAGCTGGCCGGTCTTAATCCTGAATATCCCAATATTGACTGCACCGATGAAGGCCTGTGCCATATGACAACGGCCATGGGTTTTGCCAATGCGGCAAGCGCGGCTTCTGCCATGGCACTCAGTGAAAAATTCGATCTCTCCAAAACCTATTTTCTGATTGCCGGTATTGCCGGTGTTGATCCGAAACACGGCACACTCGGCTCCGCCCATTGGGCAAAATTTGCGGTTGATGCCGATCTTAACCACCGCATCGACCAGAGCGAAGTGCCGGACACATGGGAAACCGGCTCTTTCGCGCTCGGCTCCGACAATCCGACAGAAACCGCCAAATGGTCTGCCGGTACAGAAGTCTATGCCCTGAATGACAAGCTCGCCGATTATGCTTTCAACGTCACCAAGGATACAGAACTGCTCGACGGTGATGATGCTAAAGCCTATCGCAAACATTACAAGGGCGATATTGCAACCGGCGCACCGTTTGTCAGCCTTTGTGACACGCTTTCCAGCGACACCTATTGGCACGGCGAGAAAATGGCCGGTTTCATGGAAAAATGGGTAGAAATGCTCACCGACGGCAAAGGCACGTATTGCACCTCGCAGATGGAAGATAATGCCACGCTGACCGCGCTGAAGCGGGCATCCGAAGCAGGTAAACTTGATTTTGACCGTATCGCACTTCTGCGCACCGCCTCCAATTTTGACCGTCAGGGCGACGATCAGTCGGCGCTGGAATCGCTGAAGTCAGAATCCGGCGGCTTCAAACTGGCGACCACCAATGCCTATCGCGTGGGCAAAACCTATGCCCAGACCATTCTGAGCGGCTGGGAAAAATGGCAGGACGCACCGCAGACGGACAGCGCGAAATAAAGCGCCTTCTTTAACAAGAAAAGCCCCGCACAGCAGACACTGCGCGGGGCTTTTTTCAGACTTTATATTTTTAAGATGCGCGGTTGATCGCATCACCAAGGATCGAAACAATCTTGGCGATTTCTTCTTTGCTGATGATCAGCGGCGGCGAAAGTGCAATCACATCACCGGTTACGCGGATCAGCAGCCCCTTTTTAAAGCAATCAACAAACACATCATAGGCGCGTGCGCCCACGGCACCGTCACGGGAGGACAATTCAATACCGGCCACCAGACCAAGGGTGCGGATATCAATCACATTCTTGGCGGATTTCAGCGAATGGATTGCGTCCTGCCAGTCATCGGCCAGTTCTGCGGCACGGGTCAGAAGACCTTCTTCCGCATAAACATCCAGCGTTGCAAGACCTGCCGCACAGGCCACCGGATGACCGGAATATGTATAGCCGTGGAACAGTTCAATCGCGCCTTCAGGCCCCTGCATCAGACCATCATAAATATGGCGGCTGGCGAAAACCGCGCCCATAGGAATGGCGCCGTTGGTGAGACCTTTTGCAGTGGTGATCAGATCCGGTGTCACACCGAAATAATCTGATGCAAAAGGCGCACCAAGGCGGCCAAAACCGGTGATCACTTCATCAAAAATCAGCAGAATGCCGTGTTTCTTGGCAATCGCTGCAAGGCGCTCCAGATAGCCTTTCGGCGGCACCAGCACGCCGGTGGAACCGGCCAGCGGCTCAACAATCACAGCGGCAATGGTTTCCGCGCCATGCAGCGCCACCATCCGTTCCAGATCATCCGCCAGTTCGGCACCATGTTCCGGCTGGCCTTTGCTGAAAGCATTCTTCTCAAGATCATGGGTATGGCGCAGATGATCTGCACCCGGCAGCAGCGGGAATACGCGGCGATTATTCACCAGACCGCCGACAGAAATACCGCCGAAGCCAACGCCGTGATAGCCGCGCTCACGACCGATCACACGGGTACGGGTGCCCTGACCGATAGCACGCTGATAGGCAATCGCAATTTTCAGGGCTGTATCAACGGATTCAGAACCGGAACCGGTGAAGAAAACGCGGTCGAGAATTTTGCCGTCACCGCGCGGTGCAATTTCACCAAGGCGGGTCGCAAAATCAAATGCAATATTGTGCCCCATCTGGAAGGTTGGCGCGAAATCCATGGTCGAAAGCTGTTTTTCAACGGCAGAGGAAATCTGCTTGCGGCCGTGACCGGCATTCACGCACCACAGACCTGCGGTACCATCGAGCACGGAATTACCGTCAACATCGGTATAATACATGCCATCGGCAGCGGCCAGCATACGCGGCGCCGACTTGAACTGGCGGTTGGCCGTAAACGGCATCCAGAAACTGTCCAGCTTCGGGCTATTGGTTAAATCACTCATTATCGCACTCCTCATCGGCAGCGTTTTTCCGCAGCGGAAAAACGGCCCTCTCCCTTACATATGACATCCAATTGGCCATGCTTCGAGGAGCGAAACAAGTCTATTTCTATGAATTATTATCCGCTTGATATTTATGGTATAAAATATAAATTGTTTAAAATATTTAACAACCTCAACAAGGGATGCAATGTGCCATGTCCAGTGAGATTGATATTGGCGGCCGTTTGCGCTTCATCCGCGAAAAATCCGGCCTCTCCCAGCGCGAATTGGCAAAACGCACCGGCGTGACCAATGCCACAATCTCCCTGATCGAGGCCAATCAGACAAATCCTTCCGTCGGCGCTTTAAAACGCATTCTCGACGGACTGCCGATCGGCATGGCCGAGTTCTTTGCCCTGCAACCGGATATGCCGCAAAAAGCCTTTTATCAATCGGAAGAATTTGTTGAAATCGGCAAAGGCAAAATCTCCTTCCGCCAGTTGGGCGACAATCTGTTCGGCCGTGCTTTGCAGATTCTCAAAGAGCGCTATGAACCGGGTGCAGATACCGGAAAAGTGCCTTTGGTTCATGAGGGCGAAGAAGGCGGCATCGTCATTGCCGGACGTCTTGAAGTGACGGTCGACAGTGAAAGGCGTATATTGGGGCCCGGTGACGGTTATTATTTTGAAAGCCGCAGACCACATCGTTTTCGTTGTGTGGGGCCGGTTGCCTGCGATGTCATCAGCGCCTGCACACCACCGAGTTTTTAAAACAGGCTTTGATAGACTGACCGGATTATAAAGCGGGGAGAGTAATCATGACACAACAGACCACTATATCGCTGAAACCGGTGCTGCGTGTTGATTTTCCGGAGAACGGACGCCTTGGCCGCGGAAAAATCCAGCTGCTTGAACATATCCGCGATACCGGTTCCATTTCGGCGGCGGGGCGCGCTATGGATATGTCCTATCGCCGTGCATGGCAGCTGGTGGATGCGCTCAATACCATGTTCCGCGAGCCTTGCGTGACGTCCCAGCGTGGCGGCAGACAGGGCGGCGGTGCAGTCCTCACCCCGTTCGGGGAAGAATTGATCCGCCGTTTCCGTCAGATGGAAGCCAATCTCGCCAAGGTTTTAAGCGATGACCTTCACTGGCTGCAAACGTCCTGCAAGCCATAACAGCCGTTACTTCTGGCGTTTGCGTGCAGCCTGTAGTGATCTGCGATCAACCAGCTGACCATAAAGCAGGCTCACCAGAACCAGAAGAATACCGCCGATTTGCAGCCAGCCCGGCACCATATTGTTGAACACTGCATCCATGATAAAGGCCGTGACCGGTGCCAGCAGGAAGAATGGCGCAACCGCAGACGGCCCGGCACCTTCAATACCGCGGAACCATAAAACAAAGGCCAGAGCGGTGAGAAACAGTGCCAGAATGATAAAGCCGGTTATATTCACAACGCTCAGCGATGACGGAATATCCTGAAAAATGACGGCGAAAATTGCCAGTTCAATACCGCCAACCAGCAATTGCCAGCCGGTAAAAGCGATCAGCGAACATGGCCGTCCCCATTTATGCACATAAATACCGCCAAGCGCCACAGAAAGCGCGGCACCAAGCCCTGCCAGCACACCAAGCATATCCATATGCACGCTACCGCGCAGTACAACAAGACCAACACCCAATGCGCCGAGCAACACGCTGACAATCTTTTGTCCGGCCGGAAGAACACGCATCAGCGGCCATGCCAGCAAAATTGTAAACAATGGCCCCAAGGCTTGAATGGTTGCAGCCACACCACCCGGCAACCGCAAGGCGGCAACAAAAATCAGGCCAAAAAACAGGCCGGCATTTAATGTGCCGAGCACAATAATTTTCCACCACCAGTCACGCGGCAATCCTGTACGGGCAAATAACAAGAGCGGAATTGCCCCGCCCAGCGCCCGCACGGCACCGATAAAGACCGGATGATGCGGCAGCATGTTGGACGAAACAATATAGGTGAAGCCCCACAGGATTGTGGCCAGTGCAGCGGCAAGTTTTGGATTCATCATGTGACCTGTCTGATATGCGCCCCGAACAACCCCGACCATAGAGCGCATATTGGCCGGTTATTGCCTTCAAGGCAGAGCTTGTGCCGTCAGAGCACCCACAATTTTTATCGCTCAAAACTGCAATATTAATCAATGGGATAACAACACATAGTGACGGCGTTATTAATTGATAACCGGCGGGACTTAAAATGAAGAATTTTCAAATTTATTTTACTTCAGCAATTTTAACTGCCAGCGGCAATATTTCTTATGCCGCCGATAATATTATCACCCCCGATCCAGAGGAGGTGAATTATGTGCGGGTCTGCGATACTTATGGCAAAGGCTATTTCACCATTCCGGGCACGGAAACTTGTCTGGCTTTGAACGGTTATGTACGGTTTCAGTTACAGGGCGGGCATGATCCTTATGACAATAGCAGCTATCACAGCCCTTTAAGCCAGACCCGTTTTCACCTGTCGCCCAAAGTGGCCTCTGAAACCGAGCTTGGCACGTTGAAAACCGATGCCACTGTGCGCTTCCAATGGGATGACGGGGCAGACAGTAAAAGTACCGGCTCATTGCGCCGCGCCGTGATTGAGCTTGGCGGCGTGCAACTCGGCCTTGCGGATTCCGCTTTTGTCGCTTTTCCCGATTATCTCGGGCGAATTATCAGCGATGATGTGATTGCTGCCGGTGGCTACCGCACCGGCTTCATCAGCTATACCTATAAAAACAGTAATGGCTTTTCCGCCATCCTGTCCCTTGAGCAGGGTAATAATGATGATGCCGGATATAAAACAGTAAAAGATGATGACATCAGCCTGATCTATGGCGGCAAAATCACCGGCTATACGCCTCATGTGGTTGCCGGAGCCAAATATGAACAGGGCTGGGGTTCTCTTGCCGCTATTGCTGCCTATGACAGCAACAATAAGACATGGGCTGGCAAGACCAAGCTGGTACTCAATGCCAGCGATACCCTCTCTTTCTGGGTACAGGGCAGCTATAAAAGCAATGATGATATTTATTTTGACGGAAAGCGCCAGCACACCGGTTTTTACGGGCAATGGGGCGGTGACTGGGCGGCATGGGGTGGCAGCCGCTATAAGCTCAGTGACAAAACAGGTCTGAATTTACAGCTTGCCTATGATGCCAGCAAAACCTTCGCCACCAGCGCCAATTTTGAATATCAGCCGGTGCCGGGATTGGTGATCCAGCCGGAAATTTCCTATACGCGCTGGAATGATCCCCAAGCGACAGCGCTTTATAAGCAGGATGCTCTCGGCGGCACTGTGCTGATACAGCGCTCCTTTTAGAAAACAGACGGAGCGGCTGCGCATAGGACAATGCCAATCACGCAGCCGCTCCGTTTATCTGTTTTCATGAATTTCAGACGTTCTGGCGGCTTTGCGCTTCCAGAAGCTGGCGGTAAAGGCCGGACTGCGCCTTGACCAGTTCCGCATGGCTGCCTTCCTCGGCAATCTGCCCGTCCTGCACCACCACAATACGGTCGGCATTGGTGATAGTGGCAAGGCGGTGAGCAATTACCAATGTGGTGCGTCCTTCCGACAATTCGGCCAGCGATTGCTGAATGGCACGCTCCGTCTCTGTATCCAGTGCAGATGTTGCCTCATCGAGAATAAGGATCGGCGGATTTTTCAGGAAAATACGCGCAATCGCCAGACGCTGTTTCTGTCCGCCGGACAGTTTAACACCGCGCTCGCCGATAATCGTATCCAGCCCCGCGGGCAGTCCGGCCACCACATCACCGAGACGCGCACGGCGCATGGCTTCCAGAATATCCTCATCCGTCGCATCGAGACGGCCATAGGCAATATTTTCGCGGATCGTTCCGGCAAACAAAAACACATCCTGACTGACAATGCCGATATTGCTGCGCAGCGATTTCAGCGTCATGTCGCGAATATCAATATTATCAATGCTGATACTGCCGCCGGTCACTTCATAAAAACGTGGCAGCAGTGAACAAATCGTCGTTTTTCCCGCACCTGACGGGCCGACAAAAGCGATGGTTTCCCCCGCTTTAATATCCAGATCAAGCGCCTTAACAATCGAACGGTTATCCTGATAGCCGAAGGATACCTGATCATAACGGATATTGCCCTGCAGATGGCCTGCATCACGCGCATTGCTGCGATCTGCAATATCCGGCCGTGTATTGATAAAATCCAGATAACGCTGGAAACCGGCAATGCCTTTCGGATAGCTCTCAATCACCGAATTGATCTTATCGATCGGGCGGAAGAACACGCCCACCAAAAGCAGGAAGCCGACAAAGCCACCGGCACTCAGATCGCCGCGGATGACGAAATAGGCGCCGCACAGCATCACCACAACCTGAATGAAGCGCATCGACAGATAGCTCAGCGATGTGGAGGCTGCCATCACCTTATAGGCTTCAAGTTTGGTGCTGCGATATTTCTGATTATCCTGCGCAAATAATTCGCGCTCATAATCTTCATTGGTAAAAGCCTGCACCACGCGGATGCCGCCGACATTTTCTTCAATACGCGCATTGAATGCTGCCACACGGCCATAAAGTGCGCGCCATGTGCTGGTCATACGGCTGCCATAGCGCAAAGTTACCCAGGCCGTCACCGGCACAATCAGCGCAGTGATAATCGCCAGTGTTGAATGTTCCCAGAACATCAGCAGGAAAGCGCCGATCAGCGTCATAATCGCAATGAACAGATCTTCGGGGCCGTGATGCGCCACCTCGCCGATCTCTTCAATATCTTTGGTCATACGCGCCACAAGATGGCCGGTCTTCTGATTATCGAAATAGCCGAAAGACAGTTTTTGCAAATGATCAAAAGCTTTGCGGCGCATCTCGGTTTCAATATTGATACCGAGCATATGCCCCCAATAGGTCACCACCACCTGCAAACCGGCATTGAAAATATAAACGCAAAGCAAACCGGCTGCCGCAAGGGCAATCAGCCCCCATTCATTGGTTGGCAGTAGACGGTCGATGAACAAGGTAACAGCAACAGGAAAAGCCAGTTCCAGCAGGCCGGACAGTACCGCGCTGCAAAAATCAACCGCGAAAAGCAATCTATGCGGACGGTAATAAGCAAAAAACCGCTTTACAATATCCATCATAGTCTGTGCCCCCGTCATCTGCCTAAGCAAATGTGATTTTTACATTCAAGTTACACGAGGTTTTAGTGAAAAACTCTGTTCGTGCAACAGAATAAATCGCAACATGCAATAAAGCGGCCGGTGTGACAGATCAAAAACCTGTTATGATTTTCCCCGGCCAGATCAGACCATATCTAACCGGTCTGTTCCTCTGCCGGAAAACAGATCAGTGCCAGCAGGCCGCGGCTTTGGCGTGCCTGTTGCAGGATCAGCTGGCCGCCATGCAAAGCGGCAATCTCATCGACAATGGACAGGCCTAGCCCGCTGCCCTGCGGCTGGCGGGTTTGCGTATTGTGGCCGGATGTATTTTGCAAGGTGCCACGGTCAAAACGCTTGCGGATCAGTTCAAGCTGTTCATCCGGCACACCAGCACCATTATCCTCCACGGCAAGGCAGGCTCTGTCGCCTTGCTTATCAACACGCACCGTCACCATTGCCTGCGCACCGGCATAGAGCAAAGCATTACTGATCAGGTTTTTCAGCGCCTCTTCCAGCAACAGCCTGTCACCCTGAATGATCAGGCTTTGCGCGCCCTCATAGCCCAGATCAATATCGCTCTGCGCCGCATCGCGCACATAATCGCCGGTGATCTGCCGTGCCATTTCTGCCAGATCAACCGGCACCAGCAATTGCACGGCCTGATCACCGGAGGCATCAATTTTTGCCAGCAACAGCAATTGCGCCAAAATCCGCTCCGCATGAGCCACGGCCTGATCGGCTTGTGTTACCGCCTCCAGCATGGCCTGCCTGTCACCATTGCGCTGCGCAAGGGCGAGTTGGGTACGCACAATGGCCAAAGGTGTGCGCAATTGATGGCTGGCATTACCGGTAAAATGGCGCAGCGCATCCAGCGCCGATTGCAACCGCACCATGAAAGAATTGACCGTTTCCACCAGCCCCTGCACCTCATTGGGCACATGCTCGCTGATCGGATGCAAATCCTGCGGATTGCGCTCGGCAATGGCATCGCTCAGACGGTAAAGCGGGCGCAGCGCATAGGTGACGGCAATCCATACCACCAGCACGGTACCGGCAATCATCAGCAACAAGCGCAATGCCGAGCGCAGCAGAATGGTTTGTGTGAGCTGACGCCGCGCCATTGTCGTTTCGGCAACCGTGACGGTAAAAGGCACTGAATTGACACCGGTTGAAGCGGAACGGCGCAACATAGCCAGCCGGATCGGTTCACCGCGATAGATTCCGTCACCGAATTGCGGGTTTTTGTTTTCCGCATGGCGCAGCAGCGGCAAAGTTTCATAGCCGGTGATAAATTGTTCCGGAGGGCCATCCACGCGATAGAAAACCCTGTCCTGCGCCGCAGAGGTCAGCATTTCCAGCGCCACATAGGGAATATCCACTTCCAGCTCGCCATGCTCGGAGACAACAACGCGTTCTGCAATGGCCAGTGCCGAGCCGCTCAACACACGGTCGGCCACATTATTGGCGGTGCTCACAGCCTCATGATAGGTATCAACCAGCGCAATCAACCCGATGAGAAAGGTTGAGACCAGCAACCAGCCAAGCAGGCGCTTGCGTAAGGAATAGGTCATTTGCCTCATTTGGTGCCTGCGGGCATGTCGGACACAGGTTGCGCCGCAGAGACACGGTCGAGATAATATCCAAGGCCGCGCGCTGTTCGCACAGTCAACCCGTAAGGTGCCAGTCTTTTACGCAAGCGGCTCACATATTGCTCAATCGCATTGGAACTCAGATCATGATCGAAACCGCTGAGTGATTGCACAATTGCTTCTTTCGCCACCACTTTGCCGCCGCGTACAAAGAGCAGTTCCAGCAGGCCAAGTTCCCGCGCCGGAATATCAATGGCCTGTCCTTCGCAGCTGAAGCTTCTTGTGTTGAGATCAAGCGTAACCGCACCAAAATGCACCAGCGCATGGCGCAAGCCGGCCTGTCTGCGCAGTAAAACCCGCACACGTGCTTCAAATTCACTGATATCAAACGGCTTGATCATATAATCATCGGCACCGAGATCCAGCCCGCGCACCCGTTCTTCCGGCGTGCCGCGTGCCGTCAAAATCAGCACAGCCGCTTGATTATGGCGCGCCCGCATGGCACGCAACACATCCAGCCCGTCCATTTCCGGCAGGTTGAGATCAAGGATCACCAGATCGAAATTCTCTGCCGCTGCCGCCGCATGGGCAGACGCACCATCCCCGACAATATCAACCGCATAGCCGCTGCCCCGCAGCAAGGTGCCCAACCCTTCGGACAAAACCTTATTATCTTCGACCAGTAATATCCGCACGCGACACGACCTCCCCGCCCCTCTCGTCACGGCCTGACCTGCCAGCGCTGCTTATTCTTGCCAATGTCGCCGTCTGATCACGCGCTATATTGTTTCTCCCGCAGGCAGCATATAATGATTAGGGAAGCAATGTCAGCGTCATGCAGATAAATAATATACCGCAAAGAGTGTAAGTGCCTGTTCCTGCATTGTATTCGGAGAATAATTCCGTGTCGGGGAGGACAGGGTTTGCAGCATTTTGGGCTGAGTGCGTTTTTAGGCTGGCTGGTGCTGAGTTACAGTCCGGCACAGGCTGCGCCGGTTGTGTTTCCGGCCATCAATGGCGACAGCAATGCGCAGATTTTGGTGGTTTATTCCTCACTTGACGAACCGATTGCCCGCCCGATGATTGAGGGCTTTCAGAAAAGCAATCCTGATATTGCCGTGCGCTATGAAGATATGCTCACCACTGAAATCTATGAGCGTATTGTGCGTGAAACCGATGATGGCTTGCAAACCGCCGATTTTGCCTTTTCCTCGGCAATGGATTTGCAGGTCAAACTCACCAATGACGGCTATGCGCAAACAAGCCTGCTGCCGATGAGCGCCAACTGGCCTGCATGGGCGAACTGGCGCAATACGGCCTATGCCCTGACCTTTGAACCGGCGGTCTTTGTCTATCACAAGCCGGAATTCAAAGACCGCAAACCGCCGTCAACCCGTGCGGAATTTGTGTCCTATCTCAAAGAGCGTGGCGAGGCGGTTTTCGGGCGTATCGGCACTTATGATATTGAACGCTCCGGTGTCGGCTTTCTATTTATGGCGCGCGATCAGGAGCAATTTGACGATATATGGACGGTCATTCAGGCCATGGGGGCTGCGGGCGTCAAACTCTATTCTACCAGTCAGGCCATTGTGGAACGCGTTGCCGACGGGCGTTTTGTTCTCGGCTATAATATTCTCGGTTCCTATGCTGCGGACTGGGCGACACGCAATCCTGATGTCGGGGTCATTCTGCCCAAAGATTACACGGTGGTGATGTCGCGGATCGGTCTGGTACCGGAAGCTGCCGCCTCACCGGAACTGGGGCGGCGCTATCTGGCGTTTTTCATGTCCAAAACCGGCCAGACCATTCTGGCACGGCAATTGCAAATTCCCGCCGTCAGCCCCGAAGTCGCCGGAGACAATACCGCACTGACCATGCAGGAAATCCATGGCAGCAAGCTCAAACCTGTTCCGGTCAGCCCCGGACTGATGGTCTATCTTGATCAGGTCAAACGCAGCCGCCTGATTGCCAAATGGAACACTGTGCTGCGCCAGCATTAACAGCCCTGTTTCCGGTGTTTGTGCGCAAAGCGCTCTTCTTATGTTTGTGAGCGAAGCGCTCTTCTCATTCTTGTGCGCAAAGCGCACGGGAAAATGTCAGGTTCATGTCAGCTTCATATGATCGAGTGTTCGGACTGTTATCCGTGGAGGCGGATTAACGGTAACGGGGAGGATATCATTATTCAGTCGGGGGCACCTTGCGCCTGATCCTTCCCGCGCGACATCAGCCTGCGTTTCGAACGCAGCATCGGAGGATCAGACGTGAAAAAACTTCTACTTGCTTCCCTTTTTGCAGGCGCAATGGCACTGCCTGCCTATGCGGCAGATTATACAATTATCGCACCGGCCAATCCGGGCGGCGGCTGGGATCAGACCGCCCGCTCCCTGCAGACCGTACTGCAGCAGGAAGGTATTTCCGGCAAAGTACAGGTGCAGAATGTGCCGGGTGCCGGCGGAACAATCGGTCTGGCGCAATTTGCCAGCCAACAAAAGGGCAAAGATGATGCCCTGATTGTCGGCGGCTATGTGATGGTCGGCGCTATTCTCACCAATAAATCACCGGTAACGCTCAAAGATGTTACCCCGATTGCCCGCCTGACCGGCGAATATGAAGCCATTGTGGTGCCTGCTTCTTCACCATTCCAGACCATCGGCGATCTGGTTGAAGCGCTGAAAAAAGATCCCGGTGCCGTTTCATGGGGTGGCGGTTCTGCGGGCGGTACCGATCATATTGCCGTGGGTCTGATTGCCAAAGCTGCGGGCGTTGATCCTAAGAAAATCAACTATATTGCCTATTCCGGCGGCGGTGAAGCATTGGCAGCTATTCTCGGCAGTCAGGTTTCCGCCGGCATTTCCGGCTATGGCGAATTTGAATCACAGGTTCAGTCCGGCGCATTGCGTTTGCTCGCCGTTTCCAGCGCCGAGCGCCTCGAAGGCATTGATGCCCCGACATTGAAAGAATCCGGTCTTGATGTCGTGGTGGAAAACTGGCGCATGCTGGCAGCCGCACCGGGCATTACCGCAGAGCAAAAAGCTGCGATCAATGCCGATATTGAAAAACTGGCCAAATCCAAATCCTGGCAGGAAACCCTGAAAACCAAAGGCTGGGCTGATACCTATCTGGCAGGCGATGCATTTGATGCGCAGCTCGATAAGGATATTCAGGCAACCGAAGGTGTCCTGAAAGATATTGGTCTTGTTCAATGAGCGGACTGAAACCTGCAATGAAGCGCCGCCCCGATAAGGCGGCGCTCGGCATCGCTGCCGCGCTGTTTATCGTTTCCGGCATTATGTTCTGGGATATGGCCCGTCTGACCGGTGCTGCCGGTTATTCGCAGGTTGGCCCCGCCACAGTGCCGAAAGTCATTGCCTTTGCGCTGGCCGGTCTGGCCGTCTGGACAATTATCGCTGCATTCCGTCATGATTTTCCCGAGCGTGAGCCACAGGAAGTCAAGCCGGTTCTCTGGATTGTCGGCGGACTGGCAGCGCAAATGCTGCTGCTCAACACTGCCGGTTTTTCCATCGCCACCGGCATCATGTTTGCCCTTACAGCCTATGGTTTCGGTAAGCGCAAATTATGGTTCTCGATCCCTGTCGGCATCGCCATCTGCTACGTGATCTGGCTGATCTTTGCCAAATTGCTGCAATTATCCTTGCCTGCGGGGCCGCTGGAACGGCTGTTCTTTTAAAACGCAGACTGTCTGCGCATAGCCGCCTAAGCTGTGCATATTTTGCACAGCTGCAAGCAGCTTTGCGGAAAAGCGGGACATAATCCCTCTTTTTGTTCTGACGCACCGTCTTGAAAACACCTCCTGTTTGCCGGACGGCGCTCAACACAGGAACATTATTTAAATGTCTACATTTGAATTTCTTATGCAGGGACTTGTGGTTGCCAGCCAGCCGATGAACCTGCTCTATGCGCTGATCGGGGTCACGCTCGGCACCGCTGTCGGCGTCTTGCCCGGCATTGGCCCCGCCCTCACCGTTGCTCTGCTCCTGCCTGTCACCTATCAGCTTGATGCGGCGGGTTCACTGATCATGTTTGCCGGTATTTATTATGGCGGCATGTATGGCGGCTCCACCACCTCGATCCTTTTGAATACCCCCGGTGAAAGCGCCTCGATTGTTACCGCTCTGGAAGGTAATAAAATGGCGCGCAAAGGGCGCGGCGGCCCCGCACTGGCAACAGCGGCCATCGGCTCTTTTGTTGCCGGTCTGATCGCCACCATCGGTCTGGCCTTTATCGCACCCTTTATCGTCAAAATCGCACTGGTTTTCGGCCCGCGTGAATATTTTGCGCTGATGGTGCTGGCTTTTGTCACTGTGTCCTCAGCTTTTGGCGACAGTGCCCTGCGCGGTCTGACGTCACTGTTTATCGGCCTTGCCCTTGCGACCATCGGCATTGATCAGCTGACCGGTCAGGCACGGCTGTCTTTCGGTATTCCTGATCTTCTCGACGGGATTGAAGTGACCACTTTGGCCGTTGCCATGTTTGCGATCGGTGAAACCCTGTTTATCGCCGCTCAGGGCAGCCGCGCACCGGACAAGGTGGAAGCGGTCAAAGGCTCGCTGTGGATGTCTGCCGCCGATTGGGCACGCTCATGGAAACCGTGGCTGCGCGGTACATTGATCGGCTTTCCAATCGGTGCCATGCCTGCTGGCGGTGCGGAAATCGGCACATTTCTTTCCTATGCGGCAGAACGCAAGCTCACCAAATATCCGGAAGAATTCGGCCATGGCGCGATTGAAGGTGTAGCGGGGCCTGAGGCTGCCAATAATGCCTCTGCCGCCGGCACACTTGTGCCGCTGCTCACCCTCGGCCTGCCAACAACAGCAACCGCTGCGATCATGCTGGCAGGTTTTCAGCAATATGGCTTGCAGCCGGGACCATTGCTGTTTGCCACCAATCCGCAACTGGTCTGGGGGCTGATCGCCAGCCTGCTGATTGCCAATTTCATGCTGCTGGTGCTGAATCTGCCGCTGATCGGTCTGTGGGTGAAATTGCTGACCATTCCGAAGCCTTGGCTCTATGCCGGTATTCTGCTGTTTGCCACATTGGGAACCATCGGTGCCAATCCGTCTGTCTTTGAGCTTGGTATGCTGCTGGCTTTCGGCCTGATGGGCTACGGGATGCGGGTTTTCGGCTATCCGATTGCTCCTGCCGTTGTCGGGCTCATTCTGGGGCCCCTCGCAGAACAGCAATTGCGCCGTGCTTTGTCGATCAGTCAGGGTGATGTGACAGTGCTTTTCACTTCACCGATTGCCGCTGTCCTGCTCACGATTGCAGCACTGGCACTGATTGTACCACTGATTATGCGTGCCCGCGGACGCGGTCAGGTTCTCTCCCAGCTTGCAGCCAATGAAGACTGAGAAAACCGCACTTCTCTGCCTGTTAAACCCGCCGTTCATCCGGCGGGTTTTTCTTTATGGAAACGCCGAAACCCGCCACGCATGACCCGCCATGCATGAATCGCATGGCAGCCCTGTCTTTGCAGCAGTTGTTAAAACACCACTGCGAGCCCATCTTTGAGTTATCAGATAACGGCGCGGATGAGTGTGCGCCACATTCACGGAGAAGCATGATGACTGATAGCACAAAGCGTTCCCGTAATTTCATCAGCCGCGCATTGGCCGTTTTCGGTGCTGCTGCTTCTGCCGCCGCTGCCGTTGAAGGCCGCCGCCGCCCGCATGAACGGGATTTGCGTACCCTCGGCATTAATCCGGCTGATTTCAGCTAACCCAAATTACCAGATAATTTAAGCTCGCAGAGCCCCGCGCTTCGGTTGAAGCTGCGGGGCTTTTTTGTCAGACTGCGCCGGACAAAACGGAATCAATCATGGTTACCGGAGAGGATGCAATGAGAGTTTATATCTGTGCGGATATTGAAGGTGTTGCCGGTGTTGTAACATCGCAGCAAGGCCAGCCCGGCAATGTGGAATATGAGCGGGCACGCCGTCTGATGACAGAAGAGGTGAATGCCGCGATTGAAGGTGCGCTGGAAGGTGGTGCCGACTATATTCTGGTCAATGACTCTCACGGGCCTATGGTCAATATTATTCCGGAAATGCTGCATCCGGCAGCAGAACTGATCCTCGGCCGTCCGAAGAAATTCAACATGGCTGCCGGTCTTGATGAGAGCTTTGACCTGTTGTTCCTCACCGGCCATCATGCCAGTGCCGCACAATATGGTGTGCTTGCCCATACCACCAACGGCTTTGCTTTCCGTACCATCAAACTCAATGGCCAGATTGTCGGCGAACCCGGTTTTTACGGTGCCTATGCCGGTGAGCTTGGTGTACCGGTAGCGCTGATTTCCGGCGACGACCGCACAGAGCAGGAAAACCGCCCGTTCTTCCCGCATGCGGAATTTGCCGTGGTTAAAACCGCCTTGGGAACCCGTGCTGCCCGTCAGGTTTCAGTGCAAAATGCCCGCGAGATGATCCGCGTACAGGCGAAAAAAGCCGTTACCCGCAAAAATGAAATGCAGCCATGGAAGCCGTTTACAGGGCGCATTACGGCAGAATTCATTATGAATTCCCCGCTTCTGGCCGACCAGATGGCGATTATTCCTTGTGCCAAACGCACCGATGCCACAACCATTGCTTTTGATTGCGAAAATGTGGCCGAGGCTGTCGGCTGGATGGGCGTTCTTTCCGGCCTGTCGGCAAGCGTAAAGTAAGCAATATAAAGATGGAGAAGCCGGCAATGCCGGCTTCTTTTTTCAGATCATCCGGACAATCTTGCGCTTGCTGAAGACGAAATAATAATAACCGGATTGCAGGCAGAGCATGGTGGCAAAAGTCAGCGAATAGGCCCACCAGATACCGTCAATGCCGATCCAGCTGTTGAAAGCATAGGCCGCCGGAATTTCCACCAGCAGAATAGCGCTCATTGTCAGCACAGTCGGCGCATAAATTGCCCCGCTGGCGCGCATGGAACTCATGAACACGCTGCTCATGCCAAACAGCACAATCGTCCACAACACAATATGCAGCAAATGTGCGGCAAGATCAGCCACCGCTGCTTCCGTAATAAACGCCCCGGTGATTATCCGCGACAACAGATAGGCCAGCACCACACAGGCACCGGTGACCAGCCAGTTGAGCTGTAATCCCGCAATGACAATCTTATGCACCTGCTCATTGCGCCCCGCGCCGACAGCCTGCGACGCCAGAATGGAAGCGGTGATGCCGATGGAAATTGCCGGAAACTGCACCCAGCCCAAAGTCTGCACGATGGCGCCATAGGCCGCAGTTGCCTGCGTGCCATGTCCGTTGACCAGCCCCAACAGTACAATCTCGGCAAAAGCAATGGTCAGCATCTGCAAAGCCGTTGGCAGACCGACCTTCAAAATTGTACGGCAATAATGACTGTTAAAGCGGATCAACGGCAGAAAAGCCCGTGTCAGTGCCATCGGATGACGGCGGCGATGCCAGAACCAGATCAGCCAGAGCAGTGCCACCGCAGAAGCGATCACAGTTGAAACAGCGGCACTCATCACACCAAGCTGCGGAAAGCCCAGCCAGCCTTCAATAAAAAGCGGGGTCAGCACCATGGCAACACCGGTGGCGATCACCAGCGCCCAGAGCGGGCTGACCGCATCGCCGACACCACGGCTCATATTGCTCAGCAGCCACAGGCTGAAAATCACCGGCATACCGGTCATCATAATACGCGCATAATGGGCAGATTCATTCAGCACGGCTTCAGGCGTACCCAGAAAAGCCATCAGATGCGTAGCGAAAACACCGCCCAGCACCGCAATGGTTATGGAAACGGCCAGCACCATGGCCATTGCACTGCCGGCAATGCCGTGCAGTTTGACCATATCGCGTGCGCCCCATGCCTGCCCGATCAGCACCGTTGCCCCCGCGCCAAGACCGATAATCAGACCAAGGAATAAAAAGAACACCGGTGAGAAAGCCGACATTGCTGCAAGCGCGTCCACGCCCATCATCCGGCCGACAAAAACGCCGTTCAGCGTGCCGGAAGCCGCCTGCAAAATATTGGAGAGCAGCATCGGCAAAAAAATCAGCATATAGGAGCGCCACAAACCATGCTGCGCCTGCGGCTTCACAGCCGCAGCATCTGCAGCAACAGCCTGCCCGTCATGTCTGTTCTGTGCATCTGCTGCCATAGGTGCTGATCCGTTCCCGCATAATTTTCAAAGCGCAATGTTTCAACAATGAGCAATAGCCGCAGCTTTGCAATGTTGCAAAATATAAAAAGCCGCCGGATCACTCCGGCGGCTCATAATAAAGTGACTGACAAACAAGTGTTTATTCTGCAGCCACTGTCCCAGCCTGTTCAGCCTGCTGTTCGTGGCGGTTATGACGAACCGATGCCCAGAAGGCGATACCGATCAGCACCGCCCCGCCAAGACCGGTAATCACTTCCGGAATATGCACCAATGTCTGGAAATACATCACTACTGACAGAATCAGGATGGCATAAAATGCACCATGCTCCAGATAGCGATATTCATTCAGCGTGCCTTTTTCGACCAGCATGATGGTCATAGAGCGCACATACATTGCACCGATACCAAGGCCGATGGCGATGACAAACAGGTTTTGCGACAGAGCGAAAGCACCGATCACACCGTCAAAGGAGAAACTGGCATCGAGCACTTCAAGATAGAGGAATGCACCAAGGCCGCCTTGCGCCGCAGCGCTCAGTGTTTTCTGCGAGGCATCAAGAATACCGCCCAGAACCTCAACACCGAGGAAGGTCAGAAGACCGTAAATACCGGCATAGAGGAAAGTCATTTCCTGATCTTCGCTCAAAAGCGAGGAGAAGATCAGCAGCATGATCAGCACAATGGCAACTTCAATACCCTTGATCTCGGCAAGGCGCGCCATCGGGCGTTCCAGCGGGCCGAACCAATGCACATCCTTCTCCGAATTGAAGAAATAGGTCAGCGCCACCATCAGCAGGAATGTACCACCAAAAGCGGCAATCGGCAGATGCGCATCGGTCATGATCCGCGCATATTCCTCTGGTTTCGAGGCCGCAAGCACAACGGCTTCAACCGGCCCGATACCGGCGGCAATCACCACCACCATCAGCGGGAAGACAATACGCATACCGAAAACGGCGATAATAATACCCCAGGTCAGAAAGCGATGCTGCCATTTCGGCGTCATATCTTTCAGCTTATTAGCATTAACCACCGCATTATCGAATGACAGTGAGATTTCCAGCACAGCCAGAACCGCACAGATGAAGAAGACCGAGGCCATGCCGCCAAGCGTGCCGCTTGACTGCCAGCCGAGCCATGCGCCCAGCGCCAGCCCGAAAACAGTAACGATAAAAGCCCAGGTAAAATAGCTGAGCACTGTTTTTTGCGTGTTCTGCTTGCTCATTTTACCATGCCTCCCTTGACGGAGACAGGCATGGCAATATGCCCATTATCTTCAGATTGTTGAGAAAGTTCAAAAGCGGAAGCACAGTCAGCGCTTTCCGCAGAAAACATGAAACAGATTTTCATGATCACATGTCCGCCGGCTAAATTTGCGGCAGTACCGACATCACGAGAGCGCCGTAAAACTCTCGCCAGAGGGGCCCGGCACCGTGTTGAACCCGTAACAGACTGACCCAACCGCCAATGACGGCTGTAAAGCGGACGCCGGTGCCTCTCACCGGTAAGACTTCCCGCAACCAGACTGCCTACAGATATTCTCTACCTAATCATTGTGTGCCGCACTTCAAGAGGCGGCATCCGTTTTCCGACAAAAAATTGACATATTTCAGTCAGGCCAAGGTAAAAGCACCTAATCTTGCAGCGTAATTTTGGTGCCATTGGCCACCATGGACCAGATTTCCTGCATTTGTGCATTGGTCACAGCCACGCAACCATCCGTCCAGTCCCAAAGATGATGGACGGCGCCAAACGCGCCCCAGCCATTGGGCAGGCCATGGATCATAATATTGCCGCCCGGCTCCACACCGGCCGCTTTTGCCCGTGCGCTGTCCTGCGCATTCGGATAGGAAATATGCAGGCTGAGATGCGCCATGGAACGGGGATTGCGCCAGTCGATCACATAATCGCCGACCGGAGTTTTCTGATCCCCTTCCTGCATTTTATGGCCTTCAGGGTCACCGCCCAGCGCAATGCGATAGCTACGCAATACCGCATCACCGCGCAGAAGCTGCATTTCGCGGGCGGATTTACGCACAATAATCCTGTCCGCCTGCTGCTCCGGCGGCAGCATGTCAGGCGCGGAGCCGGACCCCAGACGCCCCAGCACTTTGGTATAACCAAATCCCGCGACCGGCACGGCAAGCGCCAGCACCAGAAACAGCGCCAGATATTTTCTGCGTTTTGAAATCATAAAGCCCGCTTGCAGTTGTCCGCGATCAGGAAGCAGCAATCAACTGCTTCAACACCTGTAAAGGATGCTGAATTTGCGTCTTTTCCATGATCTCCACCTGCGAGCGGCAGGAAAAACCTGTGGCCATGACAATTTGCTCGCGCCCGTGGGTCTGCATTTTCTGCCGCCAGCTTAAATCATAGATATTTTCCGACAGCGCACGATTGCGTAATTCATGGCCGAAAGTTCCGGCCATGCCGCAGCAACCGCTCTCGCCGATGGTCATTTTGATACCGAAATGTCTGAAAATCGAAACCCAGGCAGCAATTGTCGGCGTGGCATTGGTCTTTTCAGTACAATGCGGCAGCAGCATATAATTTTGCGCAGCCTTGTCCACGGACGGTTTAATATGGGCTGCGATCTGCCCCAGATGTTGCGCCAGCCACTCCTGCGGCAGCTTCACATCAGGCACGGTTTCACTGGGCAATGCGGAACGATATTCGCTGCGATAGGTCAGCGTCATCGACGGATCAAGGCCGACCAGTGGCACACCGCTTTTGGCAAGGCTGTTGAGATACAGGCTGGTATTGCGTGCCGTGCGGGTAAAAGATTTCAGATAGCCATGCACATGCTGCGCTTTGCCGTTTGGCTTTAATTCCGCCAGATAAGGCGTGAAGCCAAGCGCTTTCAGCAGATCCAGCACATCCAGCAGCAATTGCGTATCAAAGAAACTCGTGAAACTGTCCTGCACAATAATAACGGCTCTGGCCTTCTGCTCTGCGCTCAGAGCACCGAGCACACGGGCATCTGCCATCTTGATATTACGGATACGCAGTTCTTTTGTCAGGCGCACATCACTCAAAGACGGCAAGGCCGTAAGACCAACCTGTTTCATACCCCAACGACCGAGACCACTCCCCATCAAGCCATTATAAAGCCTGCCGGTTTTGGCAACCAGCGGCATCATATGCTCGATTGAGGCAATCAGCGGATCTTTCAACGGGCGCAGATAACGACTGTAATAAAGCTCCAGAAATTTGGAGCGGAAGGCCGGTACATTGACCTTGACCGGACATTGCCCTGCGCAAGCCTTACAAGCCAGACAGGTATCCATGGCATCGCGCACCTGATGAGAAAAATCATCACGGTTTTTCGACCCAAAACTATTGCCGATACGGCTGAATAAACCACTCCATAGCGGCTTCTCGCGCAAATCTCGTGCCGAGCGGCGCGGATCAACACCTTTTTCACTGAGCAGACGCAGCCATTCGCGGATCAGCGAAGCGCGGCCTTTCGGCGAATAGCGCCGGTCGCCGCTGCCTTTGAAAGACGGACACATGGCGGAATCTGTATTGAAGTCAAAGCAAGCGCCGTTACCGTTACAATAAGGCGCATTATCATAAGCATTGCGCACATCCGCAGGGATGACACGGTCTTTCTGACCGCGGAAAGCCAGTTCATCAATCTTTGTCAGCGGCTGATCATCGGGCGTGGCGATCTTACCGGCATTGAGTTGGTTATAGGGATCAAAAGCCGCTTTGATACGCTGCAACTGCGGATAAAGGGGCCCGAAAAATTCCGGTACATATTCCGAACGCACACCTTTGCCGTGTTCGCCCCACAGCACACCGCCATATTTCAGCGTCAGCGCCACCACCGCATCGGAGATACGGCGGATCATCACTTCCTGCGCCGGATCTGACAGATCAAGTGCAGGACGCACATGCAGCACACCCGCATCAACATGGCCGAACATGCCGTAATCCAGCCCTTCACCATCAAGAAGGGCGCGGAATTCAAGAATATAATCCGCGAGATTTTCCGGCGGTACAGCCGTATCCTCCACAAAGGCCACCGGACGGCGGGCACCTTCAACATTGCCGAGCAGGCCAACGGCGCGTTTGCGCATTGTCCAGATGGCTTCAATATCATCGGGCTTTTCTGTGATGGTAAAACCGTGACGGCCGGTTTGCGGGGCATCCGCTAAAGACTGGCTGACAAAGCGGATTTTCTCTGCAAGTTCCTCAGCGCTGTCCGCCAGCACTTCGGCAATATTGATCCCGTCTGTACGTTTGCCTTCTTCTGCGGGGAAATAATCGGCAATGCGGTTCCAGATAATATCGCCGCGTGCCAGCGACAGTACTTTGGCATCAACCGTTTCAACAGAGGCCACCTGCAACCCCGTGAGAAAACGAGCATCGCGCAGAGCAGTGTTAAAATCATCATAGCGGATATTAATCAGCGCTGCGAAACGCGGGATCGGCAGCAGATTAAGATCAGCCTCGGCGATCAGTGCCAATGTGCCTTCCGCACCGCAAAGCAGGGAACTGAGATTGAGCCCACCGTCTTTTTCGCGCAAATGCGCCAGATCATAGCCGGTGAGAAAGCGGTTAAGTTTCGGGAAAGTCCGCTCAATCAGATCGTGATTGTCGCGCTCAATCTCATCCACCAGCCGGTAGATTGCGGCACTGCGATTATCCGGTTTCTGTAAGTCATGCAATTCAGCTTTGGAAACCGGTCTGGTATTCAGCTCGCTGCCATCCATCAGAACGGCACGTAAGCCCAAAACATGATTGGAGGTCTTGCCATAAAGGCAGGAGCCCTGCCCGCAGGCATCAGTATTGATCATACCGCCGATTGTGGCGCGGTTAGATGTCGAAAGCTCCGGCGCGAAAAACAGGCCATAAGGTTTCAGCGCCTTGTTAAGCTGATCCTTGACCACACCGCTCTCAACACGGGCAATGCGTTTTTCCGGATCAATCGAAAGAATGCGGTTCATATAGCGTGACGTATCAACCACAATCCCGTCGGTCAGTGACTGGCCATTGGTGCCGGTGCCGCCGCCGCGCATGGCCATTTTCAGATGACGGAATTCAGGCTTATGGAGAAGCTGCGCAATCTGCTGCAGGTCTTCAATCCCGCGCGGATAGATCACGCCGGTCGGGCGCAGCTGATAAACGGAATTATCCGTTGCATAAACGGTGGTTGTTGCCGCATTGAACTCAATATCACCGCCAAAGCTGCGCAACCGCAACGCATCATAAAAATCCAGCGGCTCCGGTTGTGCCGAAACGTCTGCCTGCAGGAATGGTATCACGCAATTCTCTCCGCATTTGCCAGTTGCATCCGGTTTTTATCCCGCACATGCAACCCGTCTGTCGCAGATGTCATAGCGTTTTCAGGGCTTCTTTCCAATCATGCGCAAGGCGCAAGTTTGTCACGCATTGGCATGAAGTCATGCATAATCACTCATATCGTTTTATTCGGCAGCCATAATCAGCGGCGCAGTCATATTTTTGCGCTGCCCCGGATTGCCGCCCTGATAGATCAGGCAGCTGGTGCGCAAAAGCGATGCGAAATTCGGCACCGCGCCGTTCACATGCATGGCCTCATCATAAAGTGTTGAAAGAAAACGCGATGTGGACATGCCCTGTCCGCAGGCGATTTCGTCAATAATATCCCAGAAGGCAGCCTCAAGCTGAATGCTTGTGGAATGCCCGCCAATACGCACCGAGCGGTTGACCGGACGATAGCGGTCGGGATCCTGCGTCGCAAATACCTCACACATCTCAAACCCTCACTGAAAATACAGAGCATCCGCCATGCCCTGCCGCTTTTTCTGAAACCATATCCGCGTTGCGCAAACCGCAGCCGTTTGACCGGATATACCTGATTTTTTGCCCTCACCGCACAGCAAATAATGCGGATATTTGTGAATTTTTGAGTCACAGGCACAAAAAAACATCATGCGGTAATGGGCTACTACCATGCAATGAGACAAAAAGTGCAAACTTTGGAACAAATCTAATTCTAATCTTCTCACAACCGGTGATCTGATGGCAAAAAATATTCATTCCATGATCCGCGTGGCGGATGAAGCCCGCTCCCTCGCATTTTACAAAACCGCTTTCGGTCTGGATATTGCCGACCGTCTTGATTTTCAGGCTTTCACGCTTGTTTACCTGAGTAATCCTGAAAGCGAGTTTGAGCTGGAACTCACCATCAATAAAGACCGCACCGAGCCATATGATCTCGGCGACGGCTACGGCCATCTCGCAGTTTCCGTTGCCGATCTGGATGCGGAACATGCGCGCCTTACTGAAGCCGGTCTCAATCCGGGCAAGCTGATCGAATTCAAACCGGACGGTGTGCTGGTCGGCCGCTTCTTCTTCATCACTGATCCTGACGGTTACAAAATCGAAGTGCTGCAACGCGGCGGCCGCTTCAAATAATCAGGAAAAGCGGGCAGCGCCGAGGAACGCTGCCCGTCAATGACGTTGCCCCGGAGCGTTATCCGGGACGTTTACCTTGGGAGGGAAACATGACAGTCACAAAAAGCCTGCGCGGCATTTCACGCCGTGAACTATTAAAGCGCGGTGGCGCCGGTGCGGCGCTTGCCATCTTCGGCAATGCTGTTTTCGGCGCCAATTATGCCTGGGCGCTTGAAAGCAACGCCCTGAAACCGGACACAACCGCCACGCTGATCAAGCTGGCGCGTGATATTTATCCCCATGACCGGCTGGCCGACCGTTTTTACGCCATTGCCATTAAAGGTCATGATGATAAAGCCGCCAAAGACAAAGCCCATCTCACACTGATCGAGGAAGGCATTGCCGATCTCGACCGCCGCGCCATTGCTGCGGGCAGCACATCCTATCGTGACATGCCGTGGGAAGAAGACCGCGTTACCATTCTTCAAAGCGTTGAAGACAGCCCGTTCTTTCAGGCCGTGCGCAGCGATCTTGTCGTCAGCCTCTATAACCAGAAAGAACTGTGGCCGCTCTTTGGCTATGAGGGCGAATCCTATTCCAAGGGCGGTTATATCGAGCGTGGTTTCGACGATATCGAATGGCTCTGATCTCCGGCTTTTGACAAGACATTTTCAATAAATTGAATAGTTTTTCTTTTGGGAGGAAACTATGGCAGCTCCATATAAACTCACCGATGACCATGTGGTCGTTATTATCGGCTCCGGTGCGGGCGGCGGCACATTAGGCAATGAACTGGCACAGAAAGGCATTGATGTTGTCATTCTGGAAGCCGGCAACCGCTATGAATATGATGAATTTATCAATGACGAATGGGAAAGTTTTGCCCAGCTTTCATGGGGCGATAACCGCACCAGCAGCGGCGGCTGGCGTGTTGCCAAAGATTTCCCCAACCTGCCGGCATGGATTGTAAAAGCCGTGGGCGGCACCACCACCCACTGGGCCGGTGCATCTTTGCGCTTTCAGGAGCATGAATTCAAAGCGCTTGAGCATTATGGCAAAGTTGACGGTGCCAATCTTCTGAACTGGCCGATCACCTTGCAGGAGCTTGAGCCTTATTATGCCCGTGCCGAAAACAAAATGGGCGTTACCAACACCAATGGTATTGCGCCGCTGCCCGGCAATAATAATTTCAAGGTCATGAAAGCCGGTGCCGACAAGCTTGGCTATAAAGAATGCCATACCGGCAATATGGCGATCAATTCTGCCGAGCGTGATGACCGCATGGGTTGTCAGCAGACCGGTTTCTGCTTTCAGGGCTGTAAATGGGGCGCCAAATGGTCAACCCTTTATACGGAAATTCCGAAAGGCGAAGCCACCGGCAAGCTGGAAGTGCGCGACAATGCGCATGTGCTGAGGATCGAGCATGACAAGAACGGCAAAGTTACCGGCGTTGTCTATGCGGATAAAGAGGGCAAGCTGCACACGCAAAAAGCCCGCATTGTTGCCGTTGCCGGCAACTCCATTGAAAGCCCGCGTCTGTTGCTGAACTCGGCTTCTTCCCTGTTTCCTGACGGCCTTGCCAATTCTTCCGGTCAGGTCGGCAAGAACTATATGCGCCACACCACTGGCTCCGTCTATGGCGTATTTGAAAAGCCTGTTCGCATGTATCGCGGCACCACCATGGCGGGCATCATCCGCGATGAAGCCCGCCATGACCCTTCCCGCGGTTTTGTCGGCGGTTATGAGATGGAAACCATCTCGCTCGGTATTCCGTTTATGGCAGCCTTTCTTAATCCGGGCGCATGGGGGCGGTCTTTTGCGGCGGCGATGGATGATTATCCGAATATGGCCGGCATGTGGATTGTCGGCGAAGACCTGCCGCAGGAGCAGAATGCCGTTAAACTGCATGGCGAGCTGAAAGACCAATATGGCATGCCGATCCCTGATGTGTGGTTTACCGACCATGCCAATGATATCGCCATGCGCAACCATGCCTACAAACAAGGCGAGGCACTTTATAAGGCTGTGGGCGCGACCAAAACATTCCCGACCACACCTTATCCGTCCACCCATAATCTGGGCACCAACCGGATGAGTGAGAAAGCGCAGGACGGTGTGGTCAATAAACACGGCCAGAGCCACGATGTTAAAAACCTGTTCATCTCGGACGGCAGCCAGTTCACCACATCAGCGGCGGAAAATCCGACACTGACTATCGTGTCTCTGGCCATCCGGCAGGCAGAATATATTGCGGCACAAATGGCAGCAGGCACGATCTGACCGTGTGCAACAGGGCACTTAAGATACCCAACTGACTGCTTTGTCGCAGCGACGCTTCTGCCAGCGCCGTTGCGGCAAAATTCATTTACAACCGTAGAGTGATTACGGTTTAAAAGGTATGACAATGCATAATGGACTTAAAACACTGCTCGGCCTTGCTGTTCTTTCAGGCTTTGCTCTTATCCAGCCCGCTCATGCAGAAGGCGATGCCACGAAGGGCAAAAAGGTCTTTGCCAAATGCATGGCCTGCCACACTATTGATGAAGAGAAAAACCGCGTCGGCCCGCATCTGGTACATATTCTTGACCGCAAAACCGCAACTGTTGACGGGTTTAAATATTCTCCGGCCATGACCAAAGCCGGTGAAGACGGTATGGTCTGGGATGAGGCAACGCTCACCTCCTATCTGGCCGCGCCGAAGCAATTTATTCCGGGCAATAAGATGATTTTTGTCGGCCTGAAAAAGCCGGAAGATATCAGCGATCTGATTGCCTTTATCCGCTCCAAATCCGCAGAATAAGCGTTAAAACCATGCCTGAAACCCATAATGCCGCCACGATCGAGAGCCTGATTGCCGATCTGCGCTCGGTCACGGGCAGAAAACATATTCTGACCAAACCGCGCGCCACCGAGCGCTACCGCAAAGGTTTTCGCAGCGGTGAAGGTGAAGCGGCAGCGGTGGTGTTTCCGGGCAGTCTTCTGGAGCAATGGCGGATTTTGCAAATCTGCGTCCGACATGGCGCAGCGATTATCTTTCAGGCTGCCAATACCGGCCTGACAGAAGGCTCCACACCCAGCGGCTATGATTATGACCGGCCTGTGGTGCTGATCAGCACTTTGCGGATGAACCGTATTGATCTGATCAATGATGCAAAACAGATTGTCAGCCTGCCCGGTGCAACGCTGTTTCAGCTGGAGAAACTGCTCAAACCCCACAACCGTCAGCCGCATTCGGTTATCGGTTCCTCCTGTATCGGCGCCTCTATTATCGGCGGTATCAGCAATAATTCCGGCGGCTCTCTGGTCAAGCGCGGCCCTGCTTATACGGAACTGGCACTCTATGCCCGTGTAGATGAGCAAGGCGAATTGCACCTCATCAATGAACTTGGCATTGATCTTGGCACAACACCGGAAGAGATTCTGACGCGGCTGGATAATCGTGATTATACCGCCGCCGATATCAGCAATGATGCGGATGCCGTTGCCCATGATGATGATTATGCCACCCGTGTGCGTGCTGTAGAAGAAGACAGTCCTGCCCGGTTCAATGCCGATCCGCGGCGGCTGAAAAATGCCGCTGGCTGTGCAGGCAAGCTTGCGGTTTTTGCTGTGCGGCTGGATACATTCGCGCCGGAAGGGGAAGAGCAAAGCTTCTATATCGGCACCAATGACCCGCACATTCTCTCCGAAATCCGCCGCCATATTTTGCAGCATTTCAGCGATCTGCCGGTGGCCGGTGAATATATGCATCGTGAAGCTTTTGCCGTGACCCGCATTTACGGCAAGGATACATTTGTGATGATCGACAAGCTCGGCACCGAATTTATGCCGCGCTTTTTCACACTCAAAGGCCGGATTGATGCTTTTACCAACCGGCTGCCGTTTTTGCCCTCCGCGCTCACAGACCGGATTTTGCAAAAACTGATGCGGTTCTGGCCGGAAGTGCTGCCAAAACGGCTGCTGGCTTATCATGAAAAATATGAACATCATCTGATGCTGAAAATGTCAGGCACCGGCGTGCAGGAGGCGCAGGATTATTTAAGCGCTTTATTTGCAAAACCGGGGAATGCGCAAAGCGGTGACTGGTTCACCTGCACGGCAGAAGAAGGCAAAAAGGCATTTTTGCATCGCTTCGCTGCCGCCGGTGCCGCCATCCGCTATGCAACGGTGCATGATAAACAGACTGCGGATATGGTGGCGCTGGATATTGCGTTGCCGCGCAGCACACAGGACTGGTTTGAAGTGCTGCCGGATAATCTGGAACAGCAATGCCTGTCAAAACTCTATTACGGGCATTTCTTCTGCCATGTTTTCCATCAGGATTATGTTGTGAAGAAAGGCTTTGATGCCAAGACTTTCAAACATGATTTGCTGGCGCTGATCAGCGCACGCGGCGCACAATATCCGGCAGAGCATAATGTCGGCCATCTTTATGAAGCCAAGCCGGAACAGGCGGCTTTCTACCGCCAGCTTGACCCGACCAACAGTTTCAATCCGGGGATCGGCAAGGCTTCAAAGTTCAGGTTCTACGGTTGCCAATGCAATGACTGCTAAAACAAAAGGCCGGTGAAACACACCGGCCTTTTGTTTAACTTAACTTTTTGTCACTTCCGCAAAAGCCTCATCCAGCACATTGAGCAGATGATCGGCATTGGCCTTGCTGAAGATCATTGGCGGACGCATTTTCAGCACATTATCAAACGGGCCTTCTGTCCCCATCAGAATACCGCGTCGGCGGGCAACATTGCACACAGCGCGCGCAATATTGGTGGCCGGTTCTTTGGTGTAACGGTCATTGACCAGTTCAATACCGAGGAACAGGCCAAGGCCGCGCACATCGCCAATCACTTCATAGCGGTTCTGCATCTCATGGAAAGCATCCATCAGATAATTGCCGATTGTCAGCGCATTACCGCGCAGGTTCTGGCTCTCAATCACATCCAGAACAGCAAGACCAACAGCACAGGACACCGGATTACCGCCGAATGTGTTGAAATATTCCATGCCATTATTAAAGCTGTCGGCGATCTCACGGGTGGTGACCATTGCTGCCATAGGATGACCGTCACCGATCGGCTTGCCCATGGTCACAATATCCGGTGTCACATCTTGCGTTTCAAATGCCCACCAATGGCTGCCGACACGGCCGAAACCAACCTGCACTTCATCAGCGATGCAGATACCACCGGCATCGCGGATCATCTTATAAACTTCCTTGAGGTAGCCATCCGGCATGAAGACCTGACCGGCCACACTCGGAATAGATTCCGCAATGAAAAAGCCCGGGCCTTCACCCTTGGCCTGCATCAGCGCAATCTGTTCGGCCACACTTTCCGCATAGAGCTTGGCATGATCTTCCAAAGCCCAGTCTTTCGGTGCGCGGTAGCTGTCCGGCACTTTAGCCACATAGACATGCGGCTTGGCACCCTTGCCGCCCTTGCGGTTGAATTTATACGGGCTGATATCAATCAGCTCCTGCGTGGTGCCGTGATAGGACCAGTCGAGCACAACCGCATTTTCCCGCCCCGTATGCACGCGCATCATGCGCAATGCCAGACTATTCGCTTCCGAACCGCTATTGGTGAAACCGGCAACCGTGAGATTATCCGGCAAAGTCGCGGTCAGGCGCTCTGCATAGACAACAATATTATCATGCAGATAGCGGGTATTGGTGTTGAGCGTTGCAGCCTGTTTTGCCATTGTTTCCACCACTGCCGGATGAGCATGGCCGATATGGCAGACATTGTTGAAGCAATCGAGATAGGCGCGGCCTTTATGGTCAATCAGCCAGACGCCATCACCACGCACAAATTTGATCGGCTCTTCATAGGAGATCGACAGGTTCGGCAGCAGCAACTCACGGCGCATCGCCACAATCTCGTCTTTGCTGCGGCCGGACTGCTGGTAAAACTCCTCAGCCATACCGGCAAAATTGCGCGCATCAGGGAAAAGTTCCGCCCAGACATCGAGATAGGCTTCTTCCCCTACGCCGATAATATCCATCGCTGTCAGACGGGTATCGGTGCAAATTTGCAAATGCAGATGCGGTGCCCAATGGCCGTTTTCGGTTTCATCGCCCATATAAGCAACGAGATCACCGGCCTTCAGAATGTCGCCTGCTTTGAGGCGATTGCCTGCCTCATGCGCCAGATGCCCCCAGAGCGAGATGAATGGCGGACAGCCAACCGGGCGGTGTTCCAGTGTAATCAAGCAGCCATAACCCAGCGGATCCGGCTCAATGTCTACACTGCGCACAATCGCATCAAGCGGTGTATAAAGCGGGGTGCCGGAGGCCATGAACAGATCAAGACCTAAGTGATAGGTACGGCGCTTGCCTTGTACCAGCTTGGATTCAAACATCGCGCCTGCATAAACGGTGCGTTCTTCACCCCACGGGCCGACACCGAGCTCAGAACCGGTGACCGCGCAATGTTCTTCCCACATCGCTTGCGCAATAACCGGCTTTTCTTCTGCCGATTTGATGGTCATCGGATGGGTCGGATCGCCATAAGGCACCAGCTCTGCCGGATAGGTCGCAACCGGCTTATCCAGCAATGGCAGCAATTTTGAACGGTTGTTTTTCAGCCAGCTGACCGTTGCCGATGCACCGGACACCGCATCAAAGCCGCAAGCCTTGCGCAGAATAGCGCTCACAAACAGCGGCTCCATACGGTCGAGCTTGCGCAGGAAATCCCATGCCGGTTTTTCACTGATTGCCAGATATGGATTATCTTCGGCCTCCTGCCGGCGCGATGCGGAAATTGTAACCGAGGTCACCAGACGCATGGCGATCAGATCATAGAGAATGTTCAGCTCTTCTTCGCGCAGCGGGTAATGTTTGTGGAAACCTTTGGCGATAGCGGCAGCAGCGCTGATCGGCGCCTCATGGTCCAGACCGGCATAGGCGGCGGCAATCGCCACTTCCGCAATCACCGGTGTGTACAGCGCATCACCAAAATCAATCAATCCGGCAATCACATCATGATTGTCATTGCCGACCAGCACATTCCAGTCATTGGCATCATTATGGATGACACCGGAGCGCAGAGTTCCGAGCTTTGGCGCGACCTGTGTTTCAAAACGGGCAATGAAGCGCTCAATCAGCGCGCGGTCGTCGGCATTTTTGATGAAATGCAAACGGTCTTTGGAGCGGCCTGCCTTGGTCATATCCCAGTCGAGATCACGCAAAGCACCGGCATGCATAAAGCCCTGCAAGGCCGCATCAAACTGGCCGAGCAATTCGCCCAAACCTTCCAGAGCCTGCAGCGAGCGGGCGGATTCTGCCAGCGGCAACCCGTCAACCCACGCAACCAGACGGATATTATGCACATCGCCATTGACGGAAAGCGTATCGGCAAGGCTGTCGCCTTTCAGTGTCGGCACAATATGCGGCACCGGCAAATGACCGGCATGATCGCGGATATGATTAAGCAGGGCTGTCTGGAAACGGCTTTCCACCACCGGCTCGGATGCATTGATAATTTTTAAAATGAAAACCTTGCCGTCTGCCGTGGTCACTTTGAAATTCTGATCGCGCTCGCTGTTGAGCGGCGACAAGACACCTTCCAGACCATAATGGGTCTGAAGCAGGGAAGCGGCATCGTTAAGTGAAAACTGCGGCGCGGTATCAAGCATGGCTGTTCCGTTTTATAGGCCTGTTTTGCAACAGGCGTTGCATCTGTATTGTCGCAGATTTGCACAGCATAAAAAGATGCGCATCAGACAAAGTGCCGGTTGCACCGGCACTTTGTTTCAAGTAACCGTCACTTTGCCGGTCATTGTTTTCAGCTTCAGGATCGCGCCATTTCAAAAGGGGTCAAAGGGGGGAATGATGCAGGATATTGACGCAACGGATCAGAAAATCCTCACCATTCTGTCTCAGGAAGCCCGCATTCCGATGAAAACCCTTGCAGGGCGCGTTGGCCTGTCGCGCAGTGCCACCAGCGAACGCGTTGCACGGCTTGAAAAGAATGGTGTTATCCGTGGCTACCGCGCCGATATCGGCCTGCTGGATGATGCAGCTTTGCAGGCTTTTTTGATGATTACCCTGAAGCGCACGCCGAGCATTTCCATTCTCGATATTCTGGCCGGATTACCGGCTGTGCGCAAAGTCTCTTCCGTCAGCGGCCAGCTTGATCTGGTGGTGGAAGTGGAAGTGCCCTCGATCAATGCTTTGAACGAAATTCGTAATAAAATTGCCGAGCTTGAGAATGTCGAAGACCTGACAACAAGCATTGTTCTGCGCCGTGAAATCCTGCGCGATAAATAAACTCATTGCCTAAATGCATAAATTTAGCCAGTCTTCTTCAAAAAAGGGGACTGTTACTGCCATGGCTCAGACTCTCTCTGCCGCCGATCCGCTACAGATTGCACAAAGCTGGTTTGAACAGGGGCGCAAACCGGCACTGGTGACCGTGCTTTCCGTCTGGGGTTCTGCGCCCCGCCCCGCAGGCAGCCATCTGATCTGCGATGAACAGGGCAATTTTGAAGGCTCGGTTTCCGGCGGCTGCATTGAGGCGGAAGTGATTGCACAGGCCGCAGAGGTTTTGCAGCAAAATGAACCGCGTGATCTGGCCTTTGGCGTCAGTGATGAAGATGCATGGGCGGCAGGCCTGTCCTGCGGCGGCACCATCCGCCTGCTGATCACCCCTTATGATGCAGAGCTGCACCGGCAGGTCAGCCAGATTATACAGGCGCAGGCATCCCGCAGGCAGATCACCGCGCGGACTGATCTTGCCACCGGACAGATCAGTTTTATTCCCGCACCGGACAGCGCCAAAATCACGTTGCTGGATGATACGTCTTTTATCCGTACCTACCGTCCCCGCCCGCATATTCTGGTGACCGGTGCCGTGCATATTGCACAGGCACTGGCACAAATGGCACAGATCACCGGCTATGATCTGACAATCCTTGACCCGCGCACCGGCTTTGCCACGCCGGAACGGTTTCCCGCCACGCAGATAAACACACAATGGCCGGAAGATTTTTTCCGCCACAACCAGCCCGATAATTTTACCGCGATAGCCGCCCTCAGCCATATTCCGCATATTGACGATCCGGCACTGATAGCCGCGCTTGCAAGCGACTGTTTTTACATCGGTGCGCTTGGCAGCCGTAAAACCCATGCACAAAGGCTGGAACGGCTGACGGCAGCAGGCTTCAGCACGGATGAGCTGACGCGCATCCATGCCCCGATCGGCCTTGCCATCAGCGCACAGGAACCGGCGGAAATTGCCGCCGCGATCCTTGCCGAAATTATTGAAGCCTATCGCGGCTAGGCAAAACCGCTATCAACCGACGCTGAGGCGTAACCGGCCGTCATTATCCTGCATCATGCCCAAAGCGGTAAAATCGCGGAACTCCACATTACCGCCGCTGACCTCATGACTATGGGTCTCGCTGATCACCACAACCTGCGCATCAGCCGCCTGCCCTGCCGCAATACCGGCCGGTGCATCTTCAAATACCAGACAATCGGCAGCATCAAAACCAAGGCGCTGGGCACCCAGACGATAGCCGGACGGATCAGGCTTACCGGCCGTCACATCTTCAGCCACCACAATCGTTTCCGGCACCGGCAGACCGGCAGCAGCCAGACGGGCTTCGGCCAGTTCACGCGGTGCGGATGTCACAATTGTCCAGCGGTCAGCAGGCAATCCGGCAAGGAAATCCCTGGCGCCGGCAATCGCGCGGATACCGGCAAAATCACGCATTTCTTCTGCCAGAAAAGCCTCAGCCACCGTTTCAGGATTAAGATGCGGCATGTTCAGCGTTTTGATCACATCAACAACGCGGATGCCATGCACTTTTTTCAACAGTTCCTGCCCGTCAAGCCCGTGTTCTGCCGCCCATTCCAGCCAGATACGCTCCACAACAGGAATGGAATTCACCAGTGTTCCGTCCATATCAAACAGGAAACCGGCATAGGAATTCAAAAATACAGAATTATCGCGCTGCTTCACTTGCAAATCCTTTTATAGGCACATCAACAGACAGATACAGAACACCGGCAATGGGCAACCGGCAGACTGCCGTCACTCACTTGCCATAGATACCGTTATTAAACAAACATTATAATGTTGCAATAATAACAAAAAAGTCAAAACGATTTGCATGCAAGATAGAATGCTCTGTACGCTCTGCAAGACATAATCATGTGAAGGGAGAAAAGAAAAAGGCCGCGCGGGGAGGAGGGTGCGCGGCCTGATCGTGGATACGGCTGGGAGGAGGAGTACCGTATTCCGTTATCGGGCTCAATTGGGAGGAGGAGAACGAACCCGATAGACATGTTTATAAAGGACACCTAAAAAGCCGACAATAAACAATATTGCATAACTGTCATGCAGCATTGCACAGCACGGCCAATTGAGCGGCATAAATGCCTGACCGGCACCATTTGGCACAGCAATGAGACGGACTGAAACCAGCGTTCTGAACATTCATTTTCCGGCAGAAAATGCGCTTTCCTCAAGCGCTGCATCGCCGCAACCAGAACTCATTCTTCAGCCGACTCACATCAGCAATGAAGATGGAATTGATGCCATATCGGCAGGTGTTTTTGCGGCAACCGATGCTACAGAAAGCACAATTACATCGGAAATTTCTGTTTTTATTGAAGATACAGACAATACTATACTTACAGTAAAAAAGTAAAATATATTTATATCAATAAATTAAATGAGATTTAAAAAATCAAAACCCGTAAAAATCAGAACAACTCATAACTCAAAAACGCGACAAGAAGCTCTAATACCATTATTTCCGTGCAATTCAAATCTTTTTATATTCACTCTTGAAGAATTCAGTATTCGGATCATAATTGAATCATAAGAATTACTGCGGAGGAGACTGAATATGTATGATGGTGTACCCGCTCTTTGGCAAAAACCGGATGATGACCTGCGTGCGCGTAATGACAGCGCAGCCTATGTTTTTCTCGGAATTTTTTTAGCCGCGCTGGCCGTACCGGCAGGCTTTATTCTCTGGGCAATCACAACCGGTCTCGTCGCTGTTTTCAGCTGAACAGATGAATAAATAATCAGAGGGGAGCCGCACGGATATTATTGTGCAAGATGACAAAGATCATCGCAGATAAATCCGTGTGGCTTTTACTGATTTTATCTTCAGTTTTGACGTTCAAACCTAAATCAGAACCGGCAGCATTTCCCGTCATTGCCATTTATTCGGCTCTATTGGCATGGCGCAGATAATTGATCAGATCAATGCGGGTGATAAGGCCGATAAATCTCTCATTATCCACCACCAGCGCCACTTCATCTCGGTCAAAAAAGCGCTGCACAGCGCTCAATGTTTCATTGACCTGTAAAACATGCGGCTGCGCTGTCATCGCCGTTGAAACATGCGCAGCAAAACGTGCCCAGCGGCCTTCCGCAGGCCCGTCTACGGCTTTGAGAATATCACCTTCATCAATAATACCGACCAGCCTGCCCTGTTCCAGCACCGGCAATTGCGACACGTCATTGCGCCGCATCCGCCCATAGGCTTCAAGCAAGCTTTCCTCCGGCGTGGTCACTTCCACAGCACCGTCTTCATGGCGCCGTGAAATCAGATCCTGCAAATTACCATGCGCCACATGGTCTGTCAGATGCTGATCGCGCAACCAGTTATCATCAAACATCTTCGACAAATATTTGGAACCGCTGTCACAGATAAAGGTCACGACATTTTTCGGCTTTGTCTGCGCTCGGCAATAGCGCAAAGCTGCGGCAAGCAATGTGCCGGAGGATGAACCAGCAAGAATCCCCTCGCGCAGTAACAATTCACGCGCGGTCTGCACCGATTCCCTATCCGAGATTGCATAGGCATGACTGACCAGAGAAAGGTCGGCATTTTCAGGGATATAATCCTCCCCTATCCCTTCAACAGCCCATTGCCCTGCTTCCCCGCTTTGACCGGTCAGCACAAAAGGTGCCAGCACAGAGCCTTCGGGATCAGCGAGAATGATTTCCGTTTGTGGTGATACGGTGCGGAAATAACGGCCAACACCCGTCAGCGTACCACCGGACCCCACCCCCATCACAATCGCATCCACAGCACCATTGCTCTGACGCCAGATTTCAGGCCCAGTGGTGGTTTCATGCGCCAGCGGATTAGCCGGATTGGAAAACTGGTCAGCAAAAAAAGCGCCCGGAATTTCAGCCGCAAGGCGCTTGGCCACATCCTGATAATATTCAGGATGGCCTTTGCTAACATCCGAGCGTGTCAGCCGCACATCGGCACCCAAAGCACGCAAATGCCGGATTTTCTCTTTCGACATTTTGTCGGGAATCACCAGAATCAGCCGGTAGCCGCGCAAAGCTGCCACCTGCGCCAGCCCGAGGCCGGTATTTCCGGCTGTTGCCTCCACAATTGTGCCACCGGCACGCAATTGGCCGGATTTTTCTGCGGCAGAAATAATGCTCAGAGCCACGCGGTCTTTGATGGAGCCCGATGGATTCGCACTTTCAAGCTTGGCAAATAACCGGCAGGAACCTGTGTCAAATCCGTGCAGTTCAACCAGCGGTGTCTGACCGATCAGTTGCAAAACAGACGGTATTATTCCGGTCAGGCTCATCAAAAAGCACCCCTTCACCACAATCGGACAAAATCATTGCAATGCAGTTTCGCGCATGCCTTAAAAAGCCGCAACACTTTGAAACTGCCCTGTTTATTGTTTTCATGATAAACTGTGCCTTACAGATAAAAAGGCATAATATTTCCTGTTTATAGGGTGTTTTCCGGAATTATATTGCTATATGCCAACATACTGAAATTATTCTATGAATAATTATGAGATACTATTTAAATTAAACGCATTGTGATTTGACATATTGCCTGACAGACAATTTACGTTTACGTCAATGGAATAATTGTGTCCGGATATTGATCTCGGCATAATCTCGGTTAAGTTGTTGGCAGTCCGGTTTCAACGAGGAGGAGCCGGAACACCGGAAATTATCCGGAAGGCATATGTCAGCACAACAGGAATTCTGGGAGGCAGAATGACACGTTCGAGCGGTAAGAATGCCACAACCGGCACAGCAAAAAGCACGGCTAAAAAACCCGTTGAAAAAACGGAAGCAGCTGTACCGGCGACAAAGACAGACGTGAAGGCAGCTGCCGCGAAAAAACCGGCAACGGCACGCAAAACGGCTGCTCCGGCCAAAAAGGCAACAGACAAAGCCGATGCTGCAGCGAAGGCACCGGTGAAGAAAGCAGCCAAGCCTGCGGCATCCGCAAAATCTGCTGCCGCTCAAGCCGAAACGGCTCCGGTAAAAGCACCGGCATCAAAGTCGGCGCCGAAGAAAACAGCTGCAAAGAAAGCGGATGTAAAGGCCGAAACAGCCACCACAGTCTCTAAAGCCGCTCCGAAAAAGGTCGCCGCAAAACCGGCAGCCAAGGCACCCGATACCAAGGCCAAAGCCGCAGCTCTGGCTAAGGAAACGGCACCGGCTGCCAGCAAAGCGGCTGCAATCAGCCCTTATGATGCCAGACCATGGCTTAACAGCTATCCGGAAGGCGTGGCACATACGCTTGCCCCTTCTCCCTATCAGTCCATTGCCGACCTCATTCTCACTGCCTGCAAAACCTATGCAGACCGTCCGGCCTTCACCTGTATGGACAAGTCCCTCACCTATAAAGAGCTGGACGAGAAATCTGCGGCAATGGCTGCATGGCTGCAATCCCGCGGGCTGGTCAAAGGTGACCGCGTTGCCGTGATGATGCCGAATATTCTGCAATATCCGGTGGCCATTACCGCCATTCTGCGTGCCGGTCTGGTGGTCGTGAATATCAATCCGCTTTACACACCGCGCGAATTGGAACATCAGCTCAATGATGCCGGTGCCAAGGCTATTTTCATTCTTGAAAATTTCGCCCATACGCTGGAAAAAGTTTTGCCGGTTTCACAGGTCAAACATGTGATTGTTGCCTCAATGGGTGACATGCACGGGTTGAAAGGCGCACTGATCAATTTTGTGGTGCGCCGCGTCAAGAAGATGGTGCCGCAGTGGACTATTCCGGCACATACAAGCTTCAAATCGGCTCTGTCGGCAGGCGAAAAGCTGAGCTTCAAGCCGGTCAGCATTGCGCCGGATGATCTGGCATTTTTGCAATATACCGGCGGCACAACGGGCATCTCAAAAGGTGCCATGCTGATGCAGAGCAATATTATTGCCAATGTGGAGCAGATGCGCCTCTGGCTTGATGTTGCCTTCCAGTGCAAGGGCAGACCGGAAAATGTCAATTATATCTGTGCCTTGCCGCTCTATCATATTTTCGCCCTGACCGTGAATGCGATGATGGGCATTCAGCAGGGCGGGCGCAATGTACTGATCCCTAATCCGCGCGACATTCCGGGGTTTGTTAAAGAGCTGAAAAAAGCGCCGTTCCATATTTTCCCGGGACTTAACACCCTGTTCAATGCACTGATGGATAATGCCGATTTCCGCCAGCTCGATTTCAAACCGCTGATCCTGACCCTTGGCGGCGGCATGGCGGTGCAGCGCCCTGTGGCCGAACGCTGGGAAAAACTGACCGGCTGTCTGGTGACCGAAGGTTACGGTCTTTCGGAAACCTCACCGGTGGCTACGGCCAATGTGCTCAATGCCACGGAATTTTCCGGCACAATCGGCCTGCCGGTGCCGGGTTCGGATGTCGCCATCCGCGATGATAATGGCGATAATGTTCCGCTCGGTGAGGTCGGGGAAATCTGCGTGCGCGGCCCGCAGGTGATGAAAGGTTACTGGAACCGCCCTGAAGAAACAGCCAAGGCCGTTTTTGCCGATGGATTTTTCCGCACCGGCGATATGGGCTTTATGAATGAAAAAGGCTTCACCAAGATCGTCGACCGCAAAAAGGATATGATCCTCGTTTCCGGCTTCAATGTTTATCCGAATGAAATTGAAGAAGTCGCGGCCGAACATCCGGGCGTGGTGGAAGCGGCAGCCATCGGCGTCGCCAACGAGCATTCCGGCGAAGTGGTCAAGCTCTTTGTGGTGCGCCGCAATCCGGAATTGACGGAAGACGAGCTGAAAACCTTCTGCGCGGAACGACTGACCAATTATAAGCGCCCGCGCATTATCGAGTTCCGCGACAGCCTGCCGAAAAGCAATGTCGGCAAGATTTTGCGGCGGGAACTGCGCTGAAATCATTCAAGGCCGGAGCGGACGGGCTGACTGCCCGCCGCTCCGTTTATCTCTGCGCCTCATTGCCTGCACCGGCCTTAAAATCCGCATTGCAAACCGGTTTCGCACGCGTTCAGCAGCATAATACAGCAAGTCTTCAATTTATAAATCCGTCCGCCACAGAGAGTTCTGCGGATAAAACTACCGGATAAAGACTGTTTTTCTGCACAAGGTTCTTTACCTCACAGCAATGCTATGCTCAGAATCCTGTACAAAACTGCAATGAATGAAGAGCTATCTAAATATTGCTATATTTCTGTATAACGAAACACGTTTCAGAAAATGAGAACTGCTCTGAAATCTGCATTAACAGGAAAATAGAAATGCTTTTACGCGGCGCTGCTGTCTTTGTCTCTCTGGTGCTTCTCGGCGCTCCGGCACAGGCCGCATATGAAAAAGAACTCGGTCCGCTGGCCGATACGGTCAGCAGCCAGTTGCTCAAAGGCTGGAATTTAAAACAACAGGACGGCTGGGTTTTACTGCAAAATTTCACAGCCAGCGAAAGTGAGCAATCACTCTCGATCCATGCCGGACAACCACCGGAAACCGGACGTATCATCAGTGCAGCGCTTGGCGTCTATTCTGATAAGCCCAATGCCTCGATTGGTATTACCCTTGGCAACCGTGCGCAAAAAAGCATCTGCCTTATTGAGATCTCGGCCAATAAAGCGGTTAACCTGTTTTGTACCGAGGGCGAGAAGCGCCTCAATATTGCATCCGTTCCAAACCTCGCCAAACTTGACGGCTCCGATACGATAAAAATTATCGAAGTACCGGGAGCTGCACGTTTCCTGCTCAATGATCAGAAAATCGGTGAAGTCAGCGACATCCCTGCCCTTGGAGCCGAAGTCGGTATCATGGCTTATGATATCGGCACCTTTGCGATTACCGGTTTCAATATTGATTCAAATCTGAACACGCAATTGCCGCCACGCACCGGCACAGGTGGCAGCGCGCCCGCTTCCGGCACAGGAACGGACACGCGTTCCGGCATTGATGCTTCAACGCCGGGTGCAGGACCACTGCCTGAATTTGGCAATGATACTGTGCGCCTGATCTCCGTCTATATGGGGCTGGTACAGAGCATTCTGATGCATGAATTCGGCCATGCATTGATCGGTGAATTGCAATTGCCGTCCACAGGGCCTGAAGAAGATGCGGTGGATGTTTACGCCGCCTTGCAGGTTGTGCAGCCGACAATGTATCCCGACCCGAATAAAGAGGTGAATGCGATTGCCAATGGCGCAGCAAGCTATGCCGCGCTGCAATGGTATTACAGCGGCAAGCTGGCGGAAATGCAGGGCAACAGTTCCTCACCTTGGCAGGACGAGCATACCGCCGATCTCAAACGCTTCCGCAATATGTTCTGTATTATGTATGGTGGCAATCCGGACGTTTTTGAACCGGTTGCGCAAAGTGTGGGACTGGAAGAGCGCACCAAAGCCCGCTGCGGTGACGAGTTCAACAAACAAAACCGCGCATGGCGCCGTATTCTGGCACCGCATACCCGTGTCGGTGCATGGCATCCGGATGGTGAAATGCCTGCCGATGCACCCGGCGCACCGATCAGCGTTACTTTTGAACCATCGCAGCGGCGCGTTGGCAATCTGCTTGCCAATCACCTTTCCGGCGGGTTGAAAGGCTATATTCAGCGCCTTGGTGAAACCTATGTTATGCCACGTCCATTACAGATCACCTTCAAGGATTGCGGCCAGCTTAATGCCTGGTACAGCCCGGGCGAAGCCTCTGTTACGATGTGCTACGACCTGATTGAACATCTGGCTGTGATGATCTCCGATATTGAGATGAAAACCGTTGGTGGTGAGATTGTAGCTGGAGGCGCGACACCTGCGGCCACTGGCACAACAAGCGGTACAACAGGCGGAAGCACAGGAACGGGCACAGGCAGCACCGGTTCTGCTCCGGCGCAGACCACGGCAAGCGGTGACCATCGTTTTGACGAACTGGAAGAACTGGGCGTACCGCCGACATATATGCTGTTTCCGGCCCCCTACAAAGGCCCGACGCCCAATTACATCAAAAAAGCCAAAGTGGTCAAAACCATGGATCTGGTTGATCTCATGAAAGATGAGAAAAAACTGCTCCTCATTGATACCGGTGGTTTGCGGGAGACATTGCCGGATGCCTATTCGCTGGCTGATGCGGGCACGGATGGCAGCACCACAGACCGGTTTCAGGCCGCACTGGATGCATGGCTGATCGAGAAAACCAAAGGACAGCGGGATTATGCACTGGTGTTTTTTGGCCAGAGCATGAATGAGCGTTCGTCTTATAATGCGGCAATGCGTGCCGGCACATTAGGCTGGAAAACCTATTGGTATCGCGGTGGTCTGGAGGCCTGGATTGCCAATGGCCTGCCGACAATGACGCTCAAATAATCATTCATGCCGGAATGCCGCGCAGGCATCGGGTATATTCAGGAATAACTCATGAACGCAAACAAACGCAGTCTTCGCACTATGCCGGTTTTTGCTGCGGCTGCATTCAGCCTGTTGCTGACAGGCAATGCCGCATATGCGCAGGAAAAATCCATTGATTCCTATTATGCCAGACTGAGCAAGCAGGATCATTACAACTCATCCGGCGCTCTGCTCACCAAGGTTGAGGGGATTATCCAGCAGGATCGCGCCAATGTTTACGCGCTCGGTCATCGCGATCACGAAGATAATCAGGATATGTTCTTCTCAAAGAAAGAAAACCGCGCTTTGATCGGCAAACTGATCGCCAATAGCCAGATCAGCGATGAAACAAGCTATGCCATTATCAACGGCACGCCTCTGGTCTTTGTGCAGATTTATAGCGGTTATGTAACAATCAAAGTCATGCCTGAATAAAATAAAAGCCGGTGCAGCTTTTGAAACATGCACCGGCCTGTCGTCTTCAGTCAGACGATTATTTAATGGCCAGATAATCCGGCAGATCGGCAATGGATGCCAGCACAATGTCCGCCAGCGGCTCCAGCACATCCCGCGGGCTGTTACCGGTCAGAACACCGACAGCCAGCCCCGCTTTAGCGGCTCTTGCACATTCCATATCATGCGGATTGTCACCCACCATTGCCACTTCTTCCGGTGCCACACCGATCTCGGCCGCAAAATGCAACAGCGGATCAGCATAAGGCTTGGCGCGTGCCGCCGTATCATAACCGATGAAACCGGAAAATAACGCACTGATCCCCAATGCGGCAGCCGTTGCCCGCGCACCGGCCTCGGAATCATTGGTGGCAATGCCAAGCACAAAACCGGCTTGTTTCAGTGCCTCAAGGGTTTCCGTCAGCGCATCCACAGCAACAGCCTGTTTTGCACCTTCCTCAACCCCGTAATGATCATATTCCGCCACGCGCTCGCGACGCTGCTCCGCACTGTCCTGCGGGTGCCACAGCGCCACAATATCTTCGATTGTTCCCGCAGCAATTGCGGAATTGGCGCGGAATTTTTCCTGCTCCCAGTCATAGCCCCCTGCATCCAGCAGACTGCGTGCCAGCGCATCATCACCGGCGGCAGAGCGCTTTGCCAATTCGCAGGAAATGGCAAACCATGTCCGGTTAAAATCAACCAGCGTGCCATCCTTGTCAAAAAGAATGGCACGGATTTTTCTGGCGGAACCGCCTGGCGCTATAGCTGGTGCAGACATCAGGCCTCCAGAGAACCGGCAGGTTTTGCCTGCGCTGACGGTTCATCACCGATCAGTTTCATCACATCATCACCGCGGCGCAGATAGCGCAGGCTGCGATAGGTCAAAACACGTCCGGCCTGTGGTGCACAGAGCTTGATGTCATGTTCCGGTTCGCCCGGCACCGTAACGATTGTCGCAAGCAAATCGCCTTTTTTGACAATATCGCCCAGCGCCACATGATAAAGCACCATGCCGCCCTGCGGTGCGCGGATCATCTCCACACGGGAGAAAGGTGCAATCGGGCCGTTAAACGGCGCGCCCAGTTCACTGGAAGCATCCTCCACCACACCGCGATGCACGAGGAAGCGGTAAAGCCCTTCCGCATCAGCCATGCCCGTTGCAGGGTCAACATCATTAAGACCACGGAATTCGACGGTCGTGACCGCACGGCGGCGCATATCGCGCTCTTCCGGCTTCATATACAAAAGCGGATTAACACAAGCCTCTTCAAAAGCAGCGCTGACAGTGGAATCACCGGCGAGAATAGCGGTGGAGCGCAGTGCCGTTGCCAGATCGCGCAGATCTTCGGCAAAATTTTCATGCACATAGAGATAGTTTTCACTCTCATCGTCACAGTGCAGATCCAGCACGATTTCATGCTTCAGAGCAAGACGCACCAGCATTGCCTTGATGCGCTTGTCAATGGAGACCGGCGCATCGGTTTCCGGCAGTGCAGACGTGTCAAAATTTTCCAGAAGCGGGAAATTACGGTTGAAATTCACTCCGGAGAAAAACTCGAACCGACCGAGATGCTGATGGCTCTGCCACTGGTTGGACGCCACAGGATTAGCCTGCGGCACAAGGGTAATATCGCCTTTAATCCGGCCTTCATCGGCGGCTTTTTGCAACATCGGGATCAGAAAATGCAAGGCAGCCTGCCCCGGCAATTCAGCACCATGCAGCGATGACTGCAAATAGGCTGCCGGAGCCGTTTTATCTGTGCCCTCAAAGCGCAAAACGCGCAATTCCACCTGAATGCCCGGCACATCTCCGGCAAATCCGATCCGATCAGTCTTCATGTCTGCTCCACCCAAAACCTTCCGGCTCTCACACCGGTCTGCTGCGCCTGCGGCTGCGGCAGATATTTACAATCTGTCTGCGTATGCGGGCCTCAGCCATCCCCCAAATAGCTCAAGCCCCGTCACAGACTTTGCAGCAAACACCAATCGCTTTGAATTGTCACGCATTTCCCGGTAAAATACCGGCCTTAACAGCGTTGTTCACACTTTCTGTGCGGCATGGTGCAAATGCGCAATCAGCCCTTGTGTCGAGGCATCGCGATTAGCGGCATTTTGTTTTCCGGTCACGACATCGAGCAATTCTGTTGCCAGTTCCTTGCCCAGTTCAACCCCCCATTGGTCAAAGGCATTAATGCCAAACAGCTGTGCTTCCACAAAAACACGATGTTCATAAAGCGCAATCAGACGGCCAAGCGCAAAAGGTGTGAGCTTGTCATAAATGATGGTGATTGACGGCCGGTTGCCGGAGAAAACCCGATGCGGGGCAATGCGCTCCACATCCGCTTCCGGCAATTGACGCGCCCGCAATTGTGCCTGCGCTTCCTCCAATGTGCGGCCTTTCATCAAAGCCTCACTCTGCGCCAGACAATTGGCCAGCAGCATCTGGTGCTGTTCCGGCAGTTCTGTTTCATGGCTCTGCACGGCGATCATAAATTCCAGCGGAATTGTATCGGTTCCCTGATGTAAAAGCTGGAAGAAAGCATGCTGCCCGTTGGTGCCGGGCTCGCCCCAGACAACCGGCCCTGTGGCACCGGAAACCGGCGTGCCGTCCCGCTTCACGCTTTTGCCGTTGGATTCCATATCCAATTGCTGGAAATAAGCAGGCAAGCGTGCCAGATGCTGATCATAAGGAATGATCGCACGGCTGCCGAAACCACAGATTTCACGATGCCAATAGCCGATCACGCCCAGCATCATTGGCAGGTTCTGCGCAAATGGCGCATGACGGAAATGCTCGTCCATTGCATGAGCACCGGCGAGAAATTGCTTAAATCTTTCCGCCCCGATCGCCAGCATCACCGGCAGGCCGATTGATGACCAAACGGAATAGCGCCCGCCGACCCAATCCCAGAAACCGAACACCCGCTCCGGCTGAATGCCAAAGGCGGCAACCTTATCCAGCGCCGTGGATACAGCCACAAAATGCGCGCCCACAGCCTCTTCACCCAAAGCATCAGCCACCCATTGACGGGCGGTTTTCGCATTGGTCATGGTTTCAATCGTGGTGAAGGTCTTGGAGGCGATAATGATCAGCGTGGTTTCCGGATCAAGATCGCGCAGCGTATCGGCAATATGTGCCGGATCAATATTGGAAACGAAATGCGCATTCGGCCCGTCATGATAGGGCGTGAGCGCCAGCGTTGCCATAACCGGCCCGAGATCTGAACCGCCGATGCCGATATTGACCACATCGGTGATGGTACGCCCCGTTGCGCCCGCCAGATCACCGGAGCGGATTGCCTCACTGAAACGCCCCATGCGGTGCAGTACATCCTGCACATGCGGCACCACATTTTCACCGCCGGTTACAAAAACATCATCCGGTTTTGCCCGCAGTGCCACATGCAGAACGGCGCGGTTCTCGGTGGTATTGATCGGCTCGCCGGCAAACATGGCATTGCGCCGCCCTTCAACATCACAGGCCTGCGCCAGATTTTTCAGCAATGCCATCGTCTCATCATTGATACGGCATTTTGACCAGTCGAGCAGCAGATCATCCAGTTGCAGGGAATAGCGCGCAAAGCGCTGCGGATCGGCGGCAAAGGCCGCGCGCATATTCTGCTGCCCGGCAATTTTGTGCCAATGATCCTTCAGCGCTGCAACACCTGCCGCAATTGCCGCTTCATTTCCTGCCATGCGAACCACTCCCAAATCAGGAATCCTGCTTCTCAATATTCAACTCACTATGACGTCAGATATGAACCGATTGAAGTGTTTTAAGGGCATGAAAAATAAAAACAAACTTCAGCCGTTGTTTTCTTGTGATTGAAACCGTTATCATCAACCGGAAAATCAGCCAGAGCAGCCTCATTCTGCCATGAAACTGCCCCAACCACTCTGCACTCAAATTTCAGCGAACCGCAAGACAGAAAAAGGCTCAATATGGATCTCACCGGTGAAGAACGCATTCTCGCGCCAAGACAGGCAGTCTGGGACGCCATGAATGATGTGAATGTGCTCAAACCCTGCATTCCGGGCTGTGAAACACTGGAGCGTATTTCCGGCACGGATATTCAGGCGGCCATCCGCGTTCATCTCGGCATTATAAAAATCCGCTTTCACGGATTGCTGATCCTCTCCAATCTTAATCCGCCTTATTCTTATACAATCAGCGGCGAAGGTCAGGGCTCCATTGCCGGTTTTGCCACCGGCAGCGCCGATGTGGTGCTGGAAGAAGAAAGTCCTGACGTGACAATCCTGCGCTACACGATCAATGGTGATGCAGGCGGTAAAATCGCCCAGCTCGGCACCAGATTGCTTGGCAATGCGGCACGCAAGATTGCCGACCGGTTTTTCGCCAGTATCGGTGAAGCCGCCGCGCAAAGCGTGGCGCAAAACAGTGCCTGATGATGCGCAAATTACATGACTGCATTTCTCATATTTTACCATTTGATAAAAAATTTGACCTTCTGAAAAAATCTGTCATGCTGAAGTCACAGAGCCAAAGTGACAAAAGCAAAGCACGGCTCTGACAGATTGCGGAACCGGCGTAAAAAGGGAACACGCCGCTTCCCCACCATGCAGCAATGAAACATGCGGAGCGCATTACCATGCGTTCTGAGACAGCTTTCGCATATCCGGATTTGTCTGCGCGCCTGCGCATCATCCGGCAACTCTGACATTTATTTTAAGTGCATTTCCGGCAATCAGATTGCGGGATGTACGGGAGGAGTGAAAGGGCATGAGTGACCAAAACGGGAAACCGGACAGCAGCCACAATATGGCAGCCGCCGCGCCGGACATCCGGCCAAACCGTCTTAATGATTATCAGGATATATTTGCCGATCTGCATCCGCCGCTCGACAAGCATGAAGCACTGGTTGAATCCGACCGCTGCTATTTCTGCTATGACGCGCCATGCATGACGGCCTGTCCGACCCATATTGATATTCCGCAATTTATCCGCCAGATCGCAGGCGGCAATCCGCAAGGCGCAGCCCGCACAATCTTGAGCGAGAATATTCTCGGTGGCATGTGCGCCCGCGTCTGCCCAACCGAAACACTGTGTGAACAGGCCTGTGTGCGTGAAACGGCTGAAAGCAAGCCGGTCCGTATCGGCCTGTTGCAGCGCCATGCCACCGACCATCTGATGGCAAGCGGCGTTCATCCTTTCACCCGCGCACCCGTTACCGGTAAAAGCGTGGCCGTTGTCGGTGCGGGCCCTGCCGGTCTTGCCTGCGCCCATGCGCTGGCACGCGAAGGCCATACGGTAACTATTTTTGAAGCCCGCCCGAAAGGCGGCGGCCTCAATGAATATGGCATTGCCTCCTATAAAAGCACCGATAATTTTGCCGCCCGCGAGCTGGAATTCATCCTCAAAATCGGTGGTATCACCATTGAAACCGATAAAGCGCTTGGCAAGGATATTCAGCTTGATGCCTTGCGCGCCGGTTATGATGCAGTGTTTTTAGGGTTAGGCCTTGGCGGCACCAACCGGCTGCATATTGCCGGTGAAGAGGCTAAAAATGTACTGGATGCCGTACATAGTATTGCACAATTGCGCCAGAGTTCCGACCTCTCCCGCCTCAATATCGGCAAGGATATTGTCGTTATCGGCGGCGGTATGACGGCGATTGATATTGCCGTGCAGATCAAACGTCTGGGCGCAGAAAATGTGACACTGGCCTATCGTCGCGGCCGTGAACATATGAATGCCAGCATCTACGAACAGCAACTGGCACAGATGGAAGGCGTGCTGATCCGCGATAATCTGCAGCCGGAAGAAATCCTGCTCAATGATCATGGTCAGGCGGTTGGCATCCGCTTTGCCCAGACCGAACAGCGCGACGGCAAACTGGTTGCAACCGGTGCCACACTCACATTGCCTGCCGACCAGATTTACAAGGCCATCGGGCAAAAACTCGACGGACAGGGTCTTGGTGCCAGCGGCATGGAAATGAGTAGCGGCCGTATCAAGGTCGACACTGAAAACCGCACCAGTCTTCAAGGTGTCTGGGCTGGCGGCGACTGCGTGGCAGGTGGTCAGGATCTGACCGTTGCCTCGGTACAGGACGGCAAAATCGCAGCGCAATCCATCCATCAGCATCTGATGCAATTGCCGGAAGCGGTGAGCGGTTTTACTGAAGCCGTGCTGGCAGCAAACCGTAAAGACCTGCCAAGCCTGTGGCCGCACGCGCCATCTGTTCACACCCACACGACCTCACCGGCAAAGGATCACTGACATGGCTGATCTGACCACAAATTTTCTTGGTATCCGTTCCCCCAATCCGTTCTGGCTGGCTTCTGCCCCGCCGACCGACAAAGCCTATAATGTGGAGCGTGCTTTCAAAGCAGGCTGGGGTGGCGTTGTCTGGAAAACACTCGGCGCGGAAGGCCCGCCGGTCGTCAATGTCAATGGCCCGCGCTATGGTGCCATCTGGGGCGCTGATCGCAGATTGCTCGGTCTCAATAATATTGAGCTGATCACCGACCGCTCGCTGGAGATTAACCTGCGCGAGATGAAAGAGGTGAAAAGCCGCTGGCCTGACCGGGCTTTGATTGCCTCCATCATGGTGCCCTGCGAGGAAGAAGCCTGGAAAGCCATTCTGCCACGGGTGGAGGAAACCGGTGCCGATGGGATTGAACTGAATTTCGGCTGTCCGCACGGGATGAGCGAGCGCGGCATGGGTGCCGCCGTCGGTCAGGTGCCGGAATATGTGGCCATGGTGGTGAAATGGTGCAAACAATATAGCCGCATGCCGGTGATCACCAAACTCACCCCGAATATCAGCGATATCCGTATGCCTGCACGCGCCGCCAAAAATGCCGGTACAGATGCAGTGTCGCTCATCAATACCATCAATTCCATCGTTTCCATTGATCTCGACAATTTTGCCCCGCAGCCAACCATTGACGGGCGCGGTTCCCATGGCGGCTATTGCGGCCCTGCGGTCAAACCGATCGCGCTCAATATGGTGGCGGAAATTGCCCGTGATGCGGAAACACGGGGACTGCCGATGTCCGGCATTGGCGGCATTACCACATGGCGTGACGCGGCAGAATTCATTGCGCTCGGCTGCGGCACGGTTCAGGTCTGCACGGCAGCCATGACCTATGGTTTCAAGGTTGTGCAGGAAATGATCGACGGCCTGTCCGACTGGATGGACAGCAAAGGCTACCGCTCACTGGACGATTTCCGTGGCCGTGCCGCGCCGCAAGTCACAGACTGGCAATATCTCAACCTGAATTACACCACCAAGGCACGGATTGATCAGGATGCCTGTATCAAATGCGGCCGCTGCCATATTGCCTGTGAGGATACATCCCATCAGGCCATTACATCCATGGTGGATGGTGTGCGCCAATTCGAGGTGATTGATGAGGAATGCGTGGGCTGCAATCTCTGTGTGAGCGTCTGCCCTGTGCAGGATTGCATCACCATGGAGCAGGTTGCAGGCATTGATCCGCGTACCAAAGAGCCGATCAGCCCGGATTATGCCAATTGGACCACACATCCGAATAATCCGATGGCACAAATGCACAAACAAGCTGCGGAATAGGAGCACACAAAGGTGACGGGACAGGCAGTCATCACTGCTCATAACATCAATAGCGGCGGAATTATTTCTGCCGCTATCCATCCCCGCTCAGCCTTTCTTCGCTTAACGTGGCCGGATACCATCCAGCAAAATGGAACTGACCGCCTGTATCGTTTTTTCACAGGTTTCCGGCTTGTCAAAATTCTTGCCGAGAACGGCACGCAACTGGGTTTCAAAATCAGAATAATGCTGCGTGGTTGCCCAGATACAGAAAATCAGATGATGAGGGTCGCTTTTCGCCAGCTTCCCCTCATCCATCCAGCGTCCGATCATCGCCGCTTTTTCATCCACCAGCTTGCGCATATCCTCACGCAGAAATGTGCCGATTGCCGGTGCGCCATGCATGATCTCATTGGCAAAAAGCCGCGAGGCAGCAGGATTACTGAACGACATTTCCAGCTTGATGCGGATATAATTTTTGAGTTCTTCCAGCGGTTCGCCCTGCGGGTTGATCGCCTCCAGCGAAGCCAGCCATTGATCCATGGTCAATTGCAGAACCGTCAGATAAATTTCCTCCTTGCGGTGGAAATAATAAAGCAGATTGGGCTTCGACATGCCCGCTTTCTGCGCAATCTGGTCGATGGTGGAACCACGAAAACCATAGGTAGAAAACACATCCAGCGCCGCATCGAGAATAAGCTTGCGGTTAATCTCCTGAATACGCGACAGGTTCTCCGGCGCAGCATCGCCATCCGTTTTCTTCATACGGGTTTTGCGCGGGCGGGTGGCACTGCTGCCATGACTTTCCTGCGACAGGGTCTCCTCAGTCAGTTTCGATTTCTGTCTCATGCTGCCCTCCCCCGCATCTGCCCCCTGTTTGCGCAAGCAACAAGCCGCAGACACTCTTTACCACGTATAAGAACTTGTCCTGAGCCGATTTTAGTGAATGATAGAAATGCCCGCCACCCTCACGGTGAACAGGCAATCCATAATAAACACTCCGCATCAGAACGGAGCCGTACTCAACGGTTTTTTGGGGAAACAATCAAGGCTCTTTTTACCCTGCGCTTTCGCAGCAGTGCGTATCACGGGCTAAAAACAGGCGCATCTTGCAGTTGTGCCAATATAAAAGGAGGAAATCCCTATGTGTCTTCCTGAATTCTTACCGGCAGCTTCGCTGACCACTTCGGTGCGGCATAATCCGAGGGTGATAAATTCACCTTAACTGCCAGCCCGCCCAATTCTTGTTTAAGCATGATCAATACAGACCACATACGGAAACAGACATGAATATGCATCTGAACAGCAATCTCAAAACCAATGCCGACCGCCTCTGGGACAGTCTGATGGAGATGGCCAAAATCGGCCCCGGCCTTACAACCGGCAATAACCGCCAGACTCTCACCGATGAAGACCGCGAAGGCAGGCTGCTTTTTCAGAAATGGTGTGAAGATGCCGGATTGACCATGAGCATTGACACGATGGGCAATATGTTTGCCCGCCGCGAGGGCAGCGATCCGTCCCTGCCGCCGGTGATGCTCGGCAGCCATCTCGACACCCAGCCGACCGGCGGTAAATTTGACGGTGTGCTCGGTGTTCTCGGCGGGCTGGAAGTAGTGCGCACCCTCAATGATCTCGGCATTCAAACCCGTCACCCGATTGAGGTGGTGAACTGGACCAATGAAGAAGGCGCACGTTTTGCCCCTGCCATGCTGTCTTCCGGTGTGTTTGCCGGTCTGTTTGATGAAGCGTGGGCGAAATCACGTACCGATGCGGATGGCAAAACTGTTGGTGAAGAACTGAAACGCATCGGTTTTGAAGGCTCAGTCCCCACTGCCAAGCGCCCGATCAAAGCCTATTATGAGTTACACATTGAACAAGGCCCTATTCTGGAAGATGAGGGCGTGGATATTGGCGTTGTCACCCACGGGCAGGGTCTGAAATGGCTGCAGATTACGCTCGCCGGCAAGGAAGCCCATACCGGCTCCACGCCGATGCGCAAACGGGTGAATGCCGGACTTGGTATGGCACGTATTACCGACCGCATTGACGCGATTGCGTGGGAACATGCCCCCAATGGCGTTGGCGCTGTCGGCTATGTCCATATCAGCCCGAATTCACGCAACATCATCCCTGGAACCGCAGTCTTTGTGGCCGATTTCCGCCATCCGGAAAAAGCCGAACTCGCCAAAATGGTTGAGAAGCTGGAAAAATCCGTGGCTGAAATCTGTGAAAAAATGGGGCTGACCTATAAAATTGAAGAGGTCGGCGCCTTTGATCCTGTTTCCTTCGACGAGACCTGCCTTGCCACCATCCGTCAGGCAACGGATCGTCTCGGCCTGTCGCAGCGCAATATTATTTCCGGTGCCGGTCATGATGCCTGCTGGATCAATCAGGTTGCGCCATCGGCCATGATCATGTGCCCGTGCGTTGATGGTCTGAGCCATAATGAGGCGGAGGACATTTCCAAAGAATGGGCGGGCAATGGCGCGGATGTGCTGCTGCATGCGGCTCTGGAGACCGCTGAAATCGTCTAAAATTTTGCTCCGGCATGAGGTTTTCATGCCGGAGTTTCCACCTGTTTTATCAATCCGCATCTGTTCGCAAAAAACCATAAGGGGAAACGAACAATGTTAAATATTGGGTCTCATACCGGATCACATACAGCAACAAAAACCACACTGATTAAAGGCGGGAAAATTGTTACCGCAGACCGCTCTTATGATGCGGATATTCTGATTGCAGACGGCAAAATTGCCGCGATCGGCCATAATTTGCAGGGCGACACCACGATTGATGCCCATGGTTGCCTGATCATGCCGGGGGGGATTGACCCCCATACCCATCTGGAAATGCCGTTTATGGGCACCCACAGCACCGATGATTTTGACAGCGGTACCGCAGCAGCCCTTGCAGGCGGCACCACAATGGTGGTGGATTTTGTGCTGCCCTCGCCGGAAGGCAATCTGCTGGAAGCCTTGCAAGAATGGTTCCAGAAAGCAGGCAAGGCACGCACCGATTATTCTTTCCATATGGCTGTCACCGGCTGGAGTGAGCGCTGCTATAATGAAATGCCTGAAGTTGTGGCGCGCGGCATCAATACATTCAAACATTTTATGGCCTATAAAGGCGCATTGATGGTCAATGATGACGAGATGTTTGCCTCCTTCCAGCGCTGCGCCCAGCTTGGTGCCATGCCGCTTGTTCACGCAGAAAACGGCGATATTGTCGCGCAATTACAGCAGAGCCTGCTTGCCGCCGGCAATACAGGGCCTGAAGCGCATGGCTATTCGCGTCCGCCGGAAGTGGAAGGCGAAGCCACCAACCGCGCCATTATGATTGCCGATCAGGCCGGCGTGCCGCTCTATGTGGTGCATGTTTCCTGCGAACAGGCACATGAAGCCATCCGCCGGGCCCGCCAGAAAGGCATGCGCGTTTATGGCGAACCGCTGATCCAGCATCTGACACTGGATGAAAGCGAATATCAGAATAAAAACTGGGATTATGCGGCGCGGCGTGTGATGTCGCCACCATTTCGGAACAAGACCAATCAGGACAGCCTATGGGCGGGTTTAAGTGCAGGTAGCCTGCAATGTGTGGCAACAGATCACTGTGCTTTCACCACCGAACAGAAGCGTCACGGCGTCGGCAATTTCACCAAAATTCCGAACGGTACTCCGGGGCTTGAGGAGCGTCTGCCGCTGCTTTGGACGCAGGGTGTGCGCACCGGCCGTCTGACCGAGAATGAATTTGTGGCGGTCACCTCAACCAATATTGCCAAAATCCTCAATATTTATCCGCGCAAAGGTGCGGTGCTGGAAGGTTCTGATGCAGATCTGGTGATCTGGGATCCGAGTGCTACCAAAACCATTTCGGCCAAAACCCAGCATTCCGCCATTGATTATAGTGTGTTTGAAGGCATGCAGGTGACCGGCCTGCCGCGTATCACCCTCAGCGGTGGCCGCATTGCCTATCAGCAGGGCAAAGTATTGGCAGAACCCGGTGACGGACGCTTTGTGGAACGTGCGCCCAATGCGCCGCAACAACAGGCATTGTCGGTATGGAAAGACGTGGTGGCACCGCGCAAGGTCGAGCGTGATCCGGCGCTGATGCCGATCGGTGTCTGAGGAAAAAGCAGGAGTGCGATTAAGAAAATGGCGGGCATTTTTGAAGTGCCCGCCATTTTCTGTTTATTCCGGTTTCATTTCCAGCGTTGAAGCATGCGCCAGTTCATGATCAAGGCGCTGTTCCTCATGGCTTTTCGGCTTGGTGAAACGTCCGAGCAGCAGATAGGCAACCGGCGTTACATAAAGCGTGGCAATGGTTGCCAGCCCCAGACCACCAACGATAATCCAGCCCAGTGCCACACGGGCTTCCGCACCGGCACCCGATGCCAGAACCAGCGGTACACCACCCAGAACCGCACAAATCATGGTCATACAAACCGGGCGCAAACGGATATTGGACGCCTCTTCCACGGCTTCGCGCAGAGACAGGCCACGATCACGCAACTGATCGGCAAATTCCACAATCAGAATACCGTTTTTCGCCATGATCCCGACCAGCAACACCAGCCCGATCTGGCTATAGACATTAAGACTGGTTCCCGTAAGGATCAGCGCCACAATGGCACAGCCAAGCCCCAGCGGCACTGTGGCCATAACAATGAAAGCACTGACGAAACTTTCAAATTGTGCGGCCAGCACCAGAAGAATGATCACCACCGCAAAGCCGAACACCATGAACAGGCCGGTTGAGGTTTCACCCAAGGTTGCGGCTTCTGCCAGCGGCACCATCTGCACCCCCGGCGGCAAAAGCGGAGCGGCCATTGCCTGCACGGTTTTATAGGCATCACCCAGCGCAAAATCACTGCTCAGGCCGGATGTAATCGCAATAGAGCGCAGGCGCTGCTCACGCGCCAGTTGCGGCGGCACGGCAATTTCACGCACCGAGGCAATGGTCGCCATGGAAACATAACGGCCGTCACCCGTGCGCATGAAGATGTTTTCCAGATCCGTCGGGTCATTGATCGGATTGGAGGTGGCCATCATCTTCACATCATAAGACCGGTCACCAATATAGACGGCGCCGATCTTGCGGCCGTCCAGTACGGCCTGTACCGCATTGGCAAGGCCGGTAATATCAATACCAAGATCAGATGCCCGCTCACGGTCGATCTGCACAGACAATTGCGGCTGCGTGGCATCAACCGACAGACGCGGCTGCTGGAAGCGCGGATCTTTTTCCATCTCCGCCAGCAGCGCCGCCGTTACCGGCTGGATCGTCGCATAATCATTGCCAACCAGCGTGAATTGCAAGCCGTTACCGGCACCGCGAATACCAAGACTGTTGGATTGCAGCGTGAAGGCACGCACACCGGTGATCGGGCGCAGACGTTTATTGATATCCGTAATAATGTCCTGCTGCTTACGCTCACGCTCTGCCCATGGTGCCAGTGTCAGCACCATAAAACCGCTATTGGAAGAACCACCCGCACCGGCAATGGCATAGGAATTGATAATTTCCCCGTCATCACGCAGCGGTTTCAGCGCCTGATCAATCTTTTCAAGCTGGCTGCGCAGGAAACTGATGCTGATCCCCTGCGGGCCGGAAATGCGCAGCATAACCGCCGAACGGTCTTCATTCGGGGTCAGTTCCTGACGCAAAGTCGTATAAGCGCTTAAGGAGAAAAAGGCGAAGACCAGTGCTGCCGCCACCACAATCCACGGTGCATTGAGGCACCAGTGCAGGCTGCGGCGATAGAGCAGCGCCAGACCAGAGCTCACACGATAGATCAGTCCGCGGCGGCTATCCTCGCCGGTTTCATGCGCGACCGCTTCTGCGGTGAGAAAACGCGAGGCCAGCATCGGACAAAGGGTCAGCGCCACAACGGAAGACAGCAGCACCGCAATCGCCAGCACGAAGCCGAATTCGCGGAACAGACCACCCGCCTGCCCCGGCAGAAAGGAGATCGGCACGAAAACCGCAACCAGTGTCAGGGTTGTGGCAATAACCGCGAAGAAAACTTCCTTCGTGCCGAGCACCGCCGCAGCACGCGGCCCCAGCCCCAAAGAGCGGCGGCGCACAATATTTTCCAGCACCACAATCGCGTCATCCACCACCAGACCGGTTGCCAGAACCAGCGCCAGCAAAGTCAGAATATTGATGGAAAATCCTGCCAGATAAATGGCAGCAACAGTACCGACCAGCGCCACCGGAATGGAAACCGTCGGGATCAGCGTGGCGCGGATATCGCGCAGGAACATATAGATAACCGCGATCACGATCAGAATGGCGGCAATCAGCGCGATTTCCACTTCATGCATCGCACCACGGATAAAATTGGCATCGTCACTGGTCACGGTGATCGACATGCCCTGCGGCAGTGTCTTGTTCAGATTGGCCACTTCGGCACGCACACCGTCGGAAATATCCAGCGTATTGGACTGCGCCTGACGGATAATGCCAAGGCCGATACTGTTGCGGCCATTATTAAGCACTGCCGAGCTTTCAATATCCGGCCCCAAGGTCACATTGGCCACATCGCGGATGCGGGTCTGGCCTTTGATAATGATATTCTCAAAATCCTGCGGCGAAGAAACCGAAGCCGTGGCACGCACGACCAACGACTGGTCGGCACTGCGCAGCGATCCGGCGGGCTGATCCAGCGCCATGGAGGCCAGAGCCGAGCTGACATCAGCAAAAGTCAGGCCGTAGCTGGCCAGTCTTTTATGATCAATATCAATGCGGAAAATCTTGTCGCGGTCGCCATTGGTGTCCACATCGGCCACGCCCGGCACAGCAGACAGGACATCAATGATCTGATCCTCAACAATCACCGTCATATCATCAACGCTGAGTGTATCGGAGGTAATGGCCAGACGCATCACCGCATCGGCATTGGAATCCGCCTTGATAATGCGCGATGCATCGGCTTCTTCCGGCAGCTGATTGGCCACGCGGGAGATTGAGTCACGCATATCGGCGGCGGCAACATTAATGTCCACGCCGTCATTAAACTCAACTGTCACACGGCTGCGGCCGAAAGAGGAAGTTGAGGAAATATTCTTCACACCGGAGACACGCGCAACTTCATTTTCCAAAACCTGCGTGACCTCACGGTCAACAGTTTCAGCCGAAGCGCCGGTAAAGGTGGTGCTGATCGAAATCACCGGACGGTCAACATCCGGCAATTCGCGGATATCCACGCCAGTCAGCGCGGCAAGCCCCGCCACCACAATCAGCACATTCAGCACAAAGGCAAAAACCGGACGGCGGATGAACAGCGCGGTAAAGCCGCCATTCTGCGGTGCCTGCTTCTGGCCGGTCTTCTCTGTGCCTGCCGTTTCACCGGCCGGAACAGCTGTGTTTGCGGTGACAGACTGCTCCGCACCGTCTTTTTCAGGACGTTCTGCGCTCATCATCATCCTGCCCGTTGATTGGTGGCCTGTGCGGTTGCCGGAGCGGCTTTGCCACCGGCATCGCTGCCGGAATTGCGCCCTTTAACCGTTACCGCAGCGCCCTCGCGCACATTCAGCACGCCTTCGGTGACAATCTGGTCACCCTCATTCACATCGCCCTCAACAAGGACGGCATCCGCATTGCGCTGAATGATCTTTGCGGCAACACGTTCCGCCTTGTCATCCTTGCCGATGCGCCAGACATAAGAGCCTTTACCGTCCCATTGCACGGCCAGCGGATCAACCGCTGCATATTGCTCGCCCGGAAACAGGATGGTGACGGTGAAAGACATACCCGCCCGCAGCACATCGCTCGGATTGGTGATTTCCGCCCGCACCCGCAAGGTACGGCTGGCGGCATCAATCATATTATCAACAGCGCTGATCTGCCCCTGAAAGTTTTTGCCCGGCAAGGCTGTCGGCTGGGCAGTCACGGTCTGTCCGATGCGCAATTGCGGTGAAAAACGCTCCGGAACCCAGATATCAATCAGCAGTTTGGAACGGTCGTCAATCGTGGCAATGGCTGTGCTGGAGGTCACATAATTACCGGCATCAACCGGCAGAATACCGACAATACCGGCAATCGGCGCTTTGACCGAGCGGCGGCTCAGCGCCAGTTGCGCATCTTTCAGTGCCAGTTGCGCATTGGCCAATGCCAGATCGGCGGCAACCACCTGCACCTGTGTTGCCGCATTGGAAGCACGCAGCGTTGTCATACGTTTTTGCGTATTCTGCGCATCCTGCAAGGCAACCTGCGCTTTTTCCACGGCGATCTGTTCTGTTTCCGCATCCAGCTCGGCAATCACCTGATCTTTTTTCACCGCAGAACCGGCGCTGACCAGAAACGCGCGAATAGTGCCGCTGGAATAAGGTGAAACCGTTACCGTATTCAGCGCAATACCGCTGCCAATGGCGCTCAGCTTGTCATTGACCACCTGAGAGCCCGCCGGTTTGACAACCACAAGCGCGGCATTGCCACTGCGTCCGCCATTGTTATGTCCGGCTGATTTTTCGCCCGCAGCACCTGCCGCTTTATCCGGTGCCTGTATGTCTGCGCGATTGCCATTATACCAGCTCCAGCCACCATAGGCAGCCGCTGCCAGAACCACACAAACCGCAATCTGTTTCCAGTTTTTCATTCTATTCCGATCTTGCCGTAACGGGCTGTTGACCTGTCTGCTTGTCAAAAACGACAATCACTGACGGCATTTAACCTCTGACTGCGACCCGCATCCGCATTGATGCTGCGTCTCACATTTCTGTTTCAGGACAGCCAATCCGGCATCCGGAAGCAGAAACATGCCGGCAACAGCGAAGCAGCCTGTTTAAAATGCGTAATCTGCCCCCGCAGGTCTAATTAAATTTCTGTAATGCTACTGCGGCAAAATACCGGCAAAGCCCGGAAATCCTGCCTGCCGCAGCCCCTATCCGGTCAGTTACCAACCCTATGCGGCCGCAATTTCTGACAAGATGGCTAATAAAGATTTAAGATGACAGCAGCGTGTCGCTGTCTGCAATAAGAATAAGGCAAACTATAAAAAAGGGCGGAAACTATTGTTCCCGCCCGTTCAAAACATATGTTTCAGAAGTTTTATGCCAGAGCTTTATAAGCAACTGCCATAAGAGCCGCCAGCTTGGCATTATTCAGCACCAGCGCAATATTGGCTTTGAGGCTACGGCCTTCCGACAATTCATTGATGCGTGCCAGCAGAAACGGCGTGACATCCTTGCCGCCAATGCCCTGTTCCGCAGCTTCGCGCACCGCAGCTTCAATCGTGCCATTGATGAATTCCGGCGTCAGTGCATCCTCTTCCGGAATTGGATTGGCGATCAGAATACCGGTGCCGGAACCAAGCGCATGATGCAGCGCCATAGCCTTGGCAATCTCTTCTGCGCTGTTGAGACGATGATCCGCCTTGCAACCGCTTGAACGGGTGAAGAAGGCCGGAAAATCATCGCTGCCATAAGCAATGATCGGCACGCGCTGGGTTTCAAGATATTCAAGGGTTTTCGGAATATCGAGAATGGATTTCACACCGGCGCAAACAACCGTTGTATTGGTCATGCCCAACTCATTAAGGTCGGCGGAAATGTCAAAACTGTCTTCCGCACCGCGATGCACGCCGCCAACGCCGCCGGTGGCAAAAATTTCGATACCGGCAAGGGATGCAATCCGCATGGTTGCGGAAACTGTGGTGCCAGCAGTCAACCCCTGTACCATATCGGCAGCAAGGTCACGGCTGGAGGTTTTAACCGCATCTGTGGTCTGTGCCAGCTGTTCCAGCTGGGCATCGCCCAGACCGACATGAATTTCGCCCTTCAAAACAGCGATTGTTGCCGGAACAGCGCCGTTTTCACGGATAACAGCCTCCACATGACGCGCCATTTCCAGATTTTGCGGATAAGGCATGCCATGGGTAATGATGGTGGATTCAAGCGCAACAACAGGTGTACCCTTATCAAGGGCAGTGCGGACTTCATTGCTGAAATGCATAGTCAAACGGGTCAAAGGAGCAACCTTTCCAAAAGCGGTTTCAAAAAATTATCTCAACCGCTCACAGCACTCTGTGACGGTGAGCATCGAGAAAATGAGCAGATAAATCGGGATGCACGCTGGCCTCACTCTCGGTGGTCAGCGTGGCGAGCAATGTGCCGGTGCGCACGGCTTGCGGCAGCGGCTGGCGGTCAAGCAGGCAATAAAGCGTGCCGGAAATCAGTGCGTCACCAGCGCCGGTAATATCCACCGGCTGTGCAGGCACACTGGCAATGTGGCGGATGCCGGTTTCATCGGCAATGTCCACACCCGCAGCACCCATTGTCATAACAATCCGTGCCACGCCACGCGCCTGCAGGGCTTTAATCGCCTGTTCGGATGTGAGTCGCGCTGCCTCTGCCGGATGACCGAGCAGGCTTTGCGCTTCATCCATATTGAGAAACAGCAGATCCACAGCACTCAGATCCTGCGGCAGGCGCTGCGCTTTCGGCGCAGAAACCGTATCAACAGCCAGTTGAAAACGGCTGCCTGATTTTTTGGCAAGCAGCATTTCCAATGTTGCGGCAGGAAGGTTGCAATCGGCAAAAACCCAGTCCGCCGAAGCCAGATGCGGCCAGACCGTTTCCAGCATATCCGGCGTAAACAAATCAAAAATGCCCATATCGGCAATGCCGAGTGCCAGCTCATTATCCGGCCCCAAAATGGCGGCATATTCGGCGGTTGGCGCTTCATTGGTTACAATCGCACGGCTGACATCCACACCCAGAATGCGCAGATGATCGAGAATCGCACGGCCGGTTTCATCATCTCCAAGGATGGAGACGAAGCCGGTATTCACGCCAAGGCGCACCAGATTTTCCGTAACATTGCGGGCAACACCGCCATGACTGCGATAGCCGCTGACGGGATTGGATGTTTCCCTGATCAAAGGTGCATGGGCATGATATTTGCGGTCGAAAACAGCGCCGCCGACACAAACAATGCGTCTGGCTTGCGGCAGATAATAACCGCGCCCGAGCACAAAGCCTTTTTGTGTCAGCTGCACAATATGTGCGGCCACAGTCGAGCGCGCCAGCCCCAGCGCATCGGCAATCTGCTGCTGCCCCACAAAGGGATTGACCATAATCATATCCAGAACAGCGCGTTCCTGCGCAGATAATTGCTGTAAGGAAACGGAAGTCGCACTGTCCGGCTGTATTATCTTGTCGTCATTTTGCGCCATTCCGTTGCTTCCTCAGTCTGTCAGGTCGTTTCGGCTTTCGGTGAGCTTTTCAGCTCGCTTCCTGTCTGTATGCAGGACGATATAACATGCTTTTATCAGGATTAAAACAACTGTTAAATATAAAACTTTTGTTATAGTGATTTTGTTGCCGTTTCAAAGCACCTCAAAATTTGAAATATCCCCGTGTAACGCCTATATTGCGCAATGCAGGATTAGAACGTCATTAGAATGTCCGGGGACAGGATTTCGATCTGGCAGAGATAATCTGGCGTGCAATGACCTGTGAATTCCGTGCATGAAGAGCGGTTCCATGGTATTGAACCGGCAAGCCTGACGGATGGACATAATGACCTTTACGAAAAACAGAGATTTTCTGAGGCCTGCCGGTAACCGCCCCGACGGATCATCCGAGACTGCGCAGAACAGACCGCAGACCGCCAATCAGGATACCGCTCTGAATTTTAAAACCGATCAATCCGCTCTTCATTCAAGCATCAATTCCTCAGCCAAATCCGCAATAGAAGAGAATGACACGATCCCGCCGGCTTTTCCGGAAAAGGATCAGATTCTTCTGGGCGAGGATGATCACCATATTCCTCTGCGCCACCGCGTCTCCAGCAAATTGCTGTTGATGACGATTCTGGCCGTGCTGATTGCGGAAGTGGTTATTCTTGCGCCGTCTATTTCCAATATGCGCAATCAGTGGCTCACGGCTAAACATAGTATGGTAGCCGCAGCCAGTATGCTGTTGCTTGATGCCAGCCCTGACGCACATTTATCGCCGGAATTGCAGGATCAGTTGCTGCGCTCAACCGATGCGCAGGCCATTACCGTGACCCGCAACGGCGAAAGCCGCATACTGGCCGCCTCGCCGGAGCCGCTGCCGGTTGATGAACATATTGATTTGACCGCATCCACCCCGCTCAGCGATTTCTGGGGCGCATTGAAAACCCTGACCAGCGGCGGCAACCGAGTCATTCTGTTGTCCGGCCCGCCTGATTATACCGGCACGACCGTTGATATTGTGATGTATGATGCTGCACTGCATAACAAGCTGATACAGAATTCACGCATAATTGCCACGGTTTCCCTGCTGATCTCTCTGGTGGCGGCAGCGCTGATCTATTTTATCATTCACCGGCTGCTGCTGCGCCCTGTCGGCCATATGTATGAAAATATGTTTGCCTTCGGCCAGAAACCGGACGATCCGACCCTTATCATTGATGCCTCATGCCGTCGGGACGAGCTTGGCTATGCGCAAAACCGGCTGGCACAGATGCAGTCGCATCTCCAGCATCTGTTTCAGGAGCGCAAGCATCTGGCCGATCTGGGACTGGCTGTTTCCAAGATCAATCATGATATGCGCAATATTCTGGCTTCGGCACAACTGATGTCGGACAGTCTGGCTGATACGAAAGACCCGATTGTGCAGCGCTATTCCCCAAAACTGATCCGCACCCTCAACCGTGCGATCACCTATTCGGAAACCGTGATCGCTTACGGACGCACGCAGGAAGCCGTGCCGGTGCGCCAGCAACGCCTGCTGCGCCCGCTGATTCATGAAGTGGAAGATATGCTGGTGATCCCCGGCAATGTAGAGATTACATTCCGCAATATGGTGCCGGTGGATTTTGAAGCCTATATCGACAAAGAACAGATGCTGCGTGTGCTCAATAATCTGTGCCGCAATTCGGTACAGGCGATGAGCAGTTGCAATACCATGCCCGAAAAGGAAAGCTGCCTGACCATCAGCGCATGGCGCATTGGCAGCAACTGTTATATTGCCGTCGCCGATACAGGCCCCGGCCTGCCGCAGAAAGCCCGCGATAATCTGTTCACTGCTTTCAGCGGCTCTGCCCGCAATGACGGCACGGGGCTTGGCCTTGTGATTGCGCAGGAACTGGTGCGTGCCCATGGCGGCGCAATTGAATTGCGCGAAGATTATCAGGAAGGCGCATTGTTTGAGATTCGTATTCCGGACAGACCGGTTTATTTTCAACAGGCACAGCGTATCTGACATTGTTTTTACGGCGCTTTTTCAGGCGCCGTATTTTTTTATCCTCAAATCAGCTTCAAAAAACGCCTCTTATGGCGCGATTTCCGGCACTTATCCCCATCCCTCAAAAAAAATAGAAATTTTTATGATATTTTTGCGATAAGCGCTTGCAATGTAATGAAGAACCCTTTAGAGACGCGCTTACCGCACCAACACGGAGCGGTTCTAGGGCAAGCACCCGTAGCTCAGCTGGATAGAGCACCAGACTACGAATCTGGGGGTCAGAGGTTCGAATCCTTTCGGGTGCGCCACTCTTCTTCTAAAAGATGGCGCCTTGCCTTTTCTGCAAAGAGCAGACAAATTTTCCTCCTTAAAATCCTTCCTCATTTCATATGCAGCTTCTTGCAGATGGTGCTATGTATTCGGTTATTCTGAATGATCGCTTTCTGATGCCGTTGTTTATATGACTGTGGCGAATCATGAGGCACTCAAAAAATATTTTTAAATTTTCTGATTCTTTTTTGATTCCCCTCTCCGGTCCTGCATTTCAGCACACAATCAGAACAGGCATATTGCTTAAAACCGAGTGCACCTGAAAAGACTTCCCAAAACCGTATTTTTGCACGACAATAAAAACAATATTACGGCTCAATAATACCAATATATGGGGCAATGTTGTGCAATATTTAAATTCATTTAAAACAAAATTAGAATATTACAAAAATTTAAAATTATATATATTTAAAGCAATATTCTTATTTTCATTCCTTGCTGGCGCCACACAGCGCATATCATCTGAACCTGTCAGTATTTCATCGGATTGCAAGCAGTTAAAACCATTACAGACAGAACAATTTCACGCCGATATAGCAGGCGACGCCAATATGGCAGTCATCTGGATGGTTGATGGCGTGCAGGGCGGTGCGCCTTCCATCGGTACAATATCGGATAGCGGGCTCTATACCGCACCGATCAATATGGATGCACCTGTTGCGGTCACAATTTCAGCCGTTTCAAAACAAGATCAGCGGCAAAGGGGCAGTGTCAAAATCTGCACCACAGCCTACAGCCGCTCAGGCACCACTTATTTTGTGGCCACCACCGGCAATGACAAAAATAGCGGCACCGCTGCCGCCCCCTGGCGCACGATTCAGCATGCAGCCAATCAGGCGCAAGCCGGTGACACAATTGCTGTGCGCGGCGGCATATATAATGAAACCGTGCGCTTCAACCGGTCAGGCTCTGCTGAAAACGGCTTTATCACCCTGACAAATCATGCGGATGAGAAAGCGATACTCGACGGCACCGAGCTTATCACCGAACCCTATGGCATGCGCGGCCTGATCAATATTGATGATGCCAGCTATATTCGCATTAAAGGGCTGGAGCTGCGCAATTATAAATCGGATACGGAATTTATTGCTGCGGGCATCTTCGTTCAGGGTTCCGGCGAGCATATCGAGATCAGGAATAATCGTATTCATGCGATTGAAGCCAATAATCTGCCTGCAAACGGCAATGCCGATGCGCTGGGCATCGCGGTTTACGGCCAGACACCGGTGCCGATACGACACGTTATCATTGACGGCAATGCGCTTTATGATCTGAAAACCGGCACCAGTGAATCGCTGACAATCGCCGGTAATGTGGACGGCTGGCAAATCACCAATAACCACATTCACAACAATAATTTCATCGGCATTGATGCAACCGGTTATTATAATAATCCGGCAGAGTATAACCGCGCCAGAAACGGCTGGATTGCCGGTAACAGAGTGGACAATCTCTCAACGGCCACCAATCAGGCGCTGACCTTTACTGCTGCCGCTGTCGGCATTTATGTGGATGGCGGGCAGAATGTTACGATCGAACGCAATACGGTCGAAACCACAGATGGCGGTATATGGCTATTGAGTGAACATCCGGGCAAGCTGACCGAGACTGTGGCTGTGCGCAATAATCTGATACGGTTTAACCGCAATGCCGGTATTCTTGCAGGCGGCTATGATGCGACGCAATCCGGCGGTGCTGCCCATCTGACCATCGCCAATAATACCCTGTTCCGCAATAATAGCAGCACGGCTGACGGCATTAATGCCGCTGAGATCCAGATCGGGCATAATGTCAGTGATATAAGACTGATCAACAATATTCTTTATGCCGGCGCCAAAGGCTATGTCATTGCCAGTTTCAATCCCTCCCTGCCCGATTCTGTCATTCTGGCCAATAATCTCTATGACACCGGTGCGGGAAGCGGTTTTACACGTTGGTTCTGGAACAATGCCAATTATTTCAATAATGGCAGCGCCGGTTATAATTACAATGATTTCAAGACCATAAGCGGTGATAAAGATAGTCTGATCGCCAATCCCGGCTTTGCGGATCAAAGCACTCTGAATTTGCATCTGGCTACGGGTTCACCGGCGCTCAAAAACGGTCTTTTTGCTCCTGAAAACGGTTTTCCGGTGACAGGTCTGACAGATTTTGACGGTAATCCGCGTGTCACCGGATCAACCATCGACAGAGGTGCTTATCAACACCCGCATTAGATATTTTGCAATTGCTGCATCATCCGCACCAATTCCGGCAAAGATGCAGCCTGCATTTTGCGCATCGCCTGCGCGCGGCGCACTTTTACGGTGATTTCACTGACACCCAATTCAGCGGCAATCTGCTTGTTCAAAAGCCCCGCCACCACATGCTGCACCACATCACGCTCACCGTCATTCAATGTTGTATGACGTGAGCGCAAAAGCTGAAGATTGCTGCGGGCGGTGCGGTTGTCACGATCCAGTGCAAGTGCCTGATGAATAGCATCCAGCAAATCCTGATCACGGAACGGTTTGGTGAGAAACTCAACCGCACCCTGTTTCATTGCCCTTACTGACATCGGAATATCGCCGTGACCGGTGATAAAAACAACCGGAAGATGCACATCCCATTTATCCATCTCGCGGTGAAAATCCAGCCCGCTCATGCCCGGCATACGAATATCCAGCACCAGACAGGACGGTACATCCTGCCGCTCGGCATCGAGAAACTGCTGCACAGAAGCAAATGAAACCGCCTGCAATCCCACAGAGTTCAAAAGATCCTCAATCGCCTCACGCAGAGACTGATCATCGTCAATAATATAGACCACCGGATCAGTGTGGACTGCATTGCCTGCCAGTTGTGTCATGTCTCTGCCTCACTGCTGTTTTGAACGGTCTTTGTGGCCAAATCCGGCATATGGCGCTCCAATGTAAATTCCACACTCAGCCCGTGCGGATGGCGCGGAAAAGCACGGATTGTGCCCTGATGGGCTTCAATAATACTGCGGCTGATGGCAAGGCCGATGCCGATGCCGCCTGCTTTGGTTGTATAAAAAGCATCGAACATGGATTTCAGACGCTCCGTGGGCACACCTTTGCCGCTATCCGCCACAGTAATGCGCACCATACCATCCGCATCACAGCGCGAGATAACGGTGATTTCCCGTAAAGCCGTTTCGACAGTATCCCGCACCGCTTCCACCGCATTGCTCAGCAAATTCAGCAAGACCTGCTCAATCTCTACCCTGTCGGCATAAACAGCGGGCAGATTTTCATCGAGATCAAGACGCACCATAATTTTTGCGCCTTCCAGATCACCGCGTATCAGTGCCAGAACATCCTGAACCAGCCCGTTCAGGCGAACCGCCTCCCGCACGGAAGGCTGGCGCTGTACCAGAGCCCGCACCCGCCCCACAACCTCACCGGCACGGGCCGCATCTTTGCTGATACGCTCTGCCGCCTGCTGCGCTTTTTCAATATTGGGCGGCACCATAGCGAGCCAGCGCTGGCAGGCTGCGGCACTGGTCACAACAGCGGCAAGCGGCTGGTTTACCTCATGGGCAATCGAAGCGGTCAATTCGCCCAGCGTCATCACCCGCGCCATATGTGCCATTTGTTTGCGCGCCTCTTCCGCCGCCTGCTGGGCATTGCGGATGCGCAAGGCAAGCCATGTGGTTACACCAATCGCGGCAATACTGATGACCGCATTAACAATACCGGATTCCGGCGCGCCGTTAAGGGTCAGAAAATAGCTGAGAATTGTCAGAACCACGCATAAAGCCGCTGTGGCCAGCACCGCTTTGGGCTGTAGCAAACGCACCGCGAGCAAAACCACGGCGACATAAAAAACCGCTGCCGCGATTTCAAGATCCGTCACTGTATCCGCGATGAAAATTGCGATAATCAGCACAAGACCGGCCAGCAAAGCCCAAAAACCTGCGCCATCCAGCAGGAACAGCGTCCTGACCGCCGGTATCAAATGGTCTTCCCTGACAGTATCTTGATGAGGCTGGGTTTTGTTGCGCATCGCCTGCTTTCAGTAATCCTTGTCGGAATCATCGGTTGTAACATAGCGCCAGCGCACAGAGGTCACCATCGGCTCAAGGCTCAGGCGGCCGATAATTTGTTCCAGCAGCGGGTCCTGATTATTATCCGCCCGAAACAGCGCATTCACCTCAACGCGGTTGCTGTCTTCAATATTCGTGCTTTCCAGGTCCTGAATATGCAAAACAGTACCAAGATCACGCAACAACAAACCCCGCACATGCGCTTCCGCATCGCCAAGACACACAATGCTCACAGCATAACGGTAGTCATATTCCGTGCTGCTATGCGGTTGCCGGTCGATCAGATAAACCAGCGGCCGCAAAAACAGATTAACGCTGATAATAAACAGGGTAGCAATGCCCGCATGAATATAAAATCCTGCGCCGCACATCACCCCCACCGCCGCAGAACACCACAAAGTTGCCGCCGTATTGAGACCGCGGACGTTAAAACCTTCTTTGAAAATAATACCGGCACCTAAAAAACCGATGCCGGAAACAATCTGCGCTGCCACACGGGTCGGGCTGGTATCGCCATCCACAAGCGAGGCAAACAACACAAATGTCGCTGCACCCACAGCCACCAGCGTATTGGTGCGCAAGCCTGCCAGACGTTGCCGCCACTGGCGCTCAAAGCCGATAATTCCCCCCAGCAGAAAGGCTGCCGTCAGACTGGCAATTGTATGCAAAAGGCTTTCAACTGAAATCATGATCTGTCCTATACATTACTCAAATCCTATGGATCACGATCCGGTAACATCTTTATACAGCAGCCATATGAACAGGCGGAAACAGACGTATTTTACGGATAATGACTGGTTCCTGTCTGGTTTTGCCGCCAAAGACAAGCAAAAGATCAGCAAATATACTTTGGTATATCCACGCTAAACCCAATCATAAGAAAAGCATCTTTGTTCAGGCTTGAGGCAAAAACCGTGCTGCTTTAAAGAAAAAGCAGAACAGCATAACTGCTTGTTCACTCGTCAGAACCTGCGTGTTCTGTAACTCTGATCACGCATTGCGGAAGTTATTCAGTCTTCCCCGATGCAGATAAAAGGACCCCGGCCCCGAATGCCAAGCGACAGTAGTCAACAAACCAAGCCGCAGCAGCAACAGGACTAAGCCTTTTATCAGGTTTCGCCCGTGCCGTTGTGGCAAATGAGGTGAAACATGACCTATCCAATTCTCAGCATGGCACAGGTTCTGTGCCAGTCCCGCAGCGGTGACAACCGCCGTTTTGTCCGCTCGTCCCGTCTGCCACGCCTGACAGACGGTCCCGATGTGGTTGCCGTTATCGCTGACGGCCTGAACAAGCCTGTTGCCCGCTGGATCCGCAACAATCAAACCCGCAAACTGGAATGTGTCTGGTCTTCAGCTGAAGGCGCAAACACACAGGCCGAACATACGGAAATGCGGCCATGAATATCCTGTTTGAAACACTGGCAGTCTTCGGCTTTGCACTCTTTATGCTTGCCGCGACTTTTATCCGCCTGCAGGTCAAAGCAGGTCTGCGTGATGAATATCTCCAGATACAGGAAGCGGAAGAACAGGCAGCCAAGAGTGGAGAGCCCTATGGACTATGACAGTAGCCGGTGACTGTGTGTTGTCTGAAGGCGGCGGCATCCCTTCCCCTTTCAGTCAGCACACAGTCACTTCCCCCGCATTTTAATCAGCCGCCGGAGCATATTGCTGTCAGGCATCCCCGTTCCGGCTTCTATCCTTGTCGCATTTCCGCACTGGTTACCTGCGGAAATGCTTCCGGCGGGGCGGTCAGCTTTGTGCCTTTTCAGGCGCGAAGCTGACCGTCGCTGCCGCTGTTGCAGCGACAGGCCGGTTTTTCATGCCGGTCCTCGCAGGAGAAAATTATGAATAAACCGCTGAATAAATCCGCCTTAAAAGCGGATAAAACCGCGCATTTGCACGGGGGGAAACTCTCCTCGCGGGCGATGAAAGAAGCACAAAACAGCCTTGAAACAACATTTGCCAATCTGCGTGCCGACCAGCAGGGGCTGACCAATGCTGACGCTGCCCTGCGTCTGCAGGAAAACGGCGCCAATGAAGTCGCCCATGACAAACGCCCCCATGCGCTGATCCAGCTGCTGCAGGCTTTTAACAATCCATTTATCATGGTGCTGATGGCGCTTGCCGTTATCAGCTCCGTTACCGATATCTGGCTGCCGATGCGCGACGGGGAAGAGGTTGATTATACCGGCGTTGCTATCATCGTAACCATGGTCGTGCTCAGCGGTCTTTTGCGCTTCTGGCAGGAATACCGCTCCGGCAAGGCTGCTGAATCGCTGAAAGCCATGGTGCGCACCACTGCCACCGTGCTGCGCCGCAGCAGCACCGGCAACAGCGCCGAACGCCATGAAATTCCGATGCGTAATCTGGTTGCCGGTGACATTGTCATGCTTTCCGCAGGCGATATGATCCCTGCCGATATCCGGCTGATTGAATCCCGCGACCTTTATGTCAGTCAGGCTGTTTTGACCGGTGAAGCACTGCCGATCGAAAAATATGACACGCTGGGTGCGATTGCCGAAAAATCCGCCGTCGCCACCGCCGGCGATGATATGGATATGCTCGACCTGCCCAATATCTGCTTTATGGGCACCAATGTCGTTTCCGGTACGGCCACAGCCGTGGTTGTGGCCACAGGCCCGCGCACCTATTTCGGCTCTCTTGCCAAAGCGATTGTCGGCTCACGCGCCGAGACCTCTTTTGACCGCGGCGTTAATTCCGTCAGCTGGCTGCTGATCCGTTTCATGCTGGTGATGGTGCCTATTGTATTGCTGATCAACGGCTTTACCAAAGGCGACTGGGCAGAAGCCTTCCTGTTTGCGCTTGCCGTTGCCGTTGGCCTGACACCGGAAATGTTGCCAATGATCGTTTCCTCCAACCTTGCCAAAGGCGCGGTTGCGATGTCACGGCGTAAAGTGGTGGTCAAACGCCTCAATGCCATTCAGAATTTTGGTGCGATGGATGTGCTGTGTACCGATAAAACCGGCACATTGACACAGGACAGGATTATTCTTGAGCATCACATCAATACCAGCAATGAGCGCGATGATAATGTGTTTCGCCTTGCATGGCTGAACAGCTATCACCAGAGCGGCATGAAAAACCTGATGGATCAGGCTGTGATCCGCTTTTCCAGCGGCCTGGGCGATACGCTGCGCGCAGCCTCTTTCTACCGCAAGGTTGACGAACTGCCGTTTGACTTTATCCGCCGCCGCCTCTCCGTTGTGGTGGAAGGTATTCACGGCGAACATCTGCTAGTCTGTAAAGGCGCGGTGGAAGAAATGCTCGCAATCTCCTCGCAGGTCAAAGACGGCGACAAAATTGTTGCGCTTGATGACACGCGCCGTGACGAACTGGCTGCCCTTGCCCGCAGCTATAATCAGGATGGTTTCCGTGTTCTGGTCATCGCCACGCGTGAGATTCCCCGTCAGTCCGCCAAGCCGCAATATAGTCAGAATGACGAATGTGAACTGGTGATTGAAGGTTTCCTGACCTTCCTTGATCCGCCGAAAGAAACCGCCGCACCGGCATTGGCAGCCCTTCGGGACAATGGCGTGCATGTTAAAGTGCTGACCGGTGATAATGAAATCGTCACCACCAAAATCTGCCGTGAAGTCGGTCTGGAACCGGGCACGCCGGTGATGGGACGCGACGTGGAGAAAATGGATGATGCCACGCTGCGGATGATTGTTGAAGACACCACTGTCTTTGCCAAGCTGACACCATTGCAGAAATCCCGCGTGCTCAAGGCATTGCAGGCCAATGGTCATACGGTCGGTTTTCTGGGCGACGGTATCAATGATGCTCCAGCGCTGCGCGATGCCGATGTGGGGATTTCCGTCGATAGCGGCGCTGATATTGCCAAGGAATCCGCCGATATTATCCTTCTGGAAAAGAGCCTGATGGTGCTTGAGGAAGGTGTTATCAAAGGCCGCGAAACCTTCGGTAATATCATCAAATATCTCAACATGACCGCCAGTTCCAATTTCGGTAACGTGTTCTCAGTACTGGTAGCCTCGGCCTTTATTCCTTTCCTGCCAATGATGGCCATTCATCTGCTGATTCAGAACCTGATGTATGACATCTCGCAGCTGGCGCTGCCTTGGGATAAAATGGATAAGGAATTCCTCAGCAAACCACGCAAATGGGATGCCAGAAATATCGGGCGCTTCATGCTCTGGATCGGGCCGACATCCTCAATCTTCGACATGACGACTTTCGCGCTGATGTGGTATGTCTTTGCCGCCAACTCCTCTGAAATGCAGTCGCTGTTCCAGTCCGGCTGGTTCATTGAAGGCCTGCTGTCCCAGACCCTTGTTGTGCATATGCTGCGTACCCAGAAAATCCCGTTCATCCAGAGCACAGCGGCCCTGCCGGTGATGGTGATGACAATTCTGGTCATGGCAATCGGTATCTATATTCCGTTCTCACCGCTGGGTGCTGCTGTCGGCCTCGTGCCGCTTCCATGGGACTATTTCCCTTGGCTCGCCGGTACACTCATCAGCTACTGTATCGTCGCACAGGGTATGAAAGCCTTCTATATCCGCCGCTTCGGGCAATGGTTCTGACCTGGGGTTCTAAATCTGGAACTCTGAATCCGGCTTCTGTCCCACACTTCCGGCGGGTGTTTGCACAAAACATCCGCCGGAACCAATCCGTACCGGAGGAGGAAACCATGTCTTTTCCTGTCTTTCTCACAAGTCCCGCCCGTCTCACGGCCACATATTTCCAGCCGCCTGCACCGATACCGGCATCGGCACCACAGCCGCCGCGCCGCCCCTCTCCGCGCAAACCTTTACCACCCAAGCCGCCGCTGCACAGACCGCCGCGCCCGCTTGGTCTGCTGACACGGCTGATCTGTCTGGTCTTTTTAATGACGGGTAATTTTTTGCAATTTCTGATCACACGGCGTTTACGCAAAAAGCGTCTGTCCGCCGCACAACTCAAGACCCTGCTGGCATGGCGCGCGCAACTCAATGAAGCCGCAATCCGCCGCCTGCGCCGCTGACCGGACACAGTGTCTTATATTTGTCCCCTGTTCCTGCTGAAGGCCTGTCTTATATTGCGATCAACAGGCCGGAAAATACAAGCACCGGCGCAAGGAGGACGAGATGTCACTCAATCTGACAGGCATTCATCACCTGACCGCGATCACCGCGCAGGCAAAAGAAAACAAGGCATTTTATACCGGCACTCTCGGTATGCGTCTGGTCAAAAAAACCGTCAATCAGGACGATACCAGCGCCTATCATCTGTTTTATGCCGATGGTCTGGCATCACCGGGCTCTGACCTCACCTTTTTTGACTGGCCTACAGAACCTGAAACACGCGGCACCCATTCCATCAGCCGCACGGGGCTGCGGGTTTCCGGTCAGGAAACACTGGAATATTGGCGCAAGCGTCTGGCGGATGCCAAAACCAACACCGGTGATATTCAGATGCTTGACGGCCGCGCCTCGCTGGATTTTGAAGATGCGGAAGGCCAGCGTTTCCGCCTGCTTGATGACGGCAGCACCGGCCCATCCCATCCGTGGGAAAAAAGCCCTGTTCCTGCCCGGCATCAAATCCGCGGTCTGGGGCCGATCACCATCAGCGTGCCGGATCTCAAATATACCGAGCCTTATCTGGTGACACTGATGAATATGCGCAAAACCCGTGATTATGCTTCGCCGGACGGTCACGGCCATGTGCATGTTTATGAAATGGGTGAAGGCGGGCCTGCAGCAGAACTGCATGTTGCTGTGCAACCTGATCTGCCGGTTGCCCGTCAGGGTGCCGGTGCGGTGCATCATGTGGCCTTCCGCACGCCGGATCAGGCAAGCATGCATGAATGGCTGCGCGTACTGAATGATCGTGGTGTGCGCTCATCCGGCGAGGTCGACCGGTTCTATTTCCGCTCGCTTTATTTCCGCGAAGGCAATGGCATCCTGTTTGAAATCGCCACGGACGGGCCGGGTTTTGCTACAGATGAACCACTGGAAACTTTGGGCGAAAGCCTGTCGCTGCCGCCATTTCTGGAAAACCAGCGCTCTGCCATTGAGCGCAATCTCAAGCCTCTGGCTTGAACAACCGGTAACACACATAAAAACGGAGAGGTTTTCCTCTCCGTTTTTTCATCCGGTTCAGCCTGCCAGCGTATAGGCCGTTTTGACCGTTGTGTAGAACTCGGCCGCATAACGCCCCTGCTCACGCGAGCCATAGCTGGAACCTTTACGCCCGCCAAATGGCACATGGAAATCCACACCCGCAGTCGGCAGATTGACCATCACCATACCGGCTTCCGAATTGCGTTTGAAATGGGTCGCATATTTCAGGCTGGTGGTGGCAATGCCTGATGACAGGCCGAAAGCCGTATCATTGGCCGTCGCCAAAGCTTCCTCATAGGATTTCACGCGGATAACACTGGCCACAGGCCCGAAAATTTCCTCGCGGGAAATGCGCATCTGATTGGTTGCTTCGGTAAACAATGCAGGGCGCAGATAGAAGCCCGGTGTGTCACGTTCCAGACGTTCACCGCCAAAGGCCAGTTTTGCGCCTTCCTGTGCGCCAAGTGCAATATAATCCATATCCTGCTTCAGCTGGCTGTCATCCACCACAGGGCCGATATGGGTACCGGATTTCAGCGCATCATCAATTACCAGTGTTTTCATATGGGCAACCAGCGCATCGACAAAGCGGTCATGAATGCCTTCCTGCACGATCAGGCGGGACGATGCCGTGCAACGCTGACCGGTGGAAAAGAAAGAGGAATTGAGCGCAGCTTCAACCGCCACATCCAGATCCGCATCATCAAGCACCACAAACGGATTTTTGCCGCCCATTTCCAGCTGGAACTTGCGGTTATGTGCAATGGATGAAGCCGCAACACGCTGGCCGGTGCCGGTGGAACCGGTGAATGTCAGCGCATGCACATCAGCACTGTCCAGAATAGCCTGACCGACAACGGAACCTTTGCCCATCACCAGATTAAGCACGCCTTTCGGCAGACCGGCACGGTGCAGAATATCAACAATGGCATGGGCGCAACCCGGCACCAGATCGGCCGGTTTAAACACCACCGTATTGCCGTAGCAAAGCGCAGGTGCGATTTTCCATGCAGGAATGGCAATCGGGAAATTCCACGGCGTGATAATACCGACAACACCAACCGGCTCACGGGTAATTTCCACACCGATATTCGGACGCACAGACGGCAGAACCTCACCGGCAAGGCGCAAGGCTTCATTGGCGAAGAAGTCGAAAATCTGCGCGGCACGCATGGTTTCACCAATGGCTTCCGGCAAGGTTTTACCCTCTTCACGCGCCAGCAAGCGGCCAAGCTCATCCTTGCGTGCCAGAATTTCATCAGAGGTTTTACGCAGGATTGCATGACGCTCCATAATGCCGGAACGCGACCATGACGGGAAGGCAGCTTTGGCAGCGGCAATCGCGCTCAGGGCATCGGCCTGTGTGGCACGGGCATAGTCGCCCACCACATCATTGGTATCAGACGGGCTGACATTCGGGATCGCGTCACCACCGATCCATTCACCATTGATCAGATTTTTATGTAATGTCATTTCCTGCAAACTCCCCTTTGCGCCAAAAACCGTTTTATGCGATCGTCCGGCATCATCATATATGATGCATCAAGATAATATGATTTCTTTCCCGCTGACTATGGCTGAGGCCGTATCAAGCGATGATCATTTGGAATGATCGTGATATATCAGTCTTTACAATAAAATTCTGCCGCTGTCATCAGATTCATGAAAGCAACGCTCATCTGCATCTTTGATAAAATATCTGCCGAACCTATATAAAGGAAAACAGGCCATGTTCTGAAGCATTGCCAGGGATCGGGGTGAACATGATTATCGGTGAAGCAGAAAAAGCATCCGGCATCTCTGCCAAGATGATCCGCTATTATGAATCCATCGGCCTGATCGAGGCTGCGGAACGCAGTGCCTCCGGCTACCGGATTTATTCTGACCGTGATGTGCAGAATTTGCGTTTTATCCGCCAATGCCGCGATCTTGGCCTGTCACTGGAACGTATCGGCCTGCTGCTCAATCTCTGGCGCAATGATCAGCGCGCATCTTCCGAGGTTAAACAAATTGCGCTGGCGCATGTAGCCGAGCTTGAAACCAAAATTGCCGATATGCGCTCCATGGCCAATACATTGCAGCAACTGGCAGACCGCTGCCACGGCGATGATGCGCCGGATTGTGCGATTATAGACGCTCTGGCACCGCAGCAAAACAACAGTGCCTGCCATAAGAGCAAAACCGGCAAACAACGCAGCACACGCAAAACCAATGCCTGAAAACACATTTATAGTGTTACGGCAATCATCCGCTTATGCATCACTGTCCATCTGTTTATCGGGCAGCGGGATATGAATAATACAGATCAATCCGTTTTTATCCCAAATATCTTCAAATGAGCCCTGCATCTGCACTTCGATGCTCATTTTCTTCAATCGTGAGCCAAAACCGCTTTGCTGCGGTTTCTTCTTGATTTCCGGCCCGCCACTTTCGCGCCACTCAATCATCATCTGTCCGTTTTGCGATGACAGCTGAATGTTCACTTGTCCCTCCGGCACAGAGAGCGCCCCGTGCTTCATGGAATTGGTCACCAGTTCATGAAAGACCAGACTCATCGGCGTGACATGCGCCACCGGACAGGTCAGCGCCGCCCCTTCAATCTGAATATGATTGCGGCCGGAGAACATATAAGGCTGCATCAGCCGCGCCAGAAGATCATTCAATGACACATCTTCATCATGCTGAAACAGCGTCGTGCTTTTTTGATAGGTCAGTTCGAAAGCACCGGCCAATGCCGTCATACGCTCGCGCATCTGCGTCACATAATCCTGCACATCGGTTTTACCGCGGGCGGAAAGGCTCATCAGGCTGATGATCACGGCAAACATGTTTTTCAGCCGGTGGTTCAGCTCCTGCGCCACCACTTCACGCTGTTCAAGGGCAGTCTGTTCAGCGGTTACATTGACAACCAACCCCAGCACAACCGGCTTACCGTCATCGGTGTAAATCCGCCGTCCGATACCATTGACCCAGACATATTTTTTCTGTTTCACCGCCCGAAACCGGAATGTCTCGCGCACAGTCGTACCGGTACCGACAATATTCGTGAAAGCGGCCTCAATCCGCGCTTTATCTTCGGAATGCACTGCGGATAAGAAATCCCGCCGGAAATCTGCCTGTCGTCTGTGGCCGGTAGACAGCATATGACTGGTGGATTCATCCAATTTCAAAACACCGCTTTCAGGATCATATTCCCAGATACCGATGCGTCCGGCATCCAGCGCCATTTGCAGGCGCAATTGTGCTTCCAGAAGCTTGATCTCTTTATTACGGTTGCGCTGATCGGCCAGTACCAGCGCATCACTCACCACATCCAGCTCACGGATGCCGGAATGCAATGGCTTGATTGCCTGTGCCTCACCCACCGCCATCGCCTGCTGCGCCAGTCTGCGCACCGGTGCGGAAATCTGCCGCCAGAAAATACTGGCCAGTAAAGCAGTCAGCAGCAATGTACCGGCCACCAAAAAGCCGAAATAGCCAAGCGCCGTCCAGACGGGTTTGTTGAAATCTGATCTGTCGACACCAACGCCGATGCGCCAGCCGCTGAGCTTCGAACGCTGATAGGCACCAAGAACATGCCCGCCGTCGAGAATACCACCGACCCAGCGCCCATGCTCATTGACCATAATATGATGCAGGGATTGTGGCAGCAGAAAACCGGTAAAAGTCTCGCTGTTACGGTTGCGTGCAATAATCCGGTTGTCACGGTCGATCACAACCGCCAGCCAGCTTTTTGAAATACCGCTGGCTTGCAGCAGATCGGTAATCCGCTGCGCCTCCATGCTCAGCCCCAGATAATAGCGGATTTGCCCCTCTACCCGAACTGCCCGCACCACAGTAAAACAGAAAGGTGCATCTTTATGTGCCTGCCGCACGCCGGTTATATAAGGCTGGCTTTGAGCCGCAGCCTTTTCAATATCCGCTTTGGTAATTGTCGGCCAATTATCCACCCCCGACGATTTGGAGGTAAGCAACAGGCGGGCATCTGCATCATAAAGCGCGATATTGATTTTCAGGTCGCGCGCCATTTCCTGAACCGTTTTCTGGAACCCTTCAAGATGGCCGGTTCTCAGCAATTCGGAATAGCCAATAATTTCTGCTGCACGCAGCAGGCTATAGACCTCGCGGTCAACCGCTACAGTCAAGGATTGCGTTGTATCGATTGTCTGATTTTCAATATAATTGCGTTCCTGCAACACCAGCAGCCACAGGAAAAACCCGACGAGAACGATCAAGGGAAGCAACAATGCAAGCGCAAACTGCGTGAGATGTCGCTTCAAACCCGCCTCCCCCAACAGGCCCGCATATCTGCATACCCGCCAGAAACACCAATCGTCTCTGAAAAAGTAACATTATGCTGGCCATTACGCCGCTATTTTGACCGAACATAAAAAATATATCCGCTCATATCAAGCAAACAAAGAGACAGAGATAAAGTTTCTTCTAATATTTAGAAGTGACTTTTTGCCCGCTTTCCGGCTCAGGAATAGCATAATGTTCCGCACTCAGAAACGGAAATAATCTGGCCTGAGAAAAACTGTTACCAAACAGCATGTCATATTGCACCTGCCGGTAATCCTGCAAAACCTGCGGAATATCCGCCTTTTGCAGCCAGCCGGTCTGCGGCACATAATCCTTATCCAACAACATATGACCGTCCACCACGCTATATTCGCGATGCACCTTGCTCAGAAAACCGGTATAATAAGGATGCTCGAAACCGGCCATTTCCAAAATATAAAGTGGCAGGAAAGACGGGCTGATTGTACCGGCACCACGCAGGCTGTCGGTGCGGCTTGACCATAGTACCAGCGGCGTTTCATGCTGCGCCAGCATATGATCGGCAGTATCAACACGGCTGGCGGTACGGGCCTTCATAAAGCCGCTTTCCATATAGACATCGCCCAACGGCGGCAGATGATCACCGAAAAACACGATTATGGTTTCGCGTTCGCGCTTTTTAGCCCAGTCCATCAGCGCCTTCAGATTGATATCGGCATCCTGCGCGCCCTGTGCATAGGAGCGCACCGTGCCTTTGGAAGCTTCACTTACCGCACTGTCCGCATTGGTCAGCACTTTGATTTTGCTGTCCGGATAACGGCTCGGCGCATAGGGGCCATGCCCCTGCAATGAAACACCGAACAGGAAAAGCGGACGGTCGGCTTCTTCCGCCGCACGGATAATCTCTCTGGTAAATTCCTCATCCGAGGCCAGATGACCTTTTTTGGTCAGGGTCGGGAGATTTTCTTCCGACAAAAATTTCTCAAAGCCAAAATTTTCATAGACCGAGCCACGGTTCCAGAACCACTGACGATAAGGATGCAAAGCGCGGGTCTGATAGCCCTGATCGCGGAAGAAAGAGGCCAGAGACGGCACCGGATGGCGAATATATTGCTGATAAGGAATACTGCCATAAGGCAGAAATGCATTGGAAAAACCGGTCAGCGCTTCAAATTCGACATTGGCTGTCATGCCGCCGAATTCCGGCGAGAAAACATGGCCGGACTGGTTAGAACGCACATTGCCGATCGGGTCTTCATCAAAAGCCACACCCGGAAGCCGTGTCGGATCCCAGAATGATTCACTCATGATAACAATGACATCCGGCTTCGACTCATTGCGCAGGGCAACCGGCACAGCGGCTCTTTCGAGCCCTGCAATGGAACCTGCTGAACCCGGTTCTGCAGGAAACAAATATTCCGCAATGCTCTCAATACGTTCCTGCGAATAGCCGCTTGGCGCCGATACATTGGCCATCGGAATATTGAAAATAAAGGCGACCACCAGCCCGTTATGGGCATAGTTTTCCTTCTGGTCCCACATCATCGGCACAATGCCCATGCGGTCACGCACATAAGAAAAAGTGCCATAATCGGAAATAATGCCAAACCAGATCAAAGCCGGCGCCGCAACGGCAAGACGCGCCATGCGCGCCTGCCAGCCCAGACGCGGCATTGCACGACGGAAAAACCGCCAGCCGGTATAAAGCGCACCAATGACCGCCGCCACAGCAAGCACGATCAACACGGCATCCAGCGGCCGGTCACGCACCAAAAGCGGCATCAGGTCAATCACCTGTCGCGTATAAAGCAGATCACTCGGATAGATCGGATCGCCCAGATACATGCCCTTCTGGCGGCTGAACCATGCCAGCCCCAGCAAGACCGGCGCAATCATCAGAATGCCTTGCCACAGCCGCCCCAACAGGCCATCGAGCAGCAGCAATGCCAGAAAAATCAATGTGAGCGTGGTCAAAAAAGGCCGGTTGGACAGGCTGAAATATTGCAGCCATGATGCAGCCGTACTGCGCATCAAGGCTTCTGTGACCATCAAAACCGCAAGCGACAGAAAGAGGCTGCCCGCACTGGCAAGCACAATCCGGCTGAAGAGGGAGCGGCGGGCAAACCAGTTGCGAAAACGCTGCCCGCGCACAACAGCTTGCCGGTCACTGCCGTCAGCACCCTGCACGCAGGAACTCTCTTTCAGGATTGATGTCGCAAGATTACTCAATGGCTGTTTCCAAAATGGCGGCTGTTTCCAAAATATCCGCAGCTTTACGGCACGGCATCTGGTTCACATAAGCCTCTTAAAGACTTCATACAGGCTTCATAAAAACGTCATAAAGCGTGTTGCTTTTAGGGAAAGCGCCTGAGCCGCGCAAGATGCGCCGATGACACAGCATGTGCATTTCATAGCCCTGCGGGGCCTTGCAGCCTTCCGGCACAAGAACCGTCATGTAACGGCGCTCTTTTTTTGTAAGCCGGAAAATAATTATCGTTTAAAATCTTTATTCTTTTCAAAGAGATACAAGAATCTTGCAAATTTTATACGAAAAATTCAGCATAAAATCCCTTCTCAGCTCTGTAATGCAGTTTTAAGATTTGTGATCGGTGCTATAGTCTTGGGGACAGAATAATAGTCGCCATGCCGTGTCCGGCACGATATGCCCCGCTCAGAAAAACGGAGCCTCTATGTCTTCTACTCCAAACGGCAGCCGGACCTTTCCGAACCTCCTGTGCACTGCGCCGCTTTCCGACACGGACAATACGGCAGAACGTGCCTGTTCCCTGCTGACCAGCCTGATCCGGCATCTGCCAGTGGGCATTTTTGTGAAAGATATGCAGGAAGACGGGCGTTACATCATGTTTAATGATGCGGCCTGTGCGCTGGCAGGCAAAGAGGCAGGCACCATTCTCGGCAAGCCCGACAGCCAGATTTATGATCAGGACACGGCGCGTCTTTTCAAAGAGCAGGATCATTATGTGATCGAAAATGGCGGTACGCTGACGATCGACAATAATCCCGCAGGTCTTGCCAAACCGCGTCCGGTACGGATTACTAAAAAGCGTTTTGCGGCACAGGCCGGTGAGCCGCCGCGCTATCTTCTCGGCCTGATCGAAGACCGCAGCGATGAACAGGCGCTGCAAATGCAGCTTTCCCGCACAGCTCAGCATGATACGCTGACAGGCCTGCCGAACCGTGCCGGATTTTCGCACTATCTGATGCAGTTGCTTGGTGAAACCACGCAGGGCTTCGCGCTGATTTTTCTGGATATTGATCACTTCAAACAGATCAATGACAGTACCGGCCATGCGGCAGGCGACAGATTACTTCATGCCGTTGCCAGCCGTCTGTCCGGCTTTTTGCAGCCACAGGATTTTATCGCCCGTCTCGGCGGGGATGAATTTGCGCTTATCCGGCCGTTAAACCCGCACAATGGTGACAAGCATGAAGAAAGCACCGCTTTCGCCAATGCAGTTAATGATCTGTTCTGCACATCTTTTGAGATCGGCCACGCCCATGAATATGTGAGTTGCACCATGGGCATTGTGCTGGCGCCGGATAATGGCAGCACCGTTGAAACCCTGTTGCGCAATGCAGATCTGGCCTTGTCTGCCGCCAAAACCGGCGGACGCGGCGGCTATCGTTTTTACCAGCAGGCAATGCGCGCAGCTGCGGAAAAACACCACCGCACCGTGACAGAGCTGCATGCCGCCCTTCAGAATGATGAATTTGTATTGTTCTATCAGCCGGTCTTTTCGCTGCATACCGACCAGATCACCGGTTGTGAAGCGCTTCTGCGTTGGCAGCACCCGACACGGGGGCTGGTTCTGCCTGATGAATTTATCCCTGCGGCGGAAGACAGCAGCCTGATCTGCGCTATCGGCGCACAAGTGCTGAAACAAGCCTGTAAAGATGCCATGCAATGGCCGAAAAAGGTCAAAGTCTCCGTCAACTTGTCATCCGTGCAGTTCAATAACCGTAATCTTCTGGATATGGTGAAAAATGCGCTGGCGGAAAGCGGGCTGGAAGCGGCACGTCTTGAACTTGAAATCACGGAAACCGTGCTGCTCTCCAATACCGAGCACAATACCAATCTGCTGCATGAGTTGCGGCAATTGGGTGTAAGCATTGCCATGGATGATTTTGGCACCGGCCATTCATCACTCAACTACTTACGCACCTTCCCTTTCGACAAAATCAAAGTTGACCGCAGTTTTGTGTCCAATATGAATGATGACAAGCGCAATCTGGCGATTATTCAAGCGGTTGTGTCGCTGGGCAGTGCTTTCAATATTATCACCACCGCCGAAGGGGTGGAAACGCAGGAACAGCTTTTACGTCTCAAAAATGAGCATTTCGGTGAAGTGCAGGGCTTTTTCACCGGAAAACCGATGTCACAGACTGATATTTGCGATTTTATTGCCCGCTACAATGCCGAAAACATCACTCTCATCTCAAAAAACAACAACTAAAACAAATAGTTAAATTCAAAAACTATAAAATATATTTTGCTCTTGACCTTCCCATCATGGGAAGGATTATCTTAACTGTCAGCATTGAAAGGCAATCTCTGAAACCCGTTCAGACCTGACAGGAAAGGCAGGATAAAGCGCAGGCTTTTTTGCACATCTTACGCGCCATATCCTGAGATCATCATGACACAATCTGCTGTTTCCACACTCACTTTAAATGTTGAAGGCATGGGCTGCGGCGCCTGCGCGGCCAAGATTGAAAAAGCGCTTGGCGCATTGGATGCAATTCAAAATGTCAGCATTGATCTTGGCAGCAAACAAGCCAGCATCCGCTATCTCGCCCCGCTGACACCCGCCGCCATTATCGAAGCCATTCAGACCGCAGGCTATGACGCCGCCATTTCTGCTTGAGCAGAAAGCCTTCCGCAGAAAGTGAGTCAAATCACGATGACCAAGCACCAGAAACCACTCCCTCTATCAGGCGCTCCGGCGACCATTGCACTGGATGTTGACGGCATGTCCTGCGCCTCCTGTGTCGGCCGCGTTGAAAAAGCACTGCTGGCTGTCGATGGCGTGGCCGCTGCCAATGTCAATCTTGTTACGAAACGCGCAACCATCACCCTTGCCAGCCCTTCCGGTGAACCGCATGTTGATGCGCAGACACTGGCCAATATTGTGACCAAAAGCGGCTATCCGGCCGAGCCGGTTGCGCAGACCACAAGTGGCAGCAATGCTGCCAGCCGCGCAGATAAGAATGATGTTGAAACGGCCATTCTCAAACGCGATGCGCTGATTGCCGGTCTGCTGGCCTTGCCGGTTTTTCTGATGGAAATGGGCGCGCATATCTTCCCTGCTTTGCACCACTTCATCGATGCAACAATCGGCATGCAAAACAGCTGGTATATCCAGTTTGCCCTGACCACACTGGTTCTGTTCGGGCCGGGCTTGCGCTTTTACCGCAGCGGTATTCCTGCGCTGCTGCGTGGCGGGCCCGACATGAATTCTCTGGTCGCCATCGGCACGCTGGCGGCATGGGGTTTTTCCGTTGTCGCCACCTTCGTGCCTGCAGCGCTGCCGGCGCAAACCGTCAATGTCTATTATGAGGCTGCGGCGGTAATCGTCACGCTGATCCTGATCGGCCGGTTGATGGAAGCCCGTGCCAAAGGGCGCACCTCCCATGCCATTGCACATTTGCTCGGCCTGCAAGCTAAAACTGCCCGGATTATACGCGACGGTATCGCACAGGATATTCCGCTGGAAGATGTCCGTGCCGGTGATCTCATTCAGGTACGCCCCGGCGAGAAAGTGCCGGTCGACGGCGAAATTACCGACGGCACTTCCTATATTGACGAATCCATGATCACCGGCGAACCGGTGCCTGCCACCAAAACCACCGGCGATATGGTTGTCGGCGGCACGGTGAACAAGACAGGCGCTTTCACCTATCGCGCCACCAAAGTGGGCGCGGATATGGTGATCTCGCAGATCATCCGCATGGTTGAAGATGCACAGGCCGACAAGCTGCCGATCCAGAACCTGATCGACAAAGTGACAACATGGTTTGTACCGGCGGTGATGCTGGCGGCAACCGTTACATTTCTGATCTGGCTCGTCTTTGGCCCTGATCCGGCTTTCACTTTTGCACTGGTCAATGCCATTGCCGTGCTGATTATCGCCTGTCCTTGTGCCATGGGGCTGGCAACACCAACCTCCATTATGGTTGGCACCGGCCGCGGTGCGGAAATGGGCGTTTTATTCCGCCGCGGTGATGCACTGCAAAGCCTGCGCGATGCCAATATTGTGGCTTTTGACAAGACCGGCACACTCACGATCGGCAAGCCGGTACTGGCACAGTTCCACACATTTGACGGCCATGATGCCAATCAGATGCTGGCACTTGCTGCTGCGCTGGAATCGCGCTCCGAGCATCCGATTGCCACCGCCATTGTACAGGCGGCAGAAGAAAAACAGCTGACATTGCCGGATGTGACAGCCTTTGAAGCGGTTCCGGGCTTTGGCGTCAGCGGTATGGTAGACGGCCAGCCGGTTCATGTCGGTGCAGGGCGTTTCATGCAAAAGCTCGGCATTGATACGGCAATTGGTGCGCAAGCCGCCAGTATGATGACGGCCAAAGCGCAATCCGTGCTTTATCTGGCACGCAATAATGTGCTTATGGCCGCATTTTCCGTGGCTGACCAGCTCAAACCGACCACCAAAGTCACAATTGATGCTTTGCACAAGCTTGGCCTCAAAGTGGCAATGATCACCGGTGACAGCAAAGTGGTGGCTGAGGCGATTGCCGCCGAGCTCGGCATTGATCAGGTGTCGGCAGAAGTGCTGCCGGACGGCAAAGTGGATGCACTTAAACGCCTGACGGCCAATGGCGGCAAGATCATTTTTGTCGGTGACGGGATTAATGATGCGCCTGCTCTGGCGGCAGCCGATGTGGGTGTGGCCATTGGCACCGGTACGGATATTGCCATTGAAAGCGCCGATGTGGTGCTGATGAGCGGCGACCTGACCGCCGTTGTGGATGCGATTGCCCTGTCCAAGGCAACCATCCGCAATATTCATCAAAACCTGTTCTGGGCTTTTGCCTATAATACCGCACTTATTCCGGTTGCGGCGGGTCTGCTTTATCCGTTTTACGGTATTTTACTGTCGCCGGTACTGGCAGCAGCGGCCATGGCACTGTCCAGTATTTTCGTGCTGAGCAATGCCCTGCGTCTGCGCAGTTTCAAGAAAACTGTTTTCACGCCTACACAGCCGCATGCTCAGGGATAAGCCGTATACAAAGGCAATAAAAAACGTCCGGCAGCAATGCCGGGCGTTTTTTTATGAGCAGATAATTACAGGATGAAAGGCACTTTGGTCCAGCGCTTGGACGTAGTGAGACGCGTCCATAATTTGGACGGGCTCAGAATATGCGACGACCGCCTGTAGCTGCGTGCAATTTCCCGCACAATAAGCGCAGGCAACGAAGGACGGGCAATCACCCGCCGCCGTTCCTGTTTACGGTCGGCTTCAATCAGGCTGGCCAGCCCGATTTGCGCACAGAGCGCAGGGGTTACCTGATGAATTTGCAGATCGCTGAACAATTCATAGGCCGGATCAAAAATCAGATTATCAACCGGCACAGAAATTGTATCCATGCGCTGCAAAATCCGGCGTGCAGCCTCACGGGAAACAATATAGCCGCCGCAGCATAAATGCTTGGTATATAATCGCGCTACCTGACAGGCAGAGTCCGGAATTTTCCTGAAATTATCAAGCAGGACAACGGTTTTGAACGTGTCCAGTTTCACAACATCCGCGCCTTCCGGTATCCAGTCCGCAGAGGTCAGCAGGCGACGGGCATGGTGCGTCAGGGCAATATCATCCTCAAAAATCGCACCATAGGCATCCTGCCCGGTCGCCACGATTTCCAGACATTTGCGATGGCTCAGAAAACAACCGATTTCTGACGGCGGTATACGGATTTCCCAACGCTGCACCGGATCAACCAGAGCATCCAGTTGCTCCTGCGTGAGCAAGCGCCCGTCAACAGCTTCAACGCGGGTGAAAGGCACATCGGCACGCGCAAATTCCTGCTGAATATGCGCAAGGCGGTCAGCAGAACGATCGAGATTGATCACATAGCACTTCATTTATATTTCCGTCCGGTGCGCCGGATATCCGTCAAGCCGATAAAACATTTGTGATAGACAATATTTAACAGCATATCAGAAATGCTTAAAGCACTAAAATTTCAATTTATGGAACATCTCATTTAACTCTGTGAGTTTTCAGTTCAATGACAATTTATTGCCAGCGGATGAAAGCTGCCGGTCACACAGCATTGCCCCGTTTGTCGCCGGCTGATCGCAGCGCTCAATATGGCCTTATGGTTACGGATTTACAGAAAAACCCGCCATTTTTCCTGTCATAATTAGCTGTATCTATGTCGATTCATTTGTTCTATCTTCAAATAAATGTGACGCAGCACTTTCCTAAAAGCTTTATTGATCTATATTTTTCCCCATTCCATAAAGAAGGGGTGCATTATGTTAATTTCCTTAACTGCCATCCTCTTTGCTATCATCGGCATTGCACTTGGCTATGGTGGTATCAAACTCGTCCTTTTGGGCGGCAGCCTTTATTACATTGTCGCAGCGGCCGGATTTTTGCTGACCGCTGTTCTGCTTTTCATGCGCCGCGCTGCGGCGCTCTGGGTCTATGCGCTGCTCATTCTCGGCACATTGGGCTGGGCTCTCTATGAGGTCGGCTTCGACTGGTGGCCGCTCGGCGCGCGCGGCGGTATTATTGTGCTGCTCGGTCTGTGGCTGTTGCTGCCGCCGATCCGCAAAGCGCTCAGCCCTGCCAGCAGGGAAATTGCGCCAACCGTGGCACAGGCACGCGCTGGCACTGCCAGCCCTCTGCCGCTGCTGATTGCCATTGGCGCAGCTTTGATTGTGGCCGGTGTTTCTCTGTCAAAAGACCCGCATAATCTGGATGGTTCCCTGCCAACAGAAGATGTGGCAGCAATACCGGATACCGGCAATGCTGTGCCGGACGGTGAGTGGCATCAATATGGCCGCACGCAATATGGCCAGCGCTATTCACCACTCACACAAATCACACCGGAGAACGTGGCCAAGCTGGAGCTGGCATGGCAATATCGCACCGGCGATGTGCGCCAGCCGCAGGATGTGACGGAAACAACCTATCAGGTGACACCGCTCAAAATTGAGGACACGCTCTATCTCTGCACCCCGCACAATATTGCCATTGCGCTGGATGCGGATACGGGCAAGGAAAAATGGCGCTATAATCCGCAGGTCAGCGCCAATACACAGCGCCAGCATCAAACCTGCCGCGGTGTGACCTATTGGAAGGATCAGACTGTTTCCGCAGATCAGGCCTGTTATGAACGGGTTTATCTGCCGACATCGGATGCGCATCTGATCGCGCTCGATGCCAAGACCGGTCAGGTCTGTGAAAGCTTTGCCGAAAAGGGCGTGCTCGATCTGACCCGTGGCATGAAATATAATCCGGCCGGTTATTATTATTCCACCTCGCCGCCAACCGCGATTGACGGCAAAATTATTGTCGGCGGTGCGGTGAATGATAATTTCTCGACACAGGAACAATCAGGCGTTATCCGCGCATTTGACATTCTGACCGGCCAGTTGCTGTGGAACTGGGATTCCGGCAATCCCGATGTCACCACACCGATTGCCGAGGGCGAACATTACACAACCAACTCACCAAACAGCTGGTCGGTCTTCAGTGCCGATGAAAATCTTGGCCTGATTTATATACCACTCGGCAATCAGGTGCCGGATCAGCTTGGTATGGGACGCAGCGAAGCGGTGGAGAAATATTCCTCCTCCATCGTAGCACTCGATGTGAAGACCGGTCAGGTGCGTTGGGTGCGCCAGACGGTTCATCATGACCTGTGGGATATGGATGTGCCTGCACAGCCGGTGCTGCTCGACATTACCAATAAGGACGGACAGGCTGTGCCTGCACTGGTCGGCCCGACCAAGCAGGGCGATCTTTATGTGCTTGACCGGCGCAGCGGTGAGCCGATCATTCCGGTGACGGAAGTTGAGGCACCAAAAGGTGCAATACCGGAAGATTTTTCGGCACCGACCCAGCCGCTTTCCGGCCTGACATTCAACCCGCCGCCACTGACGGAAGCCAATATGTGGGGGGCAACGATGTTTGATCAGCTCGCCTGCCGCATCCAGTTCCGCTCCTTGCGCTATGAAGGCCGCTACACGCCACCTTCCCTGCAGGGCACCATTGTCTATCCCGGTAATTTCGGGGTGTTCAACTGGGGCAGTGTGGCGGTTGATCCGAAACGTCAGGTGA
>JBEBVV010000001.1:0-372492 GCA_040392545.1 Pseudochrobactrum asaccharolyticum | reverse complement strand
TCTAAATGGAAATATCTGCCCAAACCGGGTCAGTTCTCAGTGATAATCAACATTGTGGCTGATTCTCCAAAGATAAGACATGCACAATTCAAACAATCTAACCAATATTGATGCCGTTAAGCCTATTGCTCCTTACATCGGAGGCAAACGTCAGCTTTCCCGTCGTATCTGTGAGCTAATCGCTGAAACACCTCACGCTGTTTATACTGAAGCATTTGTCGGGATGGGAGGCGTATTCTTCCGTCGCAATGCCCGGCCGAAAGCCGAAGTGATCAATGACCGCAATGGTGAAGTGGTCAATCTGTTCCGTATTCTTCAGCGTCACTATCCGCAATTCATGGACACACTGAAATTCCAGATCACATCTCGCCGTGAGTTTGAGCGCCTGAAAGCCTGTGATCCAGCTACCTTAACCGATCTGGAGCGCGCCGCGCGTTTCCTTTATCTGCAGAGACTTGCCTTCGGTGGTAAAGTTGCAGGTCAACATTTCGGTGTGTCTACAGATCGGCCAGCACGGTTCAACATCAACCAATTGGCTCCTGCGTTGGAAGATGTGCATGAACGTCTATCAGGTGTCGTGCTTGAAAATCTCGACTGGTTGGATTTTATCAATCGCTATGATCGTGCTGAGACTTTATTTTATCTTGATCCGCCATATTGGGGATCAGAGGATGACTACGGAAAAACACTATTCGATAGAGACCAGTTTGCTTTGATGGCTGAGCGTCTTGCTCAATTAAAGGGACGGTTCATATTGTCGATTAATGATGTGCCTCAGATCCGCGAAGTGTTCAGCGAATTTGTGTTCCGCGAAGTCGATCTAACCTATTCAATTTCAGGAAAAGGTACTGAGGCTAAAGAGCTCATTATAACAGGCGGAACATAAACTGCCTTCAAATCGTATTTGAAAATGCTTTGAACTGACTTTGAAGGTATTTTAAAAGTGCGCTTTAAAATTGTGCCGCTGCAAAAGCCGGTGTCAAAAATGCAAAAAGCGGCGGCACGCTACAACAAAGATCTAAGTCTTTGTTTTTAAAGAGAATGGTGGGCCCGGAGGGCCTACTGAATTCGATAAAAATCAATAACTTAACTCCAGGTGGGACGAAAAACCCGTTTCAAAGAAATCAACAGCTTAACAAATCTGTTGTCCCACCTTCTTCAGTCTTTACCGCGTCATTTATTAAGCTCGCCATTTGGCTATGGAGGCGGGCATGAACGCTTCTTACTCCTTTAGAGAAGTAAAGCTTCAGTGGCTTCAGCAATTGAGCTGCGACAAGGATTTGAGTGACAATGCGAAGACTGTGGCGCTTTATATTGTCACCACGCATTTGAACGGCCACACCGAGAAAGCGTGGCCGTCCTATAAAACGATTGCCGACGCAACCGGCAAGAGCGTGAAGACAGTTCAACGCGCTATAAAGGACTTGGAACTTTACGGATGGTTCAATGTCCAGCGCGGAAATGGCATCGGGCACAATACGGAATATCGTCCCTCAGCAGAAACCATTTTACGCGCATCGAAAGCCCGTGAAAAGACGGACAAGATTGTCCCCCTTTATCCTGCCAAAGGCGGTCAAAATCGTCCAGCAAGGAGGTCAGATTTGTCTAGCCAAAGGGGACAAATATGTCCACCTAATCCAGAAAAAGAAAAAATAAATAAACTTAACACGCGTGAGGAACAGGCATCACAGCTTCACGACTATCTGCCGATTGCCCTTGTTTTTTTGTTTGATCATCAGTCTGCCCAGCTTGCTCAATGGCGTGACTGGTTGCAACGACATGGGTTCATATCGCTTGAAGAACTCGGCACGAAGTCGGTGAAATCTGGACGCTCTGGTTATGTCTTGCCGGGGTATTGGCCCCCAGATCCTGACAGCGAGCGTGAGGTTGAATCACTCATTTTTTTCCGGCGACGAAGTGCTCACGTGGTACAAGGTAATCCGAGTGCTGAGCATGGCCGGAGGGTGTCATAATGGGTGACGAATTGCAGAGAGCAAGGCGACCCCTGTCATACAGCGAGCCGTTAGACAGGGAGCCTTGTGAAGGGATGCAAGCCTCCCCTTCAAACCCCACCAAGAAACGTGGCGGATCGCTGAATAGCGAACTTGATGCCGTTATCGTTTTCCGCTGCACAGCGGCCGAAAAACAAGCGCTCATCGAACGTGCTGCAATGGCCGGATTACCATTTGCCGCCTTGTTGAGAGAAGCGCTTGGTCTGGCTGAGACGCGCCGCCGCCGTCCCGTTCCGAAAGTGGACCCGGAACTGATCCGTGCCATTGCCCGCATCGGCAGCAATCTCAACCAGATTGCCCGCTGGCTGAATACGGCGCAGCGTCAAGGCAACGTTTCAGCAATCGACGCCATTGCCGTTTCGACACGGCTTGTTTCCCTTGATCGTGGCCTGGTGGAAACGCTCGACGCATTCCGCACGCAGGAGCACGGGCGATGCTGATTAAATTCTTCCGCAATGGTCAGGGCGGCGGTGGGGGGCCGGTCGATTATCTCATCGCCCGTGAAGTTGTGGCTTATGATCAGAACCGCAATGCCATTCGTGATAAACGCGGAGAAGTCATGCTGCTTCCCCGTGAGCCGCTGCCGGAGATTGTACGGGGCGATGCAGACCGCATGTGCAATCTCATTGATGCCTGTTCACATCAATGGACGTACCGAGCTGGCGTCATTGCCTTCACGGCAGAAGACGCGCCAACACCTGATCAGCAGCGTCATGTGATAGATCGGTTTGAAGAACTAGCCTTCGCCGGACTTGAACCCGATCAGCGCGATATTCTATGGGTGCGCCATACACATGAGAGGCGCGTCGAACTGCATTTCGTGACGCCGCGCATGGAACTGGAAAGTGGACGCAGCCTCAATATCGCTCCTCCCGGTTATCAGAAGCACTACGACAATCTGCGCGATGTTTTGAACAAGGAACATGCCTGGAATGACCCGCTTGCACCTGAGCGGACCCGCGAGACTGTCAGTCTGATTGAAAGCGTCCGGCGTGGAGAAGCACGAGAGATCATCCATGACTGGATTCTTGAGCGCATCGAGACAGGCGAAATCCACGATCGGCAATCCATGACCGCAGCTTTGCAAGCTGCTGGTTTCGAGGTTCCCCGCGCAGGCAAAAACTATCTCACCGTACACGACCCCGAAAGCGATGAACGCTGGCGGCTGAAAGGAGAGCTGTTTCGTGAAGACTGGTCCCGAGAGAATACCCTTGAGCGAGCGCTTGAAAGAACAGCTATCCAGCCCAGCCGCTCAGGAAGTCGTCTCGATGTCGCCCGCATCGAAGAGCTTCGAGAACGATTACAGCGAAGCATTGAAGGACGCGCGCAATATCATCGAACACGATATGCGAGCATTCACGATCGCGAACCAACAGCAATTGAGCGAAGCCCTGGCAGCGACCGAACGGAACATCGTTCGTCTGCGTCAGATGGTTCAACCCTTCTTTCTGACCATGAGCGCATTCACGCTTTTGATCATAGCGATGAGTTTCGCCGCGAGCTGGTATTGGGCGGGGTTGATGATCGACCGCGCGCAGAGCGCGAGCCTTTGGCAAATGGGGTTTCAGATCAACCAGACCAACAAAGGCAGAATTCTGACATGGGACGTTCGGCGGTTGCATCTGATCAATTGCCAGAGCGGCAAAGGCCAGATGCCGTGCTTGCAGATTATCGAGAAGGAATAGGCCATGACCGGAACCAGACGGAGCGAGACCAGTCTTCCAGAGCGGCTTTCGCCGCTGGAGACCGAATTGCTGACATACGTCGAAGAATTGGTGAGAGCATTGGAGCACTCACGCGAGCAATTCAATCAGCTGGAGAAACGCTCGACCGAACAGATCGAAGAGCGGTTACAGGCTTTGGAAGGATCAGTGAAATTGCTAGCCGCATCACAGACATCGTTTCTGAGCGGCTATCGCAGCTCAGGGACGCATTCCACCGCCACGATACCGGAAGATCTGGCCGAGATTCTCTCAGCCCTACAGGACATAGCGCAGGCTTACGAAACGAAGCCACTGGCACGCTGATCAAGCGAAGTCCGGCCCTTGGTCGTGACCGTTCGTAACGCCGTTGCTCAAAGGAAAATTTCCTATGAACTTGATAATTCCCATTTATCGAATGCTTTTAACCCTTGCCATCCTCATCGGCGGTTTGCTGATCATACAGATCGGCATTGAGTTCGGCTTCCTGCAATCGAGAACCACACGGATAGCAGGGTTCCTGCTCATTCTGGCTCTGGCGATCAAAATACTGATGGCGGATACGCAAGGCCGCATTCGCACCGCGTCGGGCTTAGCTATGATGGCTGCCCTCCTTTGTGCGACTGCTACCGCACTGATCGAACCAGCCAATATTGCTGTGAACGCCGCCGATATATTCCGTATCTGGAAAAACGCAGGCCATGGTATTATCAGCAGCGCCAAGGCGGCGCTTTCGACCTTTGACCGCCTTCCGGATGCGCAAATGCAGACGTTCATCGTCAGTTTGGTTATTGGCCTTCTGCCGATTGCCGGATTTGCAATCTGGGGCTTGGCACGATTTGCACCACAAGGACGACCACGCATTGCGACAAACGGACCTTGGCGCGCCCGCTGGATGAACCGACGCGAAATCCTTCAACTTCGCCATAATGCGAAAGGCTTACCCTTGGGAATGGTCGATGGTGCAATCTTGCGCTATCTACCCAATCCGAAACAGGGCTGGCGTGAAGGCCATCACGTTGCCATTGCTGGGACGCGAGCTGGTAAAGGCGTTTCTGTTGTCATCCCGGCCATCATCGACCATGATGGGCCGGTGGCCGTTCTTGACATCAAGGGCGAGAATTTCACCGCCACACAACGCTATCGGCGCTCTCTTGGCCGCAATGTCTATGTGCTCAATCCCTTTGGCGTTCATGAGCCATCACAATCGCGCTTCAATCCGCTCTCCTTTATTCGAACGGAACACCTTGTCCGCGATATCGACGTGATCGCAGAAGGACTTGTGCGACCGGAAAGCGGAAACGGCGCGCATTTTGCCGATATGGCGAAAACGATTGTGGCCGCTGTAATCGAATATGTCATGACGCAGAAACCGCAGCCCGAGCGCGGCATCATTGAGGTTATGGACCTGATCTTCTCGGCGGATTTTGAGAAGTCGCTTGCGATATGGGCAAATGACCCGGAGATCTATGGACGGCGTGTGTCCGGTGCCGCAGCGACCTACCTGTCAGCCGGTGAAAACGAACGCGGCGCGATCAGAACCACCATGAAGAAAGCCTTCGACTGGGCGCGTTCCGATGAAATGCGGACCTTCCTCACTGGCTCTACGAATGCTTTTGCCGAACTCTTCAACAACAAAGGCGATCTGTTTATCGTTATTCCGCTTGATCAGGTTGAAGCTCAATCCATCTTCATGCGCCTGATCACCAATATCATTCTAGCAATGTCGGTCCGCTTTGACGGCGGGCGAAAGCCTGAAAAAAATGTTCTGCTGGTTCTGGATGAATTTGTCCGTCTCGGGCGAATGGAAAAGCTGCTTAACATCGCCAATGTCGCGGCAGGCTGTGGAGTCGAAGCGCTGTTCATCACCCAAGACAAGGGCCAGATCGAAAGCGTCTATGGCAAAGGCGACACGGCCAGCATTCTCGGTTCCTGCGTCACGGCTCGGATATTTGGACTTGGTCGGGCCGAGTATGAAACGGCTAAATGGGCTGAAAATGCTCTCGGTGAGCAGACCATCCTTGCGACGACCCGACAGAAAAGCCACAAGCTTGGTGGAAGGCCTACCATTTCTATTAACGAACAACGCCAGAAACTTATGGCCGCTGATCAGATTCTTGAAATGAAGGCCGGTAAAATATTGCTTCTGGCAGGCTCAAAAGCGCCAGCGCTCATCGATGGAATTATTTCACACAAGCATCCGATCTATCGCAGGAAGCTGGATCGAAATCCGATGGTGTAGTTGTTTTTGATAGAAATAGAGTAGCGTTTACATAAATGTCCGAAGCTGCTCATTTTCGAAAGTGTGAGAGCCACATGTAAATTGGTAAAAGCTCAAAAATTATAAATTCTCCCTGAGTTTAAACCAAAATTCACAACATCATCCTTTGAAAATCATTTTTCATGAATTAGAATCAAAATTCAGAGAAAGCGTTATCTGTACTCAGATCGCTACGAACAGGGCGAGATTTCATGAGCCTCTCATCTCAGAATCATTTTTCGGGACCAATAACCGTTTTTCAGGAAAAACGCCTTCCTGAAACTGCAACTCCGGCGGGCTATAGTGCTTTGATTGATGCGTATCGCATTAACGCTCCTTTACCGCGCACGCTCAGTGCCATTGGTGCGCATCATCGTATACTGGAGCGAGACGGTTGGCGGATTATGACACCTCGCCACGCACCCAATGCCAGCTTGGAAGGTCACCTGACCTTCGCCCTGAAATATGAGGGGCTCGATCTTGCGATCTTAAAGCGCTTGTTCCTTGCAATCGGCTCGACTCCCATAGAGGCAATTGTTAAGGACAAACCCACAGGTACTTATGCAAGGCGTGTATGGTTTCTTTATGAATGGTTGACCAGTGAACGATTGAATTTACCCGATGCACAAACTGGAAAATATGTGCCCGTGCTCGATCCTAACATCCAATGGGGCACTGAAGGTGAAACCGCCACGCGCTACCGGCTGCGCAATAACCTGCCGGGTACACCGGAATTCTGCCCACTCGTTTTCAAGACAGAGAGACTGAAACAGTTTATTGCCGATGACTTGTCACAAAAGGCCAGAGACGTTATCGCCGATGTACCGCGTGACGTGCTCGCCCGCACAGCTGCGTTTCTATTACTTAAGGATTCAAAATCCAGCTACGCAATTGAGGGGGAAAGTCCACCAACTGATCGCATTCAACGCTGGGGCCGCGCTATTGGTGAGGCCGGAAAACAACTGCTAGATGAGGACGAGTTGTTGCGTCTCCAGCGCATCGTCATTGGTGATGCCCGTTTTATCAGATTAGGTTTCCGCGTTGAAGGTGGCTTTATCGGTGAGCATGATCGCGAGACCCGCTTACCACTGCCTGATCATATCAGCGCACGCTCGGAAGATCTGCAATCATTGCTGAGTGGCATGATCGCTTTTGACCGAGGCTCGGCGCAGCAAATGGACGCGGTCATCGCCGCTGCAATCCTCGCTTTCGGCTTTGTTTATGTCCACCCATTCGAGGACGGTAATGGCCGTTTGCACCGCTATCTTATCCATCATGTACTGTCCGAGCGGGGTTACAATCCGCCTACCGTCGTCTTCCCTGTTTCGTCTGCGATTCTTGATCAGATTGACCAGTATCGTGATACGTTGGAAACTTATTCGCGGCGACTACTGCCTCACATCCGCTGGAAATCGACCGAAAAGTTCAACGTCGAAATTTTGAATGATACGGGAGATTTCTACCGTTTCTTTGACGCCACCCCGCATGCCGAATTTCTTTATGCTTGCGTCAAGCGCACGATCGAACATGATCTGCCTTTTGAAACCAGTTTTTTGCGTCGCTATGATGAATTCCGTCGCAAAATTGAAGGCATGGTAGATATGCCGGAACGGACTATTGACCTACTTTTCCGCTTTTTGAACCAAAATGATGGCAAGCTCTCAAACAGAGCAAAGGAAAGAGAATTTGCAGCGCTGAACATAGATGAAATGGCTCAGGTCGAGGCGATTTATGCCGACACTTTCCTATCAAACATGGCGTTAGGTACAGATAAAGCCCCTAAAAGGCTGCCATTTTGATAAAATCAGTGATCCTTCTGCGCTGTATCACTTTCCGGCCATTTCGTAAGTGCTCCATCGGCTCAATACCATGCATAAGAGAGAGTTATTTTTCAGGAAAAGACTAAAATAAGTCGATAACAATAGCCAGATAAACAATCCTTCATATATCTTGATGTGAGTGATGTCTTCGATCAGGACGTTATTATCCCTCCTTTAAGCGCTACCTTGCATATTTATTCTGATATAGACCAATGAAAGTTCTAATTATTAATCGGATCAACTATGTCTGAATAAATATAATATGCGAGCATCAAGAATTCCTCTTCACAATCGCAATACATGATTGATACTCTAATCATAGTTTGGTTTTGGGGGACACGATGCGCTTGAAAAGTATTGCAATAAGGAAATTTCGACGCCTACACGATGTTTCAGTTGATTTCGACAGCAAGGAGACTGTTTTTGTTGGCCCGAACAACAGTGGTAAAACCTCTGCGACTGCGGCTATTCGCAGCTTTCTCGGGAACCGGGATTTCAAGATCCATGATTTCTCACTTGTCGCAATCGCTTCTATCGACACCTACACTCCCGAGAATGAAGCCGACTTACCCCAAATAGAGCTAGATCTCTGGTTCGATATTGACCCGGCGTCGATGGCCTTCGGCCGTGTTTTTGCCCTTGCAACAAGCCTTTCCGCTGACTTCTCGGAAATCGGAATGCGCTGCGCTTTCGCCGTGGATGATGCAGCGGAACTCTGGACGCACTACGATGCTGCTTTCCCAACGAGAGAGGATGGCACCCGAAAGCGCCCCTTGAGCTTCTTTCTCGGAATAGAGGGCAACCTGAAAAAGTATTTCGGCATCAAGGCGTCTTCGCTGGAAAGGCTTGACCAAGAACTCGTCGCAACGTCTCTAGCCGCGCAAGAAGGCAAGAAGATACTCAACTCCCTGTTGCGCGTTGATTTCGTTGACGCGCAACGGAATATTGACGACGAAAATGCCGCAAGAAGCAACCGGTTGTCAGACGCCTTTGCAACGTATTACCGGAGAAACCTCGAGCAGGCGGAACTGGCCGAAGAAGCTATCGCGGTCATTGAACAAAACAATGAAAATCTGACCAGACACTATGATGAACGCTTCAAACCCTTGATGTCAATGATTGGGGGGCTTGGTCTTCCCTCCGACAATGACCGTGCGATGAAGGTCGTTTCAACGCTGAGTTCGGAGGTTGCATTACGTGGCAACACCGAGCTCTTCTACGTCGATGCCAGCACCAACCATGAACTTCCCGAAGCCTATAACGGACTGGGTTTTAAGAACCTCGTGTTCATGGCAATTCAGGTCGATCATTTTTATCGACAATGGCTTGCGACCGAGGAAAACCGCCCGCTTTGCCAGATGATCTTTATTGAGGAACCGGAAGTCCATTTGCACGCTCAGGTTCAACAGACATTCATTCGCCAGATGTGGGACGTCTTAACAGCCGATGCGCCTGAAGGTGAAAGTACCCCCCAGCTTGCGATCACGACACATTCGTCACACATCCTCGATACCGTCGATTTCTCGAAAATCCGCTACTTCCGCCGATGCCAGATTGACGGAGAACAAGATGGAGTGACGTTTCAGGGAACGACCGTGCGCAGTCTTCGGCAATTTCGACCGGAGCCCCTCGAGTTCGGCGACGAGGTGATCGATCCTGTTCAAGCCCTTTCCTTTCTCAATAAATATCTGAGACTTACGCATTGCGACTTGTTCTTCTCCGATGCTGCCATACTCGTTGAGGGATCTGCGGAAAAGCTGCTGTTACCACGCATGATCGACATGTCGGCGAAAGAACTGAACAAGAAGTATCTGACAATTCTGGAGGTCGGCGGAGCCTACGGAATGCGTTTCGCTGGATTGCTGGAATTCCTCGAAATACCCTATTTGGTCATCACCGACATCGACTCAGTCGATCCCGCCCACCACCGCGCGAATTGCGTCGCCACCTTAGCGGGAGCGGTATCATCGAATGCGACCTTGGGATACTTCTTCGGAGAGACAGGAGTTGCCACACTGTCGGCCAAGAACTTCGATGATTGTCTGCAAGCCGAGGGAATGCGTTTCGTTGCCTTTCAGAAACCAGTGACCGTTGCCCATCAGGGTAACGCTTACACCTTCCACGGAAGAACCTTGGAAGAGACCTTTGTCTACGAGAACCTTAAACACTTTCATGCCGATGGACTCAGTATCGGCATCGACTTGCCGGTTAATCCAGCAGAGTTGCAGGAGGCAGTGTGGAAACGCATAAAAAGCGATACCTTCAAAAAAACAGAATTCGCAATGGATGTGCTTTCCTACGAAATACCGGCAGAAGTGGATGGAGAGGTTAACGCGGAACAGAAGAGGGACTGGAGTGTCCCTAACTACATAGCTGAAGGTCTACGATGGTTGACGACACGCTTGTCTCAAAACCCAGGAGGCGGCGAATGACCGCGACGCTCAAGCCAACTGATGCTGACAAAACAATTGCTGAGTGCATCGCCAAAAGTATGTCTTTTTCGGTCATCGCGGGTGCCGGGTCGGGCAAGACTACATCGCTCGTTGAGGCCTTAAAGACGATCAAGAATTCTCGCGGAAAAGAACTTCGAAAAAATGGTCAGCGCGTCGTCTGTATCACATACACAAACCGCGCTGTTGGAGTGATTTCATCACGTCTTGGTTTCGATGAACTCTTTTACGTTTCCACCCTACACGGGTTTCTTTGGGCGGAAATCGCGCGTTTTCAGGACGCTATTCGGGATGCATTACGCGATGCAATCATTCCTCGCCATATGGAAAAGGCACGCGACAAAGACAACGGAGGGATGTCCCAGGCAGCACAAAAGGCGAGGAAAGACCTTGAGCGCCTGACCACCGAACTTGCTGCGCTAGATGCGCATAAGCCGCCTGTTTCTTACGTGGAAACCGTCATCAGCGACTACTCCAAATGTGTCCTGAACCATGATGATGTTATTGACGTCGCTGCCTATTTGATCACGAACAAACCACTCCTGCGCAAAGGACTCGGTTTTAAGTACCCCTTCATTTTCGTCGATGAGGCTCAAGACACCTTCCCGCAGGTGGTGGAGGCGCTCAATGCTGTATGCGCTGGCGAGGGGTTACCCATCATCGGGTATTTTGGTGATCCCATGCAACAGATTTATGACAAACGCGCCGGGGATTTTGCCGGTCCCGAAGGTTCCGAAAAAATTCCAAAGGAAGAGAATTTTCGTAGCTCAACTTCGGTTATTGACCTTCTCAACAACTTCAGAACCGATCTCAAGCAAGTTCCGGGTGGTAAAAACGCCGACGTTAAAGGCAGCGTCTTGATTGCGGTCGCACAGGCTCCTGACCCTTCCGGTCCAAGAAAAACCTACACCGCCGTACAACTCGATGAAGTAACGGCGAAATTCGAGGAAGCCGTTGATCAGTGGGGATGGACCGATAGCTCTTCTGTAAAGCATCTCTTTCTGGCACGTCAGATGATTGCGCGCAGACTCGGATTTGTCACCTTGCACAGGCTTTTTACAGGTGATTATTCGTCGTCCAGATCCCAATCCGATTATGAAGACGGCACGCACTATCTCCTCAAACCCTTTCTGGACGGCATTTTCCAATTGGTCGATGCATCGCGGAACAATGATCCAAAGAGGTTGATTGAAACACTCCGCAGAATAAGCCCTGCTTTTGACGACACCGGAGCGAACAAGAGCAAAACTCTCAAACAGATGCTCGAAGAGGCCGTAAAGCACGCCGCTGCTTTGGTCGCAAAATGGGAAGACAGTACTGTTAAAGAAATTCTGAAATATTGTGGCGAGAACGCGCTTTATCACATCTCAGATCGCCTTTCCGCTCAGTTGGTCCGCGCGCCCCGCGCCGCGTATGATCCTGACAGCGAGGATCATCAACGGGAAAAGGGAGATTGGCTGGCCGATGAGTTCTTCAATATGAAGGCTGACGAACTCGAGAAATACATTGATTTTCTGGATGACAATTCTCCTTTCAGTACTCAGCACGGCTCGAAAGGTGAAGAGTATCAGAATGTGCTTGTAATGATCGACGATATAGAGGCTGCTTGGAATACCTACAGTTTTTCGAAGGTTCTAACACCAGGGGTTGCCGGTGCCCCCACAGATCGCCAAAAAGAACTGACTCAAAAGCTTGCCTACGTCTGTTTTTCGCGAGCAGAGGTGAATCTAAGAATCCTGTTGTTCTCCAAAGATGCAGATGCAGCCAAAAATGAACTAATCGCGCGCGGTTTGTTTCAGGATGAACAAGTTTCAATTCTGTAGATAGGAGTTTCGCAAGTGCACGCCGGATTATCGAATAGCCTGGGACCGCGGATATCGCCCCCACCAGAAAGAGAGCCGGCGCCAAGGGCATACGTCGCCATTGCAGGAACACGGCTGGGAAAGGCGTTACTGTCGAGATTCCCACCATTATCGATCATGATGGCCGGTATCAGTACCTGATATCAAGGGCGAGAACTTTACCGCCAGACAACGCTACCGGCGATCACTTGACGTTGCATTTTATTTCGAAGATGAAATGACGCATTAAATTTACTGGTGGTAATAAAGCTGGTCGGGAGGTAAACCTCATTTTGGAGGGCAATGCCAGAATGATTATAGGCCTAGAGGATAAGGTAAGTTCTTACTGTTAAAAGCAGTAACTTCTCGGTTTGCAGGCTCTAGCCGAAACTGTCGGCAGTCGTTTCGCTTGTGGTGTCGTCCTTTACGACAGCACGAATATTGTTCCTTTTGTGATAGGTTGGCAGCTGCTCCTATTTCCTGTTTGTGGGATTGGCATGAGAATTATAGACAACACATCGCAGTTGCTTGGGGACGATCTGAAGGCAACGATAATTTGTGGCTCGCGCGTGAAAATCGCTGCAGCCTGCTTCTCGATCTATGCTTTTGAGGCCCTTAAATCAGAGCTCTCCAAGATGGAAAGCCTGCAATTCATCTTCACCTCGCCTACCTTTGTTGCTGCCGATGCAACAGACCGACTGCGCAAGGAGCAGCGTGAGTTCTTTATACCAAAGGCTGGGCGCGAAAGCAGCCTTTACGGCACCGAGTTTGAAATCAAGCTTCGCAATAAACTGACTCAACGCGCCGTCGCGCGGGAATGTGCGGAGTGGATCAGGAAAAAGGCTAGGTTCAAATCCAACACCACAACTGCGCCGATGCAGTCGTTCGCCCATGTAGATACGGGGGACGAAACCATCGCCTATATGCCGGTTGGTGGGTTTACTGCTGTCGACCTTGGTTATCAAAAAGGCAACGCCATATCGAATTTCGTGACTCGGATGGATGAGCCGGTCCATGCCGAGGTCTATATTCAGCTGTTCAATCAAATTTGGAACGACGGCGAGAAGCTAACGGATGTCACAGATTTGATTTGTGAACATATTGAGTCTGTATACCAAGAAAATTCGCCTGAGCGCGCCTACTTCGCCATGCTCTATAATATTTTTCGAGATTTCCTAGAAGAAATTGGCGAGGACGTTTTACCAAATGATCTAACTGGTTATCAGGATAGTGTCGTCTGGAATAAGTTATTCAACTACCAGAAAGATGCCGCAACCGGCATTATCAATAAGCTCGAGACGTACAACGGTTGCATCTTGGCCGATTCCGTGGGGCTCGGTAAAACCTTCACCGCGCTGGCGGTGGTCAAATATTATGAGCTGCGCAACCGCTCGGTCCTTGTGCTTTGCCCCAAGAAACTCGCGGATAACTGGCGCAATTACAACACCAACCTCACAACCAACATTTTTGCGCGGGATCGGTTCAACTATGACGTTCTCTGCCACACGGATCTATCCCGAACCTCGGGTGAGTCATTTGGCATTCCGTTGAATCGGATTAATTGGGGAAATTACGATCTCGTCGTGATCGATGAGTCCCACAATTTCCGCAACAATGATGTCTTCAAAGATCGGGAAACCCGTTATCAGAAGCTGATGAACAAGGTCATTCGCGCAGGCGTGAAGACCAAAGTTCTCATGCTCTCTGCGACCCCGGTGAATAACCGCTTCAACGATCTGCGCAATCAGCTCGCGCTTGCTTATGAGGGGCAATCGGATGCCCTCAGCAGAAGCTTGAAATCTGACACGAGCATTGAAGAAATATTCCGGCGTGCCCAGAAGGCCTTCAACGAATGGACCGCTCTCCCGCCAGAAGAGCGAACCGCAGCGTCGATCCTGAAAACCCTGGACTTTGACTTTTTCGAACTGCTCGATGCCGTGACCATCGCACGGTCGCGCAAGCATATCGAAACCTTCTACGACACGAAGGACATCGGTAAATTCCCTCAACGACGCAAACCACTCTCGTTCCACTGCCCAATCACGCAGCGGTCAGACGTGATGGGACTGAATGATATCTTCACGCAGTTGTCCGTGCTCAAGCTCGCGGTTTATGCGCCGATCAGCTACATCCTGCCGAGCCGCCTGCGAAAGTATGAGGACATCTACGATACGCAGGTCGAAGGTGGTCGCGGCAAACTGCGACAGGCTGATCGCGAGCGAAGCCTTCAGGCATTGATGACCACCAACCTGCTGAAGCGTTTGGAAAGCTCGGTCGCTGCGTTCCGGTTGACGCTACGGGCCTTGGGAGGCAATATATCCCGCACGCTCGCTGCCATCGCAGAATTTGAGAAAACTGGACGCGCAGAAAATGTCAGTGACCAGCTTGGCGAGATCAGCGATTTCGATCCTGAAGATGACGATCTGAGCGGACTGGATGAGTTTACCGTCGGTAAAAAGGTTCAGATCAGCCTGGGCGATATGGACTTGCCGTCGTGGAAACACGACCTCGCGGCCGATTTGGTTCTGATTGACGGCCTGATTACCTCGATGGACATGGTGGCCCCCGAAGATGACGCCAAGCTTCAGCACCTGCTTTCCATTCTGAAGCAAAAAATAGCTGAGCCCCTGAATCCGGGCAACCGTAAAGTCATCATATTCACAGCCTTCGCCGATACAGCCAATTATCTGTTCGAGAGCCTCGCTCCTATAGCTCAGAGCCTCGGCCTGCAGGTTGGTCAGGTAACCGGATCAGGTGCGCCGAAAACCACCCTCAAGAAGTCCTATGACTTTCAGAGCATGTTAACGCTGTTCTCGCCGCGCTCGAAGGAAAAGGCCATCGTTCTGCCGAATGAGCAGGCAGAGCTGGACATCCTTATTGGTACCGATTGCATCTCTGAGGGTCAGAACCTTCAGGACTGCGACTTCCTGATCAACTACGACATCCACTGGAACCCGGTGCGCATCATCCAGCGGTTTGGCCGGATCGACAGGATAGGTTCCCCTAACAGCCAGATCCAGCTGGTCAACTACTGGCCCGATATCTCGCTCGACGAATACATAAACCTCAAGGAACGCGTCGAAAACCGGATGGTGATCGCTGACGTCACCGCCACCGGCGACGATAACGTGTTGACCTCCAAATCGAGCGACATCGCCTACCGCAAAGAACAACTGAGGCGGATGCAGGAAGAGGTGATCGAGCTTGAGGACGTGAAGGCTGGCATCTCGATCACCGATCTCGGTCTGAACGATTTCCGGATGGACCTGCTCAACTACGTCAAGGAACACGGTGAGCTCGACAACGTCCCGTTTGGCATGCATGCCGTCGTGCCGGCCCAGCCGGAGCTTGGCCTGCAGCCCGGCGTGATCTTTGCATTGAAGAACATCCACGACAGCGTGAACGTCAACCAGCAAAATCGCTTGCACCCATTCTATCTGGTTTACATCGATGACGACGGTCAGGTCGTCGCCGACCATACGGAGGTCAAGCGCCTGCTCGACCTGATCCGATCCAGTTGTAAGGGGCGCATCGAGCCGATCCGCGACGTCTGCCACATCTTCAACGAACGCACCGAGGACGGGCGCAAGATGGGGCGTTATTCCGATCTGCTCTCCAGCGCGATCCGCTCTATGATCGACGTGAAAGAAGAGAAGGACATCGACAGCCTATTCAGCGGTGGACGGACCACGGCGCTGACCCACACGATCAAGGGACTGGACGACTTCGAGCTGATCGCCTTTCTGGTCATTGAAGGGGGCGGGCAATGAACTCCTCTGGGACCCTTTATGACTGGCCTCGGGCGAGCATTTTCGGACGCGTGATCCCCAAGAACAAGATCTATGAACACGCTGGTGCGAACACGGCGCTGAAGGATATCTTCGTACGCGAGGTGGACCAGATCACCTGGTCGCATAAGCTGGCGCCTGAGACGATCAATCTGACGGCGACCAAGCAGGTGGCGGAAATTCAGGTGTTTCGCATTGCCGCGCGCACCGCGACGCTGGACCGCGACGTGTTGCGCACCATCGACAAGGCCATCCCTTTTCCGCTGATCTTCGAACTAGCTCACGCTGGACGTCTCAGGCTTGCCGCGGCCTACAAGCGGCCTAGTGAGGCCGACAGCACCCGCTGGGTGGTGGGAGAATATTTCGAAGGGGACTGGCTGTCCGAGGGGTCGGCGCGCGTGCCACTTCCGGTGGCGCTGACCATGGGCGCGCTCTATGAGCGGTTGCTTGAACCACTTGTGGTGGGGCAGACGGCCCGGCTGGTTACCGACACCGTATCAGGTTTTGGCGAGGCGGCGCAGCCCCCCATCACCCCTGCCGAAACGGGAAAGCCCGTTGCGCTGGCAGAGCGCATCGCGCAGGCCGAGGCGATCAAGGTGCAGGCGCGCAAGGTCGAGTGGATCAAGGCGCGGCTGGGACGCGAAAAGCAATTCAACAAGCGTGTGGCGATCAATGCTGAACTACGCGCAGCGAACCAAGAACTTGAGCGGCTAACAGAGGCATACCCCCGTGCCGCCATATTGTACGATTGAGAGGACGACCATGGACAAGCTGAAGATGCACAGCCCCGACCTGAGCCAGGATAACATCGCGAAGATCCGCGAGCTTTTCCCCGGCTGCGTGACCGAGGCGGCGGGCGACGATGGCACGCTGCGACTGTCGGTGGACTTCGATCAATTGCGTCAGGAGTTGAGCGATCACATCATCGAAGGCCCACAGGAGCGGTATCGGCTGGATTGGCCGGGGAAACGAGAATCCTTAGCGCTCGCGAACGCGCCGATCGCCAAGACGCTGCGCCCCTGTCGCAAGGAAAGCGTAAACTTTGAAAAGACCCAAGGGCTCCTAATTGAAGGCGAGAATCTTGAGGCATTGAAGCTGCTTCAAGAGACTTTCCTTGGAAAGGTCTCAATGATCTACATTGATCCTCCATACAATACTGGAAAGGACTTCATATACTCAGACAACTTCTCTGAGGGAGTTCAGTCTTTTCTAAGCCGAACCAAACAGGTCGATGAAAGTGGGGGGAGGCTCGTCGCGAACCTGGAGAGCAATGGGCGATTCCACTCCGACTGGCTGTCGATGATGTATGGCAGATTGAGATTCGCACGAAATTTATTGGCAGATGATGGTGTTATTTTCTGCTCGATAAATCACCGAGAAGTCGCGCAGTTAAAGCTGCTAATGGATGAAGTGTTTGGCTTTGAGAATGCGTTATGCACATTTGCATGGCGCACAGATGGAAACTTCGACAATCAAGCGAAGTTTAAATATTGCCACGAGTACATTCTTGCCTACGCCAAGAATGAGGCGGAGTTTCCGCATCCACTTGTAGTCGATCCAAATGTACCGGAAACGAGCAAGATTTATAGACCTGAGATTAGAAACACTATCGTAAAAAACGGACCCAAGAACCCGCCAAGCTCAGTTGTGTTGCCGGTTGGGTTCCCGGCGGCATTTGAGCAGGGTGAGATTCCCAGCCGCAACGACGCTTGGCCCCACTTTAGAGATAGAGTTCAGGTTTCCGGCGGAAAGACATTAAACCAAGTTGTTATTTATAGTGGCTGGAGTTCGAGAGAGCTTCTCGAGGAGTTCATTTCAAATGATTGTCAGCCAGTTTCCGATTCGAAGGGACAAACCACATCCTTCGAGTTGACCGCCTCTGGTGCGGTTGAGGCGGTAAAGGTTCGTGGCGAGCCGAGCCATGTCATATCTTGGCTAACCGGTTTCGGAGGGTCGCAAAAGGCAACGGCAGAGCTCGATGATATTGGGATCGTGTTTGATGATTACCCTAAGCCACTATCGCTGATTAGGTATTTCGTCCAAATGGCATCTTCCAAATCTGGATATTTCCTTGATTTTTTTGCAGGCTCTGGGACTACGGCCCATGCGACTATCCTGCAGAATTCCTTGGATGGCGGCAGTCGCAAATTCATCGCAGTGCAAATGCCAGAAGAGGTGGCGAATTCCACCAAAGCTGGCAAATCGGGCTTTGCCACAATTGCCGAGATAACTAAAGAACGCATTCGTCGTGCCGGTAAGAAGATCCTAGAAGGTGAATGCCACCCGGATTGGAACCGCGATGTCGGCTTCCGAGTGCTAAAGGTCGACAGCTCGAACATGAAGGACGTCTACTATCGTCCCGACGAGCTGAAGCAGTCCGACCTGCTCGACATGGTCGACAACGTGAAGGAAGGACGTATGGCCGAGGATCTGCTGTTCCAGGTGCTAGTCGATTGGGGCGTGGACCTGACACTCCCTATCCGCCGCGAGGTGATGCAGGGCAAGACTGTGTTCTTCGTGGACGACAACGCCCTTGTCGCCTGCTTCGACCGTGGCCTCACCGAGGATCTGGTGAAAGAGCTGACGGGGCACGAGCCCCTGCGCGTGGTCTTCCGCGATAACGGCTTCGCCTCCGACGCAGTGAAGATTAACGTCGAACAGATCTTCCGGCAGCTGTCGCCCACCACCGACGTCAAAGCGATCTGAGGGCGCGCCATGAAGCTTAAGTTCAAGGTTCAGCCCTATCAGACCAATGCCGTCAACGACGTGGTGGACTGCTTTGCTGGCCAGCCCATGTCTTCTGGACTGGCCTACCGCATCGACCCCGGCGTCATAAAGAAAAACCAGCAAATCCGGCTAGAGGCTGAATATGAAGGCTTCAAGAACGCCGACCTCGCACTGACTGAGGCGCAGATCCTGGAGAATATCCAGAAGATCCAGCGGCAGAGGAACCTACCCCCTTCGCAGTCGCTGACCGATTTCACGACCTTCGACAACAAGGGTGTCCGTGTTCCCGTCAAGGCAACCTACAAGAAGGATGCGCTGGCCGCGACCCATGTTCACCTCGACGTCGAGATGGAGACCGGCACGGGCAAAACCTATTGCTATATCAAATCCATCTTCGAGATGAATAAACACTATGGCTGGTCGAAGTTCATCATAATGGTGCCTTCGATCGCCATTCGCGAAGGGGTCTATAAGTCGTTACAGATCACCGCGGACCACTTCACCGAAAGCTACGGCAAGAAGGCGCGGTTCTTCATCTATAACTCCAAGCGTTTGCACGAGCTGGAAAGCTTTTCGTCCGACGCAGGGATCAACGTGATGGTGATGAACATCCAGGCATTCGCCGCGCGTGGTGCCGACAACCGCCGCATTTATGAGGAGCTGGACGACTTCCAGTCGCGCAGGCCCATCGACGTGATCTCATCAAACCGGCCGATCCTGATCCTGGACGAGCCGCAGAAGATGGAAGGCGCGGCGACCATGGAGGCCCTGCCGAAGTTCAAGCCGCTGTTCATCCTTCGTTATTCGGCGACCCACCGCACCCGCCACAACCGCGTTCACCGTCTGGACGCCCTCGATGCCTACAACCAGAAGCTGGTCAAGAAGATCGCCGTGCGTGGGATCCAGACCCGTGGACTGGCGGGTACCAACGCCTACCTCTACCTTGAGGGCATCGACATCTCGAAGAAGGCCCCGGTGGCGCGGATCGAGTTGGAAGTGAAACTAAAGTCAGGCGAGATCAAGCGCCAGCTGCGTCGCCTCGAGTTCCGCGATGATCTGTTCGTCGAGTCTGGCGATCTGGACCAGTACAGCGGCTTCATCATAAGTCAGATTGATGCCGTCAACGATACGGTCGAGTTCACGAATGGCGTCGTGTTGCAGGCCGGTGAGGCTAACGGCGACGTTTCAGAACGCGATATCCGCCGCATCCAGATCCGCGAGACAATCAAGGCGCATCTTGACAAGGAAAAGCAGCTGTTCTCACAGGGCATCAAGGTGCTGTCGCTGTTCTTCATCGACGAGGTGGTAAAGTACCGCGACTATGATCAGGCCGACACAAACGGTGAGTACGCACGAGTTTTCGAGGAAGAGTACGAATTGCTGAAGGCTGAATACCTGTCGGAGCTCGCAATCGATAACGAGGCATACCGGAAGTACCTTGCCGGTATCGATTCGGCCAAGACCCATAACGGCTATTTCTCGATCGACAAGAAGACGAACCGGCTGAAGGATCCGGCCATCGGCGCACGGGCTGTCGATTCCGATGACGTCGACGCCTACGACCTAATCCTGAAAGACAAGGAACGCCTGCTGTCCTTCGCCGAACCGACACGGTTCATCTTCTCTCACTCTGCGCTGCGCGAGGGGTGGGATAACCCCAACGTCTTCGTCATGTGCATGCTCAAGCACAGCGACAACACCATTTCCCGGCGCCAAGAAGTCGGGCGTGGTCTCCGGTTGAGTGTCGACCAGCACGGGGACAGGATGGACCTTCCAGCAGTCGTGCACGACATCAACGTGCTGACAGTGGTGGCGAGCGAGAGCTACAAGGAGTTTGTTACCGGCCTGCAAAAGGAGATTGCGGAAACCCTTTCTTCGCGGCCACGGCAGGCGACCGAGGACTATTTTACGGGTAAGACGCTTACGACCGCACAAGGCCCGGTTGAGGTGACGGCGGCCATAGCCAAACAGATCTATCGCTATCTGGTGAAGAACGATTACACCGATGATGACGACCAGATCGCAGATGTCTATCATGCGGCGAAAAGTGCTGGGACATTGGCAGAGCTACCCGAGGATCTGAGGCCCCACGCTGATCAGATATTCCAGCTCATCGATGGTGTCTTCAGCGATTCTCAGCTTCCGGACATCGGTGACGGCCGGAAGCCCAAAACCAATCCGCTCAACGCAAACTTCGAGAAGAAGGAATTTCAGGAGCTTTGGAAGCGGATCAATCGTAAAGCGGTTTATAGGGTTGAATTCGATTCTACAGAGTTGATCCGTAAGTGTGTCAGCGCGCTGAATAGTCAGTTGCGGGTTACCCCCTTACAGTACACCGTTCAGGTCGGTGTACAGAACGACGGATTGACCGACGACAAGCTTCGCGGCGGAGACGGCTTTACCGTCACGAGCACGACAACCCAGCGAGGGGATTCTATCCACTCTATGGTGAAGTACGATCTAGTTGGGAAGCTTGCAGAAAATTCGCAGCTGACGCGAGACACGGCCGCGACCATTCTTGGCCAGATCGAGGCTGTAGTTTTCGGGCAGTTCAAGAGCAACCCTGAGCATTTCATATCGGAAGCTTCGCGCATCATTGCCGAACAGAAGGCCTCCATGGTTATCGAGCGTCTGGCCTATGACGAAGTAGATGAGAGATACGATGTAGACATCTTCACTGCCAATCAGACTGGGCAGGATTTTTCGCGCGCCACTGCAAAGCTCCAGAACCATGTCTATGATTACGCGATCATGGATTCGGATGTGGAACGGGAGTTCGTCAAAGAACTGGATACGAGCAGTGAGGTCGTCGTCTACGCGAAGCTGCCGCGTGGCTTCCTAATCCCAACTCCGGTCGGAGACTACAATCCCGATTGGGCTATATCTTTCAAGGCTGGCAGCGTGCGGCACATCTACTTCGTTGCCGAGACCAAAGGCACAATGTCCACTATGAAATTACGCGAGATCGAGAAAACAAAGATTGAGTGTGCAAGGAAGTTCTTTAACGAAATCAATAGTCAGGCCACCCAGGAGAGAGTGCGGTATGACGTAGTAACTGATTATGCTAAATTATTAGATATTGTGAGTCACACCACAATTTAACGTTTATAACTTAGAAACTTGGGCGGCCACTAAAACAATAGTGTAGCCGCCCAAGTTTTAAACAAGCTCCGGTTCAATGAATGTCATTATAGCTTCCTTCGGCATGGAACTGAATAACTTCAATTTATTAAACACTCTTAAGTCTATATTTTAATCATATCTTTTTTTGTCAGAATTATAAAAATAAAACAACCGCTCTTCTGTCGTGCCAAACTTTTTCAAAACTTTCCAAAATACCTCACTGACAATCATTAATGCTAGCCCAAATCCTAATAATGAAAAGATCATTGCGATTATTAGGGTAGGTATTTTATTTTCACCAATAGATAGCCCCAAGAGAAATGCCACTGTAATACATACTATTAAAACACTAAAAATACGAAGCGTATTCGTTGCTTTATTAATGTGAATTTCCATCTGAGATAAATTACTCATATTCTACCTACTTATCAGAGACAATAATACTTACAAGAGCCTCAGCCTCAGCTCTAGGAGAAGTCCCTTTTATTAAAGATTGTTGCAGTACAAAGTCTATTTGCTTGGCGAGCATATTGTTTGACACCGCTCTACCACCAACACAAACTTTAATATCAAGCGCATCAAGAAGAGCTTCAGCTGCTAAAGCAGTCAGGCTATCATTTCCTTCAGCTTTTTTTGGCCCGAGTCCTGACGCAAGCCACTTTATTTCAATGGCAAATTCCTTGCAAAATTTCATAGCTATCTGGAGTGGAACTTCGCGTTTCCCAAGCTCGTAGAATTTATAAGTGCGATCATTGATGTCCAGTTTTGCCGCAACTTTTGACTGAGAGTAATTATGCTGCAACCGAATTTCACGCATTCGCAGCCCAACACTACTAAAATCGCTTGACTCGTTGTCGTTTGACACCTATTTTATCCATTGATGATGAATTTTTCTAATATTCACCGTATCGTGACGGATTTTTCGCGATTCCGCAAGGTGAGGAGGTCGAATGAAAGCACATGAACTGCTCTCTCCAAGAGAAATTGCTTTGAAAACTGGATGGCCGATCGCGCGCATTCGAAACCTTATCAATAGGAAAGAAATTCGTCATGTGCGTATCGGTGGAAATTTATTTTTGCCAACAAACGCAATAGATGAATATGTTTCTCAAAATATGGTGGAGCCAATAAGAAACACTTTTGTGCTGTCTAATATCGCTTCAAAAGCTAGGTCAAAGTAATGAAACCTCAGCCACAACTCACCGTTTCTCCGGTAATCTTTAAATTTGCAGTTAGTCGAACGGAAGCAGCACTATTGCTGGATATTTCAACTGGAACATTCGATGACTGGGTCCGTCGAGGAATAATGCCTAATGGAGTTAAGATAGGTGTTTTACGTCGCTGGGATGTTACTGAAATTTTAAACTCCTGGCGCGTTTTAATAGAGCAAAAGAGAAACAATGATGAGGTCGACGATGAAAATCCGTTCGATGACATCATCGGCTAATCGTCGAATTCCATTTAAATATTGTTCCCGAGACATAGATCGTCACGGGAATGAAAGAATTTATATTCGTCTGCCCAATATGCCTAAACATCGCATGAAGTCTGCCTACTTAGATGATAAAGGCAGCGTCACTCAGGCATTCACAGAAGAATACCACCGCGTTTTGACTGGTGATCGGGGCGAAAAAAATGTCCCCTTTTCCCGACTGGAGCCCGGTTCCGTTCGCTGGCTAGTCGAGACATACTATCAGTCTAAGGCTTTTCAGAGCCAGTCACCAGCTACGCAAAAAGATAAGAAAAGCGTTCTCAATCGCTATTGCCGCAATGTAGGCGAGTTACCTTTTAAGAAAATCCGTAAGTCCGATATTGAGGCCAGTCAGATGAAGCGTGACAAGACACCCGGCGCGGCGGACAAACTAGTGAAGTACCTCAAGGCACTCTTCAACTGGGCGCTCAGCGTTGAGCTGTCTACCTTTAACCCTGCAAATGGAGTCACAAAAATTCATAAATCCCCCGGATTCCACACATGGAGCGAAGCAGAAATAGAGAACTATCGCTCAACCTACCCGCTAGGCTCTACCGCCCGGCTCTCAATGGAACTCATGCTAAATCTAGGCGTCAGACGCTCCGACCTGGTCAAGCTTGGTTGGCGAAATTTAATTAACGACCGTATCGAATTCACGCCAGAGAAGGGCTCAGGAAAATACGCACAGTCCCTCAGTTTACCTATCACAGACGAACTACGCGAGGCACTGGACGCAATAATCCATGATCAACCAACTTTCCTTGTCACTGAATACGGTAAAGCATTTAGCGGAAATGGTTTTGGCAACAAGATGCGCCAGTGGTGTAATGACGCCAATCTACCGGAGTGCTCGTCCCATGGGCTTCGAAAAGCCTCAGCAACCTTCCTTGCAGAGGCTGGAGCAACCGAACATCAGTTAATGGCAATTTTCGGTTGGTCTGACTCCAAAATGGCGCAGCACTACACAAAAGCCGCCCAGTCCAAGCGGATTATCGATGCCGGCTTCGAGCGTCGGAAGAGCTACATAGACCGCAAAAATGTCCCACTTTCATCAAAGCGTAATTCAAGTGAGGTAAATCGAGGAAAAAATGATGAAAAAACAGTATCAGACGACTGAAATGGTGGGCCCGGAGGGACTCGAACCCCCAACCAAGCGGTTATGAGCCGCCGGCTCTGACCAATTGAGCTACAGGCCCACACAATTCCGATCTACCTGAATCGAAACATGATCGCAAGACCAACAAGCCCAAGGCATGCAACATTATCATTCTATGTTTCAGCCCATATCTGAATAAGCAGAAACAGCAGAATATCTCTCTGTAAAACAATATGTTTTTGTAATTTGGCCTCTGCCCCACCCCATACAACATTTACTTCATAGGCATGGCTTGGCAGCATCATAAAGAAAGAGCCGCGAATCTGCGATCCACGGCTCTTTGTGATAACAGATTTATACTGCTCAAAATGCGTTTGCTCTCGCCTTAATCAGATCCGGCACGCGCATGACAGCAATCTTCATGCCCTGCTCAGCGCAGAACCGGACAGCCGCGGGATTTGCCGAACAGAACCGAAGCCGGACGGCCGTGGCGGAAACCGGAAACACGGATTGTCGAACGATTGCTGCTGATGCGTGTGTTACGCAGCCCCATGCGGGATGCCTTGGAGAGAGCCTCGCGCGGTGTGCAGGCATAGCGGTTCTGGCGATATTGCGGGCGGTTGTAATGGCCGTGACGGTGATTGACCTGTACAACCGGTGCGCCATGACCTGCTGAATGACCACTGACGGAGAAAGACACAACCGGTGCGGCTGCCTGTGCCGATGCACCGGCAGAAAATACACCTGCAAGACCGATCAGGCCGGAAACAACAGCTGCTTTAATTGAAAAACCCGACATAGCATCCTCCTTGGATAATTGGTTTCGCTCTTATGCGATGTCCAATTCATAGCCGCCTCAATATGAACCTTTCAGCAATCGCTCATTCATATGCAGTTCATAAAGATGATCACGTCGGAGCAGATATTTTTCAGGCGATAAGGCCGGTCATATGCTTGAGAAAAGCCTCTTCATCCGGCAGATCATGATCATGCGCAGTAATTTTACCGCGCACGGAAATTCCCGCCTCATGTACCGTTTCCGCAGAGCCGGACACCAGCGGATGCCACCATTCCAGATCCCTGCCCTCCAGTACCATCCTGTAAGCACAGGTTTTCGGCAGCCAGCGCACGGTTTCAATAATTTCAGGCGTTAAAAACACGCAATCCGGCACGGTCTTTCTGCGGTTCGGGTAATCGGAGCACTGGCAGCTTTTACCATCCAGCAAAGTACAGGCCACGCTGGTGCCATAAATCTCGTCTGTATCATCATCCTGCAATTTATGCAGGCAGCACTGCCCGCAGCCATCGCAAAGGCTTTCCCATTCCTGCCTGTTCAGTTCACGCAGATTTTTTGTCTGCCAGAATGGTTTTTTCATCTTATTCTCACCTTTTCCCGAGCAGCCGGATAGTACCTGACCATCTGCCCCGCTCCGGATTTACCTCTATCCTTGCCTGCCAGCGGCGATAAATGCCGGATTATAAGCTATTCCGGCATTTTACCAGAATAACGGCACATGGATAAATCAAATTCAAAATAAAAGGCCCGGAAAACCGGGCCTCTACAGGCGCTATAATCGCGATCGAAACCCTTCAGGCAGCGATCAGCGAAACAGCGTATCACCCTGCTCGTCAATAATCTGACGCGCTTTGATCAACGTGATATTGACGGCATCATCCATTGTCGCAAAACGATCAGCGCGGATGAATTTATGCTCTTTCAGCTCGCCGTCAATTTCCTTGCGGATCAGCCCGCAGGTCTGGAACTGTCCGCCCTCATTATAAGGCGTGGCCAGAATGACAAAGCCTTTATGTTCACTGCTCACCGGCTCGGCCTGCGCCTTGCTGCCGGAATCGTCAGCACCACCGAAACCGAAAAGACGTTTAAGAAAAGACATAATATCCCCTAACAAAATGCCGCCGCCACAGGGACGACGGCATTTTCTTATGCTTTAGCTGTCGAGGAAGGAACGCAGTTTGCGCGAACGGCTCGGATGTTTGAGCTTGCGCAATGCTTTCGCTTCGATCTGGCGGATACGCTCACGGGTAACCGAGAACTGCTGGCCAACTTCTTCCAGCGTATGGTCAGTATTCATACCAATACCGAAACGCATACGCAGAACACGTTCTTCACGCGGTGTCAGCGAGGCCAGAACGCGGGTTGTGGTATCGCGCAGATTGGCCTGAATGGCCGCATCAATCGGAAGCAGCGCATTCTTATCTTCAATGAAATCGCCCAAATGTGAATCTTCTTCATCACCCACAGGCGTTTCAAGGGAGATAGGCTCCTTGGCGATTTTCAGCACTTTGCGCACTTTTTCCAGCGGCATAGCCAGCTTTTCAGCCAGTTCTTCCGGTGTCGGTTCACGGCCGATTTCATGCAGCATCTGGCGCGATGTGCGAACGATCTTGTTGATCGTTTCAATCATATGCACCGGAATACGGATGGTACGTGCCTGATCCGCGATAGAACGGGTGATCGCCTGTCTGATCCACCATGTCGCATAAGTCGAGAACTTATAACCACGGCGATATTCAAACTTATCAACCGCCTTCATCAGACCGATATTGCCTTCCTGAATAAGATCAAGGAATTGCAGACCACGATTGGTGTATTTCTTGGCGATCGAAATCACGAGACGCAAGTTTGCCTCAACCATTTCCTTTTTGGCAATAGTTGCTTCGCGCTCGCCCTTCTGCACCTGATTCACGATGCGGCGGAATTCACCGATCGAAATCGCGGTTTCAGTGGCCAGATTCTGAATTTCCGAACGCAGATTATCAATGCCGCGTTTTTCCTTGGCAACAAATTCTTTCCAGCCGCGGGCGGACAAAGTGGCAATGCGGTCTGTCCAGTTCGGATCAAGCTCATTGCCCTGATATTCTTTGAGGAATTCTTCACGGCGCACACCGAAAGATTCCGCCAGACGCAGCAGCTTGCCTTCATTCTGAACAAGACGCTTGTTAATGTCGTAAAGCTGCTCAACCAGCGATTCAATACGGTTCTGGTTCAGAGACAGCGACTTAACCGCTTTGATCAACTGATCTTTCAGTTCCTTATAGCGGCGCTCCTGAGAGGTCGACAATTCACCGGCAGCTGCCAGACGACCTTCCACCTGCTGATCCTGCAATTTGCGCAGTTTCTTATAGGTGTCAGCAATCAGATCAAGCGTTTCCATGACCTGAGGACGCAATTCCGCTTCCATCGCAGCGAGCGACAGATTGGCTTCATCATCCTCATCGTCATCATATTCTTCCTGAACTTCCCCGCCGACATTGGTGATGTCATCATCATCGCGCGAACGGCGGCCAGCCGGTTCATCACTACGTGCAGAAGGCTCTTCCACGCGTTCGATAATCGGTGCCTGCTTGGCTTCAGGGCCTGCATAAGTGGTTTCAAGATCAATGATTTCGCGCAGCAAAATCTGCTGGTCATTCAGCGCTTCACGCCAGATGATCAGAGCCTGGAAGGTCAGCGGGCTTTCACAAAGCCCGGCAATCATAGTTTCGCGGCCAGCCTCAATACGCTTGGCAATCGCGATTTCACCTTCACGCGACAGCAGCTCAACCGAGCCCATTTCGCGCAGATACATGCGCACCGGATCATCGGTACGGTCTGTCGGTTCTTTTTTGGTGCCGGTTGTTGCCAGCGCAGTGCCGCTGGCTTCCACCAGATCGCCGCCGCTTTCTTCGCTGTCATCCTCGCGCTCTTCAGCGTCAGCGTCCTGCTCGTCGTCCTCAACAACATTGATACCCATATCGGAGAGCATCGACATTGTGTCTTCGATCTGCTCGGATGTCACTTCCTCGGAAGGCAGCACGGCATTCAGCTCGTCCATCGTGACATAGCCACGCTTCTTGGCGAGCTTGATCATTTTCTTGACAGCGTCGTCCGAAAGGTCGAGAAGCGGCCCATCGGTCGCGCCTTCGCGCTCGACTTCAGCTTCTTCGTTTTCCTTTGCCTTCGTTGCCATATATTTATCTCCAGACGATCAGTTCGTTTTGTCCATCGGGCAGAATGAACAACAAAACGAGCGATTCGCGTTATGCCCCGTGACTATCGATAGTACCGCCAATAACGCTTTCACGTTAAAAGCGGATTAACCGTGTCGACTGCCGGTGCCCTTCAATGGTGCCGGTCAATAAAACGCCGGTTTGCAAATTTCGTCTTTACAGAGCGGTAAGCGCCCCGTACAAACCCGTATCAGCAGGAAATACCCGTTGTGTTACTGCCGGTTATCCGAACGGCAACGCCTGCCAGCCTCTCACTGATACATTTAAAGAATGCGACTCATATGATTCGTTCGAAAAAAGCGAATCATTTATGCAGATTCGCGACAGAGTGACGCCTGTAAATCACCGAAGACTGCTATTTCAGGCAGTTATCGATGCAAATCATCCCTATTTTTAGCGGTCAGGTTTAAATCAGAGCGGTCCGGATTTTATATTCTTTGCCGCTTTTGCTCCGGCTTTTCAGTGTAGCATATTCCCTCAAACAGTGCTGAGGCCGGTTATCATTATCAATTGCGTTACTGGTCAGAAACCTCCGGGCGGCCGTCCTGACGACTGACCGAAACCTTCAATCAGTGCTTCCGTTGCATCAGCCTTGCGGATTTCGTTCTGAATATCAATTAGACGGGCAAAAACCTCGGCAGATGCCTCTTCCGAGAGCGCTTCTTCCACGGCTCTCAGTTCCTTATGTAGTGTCCGCGCGCGCAGTTGCAAGTGCATGGCCTGTTTCAGCGCTTCACGCGCATCATCTTCCGCCGCCAGCAGCGTTGCAGGCCATAGCCGCGCACGGCGCACCACCAGTTCCAATTCATCCAGCAATTCCGCAAAACCGCTTTCATTCAGCACTTTGCGCATCGCCTTGCCGTCTTCGGCCAAATGGCTCGCCATCACATCCAGCACGGCAGCATGGAGCGCCGTCAGCCCCGCATGGTTGAGCTCCAGCGTAGCCACGGTTTCAAAATTCTCGTCAATCAGCGGCGGGTGGTTGATCAGTGTCAGAACAATTGTCGCCTCGCGCAGGCTTGGCGCGACTGCACCACCTTTCACAATCGCTGATCGGGTCAGGCTATCAGAAGCCTTGGTCGAGGCAGCATTGCCAAATCCACCACCAAAATTGCCGCCCTTGCCCCGTTGTGGCTGGAAATTGCCTTTACCGCCGAAGCTGCCTGCCCGCTTATCCGTATTCTGGCGCCCCCATTTCGGCCCGAAAAAGCTCTGCGATTTTTCACGCATATGCTGGCCGTAATAATGTTTGACGCTTTCATCCTTGATCCGCGCCACATGGGTGCGCAGCCGTGCATCCAGTTCCGCACGCCGTTCCGGCGTTTCAAAATTGCCGCCTGCAGTTTCACGCAGCCACAGCATTTCCGCCAGAGGTTTTGTGTCCTGTAATACAGCGCGGAAGGCGGAAGCGCCCTGCTCTTTCACCAGATCGTCCGGATCTTTGCCCTCAGGCAACAATGCAAAAGCCAGCGACTTGCCCGGCTGCAAATTCGGCAGACCGGTATCAACGGCACGATAGGCCGCACGCAAGCCGGCCTGATCGCCGTCAAAACATAAAACCGGCTCAGGGCTGATCCGCCAGAGCAGCGCCATCTGCTCTTCGGTCAATGCAGTGCCGAGTGGCGCAACCACCTCGTTGAAGCCCGCCTGCGCCAGCGCAATCACATCCATATAGCCTTCAACGGCGATGACAGGCTTTGCCTCTTCACCACTTTGCGCTTGGGCAGCACGGCGCGCGCGCACCATATTGTAGAGCACGCGCCCTTTATGAAACAGCTCGGTTTCCGGCGAGTTGAGATATTTGGCCGGTGCATCGGGCGACATTGCACGGCCGCCAAAGGCGATCACGCGATTGCGGCTGTCGGTAATCGGAAACATGATACGGTCGCGGAACCGGTCATAGGACACGGCAATACCTTCACCATGCACCACCATGCCACAAGCCTCGATCTGCTCACGGGTGGCACCTTTGGAGGCCAGATATTCTTTAAGAATATTGCGGCCGTCCGGCGCATAACCAATGCGGAACTCGGCCTGTGTCTGCGCATTCAACCCGCGATCCCGCAAATAGGAGCGCGCCTTTGCACCGGCTGAAGCCTGCAACTGATCTTCGAAAAAACCCGCTGCCAGTTCCATCACATCATAAAGTGTGCCGCGTTTTTCCTCACGGCGCTGCTGCTCGGCATCCATCACCGGCATCGGCACGCCTGCCATATCGGCAATACGGGTCACGGCTTCAGGAAAGCTCAGGCCTTCAAGCTCGGTCAAAAAACGAAAATGATCGCCGGTCACCCCGCAGCCGAAACAATGATAACGGCCCTTACGATCCTCACAATGAAAACTCGGGCTCTTCTCGCCATGAAACGGGCAGCATGCCCAGAAATCGCCTTTGGCCGCATTGGTTTTCTTGCGGTCAAAACTCACACGTGTGCCGATCACAGAGGAGATCGGAACGCGATCGCGGATTTCATCAAGGAAAGACGGAGGAAAACGCATACGCCCTAAAGTTCTTTCTCAACGGAACCGGCTTCGATGATCTTTACCAGGATCATGCCGGAATATTTCATTTTTCAGCAGTTTCTATAAATGCGCTTTGCAGGCCACAGTTGCAAGCCATGTTGGCAAGCCGTGTTAGCAAGTTGTGTTAGCAAGCGCTCAGCCATACTGCCTTGCTCTTAGCACAGATCCTGCCGAAATCCTCATGGCATGCACCGCTATCCCCGTTACACACAAGCCAGCCGCAACCGCATGCCCTGCCCTGTAACGCAATTGTCATAATAATCGACTAGGCTTCGCCATATCTGCGTCTGAATATATCCTGCAGGCACCGCATTTGCAGGAATTTTGATTAGCCGGATAACTGTCATAAATATGTCATAAAAACTTTAAATATCACCTTTTACCGTCATTATGCCTCTTTTAAATCCGGCATAATGCGCCTAGATTGATTAGCCAGTGCATATTTTTCGCAAAGCAATTTTTCACAACAGCAATGCAGCAGCAATCCGGCTGCAAATAGGCATAGGCAAACCCGAACCGGCATAACCGGTTTTCAAAAGTCTGGCATGAAAGGGCGAACCAATCGCCCGAATATAAAAATAAGGAATACGTATTTGAATGGTTCAGTCGTTCTTCTGCATCTTGCAGGAGCAGTTGCTCTGCTTTTATGGGCTACGCGAATGGTGCGGACAGGCGTTGAAAGCGCCTATGGCGACCGCTTACGCCGACGACTGCGCAAATATATGCAGAAACCGCTTTTAGCGGTCAGTTTCGGCATTTTGCTGGCGGTTTCCCTGCAAAGCTCTACCGCCGTCACTTTGCTGGTCGGCTCCTTTGTCGGCGCAGGCTTTGTCAGCGGCGTGGCCGGTCTGATGGCTGTGCGCGGCGGTGAGCTTGGTTCAGCACTTGTTGTTAAAATTCTGAGCTATGACCTGACCCTGCTGGTGCCGCTGGCACTGGTGGCAGGCACATTCATTTCCATGTCATCCGAGCGCCTGTTCTGGAAGCAGAACGGCAAAATTCTGGTCGGTATCGGCCTGCTCATTCTCTCGCTGGAACTGACAGGGGAAGCCACAACACCGCTGCGCGACAGCCAGTTGCTGCCGGTGATCGTCAATTATCTGTCGAGCGATCCGGTAACCACCTATCTGCTTGCCGCTTTGATGACATGGCTGTTCCACTCATCCATTGCCGCAATCATTCTGCTCACATCCTTTGCCTCACGCGGCCTGATCCATCCCGATCTCGCCGTGGTAATGGTGCTCGGCGTTAATCTCGGTTCCTCCATCATTGCACCGCTGCTCACCCGCAACGCCCCGCCGGAAACCCGCGTGGTGCCGCTCGGCAATCTGCTGATGCGCGGCGCAGGCTCGCTGATTATTCTGATCCTGTTCCTGACATTCAAACCATCGGTTGCTTTTCTCGGCTCTGATCCGGTCAGTCAGGTGGTCAATGCGCATATTCTGTTCAACACCATTATTCTGGTGGCCGGTATTCCGCTGTCGGGTCTTATCCTGCGCGCCACAGAAGCACTGGTTAATCTGCGCACCAAACCGGACGCTCCGGCTGAAACCATCTTCACACAGGAAATCAGCGCTCTGGATATGGGCGTAATCAATTCCCCGCCGCTGGCACTTGGCAATGCCACGCGTGAGGTGGTGCGCACCTGTGAAACCGTGGATGTGATGCTGCGCCGTATTATGGATTTATACGAGAAGCCCGATCAGGTCGGCATTAATGAACTGGCCAAGCTGGATGACCGCCTCGACAGCCGACACGCCGCGATCAAGCTCTATCTGGCCAAGCTGGCAACACAGAACCTCTCGGAAGATGAAGCATTGCGTACACAGGAACTGCTGGGCGCCTGCGTGAAACTGGAACAGGTCGGCGATATTATCGTGCGCAATATGCTGGCGCATGTGCAGAAAAAGATGGATCGCAAGCTGGAATTTACCGAAGAAGGCTGGGACGAGCTGACCGAGTTCCATGCCATGGTGGTTTCCAATGCACATCTGGCCTTTAATGTGCTGGTCTCGCGCGACAGCTATACGGCACGCCAGCTTGTGCGCGAGAAAGATCATTTGCGCGATATGGAAAAGCGCACCAGCGAAATGCATTTCCAGCGCCTGCGTGAAGGCACGATACGCAGCGTGGAAACCAGTTCCATTCATCTGGATACGATCCGCGACCTCAAGCAGATCAATTCGCTGCTCGCCTCCATGGCCTATCCGGTTCTGGAAGGAAAAGGCATGCTGGGCGGCACCCGCCTGAAAGCTGCCACCGAGAGCTAAAGCAGCCTTGTGCAGTACCCAATCGGGCACACGGCATCCAAAATCACACAATAAAAAACCGCACTGAAACATCAGTGCGGTTTTATTTTTAAAGCATCAGCGCCAAGGATCAGGCGCCGAGCAGTTCTTTCAGCACAGCGCTGGCTTTGGCAAAATCCATCTGGCCGGTATAGCGTTCTTTCAGAACCGCCATAACCTTGCCCATGTCGCGCAGGCCTTCAGCGCCGATCTCGGCAATTGCAGCGGCGCTGTTCTTGCGAATTTCCTCATCGCTCAGCTGCTGTGGCAGAAATTCACGAATGATCACGATTTCAGCGCGTTCGGTTTCCGCCAGTTCAATGCGGTTGCCTTCTTCATAGATCTTGGCAGATTCTTCACGCTGCTTGATCATTTTGGCGAGAATGGCCAATATTTCATCATCGGATACAGGGTCTTTTCCTGCACCGCGATTGGCAATATCACGATCCTTCAGCGCAGCCATAATCAGGCGCAGCGTCGAAGAACGCATTTTATCATGGGCTTTCATAGCCGTTGTCAGAGCTTGCGAAATTTCCTGACGCAGCATTTTTATCTCCTTGGACAGGATAGCAATCTTATTTTCGTATCCGGCCTGTTAAATTTTTAAAACCCGGTAAGAGCATAGCAGAAACCGACCATCTTGTTCAGCTCCCGCAGCCATGCAGCATTTTAACACTTCCGAAGCCAGATTGGCGGCCACCATAGCGCGGCACATTTCGGAATGTCTTTTAAAAAGCTGGCCGGAATAGACAAATCAAAGGCCTTATAGCGCAATTTACGGTTCTGGCAAAAGCCGTCACGGCTTTTTTTCTTCAGCTTGCCGTGATCAGTGCTTTCAAGCATAATCGCGCATAGTTCATATCAGCCCTGTCTTGCACGGTCATTTCAGGCAATATCAGCACTCTGTCCGGTTTTTCACTGGAAAACATTGCGACCGGCAATTGACCAATTCATCAGATTTCTCTACATTGTTAATCTTAGCAGAAGATTTTTTTCGTTCTCGCGACGGGGCTTATTGTATCCGGCGCGTTTTCGCACGCCCCGTCACTGAAAAGACAGGGTGTTTTCACTCTGCACGCCATAACCAGCCGTTCAGATTTCCCGTTTGAGCGGATCATGCTTTATAAGCACATAGCGCAATTTTGATCAGGAGTGCCGCAATGACAGAAACCACACCGAAAACCGCACCCTGGACGATTTCCAAACCGACCGCCCTTCTGGTTCTGGCTGACGGCACAGTTATTGAAGGTAAAGGCGTTGGCGCGGTTGGCGCGATTGAAGCGGAAGTCTGCTTCAACACCTCCCTCACCGGTTATCAGGAAGTTCTGACTGATCCGTCTTATGCCGGCCAGATCGTTACTTTCACTTTCCCGCATATCGGCAATACCGGCACCAATGAGGAAGACAGCGAGCGCCTTAATCCGGCCAGCCGCTCCGGTGCAGTCGGCACAATCCTCAAAGCTGACATTACTTCGCCATCCAATTACCGCGCGACACAAGATTTCGACAAATGGCTGAAGCAGCACGGCATTATCGGCCTCAGCAATGTTGACACGCGCGCCCTCACCGCAATGATCCGCGAAAAAGGCGCAGCCAATGCTGTGATCGCCCATGATCCGAGCGGTAATTTTGATATTCCGGCGCTCAAAAAACGTGCAGCCGCATGGGCAGGTCTGGTTGATCTCGATCTGGCCAAGAATGTGACCTCCGGTCAGTCATCCGTATGGACTGAAAAATCCTGGGTCTGGGATGAAGGCTACGGCCAGCAGACAGAAGACCAGTTCCACGTTGTGGCAATCGACTATGGTATCAAGCGCAATATTCTGCGCCTGTTTGCCGATCTCGGCGGTAAAGTAACAATCGTTCCGGCAACAGCAACGGCCGAAGATATTCTGGCTTACAATCCGGATGGTATTTTCCTCTCCAACGGCCCCGGCGATCCGGCAGCAACCGGCGAATATGCCGTACCAACCATTCAGAAACTGATTGAAACCGATATTCCGCTGTTCGGCATCTGCCTCGGCCACCAGATGCTGGCACTGGCAACCGGCGGCAAGACTGTGAAGATGCATCAGGGGCATCATGGCGGCAACCATCCGGTTAAAGATCACACAACCGGTAAAGTTGAGATTGTTTCGATGAATCACGGCTTTGCAGTGGATGCGGACAGCCTGCCGGAAGGCGTGGAAGAAACCCATATCTCGCTGTTTGATGGCACCAATTGCGGCTTGCGCATTGTTGGCAAACCGGTCTTCTCGGTACAGCACCATCCGGAAGCGTCACCGGGCCCGGAAGATTCATTCTACCTGTTCCGCCGCTTTATCAACCTGATCCGCGCACGCAAGGGTCAGGAACCTCTACCGGAACGCGAAGCGGCCTGAACTTAGAAAGAACGCGAAGCGGCCTGAACTTAAAAACTACACGACACAAACCAAAAAGGCCGGTGATTTTCACCGGCCTTTTTCTATGCTCGTAGTTTAATTTTTTCTATCAAGCGCGAGGTTGTATTCGGGATGATGGCGTGGCGAAAATAGTGTCTTACGAGAACCGGAACGGAGCGTACTATAGTACGTGAGTACCGGAAGCGCAGGAAGGCGCTATTTGCAGACCGCCAGTGCCCGAATACCCCTCAGATAGGGGTATTGAAAGTATCACAGGCCGCCACCTTCCCGCTGTCGAAGCCGCGCTTGAACCATTTCGCACGCTGTTCAGAGGTGCCATGGTTGAAGCTTTCCGGAACAACATAACCTTGCGCACGCTTTTGCAACGTATCATCACCGATCTGATGGGCGGCATTGAGCGCTTCTTCAAGATCACCCTGATCGAGCAGGCCTTTCTGCTCGGTATATTTACCCCAGACACCGGCAAAGCAATCAGCCTGCAATTCCACGCGCACGGACATGGCATTGGCCTGCGCTTCACTCATGCCCTGACGCATTTTATTAAAACGCGGGAGAATGCCGAGCAGGTTCTGCACATGGTGGCCAACCTCATGCGCCAGCACATAGGCATGGGCGAAATCGCCGGATGCACCGAAACGCTTGTCGAGTTCGCGGTAGAAGCTCAGATCAATGTAAACTTTCTGGTCACCCGGGCAATAAAACGGTCCGGAGGCCGACTGTGCAAAACCGCAGGCCGATGAGGTGGAACCATCAAACAGCACCAGAACCGGTTTTTTATAGGTCTGGCCGGAGGACTGGAAAATGCCGCTCCAGACGTCTTCCGTTTCTTTCAAAACAACGCGACTGAAACTTGCGGCCTCATCATCTGCACGCGGTGCAGTTGCTCCGCCCGGAGAATAGCTGCCGGAGCCCTGTGTGCTCTGCACGGAACCATCGCCCAGCAAAAGCGGCAGCGGATTAATTCCGGCCATCCACAGAACCAGAGCCATCACGCCTAAAATAACAATACCGGAAAAGCCGCCGCCGCGCACCATGCGCAAGCCCGGACCTCCCAAACCGCCACCGCCTAAGCCGCCACGGTTAAAGCCGCCACCGCTATTTCCACGGCGATCCTCAACATTGTCACTCTCTTCGCGACCTTGCCAGCGCATTTGCGCTCTCCTTATTTCATCCGGTTTATGACTTCTATAATAAAACGGAATAGCGTTGCCCGCTACTGTGCCCGCTAACTATTGCAGCAACCTATGGCATAAAGATAAAACGCGCGTCACTGTCCTTGGGCAAAAACACGGCCTCTTGCCTCTCAATTTTAAATAAGAATTGTTATAAACGCAGTTTTTATGGGAAATATCGCATTTAAGGGGTTACTTTCCGCCCAGTGATTACCTATAAGACACGCTTAGCCCAGACGCATCATATCGCCTCTGAACCCGACGGTCACACCGTTCGGGCTTTTGCCGCAGAGCCCAAATAAGCGCTAAACACAGGATAGAACCATGCCAAAACGCACAGACATCAAATCGATTCTGATTATCGGAGCGGGACCAATTGTTATCGGTCAGGCATGTGAATTTGACTATTCAGGCACACAAGCCTGTAAAGCCCTGAAACAGGAAGGCTACCGGATCATTCTGGTTAACTCCAATCCGGCCACCATTATGACCGATCCGGATCTGGCCGATGCCACATATATCGAGCCGATCACACCGGAAGTGGTTGCTAAAATCATTGCTAAAGAACGTCCGGATGCCTTGCTGCCAACAATGGGCGGCCAGACTGCACTCAATACCGCATTGTCGCTGAAACGCATGGGCGTGCTCGACCGCTATAATGTGGAAATGATCGGCGCCGATGCCAAAGCTATCGACAAAGCCGAAGACCGCGCCTTGTTCCGCGAAGCTATGGCAAAAATCGGTCTGGAAACGCCTAAATCCATGCTGGCCAATGCCACGGATGTTAAGGATGAAGACCGCAAAGCCCATAAGATCAAACGCGAAGAACTGAAAGCCAAGCTCTCCGGCGACGATCTGGATAAAGCGCTCGACAAGCTGGAAACCGAATGGCAGCTCGGCGAAACCGACCGCAAGCAGCGCTATATGACCCATGCTATGGGTCTGGCAGCGCAGGCGCTCGACTATGTTGGCCTGCCGGCCATTATCCGTCCGAGCTTTACGCTTGGCGGCACCGGCGGCGGTATTGCCTATAACCGCTCGGAATTCTTTGAAATTGTTGAAGGCGGCCTTGATGCTTCGCCAACCACTGAAGTGCTGATCGAAGAATCTGTCCTCGGCTGGAAAGAATATGAAATGGAAGTTGTGCGCGATAAAGCGGACAACTGCATCATCATCTGCTCGATTGAAAATATCGACCCGATGGGCGTGCATACCGGCGACAGTATCACTGTTGCCCCTGCTTTGACGCTGACCGACAAAGAATATCAGATCATGCGCGATGCATCGATCGCTGTCTTGCGTGAAATCGGCGTTGAAACCGGTGGTTCCAACGTTCAGTTTGCGGTTAATCCGGCCAATGGCCGCCTGATCGTGATTGAAATGAACCCGCGCGTATCGCGTTCTTCTGCTCTGGCTTCCAAGGCAACCGGCTTCCCGATTGCCAAAATCGCGGCGAAGCTGGCTGTCGGCTACACGCTGGACGAATTGGAAAACGACATTACCGGCGGCGCAACACCGGCATCATTTGAGCCGAGTATCGACTATGTGGTCACCAAGATCCCGCGTTTTGCCTTTGAGAAATTCCCGGGCTCCAACAAGGTTCTGACCACCGCCATGAAGTCTGTCGGTGAAGTGATGGCGATTGGCCGTACCTTCCAGGAAAGCTTGCAGAAAGCCCTGCGCGGTCTTGAAACTGGCCTGACCGGTCTTGATGAAATTGCCATTCCGAACCTCGAAGACGGCGATGAAAAAAGCGCGATCCGCGCTGCAATCGGCACACCGACACCCGATCGTTTGCGCATGGTGGCACAGGCTATCCGCCTTGGCATGCCGCTGGATGAGATTCATCAGGCCTGCAAAATCGACCCTTGGTTCCTTGAACAAATGGCCGAAATCGTAGCTATGGAAGACCGTGTGCGTGAACACGGCCTGCCTGAAGATGCCGAAAATATGCGCATGCTGAAAGCCATGGGCTTCTCGGACAGCCGTCTTGCCTCCCTCACCGGCAAGAATGCTTCCGATATTGCCAAGCACCGTACAGCTTTGCAGGTACATCCGATTTTCAAGCGCATTGATACTTGCGCTGCGGAATTTGCCTCGCCGACTGCCTATATGTATTCCTCTTACGAAACACCATTTGCAGGTGCTGAAGCCTGTGAAGCGGATGTTTCGGAACGCAAAAAGGTTGTTATTCTCGGCGGCGGCCCGAACCGTATCGGTCAGGGTATCGAATTTGACTATTGCTGCTGCCATGCCGCTTTCGCCCTCAGCGATGCCGGTTATGAAGCCATCATGATCAATTGTAACCCTGAAACGGTTTCAACTGACTATGACACATCAGACCGCCTGTATTTTGAACCGCTGACAGACGAAGATGTGGTCGAAATTCTGCGCAAAGAGCAGGAAAAAGGCACATTGCACGGCGTGATCGTACAGTTTGGCGGCCAGACCCCGCTGAAACTCGCCAATGCGCTGGAAAAAGCCAATATTCCGATCCTCGGCACCTCGCCGGATGCAATTGACCTTGCTGAAGATCGCGACCGTTTCCAGAAATTGCTGGTCAAGCTCGGCCTCAATCAGCCGAAAAACGGCATTGCCTATTCGGTTGAGCAGGCGCGTCTGGTTGCCGGTGATCTCGGCTTCCCGCTGGTTGTGCGTCCGTCTTATGTTCTGGGTGGTCGCGCCATGCAGATCATTCATGATGAACGCATGTTGCAGAAATATCTGCTGGAAACCGTGCCTGAACTGGTAACGGAAGACATCAAGGCCAAATATCCGAATGATAAAACCGGCCAGATCAACACGCTGCTCGGCAAAAACCCACTGCTGTTTGATACCTATCTGACCGATGCTATCGAAGTGGATGTGGACTGCCTCTGCGACGGTAAAGACGCCTATGTTGCCGGTATTATGGAGCATATTGAAGAAGCCGGTATCCATTCCGGTGACAGTGCCTGCTCGCTGCCGGTTCACACCTTGAGCGATGAAATCGTTGCTGAACTTGAACGCCAGACCATTGCTATGGCCAAGGCGCTCAATGTCGGCGGTCTGATGAATGTGCAATATGCCATCAAAGACGATGTGATCTATGTGCTGGAAGTCAATCCGCGCGCTTCGCGTACGGTGCCTTTCGTGGCCAAGACCAATGGCACACCGATTGCCAAAGTTGCAGCACGCATCATGGCCGGTGAAAGCCTTGAACAGGCATTGGCAGCCTATGGCGGCAAGCCGGATGTGAAAGCACAGCGTCATATCGCCGTTAAGGAAGCCGTGTTCCCGTTCGCCCGCTTCCCGGGCGTTGACACCCTGCTCGGCCCTGAAATGCGCTCGACCGGTGAAGTCATGGGTCTCGACTATGACTATGCACTGGCCTTTGCCAAATCGCAGCTCGGCGCCGGTGTTGACCTGCCGCGTGACGGTACAGTGTTTGTCTCGGTTCGCGATGAGGACAAAGCCCGCATCGTTTCACCGGTCAAGCGTCTGGCTGATCTCGGCTTCAAGGTTCTGGCCACCGGCGGCACTCAGCGCTATCTGGCAGAACAGGGCATCGAAGCCACCAAGATCAACAAGGTTCAGGAAGGCCGTCCGCATATTGAAGACGCCATCCGCAACCGTCAGGTGCATATTGTTTTCAACACCACAGACAGCATCAGCGCCGTTTCCGACAGTAAGTCGATCCGCCGCGCTGCCCTGATGCATAAGCTGCCATATTACACCACAATGGCAGGTGCCGAAGCTGTGTCGGAAGCCATTGCCGCGCTGAAAGCCGGCTCGCTGGAAGTGCGCCCATTGCAGGATTACTTCAAGAAAGCCTGATCTCTGGGAGCAAAAATTGAAAGGCGGCTTACGGGCCGCCTTTTTCTTTTGTGCCAAGATGCAAAGATCAGCCTGTTCTGCGATCGGCCTGTATGAGCATCCCGCCGCCTGCCTTCTCTGTCTGCGGATAAGATTTTGAATTCCAAGGCGTCTTCCCTGCCTGTTATTATTTCCTGAATTCAGATGAAACGATAATTTTATTCTTCACCCTTGTGAAGAATTCCGCTCTGCCTGCCTTGTGCTGGTCAAAAATGTCGCATATGTTGATCTCATCGAATTTTCGGTCGAGTGATTTTGCGACCCGCATGGCACTGCCTTGCTTCTCATGATCTTCCATCAATAACTTCGATCCACCGGGAACGCCCTATGAAGGCGAACCTGAATTTACTATGAACTTGAAGGAATTTCCCATGGCTACGGGAACAGTTAAGTGGTTCAACACGACCAAGGGTTTCGGTTTTATTCAGCCTGATCAGGGCGGCACAGACGTGTTCGTTCATATCTCCGCTGTACAGCGCGCTGGCCTGGCTCAGCTCGATGAAGGCCAGAAAGTCTCTTACGAAATCGTGCAGGATCGCCGCTCTGGTCGTTCATCTGCCGACAACCTCGTTGCAATGTAATTTGCAATAAGGTGAAGAGCTGCGTGAAATCTCAAGATTTCCCACGCGCTCATGGTTGAAGATACAGGGCGTTCCGGTCACACTGACTGATAATCTGGGACTGACAATCTGGGATCGAATAAAAGGCGGGTTTTCCCGCCTTTTCTTTTTTACAACCACACCAAATAAAACATTTCAAACACCAGCAGGCCGCAAAGCTTTCCTTGCACTTTGGCTATATTTACGACATAAAGCTGTAGCCGTCAGACAAAACAGTCCGGCTCTATATCAGCGTTGCTTCCCCCGGCATGAGCAGTCACACTTGCAACATTACCGGATAACACATGCGACCAGATCACTCTGCCTCGCAAAGTGCTGGCAACGCCGCTATAGCGGCTGCTTGGAAAACGGCAGTAACGCTTGCGCACATGCAGTTGAGGAGATTGCATGCTGTTTAAGTTTTCCCTTATCTTCCGGTTTGCAAACCGGATCGCCAGTTCCATTCAGGAGTAATGATCATGGCATTCCTCGCCGACGCACTGTCCCGCGTAAAACCATCTGCCACTATCGCTGTCAGCCAGAAAGCACGTGAGCTGAAAGCAAAAGGCAAAGATGTTATCAGCCTTGGCGCAGGTGAGCCGGATTTTGATACCCCTGATAATATTAAAAAAGCAGCGATTGACGCGATCAACCGCGGCGAAACCAAATACACCCCTGTCTCCGGTATTCCTGAACTGCGCAAAGCCATTGCAGCCAAGTTCAAGCGGGAAAACGGACTTGATTATAGCTGGGAACAGACCATCGTCGGTACCGGCGGCAAGCAGATTCTGTTCAATGCCCTGATGGCAACCCTCAATCCGGGTGATGAAGTGATCATCCCTGCGCCTTACTGGGTCAGCTATCCGGAAATCGTGGCTCTGTGCGGCGCAACACCGGTTACTGTTGAAACCACAATGGATAACCAGTTCAAGCTGCAGGCTGCAGATCTTGAAGCTGCCATCACACCAAAGACCAAATGGCTGATCCTCAATATGCCATCCAACCCGACAGGCGCCGCCTATACGGAAAGCGAAATCAAAGCGCTGACCGATGTACTGCTGCGTCATCCGCAGGTTTGGGTGCTGACTGATGATATGTATGAGCATCTGGTTTATGGCAACTTCAAATTCATGACACCGGCACAGGTCGAGCCAAAGCTCTATGACCGCACGCTGACCATGAATGGCGTTTCCAAAGCCTATGCCATGACCGGCTGGCGTATCGGCTATGCCGCAGGCCCGCTGGAACTGATCAAGGCCATGGATATGGTACAGGGTCAGCAGACATCCGGCGCTTCCTCCATTGCCCAGTGGGCAGCGGTTGAAGCACTGAACGGCCCGCAGGATTTCATCGAAACCAACAAAGCAATCTTCCAGGGTCGCCGTGATCTCGTTGTTTCCATGCTCAATCAGGCCAATGGCATTTCCTGCCCGACACCGGAAGGCGCATTCTATGTCTATCCGTCCTGTGCAGGTCTGATCGGCAAAACCGCCCCTTCGGGCAAAGTGATCGAAACCGACGAAGATTTCGTATCCGAATTGCTGGAAGCAGAAGGCGTTGCCGTGGTTCACGGTTCGGCCTTTGGTCTTGGACCAAATTTCCGCATTTCCTATGCGACATCCGAAGCCCTGCTGGAAGAAGCCTGCATCCGCATTCAGCGCTTCTGCGCTGCCCTGCGCTAAATCGCAGGATAATTAAGCTATTGAAACTCCCGAACGGCACACCGTTCGGGAGTTTTTTATTTAAGCTGCTTTATGATAAGGACGCAGTTTCATAGCGACATAATAAACACTGCCGCCGATCAGCACGCCGAAGAACCAGCCATAGATCGACCACCAGTCCGGCAGAAGATTGGTCAGCATCGGCAAAATACTCGAAAACAGCGAACCGATTGCCGTTGCAATCAGCGCATTGATATTCCAGCCATTGGTAAAACGATATTCGCCATTCTCGTGATAGAGTGCGGCTACATTCACCTCACCCTTTGCGATCAGATAATAATCGACCAGAATAATTCCGAAGAGCGGCCCCATGGTTGCACCGATTGCATTGACGAAATTTGCGGCATTCCCCTCCCACGGCGCGAAAGGATAGAGCACAAGCGCAATCAGCGCCGCAATATAACCGCCCTTTTTAAAGTCGATATAACGCGGCAATGCATTGGAAAAATCAAAGGCCGGTGACACGAAATTGGCCACCACATTAATACCCAATGTTGCCACCGCAAAGGTCAGTGCCGCCAGCAACGCCAGAAACCAGCTGTCAAATTTGGCCGAGATTTGCTCCGGATGCAGCAGCACTTCCCCATAGACATTGAAAGCTGCAATCGTGGTGATACCGGCCACCAATGAGAACAGCATGAGATTGACCGGCAGCCCCCAGAGATTACCTTTCAGCAAAGTCTGCTTGTCCGGCGTGTAGCGGGAAAAATCACAAAAATTTAAGTAAAGCGCCGCAAAATAAGTAACCCATGTTGCCGCCACCGCCATCAGCGCCCAGAATGTGCCCGGTTCGCCCGGCACTCCGGCATCCTTGGTGGCATTGAGCAACACATCCTGCGGAATACCGTGATCAAATGAAAAACCGCCTGCCTTGATGACCAGCCCGACAGCCAGCACCAACATGGCAATCCACACGGCAGGCCCCGCCCAGTCCTGAAACTTGCGCACTGTCTCCATACCGTTTTGAATAATCAGCAATTGCAGCGCCCAGACCACCAGAAAGCAGATTGTCGATAATGTGCTATGCCCCATGAAAGATGATGTCTGGTGAAATTCCAACAGGCTGTCATTGCGGATCAGCAGCGCCACAATGGCACTGGAAGCCGCGGCCGTCTGTGCGCCATACCAGAAACAGGCAACAACCGCACGCACCAGCGCCGGCAGATTGGCACCCCAAATGCCAAAAGAAGCACGCGCCAGCACCGGATAAGGCACACCGGTTTTCACGCCCGCATAGCCGACCAGATTCATCAGGAAAAAGATGATCAGCGACCCCGCCCCGATGGCGATAACAAAATTGACAAAGCCGCCGCAGAGCAGAAACAGGCTCGCGGCAAGATAATAGCCCCACAGGCTGTGAACATCCGATGTCCACACATTGAAAATACTGAATGCGCCCCAGTTTCGCTGCTGCGCGGGTGCAAGGTCTTCATTATATAAATTCGGCGAAGCATCAGTGATGCGCATCTCAAAGTCTCCCGTCTCAACGGGGACGACTTAACCGGCCATATTACGCACATTCTCCGGTACTCAACACAACATCCGGTAATCGAATGCAGCAGAAATTTCCGGTCATCTCCCCTTTATTTTATTTTTATGTGCATTTTAAAAAGCGATGAAACCTACCGGAACCCATGATCAGCCATGCCCTGGCATCAGCCGCTGGCAAAACACCTGACCTGTCATTCCGGGTATAAACTGAAATTCGGTATTGCTCCGGCACCCCTCCCGCGCCGTATAACCATCATAAGAGCGGGAATATTTGCGAAAGTCCAGAGGAATTATCTGCCCGCATTCATGTCAGAAAAGCCTGCATTATGCGGCACTTAAATAGATTTTCGTCAGAGAAAACTATTCTGAAAATAGCTCAGGAATCCGAACAAAAAAAAGCCGGGCAAAAACCCGGCTGGAAGTTTTGAAGGCGTCATATGGACAAGCCTTCAGAGGGGAACACTCAGTGATGCGCAATGGGAGGAGGAGACGCATCAGTGAGATGTCCTGTATATGCTCCTTTACCCCGCAACAGACAATGCCCGATATTGCAAAGCAGCCATGCATTTTCAGATAGCTCATCACCTTGAAATCGCATAGCTCATGGCAGGCAGGGAAAGGGCAACAAAAAAGCCGGTAAAACCGGCTTTCTGCTGTGTCTTTGTTTTGGCCGGAGCTGTTCTCCATACGATCAGAACGACCAGTTTCTCGCTTTGTTGAAAATGAAATCACGGAAGACATGCAATTTTGCAGCATTCTTCAGGGCTTCCGGATAGCAGAAGAATGTATCAAAAGACGGAATCTCGCCCAGAGCAGGCAATAAGCGCACCAGACCAGATGTTTTCTCCGCCATATAATCCGGCAATACGCCGATCCCTACCCCGCCGAGCACGGCACGGCGGATCGAGAGAAGATTATTGACCTGCAATGTTGGTATCCGTTCACTGCCGTCACCGCGCCCTGCGGTTTCCAGCCAGTTCAGCCCCATCAGATAAGACGGTGCGGATTCGCCGAATGTCACGATACGGTGACTGTCCAGTTCCTCAATCGCATTGAGCTTGCCATATTTGGAAATATAACCCTCGGAAGCATAGACATGCATATGCACGGTAAACAACCGCCGCTGAATGAGATCAGGCTGCTGCGGCTGACGAAGGCGCAAAGCACAATCGGCATGACGCATTGTCAGATCAAGCTCTTCATCATCGAGAATCAGCTGAACCTGCACATCCGGGTAAAGATCGGCAAATTCTTCCATCCGCTCGATCAGCCAGCCGGAACCAAGCCCCACCGTTGTTGTAACCCGCAGACGGCCGGATGGCTTTTCGCGGTTTTCATTAAGCTTGGAACGGACATTTTCCAGCTTCATAAGCACGTCATGCGCCGTGCGGTAAAGGATTTCGCCCTGTTCTGTCAGAATAAGTCCGCGCGCATGGCGATAAAACAGCGCCACACCGACATCCTGCTCAAGCGCGCTGACCTGCCGCGAAATCGCAGACTGCGATAAATGCAGTGTCTGCGCCGCATGGGTAAACGAGCCAGCTTCAGCAGCGGCATGAAAAATGCGTAGCTTATCCCAGTCGAGTGGTGCCACCACACTATCCCCTTTTCATGCAATGTCCGCTCCATTGACGGGCATTGCCTTTCTGTCCTCCGGCACGCAAGCATATGGCTATGCGCTTCCCATTCTTCATTCAGATCAGAGCCGTTTCATTCTTGTCTGAAACCGCGCCGCTCTCACGCCAGCGCAGTTCCGGTGATGACGGTTCCCGTTTATTGAAACCGCTCTGACTTTCGGCAGTAAATCAGAAACAACTGAGAACCGCCACAGCGCAGATAACTAAATTTCAGCACAATTTAATAAACAACTGCACTATAAAATTCGTAATCAGCGCCAGCCTGTCATCAGGCGTCCTGCTGTGCCGCCAGCCAGCGTTCTGCTTCCAGCGCCGCCATGCAGCCCATGCCCGCAGCCGTTACAGCCTGACGATAAACATCATCGGTCACATCACCGGCCGCAAACACGCCCGGAATGCTTGTCGCCGTTGAATCCGGCGCACTCCACAGATAACCGTTTTCTTTCATCTTCAACTGGTCTTTGAACAAAGACACGGCAGGCGCATGGCCGATCGCCACAAACACACCATCTGTGCTCACTTCGCTCACAGCACCTGTTACAGTGTCTTTCAAACGCGCGCCGGTGACCACAGGCCCCATTGGCGGATTGGCCGGATTGCCGGTGATTTCCTCAACCATATGGTTCCAGATCACTTTAACATTGTCGCGCTTGAGCAGACGTTCCTGCAGAATCTTTTCCGAACGGAAACGGTCACGGCGATGCACCACGGTTACAGATTTCGCGATATGTGACAGGTAGAGCGCTTCCTCAACGGCGGAATTACCACCACCGACAACGATCACATCCTTGCCGCGATAGAAGAAACCATCACAGGTCGCGCAGGCAGAAACACCGCCGCCCATGAAATGCTGTTCGCTTTCCAGACCCAGCCATTTGGCCTGCGCACCGGTAGCAATAATCAGCGCATCACAAGTATAGGTCGCGCCGCTGTCAGTTTTGGCGGTAAAAGGCCGCTTGGAGAGATCAACTTCACTCACCAGATCATAAACAATCTCAGCGCCGACATTTTCAGCCTGCGCTGCCATTTGTTCCATCATCCACGGGCCCTGCACAGCTTCCGCATAACCCGGATAATTTTCAACATCCGTGGTGATCATCAGCTGACCGCCCTGTTCCAGACCGGTGATGATCACAGGTTTCAGCATAGCGCGCGCAGCATAGATTGCGGCCGTATAGCCGGCAGGTCCTGAGCCGATAATGAGAACGGGGACATGGCGCTGTGTCATCAAAAACCTTCTTTCCGGTCAGAATATAATGCAAGTCTGTGTCAGCAATACATATCCTGCAATCGTGCTGTCAGTCACCCGTAAATGCGACCAAATTATGCAGTTACAGGCACTTAGCCTGAAGATTCACAGCTTATATGTTTTTGCAGGCCTGCTTGCCCTGTTGTTATGAAACTAGGTTCGCTGCACATTGATTACAAGCTGCGACACCGGCCTTCACGTGCCTTAATCACAGGCAAACCCGCCGGCACATGATAAAAGGCGTACAGCTGTTTCCGAGAAGTCACACCTAAGCTTTGTTCGGCTCTGCCACCTAAAGAAACCATAAAAATTTTGCCAGACACTTATAGTTTTCCTATAAGGCAGATATGTTGACGCGGATTGCCTGTCCATGACAGGTCAGCGCAGAAAATCAGCAAATACGGGCGTATGGCACAATCCGGCAGGATGTCAGCCGCTCCGGCATATCCAACCGGCGAAAGGGCAGAATCATATTCCGCTTTGTAAGTAATGTCTGCGCGCGTTTAGGGATGATCATGGCGCTCGCCATGCTCTTTCCTGCAATGTTCGACTTGCGTGACGGCACGCCGGACTGGCTGGTTTTTATCCGTTCTTCCGTTTTCACCGCCGTGGCATCATCACTGGTCTTTGTCTCAACCCAGCACAGCCATGTGCGTTTTTCGCCGCGCCTCGGCTTTCTGCTCACCGTGTCTCTCTGGGTAACGGCAGCGCTGCTCGGCTCCATACCATTTTACTTCTCCCATCTGCCGATCAGTTTTGCCACGGCGCTGTTTGAATCCACATCCGGCATCACCGCCACCGGCTCCACAGCCCTGACCGGCCTTGATCATATGCCGCGCGGCATTCTGATCTGGCGCTCGCTCTTGTGCTGGATCGGCGGTATCGGGTTTATCGGTTTGGCGCTGTTGCTGCTGCCATCATTGCGCATCGGCGGCGTACAGCTTTTCCATATGGAATCCTCTGACAAATCAGAGAAAATCCTGCCGCGTGTCAATCAGCTGGCAACCGGCATTATCATCGCCTATTGCGGCCTGACAATGCTCTGCATCATTTCATTCTTTGCCGCCGGAATGGGCATGTTTGATGCCATTAATCATGGCCTCACCACCATTTCCACTGCCGGTTACTCAACCCATGATGCGTCTTTCGGCTTTTTCGAAGGCAATAATGCCATTCTGTTTGTTGCGATCATTTTCATGATCCTCGGCTCGCTGCCGTTTATTCTCTACATCAAGGCGGTGATCCCGCAGCAAATGTTCAATCTGCTTGACCCGCAGGTCAAACTGTTCCTGTCATTGATTGTGCTGTTCACCTTTGCACTGGCGGTGATGCTGCGTGCCAATTCGGATATGCCTTTCGGCACAGCCTTGCTGACGGCCGGTTTCCACTTCATTTCCGTAATCACCACCACCGGCTTTGCGACAGAAGATTATACTTTGTGGGGCCCTGCGGCGATCGGCGTGTTCTTTCTCGCATCCTTTATCGGCGGCTGTGCCGGTTCCACATCCGGCGGTATGAAGATCAACCGTATCATCATTCTCTGGCGCACCACACAAGCAAGCCTCACCCGTCTGGTCATGCCGCATGCGATCGTCAAAGCCCGCTACGGCACATCGGAAATCACACCGGATATTGCGCAAAGCGCCCTGCTCTATTTGTTTTTATATTTCTCATCGCTGGTACTGGGCACAATGGCGCTTGCCGTTTTCGGCCTGGATTTTGTGTCAGCCTTTACCGGCGCGCTCACGGCTTTGTCCAATGTCGGACCGGGGCTTGGAGAAACTATCGGCCCCGCCGGTAATTTCTCGACCATTAATGACAATGCACTGTGGGTGCTGAGCTATCTGATGCTGGCCGGACGTCTGGAACTGATCACTGTTATCATCCTGTTCACACGCGCCTTCTGGGTACGCTGAACAGGCCTGCTCACGAAAAACTGATCCGCTCGCAAAAAAGAAAATGCTGCAGAATGGTTGATAATTTCAATTAACCATTCTCATTGTTTCATTGATGCTATAATGCAAGGACTCTCAAGCAATTCTTGGAAATGCGGTAAATGACGCATAGCCTTGCATTATTGTTATATAATTGCTTTATGCAGACAAACGACTTTCCCGCTGCCTGACGGCAGTTCACCGCTATTTACTGACACCCTCTTACGGAGCTCCCATGCCGATTAAGGTTGATCTTGATGATATTGACTGGAAAATTCTGCGGGAACTGCAAAATGACGGGCGGATGACCAATGTTGAACTGGCCGAGCGCGTCGGAATTTCCGCGCCGCCATGTCTGCGCCGTGTACGCAAGCTGGAAGAAAGCGGCATTATTCAGGGCTATCAGGCCATTATCAAAGGCGAAGCCGTTGGGCAGGATCTGGTTGCTTTCTGCTCGATCGGTCTGAAACACCAGTCGGACAGCGAATTGAAAGCTTTCGCAGAAAAGACCAAATCATGGCCGCTGGTACGCCGCGCATGGATGGTTTCAGGCGAATCCGACTTTCTGCTGCATTGCGTGGCGCCAAATCTCAATACATTCCAGAGCTTTGTGATTGAAGAGCTAACCTCAACACCGAATGTGGATTCGGTGCGCACGGCTTTGACCATCAAGCCGGTTAAAGATGAAGTGCTGATCGCGATTTAAACCGCAGCATTTTCTCAAAGATCAGAAATAAAAAAGCCGGTTTAACCGGCTTTATTTTTGCGCAAAAATCCGCTCGTAAAAATCGCCGATTGTTTTGGCTTCCCGCTCCAGCGGGAAAAATTCCCGCACCCGTTCCAGCCCTTTTTCCGCGTGCTTGGCGGCAAGCACAGGGTCGCGCAGATAATTTTCAATCGCCGGAGCCATCGTCGCGCCGGACGGCACAACATAGCCGGTTTCGCCTTCAATCACGATTTCAGGATAGGCACCGGCATCGCTGGTAACCACCGCAGTTTGCGAGGCCATAGCCTCCAGCGGCGTCAAGCCGAAGCCTTCGGTGCGTGACGGTGCCACATACACATCCAGACGGCGATACCAGGCACTGATACTGTCACCCGCAGGATCAGCACTGACAAACGGCACTTCTCCGAGAAAAATAATCCGCTCAGCAAGACCGGCCTTGCGCACCTTTTCCTGTAATTCTTTTTCAAAGCCCTGATGCTCAGCCGTGGCACGTCCGGCCACCACCGCCGTCCAGTCCGGATAGCGCGGCAAAAGCTCAATCATCGCATCAACGAAAAGATCGGTGCCCTTCTGATGACGGACACGACCAAAACAGCCAATGGCATATTTACCGGCAAGGCCGGTTGCAGCAAAATGATCCCCCGCATCACGCGGCGGATGAAACTGCTCCAGATCAATACCATGCATACTGACAGTATTGGGAACATCCAGATAATTGGCCGTGCGGGTGCTGGTTGCCAGAACCCCGTCCATATGCCGGATCAGCCATTTGGTGAACTTTTTATGGTGACGCTGCGAAGCTGAGGTAAAGATCACCTTCAGCTTCATACGCAGCACATCACGCATCACAATTCCGGCCAGCATTTCCACATTGCGGCGGGCATGCCAGATACGGAATGCCCTGCCCGATGCAGGTTTGCGCCAGAGCCCGCACAGATCGCGCAAACGGATATGCGGCAAATCATCAGGCAATCCCCGTCCGACAGCAGCAATTCTTATCCCCATTTTACGTTGCACAGGCACCAGTTGGACAATCGTCGAGGTGACGCCTGAAAGACGCTTTTTAAAATTAGGAGCGAGAATATCGGTATCGGAAAGAGGAACACGCACTGGTCAGATATATTTCATACCAAGAATTTCATAGGAACGGGCGCCGCCCGGTGCATTGAACTCTACAGTATCACCGGCGCTTTTGCCAATCAAAGCACGCGCAATCGGCGAAGAAATCGAGATGCGGCCTTTTTTAACATCCGCTTCCTGATCACCGACGATCTGATAAATGCGTTCTTCTTCGCTGTCCTCATCAATCAGCGTAACAGTGGCGCCGAATTTGATGGTTGTGCCGGTCAGCTTGGAAATGTCGATCACTTCGGCGCGGGCGATATAATCTTCCACTTCACCGATGCGGCCCTCATTGAGGCTCTGCGCTTCTTTAGCTGCATGATATTCAGCATTTTCCGAAAGATCGCCATGTGCGCGCGCTTCCGAAATCGCTTCGATAATGCGCGGACGCTCTTCCTGCTGACGCCAGCGCAGTTCCTCTTTCAGCTGATCAAAACCAGCTTGTGTCATAGGGAACTTTTCCATGCCCTGTCCTTTCTCATGCTTGTTGGCGCGGTATTCAATCGCGCAAAAACATTTCGCAGCCCTGTTACCGGCCACAAAATGCAAAACCAAAAAACGTGGGTGCGCGCGGCCCTCCATAGCAACCACAACACACCCGGAGACTCAAAAATAAAACGGTCACCGAAGCGACGCCTCGGAACCGTTCAACATTCACTACATATTTGGTTCATGGTGCCAGCTTTGCAAGCAAAAAGAAAGAGCAAAAAGCATCGGCAAAAAACTTGTGAAAAACACAGGCTCTGACAAGCCCGCTCCAAGTTTTTCTGAAACAGCCGGACAAAAATATTTTTCTTTTTTACTAAAAATCGCAAAGCTTTTTTACATTGAAAAACCAATGAAAAATACCAAAGCATTGCAGAAAAACTTAAGAAACAAGTATTGGAATAAGCTGTATCTGCAAATAGCCTGATAATAAAATCAGGAGAAAATCATTCAGCATAATGCGGCTCTATGCTTGCGACATCATCGGCTGCTTGATTTCACGCAATAATACAGCATAGTAGCCCCGCTTATCATTCCATTCCCGCCCCATTCCCGCTGATGTAATCACAATGCTGGCCGGGGCCGGCCGGGTCTAACGGTTGATTCCGCATCCCATCACAGGAAATATCCTGTTCGGCACACAGATCATTATTGCGGTTATTCAGCCGCACAGCAGGTTCTCATGAGTCAGACACGCGCCAATTTACTACTGCTCTTTGCCGGACTGATCTGGGGACTTGGATTTGTCGCACAATCAACCGCTATGGAGAATCTCGGGCCACTTACCTTTATCGGCCTGCGTTTTGTGGTAGCGACAGCCGCTGTGGCACCATTTGCATTTATAGAAACCAAACGCGCTGCCAAGCCGCTGACTTTTGCTGATTATCAGGCGTTCCTCTTTCTTGGCTGCCTGCTGGTCTGCGGTATGATCCTGCAACAAATCGGCTTGCTCACCACATCGGTGACCAATGCGGGCTTTCTTACCGGTCTTTATGTGGTGCTGGTACCGCTGCTCGGCGTCCTGCTGTTTTCGCAATGGCCGCATCCGGTGGTCTGGATTTGTGCGGTTCTCAGCCTTTCCGGCATCTGGCTCTTGTCCGGCGGCTCGCTTGACGGCTTCAAAACCGGTGACTGGCTGATGATGGCCGGCGCATTTTTCTGGGCTTTACAGGGATTGTTCATCGCCCGTTATGCGCTGCACATCGGCAGACCTGTCACCATGGCCTGTATCCAGTTTGCCGTGGTTGCGGTGGCTGGTCTGGTTCTGGCTGTCATTTTTGAAACTATTGAATGGACTGCCTTGAAAGCTGCCGCACCGGAAATCCTGTTTACCGGCCTGTTTTCCTCCGGTGTCGCCTTCACTTTGCAGGCAATCGGCACCCGCTATACCAGTGCCCCGCAGGCAGCGATTTTCCTGTCCTCGGAAGCACTGTTTGCGGCCCTTTTTGGCGCTATTATTCTGCATGAGCGCCTGCCTGCAATCGGCCTTGCAGGCTGTGCGCTGATCTTCCTTTCCATGCTGATGGTGGAAATCGTACCGCGCCTGCGTTTTGGCAAAACAGCGAACAGACAACCGGTTCTTGCCGAAAATCCGGAATAGAACCGCAATCATCCCGTCGCCAAACCTATGCATAACGGGGGCGGGATATGGTTTAAAAGACACGCTGCCGCTTTAAATCATGGTGATGACAGGGCTTGCCGCTTTTAACAGATTGCCAGACAGATGAATTACTGCTTTTAAAAGCTGCCTCTCCCCCAATATTGCGGGAGCCGATAGCGGCATATTTTTAGTGTGGCACTGGTCAGGGATATAATTGCGTATGGCTCGTTTTCTGATTTTGGCATTTGTTTCGGTCATCCTCAGCGGTTGCACCGGTGCGCGCGCCGTATTATGGCACGGTCCTAATTCCAGCCCCGCATCCGTTGCTGCGGGCAATGCAGCCATTGCCAAGCCGGCACAGCCGGAAGCCATTGTGCCTGTCTATGTTGCCACGAGCCGCCAGCGCGACGATAATAATTTCTCATTGCCTTATAATGAGAAGCGCTCACCAAAGCTGAATTTCTCACGCGTTGATGTCGGTATTCCTGAGGCTCATGTTAAAGGTGCGGTGGAAAAGACCGGTTACAAGCCGGATCCGGCCAAGCATTTCGCGGCTGTGAGCTTCCAGCCTTATGACAATTCTCAGGTTTTCGTTCAGCAGCTTAACAAGGCGCTGGATCAGCGTGCACCGAAAGATCAGGAACTGCTCATTTTCGTGCATGGCTATAATAATAATTTTGCCGACAGCACCTTCCGCGCAGCGCAATTTACCTATGATTACGGCCTGAAATCCGTGACCGTGCATTATGCATGGCCGTCAGCCGCCTCGCTCGGCCTTTATGTTTATGACCGTGACAGTGCCAATTTCGCCCGTGACGGTCTGGCTGAATTGTTGAAACTGGCAGCAAAAACCAAGGCCAAGCGTATTTTGCTGGTCGGGCACTCCATGGGCAGCTTTGTTACCATGGAAGCCTTGCGCACATTGGCGCTTAATGAGGAAGCCGCAGCTCTCAAGCGCCTCAACAATGTGCTGCTTGCCGCACCGGATATTGACCTTGATGTGTTTGAAAAACAGGTCAAGGATATTACACCAATGCCGCCAATGGCCGTTATGGTGTCGCGCAATGACGGTGCGCTCAATATTTCAGGACGTATTACCGGCGGCCACTCCCGCGTTGGCGACGGCTCCAGTATTCCGACCTTGCAAAAATACGGCATCTCCGTACTGGATGCCAGCAGTGTGGACGGGGGCGCACATAGTGTCTTTGCCTCCTCGCCAACGCTGATGGCGCTCGTGAGTGACGGCAGCCTGTCACTCAGTACGCTGAAAGGTGAAGGCCAAACCTCCGGCGAAGCCATTCTGGCAGACGGTACTTCGGTGATTACCGGCGCGGCCTCCATGGTCATTTATCTGCCGGGACGCATCCTCACTGCAGCCGCCACCGGCCTGCAACAATAAGATCAGGCCTGCGAATCCGCCTCTTCAAAAGCGGGTTCGCAGGCCAATTCAAACCCTGTGCAATAACAGTGTTTTATGTTAGATTTAGCCTGTGAAACGACAAGATATTATTGTTTTACAGCTATTCAGACTGCATTCACATTCCCGCTTTTAAACTGCCATCAGATCAGACTTTGTATCAAACAAAGCAATGTGCCGTGACGCGGATGAGATAACAGCTTGTTACCCCTCTTTGCGGCACATCCGCGAAACCATATATAACCTGATGAACCATCACGGGGAGAGACAGCATGAAAACCGTTTTCAAATCTGCCCTTATCGCAGTTGCCTTGTTTTCTGCGACCGCCGCACAGGCAGCCAACGCCATTGTGACCACCAATCTGAACATCCGCACCGGCCCCGGCACCAATTATGCAGTCATCGGCTCCATCCCGAATGGTGCGCGCGTGGACGTGCGCGGCTGCACCAGCGGTTATGGCTGGTGTCAGGTGGATTATGCAGGCCGTTACGGCTGGGCATCATCCCGCTATCTGGCCGTGCGTGAAGGATCGTCAGGCAATTACAGCAGCAATAATTTCGGCACCACCGCTGCCACAATCGGCATTCCGCTGATTGCCGGCGTGATTATCGGCTCGGCGCTGAGCAATAATAATAATGACCGCTGGGACCGCCCGCATTACCGCCCAAATCATCCGAATTATCGTCCGGGCTGGAATGGTCATCGTCCGAACCGCCCGGGTTGGAACGGTCACCGTCCTAACCGTCCAGGCTGGAACAACGGCCATAACCCAAATCGTCCGGGCTGGAATGGTAACAACAATCATCGTCCGCGCCCGCGTCAGGGTGACGGCCCGCACGGCAAATAATTCCTCTGCCGATCTTTTCACAGCGCCGCAGTTCACTCTGCGGCGCTGTTGCTGTTCTGTCATCCAGCATAAAATACACAGAGAGCGGTATCGCCGTTTTCACGGGTCGCAAAACGTCAAAATGTACCCTTTTCGTTCTATACTTATATAACTATATTCACTATAAAGATTGCCACAGAGCATGATCATCCGTTGCAGATATCATGCTGCAACATGTTTTCGCATTTCTGCCGTCCGTTCCGCCTTGCTGAGAGAGTTCTGACATGCCCAAGAAAAACAGCCCTGCGCCCCATGATGATGCATTCAGCCAGAAAACCAATGCGGATGGTTTTGCTGAACAGCCGCAGGCAGATTTTACCGGCATACCGCTCTCATCCTCGGTCTCCGACTGGTCAAAAATGATCGGCGACCTTGCGAATGAACCAATCAATGAACCGGCACCAAAGCCGGAAAAGCCGAAGAAAACAGCCGCAAAAAAAGCCCCGTCCACCAAGGCCAAAACTGCCGCACTGAAAGAGCGTGTTGCCTCGGGTCTTAACCCGATCTCCGGCATGGATACCACGCTGGAAGACGCCGCCAATATGCCTTCAAGCGGCGCAACAGCAACAGTCGAAGCCCTGTCAGCGCTGATTGAATCCGGCAATCCGCTGTTTAAAAACGGCAAACTCTGGACACCGCACCGTCCTGAACGCCCTGCCAAATCCGAGGGCGGCATCCAGATCAAGCTGGAAACCGAATATATCCCTTCCGGCGATCAGCCAACCGCGATTGCCGATCTGGTGGAAGGTATTGAGAATAATGACCAGACGCAGGTTCTGCTCGGTGTAACAGGTTCAGGCAAAACCTTTACCGTTGCCAATATTATTGAGCGCACCCAGCGCCCTGCTCTGATCCTCGCGCCGAATAAAACTTTGGCAGCGCAGCTTTACGGCGAGTTCAAAAGCTTCTTCCCGAATAATGCGGTGGAATATTTTGTCTCTTACTACGACTATTACCAGCCGGAAGCCTATGTGCCGCGCTCCGATACTTTCATTGAAAAAGAATCTTCGATCAATGAAGAAATTGACCGGATGCGCCACTCCGCCACGCGTTCGCTGCTTGAGCGCGATGATGTGATCATTGTCGCATCTGTTTCCTGTATTTACGGTATCGGTTCGGTTGAAACCTATACGGCAATGACCTTTGAAATGAAGATCGGCGACCGTCTTGATCAGCGTCAGCTGCTCGCCGATCTGGTGGCGCAGCAATATAAGCGGCAGGATATCAATTTTGTGCGTGGCTCCTTCCGTGTGCGCGGCGATACGATCGAACTTTTCCCTGCCCACTTGGAAGACCGTGCGTGGCGCATTTCGCTCTTTGGCGATGAGATTGAAACCATTACCGAATTTGACCCGCTGACCGGCCAGAAAACCGGTGATCTCAAATCGGTCAAAATCTATGCGAATTCGCATTATGTCACGCCGCGCCCGACCCTCAATCAGGCCATCAAATCCATCAAGGAAGAACTGAAGCATCGTCTGGTCGAGCTTAACAATGCCGGACGTCTGCTGGAAGCCCAGCGCCTTGAACAGCGCACAACCTTTGATCTGGAAATGCTGGAGGCAACCGGCTCCTGCGCCGGTATTGAAAACTATTCGCGCTACCTCACCGGCCGTCAGCCGGGTGAGCCGCCGCCGACCCTGTTTGAATATATTCCGGATAATGCCTTGGTCTTTATTGATGAAAGCCATGTCACCATTCCGCAGATCGGCGGCATGTATCGCGGCGACTTCCGGCGTAAGGCAACGCTGGCGGAATATGGTTTCCGCCTGCCATCCTGCATGGATAACCGCCCGCTGCGCTTTGAAGAATGGGATGCCATGCGCCCGCAGACCGTTGCGGTTTCGGCCACACCGGGCAAATGGGAAATCGAACAATCCGGCGGTGTTTTTGCTGAACAGCTGATCCGCCCGACCGGCCTGATTGATCCGCCAGTGGAAGTGCGCCCTGCCCGCACGCAGGTTGATGATGTGCTGGGCGAAATCCGTGAAACCGCAAGAAACGGCTATCGCTCGCTGGTGACGGTTCTCACCAAACGCATGGCCGAAGACCTCACCGAATATTTGCATGAACAGGGTGTGCGGGTGCGCTATATGCATTCGGATATTGATACGCTGGAACGGATTGAAATTATCCGCGACCTGCGCCTTGGCACATTTGACGTACTGATCGGCATCAACTTGCTGCGCGAAGGGCTGGATATTCCGGAATGTGCCTTTGTCGCGATTCTCGATGCCGATAAAGAAGGCTTCCTGCGCTCTGAAACCTCGCTGGTACAGACCATCGGCCGTGCAGCGCGAAATGTGGACGGCCGCGTTATCCTTTATGCGGATAATATTACCGGCTCCATGAGCCGCGCTATGAGCGAAACCAGTCGCCGCCGCGAAAAACAAGTGGCTTACAATACCGAACATGGCATTACCCCTGCCTCGGTGCGTAAGAATATCTCGGATATTCTGGAATCCGTTTATGAACGCGATCATGTCCGCGCCGATATCAGCGGTTTTGCCGAACAAGGCGGTATGGTCGGCAATAATCTCGGTGCGCATCTGGAACATCTTGAAAAACAAATGCGTGATGCCGCCGCCGATCTCGACTTTGAAACAGCGGCACGGCTGCGTGATGAGATCAAACGGCTGCGTGAAAAAGAACTGGCCATTGCCGATGATCCGCTGGCGCGCGAAGCAGAATTGTCGCTGGAGCGGCCGTCACGCGGTGGCGGCAGAACATCGCCGTCGCCATCCCTGTTCAAAAAGCCGAGCCTCGATAATATGGGTCCGGGAACAGATATGGCGAAACCGCTGGGACCACAGAGTGATGATGATCCGGCACCGGTCAAACGGCACCGCGCCGGTGCAGGCTCTTATGAAGATCCGGCAGAGGTGAAACGCAAAACCCGCCACTCCTCCAAAACCGGCCGCCCCGGTAAATAGCGCCATGCGGCTTTTGACCGGTATGCTTGCTGCAGTGCTGTTGTTTTTTCCCGCAGACAGCCTGTCAGCAGCAGAGCAGGATGACAAAGAAACACCGGCTACCAAGCCGGATACACCGGATATCAGCCGCATTTGCCGGTTAATTGCCACGTCTGCGGAAAAACATGACATTCCGCCCAATTTCTTCGCACGCCTGATCTGGAAAGAAAGCCGTTTTGACCATCGCGCTGTCAGTCCGGTCGGTGCACAGGGCATTGCGCAATTCATGCCCTATACGGCCAAAGAGCGGGGCTTGAGCGATGCCTTCAATATTGATGAGGCACTGCCAGCCTCCGCCGCTTTTCTGAAAGACCTGCACGGCCGTTTTGGCAATTGGGGACTAGCCGCCGCAGCCTATAATGCAGGGCCGACACGCCTTGCCAACTGGCTGAAAAATGGTGGTTTTTTACCACTCGAAACCGAAAATTACGTGCTTTCCATTACCGGAAAAAGCGTCGATCACTTCAGCACCGGTCAGGAACTCACCGATACGCCGCTGGACGAAAAACTGGCCTTTGAGCAGGCTTGTCTGCGCCTGCCGGTCATCCAGTCGCGGTCTCTGGCTATGGCACAGCTCAGCCCCTATCCGTGGGCAGTACAAGTGGCAGGCAATTTCCGGCAAAGTGCAGTCAGCGCCCAATGGAATCGCCTGCGCAAACAAAATCCCAAATTACTCGCAGGCCATGAGGTCAGTATTTCACGCATCCGCACCCCGCTCGGCCGCAGAGGTATTTATGTAGCGCGGATCGGCATGAATAACCGCCAGTCCGCCGATGCACTCTGCGTCAAAATCCGCGCTGGCGGCGGCTCCTGTATTATCCGCAAAAACCGCTGAACATATTACACACCGATATAGAACTGCGGTTCACGAACAGACCAATGACCGGAGAATTTACCTGGCGGGCTGAATCAGTTGGACTGCCGCACTGCCCTGCCCGTAAATATCTTCATGACCCGTCTGTCACTGGTCATATATGAATAGAACCATTTAAGAGCAGCTATCGACCGCGCCTACACCCAAAGGCCTATTTGTTTTCAAATCCGGCTGTGTCATAAAAAATTTTCAGATATTGAAACTCCGGCGAACTGTCTGAAACCCAGCAAATGAACGGTTACGGCTGTCGAAATGAAGTTACGGATAATTTTAAAACATATTTCTTTTAAATTAATATCCCGAATCTAAAACTTAACGACACTCATATAATCTTTTTTTGCTTTTATATTTAGCTGAAGAGCTAAATTTCTCATCCATTTAAAACTAAATAGAACTTAATTTATCTTATTTTGTTTCAATCTAAGTATCTTTGTCTTTAAGACTATTAAAGTTTTATTGCAAATTGACATTACAAAGAAAAAAACACCCTCATCACAAAAATTTGCTTGCCAAATACCTTTCTATAGATCAGTCTCAAATTGTTCGGGCATTTGGCGAACAATGGAAGACTGGAAGAACGGCGCGCCGGAACCGCTATAAGCTCCGGGTCAGGGTCACCTGACAATGATCGGCTCCTTTCCTGATTTCGATAACTGCCTGCATACCCCTACCGCTGGGCGTGTGGTGCGCATAGCGGTTCGAAAAATTCCGTTGCGGCTGAAAGGCCAAGACGGCGCCAAGGAAAAGGAACGTATCCCATGGCACAAACCGGCGTAGTCAAATTCTTTAATGGTGAAAAAGGCTTTGGCTTTATTAAACCGGACAATGGCGGACCAGATATTTTTGTACATATCTCTGCTGTTCAGGCTTCGGGCCTCACAAACCTCGCCGACAATCAGAAAGTTTCTTTTGAAACTGAACCTGATCGTCGCGGCAAAGGTCCTAAAGCAGTCGACATCAGCATCACTGAGTAAGACACAACAGCGATTAGTTTCGCTTAGAAACCCCGGCTCTGCCGGGGTTTTTCTATTTCTGTCTATCCCACCCATGCGCATAGCGGCGCATTTATTCGACCACTTAGCCGCTACATACCCTCAGCCCGCCTCTTCGGCCTAATGGCAGCGCAACAAACGCCTGCATAGCGGCTCGCGCTCTTACAGCGCATCGTCATCAAAAGTGAAATTCCCCGCCTTTGAAAAAGCTGAATATTGGCCTTATCTGCTGTTCAGCATGCATTCATATGCCCTGCTTTATTTCTGTGATCATAAATTATCGTCCTGTAACGCTACCCGTTCAGGCCAAACATAACCGGGCGGTTGCATGACATGCGCTCAGCACTGCAAGGAGGCATAAAATGAATATTCTGACCAAAACCGCTGTGATTGCAGGTCTTTCTCTCGCCACAGTTGCGGGCACTCTCTCGGCCGCATCGGCTGATAACTGGAACCGCCGCCACCACTGGAATAATGGTGGCTGGAACAATGGCGGACACCACAATGGCTGGAATAATAACGGCTGGAACGACAGACGTGACCGTGACCGCCGCCGCGACCGTAACAATGCCATTGCCGCCGGTGTTCTCGGTCTTGCTGCCGGCGCCATCATTGGCGGCGCTCTGAGCCAGCCACAGCCGCAGCCTGTTTACCGTGAGCCAATTTATAATGCGCCACCGCCGCCGCCAGTCTATTATCCGGCAGCACCGGCACGCGGCAATTACGGACGCAATTATGCCGGTTCATTCCAGCCATGGACACGGGAATGGTATAACTGGTGTTCGCAAAAATACCGCTCTTTCAATGCGCAGTCCGGCACCTATCGCGGCTATGACGGGCAGGATCACTTCTGCGTCGCCAATTAATCCGCGCGACACGAAAACAAACAAAAAAGCGGGAGCCATGATGGTTCCCGCTTTTTTCATCTCTCCAATCAAGCGTCTGACCTGTCCGGCCAAAAATCACGTATCAAACCAGATAAGGATTGTTGCGCCGCTCATCGCCAAAGCGGCTTCCTGCGCCATGACCGCAAATGAAAGTATATTCATCGCCCAGCGGCAGCAGCTTCTCCTTGATCGAACGGATCAGCGCCTCGTGGTCACCGCCTGGCAAATCGGTACGGCCGACAGAGCCGTTAAACAGCACATCACCGACAATCGCGAAATGCATCGCTTTATTGATGAAAACCACATGTCCCGGTGCATGTCCCGGGCAATGCAGCACCTCAAAATCCTCACCGGCAACCTGTAAAACATCGCCCTCTTTCAGCCAGCGATCCGGCTGAAAATTACGATAGCCGTCACCGAGGCCATATTTTGCCGCTGATGTTTCAACATTATCATAGAGATAAGCATCTTCGATCGACGAACCGATCATCGGCACTTTTAAGGCATCACGCAAATCCGCAGCCCCGCCAATATGATCGACATGGCCGTGGGTGATCCAGATCGCCTCGATTTTAAGCTGGTTCTTTTCGATCACGTCCTTGATGGCATCCACATCGCCACCCGGATCCACGACAACACCGGCCTTGGTGTCCTTATCAAACAGTATGGTGCAATTCTGCCGGAATGGCGTCACCGGAATTATAATTGCCTGAAGCTGGCTCATTTATCACCTGATCATTAACACGAAAAACTTTGCAAAATTCTGCCCGTTTGCGCGCATATCCCGCTTTATCCGGCGGCGCAAACAAAAACAGGCAGTCTGAACTGCCCGTCAATATAGGTGTTAAAAATCATATTATGAGTATGCGGGTGCATTTTACACGTAAAATACCTGCAAAAATACGCGCTTTCCCAAAGCCCGCTATCCGGCTCAGGCTTTGCTAAATTTCAACAGTCGTATTCTCACGTCATTCAGACCGGTATAGCCTGAATGCAAAAAGCCGGAATATGCACCGTGCCGGATATCAAACCATCCGGCACATTAGCATGTCTGTATCAGGCCTTATTGGCGAGGTTATTTTTGATCAGGCCGATAACAGCCGTCAGCACCGCACCACCGGCACCACCGCCAATCAGCTGACCGACAATACCGCTTAATGCGGAATCCACACCACCACCGGTCAGCATTGGCAAAAGCTGGCTGAGGATCAGACCGCCTATACCGCCTGCAACCGTATTACCGGCTGTACCGAGGCTGAGATTCTTGACCGCACCGGCAAGGTTACCCCCGACTGCACCGGCAACCAGCTGCACAAGAATAGGAACAAGAGCATCCATAATTGTCACCCCATAAATTGTTGGCATCAAAGTAAACCACTCTGACACAGTGATGATGACAAGAAACAAGCCGCTGTCAATTCTTATAGTTTCAGCCTGTTAAATTCAGCAAGATGTTCTGTTTACCGCCAAGAGAGCTTTTCAATTAGCGCTAAAAAACCACAAGAATAGAATAATGCTCTCTTTTCAGAGATGTTCTGCCACACTTTGAGAAAAGCATCCTCCCGCCGCCATGACAATCGCAACCACAATCCTCTGATTCTATATTGCCCTTTTCTGCTCCGATACAGGGGCAAACAAAATACCCGCCGGTCAAGGAGATACAGATGGCTCAGACCTGTCTGCCCGCGCTTCTCTCTCCATACACATGTCTTTGTATGCAGTTTCGCGCAATCACTGCTTTAAGCCTTAAAACCTGTTTGATTTAAAGCTATAATAGTCTTTTAAATGAAGACATGTTCAGCCGGAGACCAAGCGTGCGTTCCAATCACAATGATAGTACTATTCGTTCCGCCTTGTCAGAAGATGAGGTCAACGATCTGAGTATCATTGAGTTACTCTTTTTCTCCTATCGGGATTTTACCGCAGATCCTGACAAGCAACTGGCAACCATGGGGTTCGGCAGAGCACATCACCGTGTGCTGTATTTCGTCAACCGCAAGCCCGGCATGAATGTGGCTGAATTGCTGGATGTGCTGAAAATCACCAAACAGAGCCTTGCGCGCGTGCTGAAACAACTGGTTGATACCGGCCATATTATTCAGCTCACCGGCGAGACAGACCGGCGCCAGCGCGAGCTTTACCCGACTCCCGCCGGACGGGAACTCATTCTCTCGCTGACCAAGCCGCAATCTAACCGCATTGCTGCTGCATTGGCGGAAAGCAATATGTCGGAGAAAAAGATTATTCAGGGCTTTCTGAAAGCCATGGTCAATAATGACCAGCGCGATCAGATCGACAGCCTTTCGCTGAACGGATAACCGGAAGGCGGTTGGCAACACCCCTCCTTCCGGTAAAAATAAACATGCGCTCTTCACATAGTGTGTATTTCCCGTGAAGATGCACAGAGATAAGCTACTGAATTATAAGAGGCTCCGGCTCTGCAGACCAGCCTGTCAGGCCATCTGCAACGGCAACAGGAATGAAAGGCAAAAGCAATGACCAGCGAAGAGACAATTCTGTCTGATGATGCACCGCACCTGCTGGTGGTTGATGATGACACCCGTATCCGCAGCCTGCTCTCGCAATATCTGACCACCAGCGGCTATCGTGTGACCATTGCCGCCAATGCGCAGGAAGCCCGCCGCAAGCTGGAAGGCATTGATTTTGACCTGCTGATCCTTGATGTGATGATGCCGGGTGAAAGCGGCGTTGAACTGACACGCTCACTGCGTGAACAGAAAAATGTGCCAATTCTGATGCTCACTGCGCTGTCTGAAACTGACAGCCGTATCAATGGCCTTGAGGCCGGTGCCGATGATTATTTGTCCAAGCCGTTTGACCCGCGTGAGCTGACCCTGCGTATCAATAATATTCTGCGCCGCGGCGGCCAGCCGACCCAGCATATTATCGAGCAGATTGTTTTCGGGCCTTACACTTTCTCCATTCCGCGCAAAGAGCTGAAACAGGGTGGCGAAGTGATCAAGCTCACGGATCGCGAACAGGACATTATGACCATTTTTGCCGAGCGTGCCGGTGAAACCGTGCCGCGTCATGAACTGACCGGTCAGGACGGCGAAGTGGGCGAACGCACGATTGACGTGCAGATCAACCGTCTGCGCCGCAAAATCGAAGTTGATCCGGCCAATCCGATCTGGCTGCAAACCGTGCGTGGCATCGGCTATAAGCTCAGCATTGAATAGTCCCCACCCCTTGTTTCCGAAACCAACCGCCTGAAACCGCGTAATATGCCCCGATTTTAAAGTGTTAGAACGAACAATATGCACCCGATCATAGGCATGGCACGCAATCCGAACGGCAGGAGACTTTAACCTTTGCTGTGGAAGACAATTTCCGACTGGCTGGCGCTGCGCATGCCGAAACGGCTTTATGCGCGCTCCCTCATCATCATCATTGCTCCGATGGTGCTGTTGCAGTCGGTTATTGCCTTCGTATTCATGGAACGTCACTGGCAAATGGTGACAGAGCGCCTCTCCACAGCGGTCGTCCGCGATATTGCGGCGATGATTGATATTCTGGAAACCTATCCGCAGGAGCCGGATTACGCCAATCTCATCCGCATCGCGCAGCAGCGTCTGGATCTGAATGTTTCCATCCTGCCGCCTGCACCGCTGCCGCCGCCGGGGCCAAAACCGTTTTTCTCCATTCTCGATTATTTTCTCAATGAAGAAATTACCCGCCAGATCAACCGGCCGTTCTGGATTGATACGGTGGGCGATTCCGATCTGGTCGAGATCAGAATTCAGTTGGAAGACAAAGTGCTGCGCGTTTTTGCCAAGCGCAGTCAGGCCTATGCGTCCAATACCCTGATCTTCCTCACATGGATGGTCGGTGCAGCCTTGGTGCTTCTGGTGATTGCGATTGCCTTTTTGCGTAATCAGATCAAACCGATCCAGCAATTGTCGGAAGCTGCGGAAAGCTTTGGTAAAGGCCAGCCGATGCCTGCCGGTTTTCATCCCCATGGCGCGGAGGAAGTGCGCAAGGCCGGCGTCGCCTTCATCCAGATGCGCGAACGTATTGAGCGCCAGATTGAGCAGCGCACGGCCATGCTCAGCGGTGTGAGCCATGATCTGCGCACCATTCTCACCCGTTTTAAATTGCAACTCGCGATTGCCGGCAGCAAGATTGATACCACGCCGCTCAATCAGGACATCAGTGACATGCAAAATATGCTGGAAGGCTATCTGGCATTTGCACGCGGTGCCGGTACCGAGGAACAGGGCACGCTTGATCTGCAAACTCTGTTTAACAAGCTTCAGGAAGAAGCGCGGTTGCGCCAGCGCGGCTTTTCCATGGCCATTCACGGCGACAGTCATATTCACGTGCGCCCCAATGCCTTTACACGCCTTGTCAGCAATCTCGTCGGCAATGCTTTCCGCTATGCGAAATCCGTCCATATTGAAGCGGAGCATAAAGATGACTGGCTCACCATCACCGTTGATGATGACGGCGCAGGTATTCCGGAAGAAAAACGCGAGGATGTTTTCAAACCTTTTGTACGGCTCGACGAGGCACGCAATCAGGATGAAAGCGGCACGGGGCTCGGACTGGCTATCGCCCGCGATATTGCCCGCAATCATGGCGGGGATATTACGCTGGACACCAGCCCTCAGGGCGGGCTGAGGGCTGTTATCAGCATTCCGGCCTAAACCGTCAGCCTGGTGCTCATTATTTGCACAGCGGCAGAAATTTTACGGCAGAAGCCTTGTAAATCTCATCATTCGGTGCAGAAAAACTGACAAAGCCTTTCACACTGTCGCCCGCATTGATGCTGCCGCTTGTCAGCACATCTTCAATCGTATCAACAGGACGCAGCGTCTTATCCGGCATGACAGCCTTGAAGCAGCCTGCATTGAGATTAAGCGGCTTGATACCGCCATTGGTCACGACAAGGTCGAAGGCTTTTGAATAAAACAGACTGTCATTGATTGCCATGGCGGAAAGATTGCGCTGTGATGACAGTACAACAATGCCGGCCTTGTGATCTTTCGGTACCGCAGGCAGACGATCTGCAGCATAAGAAGATTCGGAATAAGAAGACAAGAACAAAAAAGATGATATTAAAAATGTTTTAAACATAGAATACTCCAAAAATGAATTCCGGAGTATTAAAACTACATCATGTCATGTTTATGTTAATCCTCTAAAGCTCAAATAGCATTAAACTTTAGCGGATTAACAATATAAACTTAACGCAACACTTAAGATCAATGTAATTTCATGCCGTTTGGTACCGGCTTTTCAGTCGCCGCCAACACAATATCACCATTTTTATCGGAAAAGCCCAATGTCAGAACTTCCGACATAAATGGCCCGATCTGGCGCGGCGGAAAATTCACAACGGCCAGAACCTGACGTCCGACCAATGTTTCCGGCGTATAATGCACAGTAATCTGTGCGGATGATTTCTTAATGCCGATCGCCTCGCCGAAATCAATTTTCAGCTTATAGGCAGGTTTGCGTGCCTGCGCAAAAACTTCCGCCTCAATAATCGTTCCCGTACGGATATCGACATTTTCAAAATCAGCATAGCTGATCAATTGCTGCTCAGACACGTTTTCCTCACCCGAATGAACCGGAACAGGCAACAATATTTTGCCTATCCGCCATAATCCGTTTGTGCGGCTTCCCCTTACCGCACAATTTTAAAATAATCCGCAGCCCGCAACAGTGACGTTAACAGGTTGCAGCAATGCTCTGTCAGGCGCGTCCCACCGTTTCAAACAACACGCCCTGCAAGGCTTCCTTGGCCGGCACACCTGACCAGACCACAAACTGGAAAGCCTGATAATAGCATTCGCAGGCTTCAAGAGCGCTGGCCAGCAGCACCTCAACCTGACGGCTGGTTGGCTTGGCACCGCCTGCCAGCAACAGAGACTGACGATACATCACCGCCCCTTCCTGCCGCCACAGATCAAAATGCCCCATCAGAAGCTGTTCATTGATAAGCGACAATAACCGCATCACTTCATTCACGCGCGGTTCGCTTACCTTCACATCAAAAGCACAGGCCAGATGCAGCGCTTCGAACTCTTCCACCCAGGAAAAAGACAAATGATAGTCGGTCCAGTTGCCGACAACGGAAACCGCAATTTCATCATCGCCAGTGCGGTCAAATGCCCAGTCATTGGTGTGCGCAACCTGTTCAATGACATCCACCGGATGTGCATCGCGAGCGATATCGAGCTCAAGAAGGTTCATGTTCGTTCCCTGTTTTTGGACATACCTGTCATTGGTACAATCCGGATTCCGACCGTCTCAACATGCAGCCGGAGTGTATCCCGCACAGCTTTTGCCACACAAAAGACACACTGGTTAATAGGCCGAGGCAAATATTGCTGACACGTACAACACCGCCTCCAACACACGCGCAAACACATGACTGTTACACTTGTCGCAATAACCGGATCTGTGCGGCCGAACCAACTGCTCCGCCGCTCCCCGCTCTCGCCATGCTGCATGAATCAATTACGAATCATGTAGTGTTTTCAGTCTATTGATGCTTCTGCAGAGTGCCAGCCCTTTTTGTGAAAAGCCTGAGAAACCATGTGGAAAGAACAAACGGCGCCCGATGGGGCGCCGCTGTAACCGATTCTGGAATAAGGGCTTTTAGCCATTCGCCCCTGTGAATAAAAAGTTAAAAATCTTTTTAGATTTTACGCCCTTAAGCGCCTTTTTTCGCTGGTTTTTCTGCCTGTGCGCCTTCAAGTTTGGCAATCCGCGCTTCCAGCTCGGCAATTTTCACGCTCAGAGCACTGTTTTCAGTGCGGGCTTTCACAGCCATTTCGCGCATTGCTTCAAAATCTTCGCGCTGCACAACATCCAGAGTATTCAGCAGCTTTTCGCCCTGAGAGCGCATAGCGGTCTCAACTTCACGGCGCACACCCTGTGCGGCACCGGCTGCATCTGTGACGAGTTTTGCGAGTTCATCAAGAACTTTACTGGTTGGGTTGCTCATAGCATCACCTCTTGCTAACCCGCCACCGGCGGCATCATTGATCAGGCCGCACCGGATAGCCCCGTGCGGCATTGCGCTCTGTCTGAAATAAGCCCGCATGATACAGGATGCAAGGCTGCAAAGCTTGTAAAATACTATAGCGCACTTCTCACAAAAGCGGGAACCTGTCAGGCAGATTATCTGTGATTTAAGTTCGGCTTAAGCCTGCACTTATTATAAGCGCCATCAAAGCAACAGACTTTTATCCTGTGCTGAAATTCGTTATGCCTAGCCCAAAGCAGGCGGGAGCCGGCACAGGCTGACACAGACTGGGCAACCCGGAACGCCGCGCATAAAATAACAAGGCAGGCATTGTGTTTTAAAATGCGTTGCCCGAACGGAGACGAGTATGACCGAACCGCAACTGATGATGGCCGCGCTCCCTTTTCCCGCTATCGACCCTGTGTTGTTTTCCATAGGGCCGCTCTCGGTGCATTGGTATGGTATCGGCTATGTGGTCGGCATTTTATTTGCATGGTGGTATGGCCGCAAACTTGTAACCACAGCCCGCCTGTGGCGCAACGATACCGCGCCGATGGAGCCGCTGGCGCTGGATGATTTTGTGCTCTGGGCGGCGCTCGGTGTCGTGCTTGGCGGCCGTCTCGGCTATGTATTCTTTTATAATCCCGCCTTTTATCTCAGCCATCCGATGGAAATTCCGGCGGTATGGGACGGCGGCATGTCATTCCACGGCGGCATTCTCGGCACCACAGTGGCCATGATCCTGTTTGCCCGCAAACGCGGCATTCCTGTCTGGAGCATGTTTGACACGATTGCCGCCGGTGTGCCGGTTGGCCTTGGCGTGGTGCGTATCGCCAATTTTATCAATTCCGAATTATGGGGACGGATCAGCGATGTCCCTTGGGCATTTTACTTCCCCAATGGCGGCCCGTTCCCGCGTCATCCGAGTCAGCTTTATGAAGCTGCACTCGAAGGTCTGGTGCTGTTTATTGTGCTGGCGCTGCTGATCTGGAAGGGCAACAAGCTCAAGAAACCGGGCTTTATTGCCGGTTCCTTTGTCACAGGCTACGGCTTGTCACGCATTCTGGTTGAGTTTTTCCGTGAGCCTGACGCCCAGCTCGGCTATCTTTTCGGTGGCTGGTTGACCATGGGCATGGTGCTGTCTGTGCCGATGGTACTGCTCGGCCTGTGGGCAATGGGACGCGCCAGCTATGCCGCAGCAAAGGCCTGACCCGATGAGCGAGATCACAAACACGGCTGCGGACAAGCTCAAACAACGCCTGATCCGCCTCATCCAAAATGGCGGGCCGATCAGCGTTGCCGATTATATGGGCTTCTGCCTCGCCGATCATGACGGCGGCTATTACATGACCCGCGAACCGTTCGGCGCCAAAGGTGATTTCATCACCGCACCGGAAATCAGCCAGATGTTTGGTGAACTGATCGGCGTCTGGGTGGTTACCCAATGGCAGGCGCTGGGCAGACCGGAAAATTGCGTGATCTGCGAGGCCGGCCCCGGCCGCGGCACATTGATGAGCGACCTGCTGCGCGCCGCCGGTAAACTCGCGCCGGATATGCTGCACAGCGCCCCCATAGCCATGGTGGAAACCAGTGACCGCCTCACCGCCGTACAACAGAAAAAGCTTGAAGGTGCCGCCTCCGCTATCAGTTGGCACAAATCCTTTGAAACTATACCGCAAGGCCCGCTGATTATGGTGGCCAATGAGCTGTTTGATGCGCTGCCCGACCACCAATATGTCAAATATCAGGGGCGCTTTATTGAACGCATGGTCGCGGTCAACGCGGAAGACGAGCCGCAATTATGCTTTGCAAGCGGCACAGGCGGCATTGATCCCTCACTCCTGCCGCAAGGGCATGAAACAGCACCGGACGGCACGATTTTTGAGGCGTCACCGGCACGCGCCGCATTGATGCAGCAAATTTGCGAGCATATCCGTAAATATCAGGGCGCCGCTTTGCTGATCGATTACGGCTCCCATGAAGCCGGTTTCGGTGACACATTGCAGGCCATTTATCAGCACAAATTTCAGGATGTGTTTACCGCCCCCGGTCAGGCGGATATCACCACCCATGTGGATTTTGCCGCACTGGCCCGCATTGCCGTGAACCTCGGCTGCACGATCAAAGCGGAAACGCAGGGCGAATTTCTGCTCAATATGGGACTTTTGAGCCGTGCCGGACAGCTTGGCGCCGGAAAATCGCCTGAATTGCAGGACCAAATCCGCGATGATGTGGAGCGTCTGGCAGCCCCCGACCAGATGGGCGAGCTGTTCAAAACCCTCACCGTCACACATAGTATCTGACGTAAAACAGATACCGGAGCGTCAGGCACCCGATCGGGCACAGCAAACGCGCTCCGGCACTTATAAATTATGCACCAGTCCAGAGAGACAATCATGACATCCATGCCTGATCCGATCCGCTCTCCTTTGCTTGAAACCAATAACCGCATCGCCCACGGTTTTTTCACCCGTCAGGGCGGCGTATCCTCCGGCATTTATGACAGTCTCAATGTTGGTGCCGGTTCCAAGGATGAGCCGCAAAATGTAGCGGAAAACCGCCGCCGTGTGGCTGCCTATTTTGATTTGCCGTCTGAAAACCTGCAAACGCTCTATCAGGTTCATTCGCCGACCGTGCTGACGATTACTGAAGCCCTGCCCTCGCCCCGCCCGCAGGCTGATGCCATGGTCACCAATGTGCCGGGACTGATTCTGGGGGCTTTGAGCGCCGATTGCGGCCCCGTGCTGTTTTGCGAGCCGGAAGCCGGCATTATCGGCTCGGCACATGCAGGCTGGCGCGGTGCACTGTCCGGCGTTCTGGAAAATACCGTGCAGGCCATTATTGATCTTGGCGGCGAAAGGTCGAAAATCCGCGCAGTTCTGGGGCCTTGCATCGGTCAGGACAATTACGAAGTTGGCAGCGAATTTGTGGAGGAATTCACTGCGCGTGACCGGACTTATGAACAATATTTCCGTCCTTCAACAGATCCGGCGCGTAAAATGTTTGATCTTTGGAGTTTTATCGTTGATCGTCTGTCATCCTGCGGTATCGAGGCTGCGTCCCTTGATCTGTGCACCTATGCTGATGAAGCGCGGTTTTTCTCCTATCGCCGCACCACCCATCGCAAGGAGCCGGATTACGGACGCCAGATTGCCGCTATTGCGATCCGGGAATAGGCCCGCATCAAACGGCTGAGCCAGCTGTTCTGCGGATATCCTGCTTTCGCTCATCAATGACGGAGACAATCATGGCGCTTCATTTTGCCCCCGAAGAATTTGCGGCCCGACGCGACAGGCTGATGTTGTGTATGGCCGAAAACAAGCTGGATGCCATGCTGCTGTTTTCGCAGGAAAGCATGTATTGGCTCACCGGCTATGACACATTCGGCTTCTGCTTCTTCCAGTGTCTGGTGATCAAACAGGATGGCAGCATGGTGCTGATGACGCGTTCCGCCGATTTGCGGCAGGCACGTCACACCTCGACAATCGAAAATATCGTGCAATGGACAGACCGCGAAAACGCCAATCCCGCCATTGATCTGCGCAATCTGCTCAGTGATATGGATTTGCTCGGCAGCCGTATCGGCGTGGAATATCAGACCCATGGTCTGACAGCCGCCAATGGCCGCAAGCTCGACGAACAGTTGAGCAGCTTTGCCAAAATCATTGATGCTTCCGGCATGGTGGATCGCCTGCGCCTGCTCAAAAGTCCTGCGGAAGCCGATTATGCCCGCAAGGCTGCCGCTCTGAGCGATGCAATTTATGATGCCGCGCTCAAACATACCCGCAGCAATGCCAGCGAGGCAGATATTCTGGCGGCGATGATGGAAGCCAATTTTCAGGGCGACGGCGATTTCCCTGCCAATGAATATATTATCGGCTCCGGCCCTGATGCCCTGCTCTGCCGTTACAAATCCGGCCGCAGACAATTGCATAAGAATGACCAGCTGACGCTGGAATGGTCCGGCGTCTACCGCCATTATCACGCGCCGATGATGCGCACGATACTGACCGGCAAAGCCACCAAACGCCATGAGGAATTGTATCAGGCAGCCTATGAAGCGCTGATGGCCGTGGAAGCAGTACTGACACCGGCCTCGACCTTTGGCGATGTGTTTGATGCCCATGCCAAAGTGCTGGAATCCCATTCGCTGAACCGCCATCGCCTCAATGCCTGCGGCTATTCTGTCGGCGCGCGTTTCACCCCGTCATGGATGGACCCGCAAATGTTCTATGCCGGCAATGCAGAGCGCATTGAGCCGGATATGACGCTTTTTGCGCATATGATCATTATGGATTCCGAAACCAACACCGCCATGACATTGGGGCAGACCTATCTGACCACCAACGGCCCGGCGGAATGTCTCTCCAAAAGCAGTCTGGATCTGGTGGTTGCCTGATCCAGCCCTTGGGCGAAATGGGTAAAAACGCAATTCATCGCTGGTGATGAGCATAAAACAGGACATAAGCCGATGCCGGTCAATTTATCCGCCTCTGTTGTTGCCTCCCGTTTTCGGGCTTCTGATCGTCAGGGCTTTTTCAAAATCGTTGCAGCCGTGCCGCTGCTGTCTGCGGCGCTGCTGCTGGGCGGCTGCACATCGCAATCTTCAAATTCCAAAAGCGCAGTGAGCCCCCTGACCTCCGATTTCGGCCAGCCTGCAACGGCCAGCAAAGCGCCGGTCAATATGAGCAAGGTGCGCCAGTACAAGCTCTATATTGCACCGATTATCGGCGCGCCGCTGGAAGTTGTGACACCGCTTTCCTTCCGCTTTGACACAATCCTCAAAGATCAGTCTGTGCAGCTTGCCGCCAATGGCGAGAGCGATGCCGATTTCACCCTGAAAGGCTATTTCTCCAATATGGTGGAGAATAATCAGACAATTGTGCTCTATGTCTGGGATGTGGTGGATAAGCAGGGCAACCGTGTTCACCGCCTGCAGGGACAGGAAAAAGCTGCGGGCAAAGGCGGCTGGTCCTCTGCCACTGCGCCGGTGATGGGCAAAATTGCCGATGATACGCTCAATGATTATTTCCGCTGGGTTTCAGGCAATGCCCGCTAAATCTGTCTCGTTTTCCTGAAACCGGTAACAAGGATGACAGAGACTCACTCCGATGTGCATTTTCCTCAAGCATTAGCGCCCACGTTAAGCTTATTGGCAGAAAATGCCCCCAGGCGTGGCATTTTGGCCTATAAAGCGCAGGAAAGTGCAGCTTTTCGGAAATATCAGGGCATTAATCGCGCCCTGCGGCTTTTGTACCCTTGCAATACTGGCACAGCTTTGTAAAACGCCGCTCATCAAGGCGGCATTTTTAAATTGCAAAATACAGAGCTGCCGGAACTGAAAATGATGTGAGATGGACGGATTTCACGATCCGGAAAACTCCGCAGCAAACCGGATACAGGGAATCCGCGCATGACCGGTGTATAAAAGCACCACTGGCCATGCGGCAGAGCAGTTTTTAGGAAAACTGAAAACCGGTTTTCCGTTCAAAACTGCGGTTGAAACAAGGAAATAGAGCATTTTCAATGTTTCAGGTTAACTGAAAATGCTCTAGGCAACCAGCGCCAGAGGCAAAAAAGCATGAAACTTTTCGCGGGCAACTCCAATCGTGTCCTAGCAGAAGCCGTCGCAAAACATCTGAATGTTCCCCTCGGCAAGGCCGTGGTCAAGCGTTTTGCTGATCAGGAAATCTTTGTCGAAATTCAGGAAAATGTTCGTGGTGAAGACGTATTCGTGCTTCAGTCCACCTCATATCCGACCAATGATCACCTGATGGAATTGCTGATCATGATTGATGCGTTCCGCCGCTCTTCAGCGCGCCGCATCACAGCAGTGATCCCTTATTACGGCTATGCCCGTCAGGATCGCAAACCTGGCCCGCGTACACCGATTTCCGCCAAGCTGGTCGCCAATCTCATCACTGAAGCCGGTGCCAGCCGCGTTCTGACCCTTGATCTTCATGCCGGTCAGATTCAGGGCTTCTTCGATATTCCAACCGACAATCTCTATGCGGTTCCGGTTATCGCCCGCGATGTTAAAACCAATTACGCAACCGGCAACTGCATGGTTGTTTCGCCGGATGTCGGCGGCGTGGTTCGTGCCCGCTCGCTGGCCAAGCGCATTGATGCGCAGCTGGCAATCGTTGACAAGCGCCGTGACCGTCCGGGTGAATCCGAAGTCATGAACGTGATCGGTGATGTGACCGGCAAAGACTGCCTGCTGTTCGACGATATTGTTGATTCCGGCGGCACACTCTGCAATGCGGCAGAAGCTCTGCTGGAAAAAGGCGCAACCAGCGTTACCGCCTATATTACCCACGGCGTTCTCTCCGGCGGTGCGATTGCCCGTATTACCAGCTCCAAGCTGAAAGAACTGGTGATCACAGATTCCATCCAGCCGACCGCAGCGATTGATCAGGCGCATAATATCCGCGTTCTGTCGATCTCCAGCCTGATCGGTGAAGCGATTGCCCGCACCGCAGCGGAAGAATCCGTATCCAGCCTGTTCGACTGATATTTTCAGCAGGCAGAATTTGAAAAGCCGGACTGTTTTGCAGTCCGGCTTTTTTATTGGCTTTTCTTTGCATATGGCGCATGTACTTCTCTGTGCATATGGCACAGGCGTAAAAGCCTAAGAATTACTCGGCAGCTTCGGCACTTTCAGCACCTTCATCCGGTCCGTTCGGATCACCGGCCGCGGTTTCACAGCCCATATCGGGAAAGGCCACAATGCGCATGCCTGTGAAGTCATTGCGCACAACCAGCAGGCCGCGCTCTTCAAAATAGGTCAGCAAACGGCGGGCACGGCTGGTAGAGTGACTGCCATAGACCCGCGCCAATGTGGCATCAGACGGGCATGGCGCACCTTTAACCGCAGCCTGCGCCACGATCAGGAACACACCCTGCACATCATCTGTCAGGCTTTCGGATAATTGCAGTGCCGTCTGCCATTTTTCATCATCCACCATATCATCCCCGCCACTGGCTTGTGCCACAGCAAGACGACGGCGGAATGCCGGCAATGCCAGCGGTTCCCCCGGCACACGATGGATACGGCAGCGCACCAGAAAATCCTGATACAGCACGGCAACGGAACGGAAAGCGGCCTCCGGATCTTCGATGATCTCGGTCATCACCTTGTCCAGCAATTCCTCGCGCTCAGCTTCCACCAGTCCCGGAAACAGCGGCTCATCCGGCACTTCCGCTTCCGGTTTAGCTTTCACCACCTGCTCCAGAATTTCATTGATCGGGCGTGGTGGCGGCGGCGAAGGTGGCGGACGGCGCACAATCATCCGTGCTTCTTCTGCGCTCGGCGTAAAAATCAGATCAGCCGCATCAACCGGTGAATCCGGCAGTGGCATCAGTTTGGGGCTGGATGAGCGGGCAGAGGTTTCCACCGCGCCGATTTTCACAGTCAGCGGACGGCGTGCCAAGGCAGGCCCCAGCGCTACAAAATGGCCACGCTGCAAATCGCGGAATTGCTCCGCCTGACGGCGATCCATACCCAACAAATCGGCCGCACGCGCCATATCAATATCAAGGAATGTGCGCCCCATCAGAAAATTGGAGGCTTCTGCCGCCACGTTTTTGGCAAGCTTTGCCAGACGCTGCGTGGCAATCACACCGGCCAGCCCGCGTTTACGGCCACGGCACATCAGGTTGGTCATGGCGCTGAGCGAGATTTTACGCGCTTCATCAGACACTTCACCGCCAACCGATGGCGCAAAAAGCTGCGCCTCATCCACCACCACCAGCATCGGATACCAGTAATCACGGTCTGCATCGAACATGCCATTGAGGAAAGCGGCGGCAGCCTTCATCTGCTGGTCAATATCCAGCCCTTCAAGATTGACCACCACAGAAACACGATGCTGGCGAATACGCTGCGCAATGCGGGTCAGTTCCGCTTCCGTGCGCGCGGCATCCACCACCACATGGCCATAGACATCGGCCAGCGTTACAAAATCACCTTCGGGATCAATGATACATTGCTGCACCCAGGGCGCGCTCTGCTCCAGAAGGCGACGCAGCAAATAAGATTTTCCGGAGCCGGAATTACCCTGCACCAGCAAACGTGTCGCCAGCAGCTCTTCAAGATCAAGCATAGCCGCGGTGCCGTTTGTCGTGGCTCCCATGTCGATGCCGACCTTCATACTGCCTCCTGAAATAAACGTGAAAAAGCTCTCCCAGACACCGGGAGCGCATATTATAAGATTCGGGATATGGTTCGTGTCTATCAGCTATGTATCATAACACCAAGCCATGAAGCTTGCGCATTTATTGCCCTCTCATCCCCTGAATACACAATTGAATACATAGTGGTTTGAAAGACCTGTATGAAAAACGCTGCTGCAGAACACAAAAACTTGCGTTTTGGCAGGTGATCGCTTATGAGAACGCATCCGCGTAGACACCCTTGGAGGCAACGCGGAATGATATATCCGCCCCATCGCTGTTTTGCTGCGTTTCCGGCGGATTTGTCATGTTCCGGCATTTCACCTGATTTTACGGAACACTCCAAATTACTTGATAAGGAAAACGCCATGAGCGAAGTTAAAACTCTCAAGGCCGTAAAACGCGAACGGGCTGGTAAGGGGTCCTCCCGTGCACTGCGTAACGACGGTCAGATTCCAGCAGTCATCTATGGTGACAAACAGCCTGCCCTGTCAGTAGCAGTAGATTACAAAACCATCTACTACCTGATCTATGGCGGCGGCTTCAAGTCCACCGTTTTCAACATCGAAGTTGACGGCCAGACCATTAAGGTTCAGCCAAAAGACTATCAGATGGATCGCGTTAAAGACACGCCTCTGCACGTGGATTTCATCCGCGTCGCTTAAGTCTTCAGCCTTCAGGCTAACGATTTGCAAAACATCTCCGGTGCAAACCGGAGATGTTTTTGTTTGTGATAAAGCATCGGCCTGCTAAAAGGCTTGAACTATCTAATTCTCGGAGACGACCATGCTGCTGATCACCGGCCTCGGCAATCCCGGCACGCAATATGCACGAAACCGGCATAATATTGGCTTCATGGCCGTGGATGAAATTCATGCCCGCCATCGTTTTTCGCCATGGTCGAAAAAATTTCAGGCCTTGATTTCCGAAGGTATGATTGACGGTGAAAAAATACTGCTTTTCAAGCCGCAAACTTTCATGAACCTGTCCGGTCAGGCTGTAGGTGAAGCCATGCGCTTCTACAAACTGACCATCAGCGATCTTGTCGTGCTTTATGACGAATTGGATTTACCGCCTGCCAAATTGCGCATCAAAGCCGGCGGCAGCGCCAATGGCCATAATGGCATCAAATCCATTGACGCGCATATGCAGGGACTGCTGGGCTCCAAGGATTACCGTCGCCTGCGCCTTGGCATCGGTCATCCGGGTTCCAAAGAACTGGTGCATCATTACGTGCTGGGCGATTTTGCCAAAGCTGATAATGAATGGCTTGATCTGCTGTTTGCTGCCATTGCCGATAATCTCTCTTATCTCGTCAAGAAAGACGATAATGGCCTGATGAATAAAGTCGCATTGGCGCTGGGCGGTAAAAAGGCTGAGGCCAAGGCCGATATATCCGCCAAGCCTGCACCGAAAGCACAAAGCCATATCCGTCAGGCACGGCAGAACAACGGCCCCGCCACCAAACTGCCTGCTTCCGGCCCGATGGCTGACATGCTGGCAAAACTGTTCGGGAAAAAGGACGGCTGATCGTTTTTCTGCATCTCAGCGATAATTTTCGGCTGGTTTTCGGCGCAATCTGCCCTGTTCCTCTTGACCTGTGCTTGCCCCATAGCGCATAGGCAATGGCAAATGTATTGTAAATTTTAATGCATGTTCCTGCGCAAAATACCGCCCTGCCGCGGTTGCCGCGAAGATGCACAGACCGATAAGGTTTTATCATGGGTTTCAAATGCGGTATCGTTGGTCTGCCGAATGTCGGCAAGTCCACACTGTTTAATGCACTGACCAAAACGGCTGCCGCACAGGCTGCAAACTATCCTTTCTGCACCATTGAGCCGAATACCGGTGAAGTAGCCGTGCCGGACAGCCGTATGCGTCAGGTTGCTGATGTTGCAGGTTCCAAAGAACTGATCCCGACCCGCATCAACTTTGTTGATATTGCCGGTCTGGTGCGCGGTGCGTCCAAGGGCGAAGGTCTGGGCAACCAGTTTCTCGCCAATATCCGCGAAGTGGATGCTATTGTGCATGTGCTGCGCTGCTTTGAAGATGACGACATCACCCATGTGGAAGGCCGTATTGATCCGGTTTCGGACGCACAGACCGTTGAAACCGAATTGATGCTTTCCGACCTTGAAAGCCTTGAACGCCGCATCGTACAGGTACGCAAGCGCGCAACCGCCAAGGATAAGGAATCCCTCACCGTTCTGCCGATTATGGAAGAAGCCATTAAGCTTCTGCAAAATGGTGAACCGGTACGCATGATGCTCAAAGGGATCAGCCCTGAAGATCTCATCATCCTCAAAGGCCTGAACCTGCTGACTTCCAAGCCTGTGCTTTATGTCTGCAATGTTGCTGAGAGCGATGCGGCAAAAGGCAATGAACATACCGAAGCTGTTGCCAAAATGGCAAAGGAACAGGGTGCGCAGACCGTTATCATTTCCGCAGCGATTGAAGCGGAAGTTTCGCAGTTGCCTGATGAAGATGCCCAGCTTTTCCTTGGCGAAATGGGACTGGAAGAACCGGGTCTCGACCGTCTGATCCGTGCCGGTTACAGCCTTCTCGACCTGATCACCTATTTCACCGCAGGGCCAAAGGAAACCCGTGCATGGACCGTGCATCGCGGTGCCAAAGCGCCGCAGGCTGCCGGTGTCATCCATACGGATTTCGAACGCGGCTTCATCCGTGCGCAGACCATCGCCTTTAATGACTATGTTACTTATAAAGGTGAAACCGGCGCCAAAGAAGCCGGTAAAGCCCGTGATGAAGGTAAAGAATATATTGTACAAGACGGCGATGTCATGCTATTTAAATTCAATATTTAAGCCTGATATAGTCAAATATTATAAAGCCCTGCCTCGCAGGGCTTTTTTTATGCATCATTTTTGCTTCATAATATTGACGTTTACGTTAAAATTCATAAATAAAGGATGGACACAACAGTCAGAGACGACGCAAAAAATTTCATGTGTCTCTGTTTTGTCCGGCATAAGATACGTGTCATCAACTGGTGCCCTATACGGCTGCGTATGATACGTTCCTTGCACACTGCCTCACTGTTCTTTTTCCGGGGCAGGATGCCTGTACAAGTAACGGAGGAGACTGCCGTTGAACAAGCCATCACACTACTTCACCTATAAGGATTTTATCCCGGGCGACAGCATTGAGCTGGGATCAAAAACAGTCACTGCAGAAGAGATTATCGCCTTTGCCGGTGAGTTTGACCCGCAACCATTTCATCTCAGTGAAGAAGCAGGCAAAGCGACTGTATTGGGCGGACTTGCCGCCTCCGGATGGCATACATGCGCAATGCTTATGCGCATGATGGCAGACAGCTATATCAGCAATTCCGACAGTCAGGGCGCACCCGGCCTTGAATTTGTCAAATGGATCAAGCCTGTGCTCGCCGGAGATACGATCTCGGCCACATCAGCCATCCTTGAGAAACGGGTTTCACGCACGCAGCCGTCGCTTGGCATTATCCGTCTGAACCATAAAATCACCAATCAGCACGGCGTGCTGGTTTGTGAAGCACAGGGTTCGATCTTCATGCGTGTAACAGATCAGGAGACATAAGAATGGAAAACACCAGAAAACTGTCCCTGCTTGAAGAAAATATCGGCAAAGTTGTTACAATCGGTGCTTATGAGTTCACTGAAAACAAAATCATCCGCTTTGCTGAAAAATATGATCCGCAACCGTTTCACACCGACCCCGTTGCGGCCAAATCCAGCCTTTTTGGCGGGTTATGCGCTTCCGGCTGGCACACAACAGCCGTCTGGATGAAACTCAATGTGCGCTCCATGGCCGGTTATCTCAAGGAATGTCAGGAACGCGGAGAAACACCGCCGGTTTTTGGTCCCTCACCCGGCTTTGAAAATATGCGCTGGCTGCAGCCGGTCTATGCAGGCGATGTGATCGCTTATACGGTACAGATCACCGGTATCAGACCGCTTGCTTCCAAACCCGGCTGGTCGATGCTCAGCCATCATTCCACGGCCACCAACCAGCATGGTGAGCGGGTTATGGAATTTGACAGTGCAGCTTTGGTAATGCTGCCGAAACTCTGAGATTATTTCTCCGGCCAGCGTGCGAAGATTGCTTCGCGCGCTTTTCGGGACGCAGACAGGCGTTCACGTCCCGCAGCCAGAACAGCAGGCTCTGCTGCTTCCGGCACACCTGAATGAAACGGCGGGGACGGCGCATATTCCAGCGTCAGTTGCACAGTCTGCGCCTCTTCCGGCCCGAAAATCTCTGCCAGTACCGCCAATCCGAAATCTATACCGGAGGTCACACCGCCTGCGGTTATGATATTACCGTCCCGCACAACACGGTCTTTTACCGGTATAGCTCCGAGAACCGGCAAAAAATCCAGTGCGTTCTCCCCCGCGTGCTTGCACGCTTCTTAGCAAATATGTGCTGGCACGTTTTCCGGTTAGCAATCCGGTACACAAATCACATCAAGCTGAGGACAATCTTACTCGCCTTCAAACTCCAGCAATGTGCGCACCTGCACGCCCATTTCTTCCAGCTTTTTACGTCCGCCGAGATCCGGCAGATCAATGATGAAACAGGCAGCAACAATCTCAGCCTTCATCTGGCGTAACAATTGCACTGCGGCAACTGCAGTGCCACCGGTTGCGATCAGATCATCGACCAGAAGCACACGCTCGCCCGGACGGATGGCATCGCTGTGCATTTCCATTTCATCCAGACCATATTCCAGACTATAGGCAATGCGCACTGTTTCATAAGGCAGTTTGCCCTTTTTGCGGATCGGCACAAAACCGGCCGACAATTGATGCGCCATAGCGCCGCCAAGAATAAAACCACGCGCTTCCACACCGGCTACCTTGTCGACCTTGCCACCGGCATAAGGGAAAACCAGCTCGTCAATCGCACGCCGGAAGGCCTGAGGATTGCCCATCAGGGTGGTGACATCACGAAACTGTACACCTGGCTGCGGATAATCCGGAATCGTGCGCAGCGAATCCTTCAGAAACACTTTGGTTTCATTATTCATGGCAAATCCTTACCTGTTTTCTTCTGATGCCGGACAACAGACCATGACGCAGCTTTGTTTGCAGCGTGATGGCCACAGAGTGTCTTACATATAAAGGCGGTTCAAAACGCTGCCTTTACAGGCATTGTCTGAACTATTTTGACATCCGCATATCAAGGCAGCAGCACAGATAAGGCAACGCACAGAATATCCGGCAGAACTTCGCATAAAAAAGGACGCCGAAGCGCCCTTTTCCTTTTTACTAAATTAAACCGTAAATATGAAGCCTGAATTAATGCTTCACACCGGCAAAAACACGGCGCTTTGCGGCATAGATCAATGCGCCCAGCAGCAGCAAAAATACGATAACGCGGAAACCGGTTTTCTTGCGTGCTTCCATATGCGGCTCTGCAGCCCACATCAGGAAGGCAGCAACATCATGCGAATATTGCTCAACAGTTTCCGGCGAACCGTCATCATAAGTCACCTGACCATCGCTCAGTGGCTTGGCCATAGCCAAAGACTTACCGGCAATGAATGCAGGATTATAATGTGTGCCTTCAGGAATCTGCATTCCGGCAGGCGGTGTTTCATCATAGCTGGTCAACAGCGCATGAATATAATCCGGCCCTGCTTCCGCATATTGTGTGAAAATATCAAACACAAAAGTCGGGAAACCGCGTTCCACGCCGCGCGCCTTGGCGATCAGCGAGAAATCCGGCGGAACCGCATTATTATTAGCGGCTGCCGCTGCTTCCGCATTGGCGAAAGGTGACGGGAAATAATCGCCCGGGCGTGCCGCACGGGTGAACATTTCACCATCCGCATTCGGGCCGTCCTGCACTTCATATTCCGCAGCAAAAGCCTTGATCTGATCTTCATTATAACCCAGATCGCTGAGTGTTCTGAAGGAAACCAGTTTCATCGAATGGCAGGCGGAGCAGACTTCTTTATAAATCTTCAGACCACGCTGAAGCTGCGCCTTGTCATACGTGCCGAAAGGCCCTGCAAATGACCAGCTTTCCTTGGTCGGATGCTTGATCGGGAAATGTGCCGGTTCTGCCTCACTGGCTGCGGTTTCGGCCTGTACAGCGCCCAGAGAGAGCGCTGTTGCCAGACCAAAAGCAGCAAGACCGGTAAAGAACATTTTCATAACTGTACTCTTCCTATCTTTTGCTGCAATCAGGCTTTGGTATCTGCCGCAGCCGCTTCATCATCGCGGCCAAGTACGGCCTCGGTGATTGAATTCGGCAGGCGTTTCGGCGTCTCAATCAGGCCGAGAACCGGCATGATGACGATGAAGAAAGCGAAATAATACAGCGTACCGATCTGCGCCATCAGCGTGTAAACACCTTCCGCAGGACGCGAACCAAGCCATCCGAGGAAGATCGCATTGACCACAAACAACCAGAAGAACATTTTGAACCACGGGCGGTAAACGGCAGAACGCACCTTGGATGTATCAAGCCACGGCACAACGAACAGGATGGCGATCGAACCGAACATCACCAGAACGCCGCCGAGCTTTGAATCGATCGGGCCGACATTAAAGGTAATGGCACGCAGCATTGCGTAGAATGGCAGGAAATACCATTCAGGCACGATATGTGCAGGCGTTACCAGCGAATTCGCTTCAATATAATTGTCCGGATGGCCGAGATAGTTCGGCATATAGAAGATGAAATAAGCGAAGAAGATGAAGAACACGACCGCGCCGAATGCATCCTTGATGGTCGCATAAGGAGTGAACGGCAATGTATCGGTCTTGGTTTTCACTTCAATACCGGTCGGATTGGTCTGGCCGGTCACATGCAGCGCCCATACGTGCAGCACAACCACGCCGGCAATCATGAACGGCAGAAGGTAATGCAGCGAGAAAAAGCGATTAAGTGTCGGATTATCAACCGCAAAACCACCCAGCAGCAATTGCTGGATCGGCTCGCCGATAACCGGAAAGGCCGTGAAGAAACCGGTGATAACGGTTGCGCCCCAGAAGGACATCTGACCCCATGGCAGCACATAGCCCATAAAGGCTGTTGCCATCATTAGAAGGAAAATCACCACACCGAGAATCCACAACAACTCGCGCGGCGCCTTGTAGGAGCCGTAATAAAGACCGCGTGCAATATGCAGATAAACCGCGATGAAGAAGAAGGATGCACCATTGGCGTGCATATAACGCAACAGCCAGCCGGAATTGACATCACGCATGATCTTTTCAACCGAACCGAAAGCCAGTTCAGTGGACGCCGCATAATGCATCGCCAGTACAATACCGGTTAACAGCTGAGCAATCAGCATGAACGACAGGATGCCGCCGAAAGTGTACATATAATTCAGGTTACGCGGAACCGGATAGGCAATAAATGAATCATAGACGAGGCGCGGCAAAGGCAGCCTTTCGTCGACCCATTTTTCAATACCGGTCTTTGGCGTATATGAAGAGTGTCCGCCGCTCATAAAATTTCTCCTCAGACCACTCAGCCGACTTTGATCACGGTATCGGAAATGAAAGAAAACTGCGGAATATGCATGTTTTCCGGTGCAGGGCCGCTACGGATACGACCGGCAGTGTCATAGGTCGAACCGTGACAAGGACAGAACCAGCCGCCAAATTCACCGGATTCACCAAGCGGCACACAACCAAGATGCGTGCAAACGCCGATCATGACGATCCAGTTTTCTTTGCCCTCGCCCGCAGAACGGTCAATATCCGTCGCCGGCGCATCCAAAGGCAGGTTGGCGTTGCGCGCCACCGGATCCTTCAAAGCAGACATCGGGGTATTCTGTGCAGCTTCGATCTCTTTGGCTGTACGGTTACGGATAAATACCGGCTTACCGCGCCATTTCACTGTCAGCGATGCCCCTTCCGTCAGAGAAGAAACATCCACTTCGATCGAGGCCGCAGCGAGAGTCGAAGCATCCGGCCGCATCTGGTCAATAAATGGCCATGCCAAGCCGGCAGCACCGACCACGCCGGCCATTCCCGTCGCTATGTACAGAAAATCGCGCCGTGTCGGCTCAGCTGTGTCGTGTGCGCTCACGTAACACTTCCTTTTTGACTTGCATGTTGAACTGTCCTCCTCTGTCCGAAAACACATGCGTCCTGCTTGTCCGTGACGCTTTGTGCTGAGAGCCGTCAGACCTTAAAAACAGGTACAAACCGGACATAACTCCCCCACCTCTTACTCAAGGTTTAGGCAGGATAAAAAAGCTTGTCCAGTCGGCAGAAGCACTTACGGCACCATGTCGCAGGCAAGAGCAGGAGTTGCAATGTCAAACGCAACACCACATCAGGTAGTAAATAATCAGCGAAAAAATCAGAACCGTTCCGTGACGCAAAACCAAAAGGCCGGATGCGATATTTCCCGCATCCGGCCTCATCATTTCAACAACCGGCATTTATCAGCTGCGTCCCGTTTAAACCCCGTCTTCGTCGGCTTTACCAAGGAAACCGCCGGATTGGCGCGCCCAGAGCCCTGCATATATGCCGCCCAGAGCAATCAGTTCCTCATGGGTGCCGCTCTCCGCAATACGGCCGTGATCCAGCACCACAAGACGATCCAGTTGCGCAATTGTTGACAGGCGATGGGCAATGGCAATCACGGTTTTGCCTTTCATCAGCCGTGTCAGATTATCCTGAATGGCGGCTTCCACTTCGGAATCCAATGCAGATGTGGCCTCATCGAGAATTAAAACCGGCGCATTTTTCAAAACGGCACGGGCAATACTGATTCTCTGCCGCTGACCGCCGGAAAGTTTAACTCCGCGCTCGCCCACATAAGCATCATAAGCTTTGCGCCCCTTATAATCTTCCAGCGCGCCAATAAACTCCTCAGCCTCAGCCTGACTGGCCGCAAAGCGCAATTCCTCTTCCGAGGCATCAATTTTCGCCAGCATGATATTGTCCCGCAAAGAGCGGTGCAAAAGCGCCGTTTCCTGACTGACAACAGCAAAAGCTGCCCGCAATGAGCTTTGCGTCACATCCCGCACATCCTGCCCGTCAATGCGGATAGCACCTTCATCAACATCATAGAGCCGCAGCATCAGATTGATGAGCGTGGTTTTGCCGGCTCCGGAATGGCCGATCAGACCAATGCGCTCGCCGCCGGCAATCGACAGGCTGATATCGCTCAACACGCCTTTCTGCTTATCCTCACCATAGCGGAAAGTGACATGATCCACGTCAATCGCACCGGCTGTGACATGCAACGGCTGCGCATCCGGCCTGTCTTCCATCCCCAGCGGGGCAGAAATCAGGCGCATGGAGTTTTCAATCACACCATAAGAGCGCAGCATCCCGTTCATCTGCATCATCAGGCGCCCGAGCAGCATATTCAGCCGCAACACCAGCCCCAGCGTGAAAGCCACCTCCCCGACGGTTGCCTGACCTTTGGTCCACAGGTCGATCGAGAAAGCGGCAACCAGCACAATCATCAGGCTGGAAAGCGCGGTCATGGCCACGCGCATCCCCGTCAGCGTGCGCATAAAAGGCAGCATGGTCTTGATATAGCTGGTAAAACCGGCATGCAAATAAGCCTGATCCATATCAGACGTATTGAGTTTGATTGTTTGGATATTGGTATAACTGTCAACAATACGGCCATTGATCAGCGATCCGGCCTCGGCACTGGCCTCGGCCTGTTTGCGCATTTTCGGCAGATAGAGTTTGGCAATCAGGGCAAACAGCGCCATCCAGATCACCACCAGCACGGCAAGCCGCCAATCCAGCTGGCCAAACAGCAGCAAAGTGGTGATGCTATAAATGATCATGAACCAGACCACCTGAATAAAACTGGTGATCAGATCGCCCGCCGCTTGTCCGGCCTGCCAGACTTTTGTGGCAATACGGCCGGAAAAATCATTCTGGAAAAACGCATAGGACTGGCGCAGCACATAAGAATTGGCCTGCCAGCGGATCATATTGTAAAATCCGGGTGTAATCGTCTGGTCATCCAGCAGGGAGCTCAGTGCCGTCATCAGCACCCGCACCACCAGCACGATAAAGCCCATAGCCAGAAGCTCGGTTCCCGCACTGACATAAAGCCCGTGCCAACTGCGATCAACGGCGCTCTGATCAAGAATATCAACAATACGGCCGGTAAAATAAAACAGGCCTGCTTCCAGCAAAGGCAGAATACCGCCCACCAAAAGCGCCAGCAATAAAGGCCCGCGTGCCTGATAAATATAGTGCATGAGAAAACGCATTGTCGTTTGCGGCGGACGTTTGCCGTCAAAATCCTGCAAAGGATCAATCCAGTTTTCAAACAGGCGGTAGATCATCTTCATGGGGAAGGCCTTTCCGCAGCCCCCCGCAATAACAACCGGCGGGACAGTGCGCATAAAACAGAATCGGCAAGAAAACCGCCGATGAAATCAATATATAAAATAAAACAGCCCCGTCAGCGATGAAGCTGAACGTCGCTGACAAACATAAAACCGGCCGCCTTCTGGCTTAAGGCGGCGGCCGGTATTTTCAACTGAACAATGATTATTCAGCAGGCTCGGCCAAGGCCGGTTTTTCTTCCTCATCAAAGCCGAGGAAGCCGCCGGACTGACGCGCCCAGAGCGAGGCATAAACACCGCCCTGTGCAATCAGCTCTTCATGGCTGCCATCTTCAATGATGCGCCCCTGATCCATCACAATCAGACGGTCAAGCGCCGCAATGGTCGACAGGCGATGTGCAATTGCAATCACGGTCTTGCCTTCCATCAGCTGATAAAGGCTGTCCTGAATTGCCGCTTCCACTTCTGAATCCAGCGCAGATGTTGCCTCATCCAGAATGAGGATCGGTGCATCTTTCAGGATCACACGGGCAATCGCCACGCGCTGGCGCTGACCACCGGACAGTTTAACGCCCCGTTCACCCACATGGGCATCAAAGCCCTTGCGGCCTTTCGGGTCGGTCAGCTGCGGCAGAAACTGATCGGCCTGCGCCTGAGCCACGGCCTTCAGCATCATGTCATCCGATGCATCAGGGCGGCCATAACCGATATTATCCCTGACAGAACGGTGCAGCAGCGATGTATCCTGTGTCACCATACCAATATTGGCGCGCAGGCTGTCCTGTGTGACCCTGGCAATGTCCTGACCATCGATCAGGATTTTACCCTGTTCCAGATCATAGAAACGCAGCAGCAGGTTCACCAGTGTCGACTTGCCTGCACCGGAACGGCCGACAAGACCAACTTTTTCGCCCGGACGGATATTCAGCGACAGATCACTGATAATGCCCTTACCCTTGCCGTAATGGAAACCGATATGGTCAAAGGTAATCTCGCCGGAGCGGACATGCAGCGGCTTCGCCCCTTCATGGTCAATCACCTTGCGCGGTTGGGCAATAGTGCGCATACCGTCTTCCACTGTACCGATATTCTCGAACAGGGCTGACATTTCCCACATGATCCATTGCGACATACCGTTCAGACGCAGACACAGCGCAATACCGATCGCCACGGCACCAACCGAGGCAACATCATCGATCCATAATTTGATGCCCAATGCGCCGACAGAAAACAGCAGCACAGAATTCATGAAATAAAGTGAACCGAAGAACTGCGTCACCATCCGCATCTGCCGGTTTACCGTGCCCTGAAACTGCTCCAGACTGTCACGGACATAACCTTCCTCACGCTGTGTGTGCGAGAACAGTTTAACCGTGGCAATATTGGTATAGCTGTCAACAATACGGCCGGTCATTTCAGACCGCGCATCGGCCTGCGCCTCGGAGATCACCCGCAAACGCGGAATGAAATAACGCAGCAGACAAATATAGACCAGCAACCAGACAACAAACGGGATCATCAGGCGCCAGTCTGCCGTAGCGGCGATGAACAATGTACCGGTAAAATAGACCGACACATAAACCATCACATCGGCAAGCTTGATCACCGTTTCACGCACCGCCAATGCAGTTTGCATCAGCTTGGTGGAAATCCGTCCGGCAAATTCATCCTGAAAGAATGTCATCGACTGACGGATCAGATAGCGGTGCATCAGCCAGCGGATACGCATCGGGAAATTCCCGATCAGAGTCTGGTGCAGAACCAGCGATTGCACAAACACAATCAGCGGCAGCACCACCAAGATCACTCCGCCGATCAGTGCCAGCCGCCAGCCCTCTTCCTGCAAGAAAGTTTCACGGCTGTGTTCACCCAGCCAGTCCACCACATTGCCGAGAAAGGCAAACAGCGACACTTCAAAAATCGCAATCAGCGCTGTCAGGATGGCCATCACGACAATCCAGCCCCATGCGCCGCGGCTGTAATACATACAGAATTTAAACAGCCCTTTCGGAGGTTGTTCCAGCGGAACCTCCGGATAGGCTTTCAGCCTTTTTTCAAACCAACGAAACATTTCTACCTCGAATACGGAGCAACAACTCCGCGAAGACAGCAATTCCGCCGACCACTCCGGTTAAAGAATATGGCTGCGGAAACAGGATATATGAAACACGCACAGCAGCACAGATATGACACCTGCGAGGATGAACCGTGTTTTTGATGATTGTTTGTTCCGGTGCAGATGCTGAAAATGTGAGACGGCCTTCAGCGGACAATGCACAAGACCTTAAAGGCCGGAACATTCAATCATTGTGTGAATGGAGAAAACGTATTTTACCTGCCATGCCGACGGTACAACTCAACATCGGCAACAGGCTATCATGTGGATGACTGTTGCTAGAGCAGTCTGATAAATACGTTCATTTTAACAGTCCTTTTCAGCGCTACGCCGCTTCAGGTTAACAATCCTTTTCAGCGCAACCCGCTTCAGGTTAACAGCCCTTTTCAGTGCAGCCCGCTTCAGGAGAGAAAGACACCGGCACAGAAGGTACGATGCCCGCCAAAAGAGAAGCTGCTTCTACAAAGAACAGATTCAAAGAAATCTTCATGCTCATCACAGCCTCCTTCATGGTCAATCTGATAAAATGGAAGACCCGTATAGCATCATGTTTTTTGCGCTTCCAGCCTCGCTCAGGGTTTTTCTCATCACTTTACCGAGAACAAACCATTGCGTGACATAATCCACACAATTCTTAATGTGATGCATTATAGACTGCGAACCATTATTCCATCCTGATCAGACCGGCAGAAATTTCTTTATCATGACCATAGATATCGCTTTGTACCAGCCCGACATTCCCGGCAATACCGGCACGATTTTGCGTATGGCCGCCTGTCTGGGGCTGACCGTACACGTGATCGAACCGGCAGGTTTTGACCTGTCTGATCGTGGTTTAAAACGGGCAGGCATGGATTATCTGGAACAGGCCGCTCTGGTGCGCCATCTCGACTGGGCGCATTTCAACGCGTGGCGCATAGCGCAAAACCGCAGGCTGGTGCTGCTCTCCACCAAGGCCGCGCAGCCCTATACAAGTTACGCCTACAAGCCTGAGGATATTCTGATCTTCGGCCGTGAATCGGCAGGTGTTCCGGAAAATGTGCATGCGCTTTGCGAGGAGCGGATTATCATTCCGATGGTTGAAGGCGCACGCTCCCTCAATCTGGCGCTCTCGGTTGCCATGGCGGCCGGTGAGGCTATCCGCCAGATCAACATCGCATAAACGGCTCACGCCGAAAGCGTATAGTGCTTCATTATCAACATGTTACATGGAAAACCAGAATCATAGTCTGATCCGCTTGAATCAAATTATGAGAAAGAGCCGCTAAGCCCTTCAGTCCGAACTTGGCAAACGCCGGATCGTGAATTCAATCACATCATTCGGGCGCACATACCAGCTTTCAATCTCTGTCCAATAGGCGGCTTTCGGATAGGTCTCAAACCATTCCCTCGCCTTCACCCGCGCCACATTGCGCGGCAGGGTAAATGTCTCGCGGATATAGCCGTCGCTGATATTGGGTTTCACACCGGAAGCTGCTTTGCGCATCTGCCTGCGCAAACCTTCCAGAGGCGGTTTGGCCCGCGATGATTTAGGCGGTATGGATGTCATAAGCAGTCTCCCTTGCATCTGCCTTGCGACAGGAAAGAAAAAGCGGACATGAGAAACAGTGGCACTCTTTGCAAAACACCCTACAAGCAGAGGCTGTAGACGCCTTGCAACCCTGTGCTGTAATTTACTGCATAATTGCACCTGAAACGAGTCATTTTCTGTCCCATGATGGTACAGAACCATGAAGGAAATCTGTCATTTTCAAAAAAGCAGAAAGCTTTCATAAACATAATCCAGTTTATGAACTATATATAACCTGTTGACAGCTGCTGATATGTCGGCACCGCGGCCTTGTTCCGCAGTCAAAACCACAAAACAAGGAACCAAGCATGCAACGTCCGGATCTTCCAGCACACCTGCCAGATAATATTGATGAGAAAAAGCAACTGGCGCAAAACTGGTTTGAAGAATTGCGCGACCGTATTTGCGGGTTGTTTGAAACGCTGGAAGATGAGCTTACCGGCCCGCTCAGCGACCGCGAGGCTGGTCGCTTTGTACGCACCCCTTGGGCAAAAGATGAAGGTCGTGGCGGCGGCGGTGTCATGTCGATGATGCATGGCCGCGTCTTTGAAAAAGTCGGCGTGCATGTCTCCACCGTTTATGGTGAGTTCTCACCGGAATTCCGCGCCCAAATTCCCGGCGCTGAAGAAGATCCGCGTTATTGGGCGAGCGGCCTGTCCCTGATTGCCCATCCGCAAAATCCCAATGTTCCCGCCGTGCATATGAATACCCGTATGGTTGTAACAACGCGCCAGTGGTTTGGCGGCGGTGCCGACCTTACCCCTGTGCTTGACCGCCGCCGCACGCAGGAAGATGCCGACAGTCAGGCCTTTCACAAGGCACTGAATTTCGTCTGCAACAAACATGCGGGCATTGCCGATTATGCGCATATGAAACAATGGTGCGATGAATATTTCTACCTGCCGCATCGACAGGAACCGCGCGGCATCGGTGGCATTTTCTATGACTGGCTGCATTCAACAGATGAACAGGGCGGCTGGGATGCGGATTTCGCCTTCACCCGCGATGTCGGCCGCTGCTTTGCCGTGGTTTACCCGCATATTGTGCGTCAGAATTTCAACCAGCCATGGACAGAAGCAGACCGTGAGGAACAGTTGATCCGCCGCGGCCGTTATGTCGAGTTCAATCTGCTGCATGACCGTGGCACGATCTTCGGCCTTAAAACCGGCGGCAATATTGCCTCGATCCTGTCTTCCATGCCGCCAGTGGTCAAATGGCCTTGAGCGAAAAAACAACGGGGGCTCAAAGCCCCCGTTTTCACGTTAAGTTTTCAAATCAGATCTTCGGGTCAAATGTCTTTAAGAACTGGCCGCGCAACAACCAGCCTGCCGCAATTTTAACCGGCTTGTTATAGACCTTCATCTTGGCAAAAATAACGGTACGGCCGTCTTTTTCCGCCCAGCCGACGAACCATGCCAGTGGCCGGTTGCGGTTATAATTTCCTTTGGTATCACGCAGCCAGATGCTGCCGGTTTTGCCCGTAACCTTCCAGCCCGTATCCGAGGTGAAAACCGGCATGGATGCTTTGGTTTTCGCCTGCGCAGCTTTTGAAACCGGCAAGGTTTCAGCCACCAGTTTTGCAATAAACTGCGCCTGTTCATCCGCTGAAATTTCCAGCGAGGAACCAAGCCATGATGCGGTCAGCCCGTCATGTTTTCCCGCAGTGCCCGATACATCATGATTGCCGTAATCAAGCTGCGCAATGGCCTGCGCAAATTGTTTCTGCCCCAGACGATGGGTGATTTCGCGCGAATACCAGAGAACGGAATCCTTCAGCCAGATTTCAGGATCAACCGCCTTTTGATCGCGCTTGGGCGCCTTAAAGTCCGGCTTCCACTGCCAAAGCGGTTCATGCGGCGATTTGAGAATATCCTTGTCAAAACCGATCACCGCCAGCGGCACTTTAAACGTCGATGCCGGTGCATAGCGCTTGTCGCAGCTGCCATCGCGCTGCAAAACCTGAAGTGTTGCCCCGTCAAGAACGAGCGTACATTCCGCAAAACCTTTATCATCGGCAGCCTGCACCGGCAGGCTCATGGCTGCGGTCATAACCGATACAGCCAATATGATCTGCTTCACCTGATTATACATCATTACCATATCCTGAAACTGCCTGACGGTTCTAAAACCGCAAATGTGAATCAATTGACGCAGAAAACCGCGCAATCGCTTGAAACCACAGTGAAAAACAAAAACGGGGCGGAATTTCCTCCCCGTTGTGTCAGGATAATGTTGCTAACAGATTTTCTTTTGTCAGCGTAAATCCGGAAGCCAGCCACATGGTTTCCAGCGCTTTCAGCGCCTGCCCCAAAGCAGGGCCTTTCTCAAAGCCCAATCTGATCAGATCAGCCCCGCTGACAGGAAAAACCGGTATCTGCGCACTGAGCGCCACATCCAGCAAACGGCTGTATTGCCCTGCCCGCATCATGGCCTGATCATCATTTTCAGCCGCAGCACAAGCACCCACCAGCGCCAGCCTGATGCGGTCGCTCAAGGCCTGCCGAGAGCCACCATAGATCAGCTTGATCAGCCCCGCTTCCGACAATTCCGGCTTTGGCGTATCGGCCAGCGCCCAGGCCTCCAGCCGCGTTTTGTCGGCATTGGACAGGCGCAGCCTTTTGCCAAGTTCCGCCATACGCGCAGCATCGGGCGGTACAATCGCCTGCAGGCGCAAAAGCGCATCAGGCTTCCAGCCCAGATCACGCTCGCTGCGGATCAGGGCATGGATCGTATCAATGCCCCATTTCTCGCTCTCCGGCAAAATCTGAGTCAGCACGCCGGACTGGCGCATCCACAGTAAAGCGCGTGACGGATCAGGTGCAGCCAGCAGCTTCTTTAACTCCGACCATACGCGCTCGACAGACAATGTTTGCACATGATCTTTCAGCTTGGCGCAGGCCTTGAGCCCCGCCGCATCCGGACGCCCTGAACCATACCAGGCAAAAAACCGGAAAAAGCGCAGAATGCGCAGATAATCTTCCGTAATGCGCTGCTCGGCATCGCCGATAAACCGCAATGTGCGGGTTTCAATATCCGCTAAGCCCCCGACATGATCCACCACATCGCCATTGGCGCAGGTATAAAGCGCATTGATGGTAAAATCGCGCCGCTCGGCATCGGTCTGCCAGTCACGCCCGAAAACAACCGTTGCCTGCCGCCCGTGGGTTTCCACATCGGTGCGCAGAGTTGTCACCTCATAAGGCACACCATGCGCCACCACCGTCACTGTACCGTGGTCAATCCCTGTCGGCACCACTTTAAAACCACAGCTTTCCGCGCGTTTTTTGGTCTCTTCCGGCACAGTGGTGGAAGCAATATCAATATCGCCCACCGGCTCGCCCAAAAGCGCATTGCGCACGGCACCGCCGACAACACGCGCTTCTTCCCCGCCTTCCGACAAAGCTGCCAGCAATGTCTGCAAGGCTGGCACATGAAGCCATTCTGCACGGTCGGCAATATTCAGGGCGGTCATATTTGTCTCACTCACGCATAAAGCCTTTCATAGAGGCTGCGGATAATACCCGCGGTTGCCCCCCAGATATTCCGATTCTGGTAATGAATGGCGTAATAAAACCGTTCATGTCCGGCAAATATCCGGCTTTCACGACGATGCTCACGCGGGTCCATCAAAAAATTCAGCGGCACTTCAAATATATCCGCCACTTCATCAGGATTGGCATGCAGTTCAAACGGCGTGCGCACCACAGCCAGAACCGGCGTAATCGCATAGCCGGTACCGGTCATATATTGCGGCAGCCGCCCCAATGTCTGCGCCAGACCTGTATCAAGACCGATTTCTTCATAGGCCTCCCGCAATGCCGCATGTTCCGGGCTCTGATCTTCAGCATCAATCTTGCCGCCGGGAAAGGCCACCTGCCCGGAATGATTGCGCATCTGCGCATTGCGTGTGGTCAGCAAAACACCGGCATGGTCACCGCGATCCACCACCGGCACCAGTACCGCCGCCGGTTTGAGCTTCACTTTCAAACGGGGATCAGCACCGGCCATCACATGGCTGCTGTTCCATTGCGGATTGAGCGTGTGATCGCCGATCACCGGCAAGCCATTTGAATCCAATTCATCAGAAAGTGATACAATGCTTTGTTTTTGCTGTATTCTTTCAATAAAATCCTGAGCAGTAAATCCTGTTTCGGCCATTCAGCATCACTCGAAAATTACAGTTGTTCAACCGGCATCACCGGAAATATCTGCCCTTGGGAGCGCAGAACAAACATCAGTGTGCCATTCATCATCAGGTCTTCACCCAGCGCCACCAGATCATACATCACGGCACGGCTGACCAGTGCTTCCAGACGGCCTCTCACCATAATATAGGGTTTCAGCCCGCCGGTTTCATTATCGGTCACAAAGCGTAAGGGATGTTCCGCCCCCGCCCTGACCACATCCCCCACATTGGTGCGGAAGGTCAAAACCTGTGTTTCCCCCGCACCTTCAACATGCATTTCCACAGCGATAAAATGCGCATCCTCAACGCGGATGCCGACCTTCTCAACCGGCGTCACCAGATAGGTGCGGCCATCGGCATCTTTACGCAAAACGGTCGAAAACAGCCGCACCAAGGCAGGCCGCCCGATCGGTGTGCCCATATAGAACCATGTGCCGTCCGCCTTGATCTCCATATCAAGATCACCGCAAAAATCCGGCTCCCATTTTTCCACCGGCGGCAGACCTTTGCCCTGTTTGCCCTCGGGCACATGCGCGCTGGCACGGCGCATCAGGGCATCCAACCCGCCTTGCGCAGTGTCTTTATTATTATCAACGGGCAGCAGTGCAGCATTACTGTTCTCTGTGGTCTTATCGCCATTCTTCATATCAATTTCCCGTTCCGCCCCGCGCCGCGATGCCCGCCTTTTATGTTCAGTTCGTCCTTGCATAAGCTCTTCACAGCTTACGCAGGCGCTATACCCTGATTAATCAGGCCGCACCATTTACGCACTGATCAGCATGACATAGTCTTGCCCGATGATTCAAGTAAAGTCAGCCAGCTGCCGGTTGAGCAGAATCTGTGCCACACGAAACCCCGCCTGAAAAATCAGATATCGGGTCAGGATAAGAGGACAATATGAATTTTACCGCTGCACCGAAAACCGATCCTGAATCCGTGGTCAAAGCCGCCGATCAGGCCGTCAGCGATATTGCCCTGATCCGCGAGCAGATCGGACAGGTTATTTACGGCCAGCAACAGGCGGTTGAAAACACGATTACGGCATTGCTTGCCGGTGGCCATGCACTGCTCGTCGGTGTGCCGGGACTTGCCAAAACCCGTTTGGTGGAAACGCTCGGCACGGTTCTCGGCCTTGACGGCAAGCGCATCCAGTTTACGCCCGATCTGATGCCATCCGATATTATCGGCTCCGAGGTAATGGATCAGGACAGCGAGGGACGCCGTTCTTTCCGCTATATTAAAGGGCCGGTTTTTGCCCAGTTGCTGATGGCCGATGAAATCAACCGCGCCTCACCGCGCACCCAGTCGGCACTGTTGCAGGCCATGCAGGAATATCATGTCAGCGTTGCCGGTCAGCGCTATGATCTGCCAAGCCCGTTCCATGTGCTTGCCACGCAGAACCCGCTGGAACAGGAAGGCACCTATCCGCTGCCGGAAGCCCAGCTCGACCGTTTTCTGATGCAGATTGATATTGATTATCCTGATCTGGAAGCCGAGCGCGCCATTCTACTCAATACCACCGGCACGGCACAGTCCCGCGCAACCAAAATCATTGATGCCGCCCGTTTGCAGGAAATCCAGCAGCTGGTGCGCCAGATGCCGGTGCCGGAAACCGTGCTTGACGCTATCCTGAAACTGGTGCGTTCCGCCCGTCCCGATGCCGATAATATTCATGCAAAAACCCATATCAGCTGGGGTCCGGGCCCGCGTGCCGGACAGGCATTGATGCTCTGCGCCCGCGCCCGTGCGCTGTATGAAGGCCGTCTGGCACCCTCTGTCGATGATGTGAAAACACTGGCCGAGCCGGTATTGCAGCATCGTATGGCGCTGAATTTTACTGCGCGTGCTGACGGCGTGAGCGTGCGTGATGTAATTGCCAAGCTCACACAGGCGCTTGATTAATGGCTGCGACCGGCGCGATTGTCCATACTGAGCAGGCCGCAGATCTGCTGGCGCCCTCGCGCCTGCAGGCGGCGCTGTTGCCCGATCTTATCACACAGGCACGCCATATTGCAGGCTCGGTGATCAATGGCTGGCACGGACGACGCAAGCGCGGCACCGGCGATAATTTCTGGCAATTCCGCCCCTATATGCAGGGCGATATGTTGTCCCGCATTGACTGGCGGCGTTCCGCCCGTGACGATCATACCTATATGCGTGACCGTGAATGGGAAACCGCCCATACGGTCTGGCTGTGGTGCGATCCCTCACCCGCCATGCTTTACCGCTCAAAATTCAGTCCGGTTTCCAAACAGCACCGCGCTTTGGTGCTGACACTGGCGCTGGCGGAGCTGTTCAGCCGTTCCGGCGAGCGCATTGCTTATCCTGATGTGCTGCTGCCGCTGACGGCGCGCAACGGTGCCGAACGGCTGGCCACGGCGCTCGCCCAGCATGGCACTCTGCCGCCGCAGCCCGATCTGCAACCATTGCAGCGTTTCAATGAATTGGTGCTGATCAGTGATTTTCTGCAACCAATTGATCAGTTGCAGGCACAATTTGCGCAGATTGCCGGACGCGGCATCCGCGCCCATCTGATTGCCATTGCCGATCCGGCAGAAGCGGATTTTCCGTTTTCCGGCCGCACAGAATTTACAGACCCTGTGAGCGGGAAGCGGCTGACCGCAGGCAAAGCGCAAACCTATGCGCAGGATTATCGCAGGCTCTATCAGGCGCAGAAAGACACTTTGCGTGAACTCTGCACCGGTTACGGCTGGAGCTATGTTAACGCCCCGACCGACAAGCCTGCCGCCCATGCGCTGACAGCTTTGCATGGTTTTCTCAGCTCCAGTTTTTCCACCGGCGGAGGCGCCGCATAAATGCCGTTGATTTTTACCGCCCCGTGGCTGCTTGCCGGTCTTGCAACCCTGCCTGTCATCTGGTGGCTGTTGCGTGCCACACCGCCCAAACCGGCGCAGGAACCGTTTCCGCCGCTGGCCATTCTGGCGCGCCTTGTCCGCCATGATCAGGAAGCCAGCAAAAGCCCGTGGTGGCTGACCCTTCTACGCTTGCTCATTGCCGCTTTGGTGATCTTTGCTATTGCCGGCCCGGTGTGGAAGCCGCTGCCGGTCACTTTCAGCGGATCGCAGCCGGTTGTTATTCTTGTCGATAATGGCTGGGCATCCGCCCCGCAATGGGGCTCTTTTCACAATCAGGCACAATGGCTGATTGATAATGCGCAGAAGAATAATGCGCCGGTTTTTCTGATTGCCACGGCTGATCCAGAAACTACGGAGAGCGGCCCTTTCAATCCGGCACAGGCAATGGAGCGCCTGCAGGCACTGGAACCGCGCCCCGTGCCGGTTGAACGTGTTATCGCCGCCAAACGCCTGCAAACAGCACTGAACGGCAAGCCGGAAAGCCGCATTTTCTACCTCACAGACGGGCTGGCCACAGCGCAGGACAAAACCGCTTTTGAAACTTTGGACAAGGTTCAGGCCGGTTCTGTGCAACTGATCATGCCCGATGATGCGCAACTCTACGCCATCACCGGCGCGGCCAATCATCAGGATGCGCTGTCGGTGCAATTGCTGCGCCCTGCACACAATAAGGCTGCGCAAAATCTGCAGGTCACAGCCTATGATAATCAGGGACGGGTTCTTGCCAGAACGGATGCGGATTTTGCACAAGGTGCAGAGAAGGCCAATGCAGAGCTGAAAATTCCGGTGGAATTGCGCAATGATACGGCCATGCTGCGTATTGACAGTAAGGCACAGGCTGCTGCCACATGGTTGCTTGATGACAATAACCGCCGCCGCCGTGTCGGGCTTCTGGATGCGGGCAATGCCGATAAGGCACATTCGCTCTTGTCGCCACTGCATTATATTGCTTCGGCTATGGCACCTTTTGCCGATCTGATCAGCGCCAATGACCGGGATCTGGCGCAATCTGTCGACAAGCTTCTGGAGCAGAAACCGTCGATCATCGTTTTATCCGATATCGGCCGTCTGCCGGAAAGTGCCGCAGCCAGACTGACCCGCTGGGTTGAAGATGGCGGTACATTGCTGCGTTTTGCAGGTCCGCGTCTGGCGGCAGCGCAAAGCGATGAGCTGGGCAGCCAGCAAGCCAATAAACGTGATCCTTTGCTGCCGGTACGCTTGCGCAGCGGCCAGCGCAATCTCGGCGGCACCTTATCATGGTCCACACCGCAACAGATTGCACCGGCACCGCAAAACAGCCCGTTCTATTCTATTCAGCTGCCCGATGATGTGAGCGTGCTCAAACAGGTGCTGGCAGAGCCTTCCGCTGATCTGATGCAGAAAAGCTGGCTCAATCTTGCCGACGGCACCCCGCTGATCACCGGCGAAAATCGTGGTGCGGGACGTCTGATCCTGTTTCACATTGCGCCCGATATCGGCTGGTCCAATCTGCCTCTATCCGGTGGTTTTGTCGATTTGCTGCACCGCATAACCGAGCTTTCCACAACACAGGCCGGTGATCATGGCAATGAACAGGCTGCATCCCTGCCCGCCTACCGCCTGCTGGACGCAGCGGGCAATCTCGGCGGTCAGCCCCGCTCGGCCAAGCCGCTGGTGATTGAAAAAGGCAAAAACCCTCAGGCCTCGGTTCTCACACCGCCCGGTCTTTACGGCACAGAACAGGCCTATAAAGCATTGAACCTGATGAACAGTGACAGCACCCTGACCCCGCTTGCCAAGCCAGTCATGACCACCAATGTCAGCGTGGTTCCGGCCACACAAGCGCAAACCATCAATCTGCAAGGGCCGCTCTTTGCCTTGGGCGCTTTGTTTCTGGCGCTTGACGGCTTGCTGGCTCTGTGGATCGCCGGTGTCTTTTCGCGCAGTACCATCAAAAATTTCAGCCTGCGCAAGTCCGGTACAGTCAAATCCCTGCTGGTGCTGTTTGCCCTGTCTGCAATATTTGCCGCCGCTCCTTTTGCTGCGCCTTCCGCACAGGCAGCAGAAACCGCAGCATCAAAAGATGACAGCAAAGCAGGCGATAAAGAAAAGATCGACGTGCTTGATGTTACCCATCTGGCCTATGTCATTACCGGCGACAAAGCTGTTGATGAAATCAGCCGTATGGGGCTTTCCGGCCTCAACCAGTTTGTTGCGGATAAGACCTCACTGGAGCCGGGTGCACCGGTCGGCGTTGATCCGGAAAAAGACGAGCTGGCCTTTTACCCGATGATTTACTGGCCGGTTGATGAAAAAGCCGCATTTCCAAGTGAAAAAGCCCTGCAACGTATTGATGCCTATATGCAGCAAGGCGGCACGGTGATTTTTGACACGCGGGATCAACTGACCAGCAATGCCGAAGGTTTAAGCGGCACCAGCCCCGCAACGCAGCGCCTGCGCGATATGCTGGATATGATGAATATTCCGCCGCTCAAGCCCATTGCGGATAATCATGTCTTGAGCAAAACCTTTTTTCTGATGCCGGATTTTCCCGGCCGTTACCGCGGCAGCCCGCTCTGGGGTGAAGCACCGCCGGAAAATGGCAGCGAGACCCGCGACGATCAGGCCAGCAGGCCTGTCGGCAATGGTGATGGTGTCAGCCCGATCCTGATCACCGCCAATGATCTGGCCGGTGCATGGGCGATGGATGAAAACTGGCAACCGCTTTATCCGACAGTGCCCAATGATCCGATGCAGCGCGTCTATGCCCTGCGCGGCGGGGTGAATATGGTCATGTATGTGCTGACCGGAAACTACAAAGCTGATCAGGTGCATGTGCCTGCCCTTTTGGAAAGGCTTGGCAACTGATGAGCGATTTATTCTCCCTGCAATTCTCGCCGCTTCTCAGCCCGCTCTGGCTGGCTCTGTGTCTGGTGCCATTGGCATTGATCACATTGGGCAGTCTTGTTTTGCGCAAACGCGGCAGCTGGCTGCGCTTTGCCGGTCTTGCGGCACTTGCATTGGCGCTGTTCAATCCTGAAATAACCCGCGAGCAACGCGAAAAGCTCAAAACCATTGTCGGCATTGTGGTTGACCGCAGTGCCAGCCAATCTCAAGGCAACCGTACACAAGATACAGATGCCGCTCTTGAAGCACTGAAAAAGCAATTTGCCGCGCAGCCGGATGTGGAAGCGCGAATTATTGAAACACAGGGCAACGGCGATAATCATGACAGCACACGGCTGTTTCAGGCCTTGAATGAGGGCCTGCGCGATGTGCCGCCATCGCGCATCGGCGGTGCGATTATGATCACCGACGGGCAGGTGCATGATATACCGGCCAAGCCGGATGAAGTCAGCACCGTCACGCCGCTTCATGCCCTGATCACCGGTTCCGGCGATGAATTTGACCGTAGCATCCGCTTCATCCGCGTGCCGCGTTTCGGCCTCAGCGGCAAACCGCAGGAACTGGTCTTCCGTGTGGAAGATGCAGGTAAAGTATCGGCAAGCGCGCAAACCGCCATGGTCACCATCCGCATCAATGGTGAGCTTGTTGCCACTGTCCCCGCAATCCCGGGGCGGGATACCACAACCGCAATCACCCTGCCCCATGCCGGACGCAATATTATCGAGATCGCCACAGACGCAATTGATGGTGAAGTCACCACAGCCAATAATCAGGCTGTCGCGCTGATTGATGCTATCCGCGAAAATCTGCGTGTGCTGCTGGTGTCCGGTGAGCCGAATAATGGCGAGCGCACATGGCGCAACCTGCTCAAATCCGACACATCCGTCGATCTCGTGCATTTCACCATTTTGCGCCCGCCGGAAAAACAGGATGACACACCGATCAATGAATTGTCGCTGATCGTCTTTCCGACGCGCGAATTATTCGTTGATAAGGTGGAAGATTTTGATCTGATCATTTTTGACCGCTATCAGCACCGCAATGTGCTGCCGCTGCTCTATTATGATTATATCGCCCAATATGTGCAAAATGGCGGTGCCCTGCTGATTGCCGCAGGTCCTGAATATGCCCAGAGCATGTCCATTGCCCGCACACCGCTGCTCAGCGTTTTGCCTGCTTTGCCAACTGGCGGCATTACTGAAAAAGGCTTTTATCCGCGCCTCACTGACGCCGGAAAACGCCATCCGGTAACCCGTGGCCTTGAAGGCAGCACGCAGGAACCGCCACAATGGGGACGCTGGTTCCGTTCGATTGATATTGCTCCGCCGCAAGGCGAAACCGTAATGCAGGGGCCCGATAACAAACCGCTGATGGTGCTCGGCCATCAGGGTAAAGGCCGTGTGGGCATGTTACTGTCCGATCAGGGCTGGCTCTGGGCACGTGATTTTGAAGGCGGCGGCCCCTATGCCTCGCTCTATCGCCGCATGGCGCATTGGCTGATGCAGGAACCGGAACTGGAAGAAGAAGCGCTGACGGCCAAAGGCACCAGTGATCACTTGCAGATCACCCGTCAGACCATGAGCGATAAAGTACCGCCTGCCCAGATCATCACGCCGTCCGGCAAAGTGATTGAGGCAGAGCTGGCACAATCCGTTGCCGGACAGTTCACAGCCAATGTGCCGGTGAGCGAACAGGGATTATACCGGATAGAAAACGGCGATTATTCCGTGCTTGCCCATGTCGGCAATGTGGATACACCGGAACAGCGTGACAGTATTTCCACCACTGAAAAGCTGCGCCCCACGGCTGAGGCAACTGGCGGTCATGTGTTGCGCCTGCGGGAAACGGCGCAACAAAGTGCTGTTACCGTACCGGATATTACACTGCTGACACTGTCGCAAAAACAAAGCCCTGAGGGCAAATTGGGGCTGCGCCCGACACAGGATACCAGTCTGGTTGCCGTGCATCGCATTCCGCTCTTTACCAGCCTTTTGGCTTTGGCGGCTCTGCTGCTCATCCTTGGCGGCACATGGTATCGCGAGGGACGCTGATCATCAAAAAGGCGGTTTCAGCTTACTGAAACCGCCTTTATCTTAATCTCAAAGCTGGTTGATATGTCTGACCGGCCCTGCCAGTTCATGGAGCGCGGGGCCTGCCTGTTTTTCACTGCCCGGCAGGATACAGGCCAGCAACCGTTCCGGATTAACCGGAGCAGGCATAATCACGTTGGTTGCATCCACTTTCACAAAGCCGAAAGCATTATAATAAGGCGCATCCCCTACCAGCAGGCTCAAACGGTGCCCTGCTTTTGCAGAAGCCTCCATCGACTGCTTCATCAATATCCGGCCGATGCCGCGGCTCTTCCAGCCATCCCGCACCACCAGCGGTCCCAGCAACAATGCCGGTGTGGTGCCGATGGCAATCGGTGTCATTCTGATTGAACCGATCAGCCGTCCGCCATGCAATGCAACAAAAGACAGGTCGCGGTCATGTGCCCCGCCCTCGCGGATACGCGCAGCAGCGCGGACAAATCTGCCCGGTCCGAAAGCAAGCGCATTAATTTCTTCGATTTCCGCATCATGGGCACAGGTTTCCTGCGCATAGGTCAGATCAGACTGCAACATGGCATATCACTTATTCAGGCTATGAATTTTGGAATTGAGCGGATTACGCAAAATTGCAGGGCGTAAAACGCAAACAGGTATCAACCGGTGCCGCGCACCGTTTACAATTTCATCGTCGGATGAACTGCAGACCTGTCAATTCTGTTCTCCTGAAACGGACATACCGCAAACTGATGCGGATAATCGTGCTTATCATTATTCTTTTTGCGCGTAAAGAGCCTAATCCAAGGGTGCTACCCACAAGGATCGTCCTGTTTTCAGGACAGCGTGTTGCGGTAAATCTGTCAGATCGCACGGGACTTTTCTGCATTTTACACTAAATTAAAAATCAGAACGCTCTGCCGCAGATGTGCAAAACAAATGGCGCAAAACCTTTTCATATGGCGCCCGATCCACTCTGTGACTTTGCGCTTTGCGGCCAGTATAAGGAAAAATCTCATGGGTCTTTTAGTTGACGGCAAATGGCATGATCAATGGTACGACACCAAAGCCACCGAAGGGCGTTTTGTGCGCTCCGCATCGCAATTCCGCAATTGGGTCACAGCAGATGGCAGTGCCGGCCCGAGCGGTGAAGGCGGTTTCAAGGCAGAAGCCGCACGCTATCACCTCTATGTCTCGCTGGCCTGCCCCTGGGCGCACCGCACCCTGATTGTCCGCGCGCTGAAAAAGCTCGAAAATATTATCAGTGTTTCCATCGTTGATTATCTGATGGCGGAAGAAGGCTGGACATTTACCGGCAGAGACGGCGGCACGCAGGATCACCTCTATGGGGCAAAGCGGTTTTATGAAATCTATACCCGTGCTGATCCGCATTATTCCGGCCGCGTAACCGTGCCGGTTTTGTGGGACAAGCAGCGCCAGACCATTGTTTCCAATGAGTCGGCTGAAATCATCCGTATGCTGAATACGGCTTTCAACGATTTCGGTGATGCTTCGCTGGATCTCTATCCGGAAAATCTGCGCAGTGAAATTGATGCGCTCAATGATTTTATCTATCCGAATATCAATAATGGCGTTTACCGCGCCGGTTTTGCCACAACACAAGCGGCCTATGAAGAAGCCTATCAGAATGTATTTGATGCATTGGACAAGATTGAAGCTATTTTAGCCAAACAACGCTATCTGACAGGAAGCCAGCTCACTGAAGCAGACTGGAGATTATTCACCACACTGATCCGGTTTGATCCAGTTTATGTTGGTCATTTCAAATGTAACAAGCTGCGGATTGCAGATTATCCGAACCTGTCAAACTATGTGCGTGAGCTTTATCAAGTGACCGGCGTGGCAGAGACAGTAAACATCACGCATATCAAAAATCACTACTATATGAGTCACAAAACAATCAATCCGACCGGTGTTGTGCCTCTTGGACCACAACTAAACTTCAACCTTGCGCATGACCGCACACGTTTTGCGTGACAGTTTTACCACACCGCATTGTGAACATATCGAAATGTGGCAATTTATTAGCTGTAATTGATTTAAATCAATGGACAGAATTTTTCCTGATGTCAGTCTGCAATCATTCTTGAGCACTAAGGAAAACAAGACATGGCATTTTTCCCGGCAAAACGCCACACATGCGCGCTTCTGGCCGCAACAGCCCTCACCGTTTTCGCAGCCCAGCCTGTTCTGGCAGCCGATGCGATTGTTGCCCCTGAGGCACCACAGGTTCTGGAGCCGCTCCCGACAGCTCTGAGCCCTTGGCAGATCCGCGTTCGCGCACTTGGCGTTGTTCCTGAAAACTCCGGTTATGTTGACCAGATTCCAGGTTCCGGCCTGAAATATTCCAACACCGTTGTACCGGAACTGGATATTTCTTACTACTTCACCGACAATCTGGCTGCTGAGTTGATCCTCGGTACAACCTATTCCAAGATCACTGGTAAAGACGCCATTGATGGTCTGGATGTCGGTAAAGTCTGGCTGCTGCCTCCAACTCTGACCATGCAGTATCACTTCACCAATTTCGGCGCTTTCAAGCCTTATGTCGGTGCCGGTGTAAACTACACATTCTTCTATAACCAGAAGAACCATGATTCAGATTATCTGAAGGTCAAAAACACATTCGGCGGCGCTCTGCAGGTTGGTTTCGACTATATGATCGACGATCATTGGGGCTTCAACTTGGATGTGAAGAAACTCTATCTGCGTCCGAACTTTGACGTCAATGTCGGCGGTTCAGAACTCAGCGGTAAAGCCAAGCTTGATCCATGGCTGATCGGTACAGGCATCACCTACCGTTTCTGATTTCCGTCCGGAAACGGTCAAACCCTGCGCATCAACTGCGCAGGGTTTTTTATTGTCTTCAATCCGGTAAAATTTATTCCGCAGAGAGCAGATCGCCCCAATCTGCACGCCGTGCCTGTGCAAACAGCGCCTTATCGCGCTTGGTCACCAGACGCTCGGCAACCGAACCATCCATTGCGCATAATTTGATATTGACCTTGCCGCCGCCGGTTTTCGGCTGCATCAGCACTCGCTGCCCGCTCAGTTGCACAGGTGTGCGGCACACAGCCAGATAGCTGAATTTCTCATCTTCCCACGGCACATCCGCCTCTTTGGTCAGGCGATGAATTTTGGAACGCGCCACACGGCGGGAAAAATGGCACCAGTCCGGCGCCTGAATCTGACAACCCAATTGATGTGGACATGGTGCAGCAATATGCGCACCCAATGCCTGCAATTGCGCTCTGGCATCCATAATCCGCTGCCATCCGGCAGGTGTGCCCGGCTCCACAATCACCAGCATATCTTCAGTCAGTTGCCATAATTGCGCAATCAGCTTTTCGCGCACAGCTTCACTCAACTCATCCAGCACATAGGCCAGCGTGACCAGTGAGGCTGAGCGGGCATTTTGCAAACCGCTGTTCACATCCACCGCACGCCATTCCGCCTGCCCCACCGACGCATGGGCAGACAATGCCTCACCCACGGCACGTATAGACGGACTGCCTTCAAGCATCAGCGCAGTTTCCATCTCCGGCCACAGCGTGGAAGCCGCCCACATTGCGGTTCCCGGCCCTGCACCAACATCAAGATGACTGCGCGGTGCAAAATCAGGGCAAACCTCCGCAGCATGCTGCAAAGCTGAATAAACTGCCGCAAAAGTCGCCGGAAGACGTGCCGCAAGATAGGCTTTGGCCGCCAGTTCATCGGACAAATGCCAGCGGCCATCGCGGGTTTCAGCACGATAACGACGGCTCAGCACCGCCGAAGCCCGTTGCAGATCAGCCAGCGGCACATTTTGCAATTGTGCATCCACTGCCTGTCTCAATGCCGCCGGTAATTCCATCACTCTGTCCTGAAAATAAAAATCTCTGCCGCGCTTTAACACGCGGCAGAGCGATTTAAAACATATCTGATCCTGACAATCAGCGTTCCAGAACCTGACGGATATCCACCAGATTGGAGCGCACACGCAGAATATGGAAACCCATTGTCGTCAGATGCGACGGGGTAAACCATGCATCCTGGCGGCCATTGGACACAATAACCGGCTGCATATCCAGCGCCGAGCGCAATTGTTGTTCCATCGTATCCCACAAACCGTCGAGATGTTTTTCAGCCAATACGGATTTGAAATCCGAATGGGTGGCGCGGATCAACCCGTAATAAGCGTAAAGCTGGCCATAAGCGAACCAGAAACGGTCATCGGCACGGGTATCAAACCAGCCCGCATGATAATTATCAGAACGGTCTTTCAGAATGGCCGAAGTTGAGCCGAGATCACTGGCAATACGATCGACATATTGAATCAGATTATCCGCACGGGCATCAAAAGTTGCCTCGCATTTCTCAAGGCGGCGGTTGAACGCGCGCAATTCCTTGATCGCAGAGCGGTAATAGCTTGGTGTCGGTGTCTTAGGGCCAAACGGGCTCAGGCCGAAATACCATGTATCCTCACGGAACTGCATATTACCGCGGGCTTTTTGCAGATCATTATCAATCTGCGATGTACCGCGCAGACGGCCAAGTGAATCCACCAGTTCAATGGTTGTGCGGCGCACAGCCGAATGCACACCGCGCTGGAACGAGGCTTTATTATCAAGAAACGGCGTGCGATCCCAATCAAGACCAAAGAAACCGGTCTTGTAAAACAGCATGGATGAAATCCACGCATTCTGATTGACGTTAAAGTCTGTCAGATCGGCGGTCACTTCGGCCAAGGCCGATGGCGCGCAAGTGCGGGCCATTGCAGATTGCGCCATTGCATTCTGTGACAGGGCCATTTGCGGTGCGGCAGTTTGTGCTGGTTCTGTTTCCGAAGCCGTTCCATGGCCGGTGCTCGTGGCATCGTCACTCTTGTCCGTACCATCTTCACCGGCAGGCTGATTATCTGCCTGCGGCGCTGTTTTCGGCAGCAGATTTTGAGCTGGTTCCACAGCTTCACCCGGCGTTATCGCAGTCTGATAGGCATATTTTGCAGGATAGTCCGGATCGAAATTCGTCCAGACCTGTGTTTGCACGATAAAATAGCCGTAGAGACCGGCCCAGCCGAGAACCACAACAGCGATCAAAGTTTTCCACAAGGCACCGAGCTGCATAAAAATGCGCCATAGAGCGCCGCAAGGAACGGCTATCAGCCGCAGCGCCGCCATGATCATGCGCCCGATAAACGCAAATATATTTCCGATGATCGCCACGGTTCTGTCCTTTGCTTCAGCTCCGTTCCGGCAGCCTGTGCGGCTTGTGCCGGAAAAAATCTCTTTTCCTGTAAGTCCTTGCAGCGTTTCAAGGAAATACGCAACAGCACTTCATTCTCAATCAATCTGCTTCAGACAACTGCCCAAAACCGCTTGCCATTTGTGACAAGAATCCGGCTCTGTCGCCCGCTAATTTTATCCCGTAACTTCCGTTATGGAGGACGGGCTGATTTTACGCAATCTCTGCCTGATATAAAACGCCGTCCGGCAAGTTCAACAGTGGCTCACGAATTTAATTTTCAGCTTTAGCCTTGAAATTACTGGATATTATTTTTAGCCTGCCTCATTCCGACCTTTTTTGTCGTGTTTGCGGAATCCGGACTGACAAAACCGCTTGAAGACAGCGGTTTTTGATGCTTGTCTTAAGAATGGGGGAACCGGAGCATAGCACACAAAACTGCATCAAGCGCCAACAGAGCAATTCCGGGGAAGAAGGAAAACGCTCTGCCACGAACAATTATAATCCGGTCAATGGAGAAATTTATGCGTTTTCTGTCCGAAAAAAATCTGTCTGCTGCACATCACATTCCGGCCGCAGGCCGTAAATCCGTGCTGGCATTGGCCTGCGCCGCGCTTATGGCTGGCAGCGCCGGTGCCCTTGCCGCCGAGCCTGCAGCCTGCTCAACCATCCGTTTTTCTGATGTCGGCTGGACAGACATCACATCAACAACCGCTGTTGCCACGGAAATTCTCAAAAGCCTCGGCTATAAAACAGACATCAAAATCCTGTCTGTTCCGGTGACCTATGCGTCTTTGAGTAAAAAAGACATTGATGTTTTCCTCGGTTTCTGGAACCCGTCCATGGCTGCGGATTTGCAGCCATATCTTGATGACGAGACCGTCATCACCCTGCGCACCAATCTGGATGGCGCAAAATACACACTGGCCGTGCCAGCTTTTGCCTATGAAGACGGCCTGAAAAGCTTTGCTGATATTGCCAAATTCAAAGACCAACTCGGCAATAAAATCTATGGTATTGAGCCGGGCAATGACGGTAATCGCCTGATCCTCGATATGATCACAAAAGGTGCCTTTGACCTCAAAGGCTTTGATCTGGCAGAATCCTCCGAGCAGGGGATGCTGGCGCAGGTTGCCAAGGACATTAAAGCCAAAAAGCCGATTGTCTTCCTTGGCTGGGAACCGCATCCGATGAATTCGCGCTTTGACATGCGCTATCTTGATGGCGGCGATGAATTTTTCGGACCTAATCTCGGTGGCGCCAAGGTCGAAACCAATGTCTGGAACGGCTATATTGAACAATGCCCGAATGTCGGCAAATTCCTGACCAATCTGGAATTTACGCTTGATATGGAAAACCAGATCATGGGTAAAATTCTGGATGATGGCGAAGATCCTGCAAAGGCAGCAACCGCCTGGATCAAGGCCAATCCGGATGCCCTCACCCCTTGGCTGAAAGATGTCACGACATTTGACGGTAAAGACGGCCTTGAAACCGTTAAACAGGCTTTTGGCCTCTGATAAAATAATAAAGCCCTGTCGTTATATGACAGGGCTTTACCGCAATGACCAAACAATACGGCTTTATATTACGATAAGCTGTTATAAAAATGACGTGACAGGAAACGGGGGCCTGACTTTTGGACTGGCTTACATCACAGAAAATTCCCGTCGGGCGTACAGCAAAAAATGTTGTCACCTGGTTAACTGAAAATCTGAGCTGGCTGTTTGACGGTATTGCCGCCATTATGCAAATCCTGATTGACGGGTTGCTCGCAGCGCTGAAATTTCCGCATCCATTTATATTCATAGCCATTTATGCAGCAATGGCCTGGGCTTTGCAGAAGAAGGTCTCGACAGTTGCTCTGACCATTGTCGGCTTTCTGTTTATTCTCAATCAGGGCTATTGGGATCAGACACTGGAAACGCTGACACTGGTATTGTCCGCCTGCTTTATCTGCATGGCGATCGGCGTTCCGCTTGGCATTGCCTGCGCCCATCGTCCAAAGCTCTATACGGCTTTGCGCCCTATCCTTGATCTGATGCAGACTTTGCCAACTTTCGTCTATCTCATTCCGGCGATTGTATTTTTTGGTATCGGCATGGTGCCGGGATTGCTGGCGACCGCAATTTTTGTGCTGCCTGCTCCTGTCCGCCTCACCCATCTCGGCGTTTCTTCAACACCGGAACATCTGATTGAAGCCGGCGAAGCCTTTGGTGCATCCCGCCGTCAGTTGCTATGGAAAATTGAGCTGCCTTACGCCATGCCGCAAATTTGGGCAGGCCTTACCCAGACGATTATGCTGTCTTTGTCGATGGTCGTAATTGCTGCACTTGTCGGTGCCAATGGCCTCGGTGTGCCGGTGGTTCGCGCACTCAACTCGGTCAATACCGCGCTCGGTTTTGAAGCTGGACTGGTTATTGTTGTCCTTGCCATCATTCTTGACCGTACGTTCCGTTCGAGCGAGGACCAATAATCATGGCTTCAATCAGTCTTCAAAATATCAGTATTGTTTTCGGCAGCAAAACCGAAGCGGCACTTGAGCTCGCAGATCAGGGTTTCAGCCGCTCGGAAATTCAGGCTGAAACCGGCCATATTCTCGGCGTGCATAATTGCTCTCTGGATATTCACGAGGGTGAGCTTCTGGTGTTGATGGGGCTGTCCGGCTCCGGCAAATCCACATTGCTGCGCGCGATCAACCGCCTCAATCCGATCAGCCGTGGCTGTGTTACCGTTTATAATCAGGGCGAAGAAATCAATGTAACGGCAGCGGGAACCGCACAATTGCGCCATTTGCGCACGCATCTGGTTTCCATGGTGTTTCAGCAATTCGGCCTTCTGCCATGGCGCACGGTTGAAGACAATGTCGGCTTTGGCCTGGAAATTGCAGGCCTGAGCAAGCAGGCACGCGCAGAGGCCACGCAACATCAGCTGGAACTCGTGGGCTTGCAGGACTGGGCGAAACGCAAGGTCGGGGAACTCTCCGGCGGTATGCAGCAGCGCGTCGGCCTTGCCCGCGCCTTTGCCACCGGCGCACCGATCCTGCTGATGGATGAACCATTTTCCGCGCTTGATCCCTTAATCCGCGCCCGTTTGCAGGATGAATTGCTGCATTTGCAGGATCACCTGAAAAAAACCATCGTCTTTGTCAGTCACGATCTTGATGAAGCCATGAAGCTCGGCAACCGGATTGCGATTATGGAAGGCGGACGGATTATCCAATGCGGCAGCGGGCAGGATATCTTGCTCAATCCGGCGGATGATTATGTGGCCGACTTTGTTGCCAATATGAATCCGCTCGGCGTGCTGCTTGCCGCCGATATCATGTCTGCGCTTGACCGCAGCGCCCCGCCCCGCCCTTTTGCCGCAACAGCCAAGCCGGACACACCGGTGCAGGATATTATGCAGGCCATGGTGCGCAATGACGGTGATGTCGGCATTGTCCATAATGGTGCGATTATCGGCAAAATCTCTGCCGATGATGTGGTTCGCGGGCTGATCCGCCACCGGCGTTAAACCCGCTCAAACGTCGCTATCAATACAAAAACGCCGCGCTGAAACATCAGCGCGGCGTTTTCTTCTTGAACGATGAAAAGCGGTTTAAGCGGCAGAGCGTTTCTTCGCCCGTTCGGCCACACGCTGACGAATGCTTTCAACATCCGCACGCGGCGTGGCGGCAAACAGCTTCTTGGTATAGTCATGGCGCGGATGATTGAACACCTCATCACGCGTGCCATATTCCACCACCTCACCGAAATACATCACCATCACCTCATCGGCGATATAGCGCACCACCGACAGATCATGGCTAATGAAGACATAAGTGAGGTCAAACTCTTCCTGCAAATCAGCCAACAGGTTAAGCACCTGCGCTTGTACGGAAAGGTCAAGCGCGGAAACCGGCTCGTCCAGCACCAGCAAACGCGGGCTGAGCATCAGCGCACGGGCAATGGCAATACGCTGACGCTGACCACCGGAGAACATATGCGGATAGCGATTGAAATGCTCACGGCCAAGACCGACCTTGAGCAGCATCTGCATCGCTTTTTCCTGACGCTCTTTTGCAGACATATTGGTGTTCAGTAAAAGCGGTTCTGCCAGAACATCACCGATTTTCTGGCGCGGATTGAGCGAGCCGTAAGGGTTCTGAAACACAATCTGCACACGCTGGCGCATCTCGCGGGTCAGGCCGTCTTCAGCGATATTTACCGGATGACCGTCAATCAGCAATTCACCGGATGTCTGCGGGTCAATCAGTGTCAGAATGCGGGCAAGCGTTGACTTGCCGCAACCGCTTTCACCCACGATTGCCAGTGTCTTGCCCTTCTCGACAGAGAAACTGACATCCTTGACCGCATGCACCGTTTTGCCTTTGGAGAACAAACCGCCGCTGGTGTGATAATCCCGTACAATATTGCGGGCTTCCAAAACGATTTCACTCATATGGCAGCTCCTGATGAGGCGGGATTCTGCATCACAAAATCCGATACTGTCGGCAAACGGTCACCGGTTGCATTTTCCGGCAATGCCGAAAGCAGCGCTTTGGTGTATGGATTTTGCGGATTTTCAAACAGCGACAGCACATCCGCATCTTCCATCTTGTGCCCTTTATATTGCACAATTACGCGGTCTGCGGTTTCAGCCACAACACCCATATCATGGGTAATCATGATCAGTCCCATACCATGCTCTTCCTGCAACCGCATCAACAGATCAAGGATCTGCTTCTGAATGGTCACGTCAAGCGCTGTGGTCGGCTCATCGGCAATCAGCAGTTTCGGATTGCAGGCAATTGCAATCGCAATCATCACACGCTGGCACTGGCCGCCGGACATCTGATGCGGATAGCTGGACAGACGTTCAGCCGCATCACGGATACCAACAAGTTCCAGAAGCTCAATAGCGCGGGCGCGGCGCTGTGCCTTGCCCATGCCAAGATGATAGCGCAGCACTTCCTCAAGCTGAAAGCCCACGGTGAAACACGGATTGAGGCTGGCAATCGGCTCCTGAAAGATCATTGAAATTTCACGGCCGATAATCAGGCGGCGTTCTTTCTCACTCATAGTGAGAAGATTACGGCCGTCAAACTCCATCTTGTCTGCGGTCACTGTGGCGGTTTTAGGCAACAGCCCCATCACCGCCAGCATGCCCACCGATTTACCGGAGCCGGATTCACCGACAATTGCCAGTACTTCACCGGCATCCACGGTAATATCAATACCGTCAACTGCCTTGAACAGCCCGGTTGACGTATCAAAAGCAACCGTCAGGTTTTTAATTTCCAAAAGAGCCATCGTCAGCTCCTCTTCAGTTTTGGATCAAGCGCATCGCGCAGGCCGTCACCAACCAGATTGATCGCCAGAACGGTAATCAGAATGGCAAGTCCCGGGAAAGTGACAATCCACCACGCACTTGTGATGAACTCGCGGGCTTCCGCAAGCATACTACCCCATTCCGGTGTCGGCGGCTGAGCGCCCATACCAAGAAAGCCGAGAGCAGCAGCATCAAGGATCGCATTGGAGAAGGACAAAGTGCCCTGCACGATCAAAGGTGCAATACAATTCGGCAAAATGGTTTTGAACATCAAACGCAGGCGGCTGGCACCGGCAAGTTTGGCGGCAACCACATATTCACGGTTCTTTTCTGCCATCACGGCTGCACGGGTCAGACGCGCGAAGTGCGGCTGCAAAACCAGAGCAATCGCGATCATCGCGTTCATCAAACCAGGTCCGAGAATAGCGACCAGAACCAGTGCCAGAATAAGCGACGGGAATGACAGGATGATATCCATCACACGCATGATGATTGTATCAACCACTCCGCCGAAAAAACCAGCAATCAGGCCGACAGTCACACCAGAAACAAGCGACAGAACAACAACAACCAGACCGATAAACAGCGAATATTGCGAACCATAAATCAGTCGGGACAGCATATCACGGCCAACCGCATCAGTCCCTAATATAAAGGCAGCTTTACCACCTTCTTGCCACATAGGAGGGATCTTGACGGCATCACGAAATTGCTCTGTCGGGTTATACGGTGCCAATAAAGGGGCAAAAACAGCCACCAATACTAGCGCAACAAAAACAAACAGGCCGATAACCGCACCGCGGTTAACGCTGAAATAAAACCAGAAATCTGCAAGCTGACGTCGGAACGACACATCAACCGGCTTTTCCATTGGTACAGTAGAATGACTCATTGGAAACCTCACTTATGCCGGATGCGCGGGTTGATTAAGCCGTAGAGCAAATCAACGACCAGATTAACAACCATCACAAGGATTGCGATCAGCAGCAAACCGCCCTGAACAGATGGATAATCACGACGGAAAATACTGTCGATCATCCATTTGCCGATCCCCGGCCAGGAGAAAATAGTTTCGGTCAGGATCGCACCGCCGAGCAGTACACCAACCTGCAAACCAATGGTGGTAATAACCGGAATGAGTGCATTACGCAGCGCATGCATACCGATAACACGGCGCTGGCCAAGACCTTTGGCGCGTGCTGTGCGAACATAATCCTCACCCAGCACTTCCAGCATGGCGGAACGGGTCTGACGGGCAATCACCGCCATCGGAATTGTTGCCAGAACAATAGACGGCAAAATCAGATGTGAAAGCGCCGAGGCGAAAGCGCCCTTCTGCCCCGACAGCAAACTGTCAATCAGCATAAAGCCCGTAACCGGCGGGAAGAAATACATCAGCGAAATACGGCCTGAAACCGGTGTCCATTGCAGAATACCGGAGAAGAAAATGATCAGCAGCAGCCCCCACCAGAAGATCGGCATGGAATAGCCGACAAGGGCAATACCCATGGATGTCTGGTCAAACCAGGAGCCGCGCTTGACAGCCGCAAACACACCGGCAGGAATACCGATCAGCACCGCCAGCAGAATAGCACAGACGGCGAGTTCCACAGTTGCCGGGAAAAGCGTCATAAATTCCGCAATAACCGGCTTTTTTGTTACCATGGACATGCCGAAATCGCCATGCAGCAGGTTCCAGATATAATCCAGATATTGCTGCCACATCGGCTTATCAAAGCCGAATTGCGTCATCAGCTCCGCATGGCGCTCAGGTGAAACACCGCGTTCCCCTGCCATCAACAGAACGGGATCCCCCGGCAGCACGCGCACGAAACCGAAAGCAAGAATAGTGATACCCAGAAATGTCGGTATCAAATAGGCAATTTTACTTAAAATGAATCGTATCATGAATATAGCAAGACCGGGCGCCGAATAATCTTATCCAGCGCCCGGCCATTCTCCCTTAAGAGTTACTCGGAAATATCAACACCGTCAAAACGGTAATCGCCGAGAGGGCTCATCTTGAAGCCCGTAACTTTGGCAGACATCGGCACATAAACAGTGGAATGTGCCAGTGTGTTCCAAGGAGCCTGCTCCTTGAAAATAACCTGTGCCTGCTCATAGAGCTTCACGCGTTCAGCCTGATCGGAAGTGATTTTGGCCTTCTGGATCAGATCTTCAAACGGCTGGTAGCACCATTGTGCACGGTTATTGCTGCCAACACCCGAACAGCCGAGCAAGACGCCGAGGAAGTTATCCGGATCACCATTATCACCGGTCCAGCCGAGGATAACCGCACCGTCACGATCCTTGTCGCCCGACTTCTTGAGATATTCACCCCATTCCATCGAAACGATTTCAGCATCCACACCGACTTTGGCCAGATCAGCCTGCATCAGTTCAGCTGTACGGCGGGCATTCGGCATATAAGGACGGCTTACAGGCATAGCCCAAAGCTTCATCTTCAGATCTTTAACGCCTGCAGCTTCCAGAGCCTTTTTAGCGGCTTCCGGATCATATTTGTCGTCTTCAATCGCGTTATTATAACCCCACATTGTCGGTGGGATCGGGTTTTTGGCAACCTGACCGGAGCCCTGGAACACGGCATCAATAATCGCCTGCTTGTTAACAGCCTGATTCAGCGCTTTACGCACTTCCGGCTTGTCGAACGGAGCAACAAGGGTGTTGTAAGCGAAATAAGCGATATTCAGACCGGCCTGTTCATCAACTTTCAGGTTCTTGTCTTCCTGAAGGCCCTTAATGTCGGCAGGTGCCGGATAGGACATCAGATGGCATTCACCGGCTTTCAGCTTCTGTGCACGCACGGCAGCATCTGTGGTGATTGCAAAGACCAGATCGTCAATCGGCTGCTTGCCACCCCAATAATCAGGATTGGCTTTATAACGGATAACCGCATCTTTCTGATAGGCAACGAAAGTAAACGCACCGGTGCCCACTGGGAACTGGTTGAGGTTTTCTTTTTTGCCATCAGCTGCCAGCTTGTCCATATATTCTTTCGACATGATCGAAACGAACGGCATGGCAATATTGGCAAGGAAAGGTGCTTCAGGACGGGTCAGAACAAACTTCACAGTATTATCGTCAATTTTAACGATATCCTTGATCAGCGTGTTCATTTCCATGCTGTTGAAATATTCATAGGAAATACCGGCAGTATATTCATACCACGGATTGTCCTTATTGCGCTGACGGTCAAAGGAATAGATCACGTCATCGGCATTGAAATCGCGTGTCGGTGTAAAGAAGTCCGTTGTCTGGAACTTCACGCCCTTACGCAGATTGAATGTATATTCCAGACCGTCGTCGGATACTTCCCATGTTTCAGCCAGACCCGGCTCAACTTCTGTTGATCCGTTTTTGAACTCAACAAGACGGTTATAAACCGGATGCGCGGACGCATCGAAAGTATCGCCACCGGTATAAGGTGCCGGATCGAAACCTTCCGGAGAAGCCGGCGAGCAATAAACCAGAGTCTTGGCTGATGCCGCGCCCGAGGCACCGAACATCATAGCTGCGGTCATAGCAGTCGCAGCGAGCAGTTTTGCAGAAATTTTCATTATAGGCCTCCACCCGATAATAAGCTGCGGCCTCTCTCAAACCGCAGTCTGGAGTGTAAAGAAGCATTTTGCGCAACAAAAAGGCAAGTTGAATTTACGTCCCCGTCAATGAGTGCGATAACGCATAGAGGCATCTAAATTTAGCAACACAACACATATATTTGATTTTACAGCGTATTTTTGAACTTTAAATCGTTTTACCGTTTAACGCTAAATGGGATTTTTTTCTGAAAAACTGTTAAAAACGGGCATATTTGTGTCAAATCACGACAAGAATCGCAACAGTACCTGACGTTACTCCAAGCTATTGATACGCCACCGAAATATCTGAAAGCGGAGCAAAATTATGACTGAGAAAAAAGAAGTCATTCAGCAGACCACTGATGAAGTGCGGGCACAGGCCAGAGAACTGATCAATTCAGCCACATTCGGCGCCCTCGCCGTACTTGATCCGGCAACCGGGCGCCCGAGCGTAACACGCGTTGCCATTGCCGCCGATATTGACAACACGCCCCTGCTTCTTGCCTCCGGCCTTGCCACACACACGCCGGCGCTGAATGCCAATCCCGTTTGCTCGCTCTTACTGGGCGAACCTGCCGATAAAGGCGACCCTCTGGTTCATCCGCGCATCACACTTGCCTGCCGCGCGCAAAAATTCACCCGTGAGGATGAAGGCTATCCGCGACTGCGCAGCCTGTTTCTGGAAAAACGCCCCAAAGTGAAACTCTATATTGATCTCGGCGATTTTGTTATTTTCCGTCTCAATATTGAAAGCGCCGGACTGAATGGCGGTTTCGGCAAAGCCTATCAACTGAAAGCCGACGATATCGTCACCACAGCATAATTCGATAACCGACAAAGTACACGGGCGGCAATGTTCTGAATGCGACATTGCCGTCCGCATAATTTGCAAAGAGCTGTTTGCTTACGTTTTACAGTAAGAAAATCCACAGATCACGAAAATGTGCTTTGCTGAGAGGTCATTTATTTTTAATGGCTAAAAAAGCAATTTCCGGATGTATAACGCAGCAGAAACCCAGCAAAATCACATATTTACGCATGTTTTTAATGAGATATAAGAATTTTAGCTAAATCTAAAATGATAAAAGCCATATTGATAATTAAATCGATTATTTTCTTTTAATAAAGATTAAAACGTCCACCCTATTTAAAATAATTCTTGCAAATATCAATTCTATTGGTAGTTGTAATACCGCGCTCATAATTTTCTTATAAGCGCGCAATCAAAATTGCTGTCATACGGGGGTAGGACTGCACATGAAGCACGATAACATTTATTCAAATCTCGTCGAAAATGCCGATCAGGCTGCCGACTTCCTTTCGGCGCTGGCCAATAACAAGCGCCTGCTGATCCTGTGCAAGTTGCTTCACAACGAAATGTCTGTTGGAAGCCTTGCCAAAGCGATTGATCTCAGCCAGTCAGCTTTGTCTCAGCACCTAGCCAAATTGCGGGCATTGAATCTTGTTTCGACAAGACGGGATGCACAAACCATTTATTATGTTGTATCTTCACCGCATATCGAGCTGGTGCTGTCAACATTGGGCAGCCTCTATCTGTCCCGCAATGAACAAAGACGAGAAGCATTCGCTTAAATCACTGATGAAACATCAGAATTCTGATATTACAGATGTAATATTCATTGAAAATCAAGAAGATAAGCGCCTCGGCGCTTATCTCAACATTAAAGAAAAAGACCTTGTAGGACGTCAGTCCAGATTTATTGCAGAAGGCAAAGTTGTCTTAAAAGTCCTTCTCAATTCATCACAGTTTGAGGCTGAATCTATCCTTGTATGCGAGAACAAACTCGCCGGTTTGCAGGATATAATTGCTTCCAAAGCTTCGGAAATACCGGTTTATGCTGTCAGTCCGGAGACTATGGACAAGATTGCGGGTTTCCATGTCCATCGTGGTATCCTTGCCGTTGGCAAGAAGCGTAATCCAAACAATATCAATGACATAATCAGAGATCTGCCTGAGAACGCCCTAATTGTCGTCCTTTGCGGGATCTCCAATCACGACAATGTCGGCTCGGTTTTTCGGAATGCAGCAGCATTCGAAGCTGCCTGTGTGCTGCTGGATGAAACCTGCTGCGACCCGCTTTACCGCAAGGCTATCCGCGTCTCTGTCGGCGCTACATTGCAAGTTCCCTATGTCCATAGCAGTGACATAGACAGCATGGTCAAAGCCATTGCTGAGGCCGGCATAAACCTGATCGCATTATCACCAGGCAGCAGCCATTCCCTGTATGATCTGCCGGTGTCAGGGCGCACGGCCCTGCTGCTCGGCACGGAAGGCGAAGGCCTGCCTCAACACCTGCTCAGCACCCTGCAAACAGCACGCATACCAATGTCAAAACAGTTTGACAGCCTGAATATCGCCACCGCTTCCGGCATCGCTTTATCCTGCCTGAGCCGCACCCGTTTCAACTAAATTCATCGACAATCCGGTCAAAAAAACCGCCTGTAAAACCAGCAAGAAAAACCCGGCTTCTAAAGCGACTACAATCAAAGGTTGTATAAGCTATGTCTATATTATTAAATTCATAAAGTATTAAATATATGAATTTCAATGATATTTTACTTATAAAAATATTACCTCAAAAATATTGATACAATTCATCAATATTAGAGATACAGCCCTCGCCCTCTAGTGTCATTTACAGTGTAAAAAAATACCGAACGGCAAAGCCTTCGATTGCTGAGCAAAACAGCGCTGGGCATACGTAAATTGCGTCAGTGGCAACTGCCCAGCAGATCAAACTACAAACATAACGCATTATACCAGCCGAATGTTACGAGAATAATTGCCAGGCTTCCAAGCCGTTAAGCCCGCATTTCCGGCATCCAAGCCATATGGTTCCCGCAATGTGTTTTCATAAAACAGACACAGAGAAAACGAATCAAAAAAAATGCCTGCATGAAAGCAGGCATTTTTCATTTCATAAGAAGCAGCGCTGATCAGGCAACAGAGATTGATTTTGATGTCGCATTTGAGACATCGCCTGTCAGCAGCTGAAGCATTTTTTCTGCTTCCGGTGCGCGTTCAGAACGGGCGATAAAGCCACCGCCATAAACACGGGCAATATTACTGTCGTCCGAGTAGAGAACACAGGCCTGCCCCGGTGCAATACCGCTTTCGCCGTCAATCAGTTCCACCCATGTCTGGCCATCGGCATGATGCAGCACAGCAGGCTTAGGCGGACGTGTGGAGCGCACTTTAGCAAAAACTTCCATGCCTTCTGCCGGCAGATCAGCAAGCGGGCCATCACCCAGCCAGTTCACATCACGCAGGAATACTTTGTGGGTTTCCAGTGCTTCACGCGGGCCGACAATAACCCGTGCATTCACAGCATCGAGATGCACCACATAAAGCGGTTCGCCGGTGGCAATACCGATACCGCGACGCTGGCCGACGGTATAATGCACGATACCATCGTGATCACCCAGAACACGGCCGTCAATATGGACAATATGGCCGCGTGTTGCCGCTTCCGGCTTCAGACGCGAAATAATATCGGAATATTTGCCCTGCGGCACAAAGCAAATGTCTTGACTGTCCTGCTTTTTGGCAACGGTCAGCCCCATTTCCTCTGCCATTTCGCGTACCTGTGCTTTTGGCAGATTTCCAAGCGGGAAGCGCAGATAATCAATCTGCTCCTGCGTGGTGGCAAAAAGGAAGTAACTCTGGTCGCGGTCTGAATCCACCGGACGGAACAAAGCGCGATGTGCGCCATTGGCACCGCTGCGGATATAATGACCTGTTGCCAATGCGGCCGCACCCAGATCACGCGCTGTAGCCAGAAGATCGGCAAATTTCACCGTCTGGTTACAGGCAACGCATGGAATCGGCGTTTCACCGCTGACATAGCTATTGGCAAAAGGATTAATCACCGCTTCGCGGAAGCGTGCTTCATAATCCAAAACATAATGTGGAATACCGAGGCTTTCGGAAACGCGGCGTGCGTCTTCAATATCCTGCCCTGCGCAGCAGGAACCGGCACGATGCACGGCAGCACCGTGATCATAGAGTTGAAGCGTTACACCAACAACATCATAGCCTTCCCGCTTGAGAATGCCGGCCACAACCGAAGAATCAACGCCCCCTGACATTGCGACGACAATGCGCGTATCTTCCGGCTTTCCCGGTAAATCGAGGCTGTTCAGTTTCATGATAGATCCGCATCTGGGCATAAAGCCCTAAATCTTGCTGTAAATTCTCCCCTTATATAGGCCATTCTGACCCATCTTGCCAAGATGCCGCAGGGAAAACGCGTTTTTTTAATAATTTATTTGGGCCCTAAAAGGCGCAAAACTGCCGCAAATTGGCCAAAATACGGCATTTTTCAGCGACTTAAGCATATTCTTTAATAAAAATTATTATTTATTACCAGAGCCTTACCGAGTGCTTAGCTCTTTTTTAAAGCTGTGACGCTATCGTGATGTGTGATTGGGTCCTTGAGTGTTGTGTAGAGAGTACAATGACCGATCTGGTAAGACCACGAGTAAAGTATGTCATCGGTCCGGACGGTAGTCCGCTCACCGTTGCAGATCTGCCGCCGTCGAATACACGGCGCTGGGTTATCCGCCGCAAGGCTGAAGTTGTTGCCGCAGTACGCGGCGGCCTCCTCAGCCTTGAGGAAGCCTGCCAGCGTTATACGCTGACAGTCGAAGAGTTTCTGTCTTGGCAGTTGTCCATCGACGAGCATGGTCTCGCCGGTTTGCGGACAACCCGCATTCAACAATACAGACACTAATCATTATAACCTCCAGCGAGGTCTGTAATGACACAAAATAAGGATTTGCCGCGATCAGCGGCGCGTTCTAAAGATTAAGCCGGAGAGTTCATCTCCGGCTTTCTTCTTTTTTGAGGGCAGTTTCGCAAACGAAGCACCCCGCACGCGCATATCGCGGCTACCTCTCCGTCTCCTGCCAATCCCCTTACATTTCATGCTGATCTGCAGCCAGCCCGCTTCTGCACGCGCTTACAAACAAAAAAATGCATAATTCCTTAGACCTAGGGTTTAAGGAATTATGCATTTTAAGATTCTAACGATTATTCGACCTGCACAACGAGGCAGAACTGGAGAGATTTTGGTTATGGCGTGGCGAAAATGGTGATTTTCGAGCAGCGGAGCGGAGCATACTTATAGTATGTGAGCACCGGAAGCGGAGAAAATTGCCATTTGCAGACCGCCAGAGCCTAAATCTTAGCCGATCATGACACGACGATCATAAACAGGCGCTTCTTCAATTTCTCTCATTTTGCCGTCACGGGTTTCGAGTGCTTCGGCGCGGGAGAGATCAGCTTCGGCTTCCAGAAGATCAGCTTCGGCGGCTTCTTTCTGGGCAGTCAGATCGCGGATCGAATCAAACAGATTGTCACGGCGCTGACGTGCGGCTTTGGCAAAAGTCGGATAGGCAAAATGAGACGTGTCAGTGATACCGGCTTTGCGCTCTTCAGACTGAATCTGCGCATCCAGTTCACCGGCCATACGTTCAAACTCGCCCATCATCAGATCAAGCTGACCAATTTGCCGGCGCTTCTCTTTAACCTGAAACAATTTCAGCCGGACAAGACTCTCACGTGGCTTCATACGCATTACTCCTTGAACACCAACGTCACAGGCACTGATTTGCACCTTGTTACCTGTGAGCACCCTCGACGCAAAAGAAACCTCTGAATTTCGAAACAAAAAATTAAGATTTACGGCTTTTGGTAACCATTCCTTTACGTACAGCGTTAATCATAGCGGTTAGGACTTAAGGCTAGGTAAATTAGCTGTGTTTTTTCAGCAACATTAAAACTTTGAATCTCATGAGTCACTTGCAAGGATTTCTTAAACTAATTTGTTAAGAAATTTTTTTAGGTTTTATCATTGATTTTCAAACAGTTAGCTTAAAATTACACCTTTCGCATATTTACTATTGCCAAGAAGAATCATATTTTGTTAACCATTCGGTGGCAGACTTGGTTCAAAGCGAGTTGCTGTTGGCAGTTAACTGCCGGATCAGGTTAAGCGGCGGAAAAAAGGGATTCTGAGATGCGCGTTCTTTTGATTGAAGACGATAGTGCAATCGCACAAAGCATCGAGTTGATGCTCAAGTCTGAGAGCTTCAATGTTTACACGACAGATCTGGGCGAAGAAGGCATCGATCTGGGTAAACTTTATGACTATGATATTATCCTGCTGGATCTTAACCTGCCGGATATGTCGGGCTACGAAGTGCTGCGCACATTGCGTCTTTCCAAAGTAAAGACCCCTATCCTCATCCTGTCCGGCATGGCCGGTATTGAAGATAAGGTACGTGGCCTCGGCTTCGGCGCCGATGACTATATGACAAAGCCTTTCCATAAAGATGAGTTGATTGCCCGTATTCATGCAATCGTTCGCCGCTCGAAAGGCCATGCACAGTCCGTCATCACCACAGGTGATCTGATCGTTAATCTGGATGCCAAGACTGTTGAAGTCGGCGGCCAGCGCGTTCACCTCACCGGCAAAGAATATCAGATGCTGGAACTGCTTTCCTTGCGTAAAGGCACAACCCTTACCAAAGAAATGTTCCTCAACCATCTTTATGGCGGTATGGACGAACCGGAACTGAAAATTATCGACGTATTCATCTGCAAATTGCGCAAGAAGCTCGATGCTGTTTCCGGCAATCAGAACTATATTGAAACTGTATGGGGCCGCGGTTACGTGCTGCGCGATCAGGACAGTATCGATCATCGCGAAATCGCATAATCATTGATGCGTTCCGCTTCTTTTTAAAAAGCCCCGCTCCGGCGGGGTTTTTTATTGCCTGCATTTCGCACACAACCTCTGTTTCGCGCATAAAAAAGCCGCATGACTGGTCCGGTCATGCGGCTTTTTCAATAGAATATCAGTGCGAAACCGGCTTATTCGTCATCGGCCAGTGTTTCGGCATCTGCAGCAAGTTCTGCATCGTCATTTTCAGGCACATCACCTTCAAAATCCGGTTCAACCGGCTTTTTCTGTGCACGGAAAACAATATCTTCCTCGCTCACATCAATGATAATATCCATACCGGCTTCTTCTGCCAGCAGCAGCGTATAATAAGGCTGCACGGAATGGGCATCAATCGCTTCTTCCGGCTCATTGCCGTCATGAAGTTCTTTAAATTTCGGCGGTACGCGCAGCATACGGCCGCGGGTTTTGATGCTGATTTTCGGATCTGTTTCCACATCCTCCAGTACCACATCCAGATTACCGCCACGCGGAATGGAGGAAATGCCGATGAGGATCAGATTGAGCAGCAGTTTGACCTGATTTTTTGGCAGGAAAGCACGGTTGCCGGTCCAGGTAAATTCAGGCTTTTCATTGGCCATATAAGCAGTGGCCACATTCTGTGCATCACCGGTATCAATCTGCACACCGGCAGAACCGGCAGCACCAAAAGCAATACGGGCAAATTGCAGGCGGGCAGACGCATTGCGCGCACTTGCGGCAATCAGTGCCATCGCATCTTCATCTGCACCGCCCTCTTCCAGCAGTTCCAGACCGTTATTGATCGCGCCGACCGGTGAAATAATGTCATGACAAATGCGGCTGCACAGCAATGCCCCAAGATCGGCAGCAGAAAGAACAACAGGCAAGGACATAGATCGCATCTCCAAATCTCGTAACTGCCCGCAGGCAAACTTCAATTCCAGAACGGGCCGCATCAATTCTGTGTGCCGCACGCGTCCTGTCTCTTTGTTTATACGCATCTTATTGCGCAAACCGTTTGATGATTTGCGTGATGCGCTCAATTGCTCCGGCATATCGCACAACCGCACAATACTATGCGCAACGAATCACCATCGCAAAAATTATGATCAGCATGCCGGAGCATCGGTGAACCGCGATTATGCGCCAATAGGCTTAATGATTACCAAATATGCACGCAAAAACCATTTTAATGCTTTTTCATTAAGCCATTGAAAGGACAATTTTTCATATAAACATTTCAACAAGGTTTTTGCGTTTACAATAGACCGCAAATCTGTGCGCGAATGAGGGTAACCACCCGTTTTCGCCACGATAGGCAAAGTGCCGTATCAATCAGGCACATGCCTACCGGATAAAGCAATCATCAGAATTGCAGGTCCGGACAGGGTTTCAGAGCAGCAGCAGAGCATTTCCGCATGCTGTTTCAGAAAATAAGGACGGCATTTTCCATCAGGAAAAAGACCTGTCCGCGTCAGCCAGAGTGAGCCAAGCAGCCAGAAGGATATATTTATGGCTACCCTAAACCTGTCCTCTTTCCGTATGCAGTTTGCGGCGGTTCTGTTAGGATTTTTGGCTCTGTTCAGCATTGCGCCGCAGCAGGCCAAAGCCAGTGAAGGCTTCAGCATGGAGGAAATCGTTGCCTCCGGTCATCGCTTTTTCGGCTCAACGTCAGGCGGTATAGCTTCTGCGATTGAAAAAGTATTCCAGAGTTACGGCCTGCCAAACGGCTATATTCTGGGCGAAGAAGGCTCGGGCGCATTTGTCGGCGGCCTGACCTATGGCGAAGGCGTGCTCTATACAAAGAATGCCGGCGACCACAAAACATTCTGGCAAGGCCCTTCCCTTGGTTGGGACTTTGGCGGCCAGGGCTCCCGTGTCATGATGCTGGTCTACAATCTGGATGATGTGAATCAGCTTTACGGGCGCTATGCCGGTGTTTCCGGTTCAGCCTATGTGATTGCAGGTGCCGGTTTCAATGTTCTCAAGCGTTCCAATATTCTGCTGGTGCCGATCCGCACCGGTGTGGGCGCCCGTCTGGGTGTGAATATCGGCTATCTGAAACTGACGCCAAGCGCCACATGGAACCCGTTCTGATCATCCACAGGATTGACGGGTAATCATAATAAAAGAGAGGATTCAAAATTCTCTCTTTTAAGCATTTCTTGGCTAAGTCGGTTCATAAAGAATTCAGCGCAGGCGCAGACATGATGATGAAATGCGGCACGCTCCAGTATAATCTGAAGGCACCGGAGATCGGCAGATCGTGATACAATCGGCACTGGTTTTTCTGCTGGGCTTTTTATGCGCAGCATTTCTGATTTTACTGGCCGCTCCCCTGTTCTGGCGGCGGGCGCATTATCTGTGGCAAAAACAAATGGCTGCTCGGCTGCCGGTTTCCCTGACCGCGATTGAAGCCGACCGCGATTTGCTGCGTGCCGCCCATGCTGTTGCCTTGCGCAAGGCGGAAATGCAGACAGCCGCCTTACGGGAAAAACACACGAAAGCCATGCTGCAAATCAGCGCCGATCGCAGCGAGCTGGAAAAAATCCAGCCATTGCAGCAGGAACTTGCTCAGTTCAAAACCGAACAGCACAATGACCGCAACCGCATCAGCGCCTTGCAGGATGAGCTTGGTGCCTTGCAACAGCACCGGCACAGCGCACAAGAAGAAAATGCCCGCCTGCAGCGCCAGAGCGAAGCACTGAGCAAGCTCAGCGACACGTTGCGGCAGGAAGTCTCTGCCCGCGAGACGGAGGCTGACCGCCTGCGCCGTGAAGCGCATGATCTGCGGCAGGACAAAAAACAACTTAACAGCGCGAAGTCGGAACTGGCTTCACAGGTGGTAGCCTTGGAAACATCTCTTGAAAGTGAAAAGCGCCGCAATCAGGCGCTTGAGGATAAATTGCACCGTCTGATCACCGAGCTTTCCGACACGCAGGAAAGACTGGAACGGCAGGGTAAAGACAGACTGCGCGCGCAAAACCTGTCTGAAAACACTGCTCAGGCTCTGAGTGCCGATGATCAGAAACTGCGCGATTCAATCAGTGAACTGGCGGCCGAAATGGTTGCCAGAACGGCAGCGCAGGAAGGCGAGACCTCCCCGATTCATGCTTTGCTGAAAGACGCGCCTGAGGCGACGCAAACCGCCGCCCAAAACGGAAAAAAGAAAACCAGACCGAAAAGTCTGGCAGGACGGATTAAAAAAATCACCGCCTGAATCCGATAAATCTAATCGCACCTTTTGCGGTGCATCCCGTAAAATGAAACGCCCGCCTGTTTTTTCAGGCGGGCGTTTTCATTCAACCAAGAGTGATCACAACAGCGCTTTAATGGGCATCCGCCACACCGCGCCGCCAATAGGCAACAGCCAGATGCTGATCACGGTTCAGCTTGCAATCTTTGCGCCAGAAACCGCGGATCGCCTTGAAGGCATCGAACTCACACCCCGCCCATGCGAAGATGCGTTTGCCTTCAACGGCCTGCGGTGCAAGCTGCTTCACAACATCCGGCAACAGCGATGTGGTTCCGGCCTCTGCACCATTGCGGTGCAACCATTGCAGATCAAGCTGCGCCTGTGTTTTCAAAACCTGTTCCTCCGCGGCATCGGCCACTTCAATACGCACAATTGCAGAAGCGCTTGCAGGCAGACCTTCCAAAATGCGCGCAATAGCCGGCAGAGCGGTTTCATCGCCGACCAGCGTATAAAGATCAGCCACCGGCGCATCGCCGCCACCCGGCCCTGTCATGCCGACAATATCGCCGATCTGTGCCTGCATGGCCCATTCTGTGCCCGGCGCTTCTGTCGCGCTCGGATGCACCACCATATCAATATCCACCCAGCCCTGTGCCACATCAATCTCACGGATCGTATAGACACGATTGGTCAGGCGATACTCACCATCCGGCCAGACAGGGCGGCCATCAGCGCCCAGATGCGGCCATTTCGGTTTTAGGGGTGCTTTCGGCGGCAGAACCAGCCGGATATGCAAACCACCACTGGCATAACGTGCCAGATCATCGCCACGCAGGCGCACACGGCGCATATGCGGCGTGACAGACTTCACATCAATAACAGTCATTTCACGGAAAAACGGCGGCAGGCTGCCCTCACCGGCGCCATCCCCCTCCCAGCGGAATTGCGGTGCTTCACCACCGGCAAAGCGCATAATGCCCTCAGCAACAGCGAATTTCAGATAAGACAGATCGCTCTCATTGACAGCCTCTGCCACGATCTGAAAACCGTCCTCATCCGCAATAAAACGAGCCTTGCCCATAACCAGCGGTACAGATGTTTCAGCCCCGTTGCGCTCCATCACATAATGTTCGCTATAGGCCGTGAGCAGACTTTCCAGAATTTTATGCGCATTGGCGGATGCAATTCGGGTCTGTGCACTGAAAACTGCTTTGCTCATTCTCTCTCCTGCAATGCATGACGCATAATTTGTTTCATCCCTGTTCTGACACAGGCTTGGAACGCGCCAATTATGCGCTCTGCATAACACCCGATAACATGAAGTTTCAATTCAAGTTTATTTTAGAACAGTGTTCCTCCGTTCATTCATGCCGGAGCGCAACAACAAAAAGGCCGGATGTTTCCATCCGGCCTTTCGCAAACTGCATCACAATGCGTTTAAAACTTATTTGCCGTGAAATTCACGAATCGCAGCAATAATGCTGTCCTGATCTTCCTGCGAAAGATAGGCATGCATTGGCAGGCTGAGAATGCGCGAAGGCAGGGCTTCCGATACCGGCAAACCACCCGGAGCAACCATATAATGCTTATAAGCAGTCTGCAGATGCAGCGGCTTCACATAATAGATCACAGAAGGAATACCTTTTGACTGCAGATGGGCTTTCAGCTCATCGCGGCCTTCGGTTTCAATGGAATATTGTGCCCATGCAGAGCGGATACCGGCAGCAGGACGGGTGACTTTAACAATATCACCAAAGCCCTCTGCATAACGCTGGGCAACCTTCTGACGGGTTTCCATCTCATCTTCAAGAATGGCCAGCTTTTCCAGCAGAACCGCAGCCTGAATTGTATCCAGACGGGAATTCAGACCAATACGCACATTGTCATACTGGCTTTCACCCTTACCGTGGAAATGGATGGAACGCATAATATCGTTCAGCTCATCATCATTGGTAAAGACCGCACCGCCGTCACCATAGCAGCCGAGCGGCTTGGCAGGGTAGAAGCTGGTTGCACCCACATGACCGAAAGAACCGCACATCGCGTTATCGCGCTTGCCACCGATTGACTGGGCAGCATCAGAGATCACTTTCAAGCCTTCTTTATCAGCAATCGCCATAATCGCACGATAATCAGCAGGCAGACCGAACAGATCCACAGGAATGATTGCCTTTGGTGTCAGACGGCCTTCTTTGCGCACGGCATCAATCGCGGCCTGAAGCTGTTCAACATTCATATTGTAGGTGTCTTCTTCGACATCCACAAACACAACTTCCGCACCAACCAGCGCGACCACTTCCGCAGTTGCGGCAAATGTAAAGCTCGGGCAGAACACGGCATCACCAGGGCCGATGCCCATAGCCATCAGCGGCATCTGCAATGCATCCGTGCCATTGGCACAGGCCAGCACATGCTTGACGCCGATATAATCAGCCAGCTGCTTTTCAAATTCAGCAACTTCAGGCCCGAGAATATATTTGCCTTCCGCAACGACTTTAAGAACAGCGGCGTTAAGACGGTCTTCAATGCGAGCGCGCTGGCTCACAAGATCAATGAATTGCATATCGGCTCCAATATCAATTGATCCGCATATGCACGCGCGCACCCGCGAATCGAGTATTATTTAGTCCCACAAAAGAGACTTCGCCATGTCGGATCATTCACTGTTTAGCAAATAATGTAACACAGCTTGAAGCAGTTGCGGAATGTCGCGTCTCCCGTTATTCCGCGCAGCAGTCGCGATAAGCGGCTTGTTCGTTCTTACAGCAGAAAAACCGCACTATCTCTTTGTTTTATCGCCTTTCAGCGCTCTATCCACACCGAACCGCCCCGAAAGGTAACAAACAGGCCACTTCGCGCCTGCTTGCCCCAATCTATCAGCACTGTCTGCATCGCACAGGGCCGGATATCTCAAATATCCGTGATTCCGTTTGGTGTATTTCGCGCTCAAATAAACTTATCTGAACGCGACATGTTTTATTGCGCCGGATGGCTCACAGTGCCCTTGGTCAAAATCCGTAAAACGCTCACAGCTTCTTCACCATTGGTGCGCGGTGTTTCACGCGTTTCGATACAATGGATAAAATGCTCCAGCTCACGTGTCAGTGGCATGCCTTCCTGCACCGGCACATAGTCCGGATCGGCCTTGGTAAAGGCAATCTGGCCGTTTTCCTGCCAGACTTTATGGCGATACAGGGTCAGCTTGCGCTCCCAAGGCTCAGCATCATCAAAAACCGCCATTGCCTTATCGCCAATCACGGCCAGACGGCGATCCATGATCGGGTTCAGACGCGAGGCGAACAAATGGCTGCGGATGCCGTTCGGGAAATGCATATGCAAATGGGCAAAATCGCTCAAATGATCGATCATTGCCGCGCCTTCACCACGGATTTCATCCGGTTCACAACCGGTCAGCGCCAGAATCATCGACAAATCATGCGGTGCCAGATCCCACAAAGCATCATTCTGGCCGTGGAATTTGCCAAGGCCGATGCGATGCGCCTGAATATAGCCGATCTTGCCAAGCTCACCGGCCTGCGCCAGTTCCAGAAGCTTCTCAAAAGCCGGATGGAAGCGCAGAATATGTCCGACCATAAAGATGCGGCCATGTTTCTTTGCCGCTGCAATTTCAGCCTCACCATCAGCAACGGTCAGGGCAATCGGCTTTTCAACCAGCACATCCTTGCCATTTTCTACAGCGCGGATTGCATATTGCGCATGAAACTGCGCCGGAAGCGCCATAACGATCGCATCAATATCTTTTGAGGTGAAAAGATCATCCACGCTGATTTGCGCTACATCATAGTCTGCAGCGAATTTTGCGGAACGTGCCGGATCAATATCACTGACACCGGCCAGAGCGCCGAGGCCTTTAAGAGTGCGGATATGGTTGTTGCCCCAATAGCCACAACCGAGAACTGCTATACGCGGTGCCATATTTTCCTGCCTTTGCTTGTTGAAAACTCAATAACTTTGCAAAAGATGGATTACAAGACCGATTAATGCATAACAGCGCTTGACAGCTATGCATATACCGACTTATACGGGCGCCGTTCCCCACGAGAACAAGTGCTTCGCGAAGCAGCTGAATACAGCACCGCAAAGCGATCATGGGGCGGAGTAGCTCAGTAGGTTAGAGCAGAGGAATCATAATCCTTGTGTCGGCGGTTCGAATCCGTCCTCCGCTACCAACAAATTTTTCCTTTAGAAAATTCAATATTTTAAAGCAGTTTTCAAAACTATTCGTTTCATGACTGCGATATTTCTCATCGGTCTTTTTTCCATATAGAAAAGAAAAACCCTGTAACCGCCACCTTGCCGCCATTTCCCCGCAATACCTAAAAATATGGTATTGTGGAGCAATCAGTTTTAATGAGCGGCACCGCCATACGAAAAACAGGATCATTTCTGATGACATCCGATAACCGCATTGTGCTTTCAAGCGACCATTCAGCAATCGCACTCCGACAAATCATTGCGGATCACATCAAGACCAAAGGCTGGGAGGTTGTCGATATCGGTCCGGTTACTTCCGAAAGCACACATTATCCTGAGCATGGTGCGGCGGCGGCACGGCTTGTCACCTCAGGCGACTGTCGTTTCGGTATTATTCTGTGCGGCACGGGCCAGGGAATCATGATGGCGGCCAATAAAACCAAAGGTATCCGTTGCGGTGTCTGTACGGATACATTTTCTGCCCGCATGATACGCGAACATAACAATGCAAATATGCTCTCAATCGGCGCACGCGTCACCGGCGAGAGTCTGGCACTTGATATTGTCGATGCGTTTCTGAATGCTAATTTTGAAGGCGGGCGTCATGCTGCTCGTGTCACAATGATTGAGGCGCTTGAAGCCTGATACCAAAACACATCCCGGTCCATACAACCGGTCAGCGGACAAAATTCCACTATACATGACATCATGCGGCTTTACGAAATACCGGTAAAGCCCATGATGCTAAAGCGTTCTGCGCTTATCTTCATATGTGCGGTTAGCTTTTCCTCATATAGCCGTGAAGCCACCGCCATTTCTTCCAGAAAAATATCCACCGTTGCAGAATTGGAATTATCACGGCGCCAATAGACGTAATAATCCGAATTGCCTTCCGCTTCCAACGGCTTCAGCACAGTGCTTGTGCCAAGATAAGGCGCAGCAGCCCCATGATCGACAACAGCAATCCCCACCCCCGCATTGGCAACACCACAGGCCAGACTGGACAGAGTAATTTCGGACACCAGATTGGGATGACAATCCTGTTCCTGAAAGCTCTTATCCATAAAATTCTGTACACCTTCAAAAGGCGAAGAACGGATATAATTCTGGCCGTGAAGATCGGAAATTTTAATACTGCGATGGCCTGCCAGCGGATTTTGCGGACTCATTGCGCATAAAAGCGGATGACTGCTGAATTTATCACACATGATTCCGGGGGCATCGAGCGGTAAAGTGCCAAAGCCGATATCCGCTTTATGACTGGAAACAAGTTTCACCGCATCATTTGAATGCCGTGCGATCACTTTTGTCAGTACATTGGAAGCCCGCGCGTGAAGGCGGCTCAGGGCAACCGGCAGAAAAGCCAGTGCGACACTGGGAATTGTCGCCAGCGACAGCACTTCACCACGGCTGGCGGTCAGCCCTTTGGCAAAAGTATTGATATGATCAATGCCGGTATAGCAGCGGTCAATCTCATTATAAAGCAGCTCGGCCTCGCGCGACGGGATCAGCCGTCCGGCACTGCGGTGAAACAGACGGCAACCGACAATCTCTTCGATCTCTTTCAGAAGCTGGCTGATCGAGGGCTGCGTCACGTTCAGAATGGCGGCGGCACCTGTAACGGTGCCGGTGAACATAATGGCACGAAACCCTTCTATATGCCTGAATTTCAGCGGATCTCGCAGGCCCATGATCAATCTCCCTCTGTCGCAACACCGAGGCCGCAAGGGTATATGAATTACGCCCTGATACAAAACCCTGTCACAGCTCAATCCCCTGATAATACCTGATTTTCGGCATGTTGCGGCTTAAAAAGGCAGAAGTCCGAACCGGTCTTTGCCATAGGGCTCAACAGGTATGAATGCGGCCTCGCCCATAATCATCTGCGTCACAAGCAGCGACGTGCCGATCCCGCCGGTAAGGCCGAAATGACCATGCCCGAAATTAAAATAGAGCCCGGGTATTTTACGGCTTTGATCCACCAGCGGCAAACTGTCCGGAAAGGACGGGCGGCAGCCCATCCAGCAACTGAAATCATCGCTGCGCACATCGGGAAAAACCGCACGAATATCTCGCAGCAGCATCAATGAACGCTGTTCATTGGGCGGACGGCCAGATGCAGCCAGTTCAACCGTGCCGGCAATACGTAACCCGTCCGATAAGGATGTTATGCCAACAGAGCAGGACTTGTGCGAAATACTGGTACCAAGATTGATACCGGAATTGCGGATAGTCAGATGATAACCCCGCTCGCTTGTCAGCGGCACGGAAATACCAAGCGGTTGCAACAGTTTCAGCGATTCAACGCCTGCGGCAACAACAATTTTATCCGCCTGATGCTGCCGCAGATTGGTATAGACGGTAAAACCGCCACCGGGTTGCGGCACAACTTTCAAAATTTTCTCGTAAAGGCGCTCTCCGCCCTCTGCAAGGAATTTGCGCTCCACGGTCTGCACAAGCCGCAAAGGCGATAAGGTCTGTGCATTACCCGGCACAAAAATTGCCCGTTTCACATCCTGCGATATGCCGGGGCATAATTCTTCAAGCTCACCGCGTGTAAGCACTTGTGAAGCAATGCCCTGCCGTTCCCGCAACTGCGCTTCAAGTTTCGCCATCGGTGTTTCTTCAGCCGCATTCCACACATGAACTTGCCCGCGCAGCACAATATGATCATTAAAATCATTGCCGAGAAGGGTTTTCCAGTGTTCCAAAGCAGGCTGATGTAGCTTGCGCATGGCATCAGAAATACGCAGTACATTTTTCATACGGCTGGCACTGATCCAACGCGTCAGCCACGGGAAAACCGAAGGCATATCCGGCAGATGAATAGCCAGCGGGCCATTCGGGTTTAACAGCCATTTCGGCACCTGCCACACCATGCCTGGCATAGCAATCGGCACGGATGTATCGGCACTGATCATGCCTGCATTGCCGTAAGAAGCGCCTGCGGGGGAAGGTGAAGGATCAGCAACACTGACCGTACAGCCGCGCCTCACAAGGTTCAGCCCCGTTGTCAGGCCGACAATTCCGCCACCTATGATCAGCACTTTATCTTTGCCGGTGCCTTGCATCATTCTTTTCATTCCCGGATTAAAATCTTCAGGGAATGAGAGATAGACAGGCCGTTGCTGCGCCTTCAACGTAAAAAAAATTATACGTCATTAGCAAGTTCACGAAAATGGCGCGCAACTAATAACGCATAAACCATTCCCTGCTTTTCTTGCCCCGTATCCCCTCTACTATCGGACCAATAAAAAACAGAAACGGGGAACACAGATGAAAAAATTACCTTTCAATCCCATCGCAACACGGCGCAGTGTGCTGAAACATATGGCTGCCGGTGCAGCCGTTACTCTCGCGGCCCCCGCCGTCTGGACGGCACAGGCACGGGCCGCCAACAGCGAATTGCTGGTACGCACACCGGGCGGTGCCTATGATGAATATAAACGCAAAACCGTCTATGAGCCTTTTAAAGAGCTGACAGGCATCAGCATTGTTCCCGTCGCCGCTTCTGCTGCAAAAATGATGGCTATGGTGCGCTCCGGTCAGATGGAACTGGACTTGCTGGATACCGGCGACGACCTGCTGCTTGACCTTGAAAAAGCCGGTGGTCTGGATGAAATCGGCTATTCGTCATTTCAATATACCAATCCGGACGACATTGAGCAGTCAGTACGCCGTGCCAATATTGTCGGCTGTAATAATTATGGTATTGCACAGGTCTATAATACCGAAAAATTCCCCGAAGCCCCGCAAAACTGGGTGGATTTTTGGGATACAGAACGGTTTGCCGGACCGCGCACCATGTCGGATATTGCTTCAGGCACGGTCGATCTTGAAGCCGCCCTCATCGCCGATGGCGTGAAACCGGAAGACCTTTATCCGCTGGATATTGACCGCGCCCTTGCCTCGCTGGCACGTATTCGTGCCTCTGTGGTCAAGTTCTGGGATACAGGCGCACTCTCTGCACAGATGATGGCTGATAAGGAAGCCTATCTCGGCTGCATCTGGACCACCCGTGCACAGGTTATCATTGAAAAAGGTGCGCCGGTGGCCATCCAGTGGAATCAGGCGGCAACACTTGGTCAGGCCTATGGCATTCCAAAAGGCAGTTCCAAAACAGAAGCCGCCCGTGCCTTTATTGATTACAGCCTCAGCCCTGACGTCCAGAGTCGCTGGCTCAAAGAATATCCCGCTGTACCGGTCAATACCAAAGCCTATGCGGACATGAATCCAGACCTTTACGACAAGGAAGCCGGTAAGCCTTACACCCTGTCACGCGGCTATGTGCGCAATATTGACTGGTGGGCAGAACACCGTGCCGAAGTAACCCGCGCATGGCAGGCATGGATCACCAATTAAGAGCATTATTTTTGTGATGCCTCCAATGCGTGATGCCTCAAGCGGATAACCGGAACAATCCGGTTATCCGGCATCTTTCCCTTCGCAACATGCTGCCGTCGTACTTTATCAAGTCATTCAAACGGCAGAGCTTTTCGTGCCTCTCCACTGTATGCGCGGCCGAACCCGTTGCCGCATTTGCATCGCAGAGCGCAAACCTTCTGTGATGCCGGATAAGATGCAGGCAAACCGGATTTTTCAGATAAACAGGACAAGAAGACAATGACACAATCCCGGAAACCGAACCCAAGCCGAGCCTGCCCTTCTCTTCGCAACCCGGCACATTTTCGTAACCGTCACGGTCTTTTGCTGTCCGCAACCGGTACCGGAGCGGCATCAGCATGACATCAGTTCTCGGAAGTGAAATTTGTTTCAAGAATGTTGGCAAAACCTACGGCCAGCAACAGGTTGTTTCCGATATCAACCTGACCATCCGCGCGGGTGAGTTCTTTTCATTGCTCGGGCCATCCGGCTCAGGTAAAACCACGACACTGATGATGCTCGCCGGATTTACAGACACCAGTTCCGGTGAAATTCTGGTGGACGGTAAAGATGTTTCAAAACTGCCGCCGCAAAAACGCGGTTTCGGCATGGTATTCCAGAACTATGCTATTTTTCCGCATATGAATGTCTTCGACAACGTGGCCTTTCCCTTGCGTGCACGCGGCATGAGCCGCGCAGACATCGAAGAAAAAGTTATGACCGCATTGCAGGCCGTGCGGCTTGATCATCTGGCCGACCGTTATTCCCGCCAGCTCTCCGGCGGCCAGCAACAGCGTGTTGCCATTGCCCGCGCAATCTCCTTTGAACCGCGTGTCGTTCTGATGGATGAACCGCTGGGTGCGCTGGATAAAAACCTGCGCTACGCCATGCAGACAGAGATCAAAGACCTGCAACAGCGGCTTGGTATGACTGTGGTTTACGTGACCCATGATCAGGAAGAAGCCATGAATATGTCTGACCGCATTGCGATCATGAATAATGGCCGTCTTGAACATGTGGCGCCGCCGCGTGATGTTTATGAGCGCCCATCATCACGCTTTGTCGGTCAATTTTTGGGTGAGGCCAATATTGCCGAGGGTCTCTTCTCGGCCACATCACCGGGCAAGGCTCATATAGGTTGCGGAGCGCTGCGACTTTCTGCCGGTGATTTTGCACCGCATATCCCAAACGGCACCAAAGCAGCGTGGTTCATCCGCCCTGAAAAAATTCAGCTTTTCACTCCCGACAACAATGTTCAGGGCATAAGCGGCCGGATCATCCGCCAGTCTTTCCTTGGTAATATTACCCGTTACAAAATCGCCCTGAGTGATGATGTGAAAATTATTGCCGATCAAACCAATACCGGCTCTGCCTCCTATACATCCGGAGATCAGGTAACAGTGTTCTGGAACCCTGCCGATGCGCGTGTTCTGACCGAATAGGATTTGCCCATGTTGACCCGCAACACATTTTTTCTGGGGCCGATCCTGATCATGTTCGGGTTTGGCTTCGCGCTGCCCATGGGCATGTTTCTGATATCGAGCCTGCTTGAACTCGGCTCCCTGTCAGCAATTGTCCACGCTATCAGCGCCACCGCCACTTCCGCCCCGATGGTACAGGCCATGATCACCACCAATGGTGTCGCGCTTGTCGTCACCCTCGCCTGCCTGCTGCTGTGCTACCCTGTTGCTTATTATCTGTGCATCGGCTCGCGGCTGTCGTTTTCGCTGATCATCTTCTGCATTGTTGTGCCCTATTTCACCTCCATCATTGTGCGCACCTATTCATGGATGCTGATCCTCGGCCGCAATGGCATTATCAATTCTGCACTGATGGATTTAGGCATTATCAATGAACCGCTGGCATTGATGTATAACCGTACCGGTGTGATCATCGGCATGACCTATATTCTCATGCCCTATATGATCCTGACCCTTTTCGCGACGATGAAGTCGATCAATCCAAGCTATGTACGGGCTGCCCGTTCGCTGGGCGCAAGCAAGTTCTACACATTCAGCCGTGTTTATTTTCCGCTCTCAGCCAATGGCGTCGTCTCCGGCTCGCTGATCGTCTTTATTCTGGCCATCGGCTTTTTCATCACGCCCGATCTGATGGGCGGCCGTCAGGATGTCATGGTGGCTATGCTGATTCAGCGCTCCGTTGAAATCACCTTTGACTGGACAACAGCAGCGATCATGTCACTGGAACTGTTGATCGTAACCCTTGTTATTTACGGCATTTACTACCGGCTGACAGATCAGCAGAGCATGATAAGGAGCTGACATAATGGAAAAACAATCTGTTTTCATCCGGCTTTATACGGTGCTGGTCTGCCTGTTTCTGATCACACCGGTTTTCATTGTCGTGGTACTGGCTTTTAATGCCGGCAGTCAGCTCAGCTTTCCGCCGTCAGATTATTCATTACGCTGGTTTCGCGATTTTCTGTTTTCGGCAGACTGGCGGCAATCCATCACGCTCAGCCTGTCGATTGCACTGGCTTCCAGTATTCTTTCAACCATTGTCAGCTTCATGGCAGCCTATGCTTTTGTGCGTGAAAGCTTCCGCTTTAAAAAAACCTTTCTGGCTTTGATGCTGCTTCCCACTATTGCCCCGACCGTTGTAACCGCCATTGCCATGTATTTCATGACCATCAAGCTGGGCTTTGTCGGGAATATCGTCTGGATTGCCTTTTGCCACTCGGTCATTTCAATCCCGATTGTACTGCTGATCCTCATTGCCGCTATTCGCGGGATTGAAGAAAATTACGAGCGGGCAGCGCTCGGGCTTGGTGCCAGCCGGTTCTATATGTTCCGCCATATTGTGCTGCCGCTGTCATGGCCAAGCATTGTTTCAGCATTACTATTCTCATTCCTGTCATCCTTTGACGAGTTGATCATCTCGCTCTTTCTGACAGGTGTACGCAGTCAGCCGCTGCCGGTGCGTATCTGGAACAGTCTGCATCTTGAGGTCGAACCGGTGATTGCCGCTGTATCCACCCTGTTTATCGGGCTGACCTTTATCATCCTGACAATCAACTATTTTCTGCAACGCCGCACAGCCGAAAGCCGGTTGTAAAACCACTGATCAAACCACCGGCCAATAAAAAAACGGGTCATCCGCAAAGATGACCCGTTTTAACCGTTACTGTAACCTGAATGAATTACCGCAGATTTTCAGTTCTGCAATTCCGGCTCATGGCTGAAAATGATAGCCTTCCAGCGGCAAAGCCCGCTCCGCAAGACGCACCCAATAGCTTGCGCCCAGCGGCAGAATGGCATCGTTAAAATTATAGCGCGGATGATGCAAACCATAATCATTATCCGAAACAGCCTGACCAATACGCACAAATGAGCCCGGTTTGGCTTGCAGCATATAAGCAAAATCCTCGCTGCCCATGCTGGCTTCGCCATCCCGCTCAACACCTTCGACACCGCACAATTCTTCAGCCACACCGGCGGCGAATTGTGTTTCGGCCTTATGATTGATCAGCGCCGGATAGCCTTTGTCATAGGTCAGATCAATGACGCAGTCATGCGACTCCGCAATGCCTTTGCACAGGCTCTTCACCCGCGCTTCAATCATTGCACGAACAGCAGGATCAAAAGTGCGGATCGTTGCCGTCATCCTGGCTGTATCGGCAATAACATTGATTGCATTGCCCGCATGGAACTCGCAGACGCTGACAACCGCAGGCGCCATCGGATGCGCATTGCGGGAAACAATCAGTTGCAGTCCCTGATAGAGATGAAAGCCGACCGCGATCGGATCGATCCCCTCATGCGGGCGGGCTGCATGGGAGCCTTTACCGCGAATGATCATAGTTGCCAGATCCGCACTTGCCAGCATTGCGCCCTCACGGGTGGCAATCTTGCCTGCGGGCAGACGCGGATCATTATGCATGCCCCACACGCTGTCACACGGGAAGCGCTCAAACAGCCCTTCATCCATCATAACTTTGGCGCCGCCGCCGCCTTCTTCCGCAGGCTGGAAAATAAAGGTGACAACACCATCAAAATTCCGCGTCTCAGCCAGATAGCGTGCCGCACCCAGCAGCATGGTTGTATGTCCGTCATGGCCGCAGGCATGCATTTTACCGGCAACTTTCGAGCGGTAAGGCAGATCATTCAGCTCTTCAATCGGCAGCGCATCAATATCGGCGCGCAAACCAATGGAACGGCTGCCATTGCCGCGCCCGTGCAAAATGCCGACAACACCGGTTTTCGCAAGGCCGGTATGTACTTCTATGCCCCATGATGCCAGTTTTGCGGCGATGAAAGCTGCTGTTTTCTCTTCCTCAAAACTTGTTTCCGGAAATTGGTGGATTTCCTGACGCCAGGACGTCATGTCCTCATGAAAATCCGCAATCCGCTGATACACCGTCATCCTCATCTCCCTTTTTGTAGCTTTGCGTCAATTATGTAAATGACAAGCGACCCAATGACCATCCGCAGCCTGTTTAAACTCCGGTCTTTGCTGACTGCACACAGCTTTGCGCACCGGACAACGCGGATGGAAATGGCATCCCGCAGGCGGGTTGATCGGATTGGGCACCTCGCCCTGCAACCGCTGATGCGTTTTCGGCACCCGCGGATCAGGCACCGGAACCGCCGATAACAAAGCCTCGGTATAAGGATGCAGCGGGCGCTGATAGAGTTCTCTGGCCGGTGCCAGCTCGACAATACGGCCAAGATACATCACCGCCACGCGCTGGCTGATATGTTCGACAACAGAAAGATCATGGGCGATAAACAGATAGGACAGGCCGAATTTTTCTTGCAAATCCCCTAAAAGATTGATGATCTGCGCCTGTACTGAAACATCAAGTGCTGAAACCGCCTCATCGCAGACAATCAGTTTCGGCGAAACCGCAAGTGCGCGGGCAATACCGACACGCTGACGCTGCCCGCCGGAAAACTCATGCGGGAAGCGCTTCATATGGCCGGCATTGAGCCCGACAGTTTCCAAAAGCTCCACCACACGGTCCTGCAGTTCTTTTTTAGTCTTCACCAGCCGATGGATGACCAGCGCCTCACCAATTGCCGCCCCCACGGTCATACGTGAATTCAGCGACGCATAAGGATCTTGAAAAATGATCTGCATCTCACGGCGCAGTGCAATCATTTCACGGGCATCAAGAGCTGTCACATCGCGCCCGTTAAATCTGACCTCCCCGGAGGTCGGCTCGATAAGGCGCAGGACACAGCGGCCGGTCGTTGATTTGCCGGAGCCGGATTCTCCGACCAGCCCCAGTGTTTCACCCGCCTGAATATCAAAGCTCACATGATCAACAGCGTGAACCTTATCAGTCGTACGGCGCAAAAGCCCGCTCTTGATATCAAAATTTCTGACCAGATTTTTTACATGTAAAAGTGGTTCGGACGTCATTTTATTCCCTCAGGTCAGTATTGAACGCAGGCAACTTTGTGCCCCGGCGAAACCTCGCGTAAGACAGGAATAGCTTGCGTACATTCAGCTCTGGCGGCCTTACAGCGCGGTGCAAACCGGCAGCCCGGCGGCGGGAACAGCAGATTGGGAACAGAACCGGCAATCGTATCCAGTTTGGCCTGCCGCTCCAATGTGCGGTCAATACGCGGGATAGAGCGGATAAGTCCCTGCGTGTAAGGATGCAGCGGTTGCTCAAAAAGCGCACCGACTTCAGCCTCTTCCACAACGCGCCCTGCATACATCACCACCACACGCTGGGTTGATGAGGCCACCACACCCATATCATGGGTAATCAGCATGATTGCCATGCCAAGGCGCTGCTGCATTTCACTGAGCAAATCCATAATCTGCGCCTGAATGGTTACATCAAGCGCTGTGGTCGGCTCATCGGCAATAATCAGCTGCGGCTCGCAGGACAAAGCCATGGCAATCATCACGCGCTGACGCATACCGCCGGAAAACTGGTGCGGATAATCATGCACACGTCTTTCCGGTGTCGGAATACCGACCAGGCGCAACATTTCCGTTGCTTTATCCAGAGCATCCTTGCGTGATAGTTTCTGATGCTGACGCACAACTTCAGCAATCTGCTTGCCGACAGTGTAAACCGGATTGAGCGATGTCATCGGCTCCTGAAAGATAATGCCGATTTCACGGCTGCGCACAGAGCGCATTTCTTTCGGTTTCAACGGCACCAGATCCTGGCCGCGCCAGAGAATTTCACCGCCTGCAATCTGTGCAGGCGGCATTTGCAAAAGTTTCAGCACAGACAGCGCCGTCACGGATTTACCGCAACCGGATTCCCCCACCAGAGCGAGTGTCTCACCACGGCGCACATTAATATCCACGCCGTCAACAGCCTGAATAATACCTGCATCCGTGTGAAAATGGATTTTTAATCCACGGATATCCAGCAAAGGAGGTTCGGAGGAAAAAGTCATCAGACGACCTTTCGTGGATCCAGCGCGTCACGAAGACCATCGCCAATATAATTAATGGAAAGAACGGTGATGAAGATAATACCGCCCGGGAACAGCGCCCAATGCGGAGCCACATCAAGATAGTCCTTGGCATCGTAAAGCAGGCGCCCCCATGTCGGCACATCCGGCGGGAAACCCAGCCCCAGAAAGGACAAAGTAGATTCCGTAATAATCGCGGCTGCCACATCAATCGTTGCCGCAACAATCACAGGGCCGAGCGCATTGGGCAGAATATGGCGCAGCACCTGACGCAAGGGCGAAGCTCCCAGAGCACGCGCCGCTTCGACAAACTCCTTTTCCCGCAGCGAGAAAAACTGCGCGCGTACCAAACGCGCCACCGGCATCCAGCGAAACCCGCCGATCACCACCACGATCAGGATGAACATTCCCATTTCAGGGCCTGCAATCTCTTTCAGCGGATCGCGGAACAGATAAATCATCAGCAGAAGCAGCGGAATCTGCGGCAGTGACAAAAACAAATCTGTCAGCCACATCAGACCGGCATCCACGCTGCCGCGTGAAACACCGGCAATAGCACCGATCACTGTACCCACGAACACAGCCATCAGCATGGCCGTAAAGCCCACCGCCAGCGAAATGCGTCCGCCATACAACAGGCGTGCCAGAATATCCTGCCCGAGATCATCAGTCCCCAAAGGATGCGCCGCAGTCGGCCCTTCCAGTGTCGAAGCAAAATCAATCTCGTTGATACCGACCTTCCAGATCATCGGTACAAACAGAATGGCGAAAACCAGCAGTGACAGCAGCCAGACGCTGAAAACAGCGAGACGATGCCGCCGGAACCGCAGCCAGAACTCCCGCACCGGCGAAACGCGTGAAATATTTGAAACGTCAGTGGAAGGAGATGCGAGGGTCGAGCCAGCCATAAAGAAGATCCGCAATTAGATTAAACAGGATGACGAGACAGGCGAACACAAAGGTGACAGCCATCACGACAGGAGTGTCATTGGACAGGATTGCATTGATCAGCAGCGAACCGATCCCCGGAATACGGAAGATCTGCTCGGTGACAATCGCCCCGCCAAAAACCACCGGCATTTGCAGGGCAATCAGGGTCACCACCGGCACCAGCGCATTCCGGACAATATGTTTGATAACAACTGCGCGTTCGGAAATGCCTTTGGCGCGCGCTGTCGTCACATGATCGAGGCGCACAACCTCCAGCACGGCAGAACGGATGAAACGTGTCCAGGATGCCGCCTGAAAAAGGCCAAGAACCGCAACCGGCATAATAGCCTGTTTGATGTGCCCCCAGAGCCATGCAAAACCTGTTGCATTGATCTCCCCCTGATAGACAAAAGGCAGCCAGTTAAGCGTGATGCTGAAAACCAGAATAAACACGATGCCGGTAAAGAATGTCGGCAATGAAAAGCCGACAAAAGCCAGCGTATTTGCAATCTGGTCGAACCATGAATAAGGGCGGACTGCGGCATAAACCCCGACAGGAAAAGCAATCAGCAGTGCCAGTATTTGTGAGGTTCCGATCACCAGCAATGTGGCAGGCAACCGCTGCAAAATGAGCGTATCAACATTCACCCGACTGACGAACGAAAAACCCCAGTCGCCCTGTAACATGGCAAAAAGCCAGTTCAGATAACGCTGCCAGATCGGATCTTCCAGCCCCAGCTTAATGCGCAGGGCTTCACGCGTTTCCGGCGGAATTGCAGGATTGCTTGCCAGTTCGCCGAACGGATCACCCGGCGCAAGGGCAAGCACAAGAAACAGAATAATACTGATCCCGAGCAGGCTCGGAATCGCGACAAGCAGCCGCCTGAGTATGTAACTAAGCATAATAATTCCAGAAGGAGGATATCCGGTTAAGCCGGACTTAGAGCGCGTTGTGATCTGACAATGCAGGTCTGCGCTCTAAGTGTTTGTTCTAAATCGCATCTTTATTGAAAACTGCGTCACAGTCTGTAAATGCGTTTTAAGAGGTGCGGTACCAGTCTTTGAGAATCCACAAATTGCTGTCCCAGCCGCTGAGCGGTGCATAAAGACCGTTCACAACCGAGGCGACCTTGTTGCGGCAGACCAGTGGAATAATCACCACATCATGAATGACCAGATCATTCATGCGGATAAACAGATTGGCGCGCTCCAGCGGGTCAATCTCGCTCTGTGACTGTGCATAGAGCTTGTCATATTCCTCATTGCGCCAGCGGCAAATATTGCGTCCCTGCCATTTATTCGCTTTAGAAGACACTTCCTTGCTGAGAAACTGCAGCATAATATCTTTCGGATCCGGCTGCGGCATCGTCGTGGTATACATCTGCATATCAGCATAGAATTTGCCATAAGTATCCGGATTCCCGACATCGGAGGAGAAGAACACGGAACCGGCAACGGATTTCAGCTCGGTTTCAATACCGGCTTTCTGGAAAGCCTGTTTGATAATGGCCTGCGTTTTCTGGCGCGGGGCATTGGTGGAGGTCTGAAATACCACTTTCAGTTTCACGCCGTCTTTTTCACGGATTCCGCCTGCACCCGGTTTCCAACCTGCCTCTTCAAGGAGCGCAATGGCTTTTTCGATGCTGAATTCATGTGCCGTATTCTGCGATTCAAATCGCGGAAGATTGTTCAGCATATTTTTGGCTGCAGGTCCGGAGCGGCCATAAATATATTTCTCAATGGCCTGACGATCGACCAGCAGGTTAATTGCCTTGCGCACATTGATATCACTGAGGAACGGATGCGGCGCTTCAATGCTGGAGCGTTCACCATTCACATCTTTTGCCGGATCAGACATGTTGAGCTGAATAATCTCGACATCACCGGATGGCACAATAGCAGAAGTGCCCTTACCACCGGCTTCCAGACGCTTCAGCAATTCATCTTCAACCTGCACATTCCAGGCAAAATCATATTCGCCGGCCTGTAACACGGCGCGTGCCGCCGAGACGGCATCACCGCCGCCCTTCATTTCAACCGCATCGAAGAAAGGCCGGTTATCTTCATGATAATCAGGATTGAGGCGGCCTTTTACGATATCGCCGGGACTGAAAAACTCGAAAACATAAGGCCCCGTACCGACAGGCGAAAGATTGGCAGGCGCCTCACCGGCATTCGCACCATTATATTTTTCATAATGATGTTTCGGGATCAGCATACCGCGTGTACCGACAAAGGCATCTGCCCAGAACGGCGTCGGCTCATCGAAATCAATGCGGATTGTATGGTCATCAATTTTAGTGACTGTAAGCCCTGCATAAGCACCGGCAGTCATGGCAGCCACTTCAGGATTGGAAGCATATTGCCAGTTAAACACACAGTCATCCGCCGTAAACGGATGGCCATCATGCCATTTCACACCCTGTTTCAGCTTCCAGACAACAAATTTACCGTCTTTATCGACACTGCCATTTTCCACTGACGGAATTTCCGCCGCCAGAAAAGGCACCAGATTTCCCTCCGGATCCCATGCCGCCAGCGGTTCATAAAACAGATGCGCGCCATCCTGATCTTTCGTGCCCAGCGCATGATGCGGATTGAGCAAAGTCGGCCCCTGCCACCACAGCAGCTTCAGCGTGCCACCGCCGCCGCGCTTTGTCGGAAGATAACCGGATTGGTCAGCCGCCATTGCAAGACCGGCATTGGTCAGAATATGGCCTGCAACCGGCACAGTAAGCCCGCATGCAACCAGCATTTTAACAAAATCACGCCGCGCCAGAGTGCCTTTACGCACGTCTTCAAGATGGTTTTTCATACTGCCTCCCCAGTCATCTTGTTGAATTACGACACTACTAAAACATATGCCTGTCAAAAGAAGTGGGAAACGGCTTATGCGCCATTAGCTGCGACCAAAATCAATATAAAACATTGTATTTTATATGTTTTCTAAATGGAAATCAGTCCACCCACGTCTGGAAGGCACATCATCGGGACAAATTTTCCGGACAGGGAAAATAATCCTGCCGGTTCCTTAAACGACAGGTTCAAAGCTCTGGCTTTGTCTGCCAATCCGGCTTATTGCAATAAACCGGATGTCAATTTTCAGAGCAGCCATGATGACACAATCAAGAATACGATCCGGCACCTTCGATCCGAATGCTCCGTCAGGTATCAGCGGTTGGCTTGTACTGCCGTTGCTGGGGCTGATCTTCAGCTTTATTCTTACATGCCATAATATATGGATGGGGTTTACCACGCTGAGTTTTGAAGAATGGCAACTGCTGTTCCAGCTCTATCCGTGGTATTGCCTCTATGTTGCAGCCTCGCTGACCGGCGGCTTCGTCGGCCTTGCTTTGATGATCCATGTGGCGCGGCTCTTCTTCCGCTATGATGAACGCACACCGGCATGGTTCATCACCTATCTCGCTTATGTGGCGATTATCGGCGCAGTTGAAGCCGTCATTCTCTATCATTATGCGCAGGTTTTTGACGAACCGTCCCTGATTGAGAATGAGCCGAAAGATACGATCCGCGGCTTTATAGCCTGTCTGATCTGGATACCGTATTTTCTGTTCTCCAAACGCGTTAAAAACACCTTCACCCGATCCGCCGGATGACGGGCAGAGCTGTTTTTCTCATCCCTGCCTGCCGCAACACACTCAGACCTGTAAAGCCCCGCTATGACCATCTGCCCAATTGTCCGCTTTCCTGATGCGCGCCTGCAAATCATTGCAGAACCGGTCACCCTGTTTGATGATGATCTGCGTGAACTGACTGCGAATTTGCTGGATACAATGCGTGCAGCACCGGGCATCGGCATTACCGCACCGCATATCGGCGTTTTCAAACGGGTTGTGGTGCTGGAGCTCTCACCGCAGGACGGTGTAAAAACCTATATCAATCCTGAAATCATCTGGGCTTCAGAGGAAATGATCCGCCATCAGGAAGGCAGCGTTTCTATGCCCGGTGTTGTGGATGAGATTGAGCGCCATGCCCGCATCCGTCTGCGCTATCAGGATTTAACCGGTGCAGAACAGACAGAGGAGTCTGAGGGGCTGCTCGCAGTCTGTCATCAGCATGAAATTGATCAGCTCAACGGTATGTTCTGGATTCAGCGCCTGTCGCGCCTGAAAAGAGAGCGTCTGATCAAGCGCTATCATAAATTACAGCGCTGATATTTCTGCCCGCCACGCAGGCAGAAACAATCGCTCTGAGACCAGCTTATTTAAGCTGGTCGCGCAGGGTTTCTTCCACCACTGCATCAAATGAATCGCCGTCTTTTTCCGGCTTTTTCGCCTGACCGGCAATATAAGCATCACGCTTGGCAACCAGATCGGCCATGTCCTGCTCCAGCTTGCTGCGCTTCTGTGATGTCTCGTCAAGCAATGCCTGTTTTTCCGTTGCGGATTTGCCGCGCAACACTTCCGGCAATTCTTCATCCTTCACGGCATCCAGTTTCTGTGCGCCGTTTTTCACATCCGCCACCAGATCACCGCCGCCGGTCACTACTTCCTTGGCACCGCCCTTTTTGGAATAATAGCGCGAATTATCCACCTTCACAGATGCAGGCGCGGCAGCTTTGGCACTCATTTTCTCGCTCATCTCGGCCTGTTTGCTACCGCTGCCATAAGGCAGAACCGTCTCATCAATTTTATTCTGGATCAGGATGATTTCATTATCAAAAGGTGTTTCAATCACCGTAATCTGCCCGCCATCCTGCGGAATGGCCAGATAGCGGCCATGGCCGAGCTGGGCAATTTCCCGCCAGACTTTTGTGGTATCTGGATCATCACCGGCCTGTACCGTATTCACGGTGATACCGTCAGCCTTGGCGCGCTTTAACACATCCGGATAAAGCGGCGCATTGGGATAATCCATATGCGGCGGAGCATCGCCGACAAGGAAGATAATCCGCTTGGTCGCATCACCCTTGGTCCATTGCAATTTACGCACGGCTTCATCCAGCGCTTCATTCACGGATTCAGGCGTATCGCCACCGCCATCCGCTTCCAATTTGATCAGCTTGCCGTAAAGCCCCTGCACATCGGCGCTCATATCATAGGATTTAACAACATATTCATCGCCACGGTCACGATAGGCAACCAGTGCCATACGGATTTCCGCATCCGGGTTTACATCCACAATCGTATTGGCGATTGACCAGATCTTGCGCTTGGCACCATCAATCAGACCGGCCATTGAGCCGGTGGTATCCAGCACAAATGCAACCTCAATATTCTGATCTTTTACCTTAACTTCGGCATTTGCCGGAAAAGCAAAAGCTGCAACAACAAAACTTGCGGCAAGATTTTTTGCCCAGAAGCGCAATGAATTCTGCATATATGTTTTCCCATATAGTGAGCGGAATTTTATGCTTTGCGAAAAATTATGGCTTATCAGTGTCTTGAAACTTTGCCCCCCCCAAACCATCCTCAGAAAATCACACGGATTTTCTATCCCGCCTGAGCGGCATATCCGGTGCGCGCAATTCGTCCACACAAAAGATCGGCCTTCACTGCGCCACATCGCGCACCTATGCTATCAACACTTTAAGGATGTTTGAGATTCCCAATCAGAAAGACATATGGCAGAAATACATATGACAGATATTACAAGACGGATTGCCACGCTGATTGCCGGCGAGATCAATGCACGGCCGGAACAGGCACTTGCCGCAATAGGCCTGCTGGATGAAGGGTCTACAGTCCCGTTTATCTCCCGCTACCGTAAGGAAGTGACCGGCGGCCTTGATGATACACAGCTGCGCAACCTGTCGGAGCGGCTCACTTATCTGCGTGAGCTGGAAGCCCGCCGCACGACAATTCTGGAGTCCATCCGCACGCAGGAAAAGCTCACACCGGAGCTGGAACTGAAGATTGCCGGTGTCACCACCAAAGCAGAGCTGGAAGATATTTATCTGCCCTATAAGCCGAAGCGCCGTACCCGTGCGGAAATCGCCCGCGAGCGCGGCCTTGGTGCCTTGGCGCAGGCTATTCTTGAGAACCGCGCGGCGATGCCTGCGGAACTCGCTGCCGCCTATATCACGCCGGATGTTGCCGATGTGAAAGCCGCCCTTGAAGGGGCACGCGATATTATCGCCGAAGGCATTACCGAGAATGCCGATTTGCTTGGCCGTCTGCGCAGTTACATGAAAGATAATGCGGTTCTGCAATCCCGCGTGGTTGCCGGTAAAGAGGCTGAAGGCGCGAAATTCTCCGATTATTTCGACCACAGTGAACAATGGAACAAGGTTGCCGGTCACCGTGCTCTGGCCATGCTGCGCGGCCGTAATGAAGATTTTCTCTCGCTGGAAATTATTGTCGACGCGCAGGATACATCACCGGTCAAACCGGTTGAGCGCATGATTGCCCATAGCTATCAGGTTGGCGGCACGCTGGCCGGTGATAAATGGCTGATGGACGTGATCGGCTGGACATGGCGGGTCAAACTCTCGCTCTCCCTCTCGCTCGATCTGATGCGCGACCTGCGTGAGCGTGCGGAAGAAGAAGCGATTAATGTTTTCGCCCGCAATCTGAAAGACCTGTTGCTGGCAGCACCCGCCGGTTCCCGCGCGACAATGGGGCTTGATCCGGGCATCCGTACCGGCGTGAAAGTGGCAATTGTTGACGGCACCGGCAAGCTGCTGGACACGGCAACGGTCTATCCGTTCCAGCCGCGTAATGATCTGCGCGGTGCACAGGCTGAAATCGCCGCGCTGATCCGCAAACATAAAGTGGAACTGATTGCAATCGGTAACGGCACCGCAAGCCGTGAGACCGAGCGCATGGTTGCCGACCTGCTTGCTGATATGCCAGCTCCGAAACCGCTTAAAGTGATTGTTTCAGAAGCCGGTGCATCGGTTTATTCGGCCTCGGAAACGGCGGCGGCAGAATTTCCGCAGCTTGATGTGTCGCTGCGCGGGGCGGTTTCCATTGCCCGCCGCCTGCAGGATCCGCTGGCAGAACTGGTGAAAATCGAGCCTAAATCCATCGGTGTCGGCCAGTATCAGCACGATGTGGATCAGACCCGTCTTGCCCATATGCTGGATGCCGTGGTGGAAGATGCGGTGAATGCGGTTGGGGTTGATCTCAACACGGCTTCCGCCTCGCTGCTTGCCCGTGTTTCCGGTCTTGGTGCTTCGCTTGCCGAAGCCATTATTGCCCATCGCAACGAAAACGGCCCGTTCAAAAAGCGCAAAGACCTGCTCAAAGTTGCCCGCCTCGGCAACCGCACATTCGAACAAGCGGCAGGCTTCCTGCGTATTCCAAACGGCACCGAGCCGCTTGATGCCTCATCCGTGCATCCGGAAGCCTATGGCGTGGCGGCCAAAATCATTGCCGCCTGCGGCCGTGATATCCGCTCGCTGATGGGCGATTCCGCAATGCTGCGCTCCCTTGATCCGAAGCTTTTTGTCGATGAGCGTTTTGGTCTGCCAACGGTGAAAGACATTTTGTCGGAGCTTGAAAAACCGGGTCGTGATCCGCGTCCGGAATTCAAGACCGCAACTTTTGCCGACGGGATTGACGATATTAAAGACCTCAAACCCGGCATGATGCTGGAAGGCACCGTGACCAATGTGGCTGCCTTTGGTGCTTTTGTGGATATCGGCGTGCATCAGGATGGTCTGGTGCATGTGTCCCAGCTTGCCGATAAATTCGTCAAGGATCCGCATGAGGTGGTGAAAGCCGGTGATGTGGTAAAAGTGCGGGTGACGGAAGTGGATGTGCCGCGCAAGCGCATCGGCCTGACCATGCGCAAAGACGGTGGTGGTGAGGCCGCACCCAAACCAATGGGCGAACGCGGACAGCGTCCGGCACAGAAGCATTTCACCGCCAAGCCACAGGAAAAACCTGCACAGGCACAAGGCGGGCTGGGTGCAGCTTTGCTGGAAGCCATGAAACGCAAATAATCAAAATAAGAAAGGCCGCAGTCTCCAGCGGCCTTTTTTCATATCTGAATCGATTTCAGAACTTACGCACTTAAAACCTTGATAAGACTCTCATTTAAAGCAGTTTCACCAAACCAGTTGAGCCGGTTGATACAGATAAATCCGCGGTCAATCAGATCATTATCATCACCTTCTGATGATGAATGCGGGCGTCCGCGCGGCACCATCAGCACTGTCTCATCGCCATCAGAGCTCACCACATCTGCGGCAGATGCAATCTTGTCCCGCCCGATACGCGGCTGTGCAATTGGCGCAGGCAGGCTGTGCGGCAGATTGATGCTCAGCCAGTGCCCTTCACGCTGCCAGTCTGCGCGCTGTGCCCAGAGGGTTTGCAACAGATGCACCAGAGCCTGCTTGTCTTCCTCAGTGCGGTGCGGCTGTTTGACCTGCGAAAAACCGATTGCCGGAATGCCCCAGAATGTTGCCTCACGGGCAATGCCGAGCGTGCCGGAATAGGCCAGATCTTCCGCTACATTGCGCCCGTCATTAATCCCCGCCAGAACCAGATCAGGCTTAGCCTGATCTTTGAACAGCCAGGTCATCGCACTGACAACACAATCTGCCGGTGTGCCCGAACAGGCATAGCGCTGCTCTGCACGCTTCACCATAGTCAGCGGCTTGCCGATGGTGATGGAGGCACCCGCAGCTGTGCGCTTGCCATCCGGTGCCACCACCCAGACATCATCGCTCAGAGCACGGGCAACACTGGTCAGAAAAGCCAGCCCTTCCGCATCAATCCCGTCATCATTGCAAATCAGGATGCGCATCACGCCGCTCCCAACTGAATAACATCACCGCTCTTCGCATCCTGCTGCACAGCAGGAATATGGTCTTTCAGTTCCGCCAGTAATTGCGCGGAACAGGAATGACCATAGACCACAGGCTTGCCCGCCTGCTCCCATAATTCCACCATACCGCTCAAAGTCGGATGGGTCGGCAGGCGTATCCAGTCGGCCAGCTCGTCGCGCAACATTTCAAAAGCCGGTGTTTCTTCCGGCACATGACCGGTGAGCAGAACCGGCCAGCCGGTTTTCACCGCGCGGTTCATGGCATAGGCGGAAGGCCCTGCCCGTCCCATCGCATCAAATGTCATCAGCGGGCAGCGTGGCAAAGCCTGATCCTCACGCCAGTCCTGTGCAGCATGAAGCGCCTGTTTCAGCCTGTCCGCAGCCCCCTCATGCAAGGCACCGCTCACGGCAATCTGCTCGGCCAGCGCCGCACGCATATCCGCATGAATGGCAAAACCGCCCGGTACCGATGCCATCAGCGCCATCAGTTCCAGCGACCGGCCGGAAAGCGGAGTCGGCAACAGGCAGCCGTTACGATGCTCCAGCACCCAGTCACGAATTTGCTGCGCCCGCATCGTACCGGATACCGGATCAGCCCCGTAAGACGCATCAAGCAGCAACAGGTCGCATTGCGGAAAAACATCCATTTCCAGAACCGGACTGTCCGGCACCACATCACCGCTGTAAAGCACCCTGCGCCCTTCAAGCGCGGCACAGAACCAGACACCGCCTGCCACATGGCCGGAACGGCCAGTGGTGATTTCAATATCGCCGATTGTCAGCACATCACCGGGCTGGAACAGCTCAACACGATCCTGCGGAAAAACATCACCATTTTGATGCTCGGCATAATTCTGCAAGGTCTGCGCAGCTTCAGCCAGCGTTTCTGCGGTCATCAAAATACGCCCTTTAAAATTTTGCGCATTGAGCCACAATAAACCGCCCACATGGTCCTCATGGGCATGGGAGAGCAGCACCGCATCAAGTGCTGCAATATCATCCGCCTCGATCAGCGGATAATAATCGCGCCCTGTCGCGCCAACCTTGATACCAATATCAAACAGCAGCCGTGTCTGCTGCGTGGCAATGCCCACACCAAGACGACCTTTTTCGCCGAAACCACCGTAAAGATTAATTTTCATCATGCACCTGTCTGCGAACCGGTTTCCGGCAGAACCCAGCCGGAACGGATAGTTAAATGCGCCTGTTCATCCTGTGCAAGATGCAGGGGATCAGCGAGATTAAAATGTAAATTCAGTTCCGGTGCCTGCTCGGCAACCGCTTCAATCCGCGAGCCGCCGCCCTGATAAACAGAGCGCCGCACGCGCACGGCAAAGCCACCCTGCTTCACCAGTTCAAGATCATCCTCGCGCACGCAAATCTGCGCATCCTTGCGCACCACTTCGTCCGGATGGCAGCGCAGCTTCACCCGCTCGCCCAGCACCAGCGCTTCACAGGCGCCGCTGCCATTAACGCTCAGAATTTCCGCAGGCAGCACCATGCCCTGCGCGATAAAAGAGGCCACCATCGCATTGGCAGGCTCGTTATACAGCGTCTGCGGCGTTGCAAATTGCATCAGCTTGCCCTGATCCATTACCGCAATACGGTCGGCCAGCGCCATCGCCTCAGCCTGATCATGGGTAATATAAACAATCGTCGTGCCGGTGCGTTTGTGGAAACGGGCAAATTCATCTTCCATCGACGCACGCAAGTGCACATCCAGATTGGCCAGCGGCTCGTCAAACAATACCAGCGACGGCGCTGCCACCAGACAACGCGCCAAAGCCACACGCTGGCGCTGGCCACCGGAGAGATTGGCCGGACGGCGGTCGCCATAGCCTTGCAGATCAACCAGTTTCAGTGCTTCGCTCACACGTTGCTCACGTTCGGCCTTGTCCACCTTGGCGATTTTCAGACTATAGCCGACATTTTCTGAAACCGTCATATGCGGCCAGAGAGCGTAATTCTGGAACACAATGCCGACGCGGCGCTTTTCCGGTGGCACAAACTGCCCTTTACCGGTCACCAGCGTGTCACCGACATAGATCACACCGTCATCGGCCTGTTCAAAACCGGCAATCATGCGCAGCAATGTGGTTTTGCCACAGCCGGAAGGCCCCAGCACTGCAATAAACTCGCCATTGGCAATATCCAGCGACACATCTTTCAGAACTTTTGTGTCGTTAAAGCTTTTGGAAATCCGTGAAATATTCAATCCCGCCATGGCAGAACTCCGTCAGGCAGATATCTGGCAAACAAATTCGTCACCAGCATCAGTAAGAATGTAATCAGCACGACCATCACAGAGACAGCCGCCGCATAGGGTGAGTCACCACCCTGCTCAAAGGAAAAGATCACCACGCCCAGCGTTTCCGATCCTGATGACCACAACAGCGCGGAAACCGTCAGTTCCGAAAAAGCAGTCATGAAAATCAGCACACCACCGACCAGTGTTGCCGGTGCCACCAGCGGAAACACAATGGTGCGCAACCGTGTCATCAGCCCTGCACCGGCCACCTGAGCGGCCTCTTCCAAAGCACGGTCAATCTGATGCAGACCGGTAATGGTCGGGCGCAAAGCCAGCACCAGAAACCGTGCCAGATAGGCATAGAGGATGATCCAGATCGTATTATAGAGATGTAGCCCCAAAACCGGCAAAGGCTTGAGAAACATCAGCAATGCCGCAATGGAAAGCACCACACCCGGCAGAGCATAAGGCAGTTCTGCGGCAAGGTTCAGCAGCCGTGTCCACCAGCGTGCCCGCCATGTAACCAGATAGCCGAGCGGCACTGCCACCAGCACCGCAAAACCGGCAGCAGCAAGCGACAGGGTGAAAGAGTTGAACAATGCACGTCTGACCGCAGCATGGTCAAACAGCACAAATTTCAGATTATCCAGCGTTGCCGTCTGCAAGCTCAGCGGGATACCAAAGGCAGGCACCAGCGCTGTCAGCAACAGACCGAACATTGGCAGCACCAGCACCACGGCAATCAGCAGCCAGCAGGCCAGCTCAACCGCCAGCCGCCATGAGCCAAGCTCAAAAGGTGCCGCAGGCAGCGAGGTGGAGGCAATGCGGTAATCGCGGCGGCGTGCCATATAATCCTGACAGAGAATACCAGCCATAGCGATCACACCGATCAGCATGGACAGCACAGCCACCTCCGACAGGACCGACGGGCCGCTGCCTGCCAGTTTTTGATAAATCAGTGTCGGCAGAACCAGCACATTTGCCGGAATGCCCAAAAAGGCCGGAATACCGAAATTGCCCACGCAGGACACAAAGGCCAGCGCCGAGGCACCTATCACTGACGGGGTCATCAGCGGCACGATAATCGTGGTTACCACCTGCCATTTACCGGCACCGCTGCTCAAAGCAGCTTCAACCAGCTCACGCGGGAGTTTGCGCAAGCCTGCACGCACGATCAAAAACACCAGCGGCGCATATTGAATGCCGAGCAGGGCAATAATGCCGGTTGTGGAATAGAGCGGGTTACGGCTGCCCAGTTCCGGCGCCATACCAATCAGTTTCAGAAACGGGCTTGCAGGGCCAAAGAGTTGCAGCCATGCCAGAGCGGTGACCTGCGGCGCAATCAGCAGCGGCACCACAAAGAGCAGTACAAAAATGCCACGCCCGCGAATATTGGTCAGGCTGACCAGCAATGCCACCGCACTGCCGAGCATGACCGCGAGTGCCGTGCCACCAAAACCGGTAATCAGCGAATTACGGGTGGCAATCCATGTTGAGGGGGCGGATAAAGCGGATTGCAGTGCACTGTCTGCAACCTGTCCGTTCGGCACAATAATTTCACCGGCCAGCCGCAGCATCGGCCACAGCGACAGCAAGAAAACGACTGCCGCTACAAGAAAAATCAGAGCCGTATCCCGGCTCTGATCAGATTTTCCGAATATCATATGCGATGCCTTAAAGCATTTCCGGGTAAAGATGCGGTGCGCCTACGCAGGGAAATCAGTCCGCCGGACTGATTTTTATCCCGCTTCATTACGTAGGAAAATGCGCAAAACAAAGAATTAACGAGGTTGCGACACTTCAGCCTGAACTGAAAGCGTCTTAACCGCCGAACAGTTCAGAAAAACGCTTTTTATCAGCTTCAGTTACGCCGAGAACTTTCTGCGTATCAATTGGCATGATGTTGATTTTTGTACCTTCCGGTAACCAGCTCGGACGACCGACCGATTCCTTGGCAGGCAGATAACCCTGTTCCAGAGCCAGTTTCTGGCCATCATCGGAAAGGATGAAATCAACGAATTTCTCTGCACCGGCAACATTCTTGGCTGTCGCCATGATTGCAACAGGCTCGGTTACGGCTGGTACGCCTTCTTTAGGGAAGACAAACTCAACCGGCGAACCTTTCGCCTTGGCATTCAGCGCCATGAAATCCACCAGAATGCCGTAAGGCTTTTCACCGCTGGCAACAGATTTCAGCACCGCGCCATTGCCGCGCACGCTGATCAGATCATTGGCTTTCAGCTTTTCGAAATAATCCCAGCCGAGTTCCGAATTCAGTGCAAAACCGGACAGAAGATAAGCAGCAGCACCCGAATAAAGCGGGCTCGGCATTACGATCTGGCCTTTATACTCTTCTTTGCCAAGATCAGCCCAGCTTTCAGGCTTGGCTTTCGCCTGTGTATTATAAGCAATACCGGTGGTGATCAGCTTGGAACCGAAATAGGTTTTGTCCTTGTCAAAAGAACCGTCGGTCAGACCTTCTGTCTTCGCGCCTTCATAGGCTTTCAGGCGGTTGTCTTTCTTCAGAAGTTCCATCGAGACAGCATCAGCAATCAGCAACACATCCGGCTGCGGCGCGCCAGCGGCAAATTCTGCAGCAAGCTTGCTCAAAATATCGCTGGTGCCGGAACGGAAGACCTGCACATCAATATCAGGATTAGCCTTGCGGAAAGCTTCAACCGTTTTGGTCGCATCAGCTTCCGGCTGCGAGGTATAAAGATTGAGCACTTCTGCATTAACCGCAGTTGCTCCCATAAAAACCGCCAGAGCAGTAGCCAGAACTGTTTTACGTGACGTGCGTTTCTGCACCATGATTCTTATCCCTGAAAAGCATTTACCTGATACCGGACGAACCGGTGAGCCGCCGTTCATTTATTAAATGAACACTACAAGTTTATGACAAAGAATAAAGTCACCACAGAAAACAAAAATAAACAGGGCACTGATGATACAGCGCCCTGTTTGGATTTCACTTCATTCTGGCCGGATCGACAAATAACATTCGTATATTTTGAGTTCCGGCGCTCAGAATCTCGCGCATTCTTTAGTTTCGGCGCTCAGAAACGAGCGCACTCTTTAATTTCGGCGCTCAGAATCTCGCACACTCTTTAGTTTCAGCGCTCAGAAACGAGCGCCGGCAAAATGCGCAATCTGTGCACCGGTTTCATAATAAGCCTCACGAATACCGAGGAAAGACTGCGTTTCCGGATCGCTCACCGGCAATGGCAGATCAGCTTCACTGATTTCACCGCTGATATGACGCGCCAGCACATTGCCAAACACAGTGCCGGTGGCAATGCCACGGCCATTATAACCGCTGAAACCGATCACATTTTTGTCAAAGCGATGGAATTTCGGCAGGCTGTCATTGGTCATGCCAATCAGGCCATACCATTCATAATCAAACTCAACTTTGCCAAGCTGCGGGAACAGGCGTTTCATTTCACGCTTTGCCCATGCCGTATGAATTCCGGTGCCGGTATTGCGCAATGCACCAACACTGCCGAATACCAGACGACCGGCCTTGTCATAGCGGTATGACGACAGCACCTGCTTGGTATCCCATACACCCTGACGTTCCGGCAGGATCTGCGCCTGCTGTTCTTTTGTCAGTGGTTTGGTCGCAAGATTGAAGTAAGGCAGGTGCATAATTTCTGCACGAATCTGCGGCCACGGCGCCTGTGTATAGGCATTGGTTGCCACAACAATCCACTGTGCACGCACCGAGCCTTGCGCGGTTTTCACCACCCAGTCATTGCCCTGACGCTCTGTACCGGTCACCGGTGATCCGGTGAAAATTTGTGCACCGGCAGCAAGTGCCGCATGGGCAAGGCCGCGCACATAAGCCAGCGGCTGGATAGTGCCTGCACGCATATCCAGAAGCGAGCCTGTATAGGCTTTGGTGCCGACTTTCCTGGCTGTTTCTTCTGCGCTCAGCAATGTGACAGGTGCACCGCGGCGCTGCCACTGCTCCGCACGGTCCTGCAACTCACGCAGGCCCTTCTGGCCGACAGCGCAATGCAATGTGCCGGTGCGGGTTGCTTCACATTCAATGCCATGTTTTTCAATACGCTCGAAAACCATTTTCGGGCCATTGCCCAGCGCTTCCAGCAGACGATCGCCATATTTCTGGCCGAGCACGCCCGGCAGATCATCCGGCATAACCCACATACCGGCATTGACCAGACCGACATTGCGGCCGGAACCGCCAAAGCCGATTTCCACACCTTCAAGCACGGCAACTTTTGTGCCGCGTTCACTCAAATTCAGCGCTGTTGAAAGGCCGGTAAAACCACCGCCGACAACAACCACATCAACGCTCAGATCACCTTTAAGAGCGGATGTAACAGGAGCAGCAGGTGCGGATTTTTCCCAAAGACCGTGCGAACGGGGATTATTCAACATGTCAGTTCATTTCTCAAAAACAACGTTGCCACTTGTATCAGCCTGTCTTGCTATAGCACTGCGACGATCACATGCATGCAACCACGCACAGCACGCAAGAGCGCCGGGACAAAAGGTCAACGATCAAAATGGATAAAGAGCGCCGTATATATAATGCGGATACACACACAACACTCTGAGTGTTTGAAATTTGAAGCACAACACGGGAAATAAATCCGGTTTGTTGTCAGTCTGTTGAGTAGTTTTTTTCTTGTGACTCGTAACTCAAGCCATACACCTATCAGTTTTGGCAAGAGTAGCAATTTCTGCGCAACAGATCATTTGTTTACGGAATGACCTGTTGCGACTTTAGTATTATTCAAGCCTATTCTGCGTTCAGATGCACCAGTGCCATATAATCATGCTGGCCGACCTGCCCGCGAATCCAGCTGGAAAATGTCTGAATCAGCGGATTTTCATGTTTGCCTTCCGGCACCACCAGATAATAGTCATTCTCCGTACGCATAGGCTTGTCGAACAATATGCGCAAACGCCCGTCCTGCAATTCCTGCTCAATCAGATAGACCGGCAGAAGCCCCACGCCCAACCCTGCGGCAGCGGCCTCAATGACCATGGAAAACTGGTCGAAACGGTGGCCGCTATAGGTGCTGCGGGCATCAACCTCGCAAAGCTCGAACCATTGCGTCCACATTTTCGGGCGCGTTGTCAGATGCAGCAAAGGCTCTTTCTGCAAATCTTCCGGTTCAACAATACGGTGGCTCTCAATCAAAGCACTGCTGGCAACCGGCACCACCATTTCACTGCACAAATAATTGCAGGTGGCATGCGCCCAGACCGGCTGGCCATAGTGAATAGCCATATCAAACGGATATTCTTCAAAATCAAACACGCCGGTGCGCGAGCCGACATTGAAAGCCACACCCGGATTTTCTTCAATAAAATTGGGAATGCGCGGCATCAGCCAGCGCGCCCCGAATGTCGGCAATGTTGCCACGCTGAAAGCAGAAGACGACTGTGCCGAGGCCATGGCACGCAGCATTGTATCTTCCGTCTGGTTGAGAAGACGGCGCACTTCCGGCAAAAATTTACGTCCTGCATCCGATAGCAGGATTCGCTGACGGATTCGCTCAAACAGCAAAACGCCGAGCTGGCCCTCAAGATCCTTGATCTGACGACTCACCGCGCTCTGCGTCAGGTTCAGCTCATGAGCCGCCTGTGTAAAACTTCCGTGACGTGCAGCGCATTCAAAAGCCTGCAAAATGGCGATATCCGGTATCAGCCGGCGACTGAGCTTCATTCCTGCCTCGCATAAACATAGTCGGTTTCGTCGCAATCATGCGGCCACTACAGCTGATATGATCAATTTTAGTCATGATATCAACATCTGATGCAGATTTCCGGTGATCGAAATCGATTTAAAAAGAAATTATGCATCATTTTAAAACCATCAGGATGGTTTTGCGCAGCTCCCAAAGCGCACAAAACGCATCTTAAAGTTGTTTCAGCACAAAGGCGCAGAAGCATTTGCCATAACGCACTTGCACAAATGCTTTTACGCCCCGATGTTTTAATATGAAACAGCACCACGAGCACAAGAAACAGGGCGCGCTTGCCGTAAGGTCAGCACGCTCTCATACGGAAAGCCCCCAAGGAGGCAACCCAATGAACTTCGTATCAGCCGACAGCATCCGCGCCGCGTTTTCGGCTTCTATGTCTGCAATGTACCGCACCGAAGTGCCTGCTTACGGCACTTTGATGGAGCTGGTGGCAGACGTCAATGCCGCCACCCTGAAAGCCCAGCCGGAACTTCTGGAACGTCTGGAAGAAACCGATTCTCTGGATCGTATTTCTGAAGAACGTCATGGTGCGATCCGTCTCGGCACTGCCGCTGAACTTTCCATGATGCGCCGTGCTTTTGCTGTTATGGGCATGTTCCCTGTCGGCTATTATGATCTGTCGGCTGCCGGTGTGCCTGTGCATTCCACTGCGTTCCGTCCGGTTGCTGATGCCTCTTTGAAAATCAACCCGTTCCGCGTTTTCACCTCGCTGCTGCGCCTCGACCTAATTGCCGATGAAAAGCTGCGCTCCGAAGCCGAAGAAACCCTTGCCAAGCGCAACATCTTCACTGCCGGTGCGGTTGAGCTGATTGAAACGGCTGAAAAACAGGGCGGCCTGACACAGGAACAGGCTGATAAATTTGTGGCGGAAGTTCTGGAAACTTTCCGCTGGCACGATAAGGCCAATGTGAGTGCAGAACTCTATCACCGCCTGCATGATGCCCATCGTCTGATTGCTGACGTTGTGTCCTTCAAGGGCCCGCATATCAACCATCTGACACCACGCACGCTCGATATTGATGCCGTGCAGGTACAGATGCCAGAGCGCAATATTTCGCCTAAAGCCGTTGTTGAAGGCCCGCCAACCCGTAAATGTGCGGTTCTGCTGCGTCAGACCTCGTTTAAAGCGCTTGAAGAAGCTGTTTCCTTCACTGATGCTTCGGGCGAATGGAAAGCCGGTACGCACACAGCCCGTTTCGGTGAAATTGAACAGCGCGGCGTTGCGCTGACACCAAAAGGCCGCGGCCTTTATGATGCGCTGCTCGACAAGACCCGCGCCCGTATCCGCCCTGCGCCGGATGGTTCCAATGCGGCTGAATATGTGCGTATTTTGAGCGAAGTTTTCGCAGAATTCCCAGACACATGGGCAGAAATCCGCGAACAGGGTCTCGGCTATTTTGCTTACAGCATTGCAGACCGTTCAAAAGCCAAAAGCGAACTGACCGCCGCCAATCTCAACAACCTGATTGCCGAGGGCGCAATCCAGTTTGACCCGATTGTTTATGAAGACTTCCTGCCGGTCAGTGCCGCCGGTATCTTCCAGTCCAATCTCGGCGACGATGAAACGCAGGAATTCACCGAAAGCCCGAACCAGAAGCGTTTTGAAGCTGATCTCGGCGCAACCGTGCTCAATGAATTTGAGCATTATGCCCGTATCGAGCGCGAATCTGTTGAAGCAACCCTCAAGGCTCTCGCCTTTACAGCGGCTGCGGAATAACTACATAACATATGAAAACGGCAATCTGCCCTCAAAGCAGATTGCCGTTGACCTGTTTATACCGGCGCCGTTGCGGCAGGTTTTAAAAACCGCTTACCGCAACCGCACCACAACAAGACGACCGCCTCCCCTCTGCCGGTTCTGCCTTTCGGGCAAATGACAGAGGTGAAGCACCAGAGAGAGCATCATTCTGCCCCGCGATTGGCGCAGGATCACCACGATGCTTTGAACGATAAACAGATAGGGAATGCGATTTATGAGCACCGAAAATAAAAAAGTGAACGTCAAACAGGAAGCTGCGGATATTCTCGCCAAGCTTGGCGTTGACAGTGCTGCTTACACAGGTGGTGATCTTGCCTCGTTCAGCCCGGTTACCGGCGAACAGATCGGCGCTCTCAAGACCCATTCGGCTGCAGATACTGCCCGTATGATCGAAGAAGCTGATGCAGCTTTCCGCACATGGCGCGATGTTCCGGCTCCACGCCGCGGCGAACTGATCCGCCTGCTCGGTGAAGAGCTGCGTAGCTCAAAAGCTGATCTCGGCCGTCTCGTTTCGATCGAAGCCGGTAAGATCATCTCCGAAGGCCTCGGCGAAGTTCAGGAAATGATCGACATCTGCGATTTCGCAGTTGGTCTGTCCCGTCAGCTTTACGGCTTGACCATTGCCACTGAACGCGCCGGTCACCGCATGATGGAAACCTGGCATCCGCTTGGCGTTGTCGGCGTTATCTCCGCCTTCAACTTCCCGGTTGCTGTCTGGTCATGGAACGCAGCTCTGGCACTGGTTGCCGGTGATGCTGTTGTCTGGAAGCCTTCCGAAAAGACCCCGCTTACAGCACTTGCTTGTGAAGCGATCTTCAACCGTGCGGCTGCCCGTTTCGGCGCAGATGCTCCTAAGGGTCTGTCCGCTGTTATCATCGGCGACCGTACAATCGGTGAAGTTCTGGTTGACCATCCGAAGGTTCCGCTGGTTTCCGCAACCGGTTCAACCCGCATGGGTCGCGATGTAGGCCCGCGTCTGGCCAAGCGTTTCGCACGCGCTATCCTCGAACTCGGCGGCAACAATGCCGGTATCGTCTGCCCGTCAGCCGATCTCGACATGGCTCTGCGCGCGATTGCTTTCGGTGCCATGGGTACTGCCGGTCAGCGTTGCACCACCATGCGTCGTCTGTTCGTACACGAAAGCGTTTACGACACACTGGTACCACGTCTGGTCAAAGCCTATCAGAGCGTCTCCATCGGCAACCCGCTGGAAACCCCTGCACTGATCGGCCCGCTGATCGACAAGGCTTCGTTCGACGGCATGCAGAAAGCGCTCGCAGAAGCTAAAGCACATGGCGGCAAAATTGTCGGCGGTGAACGCGTTTCCGTTGGTCCGGACACAGGTTACTACGTACAGCCAGCTATTGTTGAAATGCCGGAACAGGCAGGCCCGGTTCTCGAAGAAACCTTCGCACCGATCCTCTATGTGATGAAATACAGCGATTTCGACAATGTCATCGAGCTGCACAATGCAGTTGGCGCCGGTCTGTCGTCTTCGATCTTCACTCTGAACCTGCAGGAAGCTGAGCGTTTCCTCTCCGCATCCGGCTCGGATTGCGGTATCGCCAACGTCAATATCGGTACTTCGGGTGCTGAAATCGGCGGCGCATTCGGCGGTGAAAAGGAAACCGGTGGCGGTCGTGAATCCGGTTCGGACGCATGGAAGGCTTATATGCGCCGTGCAACCAACACCGTAAACTACTCCAAGGCACTGCCGCTCGCACAGGGCGTATCCTTCGACATCGACTAAGTATTGCTTAGACTAAACCTTGTGCAAAATCGCGATGCGGTTTTGCACAAGGTCATGACACAAGAAAGCCCGCTGACTGCAGCGGGCTTTTTTCATATCAGGCTGTTTTATTGAGAAACCTGCAATCAGGCTGCAAAGCGCAATGCAGCGCTCAAGCCTCGTATTGTTCAGGATTGGTCTTCTGCAAAGCAGAAAAGCGCGGATCAAAAGCCTGATTGATCGGTTCCACGGCTGCTCCCAGCGCCACCGCCCACGGATCGGTCATGCCCAGTTGCAAGCGCGGCAGAAAACGCACCCGCCGCTCGGCATTGGACGGATAAAGCGGCTGCATTGCATTGATGAGCTTACGTCCCAGCAGTTCCGGCATATCCCCGCACAGAATAATCGTCTGCGGATCAAAGATCGTCTCAATCATCTGCACCGACCAGCGCAGGCTGCAACTGGCATTGACAATCCAGCGCTGGAAACGCTCATCATCACGCTTAACCGCCGCCACAACTTTTTCCAGCACCTGCGGGTCAGCTGCGCACAGACCCAGCGCTTCATAGAGTGAAGCCAGTGAGGCCTGATGCTCAATATTGGAAAAGGTTTCCCCCGCCACAGCAGGCGGTGCCAGCACCATACCGATCTCACCGGCATTGCCGTTAAAGCCGCGATACAGCGCCCCGTTAAGGATCAGCCCTGCGCCGATGCCATAGCCCAGAAACAGGCACACAGCATGGTCGAGCCCGTGTGCTGCACCCACCATAGCTTCAGCAGTTGCACAGGCCGCAGCATCATTTTGAATAGAAACCTCTAATCCGGTACCCGCTGCCAGCCGGTTGACCAGCGGATATTTATGCCATGCAGACATAGTCAGCGGATCATCGGCATCATGCTCCAGACCAAAAGGCCCCGGCATGGCAACACCCATGCCAAGCAGACGCTCTTCCGCATCAGGACGCTGTGCAGTTAGTTTTTCACGCACGGTTTCAATCAGCGAAAAGATGATGCGCAAACCATCGGCAGGATTACTGTCGCGCTGATCATTATTCAGCAGCGCTTTTTCCCGAACCAGAATATTACCGGTCAGATCAATGGCAATTGCGCGGGCAATATGCCGGTCGATCTGCAAGCCCAGTGTAAAGGCAGCATCCGGCACAATGCGGTAAGGCGTTGACGGTTGCCCCCGCCCCCTGATTTCAGGTTCAAGCGAGACGACAAAACCGCTTTGCTCAAGCTCTTCCACAATATTAGAAACGGCCTGCTTGCTAAGCCCTGTGGCTCTGGCAAGGTCAGCCCGCGATAATTGTCCGTTCAGATGCAGGGCATCAATCACCACGCGGCGGTTGTGAACACCGGTGTCCTCCTGATTGCTGCCCCTGGCGGCTTTGATGCGCCGTGGCTCTGTCATAGCGTTTCCGTCTATTTTCAGCTTGACTCCCTCCCGCTATTGTCAAATATTTAGTCCATAAACTTGACTAAAAAGAAATAGTCTGCGGAAAACAATCTGATCCGGTTGTCTGCCATCCCAATTGTCAAATGATCCTGATACAGATTGCAAGACCGCCCTGCGGGGATCTGGTTCAAAAGTGGAGGCAACAATGTTTAATCTAAAATCAAGGGCGATTATCGCAGCAAGCGTACTCACCCTGACTTGCTCTGTTCATGCATATGCTGAAACCACATTGAATGCACTATTCATGGCCCAGGCGGCCTATAGTGAAGACGATGTGCGCTCTATGACTGAAGCTTTTACCAAGGCCAATCCGGATATCAAGGTGAATCTTGAATTTGTGCCTTATGAAGGCCTTCATGACAAAACCGTTTTGGCTCAGGGCGCAGGCTCCGGCTATGATGTGGTGTTGTTTGACGTTATCTGGCCTGCCGAATATGCAACCAACAATGTCCTGCTCGATGTATCAGACCGAATCACTGACGACATGACCAAGGGCGTTTTGCCCGGTGCATGGACAACTGTTGATTATGACGGCAAGAAATATGGCATGCCGTGGATCCTCGATACCAAGTATTTGTTCTATAATAAGGAAATGCTTGAAAAGGCAGGGATTAAAAACCCGCCAAAGACCTGGGCAGAGCTGAATGAACAGGCCAAGATCATCAAGGATAAGGGTCTGGCTGAAAGCCCTGTTGTGTGGAGTTGGGCGCAGGCGGAAGCCGCGATTTGCGACTACACCACACTGGTCAGCGCCAACAAAGGCGACTTCCTGAAAGACGGCAAGCCTGTATTCCAGACAGATGGCGGTCTGGATGCGCTCAACTATATGGTGGAGAGCTACAAATCCGGTCTGACCAATCCGAATTCCAAAGAGTTTCTGGAAGAAGATGTCCGCAAAGTCTTTGAAAACGGTGAAGCCGCTTTCGCGATGAACTGGACCTATATGTATAATATGGCCAATGATCCGAAGACCAGCAAAGTCGCGGGCAAGGTCGGCGTTGTGCCTGCACCGGGCGTTGAAGGCAAGTCCGAGGTTTCGGCCGTAAACGGTTCGATGGGTCTGGGCATTACTTCAACCAGCAAACATGCGGATGAAGCGTGGAAATACATCACCTTCATGACCTCCGCCGATGTGCAGAACCAATATGCCAAGCTGAGCCTGCCGATCTGGGCTGCATCTTACGATGATCCGGCTGTTGCCAAGGATCAGGAAGAGCTGATGGCTGCTGCCAAACTCAGCCTTGCTGCTATGTATCCGCGTCCGACAACACCGAAATATCAGGAATTGTCCAATGCGTTGCAGCAAGCCATTCAGGAAGCCCTGCTCGGCCAAACCGCCGCACAGGATGCCCTGAACGAAGCTGCTGAAAACAGCGGCCTGTAATCATCACCGGTACGGGGAGCAGAAAATTGTCAGGAATGACCTGCTCCCCGTGCTGTTTTTCCGGCTTTCATGCCCTCAACCACAGCTGTCACCCGCTTGTCGCTTTATGCAGACATTGCCGGATGATCCGACGGCACTCTGTGACTTTATTTAAGCTGTTCTCATGAACGATATGCGACTGACAATGCGAGCCTGGCTCATGATGCTGCCCTTGCTTATCATCATGATAGCAGTGATCGGCTGGCCTTTGGCAGATACTGTGCGGCTATCATTTACCGATGCCAAACTGGTTGGCACGGCCGGTCACTATGTCGGTCTTGATAATTATACCCGTCTTTTGTCCGGCAATAATTTCCAGCGCGCTTTATCCACCACGCTTATTTTCTCAGTCATCTCCGTGTCTCTGGAAATGATCATCGGTGTGCTGGCCGCTTTGCTGCTGAACCAGCAATTTTACGGGCGCACCCTGTTGCGCGCCTTGATGATCCTGCCATGGGCCTTGCCGACCGTGGTGAATGCCACTTTGTGGCGGCTGATCTATAATCCGGAATATGGCGCACTGAACGCCCTTTTAACCCAGACCGGCCTGACCGATGGCTATCGTTCATTTCTGGGAGAGCCGGGCATGGCGATGGCGGCAATTATTCTCGCAGATATATGGAAAAACTTCCCGCTGGTGGCGCTGATTGCGCTGGCCGCCCTGCAAGCCGTGCCGCGCGATATTACCGCTGCGGCATTGGTGGATGGTGCCTCGCCGTGGAAGCGCTTCCGCATTGTTATTCTGCCTTATCTGATCGGCCCTTTAATGGTGGCACTGGTGCTGCGCACGATTGAAGCCTTCAAAGTCTTCGACATTATCTGGGTTATGACCCGCGGCGGTCCGGCCAATTCCACCCGCACATTATCCATTCTGGTCTATCAGGAAGCCTTTTCGTTCCAGCGTGCCGGTTCCGGCGCATCGCTGGCGCTGATTGTCACGCTTCTCGTCAGCCTTTTGGTGCTGGTCTATACAATGCTGTTACGCAAATCGGGGAGATCCGGCTGATGGAACGTCAAAACCGTCTCTTCTCCCTCTTTATCCATCTCAGTGCTTTATTGCTGGCGATCATCATTCTTGCGCCTGTTGCATGGCTCTTCATAATGAGCATATCACCGGCAGCCGATCTCAGTGCCAAACCCTTGCGCTGGTGGCCGCAGGAAATTGATCTGTCGCGCTATCAAACCTTGCTTTCGGCCGCGCAAAACAGTGCCGGTGCCAATTTTATGGCAGCCTTAAAAAACAGCCTCACCGTGGCCAGCATGGCCACGGCTGCCGCGCTGTGCCTTGCCGTTCCAGCCGCATGGGCGGTTTCCCGTGCGCCTAAAATCGGCTGGTCACTCAGTCTGGTTGTTGCCACCTATATGCTGCCGCCGGTCGCCCTAGCTGTACCGCTTTATATGGCACTTGCAGGTCTGGGATTGCTGAATACCACAATCGGTCTGGCACTGGTGTATCTCTCTATTCTCGCACCTTTTACCACATGGCTGATGAAAACCGGCTTTGATCCGATCCCGCGTGAACTGGAAGCCGCAGCGATGATGGATGGCGCCAGCCTGTTCCAGACCCTGCGCATCATTATTCTGCCGCTGGCCGCACCGGTGATTGCCACGGCGGCATTATTTGCCTTTTTGCTGGCATGGGACGAGTTTTTCTATGCCCTGCTTTTCACCTCTGACCTGCGCGCCAAAACGCTGACCGTTGCCATTGCCGATCTCGCCGGTGGCCGCGTCTCCGATTACGGCATGATTGCCGCTGCCGGTGTGCTGGCCGCATTGCCGCCCGTGGCCATCGGCATGATCATGCAGAAAGCACTGATTTCCGGTCTCACCAATGGCGGTGTCAAAGGGTGATGAAACACAATCTTTATATTAGCATGTTCATCATTGCTGATGATGAAACTCATACAGGGTACCGCAATGCGTCCACTTGCCATTATTGGTAACGTCAATGTTGATCTGATCCTCGGCCCTGCAGAGCCTTGGCCGCGCCCCGGCACGGAAATTATTGTTGATCACGACGAATTGCGTGTCGGCGGTTCCGCAGGCAATTCCGCACTGGTCTGGCAGGCTTTCGGTTTGGATTTTCAGATGGCCGCCAATATCGGCAATGATCATTTCGGCTTCTGGCTGCGCGACAGTTTCGGTGACAAGGCCAAAAACTGGCCGGTTGAGAGCGACAGCACCACACTGACCGTCGGCATTACCCATCCGGACGGCGAGCGCACCTTTTTCACCACCCGTGGACATCTGCCGCATTTACGTTTTGCGCAAGTGGAAGCGATGATGGATGCGCAACAGTTGCAAGGTGGCATTACCCTGCTCTGCGGCTCGTTCCTCACCGACGGGCTGATGGCGGATTATGCGCAGCTTTTCAAATGGGCAAAGCATAATCACATCGCACTGGCGCTGGATACCGGCTGGCCGCTGGCAGGCTGGACAAAAGAGAATATCAAAGCCACCCGCCAATGGGTCAGTCATTGCACAATTTTGCTGATGAATGAGGTGGAAATCACCTCACTGAGCGGGTTGGACGATCCGGTCAAAGCCGCACAGAAAATCCGCAAATTAATGCCTGAAGATGCGATTGTGGTGGTTAAATGCGGACCGGACGGAGCGCTGGCTATCGGCGCTGACGGCAAGCTCTGCCGTGCAGGCGCACCGGCGGTGAAGGTCGTGGATACGATCGGCGCGGGCGATGTGTTTAATTCCGGCTTTCTGGCAGCCTTGGCAAAAGGCGAAACATTGCAACATTGCCTTGAGCTTGGCGTGCTGACCGCTTCAACAGCCATTTCTACCGCACCGCGCATCTATCATACAGATAGACAGACACGAGGGGAGATGTAATCTGATGAGTGCTCTGGAAATCCGCGACCTGTATAAGAATTACGGAACCACGCAAACGCTTAAAGGCATTGATTTTGCTTTAGAAAGCGGTGAGTTTCTGGTGCTGCTCGGCTCATCAGGCTGCGGCAAATCCACTTTGCTTAATATTATTGCGGGGCTGGCGGAGCCCAGTGCAGGCGATGTGCGCATCGGCGGGCGCTCGGTGCTTGGTGTCCATCCGAAAAACCGTGATATCGCCATGGTCTTCCAGTCTTATGCGCTCTATCCCAATTTAAGCGTGGCACGGAATATCGGCTTCGGGCTTGAAATGCGCAAAGTCCCCAAAGCAGAGCGCGAAGCGGCGGTAAAACAGGCGGCGGAATTGCTGCAGATTGAAAATCTGCTGGAGCGCAAACCATCCGAATTATCGGGCGGGCAGCGTCAACGCGTTGCCATAGGCCGCGCTTTGGTACGCAAACCGCAAATCTTCCTGTTTGATGAGCCATTGTCCAATCTTGATGCCAAGTTGCGCATGGAAATGCGCACCGAGATCAAACGCCTGCATCAGATGCTCAAAACCACTGTGGTCTATGTGACCCATGACCAGATTGAAGCTATGACACTGGCAAGCCGGATTGCGATTATGCGCAATGGCAGGATTGAGCAATTGGGCACACCGGAAGAGATTTATAATCATCCGGCAACACTTTATGTGGCGGAATTTATCGGGGCACAACCGATGAACCTGCTCCAGGTCACAGTCAAGAATAACCGTCTGCATATTGACGGCACAGAATGCAGCCTTGCTGTGCCGGAGCGCTTTAAAGACAAGATTACTGATCAGCAAAAACTGATCCTCGGCCTGCGGCCTGAGGCACTGCGCTACAGCGATGCGGCGCAGGCGAAACTCACTGTGAGCGCGGAAATCGGCGAGTTGACGGGGCCTGAAATTATTGTTTCGGCCAGACTAGGGCAGCAAAGGATGACTTTGAGCCTGCCGCCGCAGATGCAGATCAGCAGCGGCAAACACTTACCGCTTGATTTTGATGACAGTGCCATACGGCTGTTCAATCCGCAGGACGGGCTGAGCCTGTAAAATAAATTGATATTCTGACAGCGACCTCAACCTGCTGGAAGTCTTGCAATAACGCGGCGAAAACGGAGTTATTCCGAGAACCGGAGCGCAGCGTACCCTGCATAATCCTTTCCTCTATTGATGAAAGATAAGATTATGCAGTCTTAGAGATCACGGCAACCTTTGCACGTCCTATTGGACGTGCGGTGCCGTGTGTACGTGAGCACCGGAAGCGCAGGAATGCTCCGTTTGCAGACCGTTAGTGCATGAATAACGGTAGGTTGATTAGCCCATGCGTTCAGAGGCGTACGACCCCGGTGACGCCGGAAACACAACGGTACGGTTGCCGTTGAGGAAAACGCGGTGATGAATATGGGCGTGGATGGCGCGTGCCAGAACCTGCGCTTCGACATCACGGCCGATAGAAACATAATCGGCAGCGCTTTGGGCATGGGTGATGCGGGCAACATCCTGCTCGATGATCGGGCCTTCATCGAGATCTGCGGTTACATAATGGGCAGTGGCACCGATCAGCTTCACGCCGCGCTCATAGGCCTGCTTGTAAGGATTGGCACCCTTGAAAGACGGCAGGAAGGAATGGTGAATATTGATGATTTTGCCGGACATTTTCTGGCTCAGCTCATCAGACAATACCTGCATATAGCGTGCCAAAACCACCAGTTCCGTACCGGTTTCATTGACAATATCCATCATCTGCGCTTCGGCTTTAGCCTTATTTTCCTTGGTCACCGCAATATGGTGAAACGGAATATCGTGGTTCACTACGACTTTCTGATAGTCAAAATGATTGGAGACAACGCCGACAATATCAATCGGCAGACCGCCGATTTTCCAGCGATAGAGCAGATCATTCAGACAATGGCCGAAACGCGAAACCATCAGCAGGGTTTTCACCGGTTTGCGCGTATCGTGGAAATCATAGACCATGCCGAATTTATCCGCAGCGTCCTGAAAACCACCGGCAATTTCCTCAAAGCTTTTGCCCTGCTCGGAGATAAAGCTGACCCGCATGAAAAATTTATCGGCACCCAGATCATCAAACTGCGCACTGTCGACAATGTTACACCCCATACCCGCAAGATATCCGGAAATAGCAGCGACTATACCGAGGCGTGACTGGCAACTGACGGTCAACACATAATTCTGCATGGGGGCATCCCTTAAGCTTCAATAATTCTGAACATATCCAAGCCGGTAAAAACCGGAGAGTATGAAGCTCTTACACAGAATTTCAGCCGATAACAGTCCCGATTACGCTTTTGCGTGACGGATTCCTGCCAATTGCAAACAAATATGCATTTCCCATAATCTGAAGATATACAGGATGTTTTCCGGATTTATGATCGACCGTTTTTTACATCACAAATGCGGATTGCGGCTTTTGTATTTTGCCACCAGCCGGTCGTTGATTTGCGCAGCGCCCGGCATATTGGCGCTGCAATAAACCGGAACCTCACCACCCTCAGCAGCAAGTTCGGCAGCAACGGCGGTGAAAACCGCATTAAGAATGGTTGCGCCCACAGCAGTGGAAACCGCCCCTGCTTTAAGCGTGCTGTCCGGCAATTGCAGCATTGCATCACCGGCAGGGATTTCATTATCCAGCACAATATCGGCCAGTTCAGCAAGGCGCACACGGCCATTGGCAGCGGCTTCGGAATAAGCAACCGAAGTCAGCGCGATAATCGCGGCTCCGGCCTCACGGCCAAAACGGGCAGCCTCCACCGGCGCGGCATTCACACCGGAATTGGACACCACAATCAGCACATCGCCTGCGCCAATATCATAGCGTTGCAGCAAAGGCTCAACCATACCGCTGATACGCTCGAATTTGGTGCTGGAAGATGCGCCCTCCTGCAACATTGTAAAGGCCGAGAGCACCGGCACGGTTATCGCCAGCCCACCGGCGCGGTAATGCACTTCCTCGGCCAGCATATGCGAATGGCCGGTGCCGAAGACAAAAACCCGCTTATCCTGCCGTGCGGTTTCTACAATCAGACGCACGGCCTGTGCCATTGCTTCCGCCTGACTGTCGCGTAAATGCGCAAGATGGGCAATCAAACGGTCAAAATAATCATTGATGATGCTCATGGTTACTGATCCTGCCGCGTACCGGCGATCCATGTTGCCCTGACATGACAGGCATCGTCCAGCCAAACCAGATCAGCGCGTTTTTGCGGCGCCAGAATACCACGGTCAGCAAGCCGCAGAAATTCGGCCGGATAAGAGGTTGCCATGCGCAGCGCCTCTTCTGTGGACAGGTCGAGCATGGCCATACCGTAACGGATAGCCGAGGCCATATCGAGATCAGACCCTGCCAGTGTAATACGGTCTTCCAGCACCAGTTTCGGGCAATAACCGCCCTCAATACGATAGATCGTGCGACCGTTCAGCTGGAATGTATCGCGCCCCGAACCAACCAGCGACATGGCATCGGTCACAAAGAACAGGCGTCCCTGCCCGCGCTTTGCCCGCAAGGCCACCCGCAAAGCCGCAGGCTCCACATGATGACCGTCGGCAATAATCCCGCCCCAAACGGACGGGTGATCAAGCGCCGCGCCAACCAGATTGGGCGTGCGGTGACCAAACTGGCTCATGGCATTGAACAAATGCGTGACACCGCGCGCACCGGCATCAAACCGTGCCACAGCCATATCGTAAGAACTGTCACTATGGCCGATGCTGACAATCACCCCACCTTCCGCCAGTTCACGCACCTGCTCCGGCGTCACCTGTTCGGCAGCCATTGTCACCAACAGACAGCCGGTTGCCTGTGCGGTTGCAATCATGGCTTTAATATCAGCCGCCCCGACAGGGCGCATCAGCTCGGCCAGATGCGCGCCTTTTTTGGCCGGTGCCAGATGCGGCCCTTCCAGATGCAGACCGGCAACGCCCTTATCGGCTTTGACTGCCGCAACGGCTGCCGCCATAGCCTGCGCGGTCACGGCACCGGTATCGGTGATCAGTGTCGGTAACAGGCTCGTTGTACCATAAGGCCGGTGACCTGCCGCAATGGTGAACATAATCTCCGGTGACGGCCCGTCATTGAGCATTGCACCACCGCCGCCATTCACCTGCGCATCAATAAAACCGGGCGCAAGAAGACCGCCAGCCAGTTCAATGATCTGCACATCGGCAGGCAGTTCGTCGCCCGCTTTGACAAGACCGATAATCACACCGTCTCTGATCAGCAGAGCCGTTTGCTCATGAAAGCGGTTACCATCGAAAATGCGCGCACCACGCAGCAGTTGATAAGCCATCAGACAGTCTCCGTTACCTTGCTCAAATTAAGCGGCTTATCCGGATTAAAGCCCCTGCGGCGGGTAACCGCCTCAATAATACGGTAATAAGCGGCAAGCCCCACCAGCGGATCAAGCAGAGCAGAGCCGGTTTGCGGTGTTCTGATCTGCTCCCAAGGCAGTTCCAGCGGCGAAATTGCCAGAATATTGCCACCCAACCGGTCGAGATGCTGCAATGATTGCAGATTATGTTTCAATGCCTGATCGTCGGAGAGAAAGGCAATGACCGGAAAGCCCTCTTCCACCAGACGCATCGGCCCGTGCATCACCTCGGCCAGCGAATAGGCTTCCGCATGAATCGCCGAAGTTTCCTTGGCTTTCAGCGCCGCTTCCAATGCAATGGCCAGTGCAGGCCCGCGTCCGGCAATGAACAGCGACTGTTTTTCAACCAGAATAGTCTCAAGCATATTGCCCGATGCCACCTGCACTGCGCCCAGTGCCTCCGGCAATTTGCCCAATGCTTCCTGCAAAACCACATTGCCGCTCACAGCGGCCACAACGCCGGTCAATGCGGCAGCAGAGGCGATAAAGGATTTGGTGGCAGCAACGCTCTTTTCCGGCCCCGCACCAATGTCCAGAACAATATCCGCCTCATGAGCCAATGGGCTGTCCGTTACATTGACCACAGCAATTGTGACCGAGCCGCTTTTCTTGGCCGAGCGCTGCATGGCCACAATATCCGGACTGGCACCCGACTGCGAAACCGTAAAATGCACGGCAGAACCAAGCTGCAACGGTGCATCATAAACGGAAGCCACAGACGGGCCGATGGCCGCCACCGGCAAACCGCAGATAATCTCGGCCAGATATTTGAAAAATGTCGCCGCATGGTCTGATGAGCCACGGGCACAGGTGGAAATCAAAGCCGGCTTGCGCTTTGCAAAAACCGCGGCAATTTCCTCAAAAACCGGTTTTTGACGGTTCAGAAGCCCGGCAACGATCTGCGTGGCCTGCTCCGTTTCCTGAAGCATGAGTGTTGGTGCGGTCATCTGACCTCTCCCGTTTTTAATTCTGCAATAAAATCATATGCATCCCCGCGATAAAGCGAGCGGGTATATTCAACAATGCGATCCGTCTGCGTGCGCGACACACGCTCCATCTGCAAGGCTGCCGCCTTATCGGCCACGCCGAGCAAACGCGCATTAACCGGATCAAGCACCACGGCGGTCAGGCGCTGCAAGGCGCGCACCGGCTTATAGCCATGCTGTTCCAGCGCTGCATAAAGCGACAGCGCACCGCTCAGCACAGCCTGCGCCAATTCTGTGCCTTCACCGCTGCCAAGCAGGCGTTGCGGCACAACCGCCCGTTCAATCGCCATCGGCAGGTCATCCGCAAGGCGCAAACGCTCAACCCGCACCACCTGATCCTGCATGGAAATGCCAAGCTGAAACGCCTCTTCCGGCGACGGATTGCCGATACCGCCGGAGAGGATACGCACACCCGGCACTTTACCACGGGCAATCATATCCTGCGAGAAAGAGGTAAGCTGCCACAAAGGCTGGCTGATCTTTTGCGGGCGCTCGCAAATATAGGTGCCGCTGCCATGACGGCGCTCCACCAGCCGGTTTTCCAAAAGTGCCTGATAGGCCGAGCGGATAGTAACCCGCGCCAACCCCAGCGCCTGTGCCAGTTCACGCTCCGGCGGCAGGCTGCTGCCGGCAGCAAGGTTGCCATCTTCAATCAGGCTCGTCAGCACTGCCGAGACCTGTTTGTAAAGCGGCCCGCCATTGGTTTGCGCGGCCAGCCCGCGCTGCAGGAGAGGAAGCAATCTGGTATTATCCATAGCGCAAACATAATACCTTTTTAAGACCACTGGCAAATGAATAATGCTCATGCCCCATTAAAACCGGCCAATAAAATCGACACACCGCCGGTTCAGAGCAGAAAAAGGGCGGCTCCCTGTTCAGGAAACCGCCCTGTTGTACTTTATCAGCTTTTGCGCATCATCAGGCAGGCGCATGCCCTGCCTGTGCTTTATCCTCGCCCGCTTCATCATCCGGCACATTCTGTTCCGGCTCCTTAACGCGGAACCATGCCACATAAAGTGCAGGCAAAAACAAAAGCGTAATGGCTGTACCGGCAATAATACCGCCCATCATGGCATAGGCCATCGGCCCCCAGAACACTTCACGCGAGATCGGGATCAGCGCCAGACTGGCGGCAGCAGCGGTCAGCGCAATCGGGCGCATACGATGCTGCGATGCCTGATAGACGGAATCCCACGGATGCATGCCCTCTTTAATATGATCCTCCACCTGCACAATCAGGATCACGGAATTGCGGATCAGAATACCGATCAGCGCCAGCACACCGAGAATGGCAACAAAGCCCAGCGGCTTGCCGCTTGGCAGCAAGGCCGCAACCACACCGATAATGCCGAGCGGCGCCACCGCCACCACCAGAAACAGCCGCTGGAAACTCTGCAACTGGATCATCAGAATTGTCGCCATAACAAACAGCATCAGCGGTACAACGGCGGCAATCGGCCCCTGACTTTTGGCGCTTTCCTCAACCGTACCGGCAATATGCACGGAATATCCGGCAGGCAGCTCCGCAGCCATCGCATCAACCTGCCCCTTCATCTGCTCTACCACCGTATCCGGCATGGTCTTGTCGAGAATACCGGCAGAGACTGTGATTGTCGGCAGGCGGTCACGCCGCCACACCACCGGCTGCTCAATCTCGTAACGGAAATTGGCGATTGAGGCGAGCGGGATGGAATCCCCGTTACCGGTGCCGATCTGCAGATTGCGCAGCGTTTCAATCCGGTCACGTTCCTGCGCCTGTGCCCGCACCACGACATTGATCAGATACGTAGCATCCCGCACCTGCGTAATCGTCAAACCGCCCACAACACTGTTCAGCGTCACGGAAATATCCTTGGAGGATACGCCGAGTTTACGCGCTTTGTCCTGCAACACATCCACCCGCACCACGCGCGCAGGCTCATTCCAGTCATAGGTCACAACACCCAGACGCTGATCCTTCGCCATGATGGAAGAGACCTGCTGGGCATAGGTGCGAACTTTCTGAATATCCGGCCCGCTAACACGATATTGCACCGGACGGCCAACCGGCGGCCCAAGCTCCAGAAATTTCACAAATGCATCCGTGCCGATATAATCTTCACGCAGCACCTTATCGAATTTCTGCTTCAGCCGGTCACGGGCTTCCACATCCTTTGCCACAATCACCATCTGCCCGAAATAAGGGTTGACCGGCTGCACATCAAAAGTCAGCACAAAGCGCACTGCGCCCTGCCCGATATAGCTGCTCCAGTGGTCAATATCCGTATTATCTTTGAGCATTGTGTCTTCAAAACGCAGCATTTGCGCCTGCGTTTCGGCAATGGAGCTGTTTTCCGGCAATTTCCAGTCAATTACCAGTTCCGGCCGGTCGGATGACGGGAAAAACTGCCGCTCGATCAATGTCATCCCGCCAAGCGACACCACAAACAGCAGCACAGTGGCACTGATTGTCGTCCAGCGATGACGCATACACCACAGCAAAGCCCCCGCAAAAGCCTTGCCGAAACGGCGCGGCTTTTCATCGTGATGTTTCATCACTTTGGGCAGGATTGTCACACCGAGCAGCGGCGCAAACAATACGGCTACCACCCATGATACCAGCAGCGAGACCGCAATCACCACAAACAGCGTAAATGTATATTCACCCGCCTGACTGCTATTAAGCCCGATCGGGATAAAACCGGCAATCGTTACCAGCGTTCCCGTCAGCATCGGAAAGGCAGTGTGGGAATAAACATAGGTCGCCGCTTTATTGATCGGATCACCGGCCTCAAGCCGCGCCACCATCATTTCCACGGCAATCATCGCATCATCCACCAGCAGGCCGAGCGCAATGATCAGCGCACCGAGCGACACGCGTTGCAGCGATATATCCATATATTGCATGGTGAGAAATGTGATGGCCAGCACCAGCGGGATCGACAGCGACACCACAAAACCCGCCCGCATACCAAGGCTGATAAAACTCACTGCCAGCACAATCACCACAGCTTCAAACAGCGCTTTGGTAAAACCGGAAACCGCCTCATCCACCACTTCCGGCTGATCGGCCACCTGATGCACGCTGATACCGACCGGCAATTCCCCTTCAACACGCTCCATCAATGTATGAAGTGCCGCGCCGAATTCCAAAAGATTGCTGTTAGGCTTCATACCAATGGCAAGGCCGATGGCCGGTTCACCATTCACACGGAACAGGCTTTCCGGCGGATTGGTATAGCCGCGGCGGATTTCAGCCACATCGCTTAAGCGGAAAAAGCGGTCATTCACCCGCAAATTAACGGCTTTCAGGCTTTCTTCCGAAGTGAACTGGCCGCTCACCCGCACCGAAACCCGCTCCGGTCCTGCATTGATGACGCCGGAAGGCGTGATCGCATTCTGATCCTGCAAGCTCTTCAAAATGGCCTGCTGATCCAGCCCCAGCGCCGCCATCTGGCGTGAGGAAAACTCCAGATAGATCACCTCATCCTGCGCACCGATCAGATCAACCTTACCGGCGCTTGGCAATTGCAGCACCTGACTGCGCACATCTTCCACATAATCGCGCAATTGCCGGTGGCTCAGACCATCCGCTGTAAAGGCATAAATATTGCCGTAAACATCGCCGAAACGGTCATTATAATAAGGCCCGTAAACACCTTCAGGAAAATTCCCCTTGATGTCATTGATCATATTGCGGGTCTGGAGCCAGATTTTATCCACATCCCGCGCTTTGGTCGTTGCCTTCAGATTAACGAAAATCACCGCTTTGCCGGGTGTTGTCACCGATCGGGTAAAGTCGAGACTTGCCAATTCCTGCAGTTTTTTCTCAATCCGGTCGGTCACCTGATTAATGGTTTCATCCACCGATGCGCCGGGCCAGTTAGCCTGTATCACCATGGTTTTGATGGTGAATTGCGGATCTTCCTCACGGCCGAGATTCATATAGGCGGCAGCACCGGCAATCAGAAAGACCAGCATGAAATACCAGACCAGCGAACGGTGGTTAAGCGCCCAGTCCGAGAGATTAAACTTCTTCATTCACCCTCTCCCTGAGGCAATTTCACCTTCTGGCCATCCTGCAGGCTGTGTATGCCTGCACGCACGATCAGTTGCCCGTCTTCAAGGCCGGTGGCTGTAAAATCCGTATCCGTGCGGCTCTGCACCTGCACCGGCTTGCGCTGCACTGTGCTGCTTTGCGGATCGGCAACCCACACAAAAGTGCCGCCATCCTGCTCAAGCAAGGCAGTGAGCGGCAAAATCATCTGCTTTTTACCATTGCCATTGCTACGCAGCGCCGTAATCGTGGTGCCAAGGCGAAACGCGCCGGATGCCTGATCCAGCGTAATTTTAACCCGTCGCAAGCGGGTGGCACTGTCGGCCTGCGGGGCAACTTCCCGCACATGGCCTTCGGCCTGCACACGCGGATCGGCCTGCAAAAAGATCAAAAACGGATCACCCGTGCGCACGGTTTCAGCCACCATATCCGGCACATCCACAACTGCTTCACGCACATCCGGCCGCGCCACAGTCACCACGCTCTGGCCTGCGGCAACAACCTGCCCGACTTCCGCATTGACGGCCGAAACAACACCGGCAAAATCCGGTTTAAGCTGCGCAAAATCACGCTCATCCTGCGCCTTGCGCAAACCGGCCTGCGCCTTTTCCCGCTCCGCCGTGGCCGTATCCAGCGCCTGTTTGGCGCTGTCATACATGGCCTGCGGAATACTGCGCAGCACCAAAAGCTGCGCCTGTCTGCGCTCCGTTGCTCTGGCATTGGTAAATTGCGCTTCGGCACCGGCCATATTGGCCTTGGCTGTCTGCAAATTCTGATCAAGCTGCGCCGGATCGATCATCGCAACAACCTGATCTTTCTCAACAAAATCGCCGATATTAACATTGCGCTCCGTCAAGCGCCCAAGAACGCGAAAGGCAAGATCGGTGCTATATTGCGGCTCAACCGTACCGGCAAACCCGTTTTGCTGTGACAGCTCGGCCTGAGCCGTCACATATAAAACCGGCCTGATCTGCAGCGGCGCTTCGTCTGCCTGCTGCTCGCTACACCCCGCCACACCAAGCAAAAGGCCAAGAGCCGCCACAGTGGCGGACAAATGCCTGTAGCGGCGCATTTTCATCTGTTCTGAACGCAAGTCCAAACACATCATTGCCCCACCTTCTGATTATCGCTCGTCAACAGATCAACCATCGCCCCTTCACCCAGCATCTGGCTGCCATGGGTCACAACCATCTGCCCGTCCTGCAAACCTTCGGAAATAATGATTTTCTCCCGCTCATAATCAAGAACCTGCACCAGAGCAGAGGAGACGCTGCGGGTTTGCGGATCAAGCACCCAGACCGCAGGCTTTCCCGCCTTCGAGGTCAGCGCACTCCATGGCAGCACAATGGCACGCACCGCAGGCAAATACAGATGGCCGGTGACCGGTGCCGCCAGCGTCATTGCGGCAGGCGGTTCATCCAGCTCCACTTTCACACGCACCGTACCGGTCATGGCATTCACCACTGGCGACACTTCACGCACATGGCCTTTGGCCACCACCGCCGGGTCTGAAACCAGCGATAATTGCACCTGCATCAGCGCCCGCGCCTGCTCACCACCCTGTTCGGCAATGGTTTGCGCATGGGCTGCCCATGCTTCCTGCACATCCAGTACCGCATCACGCTCACCGTCCGCAGCAATCACATAGGCAGTTTGTGCTGCCTGCACCAATTGCCCCGCCTCAATATGGCGGGCAGTGACCACACCGGCGCGCGGCGCGCGCAGTTCCGTATAACCCATCATATCCTGTGCGGTTTTCATCTGGCTTTCAGCACTGGTGAGCGCGGCTTCAGCGCGCTGTTTCGCCTCTTCAGCCGTGCCGAACTGGCTGCGGGTGGTAAAGCCCTGCTGCAGCAAGATCTGCTGCCGGTTATAATTTGCCGTGGCCTGTATGAGCTGTGCGCGGGCGGCATTCAGTGTTGCCTGTGCCGATTGCAAGGCAGCCTCCTGCTCCACCGCATCAATCCGTGCCAGCAAAGCACCGGCTTCAACCCGCTGCCCGACATCGGCCAGACGCTGGGTCACCTGTCCGGACGCACGAAAGGCCAGACTGATCAGATTACGCGCCGCAATCGTGCCGGTCAGCATCAGTTGCGGCTGATAATCGCTCACATGCACTGTTTGCGCACTCACCGCCACATGATGTGCATTATGGGCTGGCTTGATTTTCGCCGCCTCATCAGCCCGCAACGCAACCGGCGACAGACATATGGCAGAGACTGTAAGAACAGCCGTCATAAAATTGCGCCGTTGCCGCCTGAGCACCATAGTCACATCCTTTTAAAATGCGTTTTAATATGCGGTGAACATACCTTATCATTCGCCGATTAATAGTGCATTCCTGCCTGACTTGTTCAACTTTGGATGATAAGAGTCTGCAATCATATAATGATTGGAAAGTAATTATCATGAGTCCCGTTCTTGAAATCGCCGATCTGAAAAAACTGGCACGCAAGCGTGTGCCTAAAATGTTTTTTGATTATGCGGATTCCGGCGCATGGACAGAATCCACCTATCGCGCCAATGAAAGCGATTTTGCCAAAATCAAACTGCGTCAGCGCGTGCTGGTGGATATGACTGACCGCTCGCTGGCTACCAGCATGATCGGTCAGCCTGTCTCCATGCCCGTTGCCCTGTCGCCGACCGGTCTTGCCGGTATGCAACATGCCGATGGTGAAATGCTGGCAGCAAAGGCCGCAGAAGAGTTCGGCGTGCCTTTCACCCTTTCCACAATGAGTATCTGCTCCATTGAGGATGTGGCTTCAGCAACCAAAAAACCATTCTGGTTCCAGCTTTATGTCATGAAAGACCGTGATTTTGTGCGCAATCTGATTGAACGCGCCAAAGCGGCAGGTTGCTCGGCATTGGTGCTGACACTTGATCTGCAAATTCTCGGCCAGCGCCATAAAGACCTGCGCAACGGTCTGTCTGCCCCGCCGAAATTCACCCCGAAACATATCTGGCAGATGATGACACGCCCGCAATGGTGCCTCGGCATGCTCGGCACGCAGCGGCGCACATTCCGCAATATTGCGGGACACGCCAAAGGTGTCAGTGATTTATCCTCGCTCTCCTCATGGACTGCCGAGCAGTTTGACCCGAAACTCAACTGGGATGATGTGGAATGGATCAAGAAGCTCTGGGGCGGGCCGCTGATCCTCAAAGGTATTCTTGATGAGGAAGATGCGCTGATGGCCGCCAAAACCGGTGCCGATGCGATTATCGTTTCCAACCATGGCGGTCGCCAGCTCGACGGCGCACCATCTTCCATCTCCATGCTGCCGCGCATTGTGGATGCCGTTGGTGACAAGATTGAAATTCATCTCGACGGCGGTATCCGCTCCGGTCAGGATGTTCTCAAAGCCGTGGCGCTCGGCGCCAAAGGCACCTTTATCGGGCGGCCTTTCCTCTATGGTCTCGGCGCCATGGGCAAGCCTGGCGTCACCAAAGCGCTGGAAATCATTGCCCGTGAAATGGATGTCACCATGGCATTATGCGGCAAACGCCGCATCACCGATGTTGATGCCTCTGTCCTGCACAAAGACTGACAGGATGCAAGAGCGCCATTATTTTAATGGCGCTCTGCTCAACAACACACTGCGGATTGAAAAACTGGAATGAATGCGCACCACGCCCGGCAGGCGTGAGAGAATTTCCTTGTGAATGACCTCATAGGCCGCCGTATTTTCCGCCTCGGCACGCAGAATATAATCCGCATCCCCCGTCATCAGATAACATTCCTGTATCTCCGGATGGCGGCGCACCGCTTCCTCAAAACGATTGAGATATTCCTCCGTCTGGCGCTCCAGCGTTATACTGACCAGCGCCACCAGACGATCATCCGCATCAGGTGCCGCAATGATTGCCGTATAGCCGCGGATCACTCCGCTCGTCTCCAGCAATTGCACCCGCCGCAGACAGGCCGATTGCGACAACCCTACCTCTGTGGCAAGCTGACTGTTGGTCATGCGCCCGTCACGGCGCAGACAACGGATAATGTTGCGATCAATAGCATCCAGTGTCGACACGCAGAATCTTCCAATTCACAGTATTTTATCGAGCCAATATCGCAATAAATAGCATAAAATGCGAAAATTAGCAAAAACATTCGAAGACTATTCGATTAAACTTACTCTAGGGAGAGAGTCCGGCCGGTTATACCGCCCGCGCATAGACAGGGCTGTAACGGCATACCTCTTAATGAAACGGATAAACCGGCCTGTGCCGCGCATCAAGCGGCGGCAGTTTTCGGTCTGTCGTCAATGCAGGGCAAAGCGGGATTTTACATGTCTGTATCACTTGTGAACCAAAATACGGGCTGTCATGCCGCATCCGGTAATACCACGCCCGCCAATGCGCAAACCGCGGCAGATCTTGCTGCGGGCGGCATTCTGACCATTGATCTGGCCGCCCTTCGCGCCAATTACAAAATTCTCACAGAGCAGCTCAAGCCGACACGTGCTGCGACAGTGGTCAAAGCCAATGCCTATGGCCTTGGTATTGATAAAGTCGCCCCGCAATTTTATGCCGCCGGATGCCGTGATTTCTTTGTGGCGCATCTCGGCGAAGGCCTTGATCTGCAGCCTTATATCGGGCGCGATACCACAATCTATGTTCTCAACGGCCTGCAGCCACAGACGGAAAGCCTGTGTGCCGATCATCAGATCGTGCCAGTGCTGAACTCACTTGAGCAATTGCAGAACTGGGCCGCTTTGTGCAAAGCCCGCAATCACAAGCTCCCTGCCTTGCTGCAGATTGATACCGGCATGTCCCGTCTCGGCCTGTCCGAAAGCGAATTGCACACATTGCTGGCTGATCTGAGCGTGCTGGATGTGATGGATATTAAATTCATCATCAGCCATCTGGCCTCCGGCGACAACACCCAAAGCCCGCAAAACCGCGCGCAATTGCAGCGCATGCAAAATGCTTTGCAACAACTGCCGGATTATCCGGTTGCTTTCTCCAATTCCGGCGGCAGCTTCATGGAAGATGCCTATCATTTTGATCTGGCGCGTCCGGGCATTGCGCTTTATGGCGGTGCGCCGCAGGAAGACAAGCCAAATCCGATGCAGCCGGTGATTTCCCTGCAGGCACGGGTCATTCAGTGCCGCACAGTACCGGCAGACACACTGGTCGGCTATGGCGGCAGCTATATTACCAAGGCAGAAACCCGCATTGCCACAATTGCTGTCGGCTATGCAGACGGCTGGCCGCGCCATCTGAGCAATCAGGGCTCGGCTTTTTACGATGATACACGCCTGCCAATTATCGGTCGTGTCTCCATGGACTCTATCACACTGGATATCAGCGCCCTGCCGGAAGGCACTTTAAAACTCGGTTCGCTGGTGGAACTGATCGGCAAACATCAGACCCTTGAACAGGTCGCCCGTGACGCCGGTACAATCTCCTATGAAATACTGACAGGGCTGGGTCACAGATACCAGCGCAACTATATCAACGACATCCTTGCCTGACGAATAATCACACCTGCAAAGGCGGGTTCAGACAGGACACACAGAGGCAGACCATGAAAGTTACTATTCTCGGCAGCGGTGTTATCGGTGTAACCACCGCCTATTATCTGGCCAAAGCCGGCCATGAAGTTACAGTGATCGACCGTCAGGAAGGTCCGGCACTTGAAACCAGCTTTGCCAATGCCGGTCAGCTTTCCTATGGCTATTCCACGCCTTGGGCAGCACCGGGCATTCCGCAGAAAGCCGCAATGTGGCTGTTCAAAAAACATTCGCCGCTGATCTTCCGTCCGACCTGCAATCCGGCAATGTATAGCTGGCTCATGTCCATGCTGGCCAATTGCACGGCTTCTGCCTATGCGGTCAATAAAGCGCGTATGCTGCGTCTTTCCAATTACAGCCGCGAATGCCTGACCGAACTGCGCAATGATACCGGCATCACCTATGATGACGGCTCCAAGGGTACTTTGCAGCTGTTCCGCAGCCAGAAAGACTTTGACGCTGTCATGACCAAGGATATTGAAAGCCTGCGTCAGGACGGCATCACTTTTGAAGTGCTGGATGCAGAGGGCTGCACCGCCGCTGAACCGGCGCTGAAAAATGTGAAAAACATGATTGCAGGCGGCCTGCGCATGCCGGGTGACGGCACCGGTGACTGCTTCATCTTCACCAATAAGCTGGCCAAAATGGCTGAAGATCTTGGCGTTAAATTCCATTACAATGTCGACATCAAAGGCTTCCAGCTCAATAGCGGCCGCATTGTTGCCGTTGAAACCAACAAGGGCAATTTCACCGCAGACCGCTATGTGGCAGCGCTCGGCAGCTTCACCCCGCATCTGGTAAAAGGCCTTGGCCTCAATGTGCCGATTTATCCGGTCAAAGGCTATTCGATCACTGTGCCGATTATTGATGAATCGCGTGCGCCGGTTTCCACCATTCTCGATGAAACCTACAAGATTGCGATCACCCGTCTCGGCGACCGCATCCGCGTTGGTGGCATGGCTGAAGTGACCGACTATATTACCCGCCTGCTGCCAGAACGCCGCGAAACACTGGAACTCTCCCTGAACGGCCTGTTCGGCGGTGCCGGTGATGTTTCCAAGGCAACATTCTGGTCAGGTCTGCGTCCGATGACACCGGATTCAACCCCGATTATCGGCGCAACCAAATATGACAATCTCTATATCAATGCCGGTCACGGTACACTCGGCTGGACAATGTCTGCCGGTTCCGCCCGTGTTATGGCCGATCTGATTTCCGGTAAGACACCGGATATTGATACATCCGATCTCGGCCTGTCCCGCTATAAATAACAGGCAGTTCCCTGCCCGATGATTGAAACGCCGCCGCAATTTTTGCGGCGGCGTTTTTTGTTACAGAAGCCCGATCAGATGCGCCTTCATCACCGCATGCACCTTGTTGGACACGATCAGCTTGTTCAGCACATTATTCATGTGAAAATGCACCGTGCGCGGCGTAATATTGAGAATAATAGAAATATCTTCTGCGGTTTTACCATCGCCGGTCCAGCGCAATATTTCCCGCTCACGCAAAGTAATAACCTGCTCATCGGCATTAAAAGAGTCATCAAGACGGTAATAATCATAAAGTCTTGCAAAGAGTGTCAGGCTGAGCGGGCGCAGTTCCTGCTCAATCTCTTTATACTCCGCTTTGCTGATCGGATTGCCTGCACGGCTGAAAGACAGAAACCCCGTTACCGACATCGGCCCCCAACAGGATTGGGTGACGCCGACAGAGTGCCCATCGCGTTTCATTTCCTGCCATAACAACTTGTTTTGACTATAGAGTTTTTCCGTCCAGACCACTGGTTTCGAGCTGCGTGTAGCAAGCTGTATGGCCGGATCTGTCAGCAGACATTCATTGCGCCGATAATAAATGCGCCAGGCCTCTGAGTAGTTATCAAAGCCTTTAATCTGCGGACGCGTAAGAGACTGGGGAATGCGCAGGATAAAGCTGTAATAGTCAAAACCGAGCTTAAGCGCATGGCTACTGATAATATCGACAAGTTCAAAATTCTGTATATCTGTTAAATTGGCACCGTCAGAAAATGGTCGTGACATATTCATCAGAAAAACCTTATCTTATTTTAAAATATAAATAAAAATTGAAAATTATTTGAAACCTGAACATCACCACAATAACAACTCAAATAAAAAATGACAATCAATTAAGACAAATTAGTAATTTTACAGACATATTTAAAAATTCAGATATATTTTAAGTAAAAAGCTTTATTTTTTACTGAGTAACGAATAGAGATATTTCTAAAAATCTAATCAAGAAGGCAATTAAAAATCATTCTTTTTGAAGCGTGACATATTTATCATGCCGGACTGCGTGGCTTTAACCGTGCCATGCGGACCGGGCTTCCGGCATGATTCTTGCTTTTAAACAGCAATATCTGTGACTGCCGCACTTGCGTGGCGGGCAAACTCGGCTAAAACACCCTGAACACGGGTGAAACCAGATGAATTCCAGAAATATTGCCATCATCGGCGGCGGGCCTGCCGGCCTTGCAGCAGCAGAACTGCTTTCACAACAGGGGCACAACACCACTGTTTACGAAGCCATGCCAACCGTTGCGCGCAAATTTCTGCTGGCAGGCAAGTCCGGCCTCAACATCACTCATTCAGAAGACTATAGCCGCTTTGCCACGCGTTTCGGCACTGCCTCGCCCCGACTTCAGGCTGCACTCGATGCGTTCACGCCGCAAAATATCTGCGACTGGGCACAGGGGCTCAATATTGAAATCTTCACCGGCAGTTCCGGCCGCATATTTCCCAAGCGGATGAAGGCCTCGCCCTTGTTGCGCAACTGGGTTGCACGGCTGGAGGTTCAGGGCGTCAAAATTCTCAAACGCCATCGCTGGCAGGGCTTTAACGGCAAGGGATTGCTGTTCGACACGCCGGACGGCACGCTTGAAGCCCGGCATGATGCCATATTATTGGCTCTGGGCGGCGCCAGCTGGCCGCGCCTCGGCTCGGATGCCGCATGGGTGCCGTGGTTGCAGGAAAAAGACATCCACATCAATAATTTCCGCCCCGCAAATTGCGGCTTCGACATTGGCTGGAGCGCGATCTTTCGTGAGCGTTTTGCCGGTGCGCCGCTCAAATCCGTTGCCGCCACTTCTGCAACGGGTCGGATTGAAGGCGAATTTGTGATTTCGCAGCACGGCATTGAGGGCAGTCTGATCTATGCGCACAGCGCTGCATTGCGTGATCAGCTTGAACAAAATGGCACCGCGCAACTGATGCTCGATCTCACCCCCGGCAGAACGGAGGAGCGGCTGACACGCGATCTGGAAAAACAAGGCAGCAAAAGCAGCTTTGCCAATCGCCTGCGCAAAGCCACAGGGCTTGAAGGGGTGAAAGCCGCATTATTGCGCGAGCTGATACCGGATATCGGCCAGATGAGTGCCATAGAAATCAGCCATCACATTAAAAATCTGGCGCTGCCGCTTGAACGTCCACGCCCCATTGCCGAGGCAATTTCCTCAGCAGGCGGCATTGCATGGGATGAAGTGAACGCGGATTATATGCTGCACAAATTGCCGGGTGTATTTGTTGCCGGTGAAATGATCGACTGGGAAGCACCAACCGGCGGCTATCTGCTCACTGCCTGTCTGGCGACCGGCCGCGCCGCTGCCAGAGGCATTGATGCTTATATGCAAACACTCAGCTGATCTTATGCATCTATGCTCTGTGTAAGATCAGTTGATCTTACACCCCGATCTTACCATTGACAAAAACATCATAACGCGTGCTTTTGCCTAAAATCTGGTGTGACGGCTTGCGGATACCGGCCATAGGCGCAGCACGCAACGGCCATTTCAGCACCACACGGCCGCTTGCATGTTCCAGTGCCACCTGCATCAGCCTTTCCGCATCGGGATCGGTGCCAACAATCTCGCGGATCTGCCGCATTTCCTTTTTCACCAGTGCTGTATTGCCGCGCGGCGGATGCATTGGGTCAACCAGCACCACCTGCGGATTAAGCTCCGGCAATAACAGGCTGGAATCTCCGTGCAGCAGCGTCATCCGCGCCACGGTTTCCGCATAACGCCCGCCTTCTGCGGCTGCCCGCTCTAATCCTTCGGCAAGCAGGCGATGCATGGTTTCCGAGCGCTCGATCAAGGTTACCCTTGCGCCGAGCGATGCCAGCAAAAACGCATCACGCCCCAGCCCTGCCGTTGCATCCACAATATCCGGCGTGACACCGCGCACCAGTCCTGCCGCCTTGGCCAGCGCCTGCCCGCGCCCTTCACCGGAGCGGAACCGGTGGCCAACAGCACCGCCGACAAAATCAACAATCAGATCTGTATTGTCTTCCACCTGCATCAGTCGCTCTCAAAACGGGCAAGGAATGGTAAAATGCATCTCGCGGCCATCGGGATGGCGGAAGCGCAATTGTTCTGCATGCAACAATAACCGGTCTGCCGCCTGCAATGGTGCACCTTCCGCATAGAATTCATCGCCTAAAATCACATGGCCAATGGCTTTCATATGCACACGCAGCTGATGCGTGCGCCCTGTCAGCGGCGACAGTCGCAGCCTGGTGCGGTCGTCTCCGCGCTCCAGCACCTGCCAGCGGCTCTGTGCAGGCTTGCCATTTTGATGATCAACACGGTGACGCGGCTTGTTGTCCTGATCAATCGCCAGCGGCAGATCAATCAGCCCTTCATCCTCATGCACATGGCCCCAGACCACAGCAATATAGGATTTCTCCGTTGTGCGGTTTTCAAACTGCGCGGCAATTTTGGCATGGGCCTTGCGGTTCAAAGACATCAGCACCACGCCGGATGTATCTTTATCCAGCCGGTGGATCATCAGCGCCTGCGGAAACTCTTCCTGCACACGGCTGGCAAGACTATCCGCCAATGCGGGATCGCGCCCCGGCACAGATAACAGCCCGCTCGGCTTATCCAGCACCAGAATATCCGCATCACGATAGATCACCGAAATATACGGCTCCATCGGCGGATGATAAATGGGAGAAACAGACATATTCATGCCTCCCTCTAACATGGTTTAGCCGCAGCAGAGAAGTGCCGATATACGCCGCACGCTACAAATCCGCAGCCTCCTGCACCCCGCACTATGCCCGACCAATTAAAAAAATAAACGCCCGATTTCCGGCGGCAACATCTGCAATCTGTGGTAAATTCCCTTCATGCTGTTTTCACTTCCCGACCCGCACATTCTTTATCAGGCGCTTCTCGACCGTGACCCGTCTTATGACGGTCATGTTTTTGTCGGTGTCACCAGTACCGGCATTTTTTGTCGCCTGTCTTGTCCGGCACGCAAACCGAAATTTGAAAATACCCGCTTTTTCGATCATGCGGCGGCCTGTATCGAAGCCGGTTTCCGCCCCTGCCAGCGCTGCCGTCCGCTGGAATTTTTCCGCACCAAAGAGCCGGTGGTTGCAAAGCTGCTGGATTGTCTGGATGCGCGCCCTGATCATTTCTGGTGCGAGGGCGATCTGATAGCGATGGATCTCGATCCGTCAACCGTGCGCCGTGCCTTCAAGCGGCATATCGGCATGACATTTCTGGATATGGCACGGCTGCGCCGCAAAGCACGCGGGCTGGAAAGCATCGCCGCCGGATATTCGGTCATCGATGCGCAGCATGAGGCCGGATATGATTCTGGCAGCGGCTTTCGTGAGGCGATCACCCGACTGATCGGCGACACACCGGCGCAGCTCAAAGGCCGCGAATTGCTGAAAGCGGACTGGCTGGAAACACCGATCGGCACCATGCTGGCGGTGGCAGACAAGCATCATTTGCATCTGCTGGAATTTTTCGAACGCAAGGGCCTGCCCAATGAGTTGAAGAAATTGCGGCTTTACAGCAATTCTTCCATCAGTTTCGGCCGGTTTCCGCCGATTGACCAGATTGAAGCCGAACTGAAACTCTATTTCAGCGGCGGGTTTACCGGTTTTAAAACCCCGCTGGCGCTTCACGCTTCAGCTTTCACCCGTTCGGTCTGGGATGCGCTTGTGGAAATTCCCTTAGGCGAAACCCGCTCTTATGCCGAACTGGCCGAAGTTACCGGCCGCCTCACAGCGGTGCGGGCTGTGGCCAATGCCAATGGTGCCAATCAGCTGGCGATCATCATCCCCTGCCACCGCACAATCGGCTCGGACGGTTCGCTGACCGGCTATGGCGGCGGCTTGTGGCGCAAACGCTGGCTGCTGGAACATGAAAGGCGCATGGTACAGGCACCAGCATTCTGACATTAAAAGCGGCTACCGGGCTTGTCAGAAACCTTTATGTGTTTTCAAAAATTCGGTTTCTTCAGGCGTATTCTCCCGTCCCAACACCGCATTGCGGTGCGGAAACCGGCCGAAACGCTGCACAATATCGCGATGCTCACGGGCAAAGCCCAGCGAATACTCATTACCCAGCGCTTCATAAAGCTGCACGCAGCGCTGCTGATCCTCCAATACCTCACTATGCATCAGCGGCAGGTAGAAAAACGCCCGCTCTTTGTCACTCACAGCCTGATCATAGGCTTTATCCAGCGCATATTTCGCCACCACCCGCGCTTTTGTATCTGTAGCAAAAGCCCTTGGCAGACCGCGAAACATATTGCGCGGAAACTGATCCAGAATAATTGTCAGCGCCAATGCCGTGCGGCTGTCCTCCCGCCATGCATCCAGTTCTCCGGCTGCGGCCTGCTCGTAAATGGCGCTGAAGCGTTGCTTGATCTGCGCATCCAGATCATCCGAGCGCACAAACCAATGCGCTTCCGTTTCTTTTGAAAACCAAAAATCCAGTATCTCCTGCGGGTTAGCCTGCGCCATCACTCATCTCTCCTGTCATCCTGTCTTTGTTGATAAATAGTGCAAACCGGCGGGCTTACCAGTCCCTGTCTTGTCTCAACCTTATTTCACCGCTCATATTTTTATGATCCGCCAATAAAAAAGGAGCCGCAAGCGGCTCCTTTGTCCCGTGATCTTCCGTCAAAATCAGGAAGAAAACTCTTTGTCTTTATGACCGAGGATCGCCAGCAAGGTGATCACAGCGGCAGCCAGCAGATAGAGACCCACATGGCCAAGGCCGTAAGTGGTCGCCAGCCATGTGGCAATGTAAGGCGCCAGCGATGCGCCGAAAATACTTGCCAGATTAAAGGTCATCGACGCACCGGTATAGCGCACAGCTGTCGGGAACGGTGAAGCCAGAGCCGCACCGATTGGCCCATAGGTCATGCCCATCAGCGAGAAGCCGATAATGGAGCATATAACCGCACCGGCCAGACCGGAGCTGAGCAGCGGCGCCATAACCAGACCAAACACACCAATGGCAATCGTGGTCAGGATCATAACCAGACGGCGGCCGAAACGGTCGGACAACAGGCCGGATACCGGAATCAGCAGGCCGAAGAACACCACGCCGATCATCTGAATGAACAGGAACTGTTCACGGGAATAGCCAAGACCTGACTGCGCTTCCGGACGGGTTGCCCATGACAGCATGAACACGGTCATCAGATAAAACAGCACAAAAGTTACCAGAGCTGAGAAAGTGCCCAGTACCAGTGCACGCTTATGGTTGCGGAAGACGCTGGCAAGCGGCACCTGCACGCGTTCCTGCTTGTCCATGGCTTTCTGGAATTCCGGCGTTTCAGTGATTTTGATACGCACATAAAGACCGACAGCCACCAGCAGGATCGAACCGATAAACGGAATACGCCAGCCCCAGCTCATAAATTGTTCATTGGTCAGCACATCTGTCAGGATGAGGAACGTGCTGGCCGAGAGAATGAAGCCGATCGGCGCACCAAGCTGCGGGAACATCGCATACCATGTACGCTTGCCTTCAGGCGCATTTTCCGTGGCCAGCAACACAGCGCCGCCCCATTCACCGCCAAGACCAAGCCCCTGACCAAAACGGCACAGTGCCAGAAGCAGCGGAGCCGCAACACCGATCTGCGCATAAGTCGGCAGGAAGCCGATAATGACGGTCGACAGACCCATGGTCATCAGTGCCGCAACCAGCGTTGCCTTACGGCCGATCTTATCCCCGAAATGGCCGAAGACCATTGCACCGAACGGGCGGGCAAAAAAGGCAATCGAGAATGTTGCAAAAGATTGCAGCATTGCCGAGGTCGGATCACTGGCCGGGAAAAACACTGCCGGAAAAATCAGAACCGCAGCGGTTGCATAAACATAAAAATCAAAAAATTCGATCGTCGTGCCCACAAGGCTGGCAAACAGCACGCGGGCGGGCGAATTCAATACCGGAGCTGCCTTGCCATTCTGATGGACGGCAGCTTTCCGGGAGGAACCGGAAACACTCATTCATTTTATCCTGTTCAGCGCAGGCCGGTGCAGTGAATGTGATAGAATCGCATCCTGCCTGCCAAAAAAATAACGAAGCAGATCGCCGCCTCATAAGATGCAGCTTTCCGAAAAACGCAGCGCATGGCGCACAAAACCGTGAGCCGGCGCATTAATCTGCGAAGTTCTATCCGATAAAACGCAATAAAACTATCTGAAATCCAGTGATTTCTTTTTAAAATTACGCAAAATCCCTGATTATTTTGCCGTTCTTACTCTTTGCCGTACCCGTTCTGCACTATTCCGGTTGCGACATCGCAATCCGGCCACAGCCTGCGGCCAGCCACAAATATCCACCGACACAAATGTGTCATGTAAGCATCACACAGCCTTCATCGAAGCGATCTATGTCAGTGGCAGCATTTCTGCAAACAGCTCACGAGGGTTACTGATGCGCACTATCTTGAAAGTTCTGGCAGGGTCCACAATTCTGTCATCCGTCCTGATGGCGGGTGCGGCACAGGCCGCCACGGTTTATCCGCTGGATCGCGCAACTATCCTCTCCGGCTCTCCTTTCGACTTCAAAGTCGAATTTGAAGGCGCGGTTAAACCGGAAGACATCAAGCTGACTGTCAACGGCGAAGATTACAAAGCCGTATTTGGCGGCGAAGGCACTTTTGTCGAAATGGAAAAAGGCAAGGATGACAAGGAACTCGGTTCCGCGCTGATCATCCGCGCATTGAAACTGGACAAAGCAGGCGATTATACAGTTGAAGTCAGCGCCGGCGACCAGAAGAAATCCGTTGTCTGGAATGTTTATGACACCAGCGCCACGCCAAAAGCCAAAAACATCATCTTCCTGCTCGGTGACGGCCTTTCGGTTGCCCACCGCACCGGCGCCCGTATCATGTCCAAGGGCATGACTGAAGGTAAGGCCAATGGCCGCCTCAATATGGATGATCTGGACCGTATGGCCTTTATCGGCACTTCGGCCACCAATTCTGTTGCCACAGACAGCGCCAATACCATGTCGGCCTATATGACCGGCCATAAGACAGCCATTAATGCCCTCGGCGTTTATGCAGACCGCACACCGGACAGTCTGGATGACCCACGCGTTGAAAATATTGCTGAAGCCATCCGCCGCAAGACCAAAAAATCCATCGGCATTGTGACCACATCCGAATTGCAGGATGCCACACCGGCAGCTGTTGCCTCCCACACACGCCGCCGTGCCGACAAGGCACAGATCACCGGCATGCTGTTTGATGTAAAACCGGATGTATTGCTTGGCGGTGGCTCCGCTTACTTCCTTTCCAAAGATATTCCGGGCTCAAAACGTAAAGATGATCAGGACTATATCCAGCAGTTCAAGGATGCCGGTTATGCACTTGCCATCGACAAAGACGAATTGCAGAAGGCAGCCACAAGCAATCAGGACAAGCTGCTCGGACTGTTTCACACCGGCAATATGGACACCACGCTGGATCGCGAATTCCTCAAAAAAGGCACCGTGGATAAATTCCCCAATCAGCCGGGCCTTGTAGAAATGACTGAAGTGGCACTCAACCACCTGTCGAAAAACGAGGAAGGCTTCTTCCTGATGGTGGAAGGCGCCAATATCGACAAGATGTCCCATCCGCTGGACTGGGACCGCGCTCTGGTTGACACAATCGAATTTGACAAGGCCATCGGTGTTGCCCGTGCCTTTGCTGAAAAGCATCCGGATACGTTGATTGTTGTCACCGGCGACCACACACATGGTGTTTCCATCATCGGCACGGTTGATGATGAAAAGCCGGGCACCGAAATGCGCGAAAAAGTCGGCACTTATGAAGGTGCAGGCTTCCCGAATTATGTAGACAGCAATGGTGACGGCTATCCGGACAAAATTGATGTCACCCGCCGTCTGGCTTTGTTCTCCAACAATTACCCGGATTATTATGAAACATTCCGTCCGAAACTGGATGGTCCTTTCACACCGGCAATCCAGAACGAGAACAAAGAATATATCGCCAACGAAGCCTATAAGGATGTGCCGGGAGCCGTTCTGCGCACCGGTAATATTCCGCGCGGCGACGATACCGGTGTTCACGCGGTGGATGATGTCGTGCTGCAGTCCACAGGTCCGGGCTCGGAAGGCTTCAAGGGCTATATGGAAGAAAGCGACGTTTACAAAGTTCTCGCCGATGCCTTTGCCCTCGGTAATGGCAAATAAAACACATCCCGAAAAGCGGTCACCGCTTTTCGGACCCCCTTCTTGCAAGCATAAACAGTCCATTTCCGCAGTTTCAGAACGCAGGCAAATGGTTTGATAATCCGCAGACACCTGCGCGCATACCTCTGCCGGCTGCGAACGGCCGGCAGAGGTCGTAATGAACGGAGCGAAGCGATGAAATTTCAGCCTGCGATCAACCGGCGCGTTTTCCTGCAGCAATCCGTCATGATCACAGCCGCAGCCTCCTGCCTCTCCCTTACAGCCGCACCGGCAAGCGCGCAGCAAACGCTGAGTTTCGGCGAATTATACAGCAAGATCGGTGTCTTGGGGCTGGAATTCTCCGATAAAGTCCGGCAGCTGACCGGCAGCAATATCGAGATGGGCGGCTTTATGGCACCCCCTCTGAAAGCAGAAGCGGATTTCTTCGTACTCACGGAAATTCCGATGTCGATCTGCCCGTTCTGTTCTTCCGATGCCGACTGGCCTGATAATATTGTCGTGGTTTATCTCGACAAGAAACAAACATTCGTACAGCCTTCCACCCGCATTTCAGTAACCGGCGATCTGGAAAGCGGCTCATGGACAGATCCGGAAACCGGTTTTGTCAGCCTGCTGCGCCTGCGCAATGCACGCTATAAAGTTGCCTGATATGCAGCTGGAACTTGAAACAATTGCCGTTTGTTTTCCTGGTCTTACCGAGCCTGCTCTGACCATTGACCATCTCAGCATCGCGACCGGCGAACAGGTGGCGGTTACCGGTGCATCCGGCTCCGGCAAAAGCACTTTCATCAATATTATTACCGGCCTTGAGCGCTGCCGTAACGGTGCCATCCGCTGGGACGGCACCGATATTTGCAAAATCAGTGAGGCACGTCTTGACCGCTGGCGCGGCGACAATATCGGCCTGATCATGCAGGATTTTCATCTTTTCGCCGGACTTTCCGCCGTTGAGAATATTCTTCTGCCTTTAAACTTAAGCGGCAAAGTTACAGCACAAGCACGCGCCCGCGCCCATGAATTGCTTGAGCGCACAGGGCTGAACCGCCCTGACCAGCATATTGATCTGATGTCACGCGGCGAGATGCAGCGCGTGGCAATTGCGCGGGCTTTGCTGCGCAAACCGGCGATTATCATTGCGGATGAACCAACCGCCAGTCTCGACAGCGCCAGCGGCGCAGAGGTCGCAAAACTGATCCTGCAACTGGCTGCGCAGGAAAATTGCACTACAATTATTGTCTCGCATGATGAACGCCTGACATCGCTGATGCAGCGCCGCATCGAGCTGAGCCGTGGCCGCATTGTCCGTGACAGCAAGCAAAAGGACATGGCGCAATGACCGGCTTTATCTGGGCAGATTTGCGGCGCCACCGTATCGGCGCTCTCGCCGTCATCATTCTTGTGGCACTGGCCACGGCGCTCAGCGTAGCGGTGACCCTGCAGGAACGGGCCTTGCGCCTTGGCAGTGCGCGTGCCGCCGATAAATTTGATCTCGTCATCGGCGCGGCAGCCAGTGAAACACAGCTTGTCTTGTCATCAGTCTTTCTGCAACCCTCGCCATTGCCATTGGTGAGCGGCGCGGTTTTGCATAAATTATCGCAGGATCCGCGGGTTGCCTTTGCCGCTCCGGTCGGTTTTGGTGACAGCTATCAGGATTATCTGATTATCGGCACCACCACACAGGCCGTGCATGCCTTCAGCCCGAATTTGAAAAACGGGCGGGTCTTTACACGCGCCGGTGAAGCCGTTGTCGGCGCTCTGGTACAGATCAAAGATGAAACGCCGATCGTGCCGATGCATGGCAATGCCCATGAGGGCGGCCATCATCATGAAGAAATCCGTTATACAATTGTCGGCCGTATGGAGCCGACAGGCAGCGCATGGGACCGTGCTATTCTGGTGCCGGTGGGCACCGTCTGGCAAATGCATGGCATGGAACCGGCAGGTGCCAAACCATCCAGCCTCGGCGTGGGTGCAGCGCATGATCATGCCCATGTTGATCCTGAAAGTGCTATTGATGAAACTTTCACAGCGGCAACGCCTGATGTGCCTGCCATTCTGGTCAAGCCGCGCAGCATAGCCGATGCTTATAAGCTGCGGCAGGAATATCGCGGCAATGGCACTGTCGCCGTCTTTCCGGCAGAGGTGCTCACCAGCCTTTATGCCACATTGGGCGACGCCAAAACGGTACTGCTGCTGATTGCTACCGGAACACAGGCGCTGATTGCCGCCGCACTGATCTTTGTGACCTTGGTGCATATGACACAACGGCGCAAACAGATCGGCGCTTTGCGTGCACTCGGCGTATCCAAACCGGTGGTCTTCACACTGGTCTGGGCAGAAATCATGCTGCTGTTACTGGCCGGTATTTTTGGCGGCCTGTTACTCGGCTATGGCGGCGCGGTTGTGCTGTCGGGAATCATGACACGCTCCAGCGGCATCGTTTTACCGGTAGAATTTGACATGGCCGATGTGCATTTCGTGCTGATCTTATGTGGTATTGCCGGTTTGATGGGTTTGATACCGGGTTTCAGCGCTTACCGCCAATCCCCCGCCTCCGCCCTGCGCTCCTGAGCAAAACAACAAAAAGCCCCTGTGCAAAAACACAAGGGCTTTTTAATACTCTGCAAATTTCTGATCAGATCAGAATTTCGATGTCATGCTGAGCCAGAGACGGCGACCATCAACAGAAGAGTTGAAGTCACTTTCTTCAATGCGCTTATCAAACAAATTATAAAGCGCTGCATTAAAGGTCACATGCTCGCTGAACTGATAGCTCGTGCCAATATCGAAAGTTGTATAGGCATCATATTTACGGGCAACCACTTTACCATTTTTATAAACCGGCTTGCCATTGCTGCCGACACGGGCACCGGCATTAATTTCCGAACCATGATAATTGACAGCCGTCCATGCTGTAAGACCATCCACAGGTGTAATCCAGTCCGCACGCAGATTGCCTGAATGTTCCGGTGTACGTGTCAGCGGCAGACCATCATAATCACCACTCTTCTGACGGGAATGTGTATAGGTATAGCTGGCACGCAAACGGATATCCGATGTTGCTTCCCAGTTTGCAGTCAGTTCAACACCCTGCATCACAGCATTATCGATATTAAAGCTTTTCCACAGACGATAATTCGGGTCTTCATCCCAGTAAACATAACCACCATTATCATCGAGGATCAGGCGATTGCTGATTTTATCCTTAAACTCCGTGTAAAAATAAGTTGCACCAAGTTGCAAGCCATCCTGATTATCCCACAGGACTGCTGCTTCATAACTGGTACTTTTTTCTGCCTTCAGATTTTCATCCCCAATAATCACACCGCAGGTTTTACCTGTATAATCACAGCCTGCACCACCGGTTGTATAAGCATAACCCGGTGCAATTGTGCGGATTTCCGGCGCTTTAAAGCCGGTAGAAATACCACCCTTAAATGTAAACTGCTCCGTAGCATGCCAAACCGCATAGGCGCGCGGGCTGAAATGAGAACCATAAACTTCATGGTCATCCATACGCAGACCACCGGTCAGCGCAAGATCCGGTGTTACCCACCACTCATCTTCGGCAAACAATGCCCATTGGCGGATACCAAATGTTTCATCAAGACCGGTACGCCGTCCCGGGTTCTGATCTGTCAGCTTGGCATCAAAATACTGACCGCCGGTTACCAGTGTGTGATCACCATAAAATTCAAACGGCGTTGTAAACTTGCCATCAAGAACAGTATTGCGAATTTCAGGCGAACGCAGGCTTTCTACATAATCGGCCCGTGCCTTGTCCCAGCTGTAACTGGTGCGCTCTGCCCATTCCTGAGACAGAGAGAATTCAGATGTCGTTGGACCCCAGCGCCCTGTATGACGAACAGACCAGTGTTTACGATCATTGTGATTGTAGGAATCCGCGCTTTTAGGGCCTTCAGCAATTGTATTGCCGACATTTCCCTCACGGCGAACGCGGGTGATCCCCCCTTCAATCTCAATATCGTGGTCTTCATTCGGTGTAATCGTCAGCTTACCGGTAATATCACCGTCACGCTGTTCCTGCGTACCATTGAGGATTTTGTCCTCATTACGCTTCATACCACGTCCCCATACCTGAAGTCCGGCAACTTCCGGCACCAGAGGGCCGCTGACATAGAATGAGGCCTGACCGCTGTTACCGTAACGCGATTTATTCTGCACAGTACCGTCAATAGTAACTTCACCATGCCACGCGTCATCAACCTTACGGGTAATAATATTGATCACACCGCCCATCGCGTCCGAGCCATAAAGCGAAGACATCGGCCCGCGCACCACTTCAATCCGCTCAATAGCCGATGCTGGCGGAATAAAGCTCTGCTCAAAACCGGCATTGCCGTTTGTCCGCGCATCACGCGTGCTCTGGCGCTTACCATCCACAAGGATAAGAGTATAGGAACCCGGCAAACCGCGAATATAAATATCCTGCTCATTGGCCACACCGGTAACAGTTACCCCCTGCACACTGGTCAATGCATCGGCAAGATTGCGGAACGAACCTTTTTCCAACTCTTCGCGCGGCACAACGGTAATGCTCGCCGGAGCATCTTTCACATTCTGTTCAAAACCGGTAGCTGTTACAACAATCTGGTCGAGACGAATTGTACCGGCTTCTTCCCCGGTGCCTTCCGTTTTCTGCTCTGCTTGCGCCTTCTCTGTAACGGCAGATTTTTTCTTCGCATCCTGCGCCTGAACCGGCAAGCTAAACGACACCATCGCCCCGGTAAGAATTGTGCCGCAAGCCAGTGCTGCCATCCGGCGCAATGCGGTCCTTTTCCACAATCCGGTTCCGGAAGATATCTGAACTTTCCCCTTCAGATGTCCGCTCTCTGTCATTTTAATTGCCCTCTGCCACAAATATGAGTTATTTTCTCCCCTTATGTGCGGCAGTATCACGGGTCAATCATCATGTTTCAGACTTATTCCAACATCAGCTTTTTGCATTCCGTAAGACCGCATTTTTCAGGTGCAATAAAGCCGGGATTGCTCGGCTCTGAAACGAAACAGGCTGTTAAGTACAGGTAAACACAGTGTCGGATCATAAAAACTCTGCCCAACCAACCGGAGAAAGCACTCTGCCATCATCCAGACTGGGACAACTCAGGCTGTTGATAGCACTGGACACATTATTGGTTGAAGGCAGTGTACAACAGGCTGCCAAGCGCATGAATCTCAGCGCTCCGGCGATGAGTCGCCTGCTCAGCCAGATTCGGGAAGCTTTTAATGACCCTATCCTGATCCGCTCCGGCAGGCGGATGGTGCCAACACCACGCGCTCAAACTTTAAGATTGCGCCTGCGCGCACTGGCTGATGAAGCAGAAAGCCTGCTAACGCCTGATCCGGGACAAAGTCGCTTATCATCCGGTCATGATTGGCAGCAAAAAGCCTTGCTACCGGTTCCACCGCTCTCTCTGCGTACACCATTGATCCGCGGGCAGCCAAATCCGCAACATCTTGCTAATCATCTAGCATCCCTCAGCACCAATGATGATCCGAGACTGCGCTTTGCCCGATTTCTCGGCATACTTGGCCGCGGTGTCGGCAACAGCCGCCCGCTGACAATTGACGAGGCAGAAGAAGCCTTTTCCCTGATCCTGCAAGAACAAATTGACCCGATGCAGATCAGCGCATTTTTCAGCCTGATTCACTATAGAGGCACAACTGCACAAGAACTGGCCGGCATTATCCGGGCCACCCGCCAATATTACGGGTTATGCGGACGACATGATCTGCATGCAGATCTTGACTGGCCTGCTTATCTTTCTCCTAACTCGCCCCGTGCGCCGTGGTTTTTACAATCGGCAAAATTACTGGCACAGGCCGGTTACAAAATCGCCCTTCATGGTCACAATGGCAGTGGCAGTACAAGCGGTAAACTTGAACTTGCATCGGCTGCACTGAACATTCCTGTTGCGCAAAATCTTGCTCAGGCACAGGATTCTTTACGCACAGCCAATATTACTTATCTCCCATTAACAGGATTTGCACCCGCCATTGCTTCACTAATGGCTCTTTATCCGCTGTTTGAAACCCGTTCCCCTGTGGGAGATTGCGTCCATCTGCTCAATCCTTTGCAGGCGCAGGCTAGCCTGCTCGGCGTTTCACGGCCAGCCTATAAGGAGCTGCACCGCGACACAGCGCGACTGCTACGCGAAGAAGAACAGCAAAACTACCGGAGCAATCATTGCAGTCAACTCACCGTCATCAGCAGCAATCGCGATGTCGCGGAATTTTACCCGTTCCGCACCGCAACCATTCTGAGCCTGAATGACAGTGGCAATTCTGATATTCTCATCAAGGCATTACAGGAACCAGAAAGCCCGCCGCGCATCGGCATGGATTCTTTTGAATATTGGCAGGCAATCTGGCTCGGCACCGCGATTGACCCACGTATAGAAACCGTGATTACCGCAACAGCAGCACTTGCCTTGATGACTTTGCATAAAGATCTGGATTTTGCGACCTGTCACAAAAAAGCGCAAAGTTTCTGGCAAAACCGCCACCAGAAAACAATCTAAAAAAACGCCGGTTAAACCGGCGTTTTTTAATGCATTTACTGCTTTGTATAGCGCAGTCCGCGGGCAAGCCAGCAGGAGATTTTCAGACCTGTGATTGCGCCTTGCGCATTGCGCTCGGCAACCACAGTCCAGTCGCCCGGTGCCGGTGCGTCCATACCGCGCTGGCAAGGCAGCAGCCAGATATCTTCGGCAATCGCATAAAGCGGCTGCATCGGTCCCTGCCCCAGAAAGCCTTCAAATGCCGCATAAATACCGGCACCGGCAATCTCACAGACAAAATCCGCATCCATTTCCGCACAATGATAGCGTCCGGCAATGTCCAGCCGCCCTTCGCCCGCAACGCGGTGCATATGTGCCGAGAGATTTTCGCCACGGCGCTGCAAACGGATATGATCGCCATCACGCTGCAATTCCATTCCCGAAGAGTGCAGGCAACCATCAGCATGCATATCCATCAGCTCCGGCGATGTGCCAAAGCGGGCATGAACCTGCCCGCCCAATGCCGGTGCAAGGCTGAGGCTCAGGCCGGTAACCGGATCAAAATAATTGCCGTACCAGCCAGCATCCACCGGCAGCGCCGGCATTTTGGCTTTCGGCTTGCCCAAAGCCGCCCGCACCAGCTGTTCAGCCGCGCCATAGGCACTGCCCTGATGGTTAAACATCACAATCACGGAAAGCCGTGCTTCTGCCGCATGGAAACGCTGACAGCGCCAGCCGCGCAGCGCACCGCCATGACCGGTAATTTTCACACCGTCAAATTCCACATGATTGAGACCGAAACTGTAACAGGCAGGCTTGCCGTCTTTATAGAATTGCGGGCGCGACAGGCGGTTATAAAGACCGTTTTCATCCTCGCGTGTGGCATCAATAAACTGATCCCAGGCAATCATATCATCGAGCGAAGCACAAACACCGGCATCACCGCTCCAATGAATATTATTCACAGCCGGTGTAAATCCGGCGACAATATTGCCTTCATAGCCAACGGCACCGCCCGGCGTGACCGAAGTGTCGGGAAATAATCCGGCCGTTTTCATACCGGCAGGCAGGAAAATACGCTCCCGCAGCAATTCATCCAGCGAGCGACCGGTCTTTTCTTCAATCAGAAAGGACAGCAGACGGAAATTGCCATTATTATAGGAATAATGCGTACCGCTCTCAAAATGTCCGGTACGGATTTTTCCGAGCAGTTTTCTGGCATCATCCGCAGTGAATTTGCCCTCAGGATCGGCACCGCTGATCACTGTCAGCGCCCAGTAGTCACGCAAGCCCGACTGGTTGTTGCACAGATCAACAATATGCGGGCGCTCGCCTTCAAAATCCGGCAGATAGGCAGCCAAGGCCGCATCAAGATCCGACACATCTGCAAAACTGTCGAGCAATGCGGCACAGGTGAATTCCTTGCTCACAGAACAGATCGGCATCAAAGTCGCGCTGCTCATCGGCACGCGCTTTTGCATATCCGCAAAACCCCAGACCTGTTTGGCAATCACCTGACCGTCTTTAATGACTGCGGCCACGCCTCCCGGCCCTTTATGATGCTCCGGCAAAGAGCGCAACACGGCATCAATCGCGTTTTTATCAACAGCCTGCATAATTTCATTCCCGTAAGAGCAGCAAGCAGCAGCGCTTGAGCGCCCCTGCCCCTCCAAAACTGCATCAAAGCGCCATGTACCCGCTCGGGCGCACAAAACCACTCTGACATTTCAAAGTAAGACCATAGCGCCTTAAACTGTTTAAAGCTGAAGGAATTATGTTCTGAAACAAAGAGGTAGAACCTGTTCCCATCAGGCATAAGCCACAGTGTAAACGGACTCAAGAGGCTTTTTCTGCTGTCTTTGCCGCACGGATTACGGAAGATAAAAATCCATCTGTTACTGCCATAAAAAACGGCCGCAGGCGGATTATATCTGCCTGCGGCCATTCTCATTTCCAAAAGCGCTGAATGATCAGAATTTACCGATCATATTCAGGAATACCCCACGGTCATCCATACGCAAATCACGCAGATCATCGGAGAACCGGCCGAAATTATAGCCGACACCCACTTTGAAATTATTGCCCACGTGGCGGTAAACCGCTGTCAGAGCACCAAAATCAGTGGTCTTGGCTTCCGGCTGATGCATAACGCGGCCTTCCAGCAGTACATCCCATTCTTTCACGACATGCAGATCGGCACGCACAATACCGAGATGCGCGGAAGAACGCTGCCAGTAAGGCTGGAACGTGCCGGACTGATCCGTGATACGATATTTAACCTCACCGATACGGAAACCGTATTTACCGCCGACCGACAGCCATGGCAGCAGATCATAGGTAAAATCTGCCGAGAGAATATGGCTGCGCTGTGCAGGCGCATAAAGATCACGGGTTGCACCGCTGATCAGCTGGTTATTGCCCGGCATGTCATAGAGCCAGGAATATTTGAACAGCGCATTCAGCCGGTCATTTTCAACAGGACGATAGGCATAGCCGAGCGATGCTTCGACATAATCCGTATCCTGAATTGAGGTGATGGTTGAATTACTGTCGGACAATACGGCATCAATATTGGCGAGTGCCCGCCAGTCCTGACTGGTTTTCCATGAGACGCCGCCGGCCAGCATATAAGTATTCTGATCACGGCTGCCATCGTCGGAACGCTCAATACGCACTTCACCGCGCATACGCGCATCAATACCGGTTTCCTCGTCTTTATAGCCGATAGCCAGCGACGGCGCATAACGGTCGAAATCCGAGCGTTCAAGACCGGTTGATGCTTCAATCGTATTGTCGTGAATGCGGCCGGCTTCGAAGCCGCCATTCAGCGTCCACAGCGGATCCGGTGTATAAACAACACCATAAGTCTGGGTCAGCGAACGGCGGGCACCAAACATATCATAGCTGTTTTCAACATAAGCCGATGCCACATCATCAATACGGCGTTTGACACCGCCAACAATCGCGCCTTTATCACGACCGCTTAAGTCATAAGTGCGGTTAAGATCAAAAGCGCGATCCGGATCAAGACGATAGCCGATATAATAATGGTCATTTGCTGTCGGATCATAGGTCAGTGCGGCCAGACCGCCCAGACCATGAGTGCCGTAAGATACTTCACCATTAACGCCGACTTTATCCGTCAGCTTGATTTCCGTCCCCACACCGATACGGTCATTGCGGCTGATATCGCCGGAGCGGTTCATCGTTGCCTGACCGAAACCGTAGAACAGATGATCATCATCCATCCGGTAATCGACGCGCGCACCGCCATCCAGACGCGAGCCGTCATAACCGTTCTTGCCGGATTTGATCGCAGTCGGCGACATCAGTTCCGTATAGGCAATACCGAAAGACAGTTTCCAGTAATCATCCAGCTCATGGCTGATGCTGGATTTGCCCTCACGCTTGATCTGACCATTATCATCCTTGAAATCATCATAGGTCAGCTTGAGTTTGGTGCGCTCCTGCAATTGCAGATCGGCATGGGCGCCCCACAGCTGTTTATCGACCAGAACCTGATCATAAAGCGAGGAGAAACCGGCCTGTTTCTTCTCATAATAGCCGCCGAGAATACCCTTGGCGCCATGATCGGTCAGGTCTTCAAGATCAACCTGCCCGCGCACCCGCCATGCATTGGCACTGCGGTCACGTCCCACAGGGCCGCTATTGCTGACCGTCAGGCCACCATCGGTCGAGCGGCTCAGGCCAAAACCTTCACCCTTGGAATGGGCAATTTCGCCCTCAAGGAAAGTGGTTTCGGAATGACGCAACTGAATATCCGCACCGACAGCTTTCTGGTCGGCTGTGCCTGTGGTTTCGGTCATGCCGGTAACACCGACACGAACTTTCTCATTCAGCCATTGCTGACCGCGGCCGCCATAGCTGAAACCGTCGACATCGCTGGCAGAAGGTTCAAACTCATATTGCGCCAGAAGATAAATATTATTGCCGCCAAGGGCACCGTCACGCACCGGATCCGTGGTGACCGTTGAAGACGACAATGGCCGTGTGAGAATGACAACGCCCTGCATATAATCAAAGCGGTAATCCTCACCGGCACGCAATGTGCGCCGTTCAATCACACGGCCGGTTACCGGATCACGCACCTCAATGGTCAGCGTTTCCGAACCTTCCACAATATCCTGACGTTTCATGAAATAGGCTGAACCGCCGGTTGCGAGAAATTCCTCACGCTGCGGCAGCGTATCCGGCTGCGCACCATAAAGTGTCACTTCCGATTTACGCTCACCGAAAGCTGTACTGTCTTCCGAGCGGTAAACTGCCTGCGCACCGTAAAGTGCGCGCTCGGCACGCATAAATTCAGTGCCCTTGATGTTGGTTTTGAAATTACCCCACATTACATGGCTGTCGCCACGGTCAAGACGCACATAGAATTTGCCGTTGGTCGGTGCATCTTCCACCATCGTGGAGTCATCACCATAGACCGGATAATAATCATCCGGATCAAGACGGCGCAGAAGACGGCGCGGATCTTTGCTGCCGAAATTACGGAACATCTGGTCGAGATCATCCTCGGCCGTATCCGCAGCCGCAGTCAGCAAATATTCGCCTTTGATCTTGCCTTTCAGATAAAAGGCAAGACGACCCTTGGTGTAAACACTGTCATATTCACCCGGACGCACGCTTTCGATATTTTTATCGCCGGTGCGTTTGCCAACGGTCAGATCGGCCAGCCCGACATAAAACCATTCATTATCCGGAATATTAATATCGCGGCTGAAATTCAGGCTGCTGTCTTTGCCTTTGCCATTCACCGCGACATCAATATCATGCTCGCCGGGCGGCAAAATACGCTGCACCACAAAAGCACGGTCTGCATCAACCGGAACGCTTTCCCCGAAAGCCTGTACCTGATGCTGCTCCGGCACATGACGGCCGTAAATTGTAACCGAACCGCCATGAACAGGAATATTGCGCAGAGCTGTGCGGTCTTCACCCATACCCGGTGCAATCGCTGTAATCTTATTGTCAGACGGCAGGTCTTTTGCCGTCCGGCTCAAAGTCAGCGGTGCGGTTTCATCATAACGGCCTTTGGCATCATAAACACGCAGAACATAAGTAAAGTCCCGCATATCTTCGCCCGCAGGCATTGTCCAACCGGCTTTGGCATTGGTGCCGACCGGAATAACCGCCAGAGGTTTTTCGGTTTTCTTACTGTCATTTTCGGCAAAAATGCGGATTTCCGAGCGTTCGATAAAGCCCGGATAGTTGGTGGTTGCCAGAAACTCGACCGCCTCACCGGCGCGATAGCTGTGGCGCATCGGCATGGTGGAAATATTCAGCAAAGGCGTGCTTTCCAAACCATCATATTTGATCTGAATATCCACGCTTTCCAAGGCAACATCTGCCTTGCGCTGCCTGTCGGCCTGTTTAACCGGCTGGTCTTTTGCTGCTTTAGCTTTTGTGGAGGACTGGCTTTCCTCGACCGTTTCACCGTCAACACTGATGACAAAAGGAATATTCCCCTGATCCTTCAGGGATTCACGTTCCGTATTTTCACCAATGGTCAGCGGGCGGGCCGTACCGTCATCGAGCCTTTTGCCACGGATTTCCGGTGCACAGGCTGCATTGCCGCCTTTATCTCCGCAATGCAGTTCGCTGCTGTTCTTACCTTGCTCTCCGGCACCTTGCGTACTGGCGGCATTTGCCGGCAGGGCTGCCATGGTCAGAGTGACCATGGCGCTGCCTGCAAGAAGCGTAAGACGACGGATGTTACGGTTTTTCATGGATGGGATAATGTCCGTCATGATCTTCATTTCCCCACCTGTGAGCGGGTTTCAATTTCCAGTTGGTAACGCTCACCGTCTTTGCGCCAGCGCTCGGCAATCAGATCACGCAGATGCCTGATCCGTTGTTTCGCCAGTTCCGGTTTGGTCGTTGCATCGACATAGCTCAGCCGCAGAACCGAAGGTTCCTTGCGCAGCACCTCAATCAGGGCACTGACATTCGGCATCCAGCGCTGCTTGAGCGCTGTGCTATTGGCTTCAAAAGCGTCACCCTGCACATCAAGGCGCACAACACGACCGACAGAGGCACCAAAATTGAGCTTGGTCATTTTACCGGCGGTCAGACGAACCACGCGCGGATTTTCCGTTGTCAGGCGGTAGCCGCTTGGCAGGGTGCGTGTGTCGAGCTTCATGATGAAGTTGGAACCGATGCGCTGATCCGGCAGTGCCGCACAGGCAACATGGAAGCGGCCATGTTCATCGGTTGTCACCAGCCAGCCTTTGGCCGTGGCAATCCGCACGCCCGGCAGACCCGGCTCGCCTTCATCCTGATAACCGTTACGGTTCTTATCGTCGAAGACCTTGCCCACGATGTCACCGCAATCAAACACCGGTTCGGCGATGATTTCGACAACAGCCTTGGCATCTTTGGCGACCGGTGTTCCGGTCTTATCGGTGACGGAAGCAATATTGGTATGCTTGCCCGGCCCCGCAGTGCTCAGCACCAGAAGGTCAACACGGATTTCCAGCGTGGCTTTCGGGCCCAGCGGCAGATTCTCAAAGCGGATCTGACGACCATTGACCACCGGAATGAACGGTTTGTCGTCTACCGTTGCGGAATCCTCAACATAGCGGAAACCGGCAGGCATCGTGTCAATCACTGTGACAGGCCCTGCATTGCTGGATGAACCGTTTTCAACGCGGATAATATACGGCACCCGTTCACCGCGCTTTACCTGACGCAGCATCGCCTGTTTGGTGATGATAACATCATTCGGCTCGGTTGCAGGCAGCGTGACTTTGGCCGCGCTTTCCGGCGATTCATATTCCTTACCGCTGCGCACTGTGCCTTTGGCCGTGGCAATATTGTTGACGGCGCTGACAATACCGGCAGCCGCATCAATATCTTCCTGCGTCATGGCATAGGTTGCAGTAAAGGTCTGGGTTTCATTCGGCTTCAGAGTTACTGGAGCCGGTGTGAAAGCCGACAACTGAGCGGTTGCAGCCTTGTTGTTGAAGCTCGGGCCGATATCCGCAGGCGATACATTGAACAGGATCGCATTACCAGTATTGGTAATCTCGAAACTATAGTCAATTTTCTCACCGACTTCCGGATAGCCATTGCCGTTTTCATCATTCCATGTACCGGTTTTGATGATTTTCAGCTCAGGCACAGGCGGCACCACCGGCACGATCAGCGGCTCATCCGTATGGATATCCGGACCGGACAGATCGGTCACAGTGTCAGGGCCATTGCCACCGTCATAAGTACCGGTTGCCGTTGCCTGATTAACCACCTGCTCATTGTCAATGTCATCAAGCGTGATGGCATAGGTCGCCGTAAAGGTCTCTTCTTCACCCGGAGCCAGCTTATCAACACCGAAAGACGACGGGTTGACGCCAGGCAGCGGGTCTTCCACCTTCACATCGGTCAGTTCCATATTACCGGTATTGATAACGGTAAATGTATAGGTGATCAGCTGGCCTTCTTCCGCAGGCTCGGTCAGCGCCGAGACGGCCGATTTTACCACAGCAATTGCAGGCACCTGATCAAGCGGCACAACCACTTCATTGGAGTCTGCAGGCGGAACCGTTTCCGGTTCATCAGGCTTGTCCGGATTAACATGCGTACCGGTTACCGTGGCCTGATTTTTCACCTCACCCTTCTGGATGTCGGACTGCTTGACCGCATAGGTGCCGGTCAGCGTGACCGCATTGGCCTCACCCGGCAGCAATGTCGCAATTTCTGTCTGCTGCATGATCAGATCAGGCAGCGGATCCGTGACGACAACATTGCTCAGTGTCACATTACCGGTATTGGTCACCACGAAACTATAGGTGATCACATCACCTGCTTTTGGCGGTGTGCTGAGCGCATGGGTTTCCGATTTAACAATCGTCAAACCCGTCAGCTTGTCCAGCGGCTGCACTGTCGGCTCGTCATTCTCAATATCGGTGCCGGAAATATCCGAAACATCATCCGGCGTGCCACCGACACTGCTGCCGATAACCTTGGCGGTATTGGCAAAACTGCCTTTGTCGATATCTTCCTGTGTCAGGCTATAGGTTGCAGTGAAGGCATCCGTATTGATCTCACCGGCCGCAAGCGGGCCTTTCCAGCCGGAAATATTGTGAACAACAACACCGGCCACCTGATCTTCAAGGCGGATATTGCTGATGGTCACATTACCCGTATTGCGGATTTCAAAACCAAAGGTGATCACGTCACCCGCTTTTGGCGGTGTGCTCAATGCCGCATTGGTGATGGTCTTGATCAGACGGATCTGCGGATCGCGGGTGAGATCTGTGATTGACGGATCGTCATTCTCAAATTCAGTGCCGCTGGTATCCTTCACTGTCTCATCAGGATTTGGAACCGATGTACCGGTTGTTTCAGCAATATTGGTGACCTTACCGGCATCAATATCAGCCGCCTTCAGAGCATAGGTGCCGCGAACGGTAATTTCCGTATCAGCAATGCTGTTCTCCGGATTTTTGGCCAGCAGCACAACCGTGCTCAGACGCTGTGCATCCTCAGGATTCAGCACAAAATCTTCAAGCTCATCGGTCAGGGTAATAGCCTTCAGAGCGACGTTACCCGTATTGCGGATAATCATCGTATAAGTGATGACTTCTCCTACTTTCGGCGGATTGGACAGAGCCGCAATATCGCCGGTCTTTTTCAGGGCAATCGCCGGTTTCTGCGGCAGCGGTGTCACCACCTCATTGGAATCCACAGGTGGCTGCGGGCCGGTCGGATCGGTAAAGTCGATCTTGGCGATATTGCGTGCTTCACCCGCATCAATATCACTCTGTTTCAATGGCGCAGTCACCGTGAAATCAGCTGATGCATCCGGTGCCAGCTCTGCAAAGCTTGCAGGTGTGATCTTCGCATCGCCAAAATCATCGCTGAGAACCAGATTATACAGCGTGACATTACCGGTATTTTTCGCGGTAACAGTCCATGTCAACAGATCGCCGACACGCGGATTTTCAGGCGCATCGCTTTTCAGAACCTTGGCCAGTTCAAGCTTCGGATTGCGGAACAGCGGAACCTTCACCTCTGACGGATCAGTGGTGACAGGTGTTTTCGACGGGCCGGATGTGCCCGAGGCTTTCGCAATATTATGCACTTCACCGGCATTAATATCCGACAGAACCACCGCATATTTGGCGTAAACCACTTTGGTTTCCTGCGGCTGCATTGTGCCGAGCAAGAAAGCACCATCAGGATCGGCGGTGACACCGGCCAGCTTGTCGCTGATGGTTACATCATTGAGAACCGTATTCCCCGTATTGGTGACGGTAAATTTGTAACGCACCGGATCACCGATTCTGGTCGGATCGCTGATTGATGTGCCGCTGCTTTCCAGCTCTTTTACCAGCTCAAGCTTTGGCTTGCTCAAATTAGCAACCGTATCATTGGCTGTTGCGCTGACCTTGTCAGTGTCGCCATTGCTGCTCCACTCACCGGTCGCCGTTGCCGTATTCAGTACCTTGCCATTGTCCAGATCTTCCTGTGTCAGGGCATAAGTGGCTGAGAATGTGGTATCGTCAGATTGCTGCGGATCAAGACGGGCGAGAACAACATTCTCCAGTCCTTCCAGACCAGGAAGCTTATCCGTCAGCTTGATATTAATCAGCGGAACATTGCCGGTATTTTTAACAGTGAAACTGTATTTAACAATGTCACCGACCTGAGCAACATCGCCTTCCGGTGTGTAGCTATGGGTTTTCTTCAGCTCGATTTTCGGCGCGAATGCCGGCCTTGCATCGGCCGAGGCGTCTTTTTTAACGTTCTGATATGAATATTCACCCATTGCAGCAACATGCGCCGCATTAGCATGCGCTGTTACCGGCATTGCCACCGGCACAACCGGATGCACAAGAACGGTCATCTTAACAGTACCGGACGTGCCGGACTCATTGCCGTTCAGATTATTGGCACCGAGTTTACCACCCGTGAGCACAATACCATCACCCGCACCAGTGAAACCAGCCTTGAGTGTACCGAAAGTCGTTGTGATATCTTTGATCGTATATTCACCTTCGGCAGGCGTTGCGCTTGCCGTATAGGTGCCAAAGCTCCGGCCGCTCTTGCCCAGAACATCCTGCAATTTGATATCAACCAGTGGCTCAAGGCTCGGGTTTTTAATGGTCAGGGTGTAAGGGATCGCATAGCTGCCATCGGCCTGATAGGTAATTTCACCTACGGTTTTGGTCAGTTCGATACGGGCCTGCGGGATCAGGGTAAAGTCCTGATTGGTACCGGAAATCCCGTCTTTACCGCCGGTAATCACAATATGATCGATGCGCTTGTTGCCAACAGCGGTTGACGTTTCTGCACTCTGCCCCGGCAGAGCTTTGCCCTCTTCCAGATTCTTTTCCGCAACCGATGTGTAGAAAACATCATAGGTACCCGGAGGCAAATCACTGAAATCATACACACCATTAGATTTGGTGCGTATCGTCTTATTGATCGTTGCACCATCATGCGTGGCTGTACCAGTCAGTGAGATCAAGACATTGCCGATACCGCTGTCATGGCCTGACGTGAAAATGCCGTCATCGTTAAAGTCACGGAAAACTTTACCGCTGATGCTGCTGCCGTAAACGGTGTTTACAGTGCCGGTTGACGTATTATTTTCCGGATGCTTGTCAAAAGAATCCGTGGTGACAGTCGCCGTATTCGAGGCAGTTTCAGCCTTTTTATCGGTGACTTTTGTATAGAGCTTGACCTTGATAGTGGTTCCAACCGCCAGATCGCCAAACTCGCAATTGATGTCACGTCCGCCGACAACGGCCTGACAGCTATAAGCGCTGTTTGCCGGATCAATTTCCGGAAGACGTGTCAGCACCATGCCTTCCGGCAGAATATCCTGAAGCTTTACATTTTCAGCAACATCCAGACCGGGGCCGGTTTTGTTTTCAATGGTTATATCCCACGAGAATTCCTCACGAAGATCAACCGTTTCAATACTCGGCGTTTTAACAACGGAAATATCCGAGCGCACACGGACAGTGGTGTCCTGTTTGGCGATGTTATTTCCGAGAATAGTTTCATAGCCTTTACGGGTTTCGTCAGACTTAACTTCGGCAATATTTTCATGCTTGCCGCGCAGAATACCCTTCATCGCCATTTTGAAATGAACGCTGCTGCCAGCCTTCAGATAAGGCAGCTTATAGGTCAGCGTACCGCCGGCCTGATCAGCAACAAGATTTTCAAAGACGTAATCTTCGCCCTCAACATCTTCAGCATTGATCTTTTGCGTAATGCGCGGATTGGCCAGACCGGTTTTAGGCAGCGTATCAATAATATCAACATTGAACGCATCCGAAGGGCCGCGATTGGTAACCGTAACCGTATAGGTCGTATCCGTATCAATCTCGACCGGATCAGGATCATCCGACTTTGTGATCAGCAGATCGAGCTGCGGCGGCAGGATTTTAACAGGCAGCGAAGCGCTGTTATTCTCTGTATTGATTTCCGGCGTTTTAGTTTCAACGGACACAGTATTAATGATTGTTTCACCGGTCAGATCCGTGACAGGAATAACCCGAACCGAAACGGTCTGCTGAGAACCATTATTGATTGTACCCAGCTCACAGATGATCTGATTATTACCAGCCTTCGTGACCGTGTTCACATCCGGAGCTTTCGAGCACAGGCCAACGCTCGGCTGTGCACTGACAAAGACCAGCCCGTCAGGCAGTGTATCGGTAACAACAACCTTTTCTGCATTGCTCAGACCATTACCAATGACTTTGGCGGCCAGAACATACAGCATTTCCTGACCGGCACGGGCACCGCCCTGTGCAGACGGGCTGGATTTTTCCACCGTCACATCAGTGCGTGGCGTCACTTCATAAGTGGCGCTGCTCTCATTATTCTTCAGATTATTATCAGGGGTCGTAATCGAATAGGCTTCAGCCACATTGGTCTTCAAGCCCTGCGAACCCGGACGAACTGTGACCTCAATAACCGGACAGTCATCGCCAGCCTTACAAACCGGAAGCTTATCAATATCGCAGAACAGATCGCGCGAATAACCGCTGCTTGCGGTCTGCGTACAAGCCAGTCCGGTGGCAACGCCCGGCAGAATTGTAAAATCAATATTCTGCGGAACGCCGCCCTTTTCAGCCACGATTTCCTTAAAACGGTCTTCCAGCTTTACATTCAAAGCTTCTTTCGGGCCGTCATTGCGCACTTCCAGTCTGAAAGTGATCGGATCACCGGCAAGAACAGGAGAGTTAACAACAGTCTTTTCAATGCTGACATCTGCCCAGTTCTGATCATCGGCACTGGTGATATCGCCGGTCGAAGTACGGTTATTATCCGGATTTGCATCCTTCTCTTCGTAATCGGGGAAGGAAACCAGCATGGAATTGTTAATCGTACCAGCACTGGTGACTTTAGCCGTCAGCACAATCGCCGGTGTCTGCACACCGGGCTGAAGCGGTGAGGCTTCTGTATATTGATCTGTCGTACAGACAATGTCCTGCGGCCCTTCAACAGGAGCATCCGGCGAGCAGGACCATCCGCTTGGCACAGTAATCTTATTAACAGTCAGACCGGCAGGCAGAAAATCGGTAATCGTCAGCAGACCGTGGAAACCGATATTGCCCTGATTTGTTGTGCTGAGACGAAAATCATACTCATTGCCGACAGTAACCAGATTGCGATCCGGCCCCGATTTATAAGCAACCAGATCTACCTTAGGATCAGCGATATTTGCCTTGCCGTCAGTGGCTGTATTATTGCCTTCAAAGCCTTTGGTCTCATCTTTAGAAGCAATGATTGCAGTATTGGTAACACCTTCTTTATCAGTCGCCTTAACCGCTTTGGCCTTGATAATAATCGGCGCTTTATAATCAGCCCCTTCACCGGCAGTGAATTCACAGCTGATCAGCGAGTTTACATCTGCGCAAACCCAACCCTGACCGGCCGTAACACTGATGAATTCATAATTTTCCGGCAGAACATCGGTGATAATCGCCTGTTCCGGCATCGTGCCTGCATAAGCTGGCGTAAGCGTAAAGCTCACCTCACTGCCGGTCAGGATCAGGCCGGACGGGCTGCGCGTCTTCGACAGGCTTACATCCGTACCCGGAATAATGATCTGGTTGACGGCCATTTCATTATTCTCAGAAACCGGATCTTCCGGTCCGCCTACGGTCTCAACCTTGGCACTGATGGTGATGGTCGACTGGTTTTCAGCCGTTACCTGCGCAGAAAAATCAAACGGAACAGACTGTCCGGCAGCAATCGGCCCCGGAATATTACAAATAATATTGTTGCCGGAGATCGAACAGCCAGCAGGCAATTTCACATTGCGTGACAAGCCCGCTGGCAATGGCAGAACAACTCTTGCACCATTGGAAGGATAAGGGCCGTTATTGGTAACCGTCGCGGTAAAATGTGCATCAGCACCGGCCTGCACTTCCGGCTTAGCAAGGCTCACCTCAACCGCAAGATCAGCACCTTTGTCCACGGTGGTCTGTGCGACCTGCGACGGGCCCGGAGCTGCCATCTGCGCATTCAGTTCAATAACCCCGTCCTCCATCGGACGGAGTTTGACGGTAATATTTTCAACAAGTTCCTGCGGTTGCAAAGCCGGCACATCACAGGTCACCTGCATCGGCGCCGTCAGCACCTCTTCCGGCAATACCGGCTGCGGTGCACATCCCTCAAGGCCACTGACGCCGAGGTAAACTGTGCTTGCAGGCAGTGTAAATGTAATTTTAGTTGCCGGTGTCGCGTAATTATCATTGTTTTCAATTTTGAAAACATAAGGCACTTCAGCACCGGCGACAGCCAGCGCATTGCCTGCATTATCAATATTCAGCGTCCAGCCGCCGTCTTCACCTGCCGCAAGCGCGGCACCGGTCACGGCTACATAAGCAAACGCAGCAAAACCCGCGACTTTTGCAAGGCGCGGTACAAAATTTACAAGTTTGATGGTCATTGGCAGTCACCTGCTGCCACAAGAGAAGCCTGCGAATGGACAAGCATCATCATGACCACGGACAACTCAGCCCGCAGCTTAACAGAAACGCTCAACAGCATTTCTCCTCTAAATTTTTAATTTGCAATCAAGTCGCAACCTTCCGTTGCCTGCGCGCAAAGAATGCGTACAGCGAAGCAAACGACCCCACGTCTTAGGGGGTTAATAAACTATTAATTTTAAAAAAAAAGAGTCTGCGTGTAAAAATATAAAAAAATACACCAATAAAAACAATAACTTAAATTAACAAAACCTAATTATTAATCTTTGAATATAATAACATAGAAATTGTAGGATTAAGAAAAAACAAGTATTTATTTCTTTAGCAAACCTTAAAAAACAAACTTAAATCAGGCGCTGAATCTGTAAAAGCCCGACATAGACTACAACTGCAAATAGAAAATTAACAAAATATCAAAACCAAAATATTGTTCTAAAAAAATCAGAAATTTTGAAAAATTAAAATCGAAAACAACACGAAGTAAAAAACTATAGTTTAAGAAAGATTCAAAACTCAGTAGAGTTTCATAATATTATATACAAATACCAAAAACTATAATTTGCGGTCAGAAATTATATGACCAAACGGTAAAAAATATAACAATGATTGGGAGTTGAATAAAATGCAGCACAAGGCAGAACAAAGCCCTGTGTAAAATCCGCCACACCATGCGCTCAAATTTGCCGCCATCAACCGGCGATATTATATGCGGCGATTGTCTGCGCAGCCTTCAGCACCAGCGGCGCAAGCTCATTCGCCCGCGCCTCCGGCATCCTGTCATTGATTGCCGAGACAGATATAGCCAGATACGGCTTGCCGGTACTTACCGGCACCGGGGCAGCAAGGCCGGAAATACCCTCCCAGACCAGATTACGGCTATAACAAAAACCCTGAGCACGCACCTGCGCACAGCAAGCCAGAATATCCTGCAAACGTCGCAACGGCTCTGTCACGCTGGCACGCTGAGCAATTGCCTTAATGTCGTAACCGGCAATCAGTTGCTCCACCTGTTGATCCGTCTCGGCGCCAAGCAATGCAATGCCGCTGAATGTTGCGCCAAGCGGCACAATCTGTCCCACTTCAACAATCTGCGCCCGCACAGGATAGCTGCCATCAACCCGCACCAGATAGCGGACGGAACCGCGCTGCCGCATACCCACATAGACCGTATCGCCGGTCACTTGCGCCAGTTCACCGGCCACAGCCTCCAGCATTGCTATATTCACCGGTGCCGGTGCTGCTGAAAAACTCAGCGCATAGAGTTCCGCCCCCAGATGATAGCGCCGTTTCTGACTTTGCCGGACATAGCCCACCTCAATCAGATCCTGCAGCAGGCGATAAACCGACGGCCGCGCAATGCCGGTTTCCCGTGCCAGATCAATCAGCCGCGCACCTTCATTGCCAAAGCGCTCTATCGCACTCAAAATTGCTGCAATGCGTCCGACAACCTGCCCTTTATTTTCCACGACATCCCCGATAGTCCGTTAAGCGGACTATATAATAAGCCCTTGTGATTGCCGCTGCAACAGATGTTTAACTGCCTTGACTTCAAGGAAATTTCATTGGCAAGATCGCATAGCAACATGCATTGAAATAAATATTTTTCCTGAAATAGATCTAAAAAGTCCGTTCAAAAGACTTATCTGTATATTCAGGAGGAAATGTTTCTGCCCTTGAGGGCAGGTATAATCATTTTATTCCGCCTGCCGGAATTCTGCTGATGACAAACGGAGCATGGAATGACAGATATCAGGAAAGTTACTGTTCTCGGCACAGGCGTTCTGGGTGCCCAGATTGCATTTCAGACAGCCTATAGCGGTTTTGAGGTCACGGCCTATGACATCAATGATGAAGCACTGACACGTGCCCGCGCCCGATATGCAGAGCTTGCTGCCACTTATCAGCAGGAAGTCACCGGCGCCTCCGAAGATAAGACTGCACTGGCATTGAAACGGCTCACTCTATCGTCCGATCTTGCCGCTGCCGTAGCCGATGCCGATCTGGTCATTGAGGCTATTCCCGAAGTTCTGGCGCTCAAACAACAGACCTATCAGGCATTGAGCCGGGTTGCGCCCGCCAAAACGATCTTCGCCACCAATTCCTCAACCCTGCTGCCAAGCGCGTTGAAAGATGCCACCGGACGGCCGGACAAGTTTCTGGCGCTGCATTTTGCCAATCATATCTGGAAGTTTAACACCGCCGAAATTATGGGCACGGATGATACTGATCCGGCGGTCTTTGACACGCTTGTCGATTTTGCTGCGCAAATCGGCATGGTGCCGATCCCTGTGCGCAAGGAAAAGGCAGGCTATGTCCTCAACTCCCTGCTCGTGCCCCTGCTCAATGCAGCCGCGGAACTTGCCGCCGGTGGCTATGCCGAACCGCAGGATGTCGATAAAGTATGGCGCATCGCAACCGGCGCGCCGATGGGACCCTTCCAGATTTACGATATTATCGGCCTGACCACGCCTTACAACATCCTCTCCCATGGCGATGCGCACTTACAAAAAATTGCGGCATGGCTCAAGGAAAATTACATCGACAAAGGCAAGCTCGGCATTGCCAGCGGCGAAGGCTTCTACAGCTACAAAAAAGACAGCTGATACCCCGCTGAACCCAGCGGATAATTCCACACAATCGCATAATGTCATCAGCGTCACATCCGGCACTTTCTGTGCCGGTGTGGCCTGATTGCGAATATTTGCGGCTAAACTTACCGCAAAACACCGGAAAAATGAATATTTTGTGAGAATAACACAGTTTTCATCGCGGCCACTAAATGGCTGATCTGATAGAAGAAATAATTAGTGTTGACTAAAATCAATGACAGCTATTGATTAATAGATCATGCAGCGAAGAAAGTTTTCAGAATAGTCAGGCGCAGTAAATGACAAAAAATGAATCAGGTCGGTATAAAAAATACACGCTTTTTGTGGCCTTGGCATTAATCGCAGCCAGTGGTTACTATGCGTGGCAAAAACTGAACAATAGCGGACTGCCGGACGGCATTGCCTCCGGAAACGGACGGATTGAAGCGGTTGAAATCGACATTTCCACCAAGAGCCCCGGTCGTATCCGTGAAATTCTGGCCGATGAAGGTGATTTTGTGAATGCCGGTGACATTCTCGCCCGCATGGATACAGATCAGGCTGAAAGCCAGCGCCGTCAGGCCGAGGCACAATTGCGCCGCGCCGAGATCGGCATTGAAACCGCCCATAGTCTTGTTGCCCAGCGCGAGGCAGAATATAAAGCCGCCGAGGCAATCATTGCCCAGCGCGAAGCACAGCTTGATGCTGCCAAACGCAGGCTCATCCGCTCGCAGCAACTGAGTGAATCGCGCACTGTTTCCCAGCAAATTCTGGATGATGACCGTGCCAATGCACAAGGTGTGGAAGCTGCTGTCAGCGCCGCCAAGGCGCAGCTTGCGGCAACACAGGCCGGCATCAGCGCTGCCAAGGCGCAAGTGGTTGATGCAGAAGCCGCTGTTGACGCTGCCAAAGCTGCCATTTCCAGTATCACTGTAGAAATTGATGATGCCACGCTCAAGGCGCCTAAGCCGGGTCGCGTGCAATATCGTGTTGCACAGCCGGGTGAAGTGATTGCTGCAGGCGGCCGCGTGCTCAATCTGGTTGATCTCAGCGATGTTTACATGACCTTCTTCCTGCCGACAGCGCAGGCCGGTCAGGTTGCCATTGGTGCCGATGCCCGCATTGTGCTGGATGCCGCACCGCAATATGTCATTCCTGCCAAAATCAGCTTTGTTGCCGATGTTGCCCAGTTCACGCCGAAATCTGTTGAAACGGAAGAAGAGCGCCAGAAGCTGGTCTTCCGCGTCAAGGCAAAAATCCCGCAGGAACTGCTCCAGAAGCATATTCAAATGGTCAAAACCGGCCTGCCCGGCACGGTCTATGTCCAACTCGATCCAGCAGCTGAATGGCCACAGAACCTTGCGGAACCGGTAAAATGAGCAGCCCCCTGGCGAGCAATATCCAAGCGGACGACGATTTTGTCGTCCGCGTCAACACTGTCAGCCTGTCTTATGACAGCAAACAGGCATTGCATGATGTCACGCTGAATATTCCCGCAGGACGGATGATCGGCCTGATCGGGCCGGACGGCGTGGGCAAATCCAGCCTGCTGTCGCTGATTGCCGGTGCGCGCATTATGCAGCAGGGCCGCATTGATGTTCTGGGTGGCGATATTGCTGACAAGCGCCACCGCCAGTCGGCCTTTCCGCGCATTGCCTATATGCCGCAAGGGCTGGGCAAAAATCTCTATCCGACACTGTCTGTATTTGAAAATATTGAATTTTTCGGCCGGTTATTCGGCCATAATAAACATGAACGTGAGCGCCGCATTGCAGATTTGCTGGCACGCACCGGCATGTCCCCTTTCGCAGACCGCCCTGCGGGTAAACTCTCCGGCGGCATGAAACAAAAAACCAGCCTGTGCTGCTCGCTCATCCACGATCCTGATCTCCTGATCCTTGATGAGCCGACTACCGGCGTTGACCCGTTGTCACGGCGGCAATTCTGGGAGCTGATCGACGATATCCGCAAAGACCGTCCCGGCATGAGCGTGATTGTTGCAACAGCCTATATGGAAGAAGCCGAGCGTTTTGACTGGCTGGTCGCCATGAATGACGGCCAGATTCTTGCCACCGGCACCCCGCAGGAACTGATGCAGCAGACCGGCACGCCCAATGTGGATGCCGCTTTCATTGCACTGCTGCCGGAAGAATTGCGGCAGGGGCACCATGAGGTGGTTATTCCGCCGCGTGATGAAACCAGCGATATCGGCATTGCCATTGAGGCCGAGCATGTCACCGTGCGTTTCGGCAAATTCACGGCCGTCGATAATGTCAGTTTCCGCATTCCGCGCGGTGAGATTTTCGGTTTTCTCGGCTCCAATGGTTGTGGCAAATCCACGACCATGAAAGTACTGACCGGCCTTCTGCCCGCCAGCGAAGGCACGGCAAGACTGTTCGGTCGTGAGGTTGACCCCAAAGACATCGATATACGCCGCCGCGTCGGCTATATGTCACAGGCCTTTTCGCTCTATTCCGAACTCACAGTGCTTCAGAATCTGGAACTCCACGCCAAATTATTCGGCATGGAAGACGCCAAAACCCGACAGCGCATTCAGGATTTGTCGCAGCGTTTTGACCTGACCGATGTGATGGATGTTTATCCGGATGATATGCCGCTTGGTATCCGCCAGCGTCTGTCGCTGGCTGTGGCGCTGATCCATGAACCGGATATTCTTATTCTTGATGAGCCGACCTCCGGCGTTGATCCCGTGGCGCGTGATGCCTTCTGGCAAATTCTTGCGGAACTTTCCCGCAAAGATAATGTTACGATTTTTGTCTCCACCCACTTCATGAATGAAGCGGAATTGTGTGACCGCATTTCCCTGATGCATGCGGGCAAGGTATTGATCAGCGATACGCCGAAGGCAATCACCGCCAGCCGCTCGGCTGAAACATTGGAAGAAGCCTTTATCGGCTATCTGGAAGAGGCGATCGGCGAAACCGCACCTGCCCCCAAAGCGGCAGAGACTGCGCCAGCACCTGACCAAGCGGCGAAACCGGCACCAAGCCAACCTAAGGTCTCATCCGGCTGGATGCCGGATCTGCGCCGAATGCTTGCTTATACAAGGCGCGAGGGGCTGGAATTGCGGCGCGATCCGATCCGCGCCACGCTGGCTATGCTCGGCAGTGTTATTTTGATGTTCGTCATCGGTTACGGCATCAATCTTGATGTGAATAATTTGAGCTTTGCGGTGATTGACCGCGATGACACCACGATCAGCCGCGATTACGTGCGCCAGTTCACAGGCTCGCGCTATTTCATCGAGCAACCGCCGATCCTTGATTATGACGATCTGGATAAGCGGATGCGCAATGGCGAGATCAGCCTTGCGATTGAAATTCCGCCGAATTTTGGGCGTGATGTTGAACACGGACGTCCGGTTGAGGTTGCCGCATGGATTGACGGCGCCATGCCGATGCGTGCTGAAACCATTCAGGGCTATGTGCAGGGCACCCATCTGAACTGGCTGGCACAAAAAGCACGCGAGCTTTACGGCAATACAGCCGCGCTCAGCAATTTCAATCTGGAAATCCGCTATCGTTATAATCCGGATGTGCAAAGTCTTGTGGCCATGGTGCCTGCGGTTATTCCGCTCTTGCTTTTGGTCATCCCGTCCATGCTTTCCGTTCTCAGCGTTGTACGTGAGAAAGAGCTTGGCTCCATCATCAATTTCTATGTGACACCGGTTACGAAATTCGAATTCCTGATGGGCAAACAGCTGCCTTATATCGCGCTGGCCTTCTTCAACTTTCTTATGCTCACAGCCTTTGCCGTGTTCATATTTCAGGTTCGCTTTACCGGCAGTTTCCTCACTTATGCCACGGCGGCTCTGCTTTATGTGATCATTACCACGGGCATGGGGCTGGTGGTTTCCACTTTTATGAACAGTCAGATTGCCGCCATTTTCGGCACGGCGCTGCTGACGCTGATCCCTGCTGTGCAATATTCCGGTATTATTGATCCGGTGTCTTCCTTGCGCGGTGCCGGTGCACTTATCGGACAGATCTATCCGACAACCTATTTCACCATCATTTCCCGCGGCACTTTCTCCAAGGCGCTCAGTTTCTCCGATCTGGGGCTGCCTTTCCTGATGCTGCTGCTCACCATTCCGGTGCTGATGGTGCTGGGTATTGTTCTCCTCAAGAAACAGGCGCGCTGAGATGAGAATTTCCAATATATTCCGTCTCGGCATCAAGGAATTGCGCGGCCTTGCACGCGATCCGATGCTGATAATCCTGATCATATATGCTTTCACTCTGGCGATTTACACCGCTTCCAGAGCGATGCCGGAAAATCTCAGCAATGCCGCTATCGCCATTGTCGATGAAGACCAGTCGCCGATTTCCGGCCGCATCACCACAGCATTTTATCCGCCTTATTTCGTGCCGCCCAAACTCATCTCAACTTATGAGATGGACAAGCGCATGGATACGGGACTGGATACATTTGCGCTGAATATTCCGCCGAATTTCCAGCGGGATCTTCTGGCCGGACGCAATCCGACGATCCAGCTCAATATTGATGCCACCCGCATGAGTCAGGCCTTTACCGGCGGGCGCTATGTGCAGGCGATTGTCACCAATGAAGTGAGCGAGTTTCTCAACCGCTACCGCAGCACAACCAAGCTGCCGGTCGAGCAGAATTTGCGCGCCCGCTTCAATCAGGATTTGAACAAAGGCTGGTTCGGTGCGGTTACCAATGTGATTGCATCCGTGACCATGCTTTCCATTATCCTGACCGGTGCAGCACTGATCCGCGAGCGTGAACACGGTACGATTGAACATTTGCTGGTGATGCCTGTCACACCGGTTGAAATCATGATCAGTAAAGTCTGGTCCATGGGGCTGGTTGTGCTGGCCGCCACGGCTTTGTCGCTGATTTTCATCGTGCAGGGGGTGCTGGCGGTACCGATTAACGGCTCAGTCCTGTTGTTTCTGCTCGGTGTGGCCTTGCAGCTTTTTGCCACCACCAGCCTTGGCATTTATCTGGCCACGATTGCCGGTTCCATGCCGCAATTCGGGCTTTTGATCATACTGATCCTGCTGCCGCTTCAGGTATTGTCAGGCGCCATGACACCGCGTGAAAGCATGCCGGAAATCATTCAGAATATTATGCTGGCAGCACCGAATACCCATTTCGTTATTCTTGCCCAGTCGGTTCTGTTCCGCGGGGCAGGCTTCAGCGTGGTCTGGCCGCAATTCCTTGCTCTGATGGCAATCGGCTGTGTGCTGTTCTTCTTCGCACTGCGCCGTTTCCGCAACTTCCTGAGGTAATCAACACGCAAACCGGATCTGCCTGATAAGACTGAAACTTGCTGATGAAAACATGTCTCCCAAAACCAATACCGCTTTCGGGAGACATGACTGACACCAAACAAACAGAGCAAGCACGGCGGATGAACTGCCACCGCTGCGCTGTGATGACCAATGTGACGGTTATGTAAGGGTTTAGAATGAGTGGTTTTATTCTCACATTCAATACAGGATCATCCACCGTCAAAATCGGCTCTTTTGAACAAGACGGTACATTGTTGCGCAAATCCGCCAAAGCCGGTATCGACTTTGCCGCCTCACCGCTGAGCTTTCATCTGGAACGTGGCGCAGAGCGGCTGGATATTACGCTGCAATCGGAAGCCTCTGACGACATTGTCGCTATTTTAAGTGAGGTTTTCGATAAGCTCTCCGCTCATATTGATCTCAGCCGCATTGCCGCCATCGGCCATCGTGTTGTGCATGGCGGCGATCTGTTTTCCGGCCCTGTCCGTATTGATGATCAGGTGATTGCAGATATTGACCGGCTCGCGGTCTTTGCACCGCTGCATCAGCCCAAAAGCCTTGCGCTGATCAAAGCCATCCGCCAGCTTTTTCCGCACATTCCGCAAGCGGCCTCATTCGACACAGCTTTTCACCGCACTATGCCGGAGATTGTGCGGCGCTTTGCCATTCCGCGCGCCCTGCATGAACAAGGCATCAAACGCTACGGCTTTCACGGCCTGTCCTATAAATCCGTGTCCGGTAATTTTGCGCTTCAGGAACCGGCTTTGAGCAAAGGCAAAATCATCATTGCGCATCTGGGCAGCGGCGCCAGCCTTTGCGCCTTGGATCAGGGCAAAAGCATTGATACCAGTATGAGTTTTTCAACGCTGGACGGCATTCCCATGGCCACACGGTGCGGCAATATTGATGCCGGTGTGCTGCTGCATCTGCTGACACAGGAAAACATGACCAATGATGCGCTGACAGACCTGCTCTATCACCGTTCCGGCCTGCTTGGCGTTTCCGGCATCAGCGGTGATTGCCGTGATCTGGTTAACAGCAGTGCGGTGCAGGCTCGTGAGGCGGTGGAGCTGTTCACGTTGCGCATCGCCGGAGAGATTTGCCGCATCGCCTCCACATTGGGCGGGCTCAATGCCATTATCTTCACCGCCGGCATCGGCGAACATCAGCCCGCCATCCGTGCTGCTGTCTGCCGCAAGCTCAACTGGCTTGGTGTTGAACTTGATGACAATGCCAATCATGCCGGTGCCTTCCGCATCACCACACCGGCAAGCCGCATCGCAGCTTTCATGCTCGCAACGGATGAAGAGCATGTGATTGCTTCTGAAACCCTGACGGCCCTGTCAGGATAAACAGGTAAATAAAAAGGGGCACAAGCCCCGAAGCTTATTTCAGGCGGCCTGTCCCGCCGGAAAAATATCCGGCACCGCCCCGATAAATCCCCCAATAGGTCAAGGAGATCCGGAATGAATATTCGGTCAGCCAGTCAGCCTCTCACAGCACAACAGCTTGAACTTACAGACCGCTACTGGCGTGCAGCCAATTATCTGTCTGTCGGCCAGATTTATCTGATGCAGAACCCGCTTCTGCGCGAGCCGCTGAAACCCGATCATGTCAAGCCGCGCCTGCTCGGCCATTGGGGCACCACGCCGGGTCTGAATTTTGTTTATGTGCATCTCAACCGCATCATCAAAGAACGTGATGCCGATGTGATCTATATTTGCGGCCCCGGCCATGGCGGCCCAGGCATGGTTGCCAATACCTATCTGGAAGGCACCTATACGGAAACCTATCCCGATATCAGCGAAGATGAGACAGGCATGCGCAAGCTGTTCCGCCAGTTCTCGTTTCCGGGCGGCATTCCGAGCCATGTGGCACCGGAAACACCGGGCTCCATCCATGAGGGCGGCGAGCTGGGCTATGCGCTTGTGCATGCCTATGGCGCGGCTTTCGACAATCCTGATCTTGTTGTTGCCTGCGTGGTCGGCGATGGTGAGGCCGAAACCGGCCCGCTTGCCGCGGCATGGCATTCCAACAAATTTCTCAACCCGCAGCGCGATGGTGCGGTACTGCCGATTTTGCACCTGAACGGCTATAAAATCGCCAATCCGACATTGCTGGCACGCATGTCGGATGAAGACCTGCACAGCCTGTTCACCGGCTATGGCTATGAGCCGTTTTTCGTTGAAGGCAGCGATCCTGACACCATGCATCAGCTGATGGCGGCAACACTGGATACTGCCTTTGACCGCATCGCCGCCATCAAAAAACAGGCTGATGTCAAATCCCCTGCCCGTCCGCGCTGGCCGATGATTATTCTGCGCAGCCCGAAAGGCTGGACAGGGCCTAAGATTGTGGACGGCAAAATTGTCGAAAACAGCTGGCGCTCCCATCAGGTGCCGGTTGCCAATTGCCGTGCGGATGATGCCCATCGCAAAATTCTTGAAGACTGGATGCGCAGTTATGATCCGGAAGACCTGTTTAACACAAACGGCACGCTGAAACCGGAATTGCGGGCATTGGCACCAATTGGTGAAAAACGCATGAGCGCCAATCCGCATACCAATGGCGGGTTGCTGCGCAAGGAACTCAACACACCGGATTTCCGCCAATATGCGGTTAAAGTCACCGAACCCGGTGCCGTGGAAGAACAGACCACCAAAATTCTCGGCGATTATTTGCGTGATGTGCTGCGCCTCAATGCGGAGCAGCAGAATTTCCGCGTCTTTGGCCCCGATGAAACTGCGTCCAACCGGCTGAGCAGCGTTTTTGAAGCAACAGACCGCGTCTGGATAGCGGAAACACTGGAAAGCGACGATCACCTTGCCGCCGATGGCCGCGTAATGGAAGTTTTAAGTGAACATCTCTGTCAGGGCTGGCTGGAAGGCTATCTCCTTACCGGCCGTCACGGCTTTTTCTCCTGCTATGAGGCATTTATCCATATTGTGGATTCCATGTTCAACCAGCATGCCAAATGGCTGCAGGTTGCCCGCGAACTGCCTTGGCGCAAGCCGGTTTCCTCGCTCAATTATCTGCTGACCTCCCATGTCTGGCGGCAGGATCACAACGGTTTCTCCCATCAGGATCCGGGCTTTGTGGATCTGGTTGCCAATAAGAGCGCCGATATTGTGCGGGTCTATTTCCCGCCGGATGCCAATACGCTGCTCTGGGTCGGCGATCATTGCCTGAAAACATGGAACCGCGTGAATGTGATTGTGGCGGGCAAGCAGCCGTCACCGCAATGGCTGCCGATGGATGAGGCGGTCAAACATTGCGAGGCAGGGCTTGGCAAATGGGACTGGGCAGGAACGGAAGACGGGCTTGAGCCTGATCTGGTTATGGCCTGTGCCGGTGATGTGCCGACCATGGAGACACTGGCGGCAACCGCAATCCTGCGTGAGGCACTGCCGCATTTGCGCATCCGCGTAGTCAATATTGTTGACCTGATGGCGCTGCAATCACCGCAGCATCATCCGCATGGTATCGGGGATGCAGAATTTGATGCCCTGTTTACCACGGACCGGCCGGTGATCTTTGCCTATCACGGCTATCCTTATCTCATCCACCGGCTGGTTTATAAGCGTACCAACCATCCGAATTTCCATGTCCGCGGCTTTATTGAAAAAGGCACCACAACCACGCCTTTTGATATGGCGGTGATGAATGAGCTGGATCGCTATCATCTGGCGATTGAAGCGCTCAACCGTCTGCCGCTGAGCGCCAAACAGGCTGAGCCGATCATTGCCGCGCTGAAGCAAAAACTTCAGCAACATCATGATTATGTGCGTGAAAATGGTGAAGACATGCCGGAAATCCGTGACTGGAAATGGCCTTACAAGCGCGAAAACAAAGCCTGACATTTCAGGTTAAGCGAAGCGGTGAAAGCCGCTCAACTCAAGATAATCGGAGCGGTGTAAACCGCTCCGCTTTAGACCGGCAATAAACAAGCCATCACATCAATCAATAAAACGGACTGGCACAATATGGTTTTGCATCATGCTGAGAAACGTTTGATCATCCCGCTCCCCGGCAATGAAGATCTGGCGGAGGCCATTGCCACAGCCGGACATTACCGGCTTGGCTCTTTGGAAACCCGTCAGTTCCCCGACGGGGAAAGCTATATCCGGCTGCTGGATGAGGCTGAGGGCTGTGATGTGGATTTTATCTGCACGCTGGCACATCCTGATGATCAGTTTCTGCCGCTGATTTTTGCAGCCGATGCAGCGCGTGATCTGAAAGCGCGCTCCGTTAATCTGGTCAGCCCTTATCTGGCCTATATGCGTCAGGACATCCGTTTCAAACCGGGCGAAGCGGTTACATCGCGCAGTTTTTCCCGCCTTATATCGTCCACCTTTGACCGGCTGATCACCATTGATCCGCATCTGCACCGCTATCATGCACTGTCAGAGATTTACACAATCCCTGCCTTTGCTCTGGCTTCGGCTCCTATACTCGCTACATGGATCAGCGACACGATTGCCTCCCCTTTGCTGATCGGCCCCGATGAGGAAAGCGAGCAATGGGTCAGCCGCATTGCGGAACTGTCGGATGCCCCTTTTACCGTGCTGCGCAAAACCCGTTACGGCGACCGCAATGTGGAAATTCACATGGGCGATCTTTCCCGCTGGCAGGATAAAACACCGGTTCTCATTGATGATATTGCCTCTTCCGGCCGCACCATGATTGAGGCCGCCGGACAGCTTGCACAGCAAGGGCTGGCCAAGCCTGTCTGCGTGGTGGTGCACGGCCTCTTTGCCGGTGATGCCTATGAGAAACTGAGCGCCGTTGCGGACAATGTCGTCTCCACCGACTGCGTGCCGCATATCAGCAATGCCATTTCTGTCGCCGGTCTGCTTGCAGAAGCAATCAACCGCCCCGCAGACAACGCCACTGCCGCCTTGTAAAGAAAAGAGAACACCATGCTGACATTAAAATCTTTAGGTGCTGCCGGAACGGTAACAGGGTCAAAACATCTGCTCTCGCATGGCAACCGCAACGTGCTGATTGATTGCGGCCTGTTTCAGGGGCTGAAAAACCTGCGTGAGCTGAACTGGGCAAGCCTCAGTGTGCCCGCACGCGAGATTGATGCCATTATCCTCACCCATGCGCATCTCGATCACAGCGGCTACCTGCCCCGCCTTGTCAAAGAAGGCTTCCGCGGTAAAATCTATGCCACACCGGCAACCAAGGATGTAGCCGAGCTGATCCTCAAAGACAGCGGCCATTTGCAGGAAAAAGACGCGGATTTTCTCAACCGGCATAAGCTCTCCAAACATTCTCCGGCTATGCCGCTGTATAATGCGCGCGATGCCGAACATGCGCTGGAACATTTTTCAACCGTCGAATTTGACCAAACCATCACCATTCTCGACGGTTTGCGGTTCCGTTTCCGCCATGCCGGTCACATTCTCGGCGCGGCCAATGTGCAGATCGACTGGGGCGGCAAGCGCATTGTCTTTTCCGGCGATATCGGCCGCTATAATAACCCGCTGATGCCCGATCCCGTTTCTGTTGCCGAAGCCGATTATGTGGTTGTGGAATCCACCTATGGCAACAGGCTGCATGATGAGAGCGATCCCGCCGAGGCACTGGGCGCGATTACGGAAAAAACCGTCCAGCGTGGCGGCACATTGGTTATTCCGTCCTTTGCGGTCGGCCGTGCACAGGAACTGCTCTATTATTTTTGGAAGCTGAAACAGGCCGGACGCCTCAGCTCCGTGCCGATTTTCCTCGACAGTCCGATGGCCATTGATGCCACGACACTGATGAGCAAACATATGCAGGATCATCGCCTGAGCGAGAAGGAAGCCCGCGAAGCCTATAAAATCGCCCGCTATACGGAGGATGTCGAGGATTCAAAGGCGATCAATAATAATCCCTATCCGAAAGTCATTATTTCCGCCTCCGGCATGGCAACCGGCGGGCGCATTCTGCACCATTTGAAGAATTACGCACCGGATATGAAAAACACCATTCTTCTGGCCGGTTTTCAGGCGGCGGGCACCCGTGGCCGCGCCTTGCGTGAAGGCGCGAAAGAGCTGAAAATCCACGGCCTTTGGGTGCCGGTTCATGCGGAAGTTGCGCAGATTGATACGCTTTCTGCTCATGCTGATGCCAATGAGCTGATCCGCTGGCTGTCCGGCTTTAAAAACCCGCCGAAAAAGACATTTATCGTGCATGGCGAGCCGGAAGCATCAGAGGGCTTGCGTATTCGCATTGGCCGCCAACTGGGCTGGGACAGCGTGGTTCCCCGTCAGGATCAGGAATTCGTATTATGAGTTCCGCTCTTTGCGATCACCCGCCGCTGAAGGCCAGACGGCTGGGACTTTATGCCCAGCATCAGGCCATTGTGATTATGCGCACCGATTGCCCCGCCTGTCATTCGGCGGGCATCACCTCACGGTCGCATATTCAGGTCAGCGCGGGCGGACGTACCATTTATGCGGAACTGTTGCAGATTGACAGCGACCTGCTGGCGCTCGACACCATTGGTCTTTCCCAAACTGCATGGGATTTGCTCGGCGTTGCGGAAGGCGATGAGGTCGAGATCAGCCACCCGCCGGCGCTCGCTTCACTGTCTTTCATCCGCAGCCGCATTTATGGCAACCGTTTTGATTATGACGGTCTTTCCGCCATTATCGCCGATGTGGTGGCACGGCGTTATTCTGATGTGCATCTGGCCGCATTTCTGACGGCCAGCGCCACGCCGCCTTTGGATTTGCAGGAAACCATCTATCTGACCAAGGCCATGATCGGCGCAGGCGAACGGCTGAACTGGCACAAGGATATTGTGCTGGACAAGCATTGTGTCGGAGGTTTGCCGGGAAACCGCACCACGCCGATTGTCGTAGCAATTGTTACCTCCCATGGCCTGACAATGCCCAAAACCTCATCACGGGCAATTACCTCGCCTGCAGGCACGGCAGATACGATGGAAACCCTCACGCCGGTTAATCTGGAGATCAGCAGACTGCAACAAGTGGTGCATGATCATGGCGGCTGCATAGCATGGGGCGGCGCCGTACAGCTCTCCCCTGCCGATGATGTGTTCATCCGTGTCGAGCGCGATCTGGATATTGATACGGAAGGCCAGCTTGTGGCCTCTGTGCTTTCCAAAAAAGTTGCGGCAGGCTCCACCCATGTCGTGATTGATATTCCTGTCGGCCCCACAGCCAAAGTGCGCAGCCATGAAGCCGCAGAACAGCTTGCTACTATGCTCACATCTGTCGGCAAAGAATTCGGCCTGACAATCACCTGTCTTTATACCGATGGCAGCCAGCCGGTCGGCAAAGGCATCGGCCCCGCGCTTGAAGCGCTGGATGTTCTGGCTGTATTGCAAAACAAAGCCAATGCCCCGCAGGATTTGCGTGAGCGTGCGGCTGTGCTTGCCGGGGCAGCACTTGAAATCGGTGGTGTCGCTCCAGAAGGCCATGGCATGGCACTGGCCTTGCAAACCATTGATGACGGACGTGCATGGGCTAAATTTCAGGATATATGCATAGCGCAGGGCGGATTGCATGAGCCGGAAGTTGCGCCGCATTTTCACACCATATCAGCACCGTGTGACGGCGTGGTACGTACGATTGATAACCGCAACCTTGCCCGTATTGCCAAGCTGGCGGGTGCGCCACTTTCAGCCGGTGCCGGTATTTTGATGCATGTGCGCCTTGGCGATCTTGTGCGCAAAGACCAGCCTTTATTCACGGTCTATGCATCCGCACCCGGTGAATTGTCTTATGCAGTGCAATTTGCCCATGATGCTGAAACGCTGGTTGATATTCAGCCTGACCTATAAATCACAAGCCACACATAAATAATCCGCCGGACAGTTTCCTGCCCGGCGGATTTTATACATCTGCCTCTCACAAATCAGGCGTGATCTTTACGGCCGATACCCAGCAGCTGATAGAGGATCAGAGCTGCAAAAGTTGACGTACCGATACCACCCAGCGAGAAGCTGCCAATGGTGATGGTGAAATCACCGGCGCCGAAAATCAGCGCCACACCAACGGTGAACAGATTGCGCGGATCGGCAAAATCCACTTTATTCACAACCCAGATCCGCGCCATTGCCGAGGCAATCAGACCGAAGACTGAAACGGCAAGACCAGCCAGAACCGGAGCCGGAATGGTTTGCAGAATGGCACCGAATTTCGGCGACATGCTCAAAGCCAGCGCCACGATAGCTGCGATCACAAAAACCAGTGTCGAATAGACCTTGGTCATCGCCATCACGCCGATATTTTCCGCATAAGTGGTAACGCCTGTACCGCCGCCGGAGCCGGAAATCATGGTTGCAACACCATCGGCAAAGAAACCGCGACCGATATAGCGGTCCATATTCTGACCGGTAATCGAGCCGAGCGCTTTAATATGGCCGAGATTTTCAGCAACCAGAACAATAGCAACCGGCGCAATCAGCGTGATTGCCGACCAGCTGAATTCAGGCTTCACAAAATGCGGCAGACCGAACCACGGCGCATTGCTGACGGCATTAAAATCAATGCCCGGAACCACATTCAGACCATTACCGAATACCAGAACCAGCACATAGCCAAAAAGCAGCGCCAGCAGAACCGCAACACGGCGCGTGGCACGCGGGCCATAGGCAGAGATCACCGCCATACACAGCACAGTCATCAGCGCAATAATAACATGCGCATGCGTGCCTTTAAGCTGGCCAACAGCAACAGGAGCCAGATTGAGACCGATAGCCACACCGATCGCACCGGTTACGGCAGGCGGCATCAGTTTTTCAACCCAGCCTGTACCAATCCCCATCACAATCAGGCCGATCAGGGCATAAAGCGCACCGCAGATAATAATACCGCCAAGCGCCACAGCAATATTCGGATTAGGGCCACTGCCGCTATAGGCAGTTGCTGCAATCACCACCGCGATAAATGCAAAAGAAGAACCCAGATAGCTGGGAACACGTCCGCCTGTAATCAGGAAAAACAGAAGTGTGCCGATGCCAGAAAAAAACACCGCGACATTGGGGTCAAATCCCATGATCAGCGGTGCTACAATTGTTGATCCGGACATAGCCAGCAAGTGCTGAATTCCCATCGGCACTGCCGCTGAGGCCGGAAGACGTTCGTCCGGCAAAATCACGGCGTTATTACTTAAACGCCACGTCGGAAAGTAGGCCATACGTTCCCCCTGAAGAATGAGCTGATAAATACATGCGCTAAATACTATAGAGTTTTTCAGAAGCCAGCAGCACCGGCTTCAAAATCATGCATTTTATGTGAACAACATGCAGAATTTGCATTTTTCCCGTTCAACCGCTCATTACACGGTTTCCAAATGCCTTATCCGAAGCTGTCCGGTTTATTATAAAAAGGAGAGTCTTTGTTCCCGTATTTTTTTACCATTTATGCAGTTTTTGCCTGCGCTTGCAAGCAAGCTAATAAATTTAACCGGATAACCAACAGAAAAATAAGACGTTATTATCTCAACCACCATCAAGACATGAAAGTTTCAGACAAGAACAAATTCAACGCAGCACATTAATAAAAACTACACAAAACAAGACAAAATAAATCAACAATTACTATAGAAATATAAAAATCCCCCAAAATAAGAACATATAAATTCTGTTCTGGCTGCTGCGCCTTATGAAACAATCTATAACAAACAAGCTGAAACAGCAGCGCAGGCAGCTATATTAAATTCCTTATAGGAATCCGGTGATTACCTTTAAGTGACAGATCAGAAAATCCTGTTTCCGGCTGTCTCAGAGTTGTTTTTCTGCCTTGCATTTCGGTTGTGATTTAGTTATCACCCGCAACAACAGCCTGTTTTACAAAACCGGTAAGCAGCCTGACTATTTCGTGCCGCTTTAGCTCAGTTGGTAGAGCACATCATTCGTAATGATGGGGTCACGTGTTCGAGTCACGTAAGCGGCACCACTGTTTTCCTGCGACCATCGAGAGATGACACAAGCCTGAACGGTACAACATTGTGTCTTAATACCGCGTTTCTGCATTATTACGGCATTATCTGCGTGTGTCACAAGGCAGTACTTTGCTTTTCGAAAGCGGTTTGTTGTCTTCATGTATTTTGGTGCCATCGCTGCCATAAACAGCCGAACTCATGGGCTAAGCGCAGAAAATGCATCTGCTGCCAATACAATGAAGAACGGAGGCAATTTTCATTGCCTCCGCCTGTTCTATTTATTTAAAATTTGCCGATCACATTCAGGAAGACGCCACGGTCATTGAGTGACAGATCGCGCAGATCATCGGAAAATCTTCCGAAATTATAGCCGACACCAACTTTGAAATTCTCGCCGACATGGCGATATAGCGCTGTCAGTGCACCATAATCGGTAGTGCCGGCCTCCGGCATATGCATCACACGTCCTTCAACCAGAACATCCCAGTTTTTCACAATATGCAAATCACCACGGATGATACCAAGATGAGCAGATGAGTTCTGCCATTCGCTGAATTTCTTACGATCATCTTCCAGCATACGATAGCGTACCTTGCCATAGCGGAAACCGTATTTGGCACCGACCGACAGCCACGGCAAAAGATCATAAGTAAAATCTGCTGACAGAATATGGCTGCGCTGCGCCGGCCCGTAATCCTGCCCCGTAATCGCACTCACCTGATTTTCACCTGGCTGGTCGTAAAGCCAGGTATATTTGAACAATGCATTCAGCCGGTCATTGGCGACAGGGCGATAGGCATAGCCCAGTGATGTCTCGACATAATCGCCATCACGGAACGAACTTGCATGGGAGGAATCCGACAAAACTGCATCAACAGCTGCGAGAAGCCGCCAGTCCTCACTGGTTTTCCAGCCGAGCCCCGCAGCAATAAGATACGTATTGCGGTCGCGTGTGCCGTCTTCAGAATCCTCAAATCTGGCCTCACCGCGAATGCGGGCATTGATCCGGTCGCCATCCTTATAACCGACCGACATCGAAACAGCTGTACGGTCAAAATCAGAGCGTTCACGGCCGGTAACAGGATCAATCGTGTCATCCGTAATCTTGCCGGATTCAAATCCACCGTCAAATGTCCAGACTTTATCCGGTGTATAGGTCACACCATAGGTTTTTGTCAGGGACCGGCGGCGGCCAAAGAGATCATAATTATTCTCGCCATAGGCCGACCATTCGTCACTGAGCTTGCGCCGTGCGCCGAATACAATGCTGCCGTGATCGGTACCGGATAGATCATATGTCCGGTCAAGATCAAAAGCCCGATCCGGATCAAGGCGGTAACCGATATAATATGTATCTTCAGCCGTCGGATTATAGGCAATTGCGGCAAGAGCCCCGACACCGTTTGTGCCGTAAGAGACTTCACCTTCCAGATTAATCTTATCGGTCAGCTTATATTTAGAGCCGACACCAACACGGTCGCCACGGTCGATATCACCTGAACGCGATAAAGTGCCCTGCCCGAACACATAATAAAGCTGATCGGCATCCGGAGTATATTCCAGCCGCGCACCGGCATCCACGCGGGAGCCGTTGTAACCGGACTTATATGAACTTGCGAGCGGGTTTTGCAGCTCCATATAGGAAACGCCGAAAGACGCTTTCCAATATTCATTAAACTGCTTGCTGGCCGAAGCCGTTCCTTTACGCTTTGTACGCCCGCCAACAGCCCGATCATCAATATCGTTGTAAGCCTGATCTTCTGTGAAATCATCATAGGTCAGTTTGAAATTGACCGTCTCTGTCACATCAATATCGGCATGCGCGCCCCAGACACGCTGATTGGCAGCAATCTGCTCCGCCAGCGTTGAAAAACCGGCCTGTTTTTCCTGATAATAAATACCGGCCGTGCCTTTAATGCCGCTTTTGGTCAGGTCTTCCAGATCCACCTGTGCCTTGGTGCGCCAGGCCATAGCCACACGCTCACGCGTGCCGGTGGTGCGCACATCACTGAGCGTCAAACCGCCATCCGTTGAACGGGATGTACCAAAACCCGGCCCTTTTGAGCGTGAAAACTCACCCTCAATAAAGGTTTTCTCCGATTTCCGTATCTGCAAATCAGCGCCATAAGCCTGCTGATTGGCAATACCGGTATTTTCATTCATACCGGTCACGCCGACACGCACAGTCTCGTTGAGCCATTGCTGTGCACGGCCGCCATAGACATAGCCGTCAATCTCCCCGATCGCCGGCGTATATTCATATTGCGAGATCAGATAGACCTTGTTTCCGCCCAGGGCTCCCTCACGCACCGGTCCGCTCGTGCCGGTTGAAGAAGACAGAGGGCGTTTCAGGATCAGCACACCTTGCATATAATCGAAGGAATAATCCTCGCCATAGCGCAATGTCCGGCGTTCCAGCACCTGTCCGGTGATCTGGTCGCGGATTTCCACTGTAACCGTTTCCGAGCCGACAGTAATATCCTGACGGCGCATGAAATAGGCTGAGCCGCCTGTGCCGAGAAACTCATCCCGTTGCGGCAGGCTGTCCGGCTGCGCTGCATAGAGTGTGACTTCCGACTTGCGCTCGCCGAATGTAGTGGTCTCCTCCGAACGGTAAACAGCACTGGCACCATAAAGCGCACGCTCGGAACGCATAAATTCCGTGCCTTTAATAATCGCCTTATAATTACCCCACATCACATGGCTGTCGCCGCGATCCAGACGCACATAGAATTTGCCATTGGTCGGCGCGTCATCAATCATGGTCGAGTCATCGCCATAGACCGGATAGAAATCATTCGGATCAAGACGACGCAGCAACTGCCGCGGATCCTTGGCATCAATGCCGCGGAACATATTCTCAATTTTATCTTCGCCGGTATCCCCCGACGCTGTCAGCAAATATTTTCCCTGAATCTTGCCCTTCAGGTAAAAAGCCAGCCGTCCCTTGGTATAGACCTTGTCATATTCCCCGTCACGAACGGCTTCGATATTCTGATCACCGGAACGTCGGCCAACTGTGAGATCTGCCAGTGCCACATAAAACCAGTCATTTTTCGGAATATGAATACGGCGGCTGAAATCAAGCGCACTGCCTTTCGCATCACTCAGAACCTGCACGCCGACATTATGTTCACCGGGCGGTAAAATACGCTGCATGACAAAGGCACGTTCCCCGTCGACAGGAATTATATCGTCCAGCACCTGAACATTATAACCTTCAGGTACATTATGGCCGTAAACGGTGACGGCGCCGCCATGGATCGGAATATTCCGCAGCCCGGTGTAATCCTCCCCCATACCGGGGGCTTCGCCCTCAAGCCTCACCTGTTTTTCCGGCTCAAGATCACGTTCCGTACGTGCGAGCGAGCGTGGCAGTGTCTCATCATAACGGCCTGTTTCGTCATAAACACGCAATATATATTGGTAATGCGGTTCTGCATTGCCCAGCGCCGGACGCATAGCAGGCATCGTCCAGCCCGCCTCTCCGTTAATCGTCACGGGAACAGCTGTCAGCAGCTCTGCTTCCTTGCCGTTTTGCTGCGCATAAATACGGATTTCCGAGCGCTCAATAAAGGCCGGATAGTTGGACGTGGTAAGAAAGCGAACCTGCTCACCCGCTTTATAAGTCCGGCGCACCGGAACCGTCGATATATTCAGCAATGGCTGCGCTTCCAGCCCGTCAAACTTGACCTGAATATCGACCGTGCTGACACCGGCATCCGTTTTACGCGGTTCATCCGCGACCTGCTTTCCAGTCACGACCGGTTTGCTGTCTGTGACTTTAACTTCCGGCTTTTTGCTCTCGACAAGCGGCTCGCCATCCACGCTGATGGAGAACGGAATATCGCCCTCATCATCGCTTTGCTGCGCCTTCGATGCGGCAAGAGTATTTTTGGCGGCTCCGTTTGCAGCCGGAACTTTGCCCTGTACTGGCAGACTGCCATGATCTGTATTCTGAGCGAAAACGCTGCCGCCGTTCAGATTGAAAACCATGACAGCGCAACCGGCCAGAAGCCCGCATTGCATCAAACGGATAAGACGATCCGAACCGGCAGTTTTTCCCATGGTGGAGTTCAATTTTTGCTGTTTCATTTGTCAGCCTCCACACGTGTTTCCATGTCCAGTTCATAGCCGCCTCCTACGGCCTTCCAGCGTTTGACGATCTCCTCCTGCACTGCATCCATACGTTGACGGGCAGCCTTCAGATTTTTCGTTTTATAGATAATATGCAGCGTTGATCGCTCTTGTTTCAGAACCCCGATCAGCTGATCAAGCCCTTTGCTCCACTGTTCTTTCAGCTGCAAGCTATTGGCAACAAATGCATTATCTTTCAGGCTGAGCCTGACAATACGACCGAGCGCAGCACCGAAATTGATCTTCGTCATTTTACCGGCTGTCAGACGTACAACACGCGGGTTCTCTGTCGTCACATGATAACCTGCCGGCAAAGTACGCGGATCAAGCTTCATGATGAAATTGCTGCCAATGCGTGAATCCGGCAGAGCCGCGCAAGGCACATGGAAACGACCATATTTATCTGTCGTCACAAGAAGACCGCGCACTGTGGCAATGCGGACTCCGGGAATACCAGGCTCCCCTTCATCCTGATAACCATTACCGTTTTTGTCATCAAAGACCTTACCGATCACGTCACCGCATTCAAAAACCGGATCGACCGTGATCTCGATTTCAGCAAGCGCATCCGGTGCCAGTATTTTGCCTGACGGATCCGTCACGATGGCGCGGTTAGTGTGTCTGCCCGAAGCGGCAGAGCTGAGCGCCATCAGTTGCAAACGGATTACGGCTTCGGAATTTGCCGCAATTGTCAGATCGGAGAAGCGTATATTCAGACCATTGATGACCGGTACTTTTGCTGTTCCGTCCACAGTCGCTGAATCTTCAACATAGCGGAAGCCTGCCGGCATCCGGTCTGTAACCGTCACACCGGAGACAGTCCGGTTGCTCTTATTCGTGACTGTAATCGTAAACGGTGCTTTCTCCCCACGGCGGATCTGCTTGAGACCGGCACGTTTTGCAATAACAATATCCGAGCCCGAAGGAATACCGGCCGGCAGTCCCAGGAAGAACTCTGATATTGCAGACTCGACTGCAGTGCCAGAACCATAGACCCCTTTGGCAATTGCAGTATTGGTCACACCATCTTTGATACCTGCGGCAGCATCAATATCGGCAGCCGCCAGAACATAAGTTGCAGTAAAGACCTTCTCATCACCCGGCAGCAAAGTGGCCGATGCCGGTGTAAATGCACCAAGCTTGTTTGAACCGGGCTTCTGATCAAACAAAGGCCCGTCATCAACCGGCACGACATCGCGGATGCTTTGGTTACCGGTATTTTTCACGGTGAATGTATAGATGATCTGGTCTCCGGCGCTCAAATCGCCGTTGCCGTCTACATCACGCAGTCTGCCCTCTTTGCTCAGTTCCAGCTTCGCTGTCTGTTCAACAGGTTTCGTCACCTTACTCGGATCACTGGTGACCGGATCACTGCCGCTCACCGGTACACCCGTCACCGTTGCGGAATTCACAACCTGTCCCGCATCAAGATCGCTCTGCTTCAAAGCATAGCGTGCGGTAAAGGTCGTGGTATCCACCTGCCCCACAGCAAGCAGCGGGATCGGACCACCGGAAATCACGGCATCAGGCAGTGCATCTGCCAGCGTCACATCTTTCAGATCGACATCACCGGTATTTGTGATGGTGAATGTGTAATCAATTGTCGAACCGACTGCATTGCCGGAGGGCTCTCCTGCTGCCTTGACAACGCTGAGAGCTGCCCGCGGATTGAGCTTGGTTGTAACCTTACTCGGATCACTGGTCAGCGGATCATTGCCGATTGCAGGCGTTCCCGTTGCGGTTGCCTCATTGACAACCTGTCCGGCATTCAGATCAGCCTGTTTCAGCGTATAGGTCGCGCGGAACGTCGTTGTGTCGCTGGCACCCGGTGCAAGATCAATAGGGCCACCGGTCATAACAACACCCGGCAGGCTGTCGTTGATCCGGATATTCTTGACCGTCAGATTACCGGTATTGGTCACGGTAAATGTATAGGCAATTGTCGAGCCGACAATATTTCCGGAAGGTGTACCGGCTTCCTTTACAATTGTCAGTCCCGGTGCAACCGTGGCTTTTGCCGTTGCCACTGCTGCATTGGATGTCACCGTGCCATCTGTTGCAGTTGCACGGTTTGTCACCTGACCGGCATCCAAATCAGCCTGCACGATAGTGTAACTTGCGCTACAGGTCAGCGTCGCTTTTGGCGCAAGTCCGTTCTGCGGCAGGGCCGGACAGGAGACCGCAGCAATCTTATCATCTTCAACCTGAATGGCATTGGTGATCGTCACATTACCATTATTGGTCACGAGATATTCATAGCTGACCGTATTACCGACCGCATTATAAGGATCACCGGTTGTAATCTTCTTCTGCAAACCAAGATTTTTGTCCGGAGCAATATTCACAGTCGCAGTATCAGCGCTGTCAACAGCAACACCTGCCGGAGTTGTGCCTGCTACGCGTGCTTCATTGTCCACTTTGCCTGCATCAATATCCGCCTGTGTCAGCGTATAAGTTCCTGTGCAGTTCATGCTTGCACCGGGAACCAGAACCGTTGCTTCACAAACAGGCGGCTCAGGCAGTTTCGGATCCGAAAGCGTAATATTGCTTAGGGTAACATTCCCCTCATTGCTGATTTTGAAATTATAGAGAATTGTTGCACCGGCAATATTGCCTGAAGGTTGACCGGCCGTTTTCTTCAGCCCGATTTTACCCGCAGCTTCAATTGTTGAGGTTACCTGACCGGTCGCAGTCTGCGTACTGTTGTCCGGCGCGGTACCGGTCGCGGCAACAATATTCACCACATTACCACGGTCAATATCCGCCTGTGTCAGCGTATAAACAGCAGTAAATGTTGCGGTATCAACCGCACCCGGTGCCATAGACGCAATCGGCTCACCGGAGAGCACCGCCCCCGCCAGTTGTTCAGTCAGATGAACATTGGTCAGCGTCACATTACCGGTATTTTCAACACGGAATGTATACTGAATGGTCGAGCCGACTGTATTGCCGCTCGGTGTGCCGGCTGTTTTCTCAACAGACAGTGCCGGTGTCAGACCCAGTGCAACCGACACATTATCCGTGTCGGAAGCCTCTGTGCCTTTTTGCGAACTGGCTGTTGCCGTAGCCACATTGTCAACCTTGCCCGCATCCACATCAGCCTGTGTCAGCGTATAAGTGCCGGTACAGGTGGTTTCGGCTTTTGGTGCAAGCGTTGTAACAGCACAGCTTGGCGCAGACGGCAGTTTGGTATCGGCAATTTTCAGATTTGCCAATGTCACATTACCGGTATTGGTCACGGTAAAGCGATATTCAATCGTGCCATCTTTTGCTGCACTGCTTGGTGTGCCTGCGGTCTTCACCAGTTTCAAAGTCGCTGTTTGCTGCAGATCAGCTGTCACGCTGTCACTCGCGGTCTCAGGACTTCCTGATGGCGGATTACCGGTTACAGTTGCGGTATTGTCCACTTTGCCTGCATCAATATCCGCCTGTGTCAGCGTATAAGTTCCTGTGCAGTTCATGCTTGCACCGGGAACCAGAACCGTTGCTTCACAAACAGGCGGCTCAGGCAGTTTCGGATCCGAAAGCGTAATATTGCTTAGGGTAACATTCCCCTCATTGCTGATTTTGAAATTATAGAGAATTGTTGCACCGGCAATATTGCCTGAAGGTTGACCGGCCGTTTTCTTCAGCCCGATTTTACCCGCAGCTTCAATTGTTGAGGTTACCTGACCGGTCGCAGTCTGCGTACTGTTGTCCGGCGCGGTACCGGTCGCGGCAACAATATTCACCACATTACCACGGTCAATATCCGCCTGTGTCAGCGTATAAACAGCAGTAAATGTTGCGGTATCAACCGCACCCGGTGCCATAGACGCAATCGGCTCACCGGAGAGCACCGCCCCCGCCAGTTGTTCAGTCAGATGAACATTGGTCAGCGTCACATTACCGGTATTTTCAACACGGAATGTATACTGAATGGTCGAGCCAACCGTATTGCCGCTCGGTGTGCCGGCTGTTTTCTCAACAGACAGCGACGCAGCCTTCGTCACTGTAACTGTTGTATTATCCGTGTCTGTTACCGCAGCGCCTGCCGGTGGCGTACCGCTGACTGTCGCCTCATTGTCAACCTTGCCGGCATCCACATCAGCCTGTGTCAGCGTATAAGTACCGGTACAGGTGGTTTCGGCTCCCGGCGCCAGTGTTGTGGCAGCACAGCTTGGTGCTGTGGCGAGCTTGGCATCGCTCACAGCAACAGCACTCAGCGTTACATTACCGGTATTACGAACGGCAAATGTATAAGTGATTGTACCGTCTTTTGCATTGCTTGACGGAGCACTGCCGGTCTTTTTCAGTTCAACAGACGGTGCAGATGCAAGCGGCGTTTCTGTGCTGCTTTCATTACTGGTGAAAACAGCACTGTCGCCCGGCCGTGTTGCAGAAGCGCTTGCCGTATTAAGAACTTTTCCGGCATCCACTTCGGCCTGCGTAATATTATGTGTACCGGTACAGATCGCAACGGCTTTCGGATCAAGCGCCTGCACATCGCAGGTCAGTCCTGTTACCTGTGGATCCGTAATCGCCAGATTGGCAAGTTTGACATTACCGCTATTCGTTACGCGGAAAGTATAGACAATCTGCGCACCTGCTTTTGAGCCTGAAGGTTGACCGGCGGTTTTCACCAGCGTCAGCGCAGGAGCTGCATCAATCGTCGTCGAAACTGAATCGTCCGGACTGGTTACTTTTTTGCCAGACGGCGTTGTACCACTGGAATGGGCGGTATTATCAATTTTACCACTCTCAATATCAGCCTGTGTCAACGTATAATCAGCAAAGAAGGTCTTTGAGTCACCCGGTTGTATTGTGTAAGGGCCACCGCTGATCAGTGGCTGGATTTTCGGATCAGCAACCTCAACCAGCGTCAACGGCACGTTACCGGTATTCGTGACTTTAAAACTATAGCGGAGAATAGAACCGGCTGTATTACCCGATGGCGCCGAAACGCTCTTCTCTGTCACAAGACTACCCTCTTCAGGGATCTTCACCTCTGCCGTGGACGGCTCACTGGTAATAGTGCTGCCATTCGCCGTTACACCGCTGACAGTCGCAGTATTTTCCACTTTTCCGGCGTTAATATCGGCCTGTGTCAGGGTATGAGCCCCCGTACAGGTCGTGCTGGCACCCGGCGCAAGCGCTGTCACCGAACAGATTACCGGCTCATCGGTCTTGTTATCAGCCACCGCAATAGAGGACAGCGGCAGGTTGCCGGAATTCGTAACGGTCAATGTATATTGAATTTTCGAACCCGGACGGTTTTGCTGCGGCGTACCGGATACAACCTGCTTATTCAGTGTCAGTTCCGGCCTTTGGGTAATCTTTGTATCTGTGGAGCTGTCAGAACTGCGGACAGCAACATTATTGCTGTCAGTACCCGATGCATAAGCAGTGTTCACAACATAGCCGCGATCAATATCGGCCTGCTTGATCTTATAAATACCGGTGATTGTGGCGGTACCGCCACTGGCTGCCAGATTGCCGATAGCCGCACCGCTCAGCACAACATCAGGCAGGGTTTCAGTCACCAAGACATTCGTAAGATTAAGGTTCCCTGTATTGGTTACCTTGAAATTATAGGTGATCTCATCGCCCACATTACTGCCGCTGAATGCGTTTGCAGTCTTGATAATTTCCAGTGCCGGATTCTGTGTGATCGTAACGGTCGTAGCATCTTCGTCCGTAACAACAACAGCTTTATCCGTCTCACCACGCACAGACGCCTGGTTGACCACGTTACCCTTTGCAACATCAGCCTGCGTGAACGTGTAGTTGCCGGTACAGGTCATTGAGGCCAGCGGCGCCAAAGCATCTCCCGGACACGAAATTCCCGATAGTTTAGGATCTGTCAGCGCAATATTTTTCAGAGGCAAATTACCGGTATTCGTAACAGTAAAGCTAAACTCGACGGTTGAACCCGCACTATTACCTGTCGGCGTACCGGCACTCTTCACCAGTGTTATATTCGGTTGAGCAGCAATCAGCGTTGTGGTGGAGGATGGCTCACTATTGGTCGAGCCCCCGCGTGTTCCCGTTGCTGTTGCAACAGCGGTATTATCCACCTGCCCCGCATTCACATCGGCCTGTGTGAGAACATAGCTCCCCGTACACAGAGTAAATGCTCCCGGAGCAAGCTCCGTCACCGGACAGGTCACCGTGGTAATCTTCGGATCATTCACCGCAAGACCGGTAACTTTGACATTCCCTGTATTGGTAACACGGAATGTATAGCCGATCGTTGAGCCCGCGCTGTTGCCGCTTGGTGTGCCAGCAGACTTCACAAGCGAGAGCTTTGGTTCTGCGGTAATATCAGTCTTGGTTGTAGAAGGCTGACTTACAAAATCTTTATTGTCAGGGCCGGTACCTGTGGCTCTGGCCGTATTCGTAACATCTCCGCGCTCAATATCACCCTGTTTCAGGGTGTAAGTCGCAATGAATGTGGTCGTATCAACTGCACCGGGTGCAAGAGACGCAATCGGACCACCGGCAAGCACGACCCCTGCCAGCTCATCACTGATACGAACCTGCGTTAAAGTGACATTGCCGGTATTTTCCACACGGAAAGCATAAGTAATCGTGTCACCGGCACTGTTGCCGCTCACTGCTTTAACGGTCTTTACCAGTGTCAGATTTGATGTGCGCTGCAAGGAAACAGTTGCCGTATCCGGCAGGCTCACCACAGATGTATTATTCGGCGTCAAAGCTGAAGCCGTTGCCGAATTGTCAACCTGACCGGCATTCACCTCAGCCTGCGTGATCGTATAAGTGCCGGTACAACTGGTGCTTGCCTGTGGCGCAAGCACCGTTGCCGCACAGACTGCCGCAGGCGTAAGCTTCGCATCATTCACACCAACCGAAGTCAGCGTCACATTACCCGTGTTCTGGATAGTGAATGTATAGGTGATTGTACCACCGGCATTCTGGCTGCTTGGTGTGCCGGCCTGTTTTTTGATAGTCAGCGCCGCTGCACTGGCAATCGGCGTATCTGTGCTGCTCTGCCCGCTTGTTGCAGCATCACCTGTTGCAGGCGTACCAGTGGCAGTCGCCGTATTCTGGACGCGACCGCTGTTAACTTCAGCCTGCGTAATCGTATGTTTACCGGTACAGGTCACCTCCCCGCCGGGAGCAAGATCCCCCGCCGGACAGACCGCGCCCGGCGCATCAAGCTGGGCATCATTAATACTGACCGTTTTGAATGTCACATTACCGGTATTGGTAACTTTAAAACTATAGCTGATCGTCGATCCTGCGCTGTTACCGGTCGGTGCGCCCGCTGTTTTAACAAGCGTGAGCGTTTTTGACTGCGTAATCGGTGTCAGTGTGCCAGACGGATCACTGGTCAGATCACCGGTTGGCGATGTGCCTGTGGCCGTGGCTGTATTCTCAACCTTACCCGCATCAATATCAGCCTGCGTTATTTTATAGGTACCACTACAGGTTGTGCTCGCGCCCGGAGCGAGCGTGGTGGCGACACAGGTCAGGCCCTGCGCCGGAATCTTCAGATCATTGATCTTGATGCCGGTCAGCGTCACATTGCCTTCATTCTTGACAGCGAAAGAATAGCTGATCGTTGAATCCGGCAGGTTACCGCTCGGCGCACCGGCAGTTTTAACAACCGAGATTGCAGAATTACGGGTCAGTACGGTCTTTGTGCTGCTCGGTGCGCTGATAACAGCCGCGCCTGCAGGCGGCAGACCATTGGCTGTCGCCGTATTATCAGATGTCCCTGCATCCACTTCAGCCTGCGTAATTGTATGCACACCGGTACAGGTCGTTGTCGCCCCCGGCGCCAAGAGTGTCGCCTGACATTGGGCGACCGCATCCAGCTTCGGATCGTTAATACCGACAGATGTTAAGGTGACATTCCCTGTATTTTTCACAGTGAATGTATAGGCAATGGTTCCGCCAGCCTGCTGAGCGCTCGGCGCACCGGCCTGCTTATCGACAGTAATCGCTGACGTACGGGTCAGCGGTGTCACTGTTGTGCTCGGCGCACTGGTTTTGATTGCGTCTGTCGGATCCTTACCGCTTGCAGTCGCGCTGTTATTCGCAGTGCCTGCGTCCACTTCAGCCTGTGTAATTGTATGCACACCGGTACAGGTAGCTGTGGCATTCGGCAGCAATGTCGTTACATCACAAACGGCAGCAGCATCCAGCTTCGGATCGTTAATAGCGACGGATGTTAAGGTGACATTCCCTGTATTTTTCACAGTGAATGTATAGGCAATGGTTCCGCCAGCCTGCTGAGCGCTCGGCGCACCGGCCTTCTTATCAACAGTAATCGCCGACGTGCGGGTCAGAGGTGTCACTGTTGTGCTCGGCGCACTGGTTTTGGTTGCGTCTGTCGGATCCTTACCGCTTGCAGTCGCGCTGTTATTTGCGGTGCCTGCATCCACTTCAGCCTGTGTAATTGTATGCACACCGGTACAGGTCGTGGTCGCCCCCGGCGCCAAGAGTGTCGCCTGACATTGGGCGACCGCATCCAGCTTCGGATCGTTAATACCGACAGATGTTAAGGTGACATTCCCTGTATTTTTCACAGTAAATGTATAGGCAATGGTTCCGCCGGCCTGCTGAGCGCTCGGCGCACCGGCCTTCTTATCGACAGTAATCGCCGACGTGCGCGTCAGAGGCGTCACTGTTGTGCTTGGCGCACTGGTTTTGATTGCGTCTGTCGGATCCTTACCGTTTGCAGTCGCGCTGTTATTCGCAGTGCCCGCATCCACTTCAGCCTGCGTAATTGTATGTGTACCGGTACAGGTAGCCGTGGCATTTGGCAGCAATGTCGTTACATCACAAACGGCAGCCGCATCCAGCTTCGGATCGTTAATATCGACGGATGTTAAGGTGACATTCCCTGTATTTTTCACAGTGAATGTATAGGCAATGGTTCCGCCAGCCTGCTGAGCGCTCGGCGCACCGGCCTGCTTATCGACAGTAATCGCTGACGTACGGGTCAGCGGTGTCACTGTTGTGCTCGGCGCACTGGTTTTGATTGCGTCTGTCGGATCCTTACCGCTTGCAGTCGCGCTGTTATTCGCGGTGCCTGCATCCACTTCAGCCTGTGTAATTGTATGCACACCGGTACAGGTAGCCGTGGCATTCGGCAGCAATGTCGTCACATCACAAACGGCAGCAGCATCCAGCTTCGGATCGTTAATAGCGACAGATGTTAAGGTGACATTCCCTGTATTTTTCACAGTGAATGTATAGGCAATGGTTCCGCCGGCCTGCTAAGCGCTCGGCGCACCGGCCTGCTTATTGACAGTAATCGCCGATGTGCGGGTAAGAGGTGTCGAGGTTGCGCTTGGCGGCGTTGTAACCGGTGCGGCACCATTCGGCGGCGTAGCGGTTGCTGTCGCACTATTATCCACTTTACCGGCATCAACTTCTGCCTGCGTGACCGTATGCGCACCGGTACAGGTTACGGCCTGATTCGGCGCAAGCGTTGTCACCGCGCAGATTGCAGCCTCATTCAGCTTCGCATCCGTAATCAGAAGCGAGGATAAAGACACCTCACCCGTATTGCGGACAGTAAAAGTATAAGGAACCAACGCACCGGCATTATTGCTGGTTGGCGTTCCCGCCGCTTTCTCCAGTGTCAGCGCTGCAAGTTTCGCCGTATTTGTAAAAACACAGGAAATATCATCGCCACGCGCAGGCGTCACACTGAAACTTGTGCCCGTACCGCTCGGCAAAACTGTCGTAGAGCCGGTTTTGGCATTGGTACAGGTCAGGGCAGATTTGTAATTACCGATCGAACCGCTTCCTGACAGCGTTTCAGAGAGCGTATAGGCTGTACCCACACGTACATCCGCAAGCGCGGCCTGACCGGCAACCGCAGAACCGGCACCGGTTGTGACCGCAGTGGCAGAAGTCGCCCCCGCGATTGAAAGATTGAACTGATCGGTCGCTGTAAAACGATTGCCGCTCAGTGCTTTCGTCAGTTTTATGCCGGCATCATCATCGAGGATTGTATAGATCGAAGTTCCATTCGGCTGCGCACCGCAAATCTGCGTGCTTGCAACCTGATAAGCGCCCGGATTGGCCGTTATCGTGAACTGAATAGTTTTATCCGGCTCAATAATATTATCGTCAAGAACACGGACACCGGTTTCAATGCGCTGCGTACCGTCATAATCGCCCGCAGGAATTGTTACACTGAAGCTTTTTGTGCCTGTCGGCGTTGTGTAATCCGTACCGAGTATAGCGGTTCCGCTGAGCGTAATCTGGACAGCAATACTGGATGGCAGCGTACCGGCGACACGCAAGCCCGGCAAATTGGCTGTCGGAATATTTTCATTCCCTGAGCCGCTGCTCGGTTGGAACTCGACATTAGGCGCAAGCGTAACCTGAATATCATCGAGAAAGTTCCCGACACTGCCGGCATTCAGGGATTCAAATCCGAGCGTCTGAACACCGGAAGTGCCGGTATAGGTATATGTCCCGCTGCGGGCAGCCCATGTATTGGCCGTTGCATCCGAACGCGCAATCTGTTGCTTGGTGGCGGCGGTCGCTGTTGCAGCAATATTAAACTCAATACTTTCTGTACCGGAACTTGCGCGGCGACGGTGCGAAAACCTCCAGTTGAATGTTTCGCCGTTTAAGAGACAAACTTCTTGATACAGGCGAGAAGACGCGCTCGCATTCACCTCAACAAACTGCTTGCCGCTCGCAGCATTCACGCCATTAAAGCCATTCGCCCACATTTCAATAAGACGACCGGTCTTCGCGCTTGGCTGCAAGGTACAATTGCTGCCGGTATCAGCAACCGGATGCGTTGTCAGCCAGCCCGGAATCTGATTATCCGGCAACATTGCATAGCAATTGGTACTGATCAGGTTCGGGCTTTCAAAACTCTCATTGATAAAACTGCGCTGCACCTGCGCATAAGCAGGGGAAGAAAAGCACAACACCGCAACAGATAACAGGAGCGCACACCGCACAAAAAAAGCCGTCATCACACTTTTAGTCATCGCCACCTGCTGCACTCCTGATTATATAAGCTTGTGCTTTTGCACCAAAAAATTGCTGAAAAATGTTTTTTAAATATCAGGAATATTATATATTTATCGGCAAACAGTAACAACCACGTCCGCCATTTTCCCTTACGATTGACGTTCCATAGTTGTATAAGCGCAACAAAAATTAGCATTAAACGAATAACATTAATCACTTAGCGGTAAAAATTATACACACCGCTGAAACCATCCGGCATGACAATCAATCACACCGGATATTCACACAGATATATCTGCGAAATCAAATTTCATGTTTAATAAGAATAAATAAAATAAATACTCATTAAATTACAACAACAGACAATAATGCATAAACAAATACATACGAAAAACAAAATATAATTTATATTGAATACTTTATTTTCAATAAAATGTCATAAATTCTGAACATCAAATTCAAATACCACCATATAAAAATTTTTATTATATTGTTAAGCCATTGTTTTATAAAAAATAAAATCATAGAAAAGCCACGCATTTTCCATGCGTATAGCGGCGCAATTTAAAGCATAGCCATGTCAGAAATTGATTTGGGAGACAGCCTGATCAGGCAGCACATGGGCCACAGATTGCCGATCCTGTACCCTAAAAATTTAAGGGCAGTCTCAAGCTCTGATCAAGCTGCGCCCCATCATAACCGGCAACTTAATTGATCAAATTTCTCTCAATATCTTCATCACAAACAGCCATTTCACCAATACGTTTCTTATTGAGCAACTTCCATGAATCTCCACGAAAATCGAACAATTCGATGTAGCACGCCTGCTGGCCGTAACTTGCCCATTGCGCTGCAACCAGACGACTGTCTTTGTGAAATTTAAGTGAAAGATACATGTATTCTTCACCACTTCGCGGGAACTCAACCGGTTGACCGGTATTACTATCACTCACGATTACAGTTAAGCATCCCGTGCCACATCCAAACTGAATAAGCGAAAAATGGTTTGAGAAATTGGGTCCCCCCTTCAAACCATTGCGTATGCGCGTGCGATATAAATTAAAAGCCTTATCCCGCCCCTTAAAATCCGGCATTTTTGTCTTGCCCGTATAATGCCCGATTGGCGGATATGCTGCCGGATTATATTTTACAGGCGGATTTGCATTGTCCTGAAGGCGGGTCTGCATCGCAGAAGCCTCCCATGAAAGGCACAAAAACCCGCATATACTCATGAAAAATATGCGTAATATTTGCGCGCCCATATTATTTATCCCGTTCTACTTGGCCGAAAATACAGCGCTTATAATATTATTCACATCAACAATGAATAAGAATGTCGACGCGTCCGGCAGCGTCCCGCAATCTCCGGATTTGAACGGGCTGCATGACCTCACCCACCGGCCATTAAAATATGACTTTTTACATCATGTTAAACTTGATAAATCAGCGCGAAACAGATATCTAAGATAAAAATCATCAATAAAGTGGCATTTTCAAACTGCCGTCCGATATTTCATCTGTTAAAGCCGTTCTGATCTCAGGAACCTGCCAATGGCACTTCTCAGCCAGAGTATCTCCAATCTCTACGGATCAGAAAAAGGCCGCCTCAAACGGTTCATCGCCCGTATTGTCGGCAATAATGCCGCTGCGGATGATCTGGTGCAGGATGCGTTTTCAAAGCTGATTGATGCATCGTACAAACAACAAATTCAGGAACCGGCCGCCTATCTGACCCGTGCTGCGCGCAATCTCGCGCTCAACCACCTCCGCCATCTTCAACAGGGCGTTGAGGTTACGATTGACGATCAGATTTATCATGCCATAGCAGACCGCAAAGCCTCACCGGAAATGGAAGCGCTATACCGTCAGGAGCTGCGCCGCCTGTTAACCGCCCTCTCCGGCCTGCCACCGCGCAGACGCGAAATTTTCATTATCCATCGCTTTGAAGGGGCAAGTTACAGCGAAATTGCTGAAAGATTTCAACTGTCACGCCGCACTGTCATCAATCACATTTTCAATGCACTTGATGATCTGGATTTGGCTTTGGGATCAGATTTCTTGCAATTTTCTTAGTAACAATCCCGCACCCGCGTGTCATTATTGATGAGACATTGCGGCCACTATTATATTCGCGCATTATTTTGAACCGGAAGTGCCTTCATGGCTGATGAAACCCGATCCCCGCTGATACGTGAAGCCCTGCACTGGTTTGCAGTGCTCAGGGATGACGAGGTCACTGCGGAAGATCATCAGGCTTTTGAACATTGGAAAAACCAAAGTGCGGCTCATACAGCAGCATGGGAGCGCGCTGCAACGCTGTGGTCTGCTTTTGCACCGGTTGAAGCGGAATTGCGCCAGTCCCGCAACAAAAAGCTGAACCGCCGCGCATTTATCGCTTCCGGCCTTGGCATGATTATAGCCGGCACGGGCAGCTATCTGTTTTACCGCAATGGTTTATTCGCCGATTTTTCGACCAGCGCCGGTGAAACACGCCTGCTGACATTAACGGATGGCTCTGTGGTTGAACTTGGCAGCCGCTCAGCTTTGTCGGTCAATTATTCCGGCAACCAGCGCCGGTTGACCCTGCATTGGGGGGAAGCTTATTTCACCGTTGCCTCTGAACCGCGCCCGTTTATCGTCACCGTCAATGACGGGGAAACACGGGCACTCGGCACACGCTTTAATATCAGAACCGATGGCAATCTGGTCACGGTCGCGGTGACTGAACATGCCGTGGAAGTCTCTTTGCCGGGTCTTACATCCGAGCAACTGAATTCAGGCTGGCAACTGGCCTATAAACCGGACGAAATCCTGCCCGCAGAACCCGTCGATATTGGCAATGTGGAAGCCTGGCGCAGAGGCCGTCTGATTTATAACAATACGCCTTTGCGCAGTGTTCTCAATGATATCGAGCGTTATCGCGGCGGCTATATTGTGCTGACGGATAAGCGGCTGGGCGCTCTGCAAGTAAGCGCAGCTTTCAGCACGGCCGCCACAGATGCCGCACTTGATTCAATTGCGCAAACCCTGCCGATCTCTGTCAGCCGCGCCGGTCGTCTGGTTATTATTTCCGGCAGATAATTTTTTAAAATAAAAAGCATTCAGGCTTAGTAACTTCGCCGGGCCCGCGTGTCATATCCAATGAGAGCCAATAAACGGCACTCTTACGGATGGCATTCGCTTTAAGCGGAAATGTGAGGGGCTTTGACGATGGAATATATGCGGTTAACCGGCATGGTTTTAACGAAAAAACGTGAATATTTAAACCAGCCGGTTGGCAAAAAGGCTGCCTGTCTGATGGCGGTCCTGATGATGTCCACCAGCCTTTCGGCGGTCTTTGTTCCGGCAGTAGCCGTTGCACAAACAACAGCCGGTACGCGTCAGTTTTCAATTCCGGCCCAGTCTCTGGCCACCGCCTTACTGGCCTTTTCCAATGCCAGCGGCATTGATATTTTCTTCGACCGGAAGACTATCGGCAACCGCACCACAAGCGGCCTGAAAGGCAGCTATACACCGCAGGCCGGTCTTGCAAAATTGCTGGATGGCACCGGTCTGCGCTATCACTTCACCAATGCCACTTCCGCCACGATCAGCGACCGTGTTTCTGCGGCAACCCGTGGCGAAGCGGTACCGGACGGCGCTCCGGACGGAGCCATTGTGCTGAATACAATCACGGTCAGCGGCACCGCAAATAATGCGGATCTGCCCTATAAAACCGCCGGTTCATCTTCCTATATCAGCGCTGAGCAAATTCAGATCGTGCCGCCGTCATCAACCGGCGACATTTTGCGCAATGCGCCGGGCGTATTTTCTGCGGGCAACCGCACAGGACAAGCCCTTGATGTTAATATTCGCGGGTTGCAAGGAATGAACCGTATCGCCACTCTGGTTGATGGCGCGCAGCAAAGCTCTTCCGCCTATCGCGGCTATAAAGGCATGAGCAGCCGCACCTTTGTTGACCCTGAATTTATCGGCGGTATTGATATTCAAAAAGGCCCGCCATCCGGTGCTCAGGGCAGCGGCTCTATGGGCGGTGTCGTCAATATGCGCACGCTGACTGCTGATGACATTCTTATAGACGGCAAATCCTATGGTATAAAACTCAAAGGCGGCTTTGCCGGCAACAGTATTGAGCCGCGTTCTTATTATTCGCCGCCGGATACGGAGGCACCGCGCTTCGGCGGCAATGACTGGCTGAACGGCAACAGCAATATTGCCAGTGTCGCCCTTGCAACCAAGCAGGATAATTATGAATTGGTGGGGGCTTTTGCCTATCGCCGCAACGGCAACTATTTCGCCGGAAAACACGGCGAGAAACAGGTCAAGCGCTTCAGTTTCGGCGGCAAATATAATTGGGGGCCGATGTCGGCATACAGACCCGGCAGCGAAATTTTCAACACATCACAAGACACAAAATCTGTTTTGCTCAAAGGTAAATTTGATTTTGAACATGATCAGGCTGTGGAGCTGGGCTATATCCGCTATGACAGTACCTACGGCGAAGAATATGGCGATATGAATAATCCGGTCGCGATTGGCGGCTGGCCGCCTTATCAGGCCAATCTGAGCCATACCCAGTCAGATATGTACACGGCAAAATATACGTGGAATCCGGAAGATAACGACCTCATCAATCTCCAGACCAATCTGTGGCACACCCGTCTGGCGGATGACTGGGCAGCGGTTGAAATTCTCACCGGCACACCCGGCAAAACCAAAACCGACACAACCGGTGCCGAAATCACCAACAAGTCAGATATTGACAGCAGTATCGGCAGCTTTAATCTTCAATACGGTGCCACTTACGCCTATGAAAAGACGGTGCAAAATCCGGATTCGCATATCGGGATGCAGGGCACCCGCAGTGTCGGCGCGCTCTTTGCCAATGCCGATTACAAGCCTGTTGACTGGCTGACATTGAATGCAGGCCTGCGCTATCAGGGCTATAGCACACATGATAACAGCGAAAATTCAACCATTGAAGGTCTGGACGGCTCCCGCCTTACGCCAAAACTGGGTGTCACGGTTGAGCCGCTCGACGGGTTCCAGATTTTCGGCAATTACGCACAAGGCTGGCGGCCGCCAAGCATCCGAGAAACCATTTTCAATATGCCCGGCCTGATTGAACCGAACCCGTTTTTGAAACCGGAACGGTCGGAAAATTATGAAATCGGCTTTAATTATCTCAACGACAATCTTCTGCTCGATGATGATAAACTGCGCTTCAAGCTCGCTTATTTCCATAATGATTATGATGATTATATCGTCCGATCTTATGGTAACCGTGCCGGTCTGCCATTCCCGTATCGTGTCTATGCCAATATTGACGGCGCGAAATTCAGAGGTGTCGAAGTTTCGATGTCCTATGATGCCGGCATGTTCTTTGCGGATGCAAATTTCAACCGCTATACCAGCGTGGAATATTGCTATGCTGCCCGCGCCGGTGAAAAAGCAGAATGTCAGGACAGCACACCGCCGGATGATTATCAGAGCATTTATGTGCCGCCGGTTTATAGCGGTTCACTCACGCTCGGCGCACGTTTTCTTGAGGACAGCCTGACCGTCGGCGGACGGGTGAACTTCGCCGGTGAACGTGCCCTCAAACGCAGTGGTGTTGGCACGGTTGAAAGCGAATGGCGCTCCTATCAGGTCTATGATGCCTTTGCATCTTACAAGCTGAATGAGAATTTCTCATTCAATGCCAGCATCGAGAATGTGTTTGATCTGTATTATCTCGATGCGATGAGCGAAGCACTGACCCCTTCACCGGGGCGGACTTTCCGCCTGAGTGCAACGGCACGGTTCTAAACAAGATGCAGTATCAGGAAGGATCATGCTTCCTGATACTGCACTCTTTTCCGGCACCGGCAGTCAACGCCGGCCAGCAAAAAAGCCTCTGTAAACAGATAAACCCGCAACTCAGAAAGCTTCTCTGTACAGCGCCAGCGCATCTTCCTCGTGAATTTCGACAGGATTATTGATCAGAAGCCGCGTCTGTTTCATCGCATCCGCAGCCAGCATGGCAAGACTGTTATCCGTCACGCCGACATCGCGCAGACGCCGTGGCGCACCGCTTGCATCCATCAGTCTTTGCATATGCGCAACAAAGGCTTCAGAGCGGGCAACAGCATCGCCTTGCGCCTGCACACCCAGCACATCAGCCAGTTCCGCATAAAGCGGCGCGGTAGCTTTGGCGTTAAAGCGCAGAACCGGCCCCAGCATCAGTGCGTTGGAAAGACCGTGCGGCACATGATAATGTCCGCCCAGCGGATAGGCCAAAGCATGCACCGCCGCAACCGGCGAGTTGGAAAAGGCCTGACCGGCCAAAGTCGCACCAAGCAACATGGCCTCACGCGCCGCGCGATTAGTTGGCTCCTGACAGGCGGTGATGAGATTGGCACCCAGCAGGCGCAGTGCCTCACGCGCCAGAGCATCCGATATCGGATTTTTCTTGTGCTTGCCGGTATAGGCTTCAATCGCATGGACCATAGCATCAATACCGGTCGCTGCCGTATGCAATTGCGGCAGGCCAATTGTCAGTTCAGCATCAAGCAGCACATAATCCGCATAGAGCTGCGGCGAGACAACACCCATCTTGGTGGTTTCGCCGGTGGTAATGATGGAAATATTGGTCACTTCCGAGCCTGTACCGGCTGTTGTCGGCACAAGAATGAGCGGTAAGCGCCCGCCCTGCACCTTACCGATCCCATACATATCTTCCAGCGGCTGGTCGGTGTTTAAAAGCACTGCCACCAGCTTGGCAATATCGAGCGAAGAACCGCCGCCAAGACCGATCACAAGATCGGCTGCGGCCGCTTTTGCCTGATGAACACAATCATAAAGAACATGTTCAGGCGGATCGGCCACAACCTTGTCAAAAATCACCACTTCGAAACCGCATGCCTGCAAATTTTGAACAATCGGCTCGATCAAACTGGCTTTAACAAGACCGGCATCAGTGACAAGCACAGCATGGCGTGCCGCAAAACGGGCGGCAACAACCTCGCCAAGACGCTTTGCTGCGCCCCAATTGACTTCCATTGCCGGAACAGTGCGGAATTCGAAGGGATTGATTGTCATTTCATGTCTCCGTATTTACCGGTCATCATGCAATGGCGGTACACAGATATTTAATCTCGAGATATTCATCAATGCCGTAATGCGAGCCTTCACGGCCAAGACCGGACTGTTTGACACCACCGAAAGGTGCCACTTCATTGGAAATCAAACCGGTATTATGACCAACCATGCCATATTCCAGCGCTTCCGAGACCCGCCACATGCGGCGTACATTCTCCGTATAGAAATATGCGGCCAGACCAAATTCCGTGTCATTGGCCATGGCAATCACGTCCTCTTCGTTTTCAAAGCGGAACAGCGGAGCAACAGGGCCGAATGTTTCTTCACGGGCAATGACCATAGACTGTGTGGCACCGGTCAGCACAGTCGGCTCGAAGAACGTGCCGCCAAGTGCATGGCGTTTGCCGCCGGTCACAATTTTGGCGCCCTTGCTGACCGCATCCTGAATATGGCTTTCCACCTTGGCGATAGCATCACCATCAATCAGCGGGCCGATCAGCACGCCGGAGCCTGTGCCCTCACCGACCGATAGTTTCGCCACTTTTTCAGCAAGCTTTTCCGCAAAATCATCATAGATGCCGGCCTGAATATAAAGACGGTTGGAGCAAACACAGGTTTGTCCGGCATTACGGTATTTGGAGGCAATAGCACCATCAACCGCAGCATCAATATCCGCATCATCAAACACGATGAAAGGTGCGTTGCCGCCCAGTTCCAGCGACATTTTCTTAATGGTCGGAGCAGATTGCGCCATCAGAATACGGCCGACTTCGGTTGAGCCGGTAAAGGACAGTTTTCTGACCACATCGCTATCGGTCAAAACTTTGCCGATTACGCGCGCATCACCGGTCACAAATTGCAGCACACCGGCAGGAATACCGGCCTGCTCTGCCAGAACCCCCAGCGCCAGAGCTGTCAGAGGTGTCTGCTCGGCCGGTTTTACAATCATGGTGCAACCGGCAGCCAAAGCCGGTGCTGCCTTACGGGTAATCATCGCTGCCGGAAAGTTCCATGGTGTAATGGCCGCGCAAACGCCAACCGGCTGCTTCAAAACAATGATACGCTTATCTGTGGTCGGCGCGGGAATGGTATCCCCGTAAATTCTTTTCGCTTCTTCCGCAAACCACTCCACAAATGAAGCCGCATAAAGAACCTCACCTTTCGCTTCCGCCAGCGGCTTGCCCTGCTCTGCTGTCATCAGCGCAGCGAGATCATCCGCATTCTGAACAATCAGATCAAACCAGCGGCGCAAAATTGCTGTCCGGTCTTTGGCCGCCATGGCGCTCCATGAACGGAATGCTTTTTCAGCAGCTTTAACCGCCGTTTCAATTGCAGGCGCTTCCAGAGAAGGAACACTCGTCAGGACTTTGCCATTTGCGGGATTGGTTATTTCAATCGGCGCTTGCGTGCCTGCAATCCACTGACCGTCAACCAGACAACGGTCACGCAGCAAATCCTGATTTTTTAAATTGACCATTCTCTCCTCCAGAGGTAAAAGTTCAATTAGCTGAACCTGAATCAATTAACTGAACCAAACTGGCAGGAGTATAAGAACGTGTCAAGCGCCGGATCTGTGCTCCCCAGCGAAACAACTGCGCAGAAATCTCAGGATACAGTGCCTGCCCTGCGCCGTGCCGTTGCTCTGTTGGATATGGTGTCCAGTTCCGGCGGCACGCTGACAGCAGCCGAGATCACCCGCAATGCAGGCCTGCCCAAAAGCACTGTGCACGGGCTTCTCGCTGTAATGGTTGAGCTTAATCTGCTGATTAAAAATAATGACGGGCGTTTTTCAACCGGCGCGCATCCATTGCGCTGGGCCAACAGCTTTCTGAGCGAGATGGATATTGTTGCCATCTTCCGCGATTATTTTGCCGCAGAAACTGCACTTGCCAGCTATACAGTTACTTTAACAATCCGGGATAAGGATGAGGTTGTTTATATCGGCTGCCGTAATTCCGACCGGCCACTCGGCCATTCCTTCCGCATCGGCATGCGTCTTCCCGCATCTTATACGGCAACCGGCAAAATCTTTCTCTCAGAACTGTCAGGGCAAGCCTTATCCGATATGTTTGCCAATGGCTTACCGCCTGCACTCAGCCCCAGAAGCGTAAAAACACTGCCGCTTTTACTGCAGGAGCTTGAGGAAACACGGATGCGCGGCTATTCCGTGGATGACGGCCAAATCCGTGAAGGCATGATTTGCATCGGCGCAGCCATACGCGATTACACCGGTCAGGCTATTGCCGGTATTGCAATCAGCCTGCTTGAAAACGAAACTTCGCCGGAAATCATCCGAAATTTAGGGGAAATAATGCAGAAAGCTGCAGCCAATATATCCGTGCAAATCGGCAGCAATGGCTGAGCTTGTCATTCACAACTCAGAAAAATGCGGTGCAGATATATTTTATCTGCACCGCACAATATTTCAGTCTATGCATTCGCGCCGGTAAACCGACGGCGTAACACCGGTTTCACGCCGGAATGAAACCGACAAATGCGCCGGATCAGCAAAGCCACAGGCAATCGCAATATGTGCGATAGGAAGATCAGGCTGCTTCAACAATTCACGGGCATGACGAATCCGCAGCAAATACAGGTAACGTGCAGGCGTACAATGCATCGAAACCTTGAAGCGGCGGATAAAATTTGTACGGCTGACACCGGCTATTGCCGCAAGATCATTAATTCCGATGTCATTCGCAATATTTTCTTCCATAAATTCAAGCACGCGCCGCAATTGGCTCGGTTTTAACCGGTCAGCAGAGTTTTTATACGAAGAATCGCTTGCTTCTTCCGCATATTTACTTAAGAAATTTACTGTGAGTGCACGCGCCATATAATCCATATGGAGCTTACTCTTTTCGGAGGGATTGTTTAATGCTGCTTCCAGCGATCTGATTAACATGCTCAGGCAGCTGTCATTCTTGGCGAAGATAGGATTAACTTCAAATTTACCTTCGTTTGAATGATAAAACTCTGTTTTAACCTCATCAACCAGTGACTGTTTGATGAAAACATGGACAGCTTTAACCGGATTCTCCAGACGCACTTCGATCGGCATATTGGTACCGGCCACGCACACATCATAAGGAGCAATAATCGATTTTTCTTCACGGCAGCCAATGCGTCGCCCGACATGAGCAATATTCAGAGCCATGGTGAACCATAAACCTGACATTGCAACCATAGGTAAACTGATAAGGAACTTCATCAGTCACAACAACGCAGACATTAGATGACATGGATACATTTTCGCTCGACCGGACGATATGAATATCCTTATTCATTGCTATACAAGTCTGATCAACAGAAAATACATCCATAAAGTCTGTATTTTTCGGCAAATAATCACTACTCCGCAGATGCGGATTTAGACTTGATGCTTCATTGTAGTATTCTGTGCGCATGATTCCTCACAAACAAACATCAAATATTCGATTAGTAAATCACGATACAAAAATAATATCTATAGAATTTTTGTAAAATATAAAATACTTAAAATTCATCATCTAAATTATATAGTTAAACTTATTTCACAAAATTAAAAACGTAATTTCATGAACAAAAATGAAACGCTGAAAACTGCCTCATCACCTTCTGTGCAATGCAGTGATTCTACCCTCGCAATAATGCAAAATGCAGTTGCAACAGGCTTCAAAAACAACACCAGCAGTCACAAGACAATGCAGTTAAAAACGAAACACGATAAACTATATTTATAAGATTAGACTTTAAATTTACAGATTTTAAAAAATAGACACTAAATTAAGGAAAATAATAGCAATTATTTACTAAACGCAATTCGTGTATTTGATGACATATTGTGGACATTTCTAAAAAGTACACTTTCAATATTATCAATTCCGATTTATTAAATGTCGCAAATTGAACATTTAATTTCCTAAATTAGTACCACCATCATTTTTAAGTTTTATCTCAAATAAGCAAAAAATCTTATCGTGAAAAAGGATAAAATTATCTAAAAACATATATAAAAGGGATTTTTATCCCAATTTTTCACATATTGCGCATAAAAATTTCATAGTTTCCGAATATTGCTTGGGAAGCTCTTTTTTATGGCAGATCGGTATGCCCCTTTAATGCTCATGTCGCATATGCACTTGTCAGCATTACTTTTTTCCAAAATCATCACTCTTCAGAACGCCGCGTTCTTTACGCTCCGTTCACCGACAATTGCGAACAGCAATTCTGTGCACAGAACAGGCTTGCTATTCGCGATTAATATGACTAAAGAACTCCAGTTATTGCCACAGATCATTTTTTACAGGCCTCACAGGTTTTCCATGCCCTCCATGAACGCTGTTTTTGAACGGATTTATGTCAGGGAACGCTCACGCCTGAAAAAGCTTGCAGCGCGCATTCTTGGCAATACTCAGGATGCGGAAGATATTTTGCACGATACATATGTGAAGCTCTCCAAACGCTCTTTAAGTGAAAATGACGGCGGGCTTGTCGTGCGCACAGTCACCACTCTGGCGCTGGACCAGTTGCGCAGCCGCAAAGCCCGGCATGAAGCCGCAGGATATGAGAATTTTTGCGAGAAGCTGCCGGAACCCGTACAACCTGAACAAGTTGTGGATGCAAGACGTAATCTTTCGGCTTTTCTTGATGCCATTAATGCTTTGCCTGAGCGGCGTGCGCGCATTTTTCTTCTGGCCAGAGTGGACGGCATGACGTATCAGCAAATTGCCGGTGAACTGAGTATTTCCCTGAGTACTGTTGAGAAAGAAATGGCATCGGCCATTGCCTTTTGTCATAAATGGCAGCAAATGCGTCAACGGAAGTAATAATTCCGATGTGCATCCATGATAAAACTGCCAGTCTATAGGGAAACGCCCTGCACTATGCTGAAAACCGAAGGCCATGAAACTCTGACAGATGCGGCAATTGAAGAAGCCGCACAATGGTTTGTTCATATGAACAACCTGCCTGTCAGCGCGGCTATGCAACAGGGTTTTCGCACATGGCTGACGCAGGATCCGATGCATGAACAGGCCTACCGGCAAACAGCACGGCTCTGGAGCGATCTGCGCATTCCCGCTCAGCAAGCGGCAAAAAGCGGCTGGCACCGTAAAACACGCCGGTCTTTCTCTTTCTGGCAGGCAACCAAATGGAGCAGTCTGGCCGCCACTGCGCTTGTAATTGTAGCCGCCTCTGCCCTGTGGCGTGATGCCGGCCTGATCCAGCGCTCGCTGGCAGACTATGCAGTAGCGCCCGGCACCTATAGCGAACTGATTTTAAGTGATGGTTCAAGGGTCTATCTCGATGGCGACAGCGCCATCAACACGCATTTCACCGGGCAGGAACGCAATGTTGAGCTGATCCGTGGCCGTGCATGGTTTGATGTGACCCGTAATGAAAACCTGCCATTCAATGTTACCGGCGGCGATGCAACCGTGCATGTGCTGGGTACGGCCTTTGCCGTGGAACTGGAGCCGGAACAGACAAAAGTTACCGTTGAACGCGGATTGGTTGCGGTGAATGGTCAGCAGGGTGCTGAAGTCAGGCTGGAAGCCGGTGACAGCGCTGTCGTCTCCGGCAATGCTATTGAACGCAGCGCCGGTATTGATGCCGAAGCCGCGCTTGCATGGCGACGCGGCCTGATCATGATGAACCAGACACCTCTGAAATCCGTGGTCAGTGAACTCAGCAAATATTCTGCAGGCCGTATCATTCTTGCAGATGCCAGCCTTGAGACCCTGCCGGTTTCCGGCGTATTTCAGGTGCAAAATCCTGAAGCCGTTTTTGAAGCCCTGCGCAATACGCTCAATCTGACTGTGGTGCGCGTACCGGGCTTGATGACGGTTATTTATCGCTGAAACCCGGCATTTCAGGCATTTTCACCATAAGTAAGCACACTCTTTTCTACCCGCAAAAGCGTTACACAATTTTGTGCAGCCTATTTTAAAATTATTTTTACGGGTTTTGCCCGCGCACAACGTTCTTATTTCAAGGGCCAGACGTCCTTGAATTTGAACAGGAAACGTCCAGAATGAAAACCATCAGAACTGCGTTCACCGCCAGCGGTGTATCGCTCATTGCACTTATGTCTGCCTGTGCAGGCAGCGCTTTTGCCCAAACAGCCAATGCAGCGCAGAATAGTGCAAGCTATAATTTCAATATTCCGTCCAAACCGCTGCTCACAGCGCTGGCTGATTTTACCGCAACCACCGGTATTCAGGTGGTGCGCCAGAATGGCGGCGCAATTTCAGGCCGCTCGGCGCCGGTTGTCGGCCGCCAGTCGCCGGAAGCAGCACTCAAACGCGTTCTCGGCAATTCCAAGCTGAATTACCGCTTCGTTGACAGCCGTACCGTCAGCCTGTTTTCAGCCGATGACGCACCGGCTGCTGCAGGCGGCACAGCCCCGGACGGCTCCACAAAGCTGAATATGATCACCATTACCGGTGCCAGCAGCGTTAACGGCGCTGCAGCGGTCTATTCCGAACCACGTTCAAGCGTCTATCTCTCGGAAGAACAGATCAATCGCTACGGCGCTGTGTCTTCTGCCGATGTGCTGAAAGGCCTGCCCGGCGTGCAAGTGGGCGACAGCCGTAATGGCGGCGGTCTTGATGTCAATATTCGTGGTATTCAGGGACAAAGCCGCGTGCCGGTTACCGTAGACGGTTCACAGCAATCGCTTAACGTCTATCGCGGCTATGCCGGTACCCAGCAGCGCAGCTATATTGATCCTGATCTGATCAGCGATATGACGATCACCAAAGGACCGGATCTGACACCGGCTGCAGCGGGCGCAATCGGCGGTTCTGTCAGCATGACAACGCTGCGCAAGGAAGATATTCTGAAACCCGGCCAGACCTTTGGTTTCCGCCTCAAGGGTGAACTATGGGATAATGGTGTCAAGCAGGCCTATCGCCCTGAATATCTCAATGGCAGTGAAGAGCTTACCGCCAATGTCCGTGACAGCCGTCCGAATATTTTCGGTTCTGCGGCCAAATCCGGCAGCGCAGCCTTTGCCTTTACCAGCGATTATGTTGACGTGGTTGCCGCTTATGCGCGCCGCAATCAGGGCAATTACTTCTCCGGCAAGCATGGCCGCGATCAGTATCGCAAATTCTCTTCATCGGGCTACGAAGAAAACAGTGTCGCCAAATCCTATAAGGAAGGCGAGGAAGTTCTGAACTCTTCAGCACAGACCGAATCTCTGCTGCTCAAAACCACAATCCGCCCGACGGATGAGCAAGAGCTTGAACTCAGCTATCGCTATTTCGACGGTCGTTTCGGCGAAGTTATGCCATCGGATATTTTCCGTTTCGGCACAGCCGGACTTTACCAGTATCCGACCGGCAGCATGGTGATCAATTCCGGTTCGGCGCGCTATCATTACAAGCCTGTCGATAATGAACTGATCGATTTCAGAGCCAATCTGTGGTCAACCGGTGCCAAGAGCGACCAGATCAACTCCACTAACGGGCCAAAATCCCAGCAGGTCTATAAGAGCCCTGACCGCACATGGGTGCGTATGGATGATGTGCGCATCGGCGGCGATGCATCCAACCGTTCCGAATTTACCACCTCTGCCGGTGCTTTCGCTCTCGATCTGGGCGGCTCGTTCCAATATGAAGATATCCGCCCGCAGAAGGATGTGTTCATCAGCGAGCATGATATCAATCAGAACCGTAATCTGCGCAGTGGCTATCGTTCAGAAGTCAGCCTGTCCGGTAAGCTCGAATATAAGCCGCAGGACAATCTGCAATTCTGGGCAGGCGGACGTTATGGCCGTTACAGCTCCCACGATCGCAATGCACCATCCATTGCACGGCGCGAAAATGTTCTGGGCAAATGGATTGCAGTGTCCAAAGGTCCGGGCACCTATGGCAATATGTTCTGGTAGGCTGATGAAAACGGCGAATTCACCGATGCCACAGATCCGCGTCTGAACAATGGTATCATCATGACGGATACCAACAATCCGTTCGACGGCATCCACTTTAACGATTATGGCACACCGACCTATATGAATGTCAGCGATGCCAGAATGACCAATATGGTGGTCGGTTTCGATCGCGGTGAGAAAATGTCGAATAATGGCAGCGGCTTCACCCCTGCTATCGGCGTGAATTATGAAATCATTCCGCAGACATTCCTTTATGCCAGCTATACACAGGGTTACCGCCTGCCATCGCTGTTTGAAACCACAATCGGCACCTTGCAGGTTGATCCTGCCAAGGGTCTGAAAGCCGAGCGCTCCCGTGCGATTGAAGTCGGCGCCAGCACCACGCAAGATGATCTGTTCATGCAAGGGGACAGCGCATCTTTCAAACTTGCCTATTTCGATAATGACATCAAAAACTTCATTACCCGTTATTATGATCCGGCAACCTATGGCGGCATGACATTCAGCAATGCTGACAGCTATAAAGCCAATGGTCTTGAGTTCCAGTCCACTTATGATAATGGCCGGATTTTCGCTGATCTTTCCGCCACTTATTATTTCAAGACGGAAACCTGTGACGCGACCTTTGCAGCGCATCTGCGGGCTACAGCCAATGAATATCAGCGCACGGAAAACACACCGGATTGTACACCGGGCAGCTATATGGGCTCGTTCACCAATACCCAGAACCCGCCTAAATATGCCGTAAACCTGACCCTTGGCAGCCGTTTCTTTGACCAGAAACTGACCATCGGCGGACGTATGACCCATACATCCAGCCCGACCGAAAAGATCGACCAGCCATGGCAGGACAGTGCAACAACACCACAGCTCCTCTACAAGCCGGTGACATTGTTTGATGCATTTGTCAGCTATAAGCTGCGTGAGGATGCCATATTGAATGCATCGGTGCAGAATATTACCGACCGCTACTATCTCGACCCGCTGGCGCAGAGCTATATGCCGGCACCGGGGCGCACCTATCGCGCCGGTTTCACGGTCAAGTTCTGATCAATATTTCGCCCGCAAATCCTTCAATTTGCGGGCGAAACTCTGAATAACAGATATTTAAAAACAATAACTATCTCAGCACGTTACAAATTCATGCCGCGATTGAATTTGGTTTCCATCACAATATTCGATGTCGTGCGTACAATGCCCATCATTTCATTGATCTTATTGATCTCGGCATTGAGCTTTTCCAGTGTATCCGTGCAGATATGAATAATCAGATCCCAGTCACCGGAAATCGAATGGACGGCCTGCACGGCCGTCAACGTTTTCAGTTGCTTGATCACATCCGGGAAATTCTTGTTATTCAATGCCGCAAAGGTAAAGCACTGGATCGGCGCGCGCACCACATTGGCACCAAGGCGCACCGAATAGCCGTCGATAATACCGTTGGTTTCCAGCCGCTGGATCCGTTCCTGCAAAGCCGTGCGGGAAACACCGAGCTGACGCGCCAGCGATGCCACGGATTCACGGGCATTCTTTTGCATCAAAGCCAGTAATTGTTTGTCCTTATCGGTCATCTGCATGGCAGTCATCCCGTCTTTGCCGAACCGTAATTCGGAAAATTTGCACCCGTCTTAACGATGAGCGCCCTTATAGCGGCCTTCCTGAAAGTAATCCATCAGGCGCAGATAGCGATAGACAGTTTCAGCGGCAACGGGTCCCAAAATACCGCCATTCCATGTCAGCCCGTAAGGTGCAAACAGGCGGATACGGTCGCTCTCACCGCTCACGGCTTCTGCCACCACACGGCCACCGATGGCAGTTGTGTTCATACCATGGCCGCCAAAGGAACTGCATGCCCACAAGCCGTCAGCAACTTGCGCCACATGCGGCATCTTATGGCGGGAATAGCCCATCAGACCCGACCAGGCTTTCTCGATCTTTACATCTTTCAGACCGGCAAAAACATCGCACATATCTTTGCGCAGAATAGCCGAAAGACGTGCCTCATCCTGCTCATTTTTCGTGGTGATGCGGCCACCCCAGAGAATACGGTCGCCCTCAACCACACGGTAATAATCGGAAGACCGGCGATCATCGCCCACAGCATCGGTTGTACGGATGAAATCCTGCAAACGGTTGCCGAGTTTTTCCGTCAGCACAACATAAGTGGCAATTGGCAGGAAAGAACGGCGCAATTTGCCAAATTCAAAGCCGCCATAACCACCGCAGCACAGCACCACGTCATCACATTGCACCGAACCACGGGCCGTTTTCACCGTGTAACGTCCGGTTGCGCCCGCTTGTGTGTTGCGGGAGAAGGATTGCATGGCGCTGTCTTCAAAAATCTGCCCGCCTTTTGCGCGGATCAGATCAGCCAGCCCGAGCGCATAATTGAGCGGATGGAAATGGAAGCCGATAGTATCACGCAGCGCCTGTTTATAGATCGGCGTGTTCAGCTTCTGGCGGATTGCGGTTGTATCCAGATATTCATATTCATAATCAAAATGCTGCGCCATGCGGTCACGATAGCGCTGCATCTGTTCAGCCGCCTCATAGCGCACAACGCTGAGCTTGCCTTTGACAATATTACAGTCCGGCAGATTGTTCTGCTCGATATTTTCGCGCACAATCTCCACGCCTTCAACAGACATGGCAAACAGTTTTTTGGCATCTTCAAAGCCGCTGCGCTTTTCAATTGCGCCAAGCCCTTCAGCCCAGCCATTAAGGCAGAAACCGCCATTACGGCCCGATGCACCCCAACTGACCTTGTTTTCCTCGATCACCACCACGGATTTATTGCGCTTGAGCAATTCCCACGCGGTTGTAAGACCGGCAAGACCGCCACCGACAACACAGACATCGGCCTGCACAGTCTGCTGTAATGCGGTGAAAGGAGAAGAAGATGCCACCCGTGTGGCGCTGTAATAGGTCGCTGGATATGAATGCATAATAGAACTGCTTCTGACAGAAAATACAAGAAACGTGCGGCAAAGCACGGTTCCTGAAGACGGGGGCAGCTTCAGGAACCGGCTGGTTTTCACTATGATTATTTCAGCTTGGTGTAATCCACGCCGTACCATTTCACGGACAGGTCAGACAATGTGCCGTCAGTTTTCATGGCTTCAAAGATTTCTTTGACCTTGGCAGTAAATTCAGGATCACCCTTGTCGATGGCCACAGCCAGCGGCTCATAGAAAGCAGGCTCATCCGCCAATGCACGGATCGGATAGCCGCGCTTGACGGCATTTTCCACGGTCGGCATGGCCGATACGGTGGCATCAAGACGGGTACCGTCACCAAGACGCAGATCATCGAGCGGGCCGACGCTGTCGCCATAGGTTTTAATATCGCCCGGCTTCACGTCATATTTAAATTCAGGCACACCCACAGCATCAATTTTCAGCGTGCCATTGATATAATCTTCAGTGGTGGTGCCGCCTTCCACGCCGATTGTCTTGCCGTTCAGATCCGCACGCTTTTCAGCCTTGGAATCCTTATGCACGGTGAAAACATATGGCGTGTAATAATAAACGGTCGGGAAATCGAGCACACGCGCACGGCCGGTTGTCGGCGTCATGGAGCCAACAGAAATATCCCAGCGGCCATTCCAGCGACCGGCAGTGATAATGCCCCATTCCGGTGTCACAAAACGCGCCGTTGCCCCAAGACGCTTAGCCACTTCAGTTGCAACATCAATATCAAAGCCGACCAGCTTGTCGTCTTTCATATAGGACTGCGGTGCCCAGTTTGCAGCCGTTGCCACAACCAGTTCTTTTTTATCGGTAACGCGATCCAGCGTTGCACCTGCATAAGCAGGAAGTGCGGCGCTCATTGCCAGAGCTGCAACAAAAGCTGACATAAGTACATTTTTCATTGTGTTTTCCTCCATGGCCAGAACGGCTGGCCTCCCGCATTTACAAAACAAACAATCAAAATTGCTCAGCGTTCCTGCCGCTTCATGCGCTTTTCCAGTACAGCCTGACAGCGCTCCAGAATGATCGACAAAACCCAATAGAGCAGCGCCGCAGTGATCAGCATTTCCAGATGACGGAATTCTTCACGACCCTGCGTGCGTGCCAGAAACATCAGTTCCCAGACACCGATAACCGAGACAAGCGACGAATCTTTCAGCATGGCAATGAACTGGTTACCTGTCGGTGGAATGATCAGTTTCATCGCCTGCGGCATGATAACTTTGCGCATTGTCGTGAAAGGACGCAGACCAAGCGCACGGGCGGCTTCCCACTGGCCGCGCGGAATGGACATGATACCACCGCGGAAAATCTCGGTCATATAAGCGCCATAGCACAAAGACAGCGCCATCACACCGGCAGGCACGGCATCAATCACATAGCCGAGCTGCGGAATACCGAGATAGATCAGATAAATCTGGATCAGCAGCGGCACACCACGGAAAAACGATGTGTAAAAGGAAGCAATCGCAACCGCAAAACCGTTTTGGGACAATTTGGCAATCGCGCCGATAATCGCCAGCACAAAGGCAATCGCAATGGAAATGGCCGAAATATAAACCGTGGTGAACACACCCTGCGTCACCAGAAACGGCAATTTTGAAGCAATAAAACTGTAAGACAGTTCAAAACTGGCAAAGAAATACAAGGCGCCGCCCAAAAGAGCGAGCCAGACAACAATGGTCTGCAAACGCATCGGCAACCGGCCGACCACATTCAGGATCAGGGTGAGAACCAGCGAAATGACGGCTGCAACCGTGATAATACCGCCCGTCGTGTGCAACAGGCCGGCAAGCCCCGTTGCCGCCGCATCACCGCTGCCAGCTGCATTCCAGTTGCTCCAAAGGAGTATGGCAAAGGTAATCAGGGCAAAAACACCCAAAAACCACGGCTGTTGCGTAATTTTGTTTTTTTGAACGTTATCGTAATACATGCTGATCTGCTCCCTGCCTTTATCTCTCCGCCAAAAAACAACAGGCTTCTACCCGAACATTTAACGGAAATGACAAGAAAAGCAGTCATATTCACTGAAATAACCGGCAATATGCGATTCAAAGCAGAGTATTTGACTGTTTAAACGTGCAGAAGCTTCTGAAAAAAGTGATTTCGCAAGGGATAACAAACGAAAACACTGGCATTGAACCGTCATTTTAACGGAACCATCAACGGGCATTTTGAATCAATTTGACGACTGAAAACTGCATCCGGCATCAGAGGAAACATTCCGCAAAGAGAGATGCCGGAACCTGTTATCGCAACGGTCTTATGTCGTGTTTTTCAGGACAGTGTGTTGCCAGCCATATCTCTTGATTTCTGCAAACCGGCAGCATAAGTTTACCCCATATAGAGCAAGCGGCTGTGCCATTTGCTTTATTGTAAGAGTTCAAATTCCAGTTCTCAGGGCGGGGTGAGATTCCCCACCGGCGGTAACAGGCACCAGCCTGAAGCCCGCGAGCGCCTGATTAATCATCAGGGTCAGCAGATTCGGTGTAATTCCGAAGCCGACGGTCATAGTCCGGATGAGAGAGAACGGGGCTGACAGCTATGCTGCCGGCGGCTGTGCCGTCTGCGCCATGCGGTTTCTTCCCGTAGCATTTCCCACACCCTGGGGTAACAGGCTTACGAAAAGGAAGAAAAACCGTTGAGCCATATTGCCTCTGCACCATCCATCAAGCCCACAATACGCGGTGCTGCCTATATGCTGGCTGCCTGTGCCGCCTATGCGGGCGTTAATGTCGCCACCCAATGGGCTGGCAGTCGCACCGGTATTCCCTCTGTCATCATCGCTTTCTGGCAATATGTCATCGCTTTGGTGCTGACCCTGCCGCTGCTGATCCGTGAGGGCACCAAAGCGCTGCGCACCAGCCATCTGGGCCTGCATATTATCCGTGTGGCACTGGCTGCTGCCGGTGTGCAGGTATGGATTTTTGCGCTCACCCATGTGCCGATCTGGCAGGTGATTGCGCTTTCCATGACCTCACCCTTCTTTGTTATTCTCTGCGCAAGAGCTTTTTTGCATGAGCGTGTTACGCAAACCCGCCTTGCCACCACATTGGTCGGCTTTATCGGCGCGCTGATCATCATCGCTCCGTGGTCAGATACGTATACAGTCTATTCCCTGTTACCGGTACTCGCTGCCGCACTCTGGGCAGGCTATTCAGTTATGACCAAATATCTCACCCGTTTTGAAACACCGGCCAGCATTTCGGTCTACATGCTGGTGCTGCTCACCCCGATCAATGCTGCACTGTGGCTGGCATCGGGCATCGGCATGCCGGAAATTGCAGCACCCGTGACAGAAATCTGGTCGGTTTTGCTCACCATTGGCATTCTCACCGCTATGGCGCAATATTTCCAGATCACAGCCTATTCCGCTGCCGATGCGGTCTATCTGCAACCCTTTGACGATCTGAAACTGCCGCTCAATGTCATTCTCGGCTGGATCGTTTTTGCCGCCACGCCAAGCATCAATTTCTGGCCGGGCGCTTTGCTGATTGTCGGCGCATCACTCTATCTGATGCGGCAGGACAGTGGTAAATCAACACAAACAGCATAAATAAAAACGGCGGGATTTCCCGCCGTTTTTCATTTCTCCGATAAATCGCTTCCGCTCTAATGCCCTGCGGCATCTTTCGGCACGGCACCGGGTTTACGCATTATCATGGCAAAAAAGGCCAGCGAACCAAACAACACCGTCAGGATCATAAAGACGTCGATGAAGGACATCAGTGTGGCCTGCTGGCGCACCATGCCGGAAAGTTTAACCAGCGCGATATTGGCTCCGTCCAGTCCCGCAGCGCTGTATTTCGCCGTAAGATTGGCGAGCATTTCTTCCGCCTCACGATTGCCCTTGTTCAAATGCTCAGACAATTGCGCATAATGCAGGTCACTGCGGCGCATCAGCAAAGTATTGATCACCGCAAGGCCGATAGCTCCGCCGAGATTACGCATCAGATTGAACAGGCCGGACGCATTTTTAATATGCGCAGGCGGCAATGTCCCCAGCGCCAGATTGTTAATCGGCACCATACACAGCATCATCGAGCAACCACGCAAAATCTGCGGCAGCAGCAATTCGTTGAAATCCCAATCCGCTGTCAGGCCGGTCATCAGATATGTTCCTGAAGCGAAACCGATAAAACCGATCATCATCATCAGACGCGGATCCATGCGTGCGGAGAGAAAACCTGCAACCGGCGCAGTCATAAACATGGCCAGACCGCTGACAAACAGCGCTTCACCGATCATCAGCGCATCATAACCGCGAATAGCACCCAGATAGAGCGGATAAAGATAAGTCAGGCCGTAGAGCCCGACCCCCATGATGAAGGAAAAGCTGGAACCAAGGGCAAAATTGACATTGCGGAAAGCCGTGAGATCGACAATCGGTTCCTCGGCGGTAAATGCCCTGTAGAAAAACACCAGAGCACCGGCGGTGAGCACAATGGTCATGATGACAATGTGATGATCCTCAAACCAGTCATTGCGCGGGCCTTCTTCCAGCACATATTCCATTGAGCCGAGAAAAGCCGCCATACCGGCCAGTCCCCACCAGTCGAATTTAGCAAGCAGGGATTTGTCGCCCTTGTCGAAATCAATCAGGTTCCATGCGGCAATTGCCACCAGAATACCCGGCCCCACATTGACCAGAAACAGCCAATGCCATGAAAAAGCATGGGAGAGATAACCGCCGATCGTCGGCCCCACCGTTGGCGCCAATGTTGCCACCAGCCCGACAATCGGAGACACGACAGAGCGCTTGGACGGCGGGAAAATCGTAAAGGCTGCCGCAAACACACTCGGAATCATACCGCCGCCGATAAAGCCCTGTATCGCGCGGTAGATAATCATCTGCTCAATATTGGTTGCCGTGGCGCAAAGCACGCTAGCAAGCGTGAAACCGGCGGCTGAAATTGTGAACAGCACACGGGTGGACAAAAGCCGTCCGAGAAAACCGGACAGCGGGATCATCACCACTTCGGCAATCAGATAAGAGGTCTGCACCCATGAAATTTCATCGGAGCTCGCACCCAGCCCCGCCTGAATTTCAGCCAGTGAAGCAGACACGATCTGAATATCGAGAATAGCCATGAACATGCCAAAAACCATCGCCAAGAAGGCAAAAGCTTTTCTCGGATCAATCCTGTCCGCATCTGCGGCACCGGCAGGCGCACCCTGCATTGTGGTTGAAGCTGCCATTGTGACAGGCCTATTCCGCCATAGCTGTTTGCTGCGCACCGGCACCGGTGCGCGTATCCACATCAACAACAACACTCAAACCGGCACGCAATTTGCCGCTGGCCAGTGCTTCCGCCGGAATGGCAATACGCACCGGCACACGCTGCACGACCTTGGTGAAATTGCCGGTGGCATTTTCTGCAGGCAGCAGCGAGAAGACCGAGCCGGAGGCCGGTGACAGGGAATCCAGTCGTCCCTCAAACTCTTCGCCGCCCAAAGCATCAACAGTGAAATGAACTGTCTCACCGCCGTGCAATTGTTTCAGCTGGGTTTCCTTGAAATTGGCATCAATATACAGAGCATCAACCGGCACCAATGCGGCAATACGCTGACCGGCACTGACCAGATCACCTTTTTTGCCCGTAAGATTACCGACGACACCGTCAAATGGTGCACGGATCGTGGTGAAAGACAGATCACGCTGCGCCTTATCCCGTGCCAGTTCAAGGCTGCGGGTCTGGCTCTCAGCTTCGTTATACTGTGCTTTCAGAACAGCAATATTGGCCTGAGCCGCCTCAATCTGCGCCTGTGCATTGGCGTCTGAAGCCTTTGCCTGTGCCAGCGCGGTTGTGGCCTTGTCCAGATCAGACTGGGAGACAAAGCGCGTATCATGCAGCTTGGTAGCCCGCTGCAAGGTTGATTGCGCATTGGTCAGGCCCGCCTCGGAAGATTGCTGCAAGGCACGCGCCTGCGTCAAAGCCGCCTCGGCTGCAAGGGTCTGCGCCTTAATACGCGCCAGCGTCTGCTGCTGCGTGGCAAGTGCCGCTTCTTTCTCATGCAGCGCAATCTCATAATCGCCGCGATCAAGCTGAAACACCGGATCACCGGCCTTCACTTTGCTATTAGCGCTGACCAAAACCTCATCAATATAGCCGGTCACCTTCGGCGACATGGTCATGATATCGCCCTGAATATAGGCGTCATCGGTGGAGACCATAAAGCGCCCTGTCGTCCACCAATTATAGCCATACCATCCGGCACCGGCCAGCACCACGACCAGCAAACCGCCCAGAATTTTGCGCTTGCGCGATGCTTTGGCAGGCAAAGCGGCAGCGGCTGCCGGCTGTTGCGGCTGCGCAGCAGAAGACGGATCAGCGCTTGCGCCGTCACCGGTCTCCGGTGCGCGTTTGAACTCAACCGGCGCTACAACATGCTCCGTCTCACTGTGATCGAATCGCTGTGCATTCTCAGCAAGCGACTCATCCGGGTTCAACTGGGCAACGGGTTTAAGAGCGGACATGGGGCGACTTTCTCTACAGAACAGGCCATCTTGCCAATAAATTTTCATTCATATGATAATCCGGCAATGGCAGTCTTAATAAAACCGGAACCAGCAGGCATAGGGAAACAAAGCAAAACGGGCATCCCGCCTGATATTGGCCGAAGACTGCCCGCAATTTGTCACACATTAAACCGATCGGTTCGATGTTGACATAAAGCAAGCAGCGCGGCATATCAATTGAAATCGTACTGATCGGTTCGAAATTGCAATATTTTGCGCTCACATTTTATTGAAAGGAATGATGCAGGCATGACCAACAGCAAACAGCTGCAGAATGGTCGCCGCGGCGCCGGACAGGATCCGGTGAAGCGTCAGAAAATTCTGGACGGTGCGCAACGCGTTTTCCTGCATATGGGTTTTGATGCCGCCAGCATGAACGACATCACGCGTGAGGCCGGCGTTTCCAAAAGCACGATCTATGTCTATTTCGACAGCAAAGACGATCTGTTTGAAACTCTGTGCGAGCAGCATCGCAGTGTTTTATTCTCGCAGATCAGCAATATTCACGGCGAAAAACTCTCCAGCCGCGCAAGCCTGATTGCCTATGGCATTGCGCTTGTCGGCCTTGTTACCTCCGATATGGTTATCAGTGCCCAACGCACAATTCTCGGTGTGACAGAGCGCAAGCCGGAAATGGGCGTGCGGTTTTACGAGCGCGGCCCGCGCCGTGGTCTGCTGGTTCTGAAAAACTATATTGCAGAACTGGAAAAGCAGGGCATTGTCAAAGTGCCTGATGTACAGCATGCCGCTTATCAGCTGGCAGAGCTTTTCCTTGCCGGTATTTACCGCCAGCGCCTGTTTGCTTTTATGGAGGAGATGCCGACAGAAGCGCAGATCCGCTATAATGTGGAATCTGCTGTTGATATGTTTTTTGCAGCCTATGGCAGCAAAGAACCGGCAGAAAAAAGCGAATAGGCCACGCATAGCCTCCCCATACCTCCCTTAATGCCCATACTCCCATGATCATTGCGGTTGCACGCGGATGATTTTACGTTACTCTCTGATGTGCAGCTTACGTTCAGGTAAAAATAACACATCAAAGACCGGACGGCGGCTTGTGAAGATGGTGCTCACAGGGGAGGAAAGCCACATGTCATACGGGAATTCTGCGCTCAGAACCGAACCGAAAACGGGTATCCTCACCCTGATCTATTGCTTATTGGCCATAGCCGCCATAGCCGGTTCTTTGCTTGGCGCAGCAATCAGTCCCGAATGGCGCTGGCTGCATTATCTCACCAAACCGACAGCCACAGCCTTGCTGCTCTATTATACAGTATCAGTCGCCACACCCTTTTCCGCCCGCTACCGCAATGCCATTGCGCTTGGTCTGGCTTTCGCCATTGGCGGTGACTTCTTTCTGATGCTGCCGCAGGATTATTTCATGGCAGGGCTGATCTGCTTTCTGCTCACCCATTGCGCCTATATTTATGCGCTTGTGACTGACCGCCTGCCTGTTAAACCGCTCATTCTCCTTATCTTCGCTGTGATCGCTCTGCTGATTTTTGTCGGGCTGTGGCAGGTATTACCGGCAGGCATGGCAATACCTGTTGCCATTTATGCGGCAGCACTGGCACTGATGGCGGCACTGGCCGTTAACCGCGCCTCAGTCCTGCCTGCACCGGATCAGGCACAGCAGCAGGCTGCCAATATTGCAGCCCTTGGCGGCGTGTTATTTGTTATCAGTGACACCGTTCTCGCTTATGCACGCTACCGCTTTGACATTCCGTTCAGCCCCATTCTGGTGCTTGGCACATATTATGCCGCGCAATGGTGTTTTGCCCGCTCGGTCACAGGAAGAACCATATGACGGATCCGTTGCGCACGACATTTGATACTTTGCGGACAGCATGGCAGCAAAACCGTCCGGACGAGCGCCAGCGGCGCGAAGACCTGTTGCGGCTGCGTACCGCTTTCAAGGCCAGCCTTCCCGCAATGACGCAAGCAATTTCCCGCGATTTCGGACATCGCTCCACGCATGAAAGCATGATGGCGGAGGCCATGATCGTGCTGAAGGAAATTGATTTTTGCCTGCGCCACCTCAAAAAATGGCTCAAACTGCAAAGGCGCAAAGCCGGTTGGCAATTCTGGCCGGCACGGGCTGAAATCCGCTATGTGCCGCTTGGCGTGGTTGGCATTATGTCACCGTGGAATTATCCGGTGAACCTGTCGCTCACACCTCTGATTTCCGCAGTTGCAGCAGGCAATCATGTCTATCTCAAACCATCAGAACATACGCCCCATACCAATGCCTATCTGGCGCGGCTTCTGGCCGGAATTTTCCCTGAAAACCGTGTGAATATTGCACAAGGCGGTGCGCAAACAGCCGCCGCTTTTTCACAATTGCCTTTCGATCATCTGTTTTTTACCGGATCAACTGCTGTGGGTAAAAAAGTCATGGCGGCAGCGGCGCAAAATCTGACACCGGTGACGCTGGAACTGGGCGGTAAATCCCCTGTCCTGATTGCACCCGATGCTGATCTTGCCCAAACCACAGCCCGCCTTCTCACCGGCAAGCTTTTCAATGCCGGACAAACCTGCATCGCCCCTGATTATGTGCTGGTGCCGGAGACAATGCTGGATGCATTTATTGCAGAGGCAAAAACACAAATGAGCAGGCGCTATGCCCAGCTTGACCGGCAGGCGGATTATACCGCAATCATCAATGCAGCGCAGTATCAGCGCCTTAACGGTTTGCTTGATGATGCCAGTATCCGTGGCCATCAGATCATTCCGCTGCTGCAATTGAATGACCAGCAACATGCGCAGGAATATCACATTCTGCCGCCGATGCTGGTGATCAATCCGGCAGATGACAGCGCCATTATGCAGGAAGAGATTTTTGGGCCCCTGTTGCCGGTCAAAACCTATACATCCTATGACGAGGCAATCCGCTATATTACCGCCCGCGACAGGCCGCTGGCGCTTTATTGTTTCGGCAAAGATCAAAGCCATAGTGAAGCAGCACTGGCGCAGATTGTTGCAGGCAGCGTCTGCATCAATGATACGCTCTATCAATTTGCCTGTGCGGGCCTGCCTTTCGGCGGCGTGGGCATGAGCGGCATGGGGCATTATCATGGCGAAGAAGGTTTCAAAACCTTCTCCAAAGCCATGCCGATTTTACGCAAATATAATCCGGCACCAACGGATTATCTGCGCCCGCCTTATGGCCGTCTGGCAGATTTTGTCATCCGTATTCTTACCCGATAGCCCCGCATTTCCCTGACACTTCGCCTGATATGACAAAGCCCCGCCTTGAAAATTCAAGGCGGGGCTTTTGATTTCTGTATTCTGAACAGGTTTTATTCAGCTTTCAGCACCTGCATCATACCGGTTGCACCGCGGGCAAAATATTGCGGACGATACATATCTTCCACAAAAGGTGCCGGATGTGCATAGGTTCCCGGTGTGACCGCGCGCACAATATAGGCAACCGTATATTCACGGGCAGTGCCGCCGCTGCTGTTAAAGGCTGCTACAAAACGGTCGCTGCGGAACTCGCTATGAGCAACAGCAGTCTCACCCAGCCAGCCGAAATTGCTCAGATCGGCGCTGTTGACGATACGCGGATTATCAATCTCGAAACCTGCAGGCAGGAGATCGGTAATCATCACACGCGATGCCCAATTATTACCTTCGGTCACTTTCAGCACAACCACATAGCGCTCGTTCTGTTTGGCTTCGGAAACACTGATTTCCTCACCATCCAGCGTGTAATAGCTGCGGCTGATAGTGAAGCCGTCACCGCCTGCAGACGGGGTTTCCACCGGTGCCGCCACAGTGGTGATCACGGCAGTCACCGGCTTGTCACCATGATTGCTGATCGTCACCGGAGCAACTTCCAGCTGTTCACCGGTCAGGCGCTCAGACACAGCACCCTGACGCGCTTCACCATTCAATGTCAGCGACAGATTAACATCATCATCCTTCAGACCCTTGGCAGCAAGCAGCAGCCATGCCTGTTCCTGCGTGCTCGTATAACGGGTTGAATTGCTCAGACCACCAACCATTTTGGCAAGCGGCTGTGCGATGGACGGCACCGGACGGCTTTCCGCAGCCAGTGCAAGAATAGCCGCACCATCACGCAGGCTTGAGCCGTAATCCGAACGGGCAAGCGCATCTTCCTCGGCCTGCACCTGACGGTATGCCGAAGCAAAGGCCTTTTCCGAACGCTGTGCATCACCATAAAGTGCAAGACTTGCACCCAGTTGCGCACGGGACAGAGGTGTCGCAAATTCGCTCAGACGCGTATCAACATAGTAACGCAGATCAGCAATGGACGCACGACGGTTGCGCGACAGCACATAGAAAGCATAGGCAATCGCACTGCCATTGTCCTTCACCGACACATCATAGGCCAGCGCATTTTGCAGATTATCCAGTGCCTGCACCATAGACTGCTGCGGTACATCAAATTTCTGCTCACGGGCGCGGGTCAGGAAGTCGGTCACATAGGCATCCAGCCACAGATCACCGCTATCCGGCGACCAGAGGCCGAAGCTGCCGGAAGAAGACTGGTTATTCAGCACCTTATAAATCGCGTCCTGAATACGCTTATGCAGGTCTTCTTCGCTGTCTTCCATGGTCATACCAGCCTGTTTTGCCAGTTCACTCATATAGAGCAATGGCAAAGCGCGGCTGGTGGTCTGCTCTGTGCACCCATAAGGATAACGGTCGAGCGAGGTCAAAAGTCCCGGAATATCAAAACCGGACGCATTGGACACATGGATACTGACCGAAGCCCCGTCCATGCGCTGTTCAGCCAAGAGTTCACGGTCAATCACCAGTGAGCCATTGACGGCAGCAAGTGTGATCGCCTGACGTGTTGTCTGCGGCAGTATGGCAGAACGTACCGGCAGGATCAGATCCTGCGAAATGCTGAGACCGCTTTCATGGGTCAATTGCACGCTCAGTTCTTCCACGCCTGCGCGCTCCGCTTTCAGCGGCAGAAGCAGATGGGTCTTTTCGCCCTGTGCCAGCTGCACCGATGCCGGTGCCTGATCCTGCGGCACAGAAACCAGACCGGTACTGGCCACGCTCACGCGATAAGTACCGGCAGGGCCGTCCGTATTGGCAATGTCCAGACGCAATTGCGCCTGATCATCCGGTGCCATGAATTTCGGCAAAGCAGCGGTGATCACCACCGGATCGCGGATAATCACATCGGACTGGGCATTGCCCACAGCGGTTTTGGTCCATGCCACAGCGCTGATACGCGCTGTACCGTTGAACTGCGGAATATCAAAGCTGACATTTGCCTTACCATCCGCGCCCACTTCCACAGGGCCTGCAAAGAATGCAACCAGCTTTTCGGTTGGCGGTGCACCCTCAACAGCCATTTGTGCGCCGTCACCGCCGGTGCGCAGACGACCCATTGTGCCGAGCGAACCGTCAATCAGGCGGCCGTAAAGATCGCGGATTTCCAGACCAAGCTGCCGCTGGCCGAAATACCAGCCCGCAGGATCCGCGGGTTTGTGATGGGTAAGATTGAGAATACCGACATCCACAGCCGAGATCATGACATAAGCCTGATCGCCGGATTTCAGACCGCCGATGGAAACCGGAATGGTCAATATCTGACGTGGTTCGGTCTTCTCAGGGGCTTCAATACGCACCGAGAGTTTGCGCTCTGCCGGATCAATCGCCAGCCAACGGATGCCAATGGCTCGCGCAGGCATACGGCTTTCCTGTGCCTCGCCCGGACGATAAAGGCTCGCGGTAATATAAGCACCGGCACCCCATTCGCCGCTGACAGGAATTTCAACTTCCGTGCCTTCCGCCGGAACCGAAACTGTTTTGGTCATCAGCAGGCTGTCGGCACCAACGGTCACCAGCAATTCACCGGCAAAACGCGGAGATACTTTCAGCTTGGCAGTTTCGCCGTCCAGATAAATATCTTTATCCAGCGCCACTTCCAGCCCGTCAGGCGTTTCGGTGGAGCGGGCTTCAACATACCAGCCGGCTTCAAATTCAATACTGGTCTGCGGGCCGTCAGGATCGGAGGTTGCAACCTCAAGACGGTAACGTCCCCATTCCACCGGTACCTGAATGCTGCCTGCATTCTGTTCATCAACAGACACAGTGCCGTCGGCTACCTTTTTGGTATAGGTAACCGGTTCATAATTCCATGAACTGCCGCTACGATACCACTGATAATTACGCTCAACCTTAACCAGCGTCCATTCCAGACCGTCTTCAGCCAGGCGCTTGCCATCAGCATCGCTGACAATGACCGAGAATTGCGCATTGCTGTTTTCAGGCAGATTATCGCTGTCAAAATCCGGCTTGATACCGATCATGGCACTGTCGGATGCAATAGGCAGCGTCAGCTTGCGTTCAACCGCACGGCCGCCGCCTTCACGCATACGCACCACAATATCCGCATTCAGACGCTGTGTTGTCGCCGGCAGATCATTGAGCAAAACCTCAATATCCGCCTTGCCCTTGCTGTCCAGCACCGGCAGGTCATCAAGCGTAATACGGGTATCTTCCGGCTGGTCTTCATCCGCAAGACCGAACACATATTTCGGGAACAGTTCCCATGAACGGGTCGGACGAATATTGACCCCCCCTTCAAGGGTCAGACCTTCCGCCGGTGCGCCATAGAGATAGCGGCCGTCAACTTTAACAATCGCTGCCTCACCGCCACGGATTTCTTTCACGTCTGATGTCAGGTCAAACTCTGTGCGGTCCGGCACAAAATCTTCAACCAGAAACTGCTTTTCTGCCAGAGGTGCGGCCTTCGGATCACTTAAGATACGCAATGTCCATGTACCGCGCATGGCATTATCAGCCAGTGGCAGTTCAACCGCATGGCCGCCTGCGGCCTGCGACGTGCTGACAATCGCGCGGTCTTCCATGCCATCCGGACGCAGGAAGGAGAAAGTCAGCGGCAGGTTTTCAACGGCTTTGGCCGAACCGTCACGCACCAATGCGGCTGCATGAACAGTTTCACCGGTGCGGTAAATACCGCGTTCTGTCCAGCCATAAACATCCAGCGCCCCCGGTGCCGGACGTCCGGTCACACCACGGTCGGAAAGATCAAAACCGGCACGTTTCATATCAAGGAAAACATAGTCTTCCTCACCGTCACGGCCTTTGGAACGCGCTGTCAGAATGGCCGGTGTCATGGCGGCCGTGCCGCGGATCAGACCGGCTGTGAAGGTTGCGCGACCATCGCTGTCGGTTGTCGCTGTGCCCAGCACTTCATTATTGGTTGCCAGCAATTGCAGCTCAACGCCTTCCAGCGGCTTGGCTGTTGCCAGCGAACGGGCAAAAACATTCAGACCATCTTCACCGGCAAAAGTTGCAAGGCCGGTATCGGAAACCAGAAACCACTGTGTGGCCTGCGGTGACCAATAATCCGATTTATCGCCCTCGCCTTTGGCGGTCATGACATAGATGCCGGGCTTGCGCTTTGGCAAAGCCTCATCCACCGGAAATGCCGATACAACTTCCTTGTTCAGATCGCTCTCAACATCCAGCTTGCCGGTATAGACTTTTTCACCCAGTGAATTGACGATCTGCGATGTTGCATAGCTGTCCAGCTGACCGAAGAAGCTGATACCGTCCATAGACTGGGTCAGCGCGCGTTCGCCCACACGATAAATTTCCAGATCAATGGTTTTCACATTGATGCTGACCAGCGGAATACCGCGGCGCATGGTGCTTGGCAGCACAAAAGCATCGCCGTTGAAGCGCACAGTCGGTGCGCGGTCACGCACATAAATGTTCAGCGCCAGCGGTGTTTCAATCATCTCGCCAATGGCAGCAGGCAGACCGGCACGCAAACCGATGCGGTAATTTTTACCATGCTGCAAACCTTCAACACAAATCTGGCGGTCTTTGGCTTCCACGCCTTTCGGGCTGGCATCATCCACAGTGACAAAAGAAGCATAATCAATGCCACTTTTCATCAAGGCTTCGGAGAGCTGAATACAAACGCGCGGATTGGCGCTGTCGCTGTCCACCGTATGGTCAACCACGCGGAAACCTTTGCGGGAGCGCAAATCTTCATAGGCTGCATTGACGGATGCGGAACTCTGCACGGCAAGACTTGCTTTATAGCTGTCGATTGCAGGGCGGAAATTATCACGCATTTCCAATGCCTTGGCCAGATTGCTCAAGGCTTCGGCACGGTCGGAAACAGTGCGGCTGAGCTGATAGGCAACAATAGCGGATGATGTTGCGGCACGGCGCAACTGCCAGGTTGCATCCTCGCTTTGCGAGACAGCCAGTGTGGCGCGGCTCAGACCCAGCCAGACAGCGCTGTTTTCCTTGGCAAGCGGTACGATACTGGCATAATCAATCACAGCAGCGGAAATATTACCGGCTTCATAATTTCTCTTGGCGCTGCGCAGCAATTTAACAATTTCACCGGCAGGCTTGTCACCGCTGTTAAGCTGATTGCGATAGGTGCGCGCTTCATCCAGAATGCTGGCAGGCACAAAGCTCAGCGGCGGCGGTGCACCAAGCGTTTCTTCTTCCACTTCAACAGCAGCAGTAGCGGCAGCATCATTGCTGTCAACAACCCGACCGGCGACAGCACCGTCGAAAACATTGAGCTGCTTATAGTCGGATTTCAGGAAGCACCATTTCACCTTTACATTATAAGTAAAAGCGCGGCACTGCTCGTCCTGAAGGCAAATATTTTCGCACTCATCAAGACCGACATTCTTCACGGCACGCAGATCAAACCCCGGATAATCGGCGTCCTCAGTGGTTTCTATTATCCTTGTCCCGCTCTGACTACCCTGTGCCCATGAGGCCTGAGAAGATAAAGTAAGTGCTGCGGACATGATAAGGCCAGTAAAAACGGCACGCATCGACATCGGGATTCTCCGGTCAATTAAATTTGAAACAGCATGAAACTTGTCAGCTCTGTCTTGTCAAGTCAGCCAATATGACAAGACACGAAAAACAAAGCAGTTTTAAAATGCAAAGCCGTAAAACATATGAATTATTGCTAATTCTCACAGTAAATTTTGGATGACCACACTGCGTTTTTATTCTAAATAAGAAAATGGTCTTTAAGACACAGGAACTGCCGGGCACCGGCATGCCGGATTCTCAAAGAGATCATGGTATGCGCAGATGCGGTAAATTATTGAAATAGAGTGGTTTTCCTGTCTCGGGATATATCAGCCGCTCTGGTGCGGAATTGCTCTATGGAATTGAAGTGGCTCGAAGATTTTCTCTGCCTGTCACAGCACCTGAATTTCTCCCGCGCGGCCAATGAGCGTCATGTTACCCAGTCGGCGCTCTCGCGCCGGATCAGGCAACTGGAGGCATGGGTCGGGGTACCGCTGATCGACCGCTCCACCTATCCCATCCGTCTCACCCTTGCCGGTCAGAGTTTTCTGCTGCGCGCCCATGATGCGGTGGGCTTACTCACCCATGCCCGCGATGAGTTGAGTGCACGCTACACACCAATGCTGGAAGTGCTGTCTTTTGCAACGCTCAACACATTATCCCTCACTTTTTTTCCCGCGCTGATGGCACGGATTGAAAGCAATGGTGATAATTTCCGCACCCGCTTTTCAGACCCGCACCCCTCCTTTCTCGGCAATGTCTCAACCCTGCTCAATGGCAATTGCGATTTTCTGCTCACTTATGCGCATCCGTCCGTGAGCCAGATGGATGACCTGCGCAATGTGCCCTATCTGTCATTGGGTTATGAAAAAGTCATTCCGGTTTCTGCTGCCGATGCTGGCGGAAAGCCGCTGCACCTTCTGCATAACGGCACTTTGCCAACGGAATATCTGCGCTACCGCGACACCACATTTTTTGCGCAAGTGCTTGATCCACTGGTGGAAAGCCGCCAGCTCAATATGAATATGGTCTATGAAAACGGCATGGCCGTTGCCCTCAAAGCCATGGCAGTTTCCGGTCAGGGCGTGGCATGGATACCGCAAAGCCTGATGCCGGATGAGTGGAAGCGCGGCATTCTGGTGCGTGCCGGTGCGCAGGATTATGATCTGGATGTGGAAATCCGCATTTATCGCACGCCGCGCTTCCGTACTGATTATGCCGAGCGTTTCTGGCGGCGTGCCTCAGCCCTTGCCGCCAGAGAAGTCAGTATTCTAGAACATGTTGCCTATAAATGAAGCGCTGATCCGTGTTGTCCATGCGCCAGATCATCTGGACGATCATCCGGCAAAGAAGCCAAGCATTTGCAGATTTTTGGCCTGATCCAGCTTTTGCAAATCTTCATAAATATCCGCAGCATTGTGCAATTCTGCACAGCAATCGGTGAATTTACGCAGCCTGTCCGCATCCGAAAACGGTTCCTGCAATGTGCCAACCGCATGACTGCGTGATTTTTCCAGCACCCGCCCGTCACAGAGCTTTACCCTGACCCGATGCGGCAGCTTATCCTGTGCAATCCGCTCCTCATCAGCACTGTAACTCAGCATGGTCACGCGGGACATCAGCGGATCACCGGCAGAGTGTTGCACTGCCTGCGGCGTGAAATCACGTAAGCCCAGTTGCCCCTGCCGCAATGCCCGCGCCACGCAATACTGCATGGAAAACCGCGCCTGCATTTCATCTTCCGGTTGCGGATAAGCAAGATTGCGATAATTGGCGATGCCGACCAGCGCCTCAACCGCCTCCACATCGTCTGCGGTAAAATCATGCGCGCGCATCAGATCCAGCAAACCGTCAATAATCAGATGGGTGGAACCGCAACACGGATGACGCTTGGGCATCACACCATCCGTTTCAATACTATGCGCTGTCTCAGCCAGCATCGCCGCGCAATCCCAGCCACGGCGCTGATCACCGGCAAACAAGCTGTGAAAACCCTGCCCGCCTTCCAGAATATCATGGCGTGCCTGCATACCGGCTCTGGCCAGCAATGCAGCCTCCACTGCATTGCGTGCTGCCATACCGGCATGAAACGGTTTGATCAGCGTGCCGAACTGGCCTTTGGTGCCCGATGCATAGCTGACGGCAATGGTAATCGCGCGTGCCATATTCCGCTCACTCAGGCCGAGAAGTGTGGCCACAGCAACCGCCGTGCCAATGCTGCCAATGGTGGATGTGCCGTGCCAGCCCGCCGTATAATGCGCCTGCCCGACACCGCTACCCACCAGAGCCTGCGTCTGCAAACCTGCCAGATAGGCATCAATCAGTTGCGCACCGGAGGTTGTTGCAAAATCCGCCACAGCCAGAATGGCCGGAACAATCACCGCAGAAGCGTGGCTCATGCCGGGCAGAAAATTATCATCATAATCCAGCGCATGAGCCGCTGTGCCATTGACCAATGCCGCCACAACCGGACTGGCTTTTGCGCCATTGACCAACAATGCCTTTCCCGAAGCACTGCTTTCCCCAAAAGCCTCAAACACAGTTCTGGTGCTTAAATCATCGCGACCGGCCACCATACAGGCCAGCGTGTCGATAATCGCATCCCGTGCTAAAAGCCGCGCTTTTTCACGCCTTACCGGCCTTGCACAAATTTGCGCAATGGCCGCCGCAACGCCCGTCTCCCCCCGCGACATTTCCCTTACCCCCGAAATGCGTCAAAGATCAGTTTCAGTAAGCGTCCGAATTTATGGCGATTAAGCTGGCGACCGGCAATATCCGTATCCACACGATGCACAATCACCATATCCAGCGCCGGTACCGTGATGCTGAAATGACCGCCCGCCCCGAAACCGGCATAGCTGCCCTTCGGTGTTACCACGCCGGGGAAGAACACGCCGTCCCGCTCCAGCCACCACATATAGCCATAGGCACCGCGTGCTCCGGCATCGGAATAAGGCATCACACATTCCTGCGCCCAGCCTTTTGGCAACACATCCTCACCGTTCCAGCGGCCATTGCGCAGATAAAGCTGGTTGAACCGCGCCAGATCGCGGGTCGAGAGGCGGAACGGATAGGCTGCATGACGACTCTCGGTGAAACGATCATGCCAGCCATCCGGCTTCTCACCGGTTAACGAGAAATCCTCAAATTGCAGCGGTTTGGCAATGCGTTCATCAAAAGCCTGATGCACTGTCTTACCGGTCAACTGTTCAAAGATCGTACCCAGCGCATTGAAATCCCAGTTATTATAGCACCAGAAGGTGCCCGGTGCATGGGAGTGACGCTTTTCCTTGATCATGCGCATCCACGGCGTTTCATAGCCTGCGGCATGATAAATACCGGAACGCGCCGTCAGCAGATCATAGACCGTTGCCTGTTTCTCAACGTCGCTCAAACCGTCATTATCGTCGATGCCAAGTTGTTCAAGCGTCAGGCTCAGATCAATGGTGCCATCCGCCACATCCTGCCCCATAAGCGCTGCCAGAATGCTTTTGCGGATCGAATGGCAAAGATATTTATGGGTAATATCACCGTAACTATAGATGATCTTTCCGCCCTGCACGATCAGCAGCGCATCGGTTTCCTGATTGTCAGCGCAAGCCTCAACCGCCTGCAATCCCGCCTCAGACCAGCCCGATTGCGCCGGATTTTGCACCCGTTCCCATTCTGCCGCCGGATTGGCCGCATGCTGATAGCTCATGATTATATTTCCCCGATATGACTGATTTAGCTATGCGCCACGGCTTCAACACTGGCTTGCAAAAATTCCTGCGTATAAGGCGCACTGGCACGGGACTGGCGCAGATCATCCGCCGTCAGCTCTTCCAGAATAATGCCTTTATGCATCACACCAACCCGCTCGCATATATGCGCAACCACCGCCAGATCATGGCTGACCATCAGATAGGTCAGATTGCGTTCACGGCGCAGGGTTTTGAGCAGGTTGAGAATTTCCGCCTGAACGGAGACGTCCAGCGCCGAAGTCGGCTCGTCCAGCAGCAGCACGTCCGGCTCGATAATCAGGGCACGGGCAATCGCCACACGCTGACGCTGACCGCCCGACAATTCATGCGGATAGCGATACATGAAGCTCGGCCCCAGTCCGACAGCGCTCAGCACATCGCGGATACGCTCTTCCTTGCGATCAAGCCCGTGAATGGTCAGCGATTCCGCCAGCACTTTATGCACCATTTTGCGCGGATGCAGAGAAGCATAAGGATCCTGAAACACCATCTGCACACGGCGGAAAAAGGACTTATCCCGCTCACCGCTGAGCAAAGTACCATCAAAGCTGAAATGACCGGTATAATGCGGAATCAGCCCGGCCAATGCGCGCAGGATTGTGGATTTGCCGCAACCGGATTCCCCGATCAGACCATAGGCCTCACCACGAGCGATATGAAAACGGGCTTTCTTGACCACTGTCGAGCGCTTGCGCCCCTTACCGAAACTGACAGACAGATCGGAGACATCAACCAGCGGCTTCGTCTTTTCACTCATAATATCCGCCATTATTTCTGCCCTCCGCTGAGTGTTGCACCGGTCAGCCAGCTCGGGTCACGTTCCGGCACTTTCAGCATATCCACCGGCTGGTCGAGACGCGGCAGGCTGGCAAGCAGAGCCTGCGTATAAGGATGCTGTGCTTTATGCAGCTCTTTGGCAGGCAAATCTTCCATGATACGACCGGCATACATCACCAGCACGCGATCACAGAAATCCGCCACCAGATTGAGATCATGGCTGATAAACATCAGTCCGGTTCCTGAACGGCTCACCAGTTCATCCAGCACGGTCAGCACCTGACGGCGCACCGTCACGTCCAGCGCAGAGGTCGGCTCATCGGCGATAATCATATCCGGTTCAGGGATCAGCATCATGGCAATCATCACGCGCTGCCCCATACCGCCGGAAATCTCATGCGGGAACAGGTTCATCACCCGCTCCGCATCACGGATATGTACGGCTTCCAGCATAGTCAGTGTGCGCTGGCGGGCTTCCTGTTTATTCACCCGATGATGCAGCCGGTAGGCTTCCATAATCTGGTCACCGATACGGATCAGCGGATTGAGCGAATATTTCGGATCCTGCAAAATCATCGAGATTTTATTGCCGCGCACCGAGCGCATCTGACGCTCGCTGGCATCCAGCAAATTCACATCACCGAATTGCAGTTTCTTGGCTTTGATCTGCGCGGCTTTCGGCGTCAGTTTGAGGATAGAACGGCCGGTCATGGATTTACCGGAACCGCTCTCCCCCACAATGCCGACTTTCTCGCGCCCGATAGAAAAGCTGATGCCACGCACCACATCAATCGAGCGGTCAACACCCGGAAAGGACACCCACAGGTCTTCAACTTCTAACAGAGGTTTGGTCATTTGATTTATCCGTTCCTCTTATCCGTTACGCGGGTCAAGCACATCGCGCAGGCCATCACCAAACAGGTTGAAGGCAAGGCTGGCGAGCAGAATGGCACAACCAGGCATGGCTGCGAGCCACCACGAGGTCATCATGAATTCACGTCCGCTGGAGAGCATCGCACCCCACTCAGGGCTTGGCGGCTGCGCACCAAGACCGAGGAAGCCAAGGCCTGCGGCTGTGAGAATAATCGACGACATATTCAGAGTAATGCGGATCACCACAGACGGGATACACATCGGCACAACGTGATGCCAGATCACGCGCATGGTGGAGGCACCCTGCAAGCGGATGGCAGCCACATAGTCGGACGAGCGGATGGTCAGGGTTTCCGCACGTGCCAAACGGGCAATCGGCGGCCATGCAGCCAGCGAGATCGCAATCACAGCATTCTCAATGCCGGGTCCGAGCGCCGCAGCAAATGACAGCGCCAGAACAAGGCTTGGAAAAGCAAGGAAAATGTCAACAATACGCATCAGCGCCGTATCAACCCAACCGCCCATATAACCGGCAGTGGTGCCGACAATCAGGCCGATCGGTGCAGCAATAATGGCCGTCAGCGTCACGATATAGAGCGTGATGCGTGAGCCATAAACCAGACGGCTGAAAATATCGCGGCCCAGTTCATCGGTGCCGAAATAATGCGCCCATGATGGCGGCTGCAGGCGGTTGGCCAGATTATTGGCGCCAATATCATAAGGCGCAATATAGGGCGCAAAAATCGCCACAGCTACCAGCAGCAGAATAACGAACAGGCCGAAAACTGCGGATGTATTGGTCAGCAATTTCAGCCATGAGCGGCGTAATTGCTGGATATGTGCCTGAAAGGCGGAGGACGGCACCGGCGCACGCAGCCATTCGCGGAATGACGAAGCGTTAGGTGCGGAATTGGAAGTATCAGTCATGAAAGCACCTATCGTGTACGCGGATCAAAGACGCGGTAAAGCAAATCACTGATCAGATTAATGGCTACGAACAAAATCCCCACGATCAGCGTACAACCGACCACGGCATTCATATCACCAGCCATCAGTGCATTGGTGAGATAGCGGCCAAAACCCGGCCATGCGAACACGGTTTCAGTCAGCACAGCACCTTCCAGCAGAAACGCATAGGACAGTGCCACAACCGTCACCACCTGTACGGCAACATTGCGGAACGCATGCCCCCACACGGTGCGCGACCATGACAGGCCTTTGACGCGGGCGGTGATAATATATTCCTGATTGAGCTGTTCGATCATGAAACCGCGGGTCATACGGCTGATATAGGCCATGGAGCCGAAAGCCAGAATGAGCGCCGGCATGATAATATGGCTGAAGGCATTGCCGAACGCATCCCACTGCCCTTGCAAAGCACTGTCGATAAGCAGGAAGCCGGATTTCGGCTCAACCGAAAACTCGTAAATGAAATCAATGCGTCCCGGCCCGCCGATCCAGCCGAGACCGGCATAGAACACTAACAGCGCCATCAGACCGAGCCAGAAATTCGGCGTGGAATAGCCGAGCAGGCTGAGCATACGCACCAGATGATCCAGCGGCGAATTGCGATACATCGCCGAGAACACGCCCAGCGGAATACCGAAACCGGTGCCGATAAGAATAGCAACCGTTGCCAGTTCGATAGTGGCAGGGAAGACGCGGCCGATATCTTCCAGTACAGGACGACCGGAGGTCAGCGCATTGCCGAAATCAAACATCACGGCATTTTTAATATAAAGACCATATTGCACAATCAGCGGCTGATCGAGGCCAAGCTTGCGATACATCGTATCATAGGCTTCCTGAGAGATATTATCTCCCAGCATTGCGATCACCGGGTCAAGCGGCAACAGGCGACTGATGAAAAAAGTCAGCGTGACCAGTCCCAAGAGCGTAATCGCCACAGAGATAATCAGGCGGGCGGCGGCGGCGAGAAAGAGAAGCACGGGATGAGGATCATGATAGACCTCATTTTCAAACTCCGTATCTTCCAGAATTTCGGGCGTCGTCATGGCAATGTTTCCGTCAATATCAGGAAAAGGAGAGTTTGCAGCACTGTGCCTTCGGCAAAAAACATCCGGCAAACGGGGGAAATATGCTGCAAACCCTGACTGAGAACTAAAACACGTCGTTCAATACAAAAAAGAGCGGGCATTTCAGAAACAAGCCTGCCGCCGCAAAAGATGCGGCAGGCCTTGTCAGCGCATTATTTGGCTGCGGTATCGTAATAGGTGCGGAAACCGTTCCATTCCCAATTGCTGATACCCTTATTGAGACCGGCAACATTATAGAGCTGGAACATATAGGCCTGCGGGCCCTTCTCCATCATCTCTTTCTGCAACGCATGATAAAGCTCTGCACGCTTGGCTTCATCTTTTTCAAACAAGGCATCATCAACTTCCTTGTTCACAGCCTCGTCAAAATAGCCAGAACGCCAGCTCGGATACATGGTCTGCTTGGCTTCCGCACGATTATCCGGATTGAAAATCTGGCGGGAAGCATTGCCATGGGCATCCGGCACCGCCGTCGCCCAGCCCATCAGCGAGGTCTGGAATTCACGGCCGCGAATACGGCTGAACAGCTGGGCATTGGCCATGCGCTCAATCTTGATCTTCACACCAGCTTTGGCTGCGGCATCCTGAACACTCTGGGCAATCGGCGCGGCATAAGGTGCAGTGCCGATAAACATAGTGGTTTCAAAACCGTTCGGATAACCGGCTTCAGCCAGAAGCGCCTTGGCTTTTTCCACATCAAGGGTGAATGGCTGGCCTGCTTTTTCATCCAGCGCACCAAAAGCGCCAAGCTGAACAAAGCTTGCACGCGGCACGCCGACATTGTTCATTACAGTCTTGGCCAGACCGTCATAATCAATGAGATAGCGCATAGCGAGACGCACTTTTTCATTCTTGAAAATCGGATCGGCATTGTTGAAGTTCCAATAGAACAAAGTCGGCTTCAATGCGCGTGATACGGCAACTTTATCCTGTGTTTCCAGATCTTTCAGATCTTCAGGTGTCAGATCGCGGGCAATATCAATATCGCCTTTTTCAAGCAGCAGACGCTGGGTTCCCGCTTCTGATACGTGACGGATCAGAACCTGTTTCAGCTTCGGCGCTTCGCCCCAGTAATTATCACTCGCCTGCAACAGCACCACTTCCGCAGGGTTCCAGCGCATCAGCTTGTAAGGGCCGACACATTCGGTACGGGTGGCAAGATATTTATTGCCCATATCGCCTTCGACCTGATTGGCCATCAGCACTTTCTGGTTGAGCAGGCTGGAAACACGGTTGGCAGCAATGGCAGCCAGAATGAGATTGACCGGATATGGCTTATCCAGCTTGAAAACCACGGTCTTGTCATCCGGCGCGGTAATCGCGCTGTCGACATTATCCTTGGTGAAACCATATTCGGTCAGCGTTGCCGCATTACCGAAACCAAGCTTAACCGCACGCTGCATCGACCATGCCAGATCACCGGCCGTTGCCGCATCGCCATTGTCGAATTTCAGATTATCCTGCAGATGGAAAGTGATCTGCATACCATCTTCCGAAACATCCCAGCTCTTTGCCATACGCGGCAGAATCTTGGTTTCATCTTTCGGATCAAAATCGACCAGCGGATCGCAGGTATTCTGCACAATCTCATTGGTGACAACTTCACCGATCTGTGCCGGATCAAATGTGCTGATCGCATCAATATTCCATGCCATCACCAGCGCATTCGGCGGTGATGCGGCCTCGGAACTGAATGTCGCGCCAGCTAAAGCGGCGGCAGTACCGGCAAGCAATGCCAGTGCAGAACTGCGGCTCATAAAGGTTTTATGTGTCATGCTTTATCCCCTGTTTATAATTATTCAGTCTTGATAAAGGGCATGGCGGCAATGCACCGCCATGCCAATTGATTTCACTCGGCAGGCCGTGGCTGCAATGGCGGGTTCACCTCCGGCGGGATCGGGCAGGTATAAGGTGTCTTCGCCATACGTGCCTGATGATCAGCCTTGGCGGCATTCAGGATGCTCTCATCCTGCATCACATCCAGCGCGGTTCCGGCCATAACTTTGGCGGCATAGACCATGCCTTTATGCGCGGCAGGCATTTTACCCTGCGCAGTGATCTGCCATGAATGCCCCGGTGAGCCGATCGCATGGGTGGCAACACGCGCCTGCACGGTCGGCACCGCCCAGCTGACATCGCCCAGATCGGTGGAACCGATCATCGGCACGCCTTTCTGTTCACGCGGCAACACGTAATCGCAAAGCGGTGCATTTTCCGCAAAAGCCTGACCAACGCGCAAATAATCGGTTTCAATATCTTCTGCCGACAAGGTTGCCTGAATTTGCGCAGCAAAAGCACGGTCAGCATCATCAAACGGCACACCGCCGAGACGCTCCATATTGGAATGCATCGCGATTTCCAGCGGCGTATTGCCAAGCAAATTGGACACCGCGCTCATGATCGAAATATCAACTGTCGTTTCGGTCATCATGGCCGCGCCCTGCGCCACTTTTTTCACACGCTCATTGAGTGCAAACATGCCGGGCAGATCGGTCGCACGGATTGCATAACGCACTTTGGCTTTGGCCTGCACTACGTTCGGCGCAATGCCACCGGCATTGAGATAAGCATAATGTAAACGGCAATCTGCCGGAATATGTTCGCGCAGGTAATTGCAGCCAACGCTCATCAGTTCAACCGCATCAAGAGCAGAACGGCCGAGATGCGGTGCAGCAGCAGCGTGCGATGCACGGCCGGTAAATTCAAAATCCATACGGGTATTGGCAAGCGACTGCGCATCATCCACTTGCGTGAACGATGCCGGATGCCACGAAATAGCAATATCCACATCGTCAAACGCACCGGCACGCACCATGAAAGCCTTGGCAGCACCGCCCTCTTCCGCAGGGCAACCGTAATAACGCACACGGCCTTTTTTACCGGTCTGTTCCAGCCAGTCTTTCACAGCCGTAGCTGCGAGAAGCGCTGCGGAACCCAGCATATTATGACCGCAACCGTGACCATGTCCTGTGCCCGGAATCGGACGTGGTTCAGCAACACCGGCTTCCTGAGACAGTCCCGGCAATGCATCATATTCACCAAGGATTGCAATAACCGGCCCGCCTTCACCGGCTTCACCGATCACGGCCGTTGGAATACCGGCCACATTTTCCGTGATTTTAAAACCCTGATCACGAAGCATCTGTGTATGCTCGGCGCAGGATTTATATTCCGTATAGGCAATTTCCGGCATACCCCAAACGCGGTCGCTTAAGTTTTCAAACTCACGCTTTTTCGCATCAACCAGATCCCAGATCACCTCACCATTTTTCATGGTGTTCCTCCCAAATTACATAAGATTTGAATACAGTTTCAGGAACGGGCCTCCACACGCGCCTGAAACCGTGTTGTCGTTACAAGTTTTCGTCGATGAAACGTCCCAGCGCATCAAACACTGTGTGGCGGTTTTCAATGCGCGCGAAACCATGGCCTTCATGCGCAATACGCAGAATTTCCACCGGCTTACCCAAGCCACGCAGGCAGGAATAGACCATCTCGCTCTCGCACGGCGTTACGCGCGGGTCTTCCGAGCCATGCACCACCATCAGCGGTGCCTGTACTTTTGCCATTTTATGAATTGGCGAGAAACGCTCCAGCGCATCTTTCATCGTCGCCACATCACCATATTCCACTTCACGCAGCACTTTGCGCCACGGGCCTGTGGTTTCCATCAGCGTGATGAAATTGGCGATACCGTAATATTCCACACCGAGTTTCCACAAATCCGGATATTCCGTGAGTGCGGCCAGCACCATAAAGCCGCCATAGGAGCGGCCAAACACGCCAATACGGCTGTCATCAACATCGGCACGACTGCCGACAGCCAGACGCACAGCTTTGAGATCGGCCACACTGTCCATGCGCAATTCGCGGTCATCCAGATGTTGATAAGGACGGCCATAACCGGTGCTGCCGCGAATATTCGGCGCAACCACCATGATACCGCGTGCCAGCATATATTGAATATCGGCGCGGAAATCCGGTTTCCACTGGGCTTCAGGGCCACCATGGACAATGATCATCACCGGATAGCCATTGGCAGGGGCAGCAACTGTCGGCTGATAAACGAAATAAGGAACCTCCAGCCCGTCAAAGCTCGCAACACTGGTAACCGTCGGCTCAATAAAGTCCGGCAAAGCGCTTGTTGCTTTTGGTGCATCAGTCAGACGGCTATAGGTGCCTGTTGCCACATCGCAGCGCCAGATATCACCGGAAGTTGCTGCACCTTCAGCAGGCATCACCAATGCGGAACCATCCGGTGTCCAGGCCACAGATGCAATCACGCATGGCATTGGTGTCGGCAGGGATTTCTGCACTTTGCCCTGACGGTCAATGATGACAATCTCATTCCAGCCCTGACGGTTCAGCACCAGCGCCACGCTTTGCTGATCCGGCGCAATGGCCAGAGCTTCCACATCCTGGCTATCAAAACCTGCAATTTCGACAAGCTCGCTACTGTCATGGGCTTTGAACATCACGGCAGAATAATCGCGTCCCTGATCGGAAATCAGCAGAATACCGGAGCCGTCTTTCAGAACGCGCGCAGCCTGATAGGATGCACGTCCCTGATGCGGCAGCATATCTTCATAAGCACCGGTTGTGAGATCAAGGCGGCAGAAATTCTGATCCGTCATAGCGCGGGTACAATCATTGACCAGCAGGCTCGCACCATCCGGCGTGAAAGCTGCCGGTGTGCGCCAGCCGATGCCCTGATAGACGCATCTGGCTTCACCTGTCGCGACTGTCATCACATAGAGATCCATGTGCGAGCGGTCACGGTAATTGGCAGAATAGGCAATCTGCGTGCCGTCCGGCGACCAGCAGCCCCAGCCATGCACCACACTTGCATCCGTGGTCAGTTTACACGGTTCTTTTTCAGCATTTTCAATCAGCCAGAACTGGTGACGTTCATCCCCGCCCCAATCGGTGCTGATCAAGAGATCACGGCTCTTCGGATTGAAAGACAGCGCGCCGACAGGTTCCGGCAGGTTGGTCAGCTGTTTTGCTTCACCACCGGCCAAAGGCTTGATCCAGACCTGCGCGGTGCCGCTTGCATCGCTCAAAAATGCCAGCAATTCGCCATCCGGCGAGATGGCCGGTTTCACGGCTTTGCGGATATCCGTATAGGAAGACATTGCAACGGCGGTAGGATCGGATTTCAGTGTATCAAACATGAAGCTGCCCGTTCTTTAAAATCATCTGTTATGCATGAGCCGATATGCTGACGGCCTTGGCCAGACGCGCAGAGGCATCGGCAAGGGCACCGGCCATAGGACCTGTGGTGGATTGGTGGTTCGATAAAGTAACAATCGTGAAATTCGCTTCCGGCCATGCGGTTTTCAGCTTCCACGCCGTTACCATCGGGGTCACTGTATCATAGCGCCCCTGCACAATCTCTGCCGGTAAATGGCGGATGCGATCAAGATTATCAATCAGAGCATTCGCAGGCATAAAGGCATTATGCATACAATAATGCGTGAAAATCCGTGAAACAGCCAAAGCGGCATCGGCCTGCAACAATGTCGAGACATGATCGGCACTTGGCTCCAATGTCTGCGTGCGGGCAGAAAAACCGCGCAGGCTCTGTGCAGCGGCATGTTCCACAGCCGGATCACCGCATGTCAGACGCTTATAATAGGCTTTCAGCAGATCATCGCGTTCATCCTCCGGCACAAATTCTGCAAATTCCTGCCAGTAATCAGGAAAAATTGTTCGTGAACCGTGGAACCACCAGTCACTGTCTTCGCGATCGCCAAGGAAAATCCCGTGAATGCGGAAACCGAGGCAGCGCTCCGGATGCGCCTGCCCATAGGCCAGCGACAGGCAGGAACCCCACGAACCGCCGCTCACCAGCCAGCGCTCAATGCCAAAATGCTCGCGGATGCGCTCAATATCTGCAATCAGATGCTGCGTGGTATTTTCCCGCAATTCTGCAACAGGGGTCGATTGTCCGGCACCGCGCTGATCGAAAGTAATAACGCGATAGGTCTCAAGATCAAAGCTGGCAATCTGTTTGGCCGATACACCGGCACCCGGCCCGCCATGCAGAAACACGGCCGGAATCCCTTGCGGATTGCCGTAATCATAGACCGCCAATTCGTGAATATCGCTGACTTTCAGCCGAAAACTGTCGCGTGCATGCCGCAGTTCTGTCACCGCTTATCCTCCCCCTGCTGCCTGCTTCAGACAGCAACGCCTGTGCCCACTCTCGCATCTGAAACTGTTTGCCTGTTTGCGGCATTTCTTATTCAATTTTCAGACAGGAAATTTATAGGCAGCGAAGCGGTTTTAAGGCCAATGCAATTTCCGACTACCTATGCGAAAATGGAATAGTTTTTATTTAAAATAAATAAAAACTATAAGACTGCAGTGCAAAAACCGCGTGCTGCTACAGTGGATTGGCGGGTAAAAATGGCCATTTACCAGCCGTGACTGTGTCACAAAGACATCGCACCGGCTTAATCAATCTTTCAGAAAGCAAGATTATCACAGATTTAACAAAGGATGTGTTGATCATCCTCTTTATAAATTCAATAAAACCCTGAACCGGATTAGCCCGCATATGTTTGAAACCAGCAATTTGGAAAAAATCTCTGAAAGCCGTTCCGGACAAATGCGTTTTGTCACTCTGGCTATACTTACCGGTATCGTCACGGGTACGATCGGCTCGTTTTTTCATTTAGCAATTGCTAAGTTAATCCAGTGGCCACAACTTCTGCAACAGCATTTTCAGGGCATAATACTGACCGTTCTGACAATCGGCATTGTTATGACCATCACGGTGCTGTCTGTTTTTATTGTTCGCAAATATGCGCCCGAAGCAGGTGGTAGCGGCGTGCAGGAAATTGAAGGCGCAATGAGCAATCTGCGCGTTGTGCGCTGGCGGCGTGTGCTGCCGGTCAAATTTTTTGTCGGTATCAGCGCCCTTGCATCAGGGCTGGCACTGGGGCGTGAAGGTCCGACAATCCATATCGGCGCTTCTGTTTCCGCAGGCCTGACCGACTTTTTCAAAGTCAATGATATTGAAAGACGCGGCCTGCTCGGTGCCGGTGCAGCGGCGGGCCTTGCCTGCGCCTTCAACGCACCACTGGCTGCGGTGCTGTTCATTGTCGAAGAGACCCAGAAGGAATTTCCCTACCGGTTCAGCACCTATATGGGGGTGATCGCCGCCTCGTTTTTTGCAACAGCCATGACGCAGATTATCGGCGGCACCGCGCCGGATTTTTCCATGACAATTGCCAAACCGGCGATTGAACTATTACCGGCCTTTGTTTTGCTGGGCTGCCTGCTTGGTATTTTAGGCACCGCGCTCAATGCAAGTATCATGCGCGTCACCGGTTTTGCGGCCATGATGCAGACCAAAATACCCTATGCCTATCCCGCTTTTATCGGCATGATGATCGGTATTTTACTGCTCGTTTTACCCTTCGGCGCCACAGGCGGGGAAGATTTGATTATCTGGCTCGGCCAGCATCCTATGGCCTTGTCAGCTCTGATTATACTGGCGGTTCTGCGTTTTCTCAGCCTTGTCGGCAGCTATTCCGCAGGCACACCGGGCGGCTTATTTGCACCAATGCTGGCGCTGGCGCTGTGTACCGGCCTGATTTTCGGTGAGGTTCTGCATGGTTTCTGGCCGGAAGCAGGCATTCTGCCGCTTGCTTTCGGCGTGGCAGCGATGGGCGGCTTATTTGCCGGTTCGATACGCGCACCGATTGTCGGCGTGGCGCTGACCGTTGAACTGACCGGCGCTTACACCATGATTATGCCGCTGATTGCCACCTGTCTGGCCGCCAATCTCACCTCGCAATGGATCGGCGGGCACCCGATTTATGCGCAGCTTCTGGATCGTATTCTGAAAAACAACAAATAAAACAACAAGCTGCCTGTCCGGTTTCCTAAAATCCGGACAGGCAATCGCTTTATGCCTGCGGCCTGTTAATCAGCGGTGCCGCCTGCAATACCAGCGGATGCAGTCCCTCGCCGCCTGCATCAATCAGCTCCAGCAATTGTCTGCGCATGCGCGGCTCCCAGAACAGATTGATATGTTTCGCCACACCTTCCGCCTGCACATCCTGCGGTTGCGAGGTAAAAAAGACAGCGATTTGCGAGGCCATCATCGGAAGTCGGCTGCGATAAACATGTTCGCTCATGACTGGCCTGCCGTTTCCAGACCATGGGCGATGCGGCGGCTTTGTTTTGCCTGTGCATCATAATCACGCTGCCAGTCCGACGGCCCGTTGGAAGCACTGATCTGCACCGCAGTCACCTTATATTCCGGGCAATTGGTCGCCCAATCCGAGAAATCCGTGGTCACCACATTGGCCTGTGTCGTCGGATGGTGGAAAGTCGTATAAACCACGCCTGGCGATACACGGTCAGTCACCAGCGCCCGCAGGGTTGTTTCTCCGGCACGGCTGGCAATTTTAACCCAGTCGCCGTCACGCAAGCCGCGCATTTCCGCATCATGCGGATGAATTTCCAGCCGGTCTTCCGCATGCCATGCCACATTCTCGGTGCGGCGGGTCTGCGCACCGACATTATATTGCGAGAGAATGCGCCCCGTGGTGAGCAAAAGCGGGAAACGCGGCCCTGTGCGCTCATCGGTTGCCACATATTCCGTGCGGATAAACCGGCCTTTGCCGCGCACAAAACCGTCCATATGCATGATCGGCGTACCCAGCGGCGCCTTTTCATTGCACGGCCATTGTACCGAACCTTCCCGCTCCAGAAGATCATAGGATACACCGGCAAAGCTCGGCGTTGTCATGGCGATTTCATCCATAATCTGCGACGGATGCGTGTAATTCCAGCCAAGCCCCATGGTACGGGCAAGATTTTGCGTCACTTCCCAGTCCGCATAGCCGTTTTTCGGTGTCATTACCTTGCGCACGCGGTTAATCCGCCGCTCGGCATTGGTGAAAGTGCCGTCTTTTTCAAGGAAGGTGGAACCGGGCAAAAACACATGAGCGTAATTTGCCGTCTCATTCAAAAACAGATCCTGCACCACCACACATTCCATGGCAGCAAGACCGGCCGCGACATGGCGTGTATCGGGATCGGACTGCAAAATATCCTCACCCTGAATATAAATACCTTTGAATGTGCCCTCCACAGCCGCATCCAGCATATTCGGAATCCGCAATCCCGGCTCATTTTGCAGCGTTACACCCCAGATGCTTTCAAAAATATCGCGAGTGGCAGCATCGGAAATATGCCTGTAGCCCGGCAATTCATGCGGGAATGAGCCCATATCACAGGAGCCCTGCACATTATTCTGCCCGCGCAGCGGATTAACCCCCACGCCTTTGCGGCCGATATTGCCGGTTGCCATGGCCAGATTGGCAATAGCCATCACAGTGGTGGAGCCCTGACTATGCTCTGTCACACCAAGGCCGTAATAAATCGCGCCATTGCCGCCGGTTGCAAAAAGCCGCGCGGCACCGCGCAAGTCCTCAGGTCGCACACCGGTCAACAAGGCAATGGCCTCAGGGCTGTGACGCTCTTCGCTGACAAATTCCGCCCAGTCCTGAAATTCATCCCAGTCGCAACGCTCCCGCACAAAGGCCTCATCATAAAGACCTTCGGTCACAATCACATGCGCCAGTGCCGTCACCACCGCCACATTGGTGCCGGGGCGCAGCGGCAAATGAAAACTTGCCTCCACATGCGGCGCACGCACCAGATCAATCCGGCGCGGATCAATCACAATCAGCTTGGCACCCTGACGCAAACGCTTTTTTAAACGTGAGCCGAAAACCGGATGCCCGTCCGTCGGATTGGCGCCGATAACCAGCACCACATCGGAATGTTCCACACTGTCAAAGTCCTGCGTACCGGCCGATGTGCCGAAAGCCTGACTCAAACCGTAACCGGTCGGCGAATGGCAAACGCGCGCGCAGGTATCGACATTATTATTGCCAAAACCGGCACGGATCAGTTTCTGCACCAGAAAAGTTTCTTCATTGGTGCAGCGTGAGGAGGTAATACCGCCAATGGCGTTTTTGCCATAGTGATTTTGCAGGCGTTTAAATTCACTCGCCGCGCGGGCATAGGCCTCTTCCCATGAAACCTCCCGCCAGGGATCGGTGATTTTTTCACGGATCATCGGTTTGAGAATACGGTCTTGATGCTGGGCATAGCCATAGGCAAAACGGCCTTTAACGCAGGAATGGCCGCGATTGGCCTTGCCGTCTTTATAGGGCACCATGCGCACCAGTTCTTCACCGCGCATTTCCGCTTTGAAAGAACAGCCGACACCGCAATAGGCACAGGTTGTCACTTTGGAATGTTCCGGCTGACCGATTTCAATCACTGATTTTTCTGTCAGTGTCGCGGTCGGGCAAGCCTGCACACAGGCACCGCAGGACACACATTCCGAGCCTAAGAAACTCTCATGCATCCCCGCAGAAACACGGGAATTGAAACCGCGCCCCTCAATGGTCAGTGCAAAAGTGCCCTGCACTTCCTCACAGGCACGCACACAACGCGAGCAGACAATACATTTCGACGGATCATAGCTGAAATACGGATTGCTCTCGTCCTTCGGCAGCCATTTTGCATTCAGCACACTGTCATTGCGCCCCTGCCTGAAAACATGATTGGCACCGTCCTGACCATAACGCACATCGCGCAGACCCACAGCACCCGCCATATCCTGCAATTCGCAATCGCCATTGGCAGCGCAGGTCAGACAATCCAGCGGATGATCGGAAATATAAAGCTCCATCACCCCTTTGCGCAAAGATTTAAGGCGACCGGTCTGGGTATGCACCACCAGCCCCTCGGCCACCGGTGTTGTGCAGGAGGCGGGCGTACCGTTGCGCCCCTCAACCTCCACCAGACACAGGCGGCAGGAACCAAAGGCATCCAGCATATCCGTGGCACAGAGCTTGGGAATACTGATCCCCGCTTCCATGGAAGCACGCATGATTGAAGTGCCTTCCGGCACGGTTACCGCATGGCCGTCAATCGTCAGCGTCACCATTTTTTCAGCGGAAGAAGCGGGCGTGCCGTAATCTGTTTCTTTAATCAGGGACATGACAGAGCCCTCCTATTCCGCAGCCTGAATGAAATGCCGGTCTTCGGGACGCGGGTGAAAATCTTCGGTAAAATGGGTCAGCGCACTCAGCACCGGATATGGTGCAAAACCGCCCAGCGCACAGAGCGAGCCGAATTTCATTGTCTGGCAAAGATCACTCAGGATTTCGATTTGCGTATCGGTTTCACCGCCGGTTTTGGTTGCAGCAGCAATTCTGTCGATCACTTCAACACCGCGGGTTGAGCCAATGCGGCACGGGGTACATTTTCCGCAGGATTCAATGGCACAGAATTCCATCGCAAACCGTGCTTGTTTGAGCATATCCGCCTGATCATCAAAGACCACCAGACCGGCATGACCGATCAGACCATCTTTGGCAGCAAATGCCTCATAATCAAAAGGCGTATCAAACAGCGCACGCGGGAAATAAGCCCCCAGCGGCCCGCCAACCTGCACTGCCTTGACCGGACGGCCGCTGGCTGTACCACCGCCGATTTCATCGACAATCTCACCCAATGTCAGGCCGAAAGCGGTTTCAAACAGCCCGCCATATTGAACATTACCGGCGATCTGCAACGGAATTGTCCCGCGCGAGCGCCCCATGCCGAAATCACGGTAAAATTCTGCCCCTTTATCCATAATCACCGGCACCGAGGCCAGCGAGATCACATTATTGATCACTGTCGGCATGCCGAACAGCCCTTTATGGGCAGGCAATGGCGGCTTGGCGCGCACCAGCCCGCGCTTGCCTTCAAGGCTTTCCAGAAGTGCGGTTTCTTCACCGCAGACATAGGCACCGGCACCGGTGCGCACCTCCATATCAAAGGCGAAACGCGAGCCCAGCACCGATGCGCCGAGAATACCGGCCTTACGGGCAATCGCGATGGCCTGCTGCATCATCGCAATCGCATGGGGATATTCCGAGCGCGTATAGAGATAACCTTTGCTCGCCCCGACCGCGATACCGGCAATGGCCATACCTTCAATGAGGACGAAGGGGTCACCTTCCATAATCATACGGTCGGCAAAAGTACCGCTGTCGCCTTCATCGGCATTACAGACAATATATTTGCGCGGGCTTTGCGTATCGTGAACCGTTTTCCATTTGATACCGGTCGGAAAACCGGCTCCGCCACGGCCGCGCAGACCGGAATCGGTGACCTGTGCCACAATATCCGCAGGCTGCATGGCAACAGCTTTATGCAGGCCTTGCAGACCGCCATGAGCACGATAATCTTCCAGCGACAAAGGATCGGTCACACCGCAACGGGCAAAGGTCAGACGGGTTTGTTTTTTGAAAAACGGAATGTCCTCTGTCAGCCCCTGACATAATGGATGCGCTGCACCTTGCAAAAATCCGCTGTCAAAAAGCGAAGTCACATCATCCGCATCAACAGGCCCATAGGCAACGCGCCCCTGAGCGGTGACCACTTCCACCAGCGGTTCCAGCCAGACCATACCGCGCGACCCGTTGCGCACCAATTTAACAACCGCGCCACGCCGTGCTGCTTCCTGCGCAATGGCAGAGGCCACCGCATCGGCACCAAGCGCGAGAGCGGCGGCATCACAGGGCACATAGATTGTCACGCTCATGCCCGTGCCTCCGCAATCATTTGTTCTGCCTTGCGCTCGCTCAACCGGCCAACCAAACGGTCATCGACTTGCGCGGCAGGTGCACAAGCACACAGGCCGAGACAATAAACCGGCTCCAGCGTGATTTTACCGTCAGGGGTGGTCTGATGCCAGCTGATACCGAGCAATTTCTGTACCGTTTCCGCCACACGGTCACCATTCATCGACTGGCAGGCTTCCGCACGGCACAGGCGGATCACATGGCGACCGGCAGGGGATGCACGAAAATCATGGTAGAAGGTCATCACGCCATGCACTTCCGCACGCGACAGGTTCAGCGCCTGCGCAATCAGCGTCAGGTTTTCAGCCGGCACATAGCCAAACTCTTCCTGTATGGCATGCAGGATCGGCAGAAGCGGCCCTTCAACCGCCTTATATTCATTGATAACATCTATTGCCCGCGCCAGTATATCAGACCCCGACACTGCCTTTGCAGCCCCGTTGCCACCGCGCTTTTGATCCGGATATCCGCCTGACATTGATATCAGCGCCTCCTGCCAGCTTTTATTTTGTCCCTGAATTAGAACAGATCAAAACTGGAGGCCGAATTCAATAAACGAAATTCGTCAGTCGATAGAAAAAATCAATCAAACCGTGAGCATCATTTGTCTGGAAAGTGTCTTTGCCTCATGCAGTAAAGCAGCAATCAGCGGCGTATGCGGCTCACGATGCGCTGCGATCAGGCCTACGCTGTGACTGGCCTGCGGCTCCACAATCGGAATAGAGCGGATCGGCTCGCTGAAACCCAGTATATGCGAGAGATTCAACGGCATAATACTCGCCCATTTGCCGGTGCGGATATGGGAAAACAGCACCGTCATGGAGTTGGATTCAAGCGTTGGCTGCACACTGACACCGGCCTGTTCCAGATGCTGATTAATGATACGCCGGTTCTGCATATCCGCCGTCAAAAGGCAGAGCGGCAGATTACCGACCTCGCTCCATGTGACACTATCACGCTCCGAAAAACGACTGCCGACAGAGGTGATCAGCTGATAACGCTCGCGATAAAGCGGCACGGCAGTGACTTTTCCCAAAGGCTCATTGTCCAGATAGCTGATGCCGGCATCAATATCGAAATTATTAAGCGCCGCCAGCACTTCCACAGAGGTGCGGGAAATCACCGTAAATGTCACATCGGGGTGCTTTTCACGAAACGGCGTGGTCAGTTGTGAAACCATTGCCAGCGCCGTGGGAATAGCGGCAATGCGGATATGTCCGCCAAGGCCGAACCGTGCCGCCCGCATCTCCTCTTTCATGGTGCGTGCATCACCGACAATGCGCCGCGCCCATTCCAGCACGCGCAAGCCCTCCGGTGTCAGCCCCTGAAAGCGCGAGCCGCGCTGCACCAGCATCACCCCCAGCATATCCTCAAGCTGGCGGATACCGGCAGACAATGTGGGCTGGGTGATACCGCAATCCTCTGCCGCCCGTCCGAAATGCTTTTCCCGCGCCAAAGCGATAAAATATTCCAGCTTGTCGATCATGCTGTTCCCCGTTATTTTTAAACCTGTTATACGCATCAAAACAGCTTCAGCACAATCGGCGGCACGCTTGGTTGGGCTGTTGGCATGCCTGTAAAACAGGCGGAGACGGGTATTGGATAAGACGCAGACAAAACATAAAAGCCCCGTTTCTGCACGGCTGATGATGGCATTAAGCGGCACGGCCATTGTACTGGGCGTGTCATGGGCCAGTCTGGAAATTCTCGACAAGGCTTTTCCGCCGCCGCTCGATGTTGTGCGCCAGACCTCCAAAGAAGTGATGGACCGTGACGGCAATCTGCTGCGTGCCTTTGCCCTGCCCTCCGGCCATTGGCGGCTTGCCACAACCCATCAGGATGTTGACCCGCAATTTATTGACATGCTGATCGCCTATGAGGATCAGCGTTTCCGCGACCATACCGGCATTGATCCGCGTGCCATGGGGCGTGCCGCCGTGCAGCTTGCCAGTCACGGGCGTATTATTTCCGGCGGCTCCACATTGTCCATGCAGGTGGCGCGTCTGATTGAGCCGCGTACCGAGCGCTCCTTCTTTGCCAAATTGCGCCAGATGATCCGCGCCGTACAGATTGAACGCCGCCTCAGCAAAGATGAAATTCTGGATGCCTATCTGACACTTGCGCCTTTTGGCGGCAATCTTGAAGGGATCCGCGCTGCAAGCCTTGCATATTTTGGCAAGGAACCGCGCAGGCTCACCACCTCCGAAGCTGCATTGCTGATCGCTTTGCCGCAATTGCCGGAGCGCCGCCGCCCCGACCGTTATCCTGATAATGCCCGCGCCGCCCGTGACCGCGTGCTGAACCGGCTCGCCGTTGCCACCCTGATCGGCCAGGATGAAGCGCAACGCGCCACACATCTGGCAGTGCCCAAGCGCCGCCTGCCCATGCCCGCTCTGGCCGCCCATGTGAGCGAAACCGCATTGCGCAAAGATCCGGCAGCCAATGTGCATCATGTCTCGCTCAAGCGCTCCGTACAGCAGGCGCTGGAGACTGTAGCACTGGATTCCGCCAAACGGCTCGGGCCTAAAATCTCCATCGCCATGGTCATGGCCGATGCGGTGACCGGTGAAATTATCGGCGAAGTCGGCTCCTCCGACTATTTTGATTCCAGCCGCTCCGGCTGGATTGATATGACCAATGTGCAGCGCTCGCCCGGTTCGGCGCTGAAACCTTTTATCTTCGGGCTGGCTTTTGAAGACGGTCTGGTGATGCAGGAAACCATTATTGAAGACCGGCCAACCAATTTCTCCGGCTATCGTCCGCGCAATTTTGATATGAGCTATCAGGGCGACGTGACCGTGCGTGAAGCTTTGCAACTGTCGCTCAATGTACCGTCCGTTCGCCTGCTCGACAGTGTGGGCGCCACACGGCTGATGGTGCGTATGCGCCGTGCGCAGGTTAAAACCACTTTGCCGCCGGGGGAAACACCGGGGCTGGCCATTGGTCTGGGCGGTCTGGGCATCAGCCTGAAAGATCTGGTGCAGCTCTATACTGCTTTGTCCAATCGCGGCAAACCGGCCATGATTTCCAATGGCGTGGACGGACGCTGGCCGGATGGCAGTGCAGAAATCAGCGGCGAACCGCTGCTGCAACCCGCCGCCGCATGGCAGGTTGCCGATGTGCTGGCAGGCGTTAAGCCGCCGCTTGGCAGCCTGCAACGCGGCCTCGCCTATAAAACCGGCACCAGCTATGGCTATCGTGATGCATGGTCGGTCGGTTTTGACGGCCGCTATGTGCTGGGCGTCTGGGTTGGCCGTGCCGATAATGGCGCTGTGCCGGGCTTGAGCGGCTATGGTTCCGCCGCGCCGATCCTGTTTGAAGCCTTTTCAAAATCCGGTGTCGGTTTCACGCCGCTGGCACCGGCACCCACAGGCACAATGCGGCTGGCGCAATCGGAATTGCCGGTTTCCCTGCGCCGCTTTACCCCGCATCTGTCTGCTCTGGTCAATGCATCGGCGCGGGAATCCGCACCGCAAATCCTCTATCCGCCGGAAGGCGCACGAATTGAGCTGACCAATCAGCAAGATGGTACAACCGCACCGCTGGCTTTGAAAATGCAAGGTGGCCGTGCGCCGTTTCTCTGGCTGGCCAATGGCAAACCGCTGGATAAAGCCTCACGCAAACGCTCCGGCCTGTGGCAGCCGGATGGTGCGGGTTTCTCCACCCTCACGGTGATTGATGCCACAGGGCGTGCCGCCAGCGTACGGATTTTCATCGACTGAATTGAACCTGTTTTGTCCGGTACTGCCTGCAATGGCTCATATTTGCGGGCAGCTTTCTGCCGCCTTGTATTCCCCACCCCCCATTGTTGCAATGCACCGCCCTGATGCGGTTTTCCGCCCAGTGACAGCATTTTCAACGATTCCGTTTACGTAAAACACGCATCATCAGACGCACAATGATAAATATAAACATATATTTATCTGCGATAGTTTTATTCGCCATATTCAATAATTACGCAAAAATATGCTAATAAATTTTAATTCGTAGATTAAATTTCCTTGTTATTGCCCCTCGTTCTGTGAAGAATGTGCCCATACGCTCCGCAGCCCTCACAACAGAGGAAACTGGCAGGCAGGCGTCATGAAAAACGGTCAAGCGCTGATTTGCGCTTACACTCAAACATAAAAGGAAAACAGCAATGTCGTTGTTAGATATCGCCCGCGTTAAAACGTTAATTTCGCGCCGCACCGGCATGAAAATGATGCTGCTTTCCGCTGTCGCTATGAGCGTTGCTTTTGCTGCACCTCTGTCTGCTCAGGCTGAAGATAAAGCCGTTAAAGTCGGCATTATGGGCGGTGAAGATGAAGATGTGTGGAAAGTTGTTGCTGAACAGGCATCTAAAAACGGTCTGAAAATCGAAACCGTTATTTTCAATGATTACACCCAGCCGAATGAAGCGCTGGAGCGTAAGGAAATTGATGCCAATGCTTTCCAGCATGAGCCATATCTGGACGAGCAGATCAAACAGCACGGTTACAAGATTTCCGTTGCCGGTTACACCGCTCTCTGGCCAATCGGCATCTATTCCCGCAAGGTTGAAAAGCTGGAAGATCTGAAGGACGGTGCTATTGTCGGCGTGCCAAATGATCCGACCAATGAAGGCCGTGCGCTGCGCGTTCTTGAAGATAAGGGTCTGATCAAGCTCAATCCGGATGCAGGTATTCTTGCAACCCCGATTGATATTATTGAAAACCCTAAGAAAATCGAAATCAAAGAACTGGATGCCGGCGTTGTCGGTCTGTCCATCGATGATCTTGATGCCGCAGTGGTCAACAATAACTGGGCAGCCAAATCCGGTCTTGATCCTGTGAAGGATGCCATTGGCTGGGAATCCAAGGAAAACAATCCTTACCGCAACTTTATCGCTATCCGTACGGAAGATAAGGATGCAGCCTGGGTGAAGCCGCTTCTCGAAGCTTTCCAGAATGAACCTGTCAAGGCAGAACTCGACCGCGCTTATAAGGGCACCGGTATTCCTGCCTGGGAATAAATACTGGTTTTCACCTCAGGTAATCCTGTAAAGAAAGACGGTCCGGTTCATCCGGACCGTTTTGCGCTTATTTGATATCTCTCAATGAATAGAAAGAGCTCGAGGATAAAGTGAATACTTCAGCTCCCAATAATAATAAACAGACGCAACCGCCTTCATCCCTTGCGGGGGACGAGGTTGTAAAACTTTCCAATATTAAACGCATGTTCGGCTCTACACCGGCCGTCAATAATATTTCCCTTTCGGTGAAGCGCGGTGAAATTCTCGGCATTATCGGCCGCAGCGGCGCCGGTAAATCAACGCTGATCCGTTGTCTCAACGGGCTGGAACAGCCGGACAGCGGCTCCGTTGTGATTGAAGGACAGGAAATCACCGGCCTGAGCGAAAGCCAGCTGCAACCGGTGCGCCGCCGTATCGGCATGATTTTCCAGCATTTCAATCTGATGTCGGCAAAAACTGTGGCGCAGAATATTGCGATGCCGCTTAAAATTGCCGGTATCGCTAAAGCCGAACGCCAGATCATCGTGGCCGAGCTTCTGGAGCTTGTCGGCCTGTCGGAACGCGCACAGCATTATCCGGCGCAGCTCTCCGGCGGCCAGAAACAGCGCGTCGGCATTGCCCGTGCCTTGGCGGCAAAGCCAAGCCTGCTGCTCTCGGATGAGGCCACATCTGCCCTTGATCCGGAAACCACACAATCCATTCTGGCGCTGTTGAAAGACATCAACCAGAAGCTCGGCCTGACCATTCTGCTCATCACCCATGAAATGGATGTTATCCGCCGCATTGCCGACCGCGTGATCGTGCTCGATCACGGCCAGATTGCCGAACAGGGGCCAGTCTGGGAAGTTTTTGCCCGTCCGCAGGCAGAGACCACCAAAAATCTTTTGAAAATGCTCACCCCTGCTTTGCCGGAAAGCATTGCTGACCATTTACAGGAACAGCCTGCCGGTGAAGCTATTGTCCGCATCCGCATTTCCGGTGCGGCAGCACGCAGACCGGTGATTACCGATATTGCGCAGGCCTCCGGCCTTGATGCACGTCTGGTTCATGGCGGGATTGACACTGTGCAGGGCGAACCGGTCGGCACATTATTCCTCGGCCTGTCCGCCACGGATGCGATGGCTTTGCAAAAAGCCACGGCTTTTCTGAAAACAATTTGTGATGAAACGGAGATTGTCGGATATGTTTCAGTTCCTGACACCCGCAATGCTTGATCTGCTCTGGCGCTCGCTTGGCGAAACCCTGATCATGACCGGCTTCTCCAGCTTTTTCACGCTGATATTCGGCCTGCCGCTCGGGCTGGTACTGGTTTTGACCGACCGTAACGGCCTGATGCAGAACCTTGCCGTCAACCGCGTCATCGGCGCGATTGTCAATGCGTTCCGCTCGGTGCCTTTCATCATTCTTCTGGTGGCGCTGATCCCGTTTACACGCCTGATTATGGGCACGGCGCTCGGCACATGGGCCTCTATCGTGCCTTTGTCGATTGCGGCCATTCCTTATTATGCGCGCATGGCGGAAGTCTCTTTGCGTGAAGTGGATCATGGCCTGATCGAAGCCGCCCGCTCCATGGGTGCCAATCGCTGGACCATCATCCGCGATGTGCTGATACCGGAATCCATGCCGGGACTGATTGCCGGTTTTACCGTTACCATTGTCACGCTGATCGGCGCGTCCGCCATGGCCGGTGCCATCGGTGCCGGTGGTCTTGGTGACCTTGCCATCCGTTATGGCTATCAGCGCTTCAACTATCCGATTATGGCTGCGGTTGTCGCTGTGCTGATCGTCTTTGTCTGCCTGATCCAGTGGATCGGTGACAGGCTGGTACAGAAAGTTGACAAGCGTATCGTCAAACGCTGATTACCCGATAAATTGCAAGAGGCCGGTCTGAGACCGGCCTTTTTATTATCCATCAGACGCATAATTGGCCTGTGCTGCCTTGCACACAGAATTCAACCGTGCTGCTTTGCACACAAACCTCAATCGTGTTGCTTATGCACACCCACTTCAACCGTGTTGCGCATGCACACCCACTTCAACCGTGTTGCGCATGCACACCGACTTCAACCGTGTTGCCGTCGGGATCAAGCACCAGAGCCGCAAAATAGCCCATCTCCTGCGGCCCCTGATAGGAAGGCGCACCGCTGTCTTTGCCCCCCGCTTCCAGAGCTGCACGATAAAAACCTTCGACCTGCGCATGGGTTTTGGCGCGAAATTTCAGATGCAGATGATTGGCCGGTGTAAAATCCCCGGTCTCTGCCGCACTTTCCTGCGCCGCAGCAACTCTGATAAAGGGCAACGGACTATGCGCATCACCACTGATAAAAAACAATCTGTCGGATGTCTGTAAAACTTTAAGCTCCAGCAGCGCCATACTTCTGGAGTAGAACTGATAAGAGGCTGCAATATTACGGCTGTCGAAACCGACATGATCAAATAAAGACATAAACAGTAATATAGCTCAGTTATGCTATAAAAAAAGAGCCACGGAAGATCATATCCTGCGGCTCTTTCACTCTGTCTGTTATGGTGTGTCTTAGCGTGTGCGGCTCAGACCATCCTTGGCCGGCTTATATTGCGGATCAAGCTGCACGGCGCGGGCATAGGATGCGGCTGCACGCTTCTTGTCGCCACGATGCTCATAGACCAGTGCCTGATTGGCCCAGCTTTCCGCCACCTTGTCATCAAGGCCGATTGCAGTGTTAAAATCATCAAACGCATTGTCGTAATCGCCAAGCGCCGCATAGGAAATACCACGGCCATTATAGGGCTCAGGCGCATTGGATTGCAGTGATGCCGCTGCCGAGAAATCCTCAATCGCCTGCTTATGCTGACCGCGCGCCTGATAGATCAGACCGCGATTGTGATAGGCGCGGCCATCCGTCGTATCCAGCTGGATTGCGCGGTTGAAATCAAGCATCGCCTCATCGAGACGCCCCGCCTGTCGGTAAACATTACCGCGGCCGGTATAAGCAGCATCATATTGCGGATTGATCTGAATGGCGCGGCTGTAATCCTGCACAGCCGCTGCATCATTTTTCAGATAGCGCTGAATCAGTGCACGATTGGCATAGGCCTGATAATAATTCGGGTCGAGCTGGATTGCCGTGTCAAAATCTTTCATCGCTTCGCGGTAGCGCCCTGCCTTACCATAGGCGGAGCCACGCACATTATAGCTTTCAGGATTACGCGGATTGCTCTGGATCACCGTTGTCAGCGAACCGATATTTTCACTGGAGCCCTGCGCCAGATCAACCGGCGTCAGAATAGAATTGGATGTGCTTTGACAGCCCGCCAACGCCAAGGCTGAAACGGATGCGGCAATGAACAAAGCCCGTTGCAAAAAACGGCTCCGGTCAGATGAAGCATGGTTGATAATTTCCAAAGACGCCATTTTCAGTCTCCTTGACAGCGGCTTTGATATGTCCGGATTGAAACAGGCCCATCCGGTCTTATCAGTCAATTCCACACAGAAAACCGATCAGATTTTCCTGAAATTGCGCAATTTTCAATGCCGTGTCACAACATTGAAATGCCGCACAGATAAAATACAGTCAATTATCAGCTTCAAACCCACACAGAAAAAGGCGGAAGTGAAAATCACCCCACCTTAAAACTGTTTTTCAGCGATGCAAACATCTCTGTGCGCTCAATCTTGAGATTATACTGTTACATTGCGTTAAAGCAAAACGCATGACCAAATGATCATGCGTCAGCAAACCATAAAGACTGGGCTTTAGCCTGTCAGCACAACACATGGCATAATAATAAACATGCCATGTTAAAGTCTGATCAGCAAACTGCTTGGCGACCGTCAATCAACGAGCCGCCTGCAATGTGCCAATTAGCGGGCAGCTACGCGGCCGCCGCCTACCAGACCTTCACGCTGTGCGCGCTTGCGAGCCAGCTTACGGGCGCGGCGAACGGCTTCAGCCTTTTCGCGGGCGCGCTTTTCAGATGGCTTTTCATAATGGCCGCGCATTTTCATTTCGCGGAAAATACCTTCACGCTGCATCTTTTTCTTAAGAGCGCGGAGAGCCTGATCAACATTATTATCGCGTACGAGTACCTGCACGTGTAATCCCGTTCCGTTTCAGTTAGATTTTTCAGTTTAGCCTGAAGGCACCGGTGAGCGTCGAAGAAAACTCAGTCAGGCAGATCCGGTAAAGGAGCCGTCTTATGGCTGACAAATCTTAAGACTTCGCAACGGCCTTCCGATGCAAATTCGTGTGCCGTCTAGCAGTATCTGACGCAATTGTCCACATAGAATCCGTCAACACACAGCCTATCAGGCTTTATTGGCGCTATTATTACAGTTTCAGGCCTGAAAATCACGCTTATTCTGTAAAAACAGTATCAGAGAGGTCTGTTTTGCGACGCATTATTCTCTGCAATTCCAGTCGCTTTTTACAGAGATTCTTGCATCCCCGCGCAGAGATTCTTCACGTCTTTTATGTCCGAAAACCGCAAATAAAGCAGAGCGAAAATGAGTCTGCCCTGTTCTGCCACCGGTTTTCAGAAAAATTCCCTCACGCCCGTATTCCAAACGCCATAACCCGTCGCAAAATGGCAAAATAGCTGTCGTCATATGGTTTAATCATAGCAGTCACAGGCGGAATAAACATGATCCGCCCCCAAAAAGGGAACATTATGCGTAAATTTTCAGTATTTGCAGTTGCCCGTGAAGCACTGCGCGGCAACAAAGGCTGGGAGCCGCAATGGACTTCGCCGGAACCGCGTGCCAGCTATGATGTGATTATTGTCGGCGGCGGCGGTCATGGTCTGGGTGCGGCCTATTATCTGGCCAAGGAACACGGCATCACCAATATTGCAGTACTGGAAAAAGGCTGGATCGGCGGCGGCAATACCGGCCGCAACACCACCATTATCCGCTCCAACTATCTCTATGAAGAGAGCATGAATATCTATGAGCATTCGCTCAAAATGTGGGAAGGCCTGTCGCAGGATCTGAACTATAATGTTATGTTCTCGCCGCGCGGCGTAATGATGCTGTCGCATAATATTCACGACAAACAGTCGTTTCAGCGCCATATTCATGCCAACCGCCTCTATGGTATCGACAATGAATGGCTGACACCGGAACAGGCCAAGGCCTATTGCCCGCCGCTGAATATTTCGCAAAATTCCCGCTATCCGATCAATGGCGCAGCCTTGCAGCGCCGCGGCGGTGTTGCCCGTCACGATGCCGTTGCCTGGGGCTATGCCCGCGCGGCTTCTGACCGCGGCGTGCATATTATCCAGAATTGCGAAGTACTCGGCATTCGCCGCAATGCGGATGGCAGTGTCAGCGGTGTTGAAACCAATCGCGGCTTTATCGGCGCTAAAAAAATCGGTGTCTCTGCCTCCGGTCATTCCTCTGTCATCATGAATATGGCTGACGTGCGCGTGCCGCTGCAAAGCTCACCGTTGCAGGCACTGGTTTCAGAACCAATGAAGCCGATTGTGCCTTGTGTGATCATGTCCAACAGCGTGCATGCCTATATTTCCCAGTCCGACAAGGGCGAGTTCGTGATCGGCGCGGGTACGGATCAGTATAATTCCTATTCACAGACCGGTGGTCTGCAAATCATCACCCATACGCTGGACGCGATTTGTGAACTGTTCCCGATGTTCCGCCGTGTGAAAATGATGCGCCAATGGGGCGGTGTTACCGATAATACAGTCGATCGCGCGCCAATCCAGAGCAAAACCCCTGTGCCGAACTTGTTCGTCAATGCAGGCTGGGGCACCGGCGGTTTCAAGGCGACACCGGGTTCGGCCCATCTCTTCGCCCATCTGATTGCCCGTGGCGAGCCGCATCCATTGGCTGCCGGTTTTACACTTGACCGTTTCCGCACCGGCCGTCTGATCAATGAAGCGGCAGCAGCAGCCGTAGCCCATTAAGGATAATTATCATGCTTTTGATCCATTGCCCTTATTGCGGCGAAGACCGCTCGGAACTGGAATTCCGTAATGCGCATGATGCGCATATTGCCCGTCCGACCAATATAACCGAGCTAACGGATGAGGAATTCGTGGAATTTCTCTATTGGCGCGACAATCCCAAAGGCGTGATTTTTGAACGCTGGCGGCACATTCACGGCTGCGGCCGCTTCTTCAATGCGGCACGCGACACGGTGAGCGACAGATTTCTCGTCACCTATAAAGCCGGAGAGCCGAAACCGGATCTGAGCCAAATCGCGCAGACAAACAGTGTTGCGGCCCAAGGAAAAGGGCTTAAGGAGAATGGTCAATGAGCGGCTCAAAACGCATTGCCGGTAAAGGCCGTCTGACACCGGCGAAAACCGCACGTTTCACCTTTGACGGCAAGACCTATACGGCACTGGCAGGCGATACTGTCGCTTCTGCGCTGCTTGCCCATGATATTCACCTGATCGGGCGTTCGTTCAAATATCACCGCCCGCGCGGCTTTCTCTCCGCAGGGCCGGAAGAGCCGAATGCGCTCTTGGATATTTCCCGCGATCAGGCACATCGCCAGCCGAATGTGCGTGCCACCGTGCAGGAAGTGTTTGACGGTATGCAGGCACAGTCCCAAAATCGCTGGCCGTCCTTGTCTTTCGATATCGGCGCAGTGAATGATCTGTTTTCACCTTTCTTTGGTGCAGGTTTCTATTACAAGACTTTCATGTGGCCTAAAAAGGCCTGGGAAAAGCTCTATGAGCCGATCATCCGCCGCGCGGCAGGTCTGGGCGTCACCCCGACAGAACCTGATCCTGACCGCTATGCGGGCCGTTATGAGCATTGCGATGTGCTGGTTGTCGGCGCAGGCGTGGCAGGCTTAAGCGCCGCGCTGGCCGCCGCACGCACCGGTGCCAAAATCATTCTCTGCGACGAACAGCCGGAAGTTGGCGGTGCCCTGCATCATGAGAGCAGCACCAAGATCGACGGGCGTGACGGTTTTGCATGGGCGCAGGCCGCTGCGGCAGAATTAAGCGCCATGCCGAATGTGCGCCTCCTCACCCGCACCACGGCTTTCGGCTATTACAACCATAATTTTGTGGCGCTTGCCGAGCGTGTCAGCGATCATCTTGCCCAGCCGGAGAAAAACACCGCGCGTGAGCGCCTGTGGCAGGTGCGTGCCAAGCGCGTTATTCTCGCCAATGGCTCTATTGAGCGGCATATGGTTTTTGCCAATAATGACCGTCCGGGTGTGATGCTGGCCTCGGCTGCCCGCACCTATCTCAATCATTTCGGCGTGGCAGTCGGCGCGCATGTCGGGGTTTTCACCGCCCATGACAGCGCCTATGAAGCCGCCTTTGATCTGAAAAATGCCGGTATTGATGTTCCGGTCATCGTGGATGCCCGTGCCCATCCGGGTGAAGCCGTGCTGGCGGAAGCCCGCCGGTTGAATATTCCGGTTCTGACCAATCATTGTGTGCTGAGTGTCGGTGGCAAGCTGCGGGTCAAATCCATGACCGTTGCTACCAATGGCGCAAAATCAGGCCGCAAATATACAATTGATGCACTGATCACCTCTGCGGGATGGACACCATCGGTGCATTTATTCTCGCAATCACGCGGCAAATTGCGCTTTGACGATGCCAAACAACGCTTTCTGCCGGATGTTTACGCGCAGGATTGCATCTGCGTGGGCGCCTGCAATGGCACTGATGATTTGCAGGCAGTCATTGATGAAGCCATCGCAGCAGGTGCATCCGCCGGTCTTGAGACAGGTGGCAAAGCATCGCCAGCAACGGCGATCACCGCAACAACGGCCTATAGCTGGAGCGGCGGCATGGTCGGCACCACAGCCGGTGCAGGCCCTGACAGCAATGTGAAAGCCTTTATCGACTTCCAGCATGATGTCTGCGCCAAGGATATCCGCAATGCCGTGCGTGAAGGCATGCACTCGATTGAGCATATCAAACGCTTCACCACCAATGGCATGGCATCCGATCAGGGTAAAATGTCCAATATGCACGGGCTGGCGATTGCTTCTGAAGCGCTCGACAAGCCAATCCCGCAGGTTGGTCTCACCACCTTCCGCCAGCCTTATACGCCGGTAACATTCGGCACGCTGATCAATTCCTCACGCGATCATCTGTTTGATCCGGCACGCCAGACAGCCATGCATCAGTTTGAAGAGCAAAATGGCGCGGTTTATGAGGATGTCGGCAATTGGAAACGTGCTTGGTATTATCCGCATGCTGGTGAAACCATGCATGATGCGGTTAATCGCGAATGCAAGACCGTGCGTGACGTGGCCGGTATTTTTGATGCCTCCACTTTGGGCAAGATCGAGGTTGTCGGGCCAGATGCGGCTGAATTCCTCAATCTGATGTACACAAATGCATGGGACACGCTGAAACCGGGGCGCTGCCGCTATGGTATCATGACCGGCGAAGACGGTTTTGTGATGGATGACGGCGTGGTCGGCCGCATGGCGCCTGACCGTTTCCACGTCACCACCACAACCGGTGGCGCACCGCGCGTGCTCAACCATATGGAAGATTATCTCCAGACCGAGTTCCCGCATCTCAATGTCTGGCTGACCTCCACCACCGAGCAATGGGCTGTGATTGCCGTTCAGGGCCCCAAAGCCCGTGAGATTATCGCACCATTTGTAGAAGGCATTGATATTGCCAATGAAGCCTTTCCGCATATGAGCGTGGCTGAAGGCACCTTCTGCGGTGTGCCATGCCGCCTGTTCCGTATGTCCTTTACCGGCGAGCTCGGCTTTGAAATCAACGTCCCTGCCGATTACGGCCAGTCGGTGATTGAGGCCGTCTGGGAACGGGCAAAATCCATGGGTGCCTGCCTCTATGGCACGGAAACCATGCATATTTTGCGCGCTGAAAAAGGCTATATCATTGTCGGTCAGGACACGGATGGCACCCAGACACCGCATGATGCTGGTGTTGCATGGGCTGTTTCCAAAAAGAAAACCGACTTTGTCGGTATTCGCGGGATGCGCCGCCCCGATCTGGTGGCGGAGGGGCGCAAACAACTGGTTGGCCTCTTCACCAAAAATCCCAACACAGTGCTGGAAGAAGGTGCACAGATTGTTGCTGATCCGAACCAGCCGAAGCCGATGAGAATGCTCGGCCATGTAACATCGGCTTACTGGTCGGTCAATCTCGGCCGCTCCATTGCCATGGCTGTGGTGCATGACGGTTTTAACCTGCATGGCAAAACCCTGTTTGTGCCGATGAGCGACCGTGTCATCGAAGTTGAAGTAACCGCCCCCGTCTTTGTTGACGAAAAGGGAGAGCGCCTGCATGTCTAAGTCAGAAACAACCGCACAGCGCATCACTGTTCTGGGCAAACGCCGCGCCGGTAACGGTGCAGTGCAGATCGTGGCCGCAGAACCGGCAGAGCGCATTTCACTGCGCGCCCGTGCCAATGATGTTGCCGCCATTTCCAAACTTCTCGGCGTTGCCCTGCCGCAGCAGCCAAAACAAAGTGCCACCAAAGGCACACGCTCGGCGCTTTGGCTCGGGCCCGATGAATGGCTGGTGATTGATACCGGTGGCAAATCCCCTTTCGCGGATCTGCAAGGTGTTGAAACCTTGCATGCGGCGACCGATATTTCACACCGCAATATCGGCATTATCGTCTCCGGCGAAGGGGCTGAGGCCACGATCAATGCCGGTTGCCCGCAGGATTTGTCACTGGCAGTTTTTCCGGTTGGTGCAGCATCCCGCACGCTTTTCGGCAAAGCCGAAATTGTGCTGTGGCGTTTGTCTGAAACAGAGTTCCGTGTGGAATGCTGGCGTTCCTTCGCACCCTATGTTTTCGCTCTTTTGAGCGAAGGCGCATTGGATGCGGCGGTTTAAACCCGTCATTCCAGCGTCGTTAAAGCGTCATAATTTCCTTTTATAGCGCCGCATCTCATAAGAGACGCGGCGTTTTTTATTTTTAAAATCAATATCCCTTACGACAGCTACACAGTGTCCTTGGGTCGCTACAAAGTGCCCGCTTATAGCTACAAAGTGCCCCGGGGTAGCTACAAAGTGATTGTATATTTGTGCCGTTCTGCTCTAGACACACCGCCTCGCGCATTATTTTTTGTAAGCATTCTTCATGACCATTCAAAAACGCCTCATTGTCAATTTTACCGGCTATGAGGGACTTCATCCCAAGGCAGTCCGCATCCGGCACCGCAAAATCATGAGTGATTTTGACAAGCTCTGGGGCAGTAAAACCACGCTGTCACCCATGTCCGGTGAGCAGGATGGCAGCGCCGCCATGCAGGTCATTGCCAAAGGCGAAAACTGGGAAACGCAGAGCGAGTTCTGCCAGTTCGGCACGGCTGATATTTTCGATGATTATGCCGCGCGCTCCCTGCCCCATCGTTTGTTGACCGGCAGCCGTGCTTTTCTCAATATTCTCTGCACCGGCACGCTGTGGCGCTATGGCCGTACCAGTTGGCGCTTTGTGCTGTTTTTCCTGTGGCCGTTTCTGATGGTGCTGGCATTGCTGGCTTTAGTACTAGGTATCACCGCAGCACCGGTGCTGGCAGGCCTTCCCGCTCTGCATATGCTCTGGTCGCTGCCGCTGGCACTTGGTATTTGCTACGGACTGATCAAGGCTCTGGATGAGCGGCTGTTCATCTCCTATCTGCTGGATGACTGGTCAGCCGCCTATGACCGGATTTACAACAAGAATGCCATGCTGCTTGCGCGCAAACAGGTCTTTGCACACATGCTGGCGGATAAATTGCGCAATACGGATGCCGATGAAGTCATTATTATGGGACATAGTCTCGGCACCGTACCGGCAATTGAAGCACTGGCCGAAATTGAGCGTACGGAACCAAATTTACTGCGCAAACAACCGGTATCACTGCTGGCAGCCGGTTCCTGTCTGCTGATGATTGCCCTGCATCCGCGGGCGAAAACATTGCGGGAAGATGTGCGCGTGCTGCTCAATGACAGTCCACTCTTCTGGGCGGAATTTCAGGCATTGACCGATATTATTCATTTTTATAATTCTGATCCGGCGCAAGCCTTGAAGATCACGGCAAGACATGCACCGCTGATCCGTCATATCCGGTTCAAACATATCCATTCCCCTGCCCGTTACAAACAGGCCAAGGGCAATTTCTTCAAAATGCATTTGCTGTTTATTTCCGGCAGCCAGAAGAAAAATGCCTATGATATCGGCATGTTTCTGCACGGGCCTTTCGCGCTCAAAACATTGCTGACCGACTATCCGGATCAACCCGCCCCGCTGGACACATTACATTAAAACTTCGCCACCTCGTTTCTGGTCAGAACGAGGCGAAAATGGTGTTTTTCGAGAACCGAAACGGAGCGTACTAAAGTACGTGAGTATCGGAAGTGTAGAAAAACGCCATTTGCAGCCCGTTCTGGTCTGAAACCTCATTCGACAGGCGGAACCACAGCTATAGTCAACCACCGCGCTGTCAGTGCCGGCTTAACCATGCCCTCCACATCCAGCGTCACATCATAATGATTGACCACACGACCGGAAGGGCGAATATCGGCATCGGCCAGTTTGAAACGCGCACGCACACGGGTGCCGGTTTTGACCGGTGACATGAAACGCACATTGTCAAAACCGTAATTGATACCCATTGTTGCGCCCTGCAGCATCGGCAGTGCTTCAAAAGCCAAGGTGGAAAGCAGCGATAGTGTCAGAAAACCATGAGCAATGGTGCCGCCAAACGGGGTTTCTGCCGCAGCGCGTTCAGGATCAACATGGATAAACTGATGATCATCCGTTGCATCGGCAAACTGGTTGATCATTTCCTGTGTCACCACCCGCCACTCGGAGCAGCCGATTTCCGTGCCGATTGCTTCGCGCAGCTGATCCAGAGTGATCGCATCTTTCATAATTACTGACCTTTATGATGGGTTTTTCCTGATTCAGAGAATGCTGTTTTCTATCTCCTGCCAGCTGCTATAAACCGCTTCGGCACCTTTTTCCAAAAGCTTTTGCCTGTGGGTCGCATAAGTGTGACCGCCGCCGGTATAACCGATCGCCGTCATGCCTGCGGCAACAGCCCCTTCAACACCGAACGGAGAATCTTCAAACACCACGCAACGGGCAGGATCAACACCGAATTTCTCGGCTGCGAACAAAAACAAATCAGGTGCCGGTTTGCCGCGCTTGACCATTGTTGATGAATATAAAGCCGGTGCAGCCCCATTGGCGAAAGCGTCAATCAGACCGGTTTTCTGAAGGCTGAAAGCAATGCGCTCCGGCGAAGAGGATGACGCCACACAGCGCGGCATTTTCAGGCGTTCCAGCACGCTGGCAATGCCGGATGTCGGTTCCAGCGCTTGCTCAAAAACACGGTATGTTTCCGGCCACAGCTCATCCTGCGCAGCCTCCGGCAGATAATGTCCGGTCAGGTCACCGATCAGGCGGATAATATCAGCCTGCTTCATTCCCACACCTTTGGCTACTGTGCCGTCAGGAATTGGCATATTGTGGCGGGCATAAATATTATGGAAAGCCAGTGCTGCCAGCGGTTCGCTGTCGACCAGCACCCCGTCACAGTCAAAAATCACGAGATCCCATTTATGATTTGTCATGCTGTCCGGCACTTTGTACTCCTGATATGTAAAACCCGAATGGCTGATGCGCCTGAACAGATTGTATTTCGGGTCAGTCTTTAATAGGTGTCATTATAAAGCGGGTCTGTCACCCGCAAAACAACAGATGCGGAGGATAAAAATGGCCACCAATGTCGCACTCACCGGTCTCGCCCGTGATATGAAAGCACGCGCTGATTCCGGCAAGCCCATCCGCATCGGCCTGATCGGTTGCGGCGAAATGGGCACGGATATTGTGACCCGCGTTGCCCATATGCCAGGCATTGAGATCGGTGCGATTTCAGAAACCAAGCCTGAGCGCGCCCTCAAAGCCGCAGAAATTGCCTATGGCGAACAGGGCCATGCCCGTGAAACCAAAACCGGCTCTGACTTAAGCCTTGCCCTTGAGGCCCATAAAATTGCTGTTACGGATAATGCGGACCTCATCCTGAATAATGACCTGATTGATGTGGTGATTGATGCGACCGGCATTCCCGCAGTCGGTGCGGAAATTGGTCTGCGTGCCATGGAACATGGCAAACATCTCGTAATGATGAATGTTGAAGCTGATGTGACAATCGGTGCCTATCTGAAAAGCGAAGCCGACCGCCTCGGCGTGACCTATTCGCTCGGTGCCGGTGATGAACCTTCCGCTTGTATGGAACTGATCGAATTCGTGACCGCTATGGGGCACCCGATTGTTGCCGCCGGTAAGGGCAAGAATAATCCGCTCAATATTGATGCTATCCCTGACAATTACCTTGAGGAAGCAACCCGCCGGAACATGAATGTGCGCCTGCTGGTGGAATTTGTTGACGGTTCCAAAACCATGGTGGAAATGGCAGCTATCGCCAATGCCACCGGTCTGGTGCCGGATAAAGCCGGTATGCATGGCCCTGCGGCAACCCTCGACCAGCTTTCCTCCACGCTGATCCCCGAAAAAGACGGCGGCGTGCTCTCCCGCGTGGGCGTGGTCGATTACACCATCGGCAAAGGCGTGGCACCGGGAGTATTTGTCGTCGCCGACATGTCCCATCCGCGTATTTCCGAGCGCATGGAAGATTTGAAAATGGGCAAAGGCCCTTATTTCACCTTCCACCGCCCGTATCACCTGACGTCGCTGGAAGTGCCGCTCACCTGCGCCCGTGTCGTGCTCTATGGCAAGCCGGATATGGTGCCGCTGGATAAGCCGGTGGCGGAAGTGGCCGCCGTTGCCAAGAAGGATATGGCCGTGGGTGAAACCCTCGATGCGATCGGCGAATATTGCTACCGCGCATGGATCATGACAGCCGGTGAAGCCCGTGCCGCCAAAGCTATTCCCTGCGGTATGCTGACCGGCGCAACTGCCATCAAGCCGATCAAAAAAGGCGAGCTCATCACCTATGAGAATGCCAGCCTGCCTGCCGGTTCCCGTCTTGCGGAACTGCGCGCCCGTCAGGACAGGCTGGTTTATGGTCTCTGAGTAAAAATACCACGCCCCTGAAACAATCTTGTGTCAGGGGCGTGCCTCAATCATCCTTATCGCCGGTAATATAATAGGCGACCGGCGTGGCCACAATCTTCCCGGCCAGACCGGAAATTATCCCTCGTGCTTTTGCCTCTTCCGGCAGCAGGAATTTCCGCAGATTTTCACTGGAAAGCAGCGTGCTGATCTCTTGATCCGAATAGCGGCTGCATTCCTTATAGACCTCTGTGAACATGGCCACATAGCCTTGCAAGTCTTGCCCCGCAGTGATCAATTCATCCGGCTGGAAGCTCCTGTCTTTGTAATATTTTGACGGCGGATGCAGGATAAAGCGCCCGCCTTTGCGCGACAGCCGGTTTTCAGCACCACAAAAAATCATGGTGGCGGATGACATCACCGTCGATAAATTGACCGTGGTTACCGGTACGCGCGAGCTTTTAACCGCCCAATATCCCGCATAACCACTATCCATATCACCACCATAGCTGTTGATATAAAGATAGATTTTCTGCAAGTTTTTATAATTGGCATTCAGATTATCAATCACCTGTATCAGTTCGCTGGCACTTGTGACACTTACACCGGCAGTGAAATAGATTTTGGCCTCTGTTACAGTTTCTGACGCCTTTTCATCCTGCGGCACAACCTGCCTCACCTCCGCCTGTGCGGTTGACAGCGCTATGGTGCAACAGGCGCTCAACACAAGTATGCAATGCAATTTTTTCAAAAATGACATCATAAAATAATCCGTTCAAAAATGCAGACCTAACACCATATCTGCCGTGTCAAAAATCCTGATTTATAGGGATCACTATGCTGCATAATCCGGATAATCCGGTTTGCTCTTATGCAGCAGGCGTTGCGGAATCTCTTCTTTAACAGCCTGCACCAAGCCTTTGACCTGAGATAATTTTCAGGAAAACAACGGAACAATCTCCCTGTTCCTTCCTGCTAAACACTTTAAAAAACGCAATAAAAAAGGCGGTTATAAAACCGCCTTTTCTTTCATCATCTATGGATGCGTCAGTTAATCCAGTGCTTTGACGATATTTTCAACCATCTTCTTCGCATCAGCAAACAGCATCATGGTGTTGTCACGGAAGAACAATTCATTCTCCACACCGGCATAGCCGGAGCCCATGCCGCGCTTGATAAACAGCACCGTTCCCGCCTTATCCACGTCGAGAATTGGCATGCCGAAGATCGGTGATTGCGGATCAGTTTTCGCGGCCGGATTGGTCACATCATTGGCACCTATCACAAAGGCCACATCAGCCTGCGCAAATTCGGAATTGATGTCTTCCAGTTCAAACACTTCATCATAAGGCACATTGGCTTCCGCCAGCAGCACATTCATATGCCCCGGCATACGCCCTGCTACCGGATGAATGGCATATTTCACCTCTACGCCTTCTTCCTTCAGCTTATCCGCCATTTCACGCAATGCATGCTGCGCCTGTGCCACGGCCATACCATAGCCCGGCACGATAATGACTTTGGCAGCATTTTTCATGATGAAAGCCGCATCATCCGCAGAGCCCTGTTTGACCGGACGCTGCTCGACCTCGCCCGCTGCACCGGCCGCAGATGTATCGCCACCAAAACCGCCAAGGATCACGGAAATAAACGAGCGGTTCATGCCCTTACACATGATGTAAGACAGAATAGCACCGGAAGAACCGACCAGCGCACCGGTGATAATCAGCGCCAGATTGCCCAGCGTAAAACCGATACCTGCCGCTGCCCAACCGGAATAGGAATTGAGCATCGAAACCACCACCGGCATATCCGCGCCGCCGATCGGAATAATGATCAGCACGCCGAACAACAGCGACAGCGCCACAATTGCCCAGAACACCAGATGGCTCTCGGTTGTGGCCAGAACAACCACCAGCACCACAATGGCCACAGCCAGTGCCGCATTGATCAGATGGCGCGATGGCAACATGATCGGCTTGCCGGACATGCGCCCGTCAAGCTTCAGATAGGCAATGATCGAACCGGTAAAGGTGATCGCACCAATGGCCACGCCAAGCGACATTTCCACCAGCGCCTGCGCATGAATAGTGCCCACCTCACCAATGCCGAAAGAATGCGGCGTATAAAGCGCTGCGGCTGCAACCATCACGGCTGCAAGACCGACCAGCGAGTGGAAAAACGCCACCAACTGCGGCATGGCTGTCATGGCAATACGTTTGGCCACAACAGCACCGATACCGCCGCCGATTGCCAGTCCCAGCACAATCAGCGCCAGCCCGCCAAAGGACGGTTGCGCCAGCACCAGTGTAGTGACAATGGCAATGCCCATACCGAGCATACCGTAAAAATTGCCCTGACGGCTGGTTGTCGGATGCGAAAGCCCGCGCAATGCCAGAATAAACAACACGCCGGAAACGAGATAAAGAAAGGCTGCCAGATTAACACTCATATCCAAGCCCCTTACTTATCTTTTTTCTTATACATGGCGAGCATGCGCTGAGTGACGAGAAAGCCGCCGAAAATATTGACGCTGGCCAATACCAGAGCAACAAAGCCAAAACCGGTTGCCCAGCCGGACAAAGAAAGCCCGACAGCCAGAAGCGCACCGACAACAATCACCGAGGAAATTGCATTGGTCACCGCCATCAAAGGCGTGTGCAAAGCTGGTGTTACCGACCAGACAACATAGTAACCGACAAAAATCGACAGCACGAAAATCGCCAGCTGAAACACAAAAGGATCAATTACCCCGCCGCTGGCCGCATGAACCGCATTGCTGATGGATTCTGCATTGCCCAGATTTTCCGCTGCAGTCCGCAGATTTTCAACGGCTTTATCGAGACCACCAAGTGCCTCTTTCAAAGAATCCGCACTCATGCCTCATCCCCCTCTTTTCCCGCTTCATTGCCGGCTTTTTTGCGCGTAACGGCTTTGGTTGCCGGTTTTGCAGCATTCTTTGCCACATCAGGCTTCTTTGGCGCAGCTTTCTTCGGGGCTGCTTTTTTCACCGGTGCTTTTTTGGGCGCAGAGATCGCCCCAACTTCTGGCTTTGTTTCAGCTTTTGTTTCGGTGGCAACCGGCGCCGTCTTCACACTGGCAAAAGCCGGATGCACAATGGCGCCCTGATGGGTCAAGGCCGTTGCCTTGGCAAGTTCATCTTCGAGATTAATGACAAGCCGCTTCGTTTCCTTATCAATCAAAGTCTCAAGGAAAGCGAAGAGATTGCGCGCATAAAGCTGCGAGGCTGAGGCTGCAATACGACCGGCCATATTGAGATGGCCAATGATTTTCACACCGTCTTTTTCAACAATCTGTCCGGCCACAGCGCCTTCCACATTGCCGCCGCGCTCAACCGCCAGATCCACCAGCACCGAGCCCGGCTTCATGCTTGCCACCATTGCAGCGCTCACAAGGCGCGGCGCAGCACGTCCCGGAATGAGTGCTGTGGTGATCACAATATCTTGCTTGGCAATATGGTCGGCCACAAGAGCCGCCTGCTTTGCCTGATAGTCTTTCGACATTTCCTTGGCATAGCCGCCTGCGGTTTCCGCTGCCTTAAACTCTTCATCCTCAACCGCCACAAATTTAGCGCCGAGCGAGGCCACCTGTTCTTTCGCCGCTGGGCGCACATCGGTTGCCGTTACCACAGCGCCCAGACGACGCGCCGTTGCAATGGCCTGAAGCCCTGCCACGCCCGCCCCCATCACAAAGACTTTGGCCGCAGGAACAGTGCCGGCAGCAGTCATCATCATCGGCATAGCGCGGTCATATTCTGCCGTCGCATCAATCACCGCCTGATAACCGGCAAGATTGGCCTGCGAAGACAAGACATCCATCACCTGCGCACGGGTGATGCGCGGCATAAATTCCATCGTAAAGGCTGTCAGCCCTGCCTGCGCAAGAGCGGCAACACTGTCCTCATGCCCGTAAGGATCAAGCATGGCGATGAGCACAGCGCCTTTTTTGTAATTCTTAAGCTCGGTCTGAGACGGGCGGCGCAGTTTCAGAATAATATCTGCGGTTTTAATATCAGCAGTTTTGCCAAGGGTGGCACCGGCATCGGCAAAGGCCTGATCGGTGATGCGCGAAGCAAGACCTGCACCGCTTTCCACAATGACTGTAAATCCGGAACTGATCAGTTTTTTCACGGTTTCCGGCGTTGCGGCCACCCGTGTTTCATTCGGATCGGTCTCAACGGGAATAAATATTACCTGAGACAAAACTGCCCTCACTTTCCCCTGAACACGGGCAAAACCTGCCTGCCCTGCTCACCCTGTCTCTGTTTCAGCACCTCGTGCAAGCCAATGGCACTGCATAAGACACCGGCCGACATTCAACGCCTGCCTTGCGGACACGCGCTCAACATCATTTTTTGAACGGGCGCAGTAAATCACGGAAAAATCTGGCTGCAATAGCTATTATGCAAAAAATCTCTGATGTGATCGAAAATATGCAAAATAAGGCGCGGTTTCAGCATATCGCAGCGTATTATCGTGAAAATGCCGACAATCACAGGGCACGGACAGAGCACCTTGCGGAACAGGAACAGATATATTCAGGCATAACAAATCGCTGTGCCGCCGGTTCCCGGTGGCACAGGCCGTAAATTCAAACAAGTTAAAAGCTGATCAAGCCAGAAAAACAGCTGCCGCAATAATCAGTACGAACAGAATTACGCCCGAGAACCAGCCCGCTGCAAAAAAGGCAAAAGCCATCGAGATCATCAAAGCGCTCAGCACGATAATCCCCCATTTCACCAGCTTGGTGAAACCGGAATAAGTGCGCTCATGCTCCGGATAATCCATCGGGGCTCCCATCCCCATCTCAGCAGTTCCGTGCGGTATTTTCGACATCGTGCTTCCCCTCCCAAGGTCAGTCTCAGCGTCGCTTTGTCCTGAAAGCACTCAATACTCTCAGGACTCTCCGGATCATTCCAGTTGATACAATTATCCGCATGGAAGCAAGCCTCCCCGCTTCCCCCGCCTTGCGACAATCTGCTGCAATATAGGGTAAAAGCCGGTTTCAGACCCCAAGACCGGTATATTTTGCCGTCGGCAGAATTGTCAGCGGAATATTGCCCTGCCGGACATCGGCAAACATATTACGCCGCTCATGCGGCTGCGATTTGAAAAACGGAAACCGCACTGCCACCGCATCACGGATGGAATTCACAGCCGCAGCGCCCAACCCTACCTGAATGCCATAGCCGTCATGATCCCGCGGGTCTGCCAGCATTTGCGAGCCGAAAATACGCTTATAAAAAGCCATATGTTCCGGCTTGACCGCTGCCAGACAGAAATTTGCGTTAAAATGTTCTGAGGCCATCGCCGCAATACGCAGGGTCAAATAAGGAATAGCCGGAAATTCCGCCAGATAGACAGGCTCGGCAGCAAAGCGGGTCGGATCAACAAAGCTCATCCGCTCATCAAGCATCGGCCCCAGAATATCCGGAAACAATTTGACACTGGTGCCGATACGATGATCGGCCGTGATGTGATGTACGCGCAAAGTGCTGACCAGAATACCGTCAATATACATACCGTAAACATAAGCCTGCGGGTCATGGTCAACATCGTCAATAATCGTGCCGAGCAGATTATCATCCATCACATTGCGGGTCATATAGGAACGGTAACGCAGCTTGCCGATCTCTTCGAGATCTTCTGCATGAATAACCCGCCGGTATTCCACACGGTCGAGAAATTCCAGCATATGCCGGGCAAAATTGGAAATGGCTGGTGCCGCCGCAGCCGCTTGTGAGACCGTCATAAATATTGTCCGCCGCCAGTAAATTCAGCAATATGGTGCAGCCCTCCCGAGCACGCAGAGCCGCGTATTTCAGCAGGCAGGCACTGAATCTTCAGGAAACAGCAATCGCCATCACAGGCATCACCCCTCATATCTGCTCGCTCAAAACGACGCGCAAATATGTTGCAACCATTTCTCTTTATGTGCAGGAAAAAGCAAGAGTCCAACAACGGGCAATTGAATTTTTTTATCGTTTTGAAGCAGTTTAACCGGACAAACGGCAAAATCGGCTCTTCACGATTCTGCGATTGTCCGGAACGGCTTCAGCCGAGCTTCAAAGTTCAGGCCTGTTCCGCATCACTGAACCGGAATGTCCGTGGTGTCACCGACAGGGAACGACGCAGCTGCGCACTGATTTCCTCTGCACTGAGCGGCGCTCCGAGCAGGAAGCCCTGTACCAGATCTGCCCCGCCGGTACTGCGGATCAGTTTCAATTGTTCTTCAGTTTCAACACCTTCAATCGTCACACCAAAGCCCAGCTCATGCGACAACTGGGTAACACCGCGCAACAGCATGAAAGCGCGGCGGTCATTGACGATGTCGCGCACAAAAGACCGGTCAACCTTCACTTTGGTCAAAGGCAGCGTGTTCAGATAGCTCAGGCTGGAATAGCCGGTCCCGAAATCATCCAGTGCAATATTGATGCCGGAATTTTTAAGCCGCTGCAGCATTTCACAAGTTTTCACGCGGTCGCTGATAATGGCGCTTTCGGTCACTTCCACTTCCAGAAGATAAGAAGGCAGTTGCGCATCTTTCAGCGCATCAACCACCATTTCCACAATCCCCGGATTCTTCAGATCAATCGCCGAGAGATTGACCGAAACCCCGATCCTGTGCCCCCATGTTCCGCAATCTTCACAAGCACGACGCAGCATAAAGCGCGTCAGCTCCGTGATAATGCCCATTTCTTCGGCAAGCGGAATATAATCGGCAGGCCCTATCGGCCCGAGATCAGGATGATGCCAGCGCGACAAGGCTTCAACGGCCACAATACGTAAGGAGTTAAGGCTGACAATCGGCTGATACACCACCGTCAGGCTGCCTTCCTTGATCGCTTCACGCAGATCGCTTTTCAGCTTCTGGCGTGAACGATATTTGGTATCCATCGCATCAACAAAACTGACCCAGCGGTCATGTTCATTGCTTTTGGCTTCATACAAAGCCAGATCCGCATTCACATGCAACCCGCGCAGGTCAAAGCTCCGGCTCTTATCCACTGCCACGCCCGCACTGATATCCAGATAAATCTGCTGCGAGGCAAAATCATACACACCGCACAGATAGGCGATAACCTCATCCATGATCTCGCCAAGATGGCGCTGATCGCGGATGCCCTGAATGAACAACACAAATTCATCGCCGCCGAAGCGGGAGGCCACAAAACGCTTGGGGTCAAGCCCGCCCAACCTCTCGGCAAACTGGCGCAACAGATCATCACCGGCATGATGGCCGTAAGTATCATTCACATGTTTGAAATGGTTGAGATCAATCACCGCCAGCGCCACCAGCGCATCAGGCTTGTTATCAATGATCAGCGAACGCACCATGGTTTCAAAATAGAAACGGTTCGGCAGGCCGGTCAGCCCGTCATAACGCGCCATATGCTGGATCTGTTCTTCCGCTTCAATCCGCGACGTCACATCGTCAAAAATCAGCACAGCGCCCTCTTCACGGCGCTGATTGCACATCACTTCAACATAGCGTTTATCGCCGAACTGAAAAATATCGCGCTGACGTCTGCCCTCAAGAAGATCACCGATACGCAAGCGCACATTATTCAGCTCATGGCGCGGAAACAGACCATGTTTGGCACTGTAGCGCAGCACAACCTCAAAAGACCGGTTCAGCAGGCTGATATCCTGCGAGATATTCAGCATATCACGCACCTGCTTGTTCACCACCGAAATCGCGCCATTGCCGTCCAGCATCATCAGACCCTGCGGCATATTATTGAGCGCAGTATCAAACCGGCTGACAACGGTGCTGAGGCGGCGTTCATTCATCACCGCAGCAAACAGCGACTGGCGCAGGCCATTGGCCATTTGCACATTGCTGAGAAAATACGGCACCAGCAAAATGCCGATTGTGATATGGAAAATACTATTGGCCATGATGAAGCCGAGCAGCACCGGCACCAATGTGCAGATGGACATCATGATCACAGCATTACGGGATGCATAATTGCGCCCGACAATCGACACAACCGAGGCGAGAAGAATCGACAGGCTTGCCAGTTCGGCAAATGGATCAGCGATAATATAGGTGCTGTAAAAACATAGACTGCCAAGCAGGAAACAGACCGAACAGGCACCGATCAGATAATGTGTTTCCCAGCGATTGATATCCTCATGGGTCAGACGGCTGAAATCCGCTTTGTCGAACAGATGCATGTCAAACATGCGAATGCTGGTGATCAGCGCAAACAAACCGGAAAAGACCAGAAATGCCATATGTCCGGTTTTGAAATAAATCACCAGACAGGCAAGCATATGCGCAGCAAGCCCGAACCAAAGCGTTGCCCGATTGCCATAGAGCGCCCTGACAAATGACAAGCGAACATCCGCCGGAATATTGGTTTTAAATAACCGTGCCATTTGTTATCTCGCCCCCATACAGGGAAAGAATGACAAAAATACTTTAAAAATAAGTTTCAACTTTTTCTACTTTAAAGTGTTTTTTCATAAAAATCAACGTCATAAGGTTGTTAAGTAATCTTAGATCTATTATGTTAGTAAAATACAAAACAAATCACAAATTACCCGCCTTCCCGATCATCTTTGAAACTTACACATAAGTGCGACACCAACAAAGCTGCGTTCGCTTGTTTGTGACAAAAGAATTAAATATTTGTTGCCAAAAATAGCAAATTATAAAAAATACATCTATTTATTATAAAAACCTAATAAAAAGCCAAAATCGGTTTCACTCTGCTTTGGTACACTATTTATTGTCTTACAAAAAATTTTCAGATTCTACGCGTGAATCATTGCGGAATCAGCCCTGCAAGCTGTGACCACCATCTACCGTAATTGTTGTGCCGGTCATATATCCGCAAGCCGAGGAAGCAAGCAGCAACAGCGCCCCTTCCAGATCGCAGGTTTCCCCCAGCCGCCGCATCGGATTTCTGGCCTTGAGATAGCCCTGCGCAGGCCCCTCCAGAAGATCCTGATTAATACCGGTCGGAAACCAGCCCGGTGCCAGCGCATTCACGCGAATATTATGTGCAGCCCATTCCAGCGCCAGAGAACGGGTCATCTGGGTCAGCGCCGCTTTGGACATGGAATAGGCAATCGCGCCTTTTTGCGGAATCGTACCGAGAATACTGGTTGTATTGATGATGGCGCCGGCAAGTTTTGCCGCAATCATGCGCCGCGCGGCTTCCTGCGCCACATGAAAAGCACCGGTCACATTCACATCAAACACATGCTGCAACATTTGCGGTGTTGTGTTCAGTGCATTCGCCTTGCAGGCAATACCGGCATTGTTAAATACCACGCTGACCGTACCGAAATGTTTTTCCGCCGCATCGAATGCCGCCACAACCTCATCAGGTTTGGAGACATCCGCATAAACAGGAAGAATATTCGTACCCTCATAATTGCAATCAGGGCACTCCTCTGCCGCGTGGGTACGGGCAACGGAAACCACTTTGGCACCATGGCAGGCCAGCATATGCACCATATAATGCCCGAGCCCCGAAGAACCACCGGTAACAATAATCACCTTGTCACGAACCGAAAAAATATCCCGATTATCTGCGGTCATGAGCCCCCTCACCCGATTTACACAGTACGATCGTCAAAACTATAGTCAGGACATAAAGCAGTTCTATGAAAGCTGGCAACCATCTTTGCTGCAAGAATAATATTTTCCGGCTCTCGAAAACAAAGCATCCCAGAAATATATTTAAAACTGTCATCTGTTGCAGTAGAGACAAAATACCCTTTGCAGAACCGAAAAGAGCCGATACGTCATCATATGCATGACAGTTTTTGTTATCATCCTGCCTGCAAAGCTACATTATTTTATCAACCGGATAAGCTGCTTATTGCCGCGTACCATGACAAGGCCCTTGGAATGACACAAGAATCCCGCCCGCTGATTGCCGTCACCTCTGATGTCCGTGATATTGACGGCAATAACTGGCACGCCACCCCTTCCGAATATGTTACTGCACTTGTTGATGTTGCAAAGCTGACACCGGTTTTGGTGCCCAATATCCGTGATAATCTGGATTATGATGCTTTATTCGGCGCGGTTCACGGCCTGCTTGTGACCGGCTCCCGCTCCAATGTGCAGCCTGCCCTTTATGGGCAGGAAGGCACAGAGAAGCACGGGCCTTTTGATCCGGATCGCGATGCCACCACCTTACCGCTGATCCGCGCCGCGATTGAACGCGGCATTCCGGTACTGGGCATTTGCCGCGGGTTGCAGGAAATGAATGTGGCGCTTGGTGGCTCGCTGGCCAATGATATTCAGGAACTTGACGGCAAAAATGATCACCGCGCACCAGAATCCACCATCCGCAGCGAGCGTTATGCCATTCGCCATCCGCTTGAGATCAAGCAAGATACCTGCCTGTCCGCCATTTTGCAGAGCAAGACCATCGACACCAATTCCGTCCATCGTCAGGCCATCGACCGTCTGTCCGACAGGCTGGAGGCGCAGGCTGTTGCCGAAGATGGTACGATTGAAGCTGTCAGTGTTAAAAACGCAACGGATTTTACGCTCGCAGTCCAATGGCATCCGGAATATTGGGTACATTCCGATGCCCCGTCTGCCAAAATTTTCCGCGCTTTCGGCGATGCTGTGCGCAAACATGCAAAAAAGTAATTAAGAATAAAGCCGCCTTCAGGGCGGCTTTTCCTCATCAACGTCATTTACGCCCGACCGCGCTGCAATCAGCGCGGTTTTGTTGTCGACTGGCGGATATGTAATTCCGGCTTGATCAGCGGCTGATTACTGTGCATTTCCACGCCATTCAGCTGGTCAAGCAGAGCGCGCGCCGCCTGCCGCCCCACTTCCCGCTGGCCGTTCCACACGGTTGTCAGCGCCGGTGTGGCAATTGCCGCCTCTTCCAGATCATCATAGCCGGTGACAGAAATATCCTCACCCGGCACCAGACCGGCACGGGCAATACCATTCATCAGACCAATCGCCACCAGATCATTCCAGCAAACAGCCGCTGTCGGCTTGTCTTTGAGCGAAAGAAACTGCGGCGCCACTTCAAAACCGCCCTGCTTGGTGCGCGGCCCCGGAATACGCCATTCAGGCTTCACACTCAAACCGGCCTTTTCCATCGCATTCACATAGCCACGATAACGGTCACGGCCGGTTGAAGTCTGATCTGTACCGCCAATCATTGCAATACGGGTATGGCCAAGTGAAATCAGATGATTGGTGGCAAGGCTGATCCCATAGGCATCATCGCCGCGAAAGACCGGCACATCCGCCCCTTCCACATTACGCGCAATCAGCACCACCGGCAGGCCATTGCTTTCTGCCAGTTCAATATCCTCAGCCGGTGTACCGATGGCCGGTGACATGATCACGCCATCCGCACCCAGCTGCAACAGCGTGTCCACAAAAGTGCGCTGCTTTTCCAACTGGTCATAATGATTGCTGAGAATAAAAGTCTGCCGAGAGCGATCCAGTTCCGTTTCAATCGAGCGTAAAATTTCCGCAAAAAACGGGTTCATAATATCATGCACCACTACGCCGATAATGCCGGAGCGGGAGGTGCGCAGCGATGCAGCGCGGCGGTTATAAATATAACCGATCATCCGCGCATGTTCTTTAATACGGTCGCGGGTCTGATCCGCCACCAAAGGACTGTCACGCAGTGCAAGAGAAACCGTGGCCGTTGACACGCCAAGCGCATCAGCAATGGTTGAAAGTTTGATCTTCTGGGCCAAATGCGGTCCGCCCTTCATTGAAAGAACATAGTGCCGAAACCGGCAAGCGTCCGGTGTCATCGGTTAGAGGCCGCAATTATGGCTTGCTGCCTCATTTAATCAATATCTAGAATATAGTTTTGCAAATAGCGAGACGGATTTTTCGCGCATTTTCCAACAGATTGCGCCTATTCGGCATCATTATCCTCCGGCAGGTCTGCTGCATCCTCATCCGTATCCGCGGCACGCGGTGCACGGCCTGAAGCAACCGCATTGAGATTATGTTCCATGCGCGCCAACAGCTTCACCAACAGCTTGCGTTCTTTTTTCTCAAAGCCGCGCAGGCAGTCTTTCTCGGTTTTACGCACCAGTTTTTCAATAATACGGATAACATCATGGCCGCGATCGGTCAGGAAAATATGGGTCTGGCGCTGATCGCTCTCGGAGGCCTGACGGGTCACAAAGCCCTGCGCCTGCAAACGGCTGACAGTTTTGGTAATGGTCGGCGGCCGCACGCCAAGACGCTGCGCCAATATGCCCGGCGGCAAACCGTCTTCTTCAGCAAGTTTCAGTAAAACAGCGTCCTGTCCGGCATAGAGCCCGTGCTCAAGCAACCGCATTGCCAGGATTGTCCGCATCATACGGGCGGTATGCTGTACCGGTTGCAGAATAGCAGTTTTCGCAGGTTTGCTCATCAGTCACCTAACCTGTCAGCCCCAATATTCCGGCCAACATTACAAGAGTGCAAAAGATCCGGCACAAATGCAGCGGCATATTTCAACATCATGCGCGCCATTTATTATTGAACAGCCTAATAGATGCCACAGTAACTGACAAGAAGACAGAATAACCTGCTCATCTTTATGATTTTTGCCATAAGCAGCCGCAAACCGAAAACACGCAACAAGGCGCATTTAGAATAGTCGCACGCCTGTTACCCCGTTATGATAACAATCCGACACTCCATCCGACGGCCATATATGCACAGGAGAAATATTTTGTCCGAGATCAACCAGCACGGAAATTCCGCCCTTTCTGACCAGCCTGTCCGGCATCCTGCGGAAATACCGGCTGAGGCGGAACAGGAAACGGCTCCTGAAAATCTGATTGCCGTTCTGCCGCTCGGTGCCCATGAACAGCACGGCCCGCATTTGCCGTTTGAAACCGATACAATCATTGCCGAAGGCATTGCGACGCGGCTCAGCGACAATCTGCCGGCCCATATTGCTGCCCGTTTTCTAAGCGCCGAACCTGTCGGCTATTCCATTGAGCATATGGATGTTGAAGGCACACGCACATTGGCCTTCTCGGAAGCCGTGAACCGCTGGATCGGCATTGGCGAAAATCTCTGTGCCGGCAATATCCGCAAATTACTGATCCTCAATGCCCATGGCGGCAATTCCCCGCTGGCCACCATCGTTGCCACAGAATTGCGGGCGCGTTTGGGCATGCTCGCCGTTGCCACCCACTGGACACGTTTCGGCATTCCGGAAACATTGATCAGCCCTGAGCAGAAACATCTCGATATTCACGCAGGCTATATTGAAACCTCGGTGATGCTGGCTTTGGCACCGGATCAGGTACGCATGGACAAAGCGCAGGATTTTGCCAATGCACAGCAGGATTACATCCGTGATTATCGCTATTTGCGCGCCTATGGTCCCCATGCTTTCGGCTGGATGATGCATGATCTTAATAAAGACGGCGCGGCAGGCAATGCTTTGCGTGCCAATGCGCAGGACGGCGAAAAAATTATCGCCCATGCGGTCACAGGCCTTACCGGACTGATGGAAGATATGCATCATTTCGACATATCCGCCTTTGGTGATGCCCCTTCATTCTAAAATTAGATTTTCTTCTGAAACCGGCTCAAAAAAGTCACAGGAGATTGCTCACAATAACAGGTCTGTTCTATAGAATTACAGATCTGCATTTCCTATATGCAACAGGAATTGACACGACAACGCAACATAGCGAGCTGCTCCGCCACCGAACGGAGCATGTTTTGATAATGGAGAGATACTCTCATGAGCGATAGCCCTAAAGCAGCCCCCGAGACAACCGTTGAGGCCGCAACCGAACTCAAAAAAATTCCTGTGACCGTGCTGACCGGCTATCTCGGCTCCGGCAAAACCACTTTGCTCAACCGTATCTTGAGCGAAAATCACGGCAAGCGCTATGCGGTGATCGTCAATGAATTCGGTGAAATCGGCATTGATAATGATCTCATCGTCGAATCCGACGAAGAAATTTATGAAATGAACAATGGCTGCATCTGCTGCACCGTGCGCGGCGACCTGATCCGCGTGGTGGAAGGCCTGATGCGCCGTCCCGGCCGTTTTGATGCGATTATTGTTGAAACCACCGGCCTTGCCGATCCTGTTCCTGTTGCCCAGACATTCTTCATGGATGATGATGTCCGCGCCAAGACCCAGCTTGATGCAGTGATTGCACTGGTTGATGCCAAACATCTGCCGCTGCGCCTGAAAGACAGTAAGGAAGCGGAAGACCAGATCGCTTTTGCCGATGTGGTGCTGCTCAACAAGACTGATCTGGTCAATGCGCAGGAGCTGGCGGATATAGAAGCCACAATCCGCGCCATCAATCCGCATGCCATTATTCACCGCACCCAGCGCGCAGCGATTGATCTGGCCAAAGTGCTGGATCGCGGTGCTTTTGATCTCAAACGCGCTTTGGATAATGATCCGCATTTCCTGGATCACGACCATCCTGATCATATTTGCGGGCCTGATTGCGACCACGATCATGACCACGGCCATCATCACCACCACGACCATGACCGCCACCATGAGCATGACCATGTTTGCGGGCCGGATTGCGACCATGACCATCATCACGGCCATGCCTCGGTCATTCATGACGTAACTGTTATGTCCGTCTCTTTGCGTACCGGCGAACTGGATCCTGCCAAATTCTTCCCGTGGGTTCAGAATGTGACGCAGGTACAGGGTCCTGATATTCTACGCCTCAAGGGCATTATTGCTTTTGCCAATGATGAAGACCGCTATGTGGTGCAGGGCGTGCATATGATTATTGAAGGTGATCACCAGCGCCCGTGGAAAGCGGATGAAAAGCGTGAAAGCCGTCTGGTCTTTATCGGCCGCAACCTCAATGAGCAGGCGCTGCGCTCCGGTTTCGAGAAGTGTAAATAATCATGCCGACGATTGCCCCGATTGATCTGGGAAGCCACTGCCTGAAAGCTGGCTTCCTCGATGATAAAGCCTATTTTGCACTTGCCGACGGCACATTGCACTGGCTGGATGATGCCTATAAAACCGCAACCATGCATGATGGTCTGCTGTGTGTAACCACGACCGCAGATAATAAAGCGCTGATCACCGGCGGTGAAGACGGGCGCGTCTGCCGCACAGACAGCACCGGCACGGTTGAAGAACTGGCAGTACTGCCGCGCAAATGGATTACCGCTGTTGCCAGCGGCCCGCATGGTGCTGTGGCCTATGCTTCGGGACGTAACGCATGGGTGCGCGAGGCCAATGGCAAAACGATAGAATTTGCCCATGAGCGCAGTGTGGAAGGCGTTGCCTTTGCACCGAAAGGGCTGCGCCTTGCCGTTGCCCGCTATAATGGTGCAACCTTGCATTGGGCAGGCACCACCGGCAAGCCGGTTGATCTGGAATGGAAAGGTGCCCATACCGGCACGATCTTTTCGCCGGACGGTCGTTTTCTGATCACCACAATGCAGGAAAATGCCCTGCATGGCTGGCGGCTGGAAGATAACCGCAATATGCGCATGACCGGTTATCCGGCCAAGGTCAAAGACTGGTCATGGAGCCCCAAGGGCAAATGGCTGGCCACATCCGGCGCTCCGGCAGCGATTATCTGGCCTTTTGCCGGTAAAGACGGCCCGATGGGCAAAGCCCCGCTGGAACTGGGTTTGCGCGGTGATACAATGGTAACTGCTGTTGCCTGCCATCCGGTCGAAGATATTGTCGCTGTCGGCTATCAGGACGGCATGGTGCTGCTGTGCCGTTTTGCCGATCAGAAAGAAGTGCTGCTGCGCCGCCCCGGCAAGGGGGCAATCAGCTCTATGGGCTGGGACAAAACCGGTGAACGCCTTGCTTATGGCACGGAAACCGGTGATTGCGGCCTGATCAATATTGCCTGGTAAACAGACATATAGAAATAAACAGGTACAAAAAAGGCGGCTTTGAAGCCGCCTTTTTATTTAGGGAAACCCCTGATTGTTCAAATTGATTCAAAGCCCACTCACTCAGGTGTCGCAGATTTTTGCGTATCGGGCAGCGGCTTTGCCTTTTCCGTTTTAGCTTTATCCGGCACCGCCTGTGACATTGCCGGCGCACCATTCGGCCCCTGCCCTGACAACCACGCCGTCACCAGCGACACATCATTGTCACCGATCATATGACCGGCCTTGACCACCCGTGCATCAACCTTGGCACCGCTGGCGCGCAACAATCCCGACAGCGCAGGCGCAAAAGGCGCATACATCTTGTCATCAGCACCGGTTACAACCAGAACTTTGGTTTTGGACAGGTTTGCCTCCGGTGTCTGATCCAGCACCGGCATGGAACGCATCAGCACCGCCTTTTTAACCAGATCAGGATGCAGCATCATGGTTGCCGCCAGCAGATTGGCACCGTTGGAATAGCCGACAAAAGTGGTGCGGCTCAGATCAATCTGATCTTCATCATCCAGCTTGGTGAGAAAATTCACAAAAGCATCCGCTTCGGTGCGCACATCTTTCTGATCAAATTTGACCGGTGTAATACGCGCATACCAGCGGGTACGGCCTTCCTGCATAACCCGTCCGCGAATACCGAGCAGCGTGGCACGCGGCCAGACTTTTTGCGCAAAAGGCACAAGGCTTGTTTCATTGCCGCCGGAACCATGCAGCAACACAATGGTTTCACCACTGCCATTTTCCGGACGGGTGAAGTGATAAACAAATTTCTGGCTGCGGGAAATTGCGTCCTTAACCACTTTGCTCACATCTTTCGGTTTGGCTGCAGCCTCAGCTTGAGGCTTATGCATTGTCACCCCTGCGCCCGGCGCCGGTGTCATCCTGTCAGACTTTTTAATAAAAGCGGCATTGCCCGAATTGGCAGTTGCTACATCCGCATTCACGGCAAGCGGCGAGGCTGTCTGCGCAAAAGTAACCTGCGGCAGAACAGAAACCAGAACAGCTGCCACGACGGCAGAACCGGAGAAAGAAAAGAACTTGTTTACCATAGCAGGAGTTTTGCCGGACAAATCTTAAAAAAATCTAACAGGTTGATAAATTCACGCATCCTGCAGCAATTCAAGCGCAATGATGTGCGTGACTGCGCATTTTTTGCAACACACAGTACGAGGGAAACCTCCCCTTAAACCGCAAAGGCGGCAAAAACATGCCATGCCCTGTTGCAACTTAATATCTGATGATAAACATTCCCCCGCGCATCATGCGCAGTTCTTTTCAGCCACAGCGGGACATAATGGCAAATAAACCAGCCCTGATCGTGTTAAGTTTTCTGGCGCGGGCATTTTTCAGCCTGCTTGTTATCGCAACCGCCATATGGGGCAGTTTTGCGCTTTATTATCAGCTTTCGGAATCGCGCATTCTCACAAGTCTGGTTATCGGCCTGTGGCTGCTGGCAGCACTGGCGGCGCTCAGCACCCTTTGGCTGAGCGATTTGCATCATTATCGCAAAATCGCCTTCCTGCTCTTTGCCGGATGTTTCATTGTGCTGCTGATCTGGTGGCACAGTATCAAACCGTCACTCAACCGCGACTGGGAGCCGGAAGTCTCGCAAACCGTGACCGCGGAAGGGGACGGCAATCTTGTGCGTCTCAACAATATCCGTGATTTCGACTGGCGCACCGAGCGGGATTACACAGCAAACTGGAAAAGCGCTGATTATGATCTTGACCAGATCACATCCGTCGACCTGTTCCTGTCCTACTGGTCAAGCCCGGCCATTGCCCACACACTTGTCAGCTTCGGCTTTGAAGACGGGCGGCATGTGGTGTTCTCGGCAGAAATCCGCAAGAAACGCGGACAGGCTTTCTCGGAAATCGGCGGCTTTTTCAAAGATTTTGAACTGGCGATGATTGCAGCTGAAGAAAGTGACATCATCTATCTGCGCACCAATGTGCGCGGTGAGCGGGTCTATCGCTATCATATTAATATTGAAAAGGAACAGGCGCAGAAATTGTTCCGACTCTATACGGATACGGGCAACCGTCTGAGCAAAACAGCGGCCTTCTATAATACGCTGACGGCAAATTGCACGACGGTTGTCTTTGACATGGCCAGAATTCTTGATCCGTCCATTGCGCTGGATTACCGTGTGCTGCTCTCCGGCTATCTGCCGGAATATATGTTTGAAAAACAGCTGATCATCACGCCCGATGAGAATGTGCAATCCATGCGTCTCAATGCGGATATCAGCGCCAAGGCCAAGGGAAGCCGCGAAGACTATTCACAGCGCATCCGCGCCCTGCCCGTACAATAAAAAATCCGGTGCCGTTCATCCAAACGGCACCGGATATTATTTTAGTCGATCGCAGCGGTTACGATGAACTCAACCTTGTAGCCCGGTGTTGCCAGATGGGCGGAACCGGTTGCGCGTGCCGGTGTATTTTCCGGATCAACCCAGGCTTCCCACACGGCGTTCATTTCTGCGAAATCCTTCATGTCATCCAACCAGATAATGGTCTGGAGAATTTTGGACTTGCTTGTACCGGCCAGTGCCAGCAGACGATCAACTTCAGCAAGTGCGGTTTTGCACTGCTCAGTCACGCTGGCATTTTCTGTACCGACCTGACCGGCCAGATAAACAGTATTGCCATGAACAACCGCACCGCTCATCCGCTTGCCGGTTTCAAAACGCTTGATGGCCATAGTCTCTTCCTCTCATTGCCAATTCAACACAGGCCTTATAAGCACCAATTGTTGCAATGACTATTTATCTGCTGTCAAAAACCGAAAAACAGCACATATTTTTGCATTTTCTAGTCTGTACGCGCTGAAATCAGAGAATAATCCGCGTCATTCTTGACTCAAAACCGGCCTGCATCTATAAGCCGCCCCACGTTCCGGTATTTTTGAAGGGCTTTTTCGTCCGCACCGGAACCAGCTCCTGTTAAAAAACAGATTTAAGAAGGGCCGCACACCGCGGTATTAAACAAATGAAGCGCACATATCAGCCATCCAAACTCGTCCGCAAGCGTCGTCACGGTTTCCGTTCGCGCATGGCTACTCCAGGCGGTCGTAAAGTTATTGCAGCCCGCCGCGCACGCGGTCGCGGCAAGCTTTCTGCATAATGTTGATTCCGCGTGAAGCGTAACGCGGTGACACAGCAGCAAAATAAGCAGACCAAAACACTCCGCCTTCGCAAGAGAGCGGAGTTTTTGGCTATGCGCAGCGGGGAAAAACGCCGCGGCAAATATTTTCTCTTGGAAGTGAAGCAGCGCGATGAAGCTGCCAGCAAACAGGCAAAAGCAGGCGATTGCCCGCGTGTCGGTTTCACAGTCACCAAGAAAAACGGCAATGCAGTGATCCGCAACAGGATTCGCCGCCGCCTGAAAGCCGCTGCCGCCCTGAATGAAACTGCCATGGCCACGCAGACCGATTATGTTCTTGTCGGCCGCAAAGAGGCGCTGAATGCACCTTTTGTCGCACTGACGAAAGAGCTTGCAAAGCGGTTAAAGTAACCGCCACTTCAAAATAGGCCTGAATTATACCGTCTCAGCGTTCGCTTTTCTGATTTGGTCGTATTATAAGGCAGGCACTTAACTCTGACAGGTACGGGGCATATTCATGCACGACGCTCTGTCAGCCGGCATATTATGAGCCAGGGCAGTGCAGCCATGCGGGTGCCGCCCTGCCTGTAATGAACTGACAGGAACCAGGACCCGTCAATGGAAAAAAACCGTAACTTCTTCCTCACCATTGCCCTGTCGATTCTGATTCTCACGCTCTGGCAGGTGTTTTATCTGGGGCCAAAGACCGAGGCTCAGAAAGAACAGGCGCGGATTGAGGCGCTTAACAATCAGGCGGCGCAGGCACCGGCTGCCAACGGCTCGGCCAATGGCACCCCGTCTTCCGATGTGCCACAGGCCAATGCTGCGCAAACTGCGTCTCAGGCAGGTATTCCGGGTCAGGCCGCGGATGCACCGGCTGCACAGCCGCTGACCCGTGACGTTGCCCTCACACAGAGCAAGCGTATCAGCATTGATACACCGCGCGTCCGCGGTTCGATCAACACCACCGGCGCCCGTCTGGATGATCTGTTCCTGAAAGATTATCGCGAGACAGTTGATCCGAAATCACCTGAAATCGAACTGCTCGCCCCTTCGGGCATGAAGCAGGGCTATTTCGCTGAACTCGGCTTTGCGGGCAATGATGCAATCGGTACCGTACCGGGCCCTGCAACCGTGTGGAATATTGAAGGCAATGACAAGCTCACCCCTTCAACACCGGTAACACTGACATTCGCCAATGAAAAAGGCATCCAGTTCAAGCGCGTGATCTCCGTTGATGAGAACTATATGTTCACAATGGAAGACACCGTGACCAACCCGACAGGTGCTGCGGTTTCGCTGAGCGCCTATGGCCGTGTCACCCGCTTTGAAAAGCCGGAACATGCCAGCGGCACCTATGTGCTGCATGAAGGTCTGATCGGTGTTGTCGGCGATCAGGGCTTGCAGGAAATTTCCTATTCCAAGATCGAAGACAAGAAGAATATGCCGTTCGACAAGGCCACAGGCGGCTGGGTCGGCATTACCGATAAATATTGGGCTGCAACACTGGTTCCGCCGCAGGGTGAAACCTATGATGCCCGCTTCTCCTATTTCACCGACGGCCAGCCACGCTATCAGGCAGATTTCCTGAGCGCACCGGTTACCGTTGCCGCCGGTCAGAATGCCACCATCAAAAACCATATTTTTGCCGGTGCCAAAGAAGTCAGCCTGATCAATGCTTATGAAAAAGATCTCAGCATCAAACAGTTCGAACTGCTGATCGACTGGGGCTGGTTCTACTTCATCACCAAGCCGATGTTCTATCTCATCGACTGGATTTATAAATTCTCCGGCAATTTCGGTGTCGCCATTCTGGTGGTCACAGTTTTGTTGAAAGCCCTGTTCTTCCCGCTGGCCAACAAGTCTTACAAGTCTATGGCCCGCATGAAGATGATGCAGCCTGCCATGCTTGAAATCCGTGAAAAATATGCGGAAGACAAGGTCAAGCAGCAGCAGGAAATGATGCAGCTCTACAAGCGCGAGAAGATCAACCCGCTGGCCGGTTGCTGGCCGGTGCTGGTGCAGATCCCTGTCTTCTTCGCACTCTATAAGGTCCTCTATGTCACCATTGAAATGCGTCATGCGCCTTTCTTCGGCTGGATTCATGACCTTGCTGCACCGGATCCGACATCGCTGTTCAACCTGTTCGGCTTGCTGCCATGGGGTGTTCCTGCATTCCTGATGATCGGTGTATGGCCGGTAATCATGGGTATCACCATGTTCCTGCAAATGCGCATGAACCCGACCCCGCCGGATCCGACACAGGCTGCCATCTTCACATGGATGCCGATCATCTTCACATTCATGCTGGCGGCCTTCCCTGCCGGTCTGGTGATCTACTGGGCATGGAACAACACATTGTCCATCCTCCAGCAGGGCATGATCATGAAACGTCAGGGCGCCAAGATTGAACTTTTTGATAATCTCAAAGGGATGTTCAAAAAGAAACAACCGGCCGCAACGACGAAAACCGACAAGCCGGTGAAAAAATAACCCCAATAAAAATCCAGGAAAGCCCCCGTTCAGGGGGCTTTTTTATACCTGCATCACCTTAGACAGTTGACAAAACTGGCCGAAAGCTCAATGCCATAAGGAACAAAGCATTTCATGCGCCGCACTTTGTGACACATGATGGTAATGCAATAAGAATAATCTGCGTGTCTGAGCCAGAGAGCAGCCCGGAAATATGGCAATCCCATTGCCGGCCGCGCAAAGTCTCAGGGGTAAGATATGAGAGCGGGACATCGGTTCAGACCATCCGTAAACCACTCTGAGATCGTTAAAACGACACGGACATAAGACACAGGAAGACTTGAGTGACCGAAGCAGAACAGGCCGCCGCAAAAGAAGCCGAAAAATATGCAGCACTTGTTGCCGAGGGTAAGGCGCTCTTCAACAAGCGCTGGATTTTTATCCGCGGTGTGCCGTCAATGACATTCCTGCCGCCGGAAGGCCCTGTGGAAATTGCTTTTGCCGGGCGGTCCAATGTCGGTAAATCTTCGCTGATCAATGCGATTGTCGGCCAGAACGGCCTTGCCCGTACCTCCAACACGCCCGGCCGCACACAGGAACTGAACTATTTTGTACCGGACGGTTATTCCGGTGAAAATGGTGATCTGCCGCCTCTGGCACTGGTAGATATGCCGGGCTATGGTTTTGCCGAAGCGCCGAAATCCATGGTTGATGCCTGGACAAGACTGGTTTTTGATTATTTGCGCGGCCGTACCACGCTGAAGCGCGTCTATGTGCTGATTGATGCGCGCCACGGCATTAAGAAAAATGATGCGGATGTGCTGGATCTTCTCGATAAGGCCGCCGTTTCCTACCAGATTATTCTCACCAAGATTGACAAGATCAAAGAAGCAGGTGTGCCGCGCCTGATGGCGGAAACACAAAAGGCCATCGCCCGACGACCGGCCGCTTTCCCGCATATTCTTGCCACCTCTTCGGAAAAGGCAATCGGCTTTGATGCGGTGCGTGCCGCGATCGCCCTTGTCTGCAAAGAATAAGCAGCATCACCAGAACCAGACCATCATAAGCTTTCAGCCAACCTTCATGCCGTGGAGTGCTCCATGACCGCGACAAGCCCAGAAATCCAAGCACAACTTCTCTCTGCTGCCCTGCCCTTCATGCAGCGCTATGAGAATAAAACTGTCGTCGTCAAATATGGCGGTCATGCCATGGGCGATGCGGCACTGGGCAAGGCCTTTGCCCGCGATATTGCTCTGCTCAAACAGTCCGGCATCAACCCGATTGTTGTGCATGGCGGCGGTCCGCAGATTGCATCCATGCTGAACAAGCTGGGTCTTGAATCGCGCTTTGAAGGCGGCCTGCGTGTGACCGACGAGAAAACCGTCGAAGTGGTGGAAATGGTGCTTGCCGGTTCCATCAACAAAGAAATCGTGGCCATGATCAATGCCGAGGGTGAATGGGCCATCGGCCTGTGCGGCAAAGACGGCAATATGGTTTTTGCAGAAAAAGCCCGCAAGACCTATCGCGATCCGGATTCCAATATTGAGCGTGTGCTTGATCTCGGCTTTGTCGGTGAGCCGGTGGAAGTTGACCGCACATTGCTTGATCTTCTGGCACGGTCTGAAATGATTCCGGTTATCGCCCCCGTGGCTCCGGGTCGTGACGGCCATACTTATAATATCAATGCCGATACTTTTGCCGGTGCGATTGCCGGTGCGCTGGCTGCAACACGTCTGCTTTTCCTCACTGATGTGCCGGGCGTTCTCGATAAAGACAAAAACCTGATCAAGGAATTGTCGGTTGCAGATGCACTGGCTCTGATTGCTGACGGTACGATTTCCGGCGGTATGATCCCGAAAGTGGAAACCTGCATTGAAGCGATCCGCCGCGGTGTGGAAGGCGTGGTTATTCTCAACGGTAAAACCCCGCATTCGGTTCTGCTGGAACTGTTTACGGAACGCGGTGCCGGCACCCTTTTGGTGCCGTAATTAATAATGCACCCTTTTGGTGCCGTAACTAAGAGTGCACCCTTTTGGTGCCATGACTAAAAAATTTCTGCTTATCAGAGTCATAAAAAATCCCGCATGATGCGGGATTTTTTGTTTGTATTTTCGCCAAGACAGCAGCTTTTTTTAATTCCACAACAGCAGGAACAGAATACCGGTGACGATCAGCACACAACCGGCAATTTCCACACGATTGATGCGTTCTTTAAAAATAAACACCGACGATATGAAGGTGAAAATCAGCTCGATCTGCCCCAGAGCACGCACATAGGCCACCTGTTGCAGTGCCATGGCCGTAAACCAGCCCGCTGAACCAAGCACGCTGGACAGACCAACCAGCGAGGATGAGCGCCATGATTTCAGCACCAGCGTAATTTCGCTCTTATCTTTGATCAGCATCCACACCAGCATGAAAGCGGTTTGGAAACTGGTGACACAGGCAAGCGTTACCGCCGCCTGCATGATCGGATTTGGTCCGTCCAGCGACAGCGAGGCAGAACGGTAGGCCACGGCGGAAATACCGAACACACCGCCGGATGCAATGCCGATCAGCGCCGTGCGGCTGACCAGCGCCTTGAACAGATTGCCCCAGCTCAACGGCATACGCGCCACAGAAATCAACATCACGCCGAGCACACCGACAATAATGGCCAGCACAGCGCCGATTGTCAGCCGCTCGCCCAGCAACATCAGGCCGAAAATTGCCGCCTGAACCGGTTCGGTTTTGGAATAGGCCGTACCGACCGCAAAATTGCGCAATGTAAACAGATAGACCAGCATAATGGTTGCAAAAATCTGCGCCAGACCGCCGATAATGCTCCAGAATGCAAAAGCGCCGTTTATTTGCGGAAAGGCAAAGCCCATCAGCCAGTGCAAAGCCAGCACATAGAGAATAGCAACGGGAAACCCGTAGCCGAAGCGTACAAAACTCGCCCCTCTGGTGCCAAGCTTACTCTGCAACCTTTTCTGCAGTGTATTTCGGATATTCTGCATGAAGGCAGCGGCAATAGTAATCGGTATCCAGAGTTCCATGATGCGATGCTGTGCTTTTTAAAGTGAAAGAAAATGTATCCCGCTTTGCTTGTGCGCTTCCACGCCGCGAAATACAAGCCGCTGCACAGCTTTAGGCATTTACCGCTAAAATAAAAGCTGAACTTTACAGAACTTCATGGCATAACCGTCTTCATGAGTAATTTACCCGATCCGCACCACTTCGCCCATGTCACCGACTGGGTTTTTGACATGGATAATACGCTTTATCCGCCTGAAACGAACCTGTTCTCACAGGTTGATGTCCGGATGACCGCCTATGTAGCGGATCTTTTGAAACTGCCGCGCGATGAGGCACGGAAAGTTCAAAAACAATTCTACAAAGATTACGGCACCACGCTCAAAGGGCTGATGGAGTGCTATAAAATTGATCCCGATGATTTTCTCAGCAAAGTGCATGATATTGATTATTCATGGCTGAAGCCGGATCCGCTTTTGGGTGAAGCGATTGCCCGTCTGCCGGGACGTAAATTCATTTATACCAATGGCGATCGTAAACATGCGGAGAATGCGGCAGCACAGCTGGGTATTCTTGATCGCTTTGACGATATTTTTGACATTGTTGCCGGTCAGCTCATTCCCAAGCCGGAACGCGCGCCTTACGAAATGTTCTACAAGCAATGCGGTATCAATCCGCAAAAAGCCGCAATGTTTGAAGATCTGGCGCGCAATCTCGTGGTGCCTAAGGCAAGCGGCATGCGCACAGTGCTGATTGTACCGCGTAATTTTGAACCGGATTTCAGTGAAATCTGGGAAAGTGATCCGGCCTTTACCGATCATGTGGATTTTGTCACCGATGATCTCACCGGCTTTTTGACGGCGCTGCTTCCGTAATATGAACCAGCAAGCAGCCGGAACCGGACAAGGCCGCCGTTACACCTCACTTGAGGCTGTGATTGATGCGGTCGCACACCGGTTGCTTGATCGCCTGCCCGACCATGGCTTTTCCGGCGCTTTGGTTGAATTTCTGGTTTTCGGACTGAAACAGGCATGGGCCTGCCTGTTCGGCGGGCTGATGCTGGGGCTGATCATCCTCAGCAAATTTCTCTGGACGGATACATCCGCCCTGCCGCAACTGATCAGCCGCTATGATTTCCTGTTTATTGCCGCCATCACCATTCAGGTTTTGATGCTGCTCTGTCGTCTGGAAACATGGCGGGAGATGAAAATCATCCTGATTTTTCATATTGTCGGCACGGTGATGGAGATTTTTAAAACCCATATGGGATCATGGATTTATCCGGAAGCCAATTTTTTCCGTATCGGCGGTGTGCCGTTGTTTTCCGGCTTCATGTATGCGGCTGTCGGCTCTTATATGGCGCGCATCAACCGGATTTTTGATATCCGCCTTGCCCATTACCCGCCACTGCCCCTGACTTTTGCACTGGTTACCGGCATTTATATCAATTTTTTCAGCCATCATTATCTGCCCGATATGCGCTGGCTGCTTTTTGCCTGTACTGCGCTGCTGTTCTGGCGCACATCCATGCATTACCGCGTTTTCAGGTTTCGTCACCGGATGCCACTGCTGCTGGCGTTTTTTCTCACATCCTTGTTCATCTGGATTGCAGAAAATATCGGCACATGGTCACGGGTCTGGCTCTATCCGGGGCAGCATGATCAATGGGTGCCTGTTTCGCTGTCCAAACTGGGCGCATGGTATCTTTTGATGATTATTTCTGTGGTGCTGGTAACTGTCATTCACCCGCCCAAAGCACCGGATGATCATCCGGCTGCCTAAAAACGACATATATGACAAGAAAACACGATTTTCCGGAAAGAATTGTACGTTTGTACGATATTTTTGTACGATCTGCATATAAATGCACAGCGGCTCCGTCTAATCAGGTACAAGTGGAACTCGACGCAGCGACCTACCCCCAATCGTCTCGATGCTTCCGGAATACGGAGAGTTCCACTCCCATTTCCTCCGGCCTTCCCGCTCAATCCATTTGATCAGCAGATACAAAAACGCCGCTGCATCGGAGCAACGGCGTTTCGATATTCATTATCAGGCCGGATTAAAGCTCATAATGGGCTTTCACCACATTCCATGCTTCCTCTGCTGTATCCACATAATGGAACAGCTCCAGATCTTCCGGCGAAATCGTGCCCTGTTCGGACAGATAAGGAATATTAATCGCTTTGGTCCAGAACTCCTTGCCAAACAGCACCAGAGGCACACGCTCCATACGACCGGTCTGCATCAGCGTCAAAGTTTCAAACAATTCGTCCATTGTCCCGAAACCGCCAGGGAAGACAGCGAAAGCTTTGGCGCGGAACAGAAAATGCATTTTACGCAATGCAAAATAATGGAAATTGAAGCACAGTTCCGGCGAGACATAGGCATTGGGTGCCTGCTCATGCGGCAGCACAATATTCAAACCGATGGACGGTGCACCAATATCGGCAGCACCGCGGTTACCGGCCTCCATCACGCCGGGGCCGCCGCCGGTGACAATCACAAATTCACGATAATAAGTGGTTGAAGAATATTCCGAGCAGCGGCGGGCAAATTCCCGTGCTTCTTCATAATAAACCGAATTGGCCTCAAGATTCTTTTTCTGCTGTTCGTTCTTGGCTGCCCATGCCTCGCCGCCCGGCTCAGGAATGCGCGCGCCGCCAAACAGCACCACGGTTGATTTAATCCCGCGCTCTTCCATCACCATTTCCGGCTTCAGCAGTTCAAGCTGCAAACGCACCGGACGCAATTCGCGCTTGGTCATAAAATCAGCATCGCTGAAAGCCAGCTTATAGGCGGGGGCACGGGTTTGCGGCGTATCCGGCACTGTGGCTACGCGCTTGACGGTTTCACCGGAATTGCTGAAAGGTGTCCAGCCGTCTTTCTCAAGCGGATTCATGCAATATCATCCTGTTGTGGCGACGCAATAAATCTTCAAAGCAGCCACTGTTCGTGTTTTCATATAAATTCTGGATCAAAAAACCTCAGACCATGATGCAAGCGCGGTTTCAAAAAACCGGAAATCACTGCTTGCAGACCGGCATGACAGTTTTCAGATCATATAGTGAGGCATATAGTGCAAAAGCGGCAATGCCAAGATTGACCCTCACCCAAGCTTAGCCTAATCATTTGCCGAAAATATTCTAAAATCTGAATATTTCGTCGTCAGTTTCGTCTGAATGCCGAAATAGTTGTGATTCACCCCCCGTTTCAACGCCTCAGGAGCCGTAATATGTCCCAGCTTGATCTGTCCGCTCTCGAAAAAATTATCACAAAAGCTTTTGATGAGCGTGACAATGTATCGGTGTCCACAACCGGAGAAATCCGTGATGCCGTCGCACAGTCCCTGCTCTTGCTGGATCAGGGCAAAGCCCGCGTGGCAGAAAAACAGGCTGACGGCAAATGGCATGTCAATCAATGGCTGAAAAAAGCGGTTCTGTTATCCTTCCGCCTCAATCCGATGGAAATCATCAAAGGCGGTCCGGGCGCATCCGTGTGGTGGGACAAGGTACCATCCAAATTTGACGGCTGGACTGCGGATGAATTTACACAGGCCGGTTTCCGCGCTGTGCCGAATTGCGTTGTGCGCCATTCCGCATATATCGCACCCAATGCTATTCTGATGCCGTCTTTCGTCAATCTCGGCGCTTATGTTGATGAGGGCACCATGGTTGACACATGGGCAACCGTCGGTTCCTGCGCACAGATCGGCAAAAATGTGCATCTGTCGGGCGGCGTTGGCATTGGCGGCGTGCTGGAACCATTGCAGGCAGAACCGACCATTATTGAAGATAATTGCTTTATCGGTGCCCGTTCGGAAGTGGTGGAAGGCTGCATCATACGCGAAGGTTCGGTGCTGGGCATGGGCGTTTATATCGGCAAATCCACCAAGATTGTTGATCGCGCAACCGGTGAAATCTTCTATGGTGAAGTACCGCCTTATTCCGTGGTTGTTGCCGGCACTATGCCGGGCAAGCCGCTGCCGAATGGCGAAGCAGGCCCAAGCCTTTATTGCGCAGTGATCGTGAAGCGCGTTGATGAAAAAACCCGCTCCAAAACCTCGATCAATGATCTGCTGCGCGACTGAAGCCAACGCACAGACAATGCCGCATTTATGCAGCATCGGCACAGGTTAAAACAAAAAAGCGACGGATCATCATCCGTCGCTTTTTTAATAAACACGCTACAATAAACGTGTCATGCCTGTCCGCTGATTAGCGGCGTGTGCTCGATGGCGAATGATCGCCGAAACCGTGGGCAGAACCGTCTGTAAAGGTTTCAGCCTGTGTGCTCTTCACTGTGGAATTGGTCACAACCGGTGTCTGGTCATTGCTGTAAAGATCATCAGGTGTGCCGACATTCGGGTTTTCAGCAAAAGCAGCACCGGCAGTCATGGCAAGAGCAGCAACAGTCAAAGCAAATTTCTTCATTTTCTTCATCCTTTAAAGTGCCGGATATTCAGGAAAGCGGATCAGTGGGAGGAGATTTCACGCTTTTTCAAACTGAATGACCGGAGTGTCATCAATCATTTCAAAACTGGATTTCCGGCGCGATTAGCGACGGGTGCTCGATGGGGAATGATCGTCAAAACCGTTTGCGGAACCATCGCTGTAAGTTTCAGCCTGTGTGCTCTTCACAACAGATTTGGTGACGATTGGTGTACGGTCATTGCCGTAGAGATCATCAGGTGTGCCAACATTTGGATTTTCAGCAAAAGCAACACCGGCAGTCATAGCAAGAGCGGCAACGGACAAAACAATCTTTTTCATTTTCTACATCCTTAAAAGAGCCGGACATTCAGGAAAGCGGATCAATGGGAGGGGGTTTCACACTTTTTCAAACTGAATGCCTAAGCATCATCAATCATTTCAAAACTGGATTTCCGGCGCGATTAGCGGCGGGTGCTCGATGGGGAATGATCGTCAAAACCGTTTGCGGAACCATCGCTGTAAGTTTCAGCCTGTGTGCTCTTCACAACAGATTTGGTGACGATTGGTGTACGGTCATTGCCGTAGAGATTATCAGGTGTGCCGACATTTGGATTTTCAGCAAAAGCAACACCGGCGGTCATAGCAAGAGCGGCAACGGACAAAACAATCTTTTTCATTTCTCAATTTCCTTGTTCAATTTATGTGAACGCGCTTGGGAGATGCGCTGTTCCGATGACCAAGAAATAGGAACCATCGTTTATGATTTCAACTCACATAAAATTTACAATTGCCGCAAATTTAGAACACATTTCTCCGGCGTAAAAAGTTTTTACGGTAAAAAACCCATATATTTCAATATTTTACAGGAATAAAATTTCAAAATAGGATTATTTTCTCTGTTCATCGTTCTCAATCAGGAGACGATCTGTATTCTTTATAGTTCACAAATAATAGACAATGACAGTTTTTTCACGGAAATATTACTATCTGTGAACGCACTGTTATCAGGGCTTCAACACTTATTCGTGAGACAATTTCTGCCTCACAGAAATTTCATCCTCAACGCTTCCCGTCAGCCGCCATAATCGCAGTTCCGGAGGCATAAATTCCGGATGCGGAGACATGCAGCATCTGCTAGGTTTTGCCCATGACAACAAGTGCCGATCCGATCACCAATCTCGCCGCCCTCATCCGCTGCCCGTCTGTTACACCGACAGAAGGCGGGGCACTGACAATCCTGCAGAATTTTCTGGAGCCGTTGGGCTTTGATGTCCGCCGCCCCGTCTTCCATGAAGACGGCACACCGGATGTCGAGAATCTCTATGCCCGCAGGCGCGGCACCGGCCCGCGGCTGATGTTTGCCGGTCATACGGATGTGGTGCCTGCCGGTGATCCGGCTTTGTGGAAACACCCGCCTTTCAGCGCTGTGATTGAAGATGGCGAAATGTTCGGCCGCGGTGCAGTGGATATGAAAGGCGGCATAGCCTGCTTTCTTGCCGCCACGACCCGCTACCTGCAAAAATCCTCAGCGCTTCATCCGGACATCACTTTTCTGATTACCGGCGATGAAGAAGGCCCTGCGGTCAACGGCACCGTCAAATTACTGGAATGGGCAAAACAACAGGGCGAAAGCTGGGATGCGGCACTGGTTGGCGAGCCGACCAATCCGAACAAGCTGGGCGATGCCATTAAAATTGGCCGCCGCGGCTCGGTTACCGGCGCTCTGACCGTGCATGGCACACAGGGGCATGTCGCCTATCCGCATAATGCAGATAATCCGGTGCGTGGTCTTATCACCCTGCTCAACCATCTGATGCTGCCGGCCTATGATCAGGGTACACAGGATTTTCAGCCGACCAATCTGGAAATCACCTCCATTGATGTCGGCAATCCGGCCACCAATGTGATTCCCGCACAAGCCATCGCCACGTTCAATATTCGCTTCAATAATACATGGACGGCAAATACCTTGCAGGAAGAGGTAGCACGCCGTCTGCAAAGCGCTGCACAGAATAAAGACCTGAGACAGGACAGTGCAGAACCGGTGCGCTATACGCTGCAATGGCGCGAAACGCCGAGCCATGTCTTTCTGACCCGCAATAACAAGCTGATTCATGCGCTTAACGGTGCCATTAAAGCCAAAACCGGCAGACAGGCAGCACTCTCCACCTCCGGCGGCACGTCTGATGCCCGTTTCATCAAGGATTATTGCCCTGTTGTGGAATTCGGCCTTGTCGGCCGCACCATGCATATGGTCAATGAACGCGTGGCCGTGGCGGATCTCGAAACCCTGACCGCAATCTATGAAAAATTCCTCGAAGATTTTTTCGCCTGATCTGAATATGCTTGGCCTGCCCTGCCCGTAACAGGCCGGACAGGCGTTTCACTTTGTTTGCACAGGTTGTCTATGCCCAGTTTTGAAGAAATTCAGTATTATTTCTCCGCAGTCTGGCGAACCATGACCGGCCATCCGGAAGCCCTCAACCGGCTCAATACCACAGCCGATGGTTTCTGGCGCTCATTCTATGCAATTCTGATCGCGCTGCCGCCCATGCTGATCGGCTGGGTAGATGTATCCGCCCGCATAACAGAGGGCAGTGACGGCGCTGCGCTGCGCATCACCAACACGCTCAAACTCGGCATGATTGATCTGATCATCTGGCTGCTGCCATTTGTTATTATCGGCTTTCTCAGCCGCAGCCTCGGCCTTGAGCGGCGCTTTTCCACCTATGTGGTGGCCACAAATTGGGCGATGGCGCTATATGCTTGGATTTATGCACCACTGACCTTTTTCAGCCTGCTGCTGCCTAACCTGTCCGCTTTCTTTGCAGCGCTTGGCTTTGCTCTGTTTATTGCCGTTCTTGTGCTGAATTACCGGTTGACGCGCGCCGCCCTGCAAAGACCGCACAGTTTCGCCGTGCCGTTTTTCCTCAGTGTTTTTCTCGGCAGCATCATGCTCGCCATCATCTTGCAAAATCTGGCAGGGCTGACACCCGCTTTATAAAATGGACGAATAATCCGCACCGATCATGTAAAGCCCGTGTGCAGGCGCAACCACACCGCAAGCCTTGCGGTCGCGCGCCTCAAGGGCTGCCACCAGATCATCATTGCTCCAGCGGCCACAGCCAACCTCACTGAGGCTGCCCACCAGCGAGCGCACCTGATTGTGCAGGAAGGAGCGTGCGGATGCCCGCACTTCAATCAGTTCACCATGGCGGCGCACATTCAGCACATCCAGCGTCTTTACCGGACTTTTCGACTGGCACTGCGTTGAGCGGAAAGTGGTAAAATCATGCAAGCCCGTCAGCAATTGCGCTGCCTCCTGCATGGCATCCGTATCCAGTTTTTTCGACATCCACCAAGCACGGTTTGCCTCCAGCGCCAATGGTGTGCGCCGGTTAATGATGCGATAGATATAATGACGACCCAGAGCGCTGAAACGTGCATCAAAGCGATCCGGCACTTTCTCGACATTGAGCAGAAAAACACTGTCTTTGGCCAGAACCAGATAGGCATTGACCGCATCGCGCACTTTGGAAGCCGCCCAGTCTTTTGTCAGATCCACATGCGCTGTCTGCCGGAAAGCATGCACACCGGCATCGGTGCGCCCTGCTGCGCCCAGAGAATTGCTGTCACCGCAAAATTTGAAAATCGCGGCTTCAATCGCCCCCTGCACGGTCGGCGCATTATCCTGCCGCTGCCAGCCGGCATAGGGCGTACCATCATATTCTACTGTCAGGCGATACCGCGGCACTCAACTCTCTCCGAATGCAGAAGCATAAATCAATTTGCCCTGTATAGTCACACAAGGCTTGGTCTCTGTAAGATATTTCAATTGCAGGTATTGTACAGGATAAGGACTTTCAAGCTGTGCAGCATCTGCAACATCATAGCCAAAACGGCTATAATAAGCAGGCTCGCCCAAAACAACGCTCAGCCTCTCGCCCTGCTGCACCAATAATTGATGCGCCTCTTCGATCAGCGCATGGCCAATGCCTGCACGCTGATGCGCAGGCAAGACTGCCAGCGGCGCCAAAGCCACAGCGGCAAGGCGGCTATGGCTCTGCTCAATCCATAAACGGGAAAACAGAATATGCCCGATGATTGTGCCTTCCGCTTCGGCGACCAGCTCCAGCACAACATCCTTGTCTGAAACCAGTTTGCGCACCAAAGCAACTTCATCATTCCCGTTGAAAGCGCCAGCCGTCACACCATCAATCTGAGAGCGGTCTTGCTCACGAACAGAACGGATGTCAAACCGCTTTACGGGAAAGTGGCTCATGGCAGAATTGTACCGCGGATCAGCTTAACGCCATTGCAGAATTCCGCAGCACTGACAGGCTTGCCACCGGCCTTTTGCACCTGTGTGAGCGCAACCGCACCGTCACCGCAGGCAATCACCAACTGACCGTCCAGCACTTCGCCAGCCTGTGCGGAACCATCGGCAATCACCGAGCGCAGCACTTTGACGCGTTCAAGCTGGCCATTGATTTCCATCTCGCACCATGCACCCGGAAACGGGCTCAGCGCACGGATACGATTATGCACGGCCTGTGCCGGTTGCGACCAGTCAATCCGCGCTTCGGATTTCTCAATCTTGGCGGCATAGGTCACGCCATCTTCAGATTGCGGGTTCAGCTTCAGGCTGTCACGTTCAAGGGCGGCAATCGCCCGCACCATCAGATCGGCACCGGTCAGGCTCAAACGATCATGCAATTCACCGCAGGTCATATTCGGCGTAATCGCGATTTTTTCAACCATGGCCACAGGGCCGGTATCCAGACAGGCATCCATTTTCATGATCATCATGCCGGTTTCCGCATCCCCCGCCATAATGGCACGCTGGATCGGCGCCGCACCGCGCCAGCGCGGCAGGAGCGACGCATGACCATTATAGCAGCCCAGCGCAGGCGCATCGAGAATGGCCTGCGGCAGCAACATGCCATAGGCCACAACCACGGCAACATCCGCATTGAGATCGCGGAAAATCTGCTGTTCTTCTTCGCCCTTCAGGCTTTTCGGTGTGAAAACCGGAATACCGAATTCTTCGGCCTTTTCATGCACCGGCGATTTGGTCAGTTCCAGACCACGGCGACCGGCAGGACGCGGCGGCTGGCTGTAAACGGCCACGATTTCATAGCCCTGTCCGATCAGCGCCGTCATCACCGGAACTGAAAATTCCGGCGTGCCCATAAACACAATACGTAATGACATAGACTATCCTATCCAAATTCTCTGAATATGCTCGGCCGCTGCTTCAGATTTTCTGACCTGATGCAGGCACATGGGTTTTGGCCAGCTTTTTGAATTTCTTGATCACCATATCCCGCTTCAGCTTGGAAATATGATCAATGAAAAGCACACCATCCAGATGATCAATCTCATGCTGCAAACAGGTTGCCATCAAACCTTCAGCCATAATTTCCTGCGGCTTGCCCTCAACATCCTGATAGGTCACGCGCACGCTCGCAGGGCGTTCCACTTCCGCATAATAATCAGGGATCGACAGGCAGCCTTCTTCATAGCTGCTTGGCGCATCCGAGCGCTCGACAATCACCGGATTGATGAAAATATGCGGCTCGGCAGGCTCGCCTTCCTTTGCCAGATCAATCACCACCATGCGGATCGGCTCGGCCACCTGAATTGCAGCCAGACCAATACCCGGCGCATCATACATTGTGGCGAACATATCATCCGCAAATTGACGTAAATTGGCGTCGAAACGCTCAACCGGCTTGGAAATCTGGCGCAACACCGGATCAGGGAGAATAATAATCGGCTTAATGGTCATCACGTTTGTCCGGAGCACTTCGCAATTGATTGAAATATCTGACACCGGCAGGGTCACCTGAAACATTGATAAAGCAGGCAGCGGGATCCGGTCTGAATAGTGACCGATCTAATCATTCCATGCACCGCCGTCAATAAATTACATGACGGCAATGAATTCATGTTCACGTTTTATTCTTATATTTACCGCGAATCGTGTAATCTTTGCCTATGGAAAATCTATCTGCCTCGCAATTACCTGCATCTATCAGTGCCTTGTCCGGCCTCTCACCAGCCCATTTGCTGCTGAGTGCGGGCGGCTTCATGCTGCTGGTTCTCCTCATCAGCCTGTGGGCGGGCGGGCGCAATAACCGCGCCATGTTGCAGGCACAGTTTCAGTCGGAAGAACGATCGCGGGAAGCGGAAATGCAGATGCAGTCGATCCTGAAAAGTCAGGCAGAGATGCAGGGGCGCATGCAGACAATGGCCGAGCTTTTCGGCGCAAGACAGGCAGAGCTCAATAAATCCATCCGCGACCGGCTGGATGGTATGACCAATCACCTTGGCCGCAGCATCCATGAGCAAACCCGCTCGACTCATGAAAACCTGAGCAAATTGCAGGAGCGGCTGGCGGTGATTGATACCGCACAGAATAATATTCAGTCGCTTGCCGGTCAGGTGGTACAGTTACAGGCCATCCTCGCCAATAAGCAGACACGCGGCGCTTTCGGCCAATCGCGTATGGAGGCAATCATTGCCGATGGCCTGCCAATGGGTGCCTATGAATTTCAGGCCACGCTCTCCAATGCAACGCGGCCCGATTGTCTGGTGCGGATGCCCAATGGCACTGCCTCACTGGTGATTGACGCTAAATTTCCGCTGGAAAGCTGGAATGCGCTCAAGGCTTCGGAAACACCGGAGGCCAAGCGCCATTATGAGCAATTATTCCGCCGCGATATGGAAGTGCATATCCGCGATATTGCCGCCAAATATTTCATCAGCGGTGAAACACAGGACACGGCTTTCCTATTTGTGCCGTCAGAATCAATTTTTGCGGAAATACACGAGAATTTTGAAGTCATTATCCAGCGTGCACACCGCTCGCGGGTGGTGATCGTCTCGCCTTCCCTGCTGATGCTCTCCATTCAGGTTATACAGTCTGTGCTGAAAGATGCGCGGATGCGTGAACAGGCACATCTGATACAAGGCGAAGTGGTGCGTCTGATGGATGATGTGGCGCGGCTTGATGAGCGTGTGCGCAAGTTGCAAAGCCACTTCTCGCAGGCCAGCCGCGATATTGACGATATTCTGATCTCAACCTCCAAACTCACCCGCCGCGGCGCGAAAATCGAGGCGCTGGAACTGGGTGATAATCCGGATAGCCACGAGCAGAAAAAGCCAGCAGAGCAGACACAATTGCAGCAAAACGGCGCATCCCAGCCGCCGCGCTTTTTATAAGCACAGGCTTTTCGGAATCTCTCCCTGAAAGCGGAATTCTAAGCCTTTGGGATCGCAGGATTAAAACCACTTGTGATCCATCCAAATACTTATTTTATGCAATAAAATTAACTATTTAAGCTTTATTCGATGCAAAAATAAAATGTAAAACAGCACGTTTCAACGTGCCTCACCTTGTCTCTGAGGCAAATCACGATGAAAACGGACATAGAATCTAAACCTTGAAACTTGCCCGCAAACCCTTGCAGGAATATGGAAAAAGCCGGTTATTCAAGATGACCGGCTTTCTTTAACCCGTTAAAAATCAAACTTTAAGTCTTTATATCACCCATAAAGACCGGAGCATTATCAGCCCTTCATCACCGCACGGATACGGGCGACCAGCGCATCTGTTTCCGGAAAGCTGTTTTCAGCCTTGCGATCCCAGACCACAGCATCATTCAGACGAATGATATAATCGCCATTGCTGCCAGGGATCAGCGCAATCTCGCCAACCTCATCACCAAAGGCCTGCAATAATTCCTGCGCAGCCCATGCGGCACGCAGCATCCAGTTACATTTGGTGCAATATTCAACGGTAATACGTGGTTTCGCTGTCATTTTAAAATCCTGTTGTCTTAAAACAAACCCGCCAAAAGGCGGGTCTGTTCATCTATAATAACCGGTCTGCCTGCAGCAGCTTATTCATCGCCCATTTTAAGCGCCTGAATAAAGGCTTCTTGCGGAATTTCCACCTTACCGAACTGACGCATGCGCTTCTTACCTTCCTTCTGCTTTTCCAGAAGTTTGCGCTTACGCGAAACGTCACCACCGTAACATTTCGCCGTCACGTCCTTGCGCAGTGCAGAAATCGTTTCACGCGCCACAATACGTCCGCCAATTGCCGCCTGAATCGGAATTTTGAACATATGCTGCGGGATCAGGTCTTTCAGCTTTTCACACAGCACACGGCCACGTTTTTCAGCGGCAGAGCGGTGCACCAGCATTGAAAGCGCATCAACCGGCTCGTCATTGACAAGGATCGACATTTTCACCAGATCACCGGCTTTATATTCCGACAGATTATAGTCGAAAGATGCATAGCCCTTGGAAATCGACTTCAGACGATCATAAAAATCGAACACCACTTCATTGAGTGGCAGTTCGTAAGTCACCATCGCACGCGGGCCGACATAAGACAGATCAACCTGAATACCACGGCGTTCCTGACACAGTTTCAGGATCGCACCGAGATAGTCATCCGGTGTCAGAATGGTCGCTTTAATCCACGGCTCTTCAATCGATGTGATCTTTACCACATCCGGCATATCTGCCGGATTGTGCAGTTCCTTCACCGAGCCATCAAGCATATTCATGCGATAGACAACAGAAGGCGCAGTGGCGATCAGATCAAGGTCGAACTCACGGGAAAGACGTTCCTGAATAATTTCAAGATGCAGGAGCCCAAGGAAACCGCAGCGGAAACCAAAGCCCAGCGCTGCCGATGTTTCCATTTCAAACGAGAAACTCGCATCATTGAGACGCAGCTTGCCCATCGCCGCACGCAGATCTTCAAAATCCGCCGCATCTACAGGGAACAAACCGCAGAACACCACAGGTTGCGCCGGTTTAAAGCCCGGCAGCATGGTTTCTGTCGGCCGTCTGTCTTCGGTGATCGTATCACCGACGCGCGTATCGGCCACTTCCTTGATCGAAGCAGTGATAAAGCCAAGTTCACCCGGCCCCAGATCTTCTACAGCCACCATTTTCGGTGTGAACACGCCCACGCGCTCTACCGGATATTTAGCGCCTGTGCCCATCATGCGGATGGTCTGACCTTTTTTCAGCACACCGTCGATAATGCGTACGAGAACGATCACACCAAGATAGGTGTCATACCAGCTATCCACCAGCATGGCTTTAAGCGGCGCATCACGATCGCCCGCTTTCGGCGCAGGCAGACGCTCAACAATCGCTTCCAGCACATCAGGAATACCCAGACCGCTTTTCGCAGAGATTTCCACGGCATCCGACGCATCAATACCGATCACATCCTCAACCTGTTCTTTCACACGTTCAGGATCAGCGGCAGGCAGATCAATCTTGTTCAAAACAACAACCAGATCATGATTATTGTCGATTGCCTGATAAACATTGGCCAGTGTCTGTGCTTCCACGCCCTGTGAAGCATCCACCACCAAAAGCGAACCTTCACAGGCAGCCAGCGAGCGGGAAACTTCATAGGCAAAGTCAACATGCCCCGGTGTGTCGATCAGGTTGAGAACATAGTCCTCACCATTTTTCGCACGATAGTTCAAACGCACGGTCTGAGCCTTGATCGTGATGCCGCGCTCGCGCTCGATATCCATCGAGTCGAGCACCTGCTCTTTCATTTCACGATTCTCAAGGCCACCGGTCGCTTGAATCAAACGGTCGGCAAGGGTCGACTTCCCATGATCAATATGGGCGACGATGGAAAAATTCCGGATATGGTCAAGTGGTGTGCTCATGCGCGCGATTTAGCAGCAGATTTGCGCAAAGGCAAAGGGGGTTTCTTGCAAAACAGGCCGCAGGTGCTGTTTTCTTGCGTGTGAAGGCGGGAAAACCGTCCCTGTCCCTGCTTTCAGCCACTCTTGCCGTCTTGCTGCTCTTGATTTTGCTTAAACCCGGCACAGATCAAATGAAGGTGACAACAGCGCATTTGCACCCCCGTGCCACTGTGCCGTTTTTACCTTAAAGACGTTAAAAGCGATCTTTCGCTTGTATGGTGCATTATGTCCCCTTTGCGAAGCGCTAAAAAACCAGTAAAGCGGGAGCCAAAAGCTGGCGGAGCGTCCCGAGACCTCCGCATCAGTATTACAAATTTACCGCGCTTTGCAAAAATGCAGGCGCAGTAATCATGCCGTTAATAAGAGACCGGCGCAGGAGACAGGCCATGGACACGCAAGCACTCAATCACCGCATCACACCAAAGCTGGTCACAGTTTTCGGCGGTTCAGGTTTTGTCGGCCGCCATGTGGTTGATGCACTGGCACGGCGCGGTTACCGCGTGCGCGTTGCCGTGCGCAAGCCGGAAATTGCTTATTATATGCAGCCGCTGGGCAATGTCGGCCAGATTCAGCTGGTGCAGGCCAATATCCGCCATCGCTGGTCGGTGGAACGTGCCGTTCAGGGTGCAGATTATGTCGTCAATCTCGTCGGCATTCTGGCCGAAGGCGGCAAGCAGCGCTTCAACACTGTTCATGCCATTGGCGCAAAACATGTGGCGGAAATTGCAGCCGCTGCCGGTGTGCCTCTGGTGCATATGTCAGCTCTCGGCGCTGATCTGAAAAGCACATCGCACTATGCCCGCACCAAAGCCGAAGCGGAACGTCTGGTGCTGACTGCCAAGCCGGATGCCGTGATCCTGCGTCCAAGCGTCATTTTTGGACCTGAAGACCGCTTCTTCAACAAATTTGCCAATATGTCCCGCTTCTCGCCTTTCATGCCATTGATCGGCGGCGGCAAAACCCAGTTCCAGCCGGTCTATGTCGGCGATGTGGCTGAAGTAATTGCCCGTGCGGTTGAAGGCAAATTGCAGGCCGGTCAGACCTATGAACTGGGTGGCGCAGAAGTGCTGACCCTGCGCCGTTGCATGGAAATTGCGCTGGAAGTGAGCAACCGCAAACGCTTCTTCATCAATCTGCCTTGGTGGGTTGCGAGCCTGCAGGGCAAAGTGCTTGGCCTGTTGCCAAATCCGCCGCTGACCAGCGACCATGTCAAACTGCTGAAAAGCAACAATATCGTGTCGCAGGAAGCGGCTGATCAAGACCGCACGCTGGAAGGCCTCGGCATCAAACCGCAGGCTGTGGATGCAATTCTGCCATCCTATCTGTGGCGCTACCGCGTTCTCGGTCAGTATGACAAGGCAAGCCTTGCCCGCTAAACCGGTATCAAACCGGATATAATATGATTTTTAAACTGCACCCCAAAGGCTGGAGACAGCCCCAAGTAAGGTGCAGTTTTTTATTGCCTGTGTGATTGAACCTGTTGAAGAAAAGCGTGAATTTCTGCCTTATTATTCAAGGAGACAACCGGAACATTTGCTCCCTGCACCACCCGTTCGGCTTCAATTGCAGGACGGTCTTTCTGATCGAACTGCCACACATAGCGCAGAAATAACAGGAATTCCCGGTTCATTCGCTCCGAACACCCTTCAGGCAAATCCGGCCGCGGCTCATTGCGCAATGTCCTGATCAGTACGCGCTTTAAGCATGTCAGACGGGGCGTGTTCAGCCAGATCACGAGATCGGCTTTTGGCAGACGCAGATCGAATGTACGGCGATGGTAATTGCCTTCACAAATCCAGCGTGAACCGCTGACCGCGGCACGCACTTTGGCTCTGAATTCGGAGGCCTCGGGCTTTGTCCAGTCCGGCTCCCAGAACAATTTGTCGAGATGGATGACCGGAACCTCCAGCACCGTACCAAGCTGGCGTGCAAGTGTTGATTTTCCGCTGCCGGCATTGCCTAAGATAATGATACGGTTCAATTGCATGTTTTAATTCCGTCCCGACAGGCGCATCCGATAGCGTATCATTCTGATCGGGCAGCAGCATCCGTAAAAACCCCGGCCATAGCGTGCCATGACCGGGGTAATCCATATAAACCAAACCTTGTGCAGACAGACCGGATCAGCCCCAGACCAGCAGTGCGGCCATGCCCGCACAGCCGACAACCAGACGCCACCAGGCAAATAATGCAAAGCCGTGGCGCGACACATAATCCAACAAATAGCGCACCACGATCACACCGGAAATAAAGGCAGCAACAAATCCGATCACAATCTGCGTCATATCATTGGCCGACAGAGCGGCGTGATTCTTGTAAAGATCATAGGCAAAGGCACCGGCCATTGTCGGCATGGCCAGAAAGAACGAGAATTCCGCAGCCGTGCGCTTGTCCGAGCCCATCAGCAATGCCCCGACAATGGTGGAACCAGAGCGTGATACACCCGGAATCATTGCCAGACATTGCACCACGCCGATCATGAAGCACATTTTCAACGGATATTGCGCCACATCATTATAGCGCGGGCGCAGCGGCAGACGATCCACCCATAGCAGAATAAACCCGCCGATAATCAACATGGAGCAAACCAGCATCGGCGTTTCAAACAGCACCTGTTTGATGAAACTATGCGCAAAAGCGCCGATCACCGCAGCAGGCAAAAAAGCCAGCAAAATACCGCAGACAAAGCGCCGCGCACCGGCATCATGCGGCAGATCGGTGAGCAATCTCCACAACCGCCCGAAATAAACACTGAGGATCGCCAGAATAGCACCCAGCTGAATTAGCACTTCAAAAGTGCGCCCTGTTGATTCAAACCCCAGAAAATGTCCTGCCAGCAACAGGTGCCCTGTCGAGGAAACCGGAAGGAACTCGGTCATACCTTCCAAAAGTCCGAGAATCGCAGCCTCGAAAATTGCCCATGCATCCATATTGCCGAATACCTTTATCTGCCTTTGCAAAAAAACAATGCCTGCGATTTCCGCAATTTTCCCCGTTCCGTTGCCGGACACAGATGATCGCTCAAACCGGAAATGCATTTTAAAACAACAGCACTGCCTTAAATTCAGCGCGTTGCGATGTTTCTATGCTCAAATCAATGCATAATTATGTAGACCAAGCGTCCTAACCAATTATTTATAGGAAGGATGCATAATAGGGCAAAATGCTCTACAGCCGCATTTTATGTCGTTCCTTGTCTGTATTTGCAGTTCCGCACAACCGGCCAGATAGCAAGCTTGCACCGGTCACGGATTATGCAAAAGCTGACAAGTCATTCAGTCTGGTCTGCCGGTGCACCGGCATCAGTCTTTTTATGTGAAAGTATTGTCGCAACACATGCTCACGCTGTTTCATCATCCAATGTCCACCGGCTCGCGCTATGTTCGTCTCATTCTCAATGAATATGGTGTGGAAGCGGAATTGATAGAGGAACGGCCATGGTCGCGCAGAAAAGAGTTTTTAGCGCTCAATCCTGCCGGAACCCTGCCGGTTCTGCTGGCGGAAAATGATCTGCCGGTTGTCGGTGCTACGGTCATTGCCGAATATATGGATGAGACCCGCGGCGCATTGAAGCGCAACCGCCGCCTGCTGCCGGAAACACCGATGGAGCGCGCTGAAGTGCGCCGCCTTGTTGACTGGTTCCTGATCAAATTTGAAAATGAAGTCACCCGTCACCTTGCCCGTGAGCGCGTGTTCAAATTGCAGATGTCTCAGGAAACCGGCTCCTCTGCACCTGATTCCACGGCAATCCGTGCCGCCCGTTCCAATATCCGCCAGCATCTGCGCTATACGGACTGGCTGGCAGCCACCCGCAACTGGCTGGCCGGTGATGTGCCAAGCTATGCCGATATGGCGGCAGCGGCAGGCATTTCCGTGCTGGATTATCTTGGCGAAATCGAATGGGCAGAACACCGCGCAACCCGCGAATGGTATGCACGGATGAAATCCCGTCCGTCTTTCCGCCCGCTTCTGGCAGACCGCGTACGCGGCATTTTTCCGGCGTCCCATTATGGCGACCTCGATTTCTGACCGCCCGCCTCAAAAGCCTGATGCGCCGAAACCGACGCTGAAAAAACCGCTGCCCAAAAGTGATGAGCCGCAGAATATACGCCTGAAACGCTATCTTCAGGAGGAAGCGGCTGCGGTTGGTTTTGACGTTTTAGCCATTACCACGCCGGATGCCATTCCGCAGGCACCGCAACGGCTGCGCTATTTTCTCGATCAGGGACATCACGGCTCAATGGAATGGCTGGAGGAAACGGCAGACCGCCGTTCCAACCCTGCTGCATTGTGGCATGAGGTGCGCTCCATCATCATGCTGGCGATGAATTACGGCCCTGATCACGACCCGCGCAGCCTGCAAAGCAAACAGGATTGCGGGGCGATCTCGGTCTATGCGCAGAACCGCGATTATCACGACATCATCAAAGGCAAGCTCAAACATATGGCCAGCCGCTTTGCGGCGCGTACCGGTCATGAGGTTAAGGTCTTTGTTGATACTGCACCGGTAATGGAAAAACCGCTGGCGGTTTCTGCCGGTATGGGCTGGCAGGGCAAACATACCAATATGGTCAGCCGTGATTATGGTTCATGGCTGTTTTTAGGCTCAATCTTCACCACAGCCGAACTGGAACCGGATCATGCCGGCAAGGACAGTTGCGGCAAATGCCGTGCCTGCCTTGATGCCTGTCCGACAGCGGCTTTCCCCGCGCCCTATCAGATTGATGCGCGGCGCTGTATTTCCTATCTCACCATTGAGAATAAAGGCCCGATCCCGCATGAATTCCGCCCGATGATGGGCAACCGTATTTATGGCTGTGACGATTGTCTCTCCGCCTGCCCGTGGAACAAATTTGCGCAGGTTTCCCGTGAGGCCAAATTGCAGGCACGCGAAGAGCTGAAAGAACCCGCACTCGGTGATTTGCTAAAACTCGATGATCCGGCCTTCCGCACCCTTTTCACAGGGTCGCCGGTCAAGCGCATCGGCCGCGACCGCTTTATCCGCAACGTATTGATTGCTGCCGGTAATTCCGGCAATCCGGCCTATCTTGGCACCATAGAAAACTTGCTGAATGACCCTGCCCCTGTCACCCGTGGCGCAGCCATATGGGCCTTATCACGCCTTGCATCCGAACAGGACTTTACCCGTCTGAAAAACCGGTATCTGCCTCTTGAACAGGATGCAGAGGTGGTTGAAGAATGGCTTACGTGCTGCAACGCAGAATGAGAAAGACAAATAATGCATATTTTCCTGTTTGGTACCGGCTATTCCGCGCATTATTTTGTGCAGGCTTTACGGCAAAATCCGGCGGCGCATATCCGTTCAATCACCGGCACCATCCGCCGTCCCGAACAGGCAGACACTTTACGCAACAACGGTATCAATCCGGTATTTTTTGATGCGGAACAGGGATTGAGCGCACAATTGCTCGATGAACTGGGACAGGCCACACATATTGTCTCTTCCATTGCGCCTCTGACCGGCAGCGCTGAGGACACAGACCCGATCCTGCGGCTAATGCCGGAGGGGTTGCAGCATTATGCACCGCAGGCACGTTTCATCAGCTATTTATCGACCATCGGTGTTTATGGTGATTATCAGGGCGCATGGGTCGATGAAACGTCAGAGCTGAAACCGCTGTCTGCCCGTTCTGCCGCCCGCGTTACAGCGGAAAATGAATGGCGCGCGCAAGCTGAAAACACCGATATTGCCTGTGCTATTTTGCGGATTGCCGGTATTTACGGCCCGGTCTTTCAGGGGCAGGCGCGCAACGCGCTGGCCAGTGTCAAACAAGGCCGCGCCCATCGTCTGATTAAAAAAGACCATGTGTTCAACCGCATTCATGTGGAAGATATTGGCGGCGCATTGGCGCATCTCTGCATCAATAATCTGGGCGGCACCTATAATCTGGCAGATGATGAACCGGCAGCAGCCCATGAAATCATTCGCTATGCCGCAGAATTGCTTGGCATGACCCCGCCGCCTGCCATGGATTATGAAACAGCGGACCTATCGCCGATGGCACGTTCTTTCTATCAGGAATGCAAACGCGCCTCCAATGCCGCGCTTAAAGCAACCGGCTATCAGTTGCGCTATCCCGATTATCGCACAGGACTTGAAAAACTGCTGCAACAGGGTGAAACCCGCTGAACTCTGCTGACACTGTGATATTTTTACGCTTGTCAGCCACGGCAACACAGCCGATGCTGTTGCAATATTTTATATGACCGGAACCTGCCCCATGATGTTTCGTCCCATCTCGCGCAAATTATCAGTCCTCGCTTTACATTTAAGCCTCAGCGCGGCGCTGTTTGGCGCTGCTGTAACGACAGCACAAGCCGATGCCCCTGCAAAACAGGCTTTTGGCGCGGTTAAACTGCCATCTGTTACCGACCCGCAATCTTACGGATTTTATTCCAAAGGCTGTATTTCCGGTGCCGTGGCGCTGCCGGTAGACGGGCCGAACTGGCAGGTGATGCGCCTGTCCAGAAACCGCAATTGGGGACATCCGACCATGATTGCGCTGTTGGAAAAACTGTCCCGCGATGCAGCCAAGACAGGCTGGCCCGGCCTTCTGGTCGGCGATATTTCGCAGCCGCGCGGCGGCCCGATGCTGACCGGCCATGCCTCGCATCAGGTCGGGCTTGATGCCGATATCTGGCTGACACCCATGCCTGCCAATCACCGTTTCACCAATCAGGAACGGGAGGATGTGAGCGCCGTCTCCATGCTCAAGCCGAATTCGCTCTATGTCGACCCGAATAAATGGACGCCATCGCGCACGGCACTGTTAAGACATGCGGCCGGCTATCCGGAAGTGGAGCGGATTTTTGTGCATCCGGGCATCAAGAAACAGCTTTGCGAAACCGTAAGCGGTGACCGGCGCTGGCTGGCAAAAGTGCGGCCTTACTGGGGGCATTTCTACCATTTTCATGTGCGTATCCGCTGTCAGGCCGGATCGCCGGATTGCAAGCCACAAGACCCTATCGGCAAGGATGACGGTTGCGGCAAGCCGCTCGACTGGTGGTTTACCGATGAACCGTGGAAACCGGCCAAGCCTGCCAAACCGGATGACAAGCCAAAGCCGCCTAAAATCATGATGGTATCGCAACTGCCGCCTGCCTGTGCCGCTTTGCTCAATGCACCGGCTCCGGCTTCAGTGAAAGATGTAACCTTTGGCACGCAAAATGCCGGTCGCAATGCTGCGCCTTTAGCGGCACCTTCGACCTTTGCCGAGCCGTCACCACCTTTCGCGGTGCCGCTGCCTGCCCAAAGGCCTTAAAACACATAAGCCTGAAAGCAACATTTTCAGGCTTATACTCCTGACAACCTGTTTCCGGTTGGCTCCAGCCGGTTAACAACCAGCTTCCGGCCTGTTCCCAAGATTGCACTTTTCTTCGGCAGGTGCCTCGGCTATAGATTTCAAACGATTTAGAGCGGTTACGGTTACAATGGAGTCGCTGAAACCGCTCTAAAAATTTGTTTCATCGCATTATCCCACGCAAAACCGTTTCACACTTTTGCTGGAAATGCTCCATCAACCGCATTTACCTTACGCAAAACCGCTTCACACTTTTGCTGGAAATGCTTTAGCTTTTTTCGCGCAAGCCATGACAATCCTGCAACAATTGTCCGTTACGTTCTGCGCAGAAACTGAAAATATGCAGAGTGATTTGCTGCGCAGCATCGCGGAACAGTCACTGAAACACGGGAAATGATATTACCAATGCCACAGATTGATCCTAATTTTGTTTTTCCCGTACTGATCGGCGATATTGGCGGCACCAATGCCCGTTTTGCAATTCTGGTGGATTCCTATGCCGAGCCGAAAGAATTTCCGGTTCTGCTCACACAGGATTTTGAAACCATCGAAGATGCCATTCAGTCAGCCGTGCTGGATCACACATCCATCCTGCCGCGCTCTGCGGTTATTGCCGTTGCAGGCCCTGTTGAGGGGGATGAAATTCCGCTGACCAATTGCAAATGGGTGGTCAGACCGCGCGAAATGATGGAGCGCTTCAATCTGGCAGACATTACTGTGCTCAATGATTTTGAAGCGCAGGCGCTCGCCGTAGTTTCACTGGATGAAAAACATCTGGAAAATATCGGCGGTGACACCGGCCATCCCAATGGCAAGCGCGTGGTTCTGGGCCCTGGTACCGGACTTGGCGTTGCCGGGTTGATCCGCTCGCGCCAGACATGGGTGCCGGTGCCGGGTGAAGGCGGCCATGTGGATTTCGGCCCACGCACGGAGCGGGACAACGAAATTTTTCCGTTTATTGAAAAGATCGACGGTCGTGTTTCCGCCGAGCAATTGCTGTGCGGCCGCGGCTTGCAGCATATTTATCAGGCAATCTGTCAGGCTGATGGCCTTAAACCGTCTTTGACAACACCGGCAGAAATCACGGATGCAGCACTTGATAAAAGCAATCCACAAGCTGTTGAAACGCTGGAGCTTTTTACCATTTATCTGGGGCGTTTCGCCGGTGATCTGGCGCTGATTTTCATGGCGCAGGGCGGTGTTTACCTGTCGGGCGGCATACCGCAACGCATTATTCCGGCCTTGCGCAGCGGTGGTTTCCGTGCGGCCTTTGAAGATAAAGCCCCGCATCAGCATATTCTCAAGACCATTCCGGTGCATGTGATTGTACATCCGCTGGCGGCTATTGCCGGTCTTTCAGCCTATGCGCGCACCCCTGCCCGCTTTGATATTCATACAGACGGACGCCGCTGGCGCTAAGAGCTGCAACCGCATTGCGCTATAGAGATCGAACGGAATTGACCATGCTTTTACCCAAAGAGCATGGTCAAATGCTTTGTAGCGCTTTATAGAAAAAGAAATGACAGCACGGGCAGCCTGCCCGCATGCTCTGAAACCAGTTGCAGGATTTGCCCTGACCGTGAGTTTATTTAAAAAGAAAAAAAACATCGATCCGGCAGAAACCACACAGATGATCCGTCGTGTGCTGTCCGAGAATTTTTCTGATCATAAAATCGCCTATGCCAAAGCCATTGCCGGCTCGCTGATGATTTCCGGCGCCACTATTTTTGTCGGCTATATTATGCGCGATGTCATCAATGACATTTTCTACAAGCAGCGCGCTGATCTGATCGCAATAATTGCCGGTTCAATTTTGCTGGCCTTTATCCTGCGCGGGCTTGGCAGCTATATTCAGGCTGTGCAACTGGCACGGATCGGTAATAATCTGGCCGCCATTTACCAGAAGCGCATTTTTGCGCATCTGATGAAACTGGGGCTGAATTTCTACAATAATAACCGCTCCGGCCATCTGGCGGCACAGATCAACCAGAATATTGGCGGCATGCGCGACCTGATGAATATGACGGTCACATCGCTTGCCCGCGATGCGGTGATGCTGATCGGTCTGGTCTGTATCATGGTGTATCAGGAGCCTTATCTGTCGCTCTATACGCTCCTGATTGCGCCGCCGCTGATTCTCACTGTGACCTATGTCTCGCGCCGCATCCGCACAGTTACCCGTGAAGTTGTGCATCTGAATTCACATCTTCTCGGCGCGATGCAGGAAACCACACAGGGCATTACCATCGTCAAAGCCTTTACGATGGAAGAGCAGTTGCAGGGCAAAATTTACGGCCTGATTGAACGCGCCGAAGACCGCTCCAATAAGATCGCCAGTGTTTCAGAACGTGTAACACCGATTTCCGAAATTCTCGCCGGTATCGCCATTGCCGCCGTGATTGCCTATTCCGGCTACCGCGCCATTGCCGAACAGCAGCCGCCGGGCAGTATGTTCGCCTTCATCACCTCTATGATGCTGGCCTATGATCCTGCACGCCGCCTTGCCCGTTTGCAGGTCAGCCTCGAACGTGCGCTCGTCAATGCGCGGATGATCTATGAGATTCTTGATCTGAAACCGGCCCAGACAGACCGGCCGGATGCAGTGCCGCTCAATGTTAAAGGCGGCACAGTAAGTTTTGAGGATGTGCGCTTTGCCTATCATCCGAAAGACAATCCGGATTATCAGCAGGTTCTCAACGGCATCAGCTTTGTCGCCAAAGCCGGTGAAACAACCGCCATTGTCGGCGCTTCCGGTGCCGGTAAATCCACGTTGATCACGCTGATCCAGCGTTTTTATGATGTGAATAGCGGCCGTATTCTGATTGATGATCAGGATATTGCCGGCGTTACCGTCAGTTCCCTGCGCCATTCCATCGCCTATGTTTCGCAACAGCCTTATCTGTTTGAAGGCTCCATCGCCGATAATATCCGCTATGGCCGCCCTGATGCGACACAGGAAGAGGTGATTGAGGCGGCAAAACTTGCCAATGCCCATGAATTCATCATCCGCCAGCCGCAGGGCTATGACAGTCCTGTCGGGGAAAACGGCATCACGCTTTCCGGCGGCCAGCGCCAGCGCCTGTCTATTGCCCGCGCTATTGTGCGCAAGGCTCCGCTCTTGCTGCTTGATGAAGCCACCTCGGCTCTCGATAATGAATCTGAAAAACGCGTTCAGCAGGCGCTTGACACCATCATGAAAGACCGCACCACAATCGTGATTGCCCATCGTCTTTCCACTGTTGTCAATGCGGATAAGATCATTGTCATGGAAGCCGGCAATATTGTCGAAGAAGGCTGCCACAGCGATCTGATTACCATCGAGAACGGTGTTTATGCCCGCTTTTATCAGCTCCAGTCCGCCCCTGAAGGCGAAGCTCTGATCGGATAAATCATGACTTCATCCAATTCCGCCGCCCTTTCATCCGCCCCGATGCGACTTGTGGTAACCGGTGCCGGCGGGCGCATGGGTAAGGCGCTCATCCGCGCTGTCAGCGAAAATCCTGAAACTGTGCTCTCCGGTGCCATTGTCCGCGAAGGCTCGCCGCTGATCGGGCAGGATGCAGGGGAGATGGCAGGTATCGGCAAAAACGGCGTGATCATTGCCGCCGATCCGCTGCCGGTTTTTGCTGAGGCACAGGGTGTGCTGGATTTTACCACGCCGGAAGCCACTCTGACCTATGCAGCCCTTGCCGCACAGGCACGGATTGTCCATGTGATCGGCACCACAGGCTGCACAGAAAGTGATGAAGAAAAAATCCGCGCCGCTGCACGCCATGCCACCATTATCAAATCCGGCAATATGGGGCTCGGTGTCAATCTGCTTGCTGCATTGGTGGAACAGGCTGCCCGCGCGCTGAAACCATCAGCCTTTGATATTGAAATCTTTGAAATGCACCATAAACACAAGGTGGATGCCCCGTCCGGCACCGCCTTGTTGTTGGGGGAAGCTGCAGCAGAAGGGCGCGGCATCAGCCTGAAAGATCACAGCCAGCGCGGCCGCGACGGCCATACCGGTGCCCGCGAAGAAGGCACAATCGGTTTTGCTTCTTTACGCGGCGGTGCGGTTATCGGCGAACATTCTGTGATTTTTGCAGGCGCAACCGAGCGCATCACACTGTCACATCAGGCGCAGGACAGATCCGTTTTTGCGGAAGGTGCCGTCACTGCGGCGCTATGGGGCTATGGTCAAAAGCCCGGCCTCTATTCCATGCGTGATGTTCTCGGCGTCTGAGCCAGACAATTTCAGAACAGAAATCTTTTCAATTGATGCTGCATCATTGAAAATCTTCTGTCTTTTTGGAATAAAGTGAAATTGAACCCGATCTTCATGTCCCTGACCCTGGGATATGTTCTGTCTCTTTGAATATAACCACATGGTGCGGAAGCCGTATTACAGTGGCGCACTATGTTTAACCGGAGATTATCTTATGTCCCGCACTCTTGTTCTTGTCCGTCACGGTCAAAGCGAATGGAACCTGAAAAACCTGTTTACCGGCTGGCGCGACCCGTCACTGACAGAACAGGGACATGCAGAAGCCAAGGCTGCCGGTGAGCGTCTGAAGGCCGCCGGTCTGAAATTCAACATCGCCTATACATCTGACCTGTCCCGTGCGCAGCTTACCTGTCAGCATATTCTGGATCAGCTCGGCCAGTCCGATCTGCAAACAGTGCGCAATGTTGCGCTCAATGAACGCGATTACGGCGACCTCTCCGGTCTGAACAAGGATGATGCCCGCGCCAAATGGGGTGAGGAACAGGTGCATATCTGGCGCCGTTCTTATGATGTGCCACCTCCGGGCGGTGAAAGCCTGCGCGATACTGGCGCCCGCGTCTGGCCTTATTATCTGCACACGATTCAGCCGCATGTACTGCGCGGTGAAACAGTGCTGGTTGCCGCACATGGCAATTCCCTGCGCGCGCTGATTATGGCCATTGAAGGCCTGACCAGCGAAGAAATCATCGCACAGGAATTGAATACCGGCGTGCCGATTGTTTATCAGCTGAATGCCGACAGCACTGTCGCTATGAAAAAAGTGCTCACCGCATAATTTCAGGCGCTGCGCTTTTCTGATTCAAAGCCGGATACATTGTTGTGTCCGGCTTTTTTCTTTGCTTTATGTGGAAAACAGCACACGTGTAAGCTGTTGAAATGATTTTATTTTCCATCCTGAGACGAAAAAACAAAAAAACTTCAAAAAAATACAAATTTCCTGCAATTTTCGATGAAATGCCGTTGACATGAATCACTCTGCCCTTTAAACGGTCACTCAACGCCCAGATGGCGGAATTGGTAGACGCACCAGCTTCAGGTGCTGGCGCTCGCAAGGGCGTGGAGGTTCGAGTCCTCTTCTGGGCACCAAAACATACTATTAGGACAACTACCAATGTCCTAAATATCATCAAAAAGCCCGCGAAAGCGGGTTTTTTTGTATCTTACAGTCTGACATCGTCCGATTGCATCCAAAAGAAATGTTGGTACATTTGTTGGTATCGAGGGAAATACCAACAAACTTTGAAAAAGCGATACCAACAATGCCCCTGACCGACACAGCAATTAAAGCGTTAAAACAAGACGTTAGCCCTAAAAAATATAGCGATGCTAATGGACTGTTTCTGTTGGTACAACCTAACGGCTCTAAACTTTGGCGCTACGCCTACCGATTCCTCGGAAAACAGAAAACTTTATCTCTTGGCGTTTATCCGGCCGTAGGTTTACGTGATGCTCGCACTAAGCGTGATGAAGCACGCGATTTGCTTATCCAAAACATCGACCCTGGCGAAAAAATAAAATCGGACAAATTACAGCGGATTATTGAAGCCGCTATCACTTTTAGCCATGTAGCCGATGAATTCGTTGAAAAGCTTGAACGCGAAGGCAAAGCTCCTGTTACACTCACCAAAAAGAAATGGCTTATCTCAATGGCTAAAGCTGATTTTGGCAGCAAGCCCATTCATGAGATCAAAGCTCCCGAAATTTTACATGCACTTAAAAAGGTAGAGGCCAAAGGCAACTATGAAACGGCACGCCGCTTGCGCTCTACAATTAGCCAAGTTTTCCGATACGGCATCGCTACAGCTCGAACTGATAATGACCCGACTTTTGGATTGCGTGGCGCATTAATTACTCCAACAGTTACACACCGAGCAGCAATTACAGATAAAGATAAATTCACTGGCTTGGTTCGATCCATATGGGAATATGACGGCAATCCCGAGACACGCATCGCGCTCAAACTCATGGCGCTGATGTTTCCTCGGCCTGGTGAGTTACGCCAAGCGAGCTGGAATGAATTTGATCTTACAAAATGCATTTGGACAATTCCCGCGTCCCGCATGAAAATGCGCCGTGAACACAAAAAACACTTGAGCCCGCTGGTCATAGAATTATTGACTGAACTCAAGCAATATTCCGGTTATGCAGAGTTAGCGTTTCCCGGTATCCACTCCCGCCACCGTCCAATGAGTGAAAACACATTGAATAGCGCTCTGCGACGTATGGGATTTACAGCAGACGAGGCAACTTCACACGGTTTTCGTGCCAGCGCATCAAGCCTGCTCAATGAAAGCAATCTTTGGTCTGCTGATGCAATTGAAGCTGAACTGGCACATGTCGGTGCTGATGAGGTCCGTCGCGCTTACCACCGCTCTCTATATTGGGATGAGCGTGTTAAAATGATGAACTGGTGGAGCAACAACATTAACAATCAAAAAACTTAAAATCGCCAGACAGAAGCATCATTGAAAAATGTCAAAAAGACCTCTCCACTTAGCAAATCCGCGTCTGTACCTCGTATATTATCGACATCCATTATTGTTATCATATTTCAATCACAGCATCCATGTGCCCGATTATATAAGTAATAAAATGTATGATGAGAGAGTAAAAGCAGAACAATATTATAATGAGCTATTAAACGAAGCAGATGAGAAAATTGCAGAGTGTTTAAAAATTGCTCGCCTAGACTACGCGCATACACAGTATATGCAGGACATAGAAAATGACTTTCGTCGTCCTTTTCATGACGGGTACGCCATAGTTAATTATGACGATTGGATAAATAAGATTTATTGGACCATAGAAGATGTATGTGCACTCACATACGGGAAAAACCCATTATATTGTTGATTATCACTGAGAACTGACCCGGTTTGGGCAGATATTTCCATTTAG